>CAWKBC010000014.1:0-328846 GCA_963847705.1 uncultured Pseudomonadota bacterium | reverse complement strand
AGCTTCTGAAACAGATCAGCGGGAAGGTACGGCTGGACTCGGATTCCGCGTCTCATGGCTCACCCCCCTTCTCGGCAACTGGGACGACGAACGGACAAAGTTTCGTCACCGGTCACAGCGGTTCTCGAAACGGCGGCGGCGAGCGTTGCCGGTGGGATTCGGATTGGGCCCGAACCCGACCGGCCGATCGCCGAAAGTGCGATACCGATAATTCGGGCAGCCGAGGTCCGAGTAGCGGCGAAGGTCCCGAGGGCGGTCGGAAATTCGTGGAGCCGCAGGGCCGCCGCAACCTCAGACGGCCGGCCGGCGACGATCGAGGCGATCCGGGCGTTCTCTATACTTTTCCTAGCGCCGACAGGCGCTTAGCGCGGGTGTGCTCCCGCGCTTTATCTTGCGCTACCTCTGCCCTCAATCGCGATGTCTAAAGTCATCGACGATTTTCAACAAGAGGTTTTTGCGAAGCTCTCGTTTGTGCGGGAGTCACGGCAGTTCGATATCCCTCTGAAATCGTCGAAATGTATCGTCCCCAGTTCGCTGTCCGGATCTGTAGGATAGCCCTCTAATACTTCAACGATCGAACGGTTCGCTGCTACGGGTACGTCGGGAACGCAGGACGGATCTGAATTCCGATCCGGCCCGCCAGGATCGCATCTTCCAGATCGCAGGCCTGATACGTGCCTGGAATGAGCTTCGCTGTCCGCGATGTTGTGGTCTAGATATGGTCTAGATCGCTGGCTCAGCTCGGGGCCCACCGGCGGTCTTACCTTCTTGCCAGTTGTCGTTTAACCCCGGTGACGTTGATTCGATAGGTCACCATCTCTTCGCTGACCTTGCAGGATGCAGCGATTGCTGCTTCGTCCATACGGCGCAACAGGCACCGAATTAGAAGGGGGCGGGGCAGTAGGAGACAACCCGCCAACCAGTTCGCTTCCTCCTCTTGCTCCCGGTCGCAAGATAGGAAGCTATCAACCCCGCGCAATACGTCAGTGGTCGGCTTCATGACAGTCACAGCACTACTCGTCGGCAATACCATGGTGATCAAACCGCCCCAGCGGATGCCTCTCGGTTCGATCTACTTATGGCGTAACATCGTGGGCAAGGCGCTGGAGCGACACGGCGCTCCGGCGGGATGCGTAAATGTCGTCGTCGGCGATTCGATCCGATTCATGCAGGATTGGATGGAACATCCGAACGTCAGGTCGATCTGCTTTTTCGGACAGAGCGACAGTGGACTGCAGATTGGCGAGAGCATCTACGCCAGGAACAAGAAGCCCATTCTCGAGCTGTCTGGCAGTGACTGCTTGGTGGTGTGGAAGGACGCCCCACTGGATCGCGCCGCCGACTCCTTGTGCGATGCGTTCATGGCATCCATGCAGGCGTGCATGGTTCCGAAGAAGGCATTGGTTCACGAAGCGGTCTACGCCGAGTTCGCCCGAATCTTCGTCGAGAAGGTCGAGGGTCTCAAACCCGGTCTGCCAAGCGATCCGGAGACGATTCTTGCACCAGTAGGCAAGGCCTCACTCTTTGCGGAGTTCCTACAGGATGCCCAAGACAACGACGCCCAGTTGCTTACGGGCGGGTACCGCATGGACTACCGTGGAACTCGCGATGCCGGCGGTAACTTTATTGCGCCCACGGTCGTGGCCGCGAATCTCGAGAGGGTGACCTCGATGAGGTGTGTACGGGAGGAGGGGTTCTTCCCTTTGTTACCTTTGATAAAGGTATCAAGCGACGAGGCAGACGATGTCGCCAAAGACGAGGCGATCTTCCGCAAGATGCTCGAGTTCTTGGAAGCGAATCCGTTTGGCTTGCGAACCTCCGTGTGGGTGAGGGATCCCAACTTCACACAGCGTTTCATTGCCGATGCACACTACAGCGGCATGCTGCGAATCAACTCACGACATCTCGACTTTTCCCATGGTCTGTCGGTCAACGGAGGTGTCGGCCGCTCGGGTGGGCCCTTCGGCGAAATGAATCACGTATGGCAAAAGACGTCGACTCTTCAGGGCGTAAGTATCACCGCGCTCGAGACCGCCGCGTCGTCGATCGGAGGCGCCTGATGAAGCACTACCCTGGCAAGACCTGGGATCAGTTCGCAGTCGGCGAGGAGTTCTGGACTGGCGCCCGCACCGTGACCGAGCACGATCTTTTGAGCTTCTCTGGACTGACGGGTGACTACAACCCCTTGCATGTCGACGAGGAGTTCTGCAAGCAGACTGGTCCGTTCAAAACGCGTATTCCTCATGGTCCGCTAATCCACGACATGTTCTTGGGGTTACTCGATCGGGTCGGCATTTTGCAGGGCACGGCGCTCGCCATGCTGGAGCTGCGGGTTAAGTTTGTGGCGCCGGTCTTCATTGGGGACACGATCAATGCCCGAGTCGTGATGAAGGAAAAGAGACCCACCCAGAAGGCGAACGTGGGGATCGGTCAGTTCGCTGTGACAATTTACAATCAGCGCGATGAGGCCGTGCAGGAGGTGCAGCACACTTTCATGCTGACGCGATCACGGAGCTAGAGGCGGCGTCCCGCCCGTTACCCGCTCGACGACAAGACCATGGCGCGCTCCAGAAACAGTTCAGCGCGCCGCCGACGGCACGGGCCGAGGTCGGCCGCTTACTTTCCGATGACCTGCGAGATCGGGTCGGAGGCCGACGAAAACCCCTGGCTGCGCGATCACGGAGGCACTTTAAAGGCACCTGGAGGCCACTCGCGCAGCTACGCTCCCTCGCGCTCCCAGGCACGTTCACCCGGACGCGGAGGATCGCTGGGTAGTCCCGCGAAACACTGCGCCAGCGACATCCATCGCTCGGCGCTCGGACCGGCGACGAAGAGGTCGGTATCGGCAACGTTTCGACATTGGGATACCACTCGACAGAAATCGACTGCCAGTCCTTCGATTCGATTGACGTTGACAGGATCGTTCCATTCCCAAGTAGCCCCCGACGGCGCAACGAGCCGTACGTAGGGATCTGGTCCCGGAATCTCGAGGCCGCGGACCTGAAATGTCCACTGAAACGTACGGACTCCGATCAGCGCGATGTGCTTGATGCGGTCGCTCAAGGGGCGTCGCACGCGCACGAGATCGTAGACGTCCTGACCGTGAGCCCACGTTTCCATCAGGCGCGCCGTTGCGAACATGCGCAGTCCCATTTCCGGGCCGAACCATGGCAGCCGCCGCTTTGGTTCAGCGGCTTCGAGCCGATCCGCCAAGCTGTGGCAGTTCGTGTGCCACCTAGCGAGCAATTCTGCTGGCTCGATCTCACCGAGGACCTGGCGAACGAGACTCGCCATGACCCCGCTAGACTGTGCTCGTTCGACGGCCGGACGCCTCTGCTCGAACTCGTCACGATTCTCCATGGCCATGATCGACGCCAAGTCGAAGTAATACAGGTGCGCGATGACGTCCCAGGTCGTCCATCCTTTGAAGGGCGTGGGGCAATGCCAATCGTGGTGGCCGAGTCCCCTCAGAAAAGCATTAAGGTCGTCAGCTTCGGATCGCAGATCGTCAATCGGCTGGGACATGAACCACCGCCTTCGTAGCAGAGGATCCTGTTACCAGGATAGAGCCGGACAGTCTCTGAATCGGAATGGTTACTTCGAAGGCCTCGCCAGCTCCAGCCTGGTTCCTATCTCAACTCTCGCCTAGTTCTTGCTCGAGCAGGGGGCGCGGGCCTGATTCTCCCAGCGACGTACTCGGTGATCGCGTCTTCAGACACCCGAATGGCGTTCGACACCCGCACGTGCCCCAACTCCCCCCGCTCACAAAGCTGGTACACGGTCGACCGACACACCCCCAGCCGCTTCGCCACCTCCGCGACGGCCAGAAATCCTTGTGAGCTATTTGTGAGTGAATTTTCAGAAATCGATGCCAATCGGGACGATCCTTGAACTCGATGCGTTGCGCTAACTCGAATGTTTTCAGCAAGTTGCAACCCATTGCTACCCGCTGCGATCTCCGGATGCGCCCCTGTCACGACGGAGGCCGCGGGTTCAAGTCCCGTCCACCGCAACTGAATTTTCTTCACCGAAGGTGGACCTCTTCCCTGCGGGGGGTCGAGTACGCGGATCGAGGTGCTTGGGGGCTCGCCTGGGTTTTGGCGAAACACAGGCGTCGAGTTGGTCGCTCCTGCGGAGCCGCTGCGGTCACAGTTTGGCGCGGTCGCACGCCGGCATCCCGAGATCTCTTGACGACGCGCCGCCAGATCGGTGAGATCAGCCCAGTTCCCGAGAAGACATGAAGGTCTTGAAGTACCTGCCTTTCGCTCTGAGCCTCGCCCTGGCGGGATGTGGAAGCTCGAGTAACTCCTCGATGGACGGGGGCACAGGCGGAAGCGGAGGTGGCGCAGGTGCAGGTGGCGCCGGTGCCGGCGGCAAGGGCGGCAGCTCGATGACGGGTGCCGGCGGTGGCAACGGAACATGCGGTGACGTACCCGCCTGCGTGGCTACCCTGTTCAACGCCGGCTGCTTCCCATCCACCTCCGCTGGCCCGTGCACCAAATCGATGACGTTATCCTCGACGTCTGGAACGTTTACCTATTGTTTCGCCAACCACACGAAGCTGGTGATCGTCTCGGACAACGCCACGGGAGATCAGGAGCAAACGTACTCGAACGCAAGCGGCACCTGCTTCACCGAGACCGTGGTCCCTAATGGGCCTTACACCTACTTCGACCCTTCGGGGAGGGCCGTTGGCAGCGGGACGACGACGATAACGGACGCAGGCGCCTCGGCTGTGACGATCACTTGCACTGGCGGCCAGCCGTTCGTGGTCGCCAGCTATGGCAGCTGCAGCTTCAATATCTCTCTCTGCACGACAGACCCGAGCTGTCAGTGACTGCCCATGAGCCGGCTCCTGGCGCCATACAGCGAGGATGCGGGCGTTTGGAATTCGAGCGACAGAGTTCTGAAGTAGTCATGTCGCATCGAGGATGTGTACGAGTTGGTCGTCTCGATGGTTGGCGCTGGGCCGCCGGTGGTACGTCCATCGGACGGAAGTGCCTATTCGAAGATCCGATATGCCTAGAAAAGTGCCTAGAACGGATGCTTCTGGGTGTCGTCCGGTGCTTCGTCGTAACGTTTAACTACTCGTAACCC
The DNA here is from genome assembly GCA_963847705.1 of uncultured Pseudomonadota bacterium. Lineage (GTDB taxonomy): Bacteria > Myxococcota_A > Polyangia > Fen-1088 > Fen-1088 > JADGRB01. Next base: position 323,749 of record CAWKBC010000014.1, on the reverse strand, counting down.
CTGACTTCTCGTCTCGATCTCGGTCTCTTCACACGGTGGAAGCCGTAGGTTCAATCCCTACAACGCCCACAGAAAAACGGCCACTTACGGAGCTTTCCGGGGCGGCCGTTTCGGTTTTTCCGCTCTTCCCACCACTTTCCCACCACGACGCACTGTCCCTCATCAGCTCGCGATACTTTGCGAGCGAGATGACCGCCCCGACAGCCGCCTGGATCTCCCGCTGCGGGACGGTGCTGTAGAGCTCGGAATCTCCTGCGTGGCGTGGCCGCAGATCTTCTGACGGACGATGGCTTCGATGTCGGCGTTCCGGGCCAGGTCCTGAAAGGTCCGCCGCATCGCACGTGAGGTGAGTCGCTTCTTGAGCTTGATCGCCTCACCGACCAGCCTGAATGGCTTGTCCAAGGCCGACGCCGCCCGGAACCCGCCCGTCTCTGACGGGAAGAGCAGATCCGAGTCGTGCATCGGCCCCGGCGGCAGTCGATCGACGTGCCACCGCAGGATTGCCATCAGGTCGTCGGGGAGGGTGATCCGGTACCGGGTCTTCTGCTTGGTCGCTTCCATCACCTCGTCGCGTCGCGTATGCGAGCGCCGCACGAGAACCACGCCCTGATCCCACAGGACATCGGCCTCAGGGCCCCGGCGCCGCAGCGGTCTGAGGCTCGATGGCCTCAACCCCGTCGCGAACCCCAGCGCCACGATGGCGAAGTGCTGCGGGAACAGTCGTCGGATTCCGGCCAGGAACACCGGCACCTCTTCGACGAGCAGCGAGTTCGGTTGCTCCTCGCTGTAAGTGAAGTGAGTGCTGGTGTCGATGTCCTCGATTCCGGCGATCGGGTTGCGTGGCAGCTCGTACTCCGATACCGCGCTCGTGATGATCACCCGCAGCAGGTCGAGCCAGCCGTTCACCGTGGTCGGTGAATACCTGTTCGCCTGCACCTCCTGCCCCATCCGCTCCAGCCAGGCCTCGATGTCCTTCCGGCGAATACCGTCGAGGAAGTAGTCGCCAAAGGCGGGGATGAGGTGGCGCCGCAGAACGGACTCCCACTTCTCTCTCGTCTTTGCCGACCGGATCTTCCCCTTAGTCACCTTTCGTTCGAAAAGCGACGCGGCGTATTCGCCGAAGCGGATCCTCTCCGCCGATGACTGCCCTTCCCCGCTTTGGATCTTCGCGAGCTCCTCCTGCAGAAACCGGTACGCCCCACAGGCGTCCCCTCTGTCCACGGTCCTCATGATTTCGCGTAGCTTCCCCGTCCGACGGTCGACGGCCCGACCCCGAACCAAGAAGCCTCCCTCCCTTCTGCGCCAGACGCCGGGTTTCACCGGCTTCGGCGCTATTGCGACCTTCCATCTCATGATCCACTTGCCGTCTGATTCCATGATGTCCTCCAGTGTTCTCCGGAGGCGCACCTGGACGTCCGGACGGAACGATAGCACCGCGCGCACCGGCCAAGAACGTGTCGAGCGCACTCCGCGACCACATATACGTGCCGGTGCCTCCGCGTCGGCCAAGCGGGACGAGTCGGCCGTCGCGGAGTGCTTTGCGGATGGCTGCCGTGCTCTTGAAGCCGCAGTACCGCGCGGCCGCCGCGGTCGTCATCGGTGCCTCGGCGGGGTAACCGTTGTCGTTCGCCGGCAACGAACTGGGGCGAGTGATCGCGCTCAGCTCCTCGCGCACCACGTCCAGAATCATCTGGCGTAAGTACTCGTCCAAGATCACGTCGAGTTCCAGATGACGAATTTCCTGTGCTCGGTTGGACCCGCGTTGCCTTTCGCGATCACACCGTAGCCTTCTGATCTCGCCCAGAAGGAAGCGGTAGGGACGGGGCAGCGGTGCCGGGGCGAGAAAGAGCTTCTGAGCCAACTCCGGGACCGGCTGGTTGCTTGGCGGCGAGGGTGACGGATGGCGCGTCACCAAGCGGGTCCTTGGTTCCCCGTGGCTGCCGCTGTCGCTCGCGCCACTTCTTGTCACTCTGGAAGAGGGCCGTTATCGCGTACTCGAAAGTGGCGAACCACAGCTCGCCAGGCGTCACCGTGGGCTCGCACTGTTCGACCCAGGTCAGATATTCGTCGAGCTCGCGCCGGGTCGCCGTCGTCAGCTCGATCTCCAGCTTCTCCCGGTTCTTGCCGACCGTCAGTATGACCGGCCCGTCGAACGCTTCCGCCTTCCGTGGCCGTCCTGGTCCCCGCCTCTTCTGGTCCATCTCGCACGCTCCCTTCGTTTTTCGATCCGGAGGGCAGCAATCGACCGCGCACCCAAGGCCAATATATCGGGCGTCGATAGTTCGACTGCCGCGCTCCTTGATCGTGTTCTCGTGGGTGCGGTCGCGACCGTTGCCCGACTAGCGATCGAGCGTTGGTCCGCGCGGCCGGACCACCTGGACGGAGCGGTCGAGAGGCTGGACCCGAATACGTTGAACTGGGTGCGTCTTCTCTCGTTCACGTAGAAGCTCGATCAAGTTCGGCGGAACCTTCCATGTTCCGGTCGCGAGTGGCGTCACGAGCTTGTACTTGGCCAGCTACTACGACGGCCGTCCCCATCGTGGTCTCGACGTGTAGGCACCCGATGCTGCCAGACGCCTTGCCCCGCTCCGACCACCGTCGGGGACCCGAATTGACGCGTCCAGATCCTCGCGGGCCTTCATCACCGCTATGCCTCTCGACAAGCCCGCCGGCGCTGACGCTGCCAACTGCGCTGGCAGCTTGACCCGCACCGATTTTCTGCGGCGGTCAGGTGCCCCGTCCGGGGCGTTCGCGGGACAGCTCGCGGAGCCGAGCGGTTCGCAAGCACCAGACTTGCGCAACAGAGGACGTTTCCCTACTCGAACAGTCTGCCGTTTTGAAAGGTCATGACCGAGCAGCCGCCGACGTCGGAGGTCGGGCAGGAAGCAACAGAATAGGCGCTGCAGGGTTTCGGCGTCCCAGAGCAAGTCGACCAGGTGCAGGTTGGCGTGCTCTGACAGGTCGCCATGTCCAGCGCCTGGGTGCAAGGACCGCTGCACACTCCGTTCGACCAGACACAGAACTTGGCCGTGACGTTGACCAGGCAGTCATCCTGAGTCGTAGCCAGCGCGCAATCCTGTCCGAATGAAGGGTCCGTCATGCAAACTGGCGTCGAGGTGCAGCCCTGCGCATTTCCGCACCGAGACGCCTGCGTGCTGTAACAGGTCGCGATGCCCCCGCATACCGTCGTGGTTGTGTCGCAGCCGAGCGCGGCGGCGGCGAGCAGCAGCGCGGCCAGCTTCACTGTCAGGTGGCGCCGCCGTCCGGGGCGTTTGCGGGACAGCTGGTGGAGCCGAGCGGTTCGCAAGTACCCGACTTGCACGACCAAGGAGTTTGGCAGGTATTCTGAGTGGTGCAAGCGCCTCCCGGCTGAGGCGGCGGCGAGGTCCCCGCGTCGACGGTCGCCATGCACGTTCCGCCCGTGGGCGTCGAGCAGGTGTTGCCGGCGGCGCAGACGTTCCCGCTGAAGCCAGCGAGCGCGCAGGGTTGCCCGGCACCGGGCGGAGCCACGCACGTCCCCGGCGGCTTGGGCGGTGACGTCTCCTCGCAGATGAGATCGCCGACACACCCGACCGCCGGCGTCCCCTGCAGGTTGCAGGGCTGCCCTTCGGACGCGTGCACGATCGCGCTTGCGTCGGTGCACGTCCCACCTTGGCAGTAACTCCCGGTCTGGCACTCGCTGGTCGTCGTGCAGGTCGAGCCGTTCGTGAGACCGCCGACCCCGCAAGTTGCGCAGGCGTTCATCTGGCCGCAAAGGCCGCTTGCGCATTGGCTGGGATAGGCGCAGCCCGCGCCGCTCGGTCGCCGGCCATACACGTAGCAAGAAGGGAAGATCCCCATCACGAGGTCGGTGCAGGTCCGCGCCTTCATGGCAGGGAGGCAGTTGACGAGCCCGGTCACGGTGCGGGCCGAGTCCGCGTTGAAATAGTAATCGGGACAGAGCGCGCCGTAAGCCAGGCAGCTGCCGAGACCGACCGCTTCGCAGGCGGCCTCTCGCTCGCATTGAGCCTGGACCGATTCCAGACAGGCGGTCGTCGTCGTCTCGCTGGCAGTTCCGCCGGCCCCACCATCGTGGACGGGCCCGCCGCCGGCGGCGCCGCCCATACCACCGCCCGTGCCCCCCCGTCCGGTGGCATCGGCCGATCCCCGATCGAGTCACCCATTGTCGGCTGCGTGGGCGGACGGCTTGCGCGGCCTGGCGTTCTCCCGGCCCTTGTCGCCGGTGTCGTGGTCACTCACGCGGGGGTCAGTTTCCAGACGGCACCTCTGCGTATGCAATTCCGGTGAGGTTTCCTTCAGCAATAAGCAACGTCCTCCGGTTCGACCCGTCGAGATCGGCGCTGTAGACGGAGCCGGCAAAGTCGGTAATGAACATTCGACCGCCCTTCAGGTCCAAGGCCAGTCCGATGCCTTCCATCAAATGGGTGACAAGGATCTGAGGCGCCTTGCCATCCTCGGCCTCCGGGTCCATGGGTGCACGGTTCACCGTATTGCCACGCGGCGGGTCCCCGCGGTCGGTCCAATACAGCGTCCGATTGACGGGATCGAGGTCCAGATCGATCGGCTCCGGAAGATTGTCATACAGGAGCTCAATGTCCCGGCGGTTCTCGGCCGACTGACCTCGTGGGATTTCGATATTGGCCCGACAAATCCGACCCACACCCGCGTCGCTGCCACCCTTCTGGGTCCAATAAAACTTGCCGCCGTGAGTGTCGACCGCAACGCCGACACACCATTTCCTCGGATCCGATCCCGGGCGCGAATCACCCCCACTCGTATCCACCAGAGTTTCGATTTCCGAACCGTCCAGGTTTGCCCGCATCACGCGCATGCCTTCCCGGTCGGACCAGTACAGCTTTCCAGCCCTCTTCTCCAGTTGGAGCTGCTTGGGCGTGAACGTGGCGCCAGGCGGAACGATGGTGACCATGTTCTGGCCGTTGAGATCCGACCGTAGGATCGAGCCATCATTCCTCTTGGGATCACCCATATTGGTCCAGTAGATGTGCCCAGCAGCGACGTCCAGCGCCAGGCCATCGGGCAACTTTCGACCCTCGCTGATGATGGTCTTCAGATCCGAACCGTCAGGGTTTGCGGACAGTACCCGCCCGGCGCCGAGGTCCAAGAAGAACAGCTTGCCGGACGTGGCAGCCTTCTTGGCGTCCGTGCCTGTCGGCGTGGAAGTCATGGCGCTCATCCAACGGACACTCCTCGCCCACTAATGGGACGCTGGCGGACTTTGACCACGTGTGTCGGGATGCGTATCCGTATCATCGCCGTCCGCCGGCCCGAATCCAGGGAGGTACCGGCCGAAGTTCAATTCGAAGTCGCTCGGAACGCCGTACCCGGCATCGCGAACCTTGGCCCGGCGGGCCTGTGCGCCGGGCAAGGCCAGCAGTGGGAAGAAGAGGTCGTTGCTCGACTTGAGCTCGGCAGCTGAGGGTGTCCCGAACCGATTGAGTTGGGCCTTGGCTGCGGCCAGCACTTCACGGTCGAACGAGGCCAGACGCCGGACGAGCGCATCGACAAACGCATCGAGGTCGTCGTCGTCCAGCGTGCGGTTCACCCAGCCATAGCGCTCGGCGATATCAGCATCGAAGTCGTCGCCGCTGAGGACGATCTCGAGTGCCCGCGAGCGGCCGACCAGGCGCGGGAGCCATTCCAGTGCTCCGCCGCCCGGGACCAGTCCGACGCCGACCTCGGGGTTGCCGAACAGGGCACTGTGCCGGCTGGCGAAGCGCATGTCGCAAGCCAGCACGAGCTCGTTGCCGATGCCGCGCGTGCGGCCCCGAATCTTGGCGATGCTCACGACTGGCGTGGACGACAGGCGCAGCACGAAGTCGCGCCAGAGGCCCAGCGCCTCCGGCCGTTCGGCCGCCTTGGCCACGTCGAGGTGGGCGACGAAAAACTCGGGATTCGCCGACTGGAACACGACGACCTTCACGGATGGGTCCGCCTCGAGGTCGGTCATGAGTGCTCCCAATTCGACGATCGTGGTGGGAACAAACATATTGATCGGCGGGTTGCTGAAGGTGATCGTCCACCGACCCGGAAGGCTGCGGTCGATGCTGAACTGCGATTGGTCGGGCATGGCGCACCTCCTTCTCTCTTGTGACAGACGCTACCGCAGCGATCTGAAGCCCGCGCGGAGCTCTTCTGAAAAAAGCTTCGGCTGTTCCCAGGCCGCAAAGTGCCCGCCCTTGGGGAGCGTGTTGAAATGAATGAGCTTGGGGTACGCCTGTTCCGTCCAGCTCCGAGGAGCGGGATAGAGCTCATCAGGGAAGACGCTCACAGCCACCGGGATGGAGACGCCTTTGGCATTGAAATACCCGCCTTTGCCCCAATACTCCCAATAGAGACGGGCACCGGACAGGGCGGTGTTCGTCAACCAAGTGATCGTAATATTGTCCAGAATGTCATCGGGGGTGAGTCCCTCGGACCCTCCCGCAAAGACGCGCGTGATCAGCTGGTAGCTGCGCGCGTCGTGATCCAAGAAATACGCTGCCAGGCCGACGGGGGAATCAGCGATTCCGTAAAGCGTCTGAGGGCGTAGCCCCATCTGGTATCCGTAGGCGATTCCCTTTTGATACACGAACTGCAGACGCTCATAAGCGATCTTCTCATCAGCTGAAAGACTGGATGGCGCCGGCTTTCCGGAAGCGGCTGCTTGGTCAATCTCGGCTGGAAAGACGCCAGGCATGTTGGTGTGAATGCCGAGCAGCTCCGGAGCCGCCTGCACCCCCATCGTATCCACGATGACCGCACTCCAGTCACCGCCTTGCGCCACAAATTTCGTGTACCCAAGACGCTTCATCAGCGTAACCCAGGCGCGCGCGATGTGGTCGGGATCCCAGCCGGGCGCGGTCGGCTTCCCCGAGAACCCGTATCCAGGCATCGACGGGACGACCACATCGAACGCGTCCGATGCACTTCCCCCATGGGCCGTGGGATTGGTGAGGGGATCGATGATCTTCATCTGCTCGACAACCGAGCCGGGCCATCCGTGCGTGACGATGATCGGCAGCGCCTTTTCATGTTTCGAGCGCACGTGAATGAAGTGGATATCCAGCCCATCGATCTCGGTTATGAATTGCGGGAAGGCGTTCAGTCGCGCCTCGCATTCGCGCCAATCGTATCCCGTGCCCCAATACCGGGCGAGCGCTTGAGTCGTCGCGAGCTGCACGCCTTGGGTTGCGTCTGGGACGGTTTCCCGTTCGGGCCACTTCGTGTTGTTGATACGCTGGCGGAGCTCGGTGAGATCGGACTCCGGAATGTTCACCTGAAAGGGACGAAGTGCGTCCTTAGTCGCCTTGTCCGGTGCTTGCTTGCTCCCCTGTCCTGTCGTGCTTGGTTGAGCCATCGTCTCCCTCCTGGGCCGGGAGAGTGCGCACCCGTCGGCGCATGTGGGAGATCCTACGTTTCGAGAAAGCGCTCTTTACAACGAAGGCTTATGGGTCGATTTGACCCAAGCGAGTTCATGCTTCCTGTGCCTGACCAACGACATGACAGTAACGATAGTGGACGGCGGTATGCGCCCGTGTGCGGCGAGTATGACTGGACCGGTCACCCTGGTCGTGGCTCGACGAGTGCTTCCCGGACGTGAAGCCGACTACGAACGTCAGCTCAGGATCCTCCAGCAACAGGTCCACGGCACCGAGGGCTATCTAGGCACCGAAGTTGTCCACAACAGCGCCGAGCACGAGTACGTGTCGATCGTCCGTTTCGACTCACTGGCGAACCTGCGAGCGTGGCAGGCGTCGGGCCAACGTGAGCGATGGCAAGTCGATCTCGATGGCATCGTCGCTGGCGACGCCACGGTCAGGCATGCCGAAGCTGCACCACGATTCATCCGGGTCACGATCGGCGCGGTCTTACAGGTCCTGTTGCTGAACTACGTGATCATGCCACGGGTAACCCGCCTCCTGGCGTTCTGGTTGTTTCCATCCCCACAGCGGAGGGGCGGCCCCTTCCCATCGCCACCGTCGACCTCCATCGGGGACCGGTTCATTCGCTGAGCCTCCTCGTGAATCGGCACGTCTCCGAGGGAGGATCGCCTGGCGGGGCGTCAGCGCGAGCGATCAGACCGGGGATTCCTCAGTGATATCCAGCGTGGCGCAGTTGCGTACATGTTTGTTCGGAATGTCCTGGTTCGCAGCTGTGAGCCAAAAGGGTGGTGCCGCCTCGTCAGTTGATCGGGCAATTCGAGTCGAACGGGGTGCAGCTTGCAGGGTCGGTGAAGCGTCCTGTCCCGGCATCGGGCGATAGCGTCGCTTTCAAGGTGGCGGCGGTCAGCGAGGCGCAGCTCGGGCGCGACGCGACCATCTGGTTCGAGGCTGCCTGTCGATCCTCCGTGCAGGTCTCGAGCTGGCCGACGGTCGCGGTGCAGCTCGACGGGACCTGCGAGAGTGTACTCGAATCACACGGGGAGCCGGTGGTGAGCCCGGCATCGCCGCTCAGACACTGGCTGTAGCCTTGGGTGCAGGCGGCCTGAAGGTCGGCGTCGGAAGACGCCGGGGTCTTGGCTGCCAACGCCGCCGCCTGGTCCAGGCCCCACAGTCCGCAAGTCCGGTCGAGTGAGGCTTCCTGGACGTAGGCGTCCAAGTCGCTGCAGAGCTGGGTCGCCTGCGTCGGCGTCAGGGCACTCAGCTTCGTGCCGCTCGGCACGCTGCTGATCGCGGCGCCCGCTTCGTTGGCGGGCGGACTCGCGCCCGAACCGCCGCTGCTGCATCCGACCAACGCCGTTGTGGCCGCGAGCAACGCTCCGATCGTTCGAATGGTCAGTGGCATCCGAATGGTCAGTGGCATCGCGAGACCTCCAGAATCTGGACGTTAAAGACGCCATTGGCGATCAGCGGCGGGGAGGTGGCGCTGCTGCCCGCCGTCACGGGAAGGGTCTCCGAGAAGCTGCCGACGGTCCGGGCGGTCGGCAGCGCCGTGACCGTGAGCGACGCGCTCCCCCCGACGCCGGCCGCGGTCTGACCATTGGTCTCGCCCACGGCGACCGCCGTCGACGTGGTGCTCGAGAGGGTCGTGCCCGTCGTCATTCCGCCGAACGACAGGACGAGAGCGGATGGGACTTTCAAGCGGCGCTTTCGGGCGATGATAGTCCCTTCCGTCAACAGCTCACCCCGCGATCTTGGGCCGTAAGAACCCCCTGTTGGGCGCAAACAAGGACCCTGCTCCCTCGTGACGGCCACGCAGCAAAGACTCGCCCCATACGAGCATGCCGGTCAAGGAGAAGCGTCTTCGCTCGTGCCGGCTCGGGGGCAGTGGGGGGCCCGTAGGGCCCGGGAGATGGGGAGCTGCATGAGCGGGCGGACGGAGTTGTTGCGCCCCACAGGCTGAAGAACAGTCTGCCGGTCGCCGGTTCACCGACACGGCTCGACGGACATCGAAGGTGACCTCGTTCGCCCCAGACCCCGAGATTGTCGAGGCTGACCTGTCTCGACTGGATCATCAACGCGATGTTGTCGCGTTGACGGACGCTTATGCGCGGGACCCGATGGGCAACGGTGCGCCGCTGCCGCCTGACGTTCTCGCGTGCCTGGTTTCCGGGCTGCGGAGTCCCGCCCGAGCGTAACCACTCGAGCGAGACCAGGGGTGACGGCCCGACACGTCCTGTGACGGTAAGCCCCTGATCTCGCTCATTTCTCTGACGGAGAATCGACCCCTCGATCGTCTTCTTCGATGAATTGCTGAAGACTCTTCGAGCGGAGCGCGCCCGCTTTAATCCCGTTCCGCTCCGCGTTTTCGGTGCTCCGGCGTCGGGCGCGTTGTCCGCATAGTTATTCCGCCGCTCCGGCACCTGTCGCGGGCCGGCCTGGCGGGAGGTTGATCACGCTTTACATCGGTGGGCCGTGGGAGGCGCCAAGCCCGTTCGGCCCGCCGGCCAAGAAACATCTCCGAAACGTACGAACAGGGTTTTCCATGATACCGGTGGCGGCCCTATCGGGCGTACGTCTTCGGTATGGTATTTTGACCGGCCGAAGCGAAGGCTGGAATTCCGAGCGGTCAAATCTGAGGGAGAGGACACCATACGAGTGCTAACTAGAATCAGAAAGCTTCGGGCGCCGGTGTTTGTGCTCTCGTTGGTGGCAATCGCGGCCGGCTGCAGCAGCAGCAACACGCCCCCCGGCGATGGCGGAGCCGGCAAGGGTGGAGGTTCGGGCGGCGCTGCGGCTGGGCACGGCGGCGGTGTTGGCGGTGCGGCTGGCGTGGGCGGCGCTGCCGGCGCCGCATCGTGCGGTGCGGGCGCAGCAGCGGATGGGGGCCGTTCTTCAACGTGCGGCGATCCCGCTCTCTCGGATGGCCTGCTCGCATACTACTCATTCGCTACCGGCTTCGACGATTCTTCAGGTAACGGCCACAATGCGACAGGTTCTCAGGTCACTGCCGTTCCAGGAGTTCCGACACTGCCGGGCGGTGCCTACCAATTCAATGGATCAACGAGCTCCATCGGGATTGGATGCTCCTATTCCCTCAAGGGAGCCCGAACGATGTGCGCGTGGGTCGAGCCCCAAACCTCAGCAGGTGGCCAACCAATCTTCGTCGGAGGTCCCACCGCCGGAGATGTCGATCTTTTTGGAATTGGTGCCTCTGGCAACCCGTGTTCCTCAACGGCCAACAGCCTGCTATTTCTCGACCACTGGAACGGAGGCGCCTGCCGATCGTCGGCGAGCGTAGCCGTCCCCGCGGGGCAGTGGAGTTTCGTCTGCCTCGCCTACGACGGCGCAAGCACCGTCACCTTGTATTCGAGCGGCGTGAGCGCCACTGCGTCGCAAACGCTTTACGACTACGATCTGGACACGGTCACCATCGGTTCCAATAATTTCCCGATTCCTACTTCGACGTCCCTCGGCCCTTCCTTCGATGGGGCCATCGCGAATGTGGGCATTTGGACTGTAGCCCTGACCGTGAGTCAGATGAATGAACTGTACGACAACGGCAAAGGGTGCGTTCCCTAAGACGATATTGGTCTATCGAACAGCTTCCAGGCCTAGGGAAGCGGCATGGGCGGCGCGCCGCCAGACGCGAGCAGGACCGGTGGAAGCCGAAGGTTCAATCTACGGGAGGTCGACTTCTGAGCGGGCGCCGCCGTCGCGGAGTACACTGTCGCAGACATTCCTCTATCACCGTTGCCCTGGCTGCCGCTCGAGTGGCGCAGGTTGGGAGCGCGGCGGCTGTGCCCAGCTTGCGCCGTCTGCTTACGGAAACCCGCGACGAAGAGATTTGTGAAGCCGCCGCGCGGGCTCTCGGCCTGCTCGGTTCGGCCGCACAACCCGCCATCCCGGATCCCGTCCTCGCGGCCAACGGCGGACGTGACCCCGATCGGACAGCTTCCACTTGCCCGGGGTGGCGTTCGCCGAGAGGCGAAGGTCGACGGATATCCATACCACGACCCAGACCACTGACCTCCTCAGGGATTGGACGACTGCGTACGAAACGTTCTAGTGAACAACGTCCAGAGCCTCCACAACTAGGGTGTCCGCGCTGCGTCGAGGAGCGCGCGCAGACCGCGCTCGAACCGGTCCTCGCCGGCCTCGACTCGACCCGCTCCAAACATCTCGGCCAGCCGGGGAAACTCGCCTGTGGCGAGCTGCGCCTCGGCGAACTCACGGTCGATCTCTACCCGGGCCTCCGGAGCGCGGAGCGTGTACCCGAAGACGAAGTCATCGATCGTCGCCAACAGCGTGAGCTTCTGTCTCGGGGTCATCCTCGTCGAGGCCAGCGCCTCCAGGCACTGCTCGAAGTGGCGCATGGCGTTCGGCCCGGGCGGCGTGCCGCGCATGGCGATCAACGCCCACGGGTGCCGCACGAAGACCGCATGGGTGCGACGGGCGATCTCGAGGAGCGCGCGGCGCCAATCCCTGGGAAGAGACCGCACCAGCGTCTCGGCCAGGAGAGCGTCGTCCATCAGCGCGATGAGCTCGTCCTTGGTCTTGACGTAGTGGTAGATGCTCATCGTCCCCGCACCGAGGTCAGCGGCGATGCGGCGCATCGAGACCGCCTCGATGCCCTTTGCGTCGGCGATGGCCAGCGCGGCTGCGGCGATCTTGGCGCGGCTCAGGCGGGGCTCACGGCTTGCGGGCTCCGCCCGTAGCCAGAGGGAGACCGGTCGCTTCCGGGTTGACATTCGTACACCGTACCACCAGGATCGCTTCGTACGATGTACGACAAAGACATGCAATGCACCGTTCTCATTGCCGGCGCCGGGCCGACCGGGTTGACGCTGGCCTGCGACCTCGCGCGGAGAGGCGTCGCGCTCCGGCTGGTCGACGCCGCGCCTTCCCCCTTCGAGGGCTCGCGCGGAAAGGGGCTGCAACCGCGGACGCTCGAGGTCTTCGAGGACCTCGGCGTCATCGAGGAGCTCCTGCGAGCTGGCGCTCCTTACCCGAAGTTCCGGACGCACTTCGGACCGTTCTCGCTGCGCGCGGGATCGCTGGGGAGCAAGCGCGTCGCCACCGAGGCGGTCCCCTATCCGAACGTCTGGATGGTGCCGCAGAATCGCACCGAAGGGATCCTCCGCGAGCGCCTCCGCCAGCTGGGCGGGAGCGTAACGTTCGGCCACGCGCTGACAGGGCTCCGCCAGGACGAGGGCGGCGTGGATGCGACCTTGTCCACCGGGGAGACGATCCGGGCCGACTATCTCATCGGTTGCGACGGCGGCCACAGCTTCGTGCGCCAGGCGATCGGAGAGCGTTTGATCGGCGAGAGCCTGGCGTCCAAGGAGAGCCTCGTGGCGGACGTCGAGATCGAAGCTCTCGATCGCCACGCCTGGCATCTCTGGCCCCTGGCCAAGGGGGGCGTGATGGGGCTCTGTCCTTTGCCGGCGACGAGGCTCTTCCAGCTCACCGCCCCGGCGACGGCGCTGGCGCGAGGCATGGAGCGCGCGGTGCAGGAGGCGACCGGCTCTCGGGTCGTCCGGGTGGCGTGGTGCTCAATCTATCGACCGCAGACCCGCATGGTCGAACGCTATCGCCGGGGACGTATCTTCCTGGCGGGCGATGCCGCGCATGTCCACCCGCCGGATGGTGGTCAGGGGCTGAATACGGGAGTCCAAGATGCGTACAACCTCGGCTGGAAGCTGGCGCTCGTCAGCCGCGGCGCTCCCGACGCTCTGCTCGACACCTATGAAGCAGAGCGCCGTCCAGTCGCCGCCGCCGTCCTGGGCCTGAGCAAGCGGCTGCACGAGACGCGTTCGCTTCGCCGCGGCGATGCCACGAACCAGCTCTCCTTGCACTATCGGGCCAGCCCCTTGTCGTCGGGAGCCGCGCTCGGCGATCTCCATCCAGGTGATCGAATGCCTGACCAGCGGCTCGCCGACGGGACGCGGCTCTTCGATCATCTGCGCGGTCCACAGGCGACCGTGTTCATTGCTCGTGAAGGGCAATGCATTCTCGTTCGTCCGGACGGCTACGTCGCCAGCATCGGCCCAACGACCACCACTGACTACTGGGGCGAGGGCACCCACGTGCTCGGCGCGGACGGCCGCCAGCACCACAGTCCCGCCATCCGCCGTTGCGGCAGCAATCATGCGCGCGAGTCGCCGAGGTGACCAGGGAGAAGGCTCCAGGCGACGAAGGCAACGTGCGATCGCGATGAAGTTGGTTGGTCGTCATGAGGACGGGCGAGGCGGTTGGCCCAGGGGCGCTCACAGGCTGCGCAGGAACTCGAGCAGCGCCTGCTGGTCGTCGGCGCCGAGAGTGGGGGCCGGTGTGCCCGCAGGGACCGTCGCTTGCACCATCACCGGCAGGACGTCGGCCAGCGTCGCCGCGCTGCCGTCGTGCAGGTAGGGCGCCGAGTCGACCAGCCCGCGCAGCTGCGGGGTATCGAATGCGCAGGCGGGACGCGCATCGCCGTCGATGTCGTCGTGCACGACGTCAGGCCAGGGGCCTCCGATCACACAGGTCCCGACGTCGTGGAGCAGCACGCCGCCCGAGGTGGCCGTCGAGACGATGGGGCCCGCCAGCGCCGCGGTCGCCTGGCCCAGCGCCAGCGCCGTGTTTCCCATCCCCGAGTCGGTCCGCGCGGGTCCCGCGTGACACGCCCCGCAGCCGGTCTGATCGAAGACGATCGCACCGCGCGCGACCAGGCTGGGATCGGTCGTCGGCGGAACGGGCGTGGGGATCGCGTGGTTGACGAAGTCGGCCAGCGCGTCGAGCAGCGGCACCTGCGCCGAGTTGTGGATGTCGAATGCGCCCCCATGCTCGATGTCGATCGTCTTCCAGTAGTCCTGCACCTGGGTGCGATCGGCGGTGCGGAAAAGAAACCCGGTGTCCAGCAAGCCGCCCGCGTTGGTTGGCGTGTCGCGCGGTCCCTGCGTGAATCGCCAGGTGACGGCGTCGCTGCGCCCTTCGACGTGGCAGCTGGCGCAGGCGACCCAGTGGTTCTGGGTGATCGGCAGATCGTCGCTGTTGGCCGAGTAGAAGAGCTTCTGGCCGAGGCGCAAGTTGGCTGGCATCGGATCGCTGGCCAGGCTGGCGAAGGCGACGCCGTCGGGGGCCACGGACAGCCCGGTCGCGGTCTCGTTCACCTTGAATGCCGCGATGTCCTCGCTGTTGCGCTCCTGCACGTAGATCTCGCTGTCGTGGAAGACCACGCCCTCCGGCAGGTGGCCGGGGAGTGGGCGCACCAGCTGGGCCTCGATCCTGTTGGTGGCGTCGACCACCATCAGGTCCTCGCTGTCAGCGTCGGCGACGAAGGCGTACCTGCCGTCGTCGCTGAAGGCGAGCGCGCGCGGGCCCGAGGTGACGTCGCCGAAGGCGCCGGTGTCGTCCGGAGCGCTGTCGGTGTCCGAAACCGACAGGCGCGCCGTCTGCGCGCCCGAGGCGGCGTCGAGGATCGAGAGCGCCGGGAACACGGTCATGTTGAAGGCGAGCGTCGGTTGTGGGGTGTCGGTGCCGAGCATCAGGTGCGCGACCCAAAGCTCGCCGGTGCCGGGGCGGGGGACGACGTCGTAGATGCCGCGCACCTGGCCGTGCGCCGCGGTCGGATCGCTCCCGGCGGGGCCGTCCGGGACCTCCCAGGTCGCGGTCAGCGCCAGCGGATTGGTCGAGAGCGCGCTCACCCCTGGGCCGAGCAGGTGCGTGGCCAGCAACGTCTGCCCGTCGGCCGCGAAGGCGAGCCCCCACGGCTTGCGGGGCGTGGCCACGGTGCTGAGGGTCGACAGCGAGACGGCGTCGAGCGCGACGACCTGGTCGTCCTGCGCGCAGGCGACGAAGACGTGCGTGCCGTCGCCGCTCACCACGACACCGATCGGCTCGGCACCAACGGCCATGCTGGCCCGAACGGTTCCTTTGGCGGTGTCGATGGCGTAGACGAGCCCCGAGCGCTGGCCCGTCACATAGAGGTTGGCCCCCGTCCCGTCGAGCGCCAGCGCGCGGGGCCCGACGGCGGGATCGTAGCGGCCGGTCGTGGGGTCCGGCGCGGGGTGAGCCGTCCCGAGAAGAATCTCTTGCACGATGGTCCGCTTGCTGGCGTCGAGGATCGTCACACTGTCGGCGTCCGGATGGACCACGTAGAGACGGTGGCCGTCGGGGCTCACCGCAAGCGGCGCGGAGTGCGATGGGATCGCGGTCGCCGCCGTCGCCGCCGTTCCGTGGTCGTCCCCGCCGCAGGCGGAGAGCACCAACGCGATGGCGAAAGCGGGAGGACCGATCCCCCGCGCGTACGTCATGGCTGCAACACCTTGAGCTCGTCGGTGTCGAGCGACCAGGGCGTCAGCGTGAAGGTCACCGAATTGGCCAGGGCGGCGGGGAGCTTGGCCGCCGAGATCTCGGGGACGCAATCGTGCTCCCGGTCAGTGGTGATCGTCCGCGGCGCTGCCGCGGTCGGCGCCGTGTCGGCCAGCGAGCCAGACTCGCCGGACAGCACCCGCTCGGCCATCTGCAGGCCGCCGAGCCCCATCGGCATCCCGTCGGGGCCGGTGCCGAGGTGGGCGCACTCGCTCGGCCACTCGACGTTCGAATCCTGGTCGCGATCGTCCCATCCGTTCAGGACCAGCTTGTCGAGGCGCGCAACGCGATCCTCGATCAGGCTCTGCATGGCATCGTTGCCGGGGAGCAGGGCGATGAGCTCGAAGGTGTCGCGGAGCGCGCCCTGCAAAAGGCCGAAGCGGCGCGGCGTGAAGATCACCTGCAACGACCTATCACCCGCGGTGGTGCGGTAGATCTGGGCGGTTGGATCGTAGAAGGCGCTCTCGAGCCGCAAAAACACACTCTGGGCACGCTCGCGGTACTGCGTGTCGCCGGTGGCCAGGTAGGCGACCAGGAGCCCGCGGATCGCGGCGGTGTGGGCGTCGAGGCTGGAGCCGCCGTCCGTCGGGGTCTTCTTGCCGAGATCCCAGCCGGCGTAGGCCATCCCTGCGTCGGTGGTGAGCTGGCCGAGGAAAACCTGGGCGAGCTGGCCAATCAGCTGATCAAGCCGCGCGCCGTAGGGCATCCCGTCGAGTGTCCCGAACGCGTCGAGCGGAGAGGGAATCCCCTTGGCGTCCGGTTTGGTGTTGCTGTAGAGGGTGAGCACCGAGTCGAGGCTGCGCCGCGCGGTGCGGAGCGCCAGGAGCGCATAGGCCGCGACGTCGGTGGACAGCGTCGAGCCGCGCACGGGCGTCGCGCCGGCCAGCGCGACATCGTCGACAAACAGCCCGCCCGCCGGGTCGACATGCAGGCGGTCGATGTTCGCCACCAGCACCTTCATCATCGCCAGGGCTCGGTCGTGCAGAGTCGCCGCGCCAGTGGGGGTCTGGTTTTGCACCGGGAACGGATCGCCGTCGAAGTAGCCAAGTGCCGGCATGCTGCCACCCGCGTCGGGGTTCGATTGATCGGTGAGCGCGTAGACGCTGGAGAAGGCGCCCAACAGGCCCGCCAGATCGAGCAGGTGGCTGTCGGGCGAGGCGATCGTGTAGCCGGTCGGGATGGGGAAGCCGCTCGGGTCGCTTCCCTCGGTCACTGCGATCGATCCCGGGAACCAGCGCAGCGGCACGGTGGTGTCGTACCCGAGCGCCTCGCTCAAGCTGGCGAAGCCCGAGAGCGTCTTGGCGTCGGTGGTCGTCAGCTGCGTCAACCACTGCTGGGCCTGGTTGTCGAGGATCTGGAAGAAGTTGCCGGCCTGGAATCCTTCGATGTCGCTCGAGCCGAGGAACGTCCCGGGCAGGGCCGGGCCGCCCCCGTCGCCCGTGCCGAGGATCGTATTGCCGGACGTGCCGACGTCGGCCAGCTGGGCGGCGGGGACCGTGTCGATGGGGTTCTCCTGGCTGTCGTGCATCACCTGAAGATAGTTGAGCGTCCAGAGCGCCTCCTTCCAGCCGGCCCAGCCCGACGATCCGGGGTCGATCGTCATCGACTGGATCTGCGCGCTGCGGTTCGGCAGGTGCAGGGTCGCGTAGTCGCACTCGTAGTCGTCGCACAGCAGCGAGCCCGAGGCGCCGGGATCGTCGTCGGAGCTGATCGAGCAGCCCGTCGAGGCATTGCTGGCAGCGATGGTCGGATCCCACTTGGCGTACGGCTGCAGCGTGGGCCACAGCCCTGGCCAGCCGAGTGGGTTTGCCCCCTTGGCGTCGGTCGTCTGGTCGGTCACGAACCGGCTCACCGTGTTGGCCTCGACGGCCATCCGCTGGACCCATCCGCGCAGCAGGGCCAGCGCGTCGGTCCCTGTGACGCCCGTCGGGTTCAGCACCGGGCCGAAGGCCAGCGAGGTGCCGGCGCCCGACTCGAAGGCAACGTCGTTCATCGGCTGTTTGGAGTACTCGTACGATTCGACCGCGCTCGCGAAACCAGGCAGATCGAACCGCCCGGAAGGCCCGCCGGCAGTGCCGCCGTTGAGAGCGGGATCGAAGTAGATGCTGGCTTGGCAGAGGGCGGACTGACAGACGAAGTCACGGCTGTAGCCGCGGAGGTCCCGCCCCATCGCCTGGGCGAACGGCTCGCCGGAGATTTGCATCTCGACGGCGGCCATGAAGTGATCGCGGGTGACGAAGGTGGTGTCGACCGCGCTGACGACGAGCGCATAGCTCGCCGTCTTCGTCGTCGGGCTCGAGCCTCCGCAGGCCGCCGGCAGAAGCCCGGACAGCAAGATGGAAAGCACGAGGGCGCCTTGCCGGACGCTGATGTGGCGAAACGTCGAGTCCATGCGACACTGATATTGACTCTCATAATCGTCTTCAACACAGGCGACAAGTGCTGGGCAGCACATCCCGATCGGATGGACGGATCGGCGAGATTCGGGATGACCTCATTCCGGCGGCAGGCGCGGCCAAAGCGGTTGTTGTCACTCTCCGGGATGGCCCAGTTGCAGGCGGCGTGGTCGATCTGGTTGCCACCCAGACGATACCGTTCACCCTTGGCGACCGGCGCCAGCGCCTCCCGCAGCCCGGCGTTGTGGGCCACCGGTTCGAAGCGGTAAGCATCGCGTGGTCGGCCAGATAGGCCAGCGCGTGGCCGCAGCGCCTACACCGAGAGTTCTCGAAATGGACGACCTGCTGGCAGTTGGAGCAAACCTCGGGTGGCCAAGCCGGTCGCGCCTGGATCAATGCGCGTCAATACTTAACTTCCCCTGAATGAGTAATACGGTTGTTTTCATCCACGGCATGTTTCAAACCCCAAGAAGCTGGGAGAGTTGGCAGCGGTACTTCCGGGCGCAGGGCTACACCACGACGGCGCCCGCTTGGCCCTTTCACGATGGCGATCCGGCGGAGCTGCGCGAGCACATCCCGGAGGGGCTAGGTGAGCTCCACTTGGCCTCCGTCATCGAGCAGTACGCGGCTCTGGTGGGTGACCTGGGAGAGAGTCCGATCGTGATCGGGCACTCCGTCGGTGGACTCATCGCCCAGGTCCTCGCCAGCCGCGGCCTCGTGCGCGCCAGCGTGTGCATCGACTCGGTCGCCCCCAATCGTATGTTGGCGGTCGATTTGGGGTTCTTCAAGAACAGTGCAGCCGTCGCCAATCCGATCGCCCGCGACGCCCCGTTCGTGATGACGCCCGAGGGATTCCACTCCAGCTTCGCCAACACCCTGTCGGCGGAAGAGTCTGATGCCGCCTACCAGCGATTCGCGATCCATGACAGCCGCAATGTGCTGCGCGACTGTATGGGTGAGGCCGGAACAATCGACGTAGATCAGCCGCACCCGCCACTTCTTTTCGTCGCTGGGGAAAAGGACGAAATCATTCCTCCCGAGCTCAACGAGAAAAACGCCAAGGCTTATACCGATAACACCAGCATTGTCGGGTATTCGGAATTCCCAAGCCGCGGCCACTTCATCTGCGGCGAGCCGGGATGGGAAGAGGTTGCCGGCTACGTCAGCCGGTGGCTTCAGCACACGCTCGCGAGAGAAGTGTACCCGTGTACCCCGCGCTACTGCCCTTGAGTGTGGATGAGGGCAACCGGTGATCCGGTCCCACACGCGGTCGCGCCGGCGTGCCGCTCTCTCTTTGCCGTCGGGGAGCTCAACCGACGGCGTTCACCAGCGTGATCCAGGGACTAGGGCGCGAAGGTTTGCGGGCGGATCGCCCGCGAGATGAGGACGCAGGCTGCCACGATCACCACTCCCGCGCCCACGTGGTGGATGAGGGTGTGCACCCATCCGCGCGCGCAGCTGAGCTCGCCGGCGATCGCACCGGTCGCTGCCACGGCGGCCCCAGCCAGCGTCGCTCGTCCGAGGCTCCAGGAGAATCGGCGGAGGGAGTAGAGGACGATCCCGAGGGGAATCAGATCGACGGCCAGGTGGCTGCCGGAGCAGGCGATCGCGGGGATGGCGCGCGGCAGGCCCGCCCCGCGCCCGATGAGAATCGCGGCGACGGCGGCCAGGGCGAGCAGCGCCCCGGTCCAGCGGAGCGCGCCCTTGCCCGGCGCGATCGCGGCGAACACGCCGAGAGACTGCAGGCCGACCAGCAGCGCCACCTGCAGCAGCCGCTCGCCCATCCGGCCGGGCTCGACGATCGACACCCAGGTGCCGACGCCGATGACCAGCGCGGTCGTTCCAAGGACGGCCAGGAGCGTGCGCGCCGCGTCCCTCCGCCAGGAGATGGCAACCGGCTGGCGCCGCAGCTCCGCCAAAGCCGCCGTTCGCGTGCGTCCCAGGGCCGAGCCGGAGACCGAGCCTGCCTCATCGATCGTCATACATTCTCCAGTGGTGCGAGCAGCAACTTCAGTCGTTGGTAGCCGCGATGCGCCCGCACCTTGGCAGCACCCACGGTCGTCCCCAGCGCCGAGGCGACCTCCGGGAACGAGAGTCCATGCATCTTGTGGAGCAACACGGCCTCGCGTTGATCCTCGGGGAGCTGTCGGAGCGCCTCCTCGATGGCCCGGGCCAGGGGCGGGTCGGACAGGGCGGCGGGGGCCTCTCCGATGTTGCCGATCTCGGCGCCTAGCGCGTCCTCACGCCGCGCGCCCCGGCGCCTGAGCGCGTCGCGCCCGGCGTTCGCGGCGATCGAGAAGATCCAGGCGCGCAGCCCGGCCGACGCCACGTAACGCCCGCGCGCCCGGACGAACGAGAGGAAGGTCGTCTGCAAGAGGTCTTCTGCCAAGGTCTGATCCCGGACGAGGCGGCGCAGGAACGCCTCCAGCTGAGGCGCGTAGCGGTCATAGAGGACCCCGAACGCGGCCTCGTCGCCACGGCAGAACCGCACCATCAAGGCGTCATCCGACTCCCGGTCCTGCTCCGGTTCCTGCACCGTTCCCTCGCTCGTACGCACGAGCCCCTCGAACGGTAACAGGATGGCGCGCCCGACCTGTAACTCTTCGCGCCTCTCGGACGTTCTGAGGTGATGAAGCACCTCTTCGAACAGGAGCAGCTCATCCGGCGGGCGCGAAGCGAGGTGTTCGCCTTCTTCGCTGACCCTGCGAACCTCGAGCGCATCACGCCCGAGTCGCTGCACTTCGTGATCCGCAGCCCCCAGCCGATCGCGATGCGCGCCGGTGCCACCATCGATTACCAGCTCTCGCTGTTCGGTCTGAAGTTCCAGTGGCGCACGCTGATCGAGTCTTTCGAGCCGAACTTGCCGAACTCGCCGAGCTTGCCGAGCTCGCCGGAGTCGGGGTTCGTGGATGTGCAGGCGAAGGGGCCTTATCGCAGCTGGCGGCATTCGCACACGTTCTCCGACGCGCCGGGCGGCGGGACGCTGGTTCGCGACCGCGTCGAGTACGAGCTTCCGTTCGGTCCGCTCGGCGAGCTGGCCCGTCGGCTGTTCGTCGCGCGGCAGCTCCGTCGCATCTTCGACTTTCGCCGCGCCGCGATCGAGACGGCATTGGCGTAACCGTTCGCGGCGCTCGTGCGTTCAGCGGGGGGGACCTCGATGGAACGCCGGCCGGAAAAGTGCGCAACGGACCATGTGATTGTCGGCGGTGGGCTCGCGGGCGGGCTCATCGCGCTGGCGCTGGCGAACGCGGGCCGGGGCGCGCAGGTCACGCTGATCGATCGCGAGCCGCGCCTCGGCGGAAATCACACCTGGTCGTTTCATCTGAGCGACCTCGGTGCAGCGGAACGGGTCTTGGTGGCGCCGCTGGTGGTGCGGCAATGGGCGCAGCACGAGGTGCGGTTCCCGGGCCACCACCGCCTGCTCGAAGAGGGCTACGCAACAGTCACCAGCGAGAGGTTCGCCGAGGTGGTCACCTCCCGGCTCGCCGAGGCCGGGGTTCGTCTTCTCCTCGACCGGCGGGTCGCTGCCGTGGGCTCGTCTCTGGTCCGGCTTGAAGACGAATCGCTGGTTCGCGGTCGCGTGGTGATCGACGCGCGCGGACCGGATCCAGCCGCGCCGCCGCCGCGCGCCGGCTACCAGAAGTTCGTGGGCCTCGAGCTGGCGCTGCAGGCGGACGGCCCCTGGACGCTGCCGCTGCTGATGGACGCGACGGTTTCGCAGAGCGACGGCTACCGGTTCGTCTACCTGCTCCCGTTCTCCGCCCGCCACGTGCTGGTCGAAGACACGATGTACAGCACCAGTCCGTGGCTCGACGCCCTCGAGGTCGAGCGCCGGATTCTGGCGTACGTGACTGCTCACGGCGCCACCGTCACCCGCGTTCTGCGCCGAGAGAGCGGCGTGCTCCCACTGCCGCTCGACGGTGAGCTCGACCTGCCGCGTGCCGGCGCCCCGCTGGCGGTCGGGTACCGCGGCGGGTTCTTCCACCCGGTGACGGGATACTCGCTCCCACTCGCGGCGCGGGTGGCGCTGGCGGTGGCCAAAGCGCGGACGCCTGACGAAACGACGACCGCGGTGTGCGCGATCGCTCGCCAGCTCGAATCACAGCGCCGGTTCGGCCAACTCCTCAATCGGCTGATGTTCGAGGCGATGCCGCCCGCCTCCCGCTGGACCGCGCTCGACCGTTTCTATCGTCTCCCCGCGGCGACGATCGCGCGCTTCTACGCTTCGGCCAGCACCTGGGGGGACCGCGCGCGGATCCTGGTCGGTCGCCCGCCGGGTGGTCTGTCCTGGCGACATCTGCTGGGCGCGCAGGCGGTGGGCGGATGAGCGCGCGCCCGCGGCAAATGACGCCGGCGGCGACTGGCCTGCCGGCGCTGGTCGACGAGGCGCTCTCCTCGAGCGCGCTCGAGCGCGCCGCCCACGTGGAGGACTGGCCCGAGCGGCCGGCGACGCCGACCGGGCCCGCCTTGCCGCGGGCGGTGTGGGATCGGGCGCTGGGCGACGTGGCGCGCGACATCCTCGGGCGTCCCAGCCGGCAGTTCCGGGCCCGGATGTGCGAGCTCGGGTGGCGGCTGGGCGACGGACCGGGCCAGGTGCCCGCGCTTCTCCCCGCGCTCGTCGAGATCGTTCACGCGGGGAGCCTCATCGTCGACGACATCGAAGACGGCTCGAAGCTCCGGCGAGGCGCCGCCGCGGTGCACCTGGTGCACGGTGTCCCCCGCACGCTCAACACCGGGACCTGGATGTACTTCTGGGCGTTGAATATGGTGAATCGGCTTCCGTTGCCGCGCGCCGCGCGCGGTCGGATCCACGACGCCGTGGCGGAGGCGCTCCACCGCGGCCACCTGGGACAGGCGCTCGACCTTTCGATCTCGATCGCGCGGATGCCCCGCGCGCTGATCTATCGGACCGTCGCGACCAGCACGATGTTGAAGACGGGCGCGCTCATGGAGCTGGCGGCCGTCGCCGGTGCCCTCGCCGCGGGGGCGCCTGCCGATCGGACTGAAGCGCTCGCCCAGTTTGGCCGGCGGATGGGGCTCGGTCTGCAGATGCTCGACGACTTCGGCAATCTCACCGCGCCCACGCCCGAGGCAACCGACACCAAGGCGCTCGAGGACCTGCGCAACGACCGGCCGACCTGGCCCTGGGCGCACGCGGCGATCGATCTGGACGGCTCCGCATTTTCGCAGCTGCAGGCGAGCGCCCGTGCGCTCTGCGAAGGCGGAGACCCCGACGGCACGCGGGCGCGGGTGCTGGCGGCAGAGCTCCGCATCGCCGTGGGGATGAAGGGACGCCGGCAAGCAGCCGCCTATCTCGACGACGCCCTTCGCGAGCTGCGGAAACGGGTGGGCGACCGCGACGAGCTGGGACTGCTGGCCAGCGAGATCGAAAGGCTGGAGGTCTCCTATGGATGAAGCGCGGGTGGCGATCGTCGGGAGCGGGTTCGGCGGGCTGGCGGCCGGCATCCGCCTGCAGGCGGCGGGCGTGCGAACCATCATGTACGAGGCGCGGGATCGACCGGGTGGCCGCGCCTATGTTTATCGAGACCAGGGTTTCACCTTCGACGCCGGGCCGACCGTCATCACCGCTCCGCATTGCCTCGAGGAGCTGTTCGCGCTGGCGGGTGAGCGGATGGCCGACCACGTCACGCTGGACCCGGTCCGCCCGTTCTACCGGCTGCAATGGCCCGACGGGACCAGGTTCGACTACGGCGGCGATGCGGCGGCCATGCGCGCCGAGGTTGCGGCCCTGGCCCCCGGCGATCGGGACGGGTTCGACCGGTTCATGGACTACAGCCGCCGCGTGTTCGAGGCCGGCTATGAAGGGCTGGTCGACACCGCCTTCCTGCGCTTCGCCGACATGGTGCGGGTTGCCCCCCAGCTGGCGCGGCTGCGCGCCGATCGCTCGGTCTACGCTGCCGTCAGCCGGTTCGTGAAGGACGAGCGGCTGCGACAGGCGCTGTCGTTCCACGCGCTGTTGATCGGGGGCAATCCGTTCGAGACGAGCGCGATCTACACGTTGATTCCCTTCCTCGAGCACAAGTGGGGGGTCTTCTTCCCGCGCGGCGGAACGGGCGCGCTGGTGAACGGGTTCGTCGAGCTCTACCAGCGGCTCGGGGGCGAGCTGCGGTTGTCGAGCCCCGTCGACGGGGTGCGTGTCGAAGCGCGCGGAGGTACGGCGGTTCACGCGGTGAGGTCGGGCGGAAGCGAGGAGCTGTTTGACGCCGTCGTCTCCAACGCCGATCTCCACCACACCTACGACCACCTCTACCGGGGCGAGGCCGGGGCCGCGCGCCGGACCCAAAAACTGGAGCGCATGGACTGGTCGATGTCGTTGTTCGTCATCTACTTCGGGACGCGCCGCCGCTACCCCGGCATGGCGCACCACACGGTCCTCTTCGGCCCGCGCTACCGGGAGATGCTGCACGAGATCTTCCACGGGCCGGACCTCCCGCCCGACTTCAGCCTCTACCTGCACCAGCCGACCGTGACCGATCCCAGCCTGGCGCCCCCGGGCTGCGAGTCGTTCTACGTGCTCGCGCCGGTGCCCCATCTGGGGGCGGCGGCGATCGACTGGGAGCGTGAATCGGCGGGATACGCCGAGCGGATCCTGGCGGGCCTCGAGACGGTGCTGCCGGGGCTGCGGCAGAAGATCGTCGTTCGGCGCGTGTTCACGCCGGTCGACTTTCGAGACCAGCTGAACGCCTTCCAGGGCTCGGCCTTCTCGGTCGCGCCGCGTTTGGCCCAAAGCGCCTACTTCCGCCCTCACAACCGGGACCCGGAGATCCCGGGGCTCTACATCGTCGGCGCGGGGACGCACCCAGGAGCGGGCGTTCCGGGCGTCATCAACTCGGCGAAGGCGACGACGCGCCTGGTGCTGGGAGATCTCGGCTGGCAACGGACGGCGGCGGCGTGATGACCCGCAGACTGACCGCGCACCGAATCCTCGCGCATCACTCGAAGAGCTTCGCGTTCGCCGGGCGGCTCTTGCCGCCCTGGTGCCGCGACGACGCAGCGGCGCTCTACGCCTGGTGTCGCCGGTGCGACGACGCCGTCGACGGACCACGCAACGCGGACGCGCGCGCGGCCGCCGTCGTACAGCTGCGCGCCGAGCTCGCGCGAATCTACGGTGGCGGCGTCGAGAACGATCCGGTGCTCGCCGGGTTCCAGGAGGTCGTGCGGCGGCACGCGATCCCGCGGCGCTACGCCGAGGAACTCGTCGACGGCATGGCGATGGACGTAGGCGAGGTCCGCTACCAGACCTTCGACGAGCTCCTGCTCTATTGCTATCGGGCGGCCGGCACCGTCGGCCTCATGATGGCGCACGTGATGGGGGTACGGAACTGGTCCGTGTTGCGGCGGGCGGTCGACCTCGGCGTCGCGATGCAGCTGACCAACATTTGCCGCGACGTCGCCGAAGACGAGCGCCGGAATCGGGTCTACCTTCCGAAGGATGTGCTGGAGGCCTGCCGGCGGCCTGGCGATCCGCAGGGCGAGGTCCCCCGCGCGGTGGCGGAGCTTCTACGCCGGGCGGACGAATTCTACGCCTCGGCGGACGCCGGCCTAACCGCCCTGCCCGTGCGCTGCGCGATCGGGATCCGGGCGGCGCGCCTCATCTACGCCGAGCTAGGACGGGTGATCGCCCGCCGCCACTTCGATGTTCGCGCGGGACGCGCCGTGGTCTCTCGCGGCCGGAAGACCTGGCTCGCCCTGCGGGCGCTGTTCGGCACTCTGTGGACGCTCTGCGCCGGCCTTGTTGGAGGCGGCCGTGTCGACCTGCGACGGTCGTTATGAATCAGCTCGGGATTTATCTGGGGCGAATCCGGCAGTTCAGGCGGGTCGACTGGATCGTCTACGCCGCCTGGGTCGGCCTCATGGTGGGGCTCTGTCTCGCCACGGGCGGCTTCGTCTGGGCGGGGCATCGCGCCTCCGCGCCGCTCCCCGCGGAGGCGTCGCTGCTGCCGCTCGGGGCGGCGATCTTCACGCTGGCGATCGCGGTCGACACCATCGGCCACCGGACCATCTACAAAGAAGCGCTCCGCGGCGGCGAGGCGCTGGTCCATCACATCATCATCGGCGCCGGTGTGGCCAGCTCGGTCCTGCTGTGCGCCGCCTACGCGGGCGGCGCGAGCTACGCCGTCCCGGCGCTGGTGCTCACCATCCTGTCGTTTCTCTACAGCCTGGTCGACGAGGTGATGCACTGGCGGCGATATCTCGGCGGTCGCTCCGACGTGGTCGAGATGTGGAGCCATGTCTTCATCCTGCTCGGCCACGGCATCATGATGAGCGGCTGGTGGCTCTGGTACTGGCGCGGCTACGCCGGCGTGGCTGAAACCCTGGCCGCTCTCGGGGGGATGCTCGGGCCCGGGCTCGGGGCAGGCAGCCGGTGAGGCGGCGCGCGTGGCAAGTCGCGATCCTCTCCAGCTCGCTCGCGCTCAGCGCCGGCGTGGTGGTGATGGGCGCTGAGCGCGTCGAGGGCGTCGAGATCTCCGGCGAGGCCGAGCGCGCCTACCGCGCCGGAAAGGCCGCCCCCAATGACAGCGAGGCCCGGCGCGCGTACCAGCGGGGGATCGACGCCGCGCGCGAACAATTGAAGAAGAGGCCCGACGATCCGGCCGCGCTGCTCTGGCTGGCGGCGAATCTGGGGGGTGAAGCGCTGACCCACGGGCGGCTGCACGCCCTCGGCGTCATCTCCGACATCGAGGCGACCCTGCTCCGCCTCGAGCAGCAGCACCCCGAATACGATCACGCCGCCGCGGCGCGCGCTCTCGGCAACCTCTACTGGAAAGCGCCCGCCTTGATCTCCGTCGGATCAACCCGAAAGGCGACCAGCTACTTCCTGCTCGCTCTCGGCCGCGCCCCGGATTTCCCGGGGAACCAGGCGCTGGCGGCCGCTTTCTTCGCCGACAACGGCGACTGCGGACGCGCGCGATCTCTGGCGCTGGCGGTGGAGAGCCGCGGTGATCTCGCCGCGATCGGTCTCGACGCCGCCGAGTGGAAGCAGCTCGCCGCCCAGGCCCTGGCCCGCTGCCGCTGAGCCGCCGTGCTCCGCGTTCTCTTCGTCTCGGAGGCCGTCACGCTGGCGCAGGTGGTGCGCCTGGCGACGCTGGCGCGCGCCCTCGATCCGGCCCGCTTCGAGGTGCACTTCGCCGCGGCACGCTTCGACGAGATGATCTTCGCCGGCACGGCGTTCACCCGCCACCGGATCCACTCGCTGTCGCCCGAGACCGTGGCGGCGCGTGTGGCCTCGGGCCGTCGGATCTACGGCCGGCGGACCTTGAGCCGCTACGTCGACGAAGAGCGGGCGCTGCTCCGGGCGCTCCGACCGTGGCTGGTCATCGGGGACCTCCGGCTCTCGCTGTCAATCTCGGCGGCCCTGGAAGGCATTCGTTATGTCTCCCTCATCAACGCCTACTGGAGCCCGTACGCGCTCCGCGAGGACTTTCCGCTCCCCGAGCATCCGATCGTGAGCCTCCTGGGGGTGCGCCTGGCCTCGCGCTATTTCCCGAAGGCCCTGCCGGCGGTCTTTCGCCACTTCGCGCGACCGGTCAACGCGCTCCGCGCGCAGCACGGTCTCCCGTCGCTGGGGAGCCTGGCAGAGGTGCTCACGCACGGCGACCACACGCTCTTCCCGGACATCCCGGCCTTGATCCCCACGCGGAAGCTTCCGGCGCATCAGCAGTTCCTCGGGCCGGTGCTCTGGTCGCCTCCGGTTCCGCTGCCGCCCTGGTGGCACGCCCTCGATCCGCAGCGGCCGACGATCTACGTGACGCTCGGCTCGTCGGGGCGAATCGAGCGTCTCCCGCTGGTGGTCGATGTCGCCGCCGGGCTCGGGTATCAGGTCCTGGTCGCGACCGCAGGCCGGTCGCAACTGGGCGCCCTTCCCCGGCACGTCCACGTCGCTGATTACCTCCCCGGGCATCTCGCGGCCCGCCGCGCGGCGCTGGTCGTCTCGAACGGCGGCAGCACCACCGGTTACCAGGCGCTCGCCGAGGGGCGACCGGTCCTGGGGATCGCCGCCAACCTCGATCAGCACCTGGCCATGACGGCGATCCAGGACGCGGGTGCCGGGATTTTGCTGCGGTCGGGAACGCTGACGCGCCAGCTTCTCGCCGACACCCTCGCCCGCCTGGTCTCCGAACCGTCGTACACGCAGAACGCGGGCCGCTTGGGCGACGAGTTCGCGCGGTGGAACGCCCCGGCCGCCTTCGCCGGGTTCGTCGAAGGGGCCGACCGCGTGACTCGACCGGCCTCAGACGCGGTTCCGCAGCATCAGCTCTTTCGGGTGTGGGTCGAGATAGGTCTGGCCGAGGAGGTACTCCACCTTCAACGTTCGGACGTAGTGGCGAACCAGCGTCAGCGGCGCGATCAACGGAACCAGGCCGCGCCGGTAGTCTTCGACGACGCCGAGCAGCTCCTGGCGGGCGACCGGCTCCAACCGATCCGTGAAGTGGCCCAGCATGTGGGTCATCACGTTGACGTGACCTCCCGGCGTTGCCAGCTTCTCGAGCGTGGTCATGAAACCGGCCTCGTAACGCTCGCGCAACTCGCCTCGGGGAAGCGACTTGGCGACGGCCACCAGGCGCCCGAGGCGCCGGTATCCAGGCTCGTCATGCGAGAGCAGAGACATCTTGTTGGCGGTGTGAAAGGCGATGAGCGACCGCAGCGTCCAGCGCGTCGCCCACAGGCTCTGCAATCGGTGGTAGGCGAACACCCGCTCGATGAAGCTCTCTCGGAGGTGGGCGTCGTTGAGCCGGCCCTCTTCTTCAATCGGCAGATGCGGGAACGCCCGGGTCAGCGCCGCCGCGAACAGCCCCTGCCCCACGCGGTCCGGCGTGGCGTCGGGGTCCCCGGACGGGTAGAGCTTCACGCGCGAAAGCCCGCAGCTCGGCGAGTCCTTCTTCAGCACGTAGCCGGACAGGCCCTCTCGGGCGAGCGCGCCGACCCGGCGCTCGGAAAACGTCGTCATGCGTGTGGTCCAGTCGTCCCCGGATTTCTGGCCGAGCATGTGCGGGCTTCGCGCCGCGCCGACGAGGCGCACCGGCTCGCGCGGAATCGACATCCCCACTTCGACCTCGGGGCAGACCGGGACGAACTCGACGAAGGGTCCGAGCGCGTCGACCAGGAAGGCGTCCCGCTTGTGCTGGCCGTCGAAGCGAACCTCGCGCCCGAGCAGACACGCCGAGACTCCGATCCGAAGGCGTTCGTTCATGCCAGGACGTAAGCCTAGCGCGGCTTCCGACAGGGCCGGACCGGTGATCGTCTGGTTCCGCCTGGACCTGCGCCTGCAGGACAATCCGGCCCTCCGCGCGGCGGTCAGAGCGGCGGCGCAGGCCGGGATCATCCCCGTCTACATCTGGGCGCCCGACGAGGAGGCGCCTTTCGCGCCCGGCGCCGCGAGCCGCGTCTGGCTGCACGATTCGCTGCGCGCGCTGTCGACCGCGCTCGCCGCCCGAGGGAGCCGCCTGGTGCTGCGGGTCGGTGCCACTGTGGAGACGCTGGTCGATCTCGCCGAGAAGACCGGCGCGCGCGCGGTGTTCTGGAACCGCCGCTACGAGCCGGTCGTCGCGGCGCGCGACGCTCGGGTCGACGCGGCGTTGCGCGAGCGCGGGCTGGCGACGTCCACGGACCTCGGCCTTCCGTCGGCGAACCTCCTCTGGGAGCCGGAAGCGCTTGCGACCAAGACCGGCCAGCCTTTCCAGGTCTTCACTCCTTTTTGGCAAGCTGGCCGGGCCCAACCGCCGCCAGACCCGGCACCCGCGCCCGGCAAGTTGCCTCCTCCGCGGCGCTGGCCGCCCTCCGCGTCCCTCGCCGCGCTGGGCCTGCGCCCCCGGGTCGGCTGGGACGCCGGCCTTCGGGCCACCTGGTCCCCCGGTGAGTCGGGCGCGCGCGCCAGGTTGAAGCAGTTCGTGCGGCACGATCTGCCGCGCTACGCGCGCGCCCGCGACCGTCCCGATCTCGACGCCAGCTCGCGCCTGTCGCCCCATCTTCATTTCGGGGAGATCGGCCCCCGCGCCGTCTGGAGCGCCGTCGAGCGCGCGGCGACCCGCCGCCAGATCGATCCGTCCCCGTTCCTGCGCGAGCTCGCCTGGCGAGAGTTCGCGCACCACCTGCTCCACCACTTCCCGCGCTCGGCCGAGGCGCCGCTGCGTCCCGCGTTCCTTCGTTTTCCTTGGGCACCGGCGACCGCCGCGGGCGCCTGGCGGCGCGGGCTCACCGGCTACCCGCTCGTCGATGCCGGCATGCGCGAGCTCTGGGCCACCGGCTTCATGCACAACCGCGTCCGGATGGTGGCCGCGTCGTTTCTCGTCAAGCACCTGCTCGTTCGCTGGCAGGAAGGGGCGCGCCACTTCTGGGATACGCTGGTCGACGCCGATCTCGCAGACAACACGCTCGGCTGGCAGTGGTGCGCGGGCTCCGGGGCAGACGCCGCCCCCTACTTCCGCATCTTCAATCCGGTGCTCCAGGGACGCAGGTTCGATCCTGACGGCGCCTACGTACGTCGCTGGGTCCCCGAGCTGGCGAAGCTCCCGCCGCGCTTCATCCATGCGCCCTGGCAGGCGCCCGCGGACGTCCTCTCGAGCGCCGGCGTCGTTCTCGGCGGGACCTACCCGCCGCCCATGGTCGATCACCACTGGGCGCGCGCTCGAGCGCTCCTCGCGTTCGCCGAGATCAGGAAGGGCGTCTAGAACGAGATCCGACGCAAACCCCCAACCATGAAGATCACCTGGTCCCCTGGCCGGCCGAAGGCTCCCCTGGTTCTGTCCGACGACGAGCGCGATGAGCGCGTGCGATTCACGCCGGCCTCGGCCGACAATTCCCCTTCTGTCAGGTCCTCATCCTCCCTGGACCTTGCCTTGGTACTGCTCGTCTGTGACCTTCTCTAGCCACTCGACGGCCCTTCCGTCCAGAGACTCCTGAATCGCGATGTGGGTCATCGCCTTCGTCGGCGAGGCGCCATGCCAGTGCTTCTCGTTCGGCCCGACGGTGACGACGTCACCCGGGCGAAGCTCCTCGAGTGGTCCACCCCAGCGCTGGTGAAGGCCACACCCGAACGTGACGACCAGCGTCTGTCCGAGCGGGTGCGTGTGCCAATCGCTGCGCGCGCACGATAGAGATAGGCCCTGAGCGCGATCGGGACTAGCCGCAACAAAGGCAATAGGCTGTCAAGGCGCACTTCACAGTGCAGGCCCGACTGAAGGCGGTCACCAATCCATGATTCCACGCATCCCCGTCCGTGCACGCGTCGCACGACGGTCGAGCTCCGAAATCCAGCTTTCGCATCCCAAGGTGCAGCACTTCCACGACGGCTACCCCTCTTTACGACGATGCGACCCGTGCAGTGCCGAAACTCCCTGACCCGTCGTGCCATCACCGTCAGCGCCGTGCATCCCGGCGCGCCTCCCCCTGGGAGTGACATGAACCGTCTTCCTTCGATCTTTCTGGTGCGGCTCGTGCTCGCTGTCGTCTTGATCAGCGGGTGCGCTGGTTCTTCGACCGACGTCTCGGGCCAGGGGGGTGAATCGGGCGAGGGCGGGTCATCCGGGGGAACGACAGGCGCGGGCGGGACGATCGGTTCGGGCGGTGCCACCGAGACGGGCGGACGTGGTGGCGCGATTGCGACGGGCGGGGCGACGGGCGCGGGTGGCGTCGCCGGCTCGACGGGAGGGGGGGCCGCAACAGGAACCGGTGGCCGGGGCGGCGCGACCCTGACGGGCGGGTCGACAGGGGCGGGGGGGGCCGCTGGCTCGACCGGCGCTGGTGGCGTGACAGGAACCGGCGGTCATGGCGGCGCGTCCGGCGGGAGCGGAGGCACGCCCGGCGTAGGTGGATCCGTCGGCAAAGGCGGAACGACAGGGACCGGCGGCGCGGCAGGGAAAGGGGGCGGATCCGGCGGAACAGCAGGCGCGGGCGGATCGACGGGCACCGGGGGGCAGGTGGGCGGGACCGGCGGAGCGATGGCGGCCGACAAGGTCTTCAGTTCATGCCGGTTTCACTTCGGGACGATCGATTCGGTCGCCAAGGCCAACCCTTCGATGATACCGCAGCTCGACTTCTTCACGCCTGGATGGATGGGGCAGAAGGACACCTTCGACATGAGCTCCGTCTGCACGGAGGGGAACCCCGGCGGGACGTTCGCCAACCAAGTGCCGGTGATCGTGGCGTATGTCGCGGCGTTCTACGTCAAGCGCCACAACGGTCTTTGCGACTGCAACGTCACGACGTGCGGCACCAACAACGATCTCTGTCACACCGGCGCCGCGGACATCTCCGCCAACATGACCAATATCGTGAATGTCTACAAGAGCTACGCGCAGGGCTTTGCCAGTTGCTACGGAACGACGCGCCCGATCGTGTTCGAGATGGAGCCCGACTTCTATCAGTACACCATCAGCGACCAAACGGCGCCCTGGACGTTCGCGCAGGCAGGACAGACCATGAGTCAGTTCGTGGCGGCCGTGAAGGCCTATCTGCCAAATGCGGCCTTCTCGATGGACATCTCGCCCTGGGTGGGGACCAACAACAACACCGGGAGTGACGGCTCGGACAATGGAAAGAACTGGTACTCGTACTTCGACCTGAGTCAGTTCACGTTCATCAACACCTCGGGCGGCGGTACCGACGCGGCGACGGCCACGATCCGCGGTGACCAGATGACCTGGGCCGGTGTGAACCAAGTGACGGGCAAGCCGATCCTGGCGGACACAGGCTATGGCGTGAATGGCAGCTCGTCCGGGCCCGACCCGGTCTGGGACAATCCCACAAACATCAACGCACGTATCGCGAACGGGGTGATTGGCATCAGCCAGTACAACGCGGCTTCGAACTGGGGCACGACCATCTCATCCGATCGAGCGCAGCTCAACACCCCGCGCTATTGCCCTTGACGCGGGCGACGAAAGCTGATGGCCGCCGCGGGGGCGGCCGAGCTCTCAGCAACACCGCCCGCCGGTCCCGCTGTATCGCGCCGCCTGGCGGTCCCGGAAGAAGGTGGCGTACGGCGGGACGGGGCGATCGGGGTGATGCGCGCGCAGGTGGGCGACGTAGGCGTCGTAGTCGGGGATGCCACAACAGAGGCGCGCGGTTTCGACCGCACGCCGCCAGAGGGCGCGCAAGCGCGGCCACCTGGTTCCGGTCATGGACGTGCGGCCGGCGCGGCGACGGTGCGCAGCGCCACGTAGGGCTCTTCCTGGGCGGTGGCTCGATTCGCGCGCCAGGCCCGCCGGATCGCCTGCAGCGAGAACAGCAACATCGTGACCACCAGCAGCATGAAGATCGCGGTCAACGCCATGTCGACGCGGTTGTTGGCGATGATGCGCTCCATCTCGGCGGTGGAGTTGGCCGGCGCCAGCAAATGTCCCTGCGCGAGCGCGCTGGCGTATTTCTGCGCGGCCGCGGTGAAGCTGATCTTGGCGTCGAACAGCTTCTGGGCTCCAGCGGTGAGGGTGCAGATCACCAACCACGCGGCGGGAACTCCGGGCACCCAGACGTATCGCTGCCGTTTGAGTTTGACGGTCACCACCGTCGCCAGCAGCAAGGCAATGGCGGCCAGCATCTGATTGGCGATTCCGAACAACGGCCACAGGGTATTGATGCCCCCGAGCGGGTCGAGCGCGCCCTGATACAGGAAGTAGCCCCAGACGCCGACACAGACGATCGTGGCGATGACGTTGCTGCTCCAGGACTCGGTCCGCTTGAGGTGCGGGTGAATGAGTCCGGCGATTTCCTGGATCATGAAGCGCCCGACGCGCGTGCCTGCATCGACGGTCGTCAGGATGAACAACGCCTCGAACAAAATGGCATAGTGATACCAGAACGCCATCATGCGCTGGCCGGGCAGAATGTTGTGCAGCAGCTGCGCCATCCCGACGGCCAACGTCGGCGCTCCGCCCGCGCGGCTCAGCAAGGTGTGCTCGCCTATCTTCCGCGCGGTGTCGCTCAGCTCGGCGGGCGTGATCAAAAAGCCCCAGCTGCCGATGGTCGCCGCCGCGCGCTCGACGGTGGTGCCGATGAGCGCGCTTGGTGAGTTCATCGCGAAATAGACGCCAGGGTGCAACGACGCCGCGGCAATCAAGGCCATGATGGCCACGAATGCCTCCGCCAGCATGCCGCCGTAACCGACGAGCCAGGCCTGGTCTTCGTTGGCGAGCAACTTGGGCGTGGTTCCCGAGGCGATGATCGAGTGCCAGCCCGAGACCGCGCCACAGGCGATCGTGATGAACAGGAACGGGAAGAGACTGCCCGCGAACACCGGGCCGCTGCCGTCGATGAATCGGGTGACCGCCGGCATCTGCAGCCGCGGCGCCGACAAGAGGATCGCCACCGCCAGCAGCGCGATGGTGCCGATCTTCAGGAACGTGGAGAGATAGTCCCGCGGCGCCAGAAGCAGCCACACCGGCAGCACGGACGCGAAGAAGCCGTAGCCGATCAAGAGCCAGGCCAGGTGGCGCGCGTCGCAGTCGAACCAGGACGACAGCACGGGCGACGCGGCCACGTGGGCACCGAACCAGATCGATGCCAGCAGGAGAACCAGGCCGATGAGCGACACCTCGAGAATGCGGCCCGGCCGCAGGTAGCGGAGATAGACGCCCATGAGCAGCGCGATCGGGATGGTGCAGGCGACGGTGAACGTTCCCCAGGGGCTGTGCGTCAGCGCCTTGACGACCACCAGCGCCAGCACGGCCAGGACGATCATCATCAGCACCAGGACTCCGACCATGGCGATCACACCCGGCAGCTCGCCCAGCTCTTCGCGCACCATCTGCCCGAGCGAACGTCCGCCGTGCCGCAAGGAGAGTCCCAGGAGCATGAAATCCTGCACGGCTCCCGCGAACACCACCCCGACCAGGATCCAGAGAGTCCCCGGCAAATACCCCATCTGTGCAGCGAGCACGGGGCCGACCAGCGGACCTGCGCCGGCGATCGCGGCAAAGTGATGTCCGAAGACGACCCACTTGTGGGTGGGCACGTAGTCCAGGCCGTCGTTCCGCAGCACGGCCGGCGTGGCGCGGCTCGGGTCGAGCTCGAGCACCTTGCCGGCGATGAAGCGGCCATAGAAGCGATGAGCGATCGCGAACACGGCGATCGCGGCCGTGACGATCCAGATCGCATTGACCGGCTCGCCCCGACGGAGCGCGACGACCCCCAGACAGAAGGCCCCGGCGATCGCGATGAGCGCCCACAAGAGTTTTCCGGCTGGCCTGGATCTCCGAGTCGCGGCGGTCGTGGCCATCGCCTCTTCCTGACGACCCCTCATGTGGTTAACGTCGATCCTGGCGGCTCTTCGTCAATCCTGAAAGTCCGCTGCGGCGGGGGGCGGCGCTTGCCCCGGGGGTTCATCGCGTCACGGTCCGAATCGCGGATGCATGGTCGGTGAGCAGCGCGCGACCGAGGCGCTGTGGACGCTCGTGAGCTTCAGCGACGATCGCTGCTATCCGGCGGACGCGTCGGGGTCGCGGCTGGTGACCGCCACCGGCTGCGCCCGCGAGCCTAGTCTAGTTGGCCGTGAAGAGCGGCTCGCCCAGCCGTTCGCTCAGCTGACGGGGCGTCTCGCCCGCCTTGTTCGGAAGATCGTCCTTGGCCCCGGCCGTGAGCAGCAGCCGGACCACGTCCTGTCGGCCGCGTGCCGAGAAGATGGCCCGGCTGAGCGGCGTGTTTCCCTCCTCGTCCTGAGCGTTCACGTCAGCGCCGCGCCCAATGAGCAGGGTCGCGGCCTCGGGCAGGACCTCTTCGGCAGCGACATGCAGCGCGGTGGCGCCATGCGGGTCGCGGGCGTTCACGTCGGCCTTCGTTTCCAGCAACAATCCCAGGAGGCCCACGCTGCCGCCCAGCACCGCCGAGAAGATCGGCGTGCGCCCTTCGTCGTCGCGGGCGTTCGGGTCGGCTCCACGGGCGAGCAACGTCCGGACCCGCCTCAGATCGCAAACGAACGCCGCCTCGACCATCTGCTGGTCGAGCGCGCGGCGCTCTTCGTTGCTCATCGGCATGGCGCCGGAGCTTAGGCGCTGCCTGGCTCGGGCGCCACACGGGTGAGCGCCAGCCGATCACCCGACCGGTGCAAAGCTCTGAAATCGAGCATCCATCGTCAGGCCCGGGCCGCTGCCCGAAACGGTCGGGGACGCGGTGAAGCGGATGGCGTCGCGGCCGGCGCGGTTGCGGACGCTGTCGGCCGTGGCGGGCAACCTCTCATCCCGGAGAGCCACAGCAACGCCCGTACCGGGAGACGCACCCCATCGACACGCGAGATTGCGGTCAAGCCGCGCCTCCCGGGGGACAAAATGCCCCGCGGGGCATTTGGCCCCGGACCGGCGGCCGGCGACGGCCGCGGGATATCCGTCTCCGGGCAGCGTCGGAGAGCGCGCCTTCTCCGCTTCGTTCTCGCCTTCGTTCTCGCCTTGGTGCGCGTCGAGGCGCTCGCACCGAACCCGGATCGCGTCGAGCACTGGAAGGCAACAGGTCACGGTCGATCTTCGACCCTTCGCGGTTCGACCCCGGTACGCGTTATGCACACCGAGAATGTCGGAGGTGCCTGATGCGGTCTCTGCGAACGCTCTTTGTAGGCCTGACTTTCTTCATCCTGTTTTCCGTCGCTCCCGCTGCCGCGTTCGCGCGGGGCGGAGGGCACGGAGGTGGTCACGGCGGCGGGTCTCACGCGGGCGGATGGGGCGGTGGTCATGCGGGCGGATGGGGCGGCGGTCATGCGGGCGGCTTGGGCGGTGCTCACGTGGGCGGCCTGGGCGGCGGTCGCTGGGGTGGCGGATGGGGTCGCGGAGTTGGCTGGGCAGCCCCGCGAGCTGCGGTGCATCCGTCGTGGAGCGGTCGCTGGGGTTGGCGCGGTGGATCTCCCTTCTGGATCGGGGGCAACGGCGCTGCGGCGTCCTACGATGGGTGGACATGGGTGCAGCCTCAGTGGGTGTGGAATGGCACGCAGTGGGTGTGGCAGGGCGGCTACTGGGCTCCTGTCCGTTAGAAGCGCACATGCGCGGTGCCCCGCGGCTCGGTCGCCATTTGTATGATCGCTCGGAGGGCTAGACTCGAGGCGTCGTGAAGCTGACCCTCAAACTGGCCTTGGCGGTTCTCCCCGGCGCGTTGGTCGTGGTCGCCGCGGCGGCATTCCTCGAGCTCAGGCGCGACCGCGCGGAGTTCGAGGCCGATCAACGCTCCGATGATCGGGCGACGGCGGGGGCGTTCGCCGACAGCATGGGAAAGATGTGGGAAGCCGTCGGCGAGGCACCGGTGCGTCGCGCAATGGATCGGCTCCACGGGTTCGAGGCCCGCTATCGCGTCAGCTGGGTCGACCTGCGGGAGGCCAGCGTCGATCTCCCCTCCGCCGAGCGGGGCGCGGTGGCGCGCGGCGAGGAGGTGATCTGGCGTGACGAACGCAGCGATCCGCCCGGATGGCTCCACGCGGTCAGCCCTGTGCGGGCGAACGGTCAGGTGGTGGGGGCGGTCGACGTCTCCGAGCCCCCTCCCGATCTCCGCGCTCACGTCCGTCGTACGATTCGCGCGACCGTGATGACCACGCTGGCGCTTGCCGCGACGATGATGCTGATGACCTTGCTGGTCGGCGCCTGGGTGGTGGGCGGACCGATCTCGGTGCTGATCGCCCAGGCGCGCCGGGTGGCGGCCGGCGATCTCGGCGCACGGTCGCTCCCCCGCCAGCGTGACGAGCTCGGCGAGCTGACCCGCGAGCTCAACGGAATGCTCGATCAACTCGAGGCCGCCGCCATCGAGGTCCGGGCCTCCACGCGCGAGCGGTTCGACGCCCTCGAACAGCTCCGCCACGCCGAGCGCCTCACCACGGTCGGACGAATCGCCTCCAGCGTCGCCCACGAGCTGGGGACGCCGCTCAACGTGATGGCCGGAAGGGCGCGCTTGATCGTGGAAGACGAACGTGAGGCGCCGGCCCACGCCAAGATCATCATTGATCAAGCCGAACGGATGACGAAGATCATCCGCCAGTTGCTCGACTACGCCCGGCGACGGCCACCGCAGAAGGAGGAACAGGACCTCTCGCGCCTGGCCGCCGACGTGTTGCCGTTGCTCTCCACGTTGGCGAGCAAGAAGAGCATTCAGCTCAAGTTTCACTCCGAGGTGGCGACCGCTCCCGTCACGGCCGACGCGACGCAGGTGCAGCAGGCGCTCACCAACCTGATCGTGAACGCGATCCAGGCCAGCGCCGAAGGAGCGGTCGTCGACGTCACCTTGCGCGACCCCGGAGGGCGCCGCCCTGCCCACGGCCACGTCGGCGAGAAACCGCGCGGGGCCGGCGGGACCTTCGAGCTCACCGTGCGCGACCACGGGCCGGGGATGTCGCCCGAGGTGTTGTCCCGGGTCTTCGAGCCGTTCTTCACGACCAAGCCGGTGGGCGAATCAACCGGCCTCGGCCTCTCCGTGACCCACGACATCGTCGACGAACACGGCGGCTGGATCGAGGCCGACAGCGAACCGGGACGGGGGAGCCGCTTCTCGATGTTCTTGCCCCGGAGGGCGGCGTGAGCGCGGGCGGTCCAACCGCCGGACGCCTTCTGGTCGTCGACGACGAGCCCGAGATGTGTACGCTCCTGGAAGCGGGCCTCTCGAAGCGCGGGTTCGCGGTGACCTCTCGAACCTCCGGCGACGCGGCCCTCGCGCTGCTCGACGAGACGGACTTCGACGCCATCGTCGTCGATCTGAACATGCCCGGGATGTCCGGCCTCGACGTGGCGAGCTGGGTGTCGGCCAACCGTCCCGACACGCCCGTCGTCGTCATCACAGCCTTCGGCAGTCTGGAGACGGCCGTGGCAGCCATCCGCTCGGGGGCCTACGACTTCGTGACCAAGCCGTTCGAGATCGAGGCGATCGGTCTGTCGCTCGGGCGCGCGGTCGGCTATCGACGGCTGCAGGCCGAGGTCCGGCGCTTGCGGCGTGCGGCCGGAGGAGATGGAGCGGATGCAACCGCCACCCGGCTCGCCGGGACGGCGCTCCACGGCGGCAGCCCGGCCATGCTGCGCATGTACGATACGGTTCTGCGCGCCGCCGCCACCGACGCCTCGATCCTGGTGACGGGCGAGAGCGGGACCGGCAAGGAGCTCGTCGCGCGGGCGCTGCATGACAAGGGACGGCGTGCGAGCGGCCCGTTCGTGGCGATCAACTGCGGCGCGTTGCCGGAGTCGCTGCTGGAAAGCGAGCTGTTTGGCCACGCGCGCGGATCGTTCACCGACGCGCGCTCCAGCCGGGCCGGACTCCTGGTGAAGGCCAGTGGCGGAACACTGTTTCTCGACGAGATCGGCGAGGCGCCGGCCGGCCTGCAGGCCAAGCTCCTGCGCGCCCTCGAGGAGCGTCGCGTCCGTCCGGTGGGCGGCGACGACGAACGCGCGTTCGACGCGCGGATCGTCTGCGCCACCAACCGCGATCTCGAAGCGGAGATCGAAAGTGGGCGCTTCCGGTCGGACCTCTACTATCGGATCAACGTGATCCGCATCGAGCTGCCCCCGCTGCGCGCGCGGGGCGACGACGTCCTCCTGCTGGCGCAGCGGCTGGTCGAGCAGATCGCCGCGGCGACCGGGAAGAGCGTGAGCGGAATTGCCACGCCCGCCGCCGAGAAGCTGTTGGCGTACGCCTGGCCGGGGAACGTTCGAGAGCTTCGCAACTGCATCGAGCGGGCGGTGGCGCTGACCAGGTTCGAGGAAATCACCGTCGCCGATCTCCCCGAGTCGATCCAGGACTACCGGCGCTCGCGGCTGATCGTCGACCTCGATGATCCTGGACAGCTGCCACCGCTGGAAGAGATGGAGCGGCGGTACATCCTCCGTGTCCTCGAGGCGGTGCACGGCCACCGCACGCGGGCGGCGGAGGTCCTGGGGCTCGATCGCAAGACGCTTTACCGCAAGCTCGAGCGGTACGGCATTCGCGAAGAATAGCGAGCCGCAGAAGGAGGCACTTTGCCCCGCGGGGCGTTTCGCCCCGGGCTTCGCCGGGCGAAGTCCCTCTCCTTCGGGCTCAGCTCTGGCGCGCCGATTGCGTAGTAGGCCGAGCATGCGGACCAGCCCCCGGCTCCTCACGTCGTACGGCGACTTCGCCGCCGATCTCCTCGCCGAAGGGATCCTGAGTGATCCCTGGATCGACGGCGCGCCAAGGTTTCAAATGACGCCCATCGCGATCGACTGCGCGACCGAGCGCGAGCTCTACGCCGCCGCGGAAGGGATCGCCGCGATCCACGCGGAGGCAGCGTCGCTCTGTGTCCAGGATCCCTCCCTGGTCGCCCGTTTCTTCGATCTCCCTCCGAGCTACGAGCTCATGTGGCGGATGAGCGCGCCGCACTGGCACGGGATCGCGCGGGCCGACATCTTCCTGACCGCCGCGGGCCCGCAGGCCTGCGAGCTCAACTCCGATACGCCGAGCGGCGAGCCCGAAGCGGTGGCGCTCAATCGGGTGGTCGACGGCGCCGGCGCCTCCGGCTTCGACGATCCGAACTGCCGCCTCGGCGACCGCGTCTTCGCCATGGTGCGCGCGCTCCTGCCCGCGGGGGCCCCGCTGACCATCGGCATCGTCTATCCGACGGAGATGACCGACGATCTCTCGGTCATCTCGCTGTACGCGCGGTGGTTCGAGTCGCGTGGCGCGCGCGTCGTCCTGGGATCGCCGTTCAATCTGCGCCCGGATGGACAGGGAGGCGTCGCGCTGTTCGGGGTCTCCTGCTCCGTCATCTGGCGCCACTACAAGACGGACTGGTGGGGCGAGCGGCGCACGATCTGGCGCTCCGAGTCGCCCTACAGCGACGCTGCCCCGCTCTCGGAGCCGCTCGACCTGCTGGCGGGCGCGATCGCGCGCGGCCGCTGCGTGGTGGTGAATCCGTTCGGCGCCGTGTTGACCCAGAACAAGCGAATGATGGCGTTGCTCTGGGAGGAGCTCGCGCGCTTCTCGGAACCGGCGCGCCGGATCGTTCGCCGCTACCTCCCCTTCACGTCGCGGCTGGAAGCGCTGGCGGCGCCCCGCCTGCGCGCGGAGCAGCCGCTCTGGGTCCTCAAATCCGACTACGGCTGCGAAGGCGAAGAGGTGGTGATCGGCGCCGAGACGACGCCCGCCGCCTGGGCCGACGCGCTCGCGGATGCGCTGCCGACCCGCTGGATCGCGCAACGTCGGTTTCAACCCCTCCGAGACCGCGCCGGGCAATCGATCAACTACGGGGTCTACCTGGTGGGCGGTCGCGCCGCCGGGCTCTTCACCCGCCTGCAATCGGGCGGCACGGATCGGCGCGCCACCTGCGCGCCGACGATCGTGAGGAGGTCATGAGTACCTCCTGGTGGCGCGCCTCCCTGCGCGCGCGCCCGCTGGCGCGCCTCTTGAGCGGCTGGTCGGCGCCGCTCATCTGGACCGGCGCGGGCCTCACGGTGAGCGGGTGCGCCGATATCCTCTCCGAAACCGAGCCGGACCGGACGCAGGCCGCGCTCGAGGCGCAGCAGCAGGACGGCTGGAACGTGGGGGACGAGGGGCGACCGCTGGCCTTCCCGGGCGCGCAGCCCCGGGACGTCAGCGGCGGGCTGGGATGGCGCGAGGCTCTGTCGACGTTGACGCCTCGGCTTTCGCCGGCCGAGCCGCGCTGGGCCCCCTACTACGTCCCCACCCTGTTTCAGTCGCTGGAAGCGCCGCGCAGCGCCGATCTGCGGGCGGCCATCAGCCCCATCTACACCTCCGAGATGGCCGTCGCCTGGCGCCGCGGCGGGGCGCTGCTCTCGCTGTTCCTCGACAACGGCGTCTGCCGGAACGATGTCGCCGTCGTGCTGGACGTCGCGGGGCCGGAAGCCGTGGCGCTGGCGGCGGCGCTCGCGCCCTGCTTCGACCCGATCTTCGTCCTCGACAACTGGCCGCACCCCGACGGGGTCGTCCCTGCGCACCTGACCCTCGGCGCGGCGCTCTACTTCCTGCCGTCGTTCGAGCGCGCACGGCCGACCCGCTCGGCCAGCGCCGCGCCGCTGTTCGTCCTCGATCGGCAGCGGTTGGCGCCCTACACCGATGACGCCGGGCGGTTCGACAACCGTTACTTCGCCGGCTTGCCGTCGCGCGAGGCCCTCCAGGCAGCCGGGATTCCGCCGGCTGCTCTACGTGACGCCCGACGAGGTCTCGCTGGACGCCGACGACCTCAACGGCGATCTGGTCGCGCTCGACGAGGGTGGGATCGACGTGAAGATGCTGGCGCTCTCCGACTTCTCACAGACGCCGCTGCCCGGCTGGCCCTCGCAACCGGTCCCCGGCTGCTCGCCGGCTCCGCTCTCCTTCGGACCTCAGCCGCTGTACTACTTCGGCGGCTCGCCCGGATCGCAAGGCTGCTTCCCCTGGTGGTACGGATGGCGATCTCCTTCGCCCCTGGCGAGCGGCGGGCACTGGGCCCCCGTCATCCCGCCGCGGCTCGCACCGAGATGCCAGTTTCATCCCCGTCCGCGGGCGATCTTGCCCATGGCCACAGGTCCCCGCAGTCCGGGTGGCTGGCACCCGGTTTCCAGCGGCTTCGGGCGCAGCGGCTCGCTGGGTCGCGCGCATGGCGGTTTTGGCGGGTGAGGCGGCGATGATTCGCGGAATCCTCGGCCGCCCCTTCGTCAACCTCGAGCCCTACGTCGATCTCGAGGAGCTGGCCGCGCTCGACGACGAGATCTCGCTCGGCCTCACCGAGGTCGCGGTCGGCTACACCGGCGGCAGCCACAAGTCGATGGGGATCGTCCCCCGCTCGTCGGCCAACGATCCCTACCTCGACTACGGCCAGGTCATCGCCCGGATGACCCGTTCGGAGTTCGCCCGGTTCGTTGCCCTCTCCGACACGTCCGCCGCCTTCGATCTCGATCGGCGGGACCAGTACGAGTTCGGGGAGGAGCGCCCCTGGCCGCTCAGCCGCCGGCAGATGCTGTACCTCGAATACCGCCATGGCGTTTACTTCCCGTGGAAGGTCTATTACGAGCTGATTCCCAACCTCGCCTGGGAGGAGCGGGCCGACGGCGACGGAAAGGCCTTCACCGAGGAGGCCCGCCTGGTCTTCCCGCGCACGGTCGCGTTCATCGAACGGTTGCCGTTCGTGCGCCTCGGTCGCTGCAACCTGCTCGGCCTACAGTCGAACGATCATGGGACCATTCACCGCGACGGCGAAGACGAGGCGCAGGCCGGTCACTTCATCACGCTCTGCCCGCGCGCCGACAAGCGTCTCTTCTTGTGGGACGAGGACGAGCGGAGAGCCCTGCCGGTGGAGGGGCGCGCGTATTGGTTCGACGATCGCAACTATCACGGGGTGGCCGCCGATCCGTTCTTTCGGTACTCGATCCGCGTCGACGGGGTGTTCGATCCGCGGTTCCTGGCGCAGTTGCAGCGAGGGCTCGATGGCGCCTGCTGAATGGTTTCA
Source organism: uncultured Pseudomonadota bacterium (assembly GCA_963847705.1). Classification (GTDB taxonomy): domain Bacteria; phylum Myxococcota_A; class Polyangia; order Fen-1088; family Fen-1088; genus JADGRB01. The sequence continues at coordinate 280,256 of CAWKBC010000014.1, read as the reverse complement.
TCATCAAAGCGGCGTCCTGACGCGCGCGGAGTGCGAGCGCTGGGTCCAGGAGGTGTACGCGGCGCGCGCCGACTGGACCCCCTGCTTCGAGGGCGTCCAGTTCACGCTCGGTCACGCCTATTACACCTACCTGGAAGAGGATCGGGCAGCCGAATACTTCGCCACCGCGCTGGAGTCCGATGCGCTGGTGGAGCGCGCGCTCCCCGACCTTCAAGCGCGCATGCGGACCATCCTGGCGGAGGTCGCCGGTGCGCCGGTCGCGCCGCGGCCGGGCTTTTGCGGGCCGGGCGTCCACATCTTCCCGGCCGGTGAATGGCTCTCCGAGAACGGCGGCGACGTCCATTTCGACACCGAGGGACTGTGCGAGGAGGAGCTGGCGGCACGCCGGCCGGCCCTGAGCGCCATCGTCATGCTGCAGCCGCCGCTGCGGGGCGGCGGGTTGCGCCTCTGGGACGCCCTCTGGGAAGGAGACGACGACGTGGCTGCTGCGGCGGCGCAGGCACCCAGCGCCGTCGTCGAGTACGCGGCAGGCGATCTGGTCGTCATCGACAGCTACCGGCTGCATCAAATCCAACCGTTCATCGGAGAGCGCGATCGGCTGTCGATCACCGCGCACCTCGTCTTCGCCGACGGGCGCTGGCAGGCCTGGTTCTGAGGCGGACGACGAAGATGGCCGGTCACCGATCGCCCGTCGGATTGACCGCCGCCGTCGGAACGAAGATCGCCACGCCGGACGCCAAGGGCGGCAAGCTTTGACCGCGAAGGTCGACGGGAGCTCCGGGGACGGTTGACCGAAAATCGGCGGCGGCTTTCTGACAATCGGTCATCGAACGCAAGCCGGCCGGCTCATGTTCGCGGCCTGTCACCTCCCGCGCGGTGGCGCGATCCTTGCGAAGCGTCAATTCGTGCGCGCCCTGGCGATCGCGGTGTCGAGCCTCCTGCTGCTCGGTTGCGGAGATCGCATGGCCGAGACCGGCGAGGTCGACGTCGCCCTCGACTTCGGCGCCGCCGACAGATGTCCCAGCATCGCCTCGGCGGTTGCCGCCCCCAGGCAGACCTCCGTCGGAGGGACGATCGGCGTCAGCGCGACGGCGTTCGATCCAGACCGCGGCGAAACGGTCAGCTTCAGCTGGTCGCCGGCCGCCCGCTTCGCGAATCCCAGCTCGGCGGCGACGAGCTACCTCTGTACGACGGCCGGAAGGCAGACCCTGACCCTCTCCATCGCCGACAGTCGCCGGCCCATCCCCTGCACCGCAAACGCGACGCTGGAGGTCGACTGCGTCGCCAGGGGCTCGGGGCCTTAGCGGGCCTGCCATGGGGGCACCCCGCGCGATAGGTCAGGCTCTGAGAACGCCGCGCCCGCATTGCGGTCCTCGAACCTCGATCCACTTTGCGGAAAGGGCGCGCGGGAGACACGCCCGCCGGGGGGAAGGGGAGGCTGAGATGGCGAAAACTTCCGAGTGGGGGTCGGTTCCCGCACAGAGATTCGATCCCAACAGGGCCGCCTGGGAGCGCTGCAACGTCGACTCGGACTTCTCACCGGCCAACGATTTGGCAGAGGCGAATCCCGAAAAGTTGCGCGAGCTACAAGCTCTCTGGTGGGTCGAAGCGGCGAAGTACGCAGGCTCCCGAGCCAGCTCGCTGACCGGGCACCGTTGGAGCTCGGCGGGAAGAGGCGGCGAGGTGACCGGGGAGTTGAAGGCGAAGTAACCTTCGACGCGTGACGACCCTCGAGACCGAAGACGACATCGGCCGGCTCTTCTCGGTCCGACCGGCCGACTTCGTCGGGGAACGGAAGGCGATCGTCAAGAAGCTGAAGGCGTCCGGACGTCGCGACGACGCCGCGACCGTCGAGAAGCTTCCCCGCCCGACGCTCTCCGTCTGGGCGGTCAACCAGATTGCCCGCCAGGCGCCGGCCCTGGTGGGACGCCTCGCCGAGGCCACGGCCGGCCTGCAGGGGGGGAACCGGGGCGGGGCGCCGCGCTACGCCGAGGTGCTGGCGGCGCATCGTGAGAGCTTGAAGGCGTTGCGGCTCAAAGCGGAGGAGATCCTGAACGCGTCTGGGTTCCGCCCCACACCGGAGCTGCTCACCCAGGTGGTGCATGACCTGCGGGCCGGGATCTCGAGCCCGGAGAGCCGCCCCCTCATCGAGAGCGGCCGCCTCGTGCGCGACGTGGCCGACGACAGCGCGCTGAACCCGTTTGCCGGAACGCCCGAGCTGCCGGCCGGCCCGAGGACGCCGGCTCCGACGCAAGCCGTGAAGGGCGTCCAGCCCGACGCCCCCGCGGACAACCAGGCGGCGCGGGTACATGAAGCCTCGCGCACGCGGGACCAGGCGCGCGCACAGGATGAGGTGCGCGCGCGGGACGAGGCGCGCGCACGGGATGATGAGGCGCGCGCACGGGATGAGGCGCGCGCGCGGGATGAGGCCCGGGCCTTCCGGAAGCGACGGATTCGAGAACCTTCGAGAGCGGGTCGAGACGGCGCAGGTGGCGCGGGCGCGGGACGAACGGGAGGTCGAGGCGGCCACGCGTGCTCTCAAGGAGGCCGCGCGGCGCCTCGAGAGCACGCGCGCCGCCCTGGCGGAGGCGTCGGCCGCGCTGGAGGCGGCTGAGCGCGATCCGGAGCCTTGACCACGACCGCGGTGGCCGGCCTGTCGTCGACCTGGGGCAGCAGGGCCAGAATCGTCAGCGCGACGGGACGGTCAGAGGAGCCCGTACTCGGCGAGCCGGTTGTAGAGCGTGCGCCGGCTGATCTTGAGGCGGGCGGCGGCCTTGGTCTTGTTGCCGTCCTCCTCGAGCAGCACCTTCCGGATCAGCTCCATCTCGAACCCGTCCACGCTGCCTCGGAGCGTGTCCGGCCTGCTCGCCCGCGCCGACGGCGTGGGGGCGAGCTGCCGCTCGACGTCCGCCACGGTGAGCCGGTCACCGTCGGACAGGATCACCATCCGTTCGATGCAGTGTTGCAGCTCGCGGACATTTCCCGGCCAGGGCTGATTCCTCAGAAGGGCGATCGCCGGCGCCGAGATCTCCATCTCGCCCCGCCCGTTGTTGTGGGCCGACTCCGTGCAGAAACGATGCGCCAGCGCTTCCACGTCCTCGGGACGCTCGCGCAGCGGGGGGATCCAGATCTCCAGGACCTTGAGCCGGAAGAAGAGGTCCTCCCGAAACTTCCCGCGCTCGATCAACTCTTCGAGCGGCTGATGCGTCGCCGCGATGAACCGGGCGGGCGTCTTCAAGGTCTGGCTGCTCCCCAGACGTTCAAACTCCCGCTCCTGCAAGAGCCGCAGGAGCTTGACCTGCACCGGCAGCGAGACGTCGCCGATCTCGTCGAGGAACAGGGTCCCGCGGCCGGCGATCTCCACCCGCCCGAACCGGCGCGAGGCGGCGCCGTTGAAGGCGCCGCGCTCGTAACCGAAGAGCTCGCTCTCGATCAAGGTCTCCGGGAAAGCGGCGCAGTGGACGCGGACGAACGGCTCCGCCTGCCGGGGCCCTCTTCGGTGGATGGCTTGCGCCGCCACGTCCTTCCCGGTCCCGTTCTCCCCGCGCAAGATGACGGTGAAATTGCCGGCCGCCGCCCGCCGGATCATATCCTCGACCTCGCGCATCTTGGGCGACGCGCTCTCGGTGGGGTCGTTCTTGACGCCGTGGGTGGGGTGATGGGTTGCGTACCGCGAGACACCGAGCTGCTTGCGGACCGTGAACAGGACCTCCTCCCGGTCGAACGGCTTACGCAGGAAGTCCGCCGCGCCCTTGACCGAGGCTTCGACGGCCACCTCGAGGGTGGCGTGCGCGGTCAAGAGGACCACCGGGATCTCCGGCCAGCGTTCAACGATCTCCTCCAGGAGATCGAGGCCGCTCGCGCCAGGCATGCGCAGATCCGTGAGGACGACGTCCATGGGCCGCTCGCGCAAGACGGCAAGGGCGCTCTCCGCGTCCGGGACCCAGCGGCAAGAGATCCCCGCCTGCACCAGCAGCGCCTCGATGACCTTCCCGACATCGGGGTCATCGTCGACGATCAGCACGTTTCCGTTGGGTTCGCTCATGATCGCACCGATTCCAGCGGAATGAAGATTCGCACCGTCGTTCCCGCGCCCTCCTTGCTGATGAGCGAGATCTCGCCCCCATGCGCCTCCGCGACACGCCGAACGAAGGGAAGCCCCAGGCCGGTGCCGGTCTCCTTGGTGGTGAAGAAGTCGTCGAGCGCGCGCTCGCGCACCCGGGCGCTCATTCCAACACCGCTGTCCTCGACGGAGACCATGATCCCTCTGGTCTGGCGCGCGCTGCTCAACGAGGTTCTCACCGTCACGCTCGCGTCGCGGGGGTGCGACTCGAACGCATTCTGCAGGAGGTTCTCAATCGCGCCGGCAACCAGGTCGCGATCGACGTGGCACGGGGGGAGATCCCGCGCCAGCTGCGATTTGACGATGATGTGCGACCCGCTGTTCACGCCGCGCAACGCCACCAGGTTCTGGACCAGGTCATTGACTTGAATCGGCGCCAACGTCGGCTGCATGTCGCGCAGGCGTTGGTACCGGTCGATGGAGCCTTCCAGCCGATCGATCTGCGACACCAGCAGCTCGAGAAACTCCGTGCGATCGTCGATCGAGCGGCCCTGGGCGCGTTCCTCGCGCAAGAACTGGCAGGCTCCCTTGAGCGCCGCCAGCGGGTTCTTGAGGTCGTGGGCCATCTGGGCCGCCATCTTCCCCAGCGTGACCAGGCGGACCGTGTGATCTCGCCGCGCGATGATCGCACCGACGACCAACCGCGTGGCCGCCAGCAAGGTCAATGTGACGGTCAGCGTCCCCAGGACCAGGAGGGCCGTGTTGGTTCCCGCGATGTGGAACACCGTGAGATAGGCGATCCCCCCCACGCTGGCCAGCACCGTGGCCGAGAGGACGGTCGAGGGGGTGAGCGCGCGATCGAAGAGCCGGAAGCGGAGCGCCGCGATCATCAGGATCGCCGTCCAGGACAGAATGCCGACGGCGCCCAGGCGGGGGACCGGGAAGCCGAGATCGGCCCACACCTCGGTCGATGCCAGGGGCGAGACGACGAACACCGCGACCAAGAGCAGCCGGGTTCGGCTGCGTTCCTCGACGGTGCCGACCCGGCGGAGATGAATGAAGAGCAGGATCAAGATGAACACCGAAATGGGCCCCAGCCCCTCCAACCAGGCCCAGCTCCAGACCGCGGAGAGCGCGATGCGGCGGCCGATCGCCGTGAACCACCCCAGCGCCGCGATTGCCGACAGCGCCCCGTAATAGGCGTAGACGGCGCGCGTCGGCCAGCGAAACTGTCGTGCGCGGCCGGTGAACCGCAACAAAAAATCGAACGCCAACGCGAGCGCGATCGGCGAGGCCACCATGTCGAGGAGGTGCCAGTCGACGATGCCGGTGCGATGGTAGGCGAGCTGCGCGAAGTTCCAGACGAAGAAGTCCACGCTCACGAACATCAACGGCATGGCCAGAGGGCCCGCCAGGGCCCGCAAGGCGACCAGTGCGGCCACCGCCAGCTCGCCCACGCAGGCGATGAGGTTGATCCAATCCTGAGTGCTCACAGATCACCGAGGATACACATCCCGGGGCTCCATTACGCAACTGACGTGCCAGCACGACGTCAATGCCGGCCTGGGTCCGCGGAGTCCGATGTGCAGATGTTTGCACACTCCGTTGAGCCACCTGCACACCGTGTTGGACCGCCAAGACGGTCCCTGTTGCCGGCTGGCAACGCCGGATCGAACGGCGCCGACGCAAAGAGCCGACGCCGTCGCCTGCGCAAGAGGCGGGGGAAGCGCGATGGCCGAGCACGCCGACACGCCCCGGCTGCGCGAGACGTCATGGTTGTCCGGGTGGCGAGCTGTTCGTCCCCTGGGTGGCGTGCGGCGGTGACGCGACGTAGAGGCCGATGTCGCTCTCGATGACGAAGGTGAGCGACGCATAGGTGAACGGCGCCTTGGTGGCGGTGACCGTGTAGCTGCCATTCGGCAGGTTGCCGAAGAGAACGCCACCATCCACCGAGGTGCTGCTCAAGGTCGGGTCGGGCGAGACGGACGCATTGAAGTAAACCGGACCGAGCGAGGCGGGGAAGGCGACCGCCGGGTCGATCGAGACCTGCGCCCCGGGATCGCCGTGCGGAAGCTGGGGTGAGTACATCGACGCCCAGGACTTTCCAACCGTCGTCACCAGGACGTTGTTCAGCGTGTAAGGGGCGCCGATCAGGCCGCCGATCTGCTGTTCGATCTGGCCCTTGGCTGCCGAGAAGTAGGCCGCGGTCGAGAACTGAACCGCCAGATCGGTGATCCCGAAATCTCCCACCTGGAAGACCTGCGACTTCGTGGTCTGATATCCATCGAGCTGATAGACGAAAGAGAGCGGAAGAGGCTTGCCCTGGAGCTTGATGGCGGTGAAGCCCCACTTGCCGTTCGCGTCCGACCGGATGTTGAGGAGGCGGGTGATGGGAAGCTCGGCGATCGAGACGTGCACGCCCGCAACGGTGGACTGGAAGGGAAACGAGACCGGCGGGCTCTGAGACAGATCGAGGCCGAAGTGAAAGACCGTGCCGCCGACGGGAACCAGCTCCAGGCGGCAGCCGCAACTGGTCTGGGCCTGCGGGACGGTCAGTCGCCCTTCATAGACGGCCTGGATCGCATCGTCGGGGGCGCTGGTGGAGGACTCTGGCTCGCCGCAGCCTGCGTGCAGCAGCAAGACGGCGGCGACCCCGAACGTGAGTGAAAGCTGCTTCGACATGGCTGATCTCCTCGAGAGGGTGGCGGGTTGGCTGTTGCTCGACCACAGCGGTGAGCACGATCCAGGCCAGGTTGCGGACGACCGGCAGGGGCCGTAAGAGCCCGCAGACGGCGTTGGTTCAAACCGCGATCTGTATGGAGGGCTTCACATCGAGGCTCACACCTGTGCACTACGCGCGCAGAGCTCGCGGGCGAGTGATTGCCTCGCGCCGCACGGAAGCGCGCCGCCCTCGTGTTTCGGTGCCAGGCCGACCAGCGGCTGAGGGCCGGCGGGCTGCCGTCGAGGTTCGGCGACCTGGCGCCACAAGATTGCGACCGCGCCTCACAACGCCGACCGTTGCGGTGTCGCGGCGGCACTCCAGGTTGAAGGAGGTGGAAGAGAGGCTCTCGGCGACCCGGCCCGCGAACGATCCGACGGAACGACTCTCGCCTGCCTCGCCCGCCTCGCCCACCTCGCTTGGCCGAGCGCGATTGATGTTCCGTTTTGTGCTGGGCATGACGGAGCTGACCAATGAACGGGTCGGGGGCGTCCTCTCGGCCTGCGCTGCCGTCGAGGCGCCGCCTCTGCTCGAGCCGACGGCCGCGGGCACGGCTCCCAGTCTTCGCCACGCGGCCATGGGAATGCTGTCCGACGCCGTCGGTGCCGCCTCCAGGGCGCCTGCGCTCGCGCGCGCCCGGTGGAGGCCCCTGGCCGCCTCGGCCCGCCGGCGGGCGGCTTCGCTCGAGCGCCTGCGCAGCGTCGTCGCTCGGTTGCCGGGCCTGCCTGCGGCGGCAGATCGGCTGCGGGCCTGGCGCGCTCAGGGGGAGAGACGGCTCGCCCGCTGGGCCGAGCTGGGGCGGCGCGAAGAAGCGGCCAGCCGCCTCCTGGCCTTCGACGCGCTCACCGTGTTGCGCGAGAACATGCTCGCACGCATCTCCGAGAGCCCGGACCTCAAGAGCGTCATCCGGGAGCAGAGCGAAGGGATCGCGGTGACCGCCATGAGCGAGCTGCGCGAGCGGTCCGCGCGCGCCGACAACCTGGCGGAACGCACGGTGGGGCGCCTCTTTGGCGCCGGCCGAGCGACACGACCACGATGACCGCCCTCGCCCGTACCAGAGGCGAACGCGCCGGGTTCGTCACCCGGCTTGCCGCGGTGGCGGCGGACGCGATCATTCTCTGGGTGACGTTGCAGGGGACCGCGTCGTTGCTGCTGCTGGCGCAGCAGGCCCTCCGCCGATTCGCCCCTCCGTTCAGCCTGGGGGAGCTCCTGCTCGTCTGCGCCCCGCTGATCGTCTGTCTGTACAACATCGTCTTCTGGTGGCTTCGGGGGCAGACGCCGGGAAAATGGTTGCTCGGCCTGCGCGTCGTCGCGCTCGGCGGTGGAAAGGTCGGCCTCGGTCGGGCCGTGCTCCGATTCGCCGGCTATCTGCTCTCGGCTCTCCCCTTCTATCTCGGGTTCCTCTGGATCCTGGGGCCGGAGCGTCGGGGATTTCACGATCGGCTCGCGGCCACCGAGGTGGTCTACACACGGCGCCTCGCGCGCAAGCTGCCCACCCCGAGTGACCGACGGCTGGTCCCCCGGCGGTACTCGACCGCCTGAACCGGGGCCGAGAGACCGCCGGTCAGCGGGCGTTGTAGATCGTCGTGATCTGGCTGGCGGTCAGCGCGCTGGCGTAGACGCGCAGGTCGTCGATCTGACCGTTGAAGGCCGGATCGGCGGTGAACTGTGACCGGCCGAGCCAGGTGTTGGTCGTCGCTCCCAGATCGGCCGGCCGAAGCGTGAGCGCGGCGTTGGTGCCGGCGACCGCGCCGTTGACATAAAGGGTGCCGCCGCCGGCTCCCAGCACGATCGCCACGTGGGTCCAGGTGCCGATCGGCAGGACGCCGGTCGCGTCGAGGCGCTGCTCATTGGCGGTGGCGTTGCCGCTGGTGCTGATCGCGAAGCGCGCCACGGTGGTCCCGCCGGCGTGGGGGGTGAGGAACATGTAGACGTTCGTGCTGCTGCCGAAATCGAAGACCCGCTGCCAGGCCTGGTCGGCGCCGACGTTGACCCACAGGGCGATCGTCACGTTCGTCACCGACTGGAGGAGCGCGCTCGGCAGCGCGACGTAGTCGCCGCTGGCGCCCGGCAGACTGAGCCCGTTGCCGATCACGGCGGCCGGGAAGGTGGCAGTGCCCGCCAGGGTTCCGGCGTGACCGTTGCCGGAGGCGTCCGGGATCGTCGGACCGGCCGTCTGGTCGAAGGGGTAGTACGCGAAGAGCGGGGGAAGGCTCTGACCGGCGGCGCCGCCGCCACTCGCGCCGCCAACTCCGCCGCTGCTGGTGCCGCCGCCGCCCGTGCCGCCCGCGCCGCCGCTGCTGGTGCCTCCACTGCCGCCGAGGTTTCCACCGCCGGTGCCGCCCGTGCTGGTTTGACCTCCGGTCCCGGCCGGGGTCGCTCCGCCGGCGCCACCGGAGCTCGTCTGACCCCCGGTGCCACCGGTGTTCGCCCGACCGGCGGCGCCGCCCAGGCTGCCTCCACCGGCGCCGCCCGAACTGGCCAGACCGGCGCCGCCCCCCGTATTCGCCCCCCCGGTGCCGCCGGTTCCTGTCGCGCCGCCCGCCGCGGCGATCCCGCCCGCCCCGCCGGAGCCGGGCGAGCCATCAGGGCTTGCCGCGCCCCCGTCGTCCGAGCCAGTCCCCACGATGGAGTCGACTGACGGGGCCTGCATGCCCCGGTTGGCGCAGGCCAGCCAACCCGAAAGGGGCAGGAGCAGCAGGGCGAGAAGGCCGCGCGATGGCCGAACGCAGGGCACATCTCTTCATCGGGCCGCTGGCGCGGATCTTGAAGATCGGGTTCGGTTCGGAGGGTCCGATTCAGTCTGGCCACGAGAGAGGGCCGAAGGGCGTTTTTCCGGGCGTCCGATCGCGTCCGGGGGCCGTAGATCGGGCGATGGCCCGAAGACATCTCGCTCTGGCGAAGTCGGCGCACGCGCCGTCCAAGAACAAAAACAGGCGCTCCCGAGGGGTGAAGCGCAACGCTCCCGCCTCGGTTGCCCGAGGCAACGGCGCGGACTGGAGTGACCTCGAGCAGGCCTTCTTCGCTGCCGCTCCCCCGGATGAGCCTGCGCGCGCGGCCGAACCAGAGCGCTTCGATGACCTGCGCCCGCTCGAACGGCTGGAACAGGGCAGGACTCTTCGTCAGGCGGCGGCCGCCGCCTGGGGGGCGTTCCGGCGCCTGCTTTTCGGCCCGTCACGGCGTTCTCGACCAGCCTCGCCCCGCTAGGGGGTGGGTCACCCGAAGGCCCCCTGGCGGCGCGTTGACGGGGCGCCGCCCGCGCGCGCATCATCAATGGTTCGAGCACGAACGAGGGGGCGTCCATGCAGTGTCCAAGATGCGGGCTGACCAACCCGGAGATGGCGACCGAGTGCGACTGCCGGCACGATTTCCAGACGGGCGCGCTCGCGGTGGGGACCTCGCGGGCGCTGGCTTTGCCCCGGGCGACGCTGGGTGAGCGGTTCGCAGCGCATTTCATCGATTCGGCGGTGTCGTGCGGGGGGATGGTCCTCGGCACGCACATCGGGACGTCGCTGGGCGTGGGTGCGGCGCCTGCCGTCCTGATGTTCGTCGGCTACCTGCTCTTCTCCGACGGCCTCGGTGAGGGACAGAGCTTCGGCAAGAAGCTGGTCAAGATCGCCGTCGTCGATCAGAGCACGGGAGCGCCCTGCAGCTACGGGGGCTCGCTGTTGCGAAACCTGGTCAGAATGCTCGGCGTGTTCGACTGGGCCTTCGCTCTCGGCGAGCGGCGCCAGCGCCTCGGCGACAAGGCGGCGAACACCATCGTCGTCAAGTTGCGCGGGTAGCGGGAGAAGATCATCGGGCGTGAAGAGATCGGCGCGGTCGTCGCCGAGAGGAGCAATCTCGTTCCAAATGGTTCCGGGTGGTTCCAACTTGCTCCGAGTCCTGTAATATCTGGAACGCACCACGCGCCTTCGTCTCGGAACGTGATTCAAGACGAGGTCGGGCGCTGCTCAAACTGCGCGGTCATCAAATCAAGGCGCGCGGCGCCATTAATGAGAGCAACGCGCCACGAATGCGAAGATTTTTGCGACCGCCCCTGAGACTGTCCGCCTGACTCGCGCGCAGAAGAGCGCCCGCGATTTGTCAATCAACCGGTTCTCCCTCAGGAGGCGTCGAAGATGATGTCGCGAATCTCGCTCGTTGTGTGTGCGCTCGCCCTCTCGGCCAGTTTCGCCCGGGCGGAAGATGCGCCCCCCCCACCACCGCCGGATGTCGTTCCCGCCGTTCCGGTCGCGCCGCCGATGGCCGAGCCCGCGCCGCCGATGGCCGAGCCCGCGCCGCCGCCGGCGCCGGCCTGGCCTCCGTCGGTCTCCTTCAAGAGCGAGGCCTCGAGCGGCAACACGCTCAAGGTCGGGCTGCTGTTCCAGCCGCAGTTCCAGATGCTCGGCAGCAACGAGCTCAACGGCGAGACCTACAACCTTTATATCCGCCGCACGCGGCTCCTGGTTGCAGGAACTCTATTCGGCCAGTTCGAGTACTTCTTCGATACGGACTACCCGAACCTGTTCTTGGCCACGAACGAGGCGCCGACCGCGATGGCCGCCGCAACGACCACCAAGGGCACGCCGGGGATGAACATCCAGGACGCTTTCATTACCTGGAAGGCGTACGGCGACATGATCAAATTCGACGCCGGCTACATGTTGCCGCCGATGGCCCACAACGCCGTCCAGGGAGCGGGGACGCTCTATTCCTGGGACTACTTCAACTTCTCCTTCTTGAGCACCGCCAACACGCTCCTCGGCAGCACGGCCAGCCCGGTCGGTCGTGACGCCGGCGTTCAGGGCCGCGCGCTGGTTTTCGACGGGCACATCGACTTCCGCGTCGGCCTGTTCCAGGGTCTGCGCGCCACCGAGCAGCCCGCGGCCGCTGGCGACACGCCGACCACCGTCGGCTCGAACAACTTCATGCGCGCCACCGCCCGCCTGCAAATCAACCTGCTCGATCCCGAGCCAGGATTCTTCTACGCAGGCACCTATCTCGGGAAGAAGAAGATTCTCTCCTTCGGCATCACCGGCGACACGCAGAAGAGCTACCACTACTATGGCGGCGACGTCTTCGCCGATCTGCCCCTCGGCCCGGGCATCTTCACCGGGCAGGTCGACGTGGTGCACATGACCGGTGGGACGTTCATCGCGCTCGCCAAGCAGACCGCGTTGATGACCGAGATCGGCTACAACTTCGACGCGTTCCACATCTCGCCGATCTTCCGCTTGGAACACCTGTGGGGCGGAACCTCTTCTGGCGGGACGACCAGCGTCGATCAGACGCGTGCCGGCGGCGGCCTGGCTTTCTGGCCGTACGGACACAACTCGAACCTCAAGGCCTTCTACATGCACAACACCGAGGCCGGAACCGCGCACGCCGCCAACCAGGTCAACATCCAGTGGCAGCTCTACTTCCTCTAAAGAGGAGGTAAAAACAGTAAAAGGGGGTGAGCGCCATGACCACGGGTTCCACGGCAACGACACCAGGGGGAGCGCTCAGCGGGGCGGAGATCCGAAAGGTCATCTTCGCCTCCTCGCTGGGCACCGTTTTCGAGTGGTACGACTTCTACATCTACGCCACGCTGGCGCCGTTCTTCGCCACCCTGTTCTTCCCGAAGGGGAACGCCACCGCGGCGCTGCTGGCCAGCTTCGCCACCTATGCGGCCGGATTCCTGGTGCGCCCCTTCGGCGCGCTGGTGTTCGGTCGCATCGGCGATCTGGTGGGACGGAAGTACACCTTCCTGGTCACCATCATGGTGATGGGCCTGGCCACCGCGGCGGTCGGGATGTTGCCGACCTACGCCAGCGTGGGGATGCTGTCGCCGACGATCCTGGTGCTGCTGCGCCTGGCGCAGGGGCTGGCGCTCGGCGGCGAGTACGGCGGGGCCGCGACCTACGTCGCGGAGCACGCGCCCGACAACAAGCGCGGGCTGCACACCAGCTGGATCCAGACCACCGCCACGCTGGGGTTCTTCATCTCGCTGGTGGTGATCGGGCTCTGCCGCTCGAACATGACCGAGGACGCCTTCAAGTCGTGGGGCTGGCGGATCCCGTTCTTGCTCTCGCTGGTCTTGCTGGTGATCTCGATCTACATCCGGCTCAAGCTGGACGAGTCGCCGGTCTTCTTGCAGATGAAGGCGCTGGGCAAGGGGAGCAAGGCGCCGCTGCGCGACAGCTTCACCAACTGGGCGAACCTCAAGATCGTGCTCATCGCTCTCTTCGGCGCGGCCGCCGGGCAGGGGGTCATCTGGTACACGGGGCAGTTCTATGCGCTCTTCTTCCTGACCGGCACACTGAAGGTGAATTGGAAGACGGCCTACCTGATCCTGGCGGTGGCGCTGGCGATGGGCACCGGGCTCTTCGTCTTCTTCGGGTGGCTCTCCGACAAGGTCGGCCGCAAGAAGATCATGCTGGCCGGCTGCCTGCTGGGGGCGGTCACCTACTTCCCCATCTACAAGGCGATGACCCACTACGCCAACCCGGCGCTGGAGCGGTTCGCGGCGAGCACGAAGATCTCGCTCACCGCCAGCAACTGCAAGATGCACCTCTTCCCGAACCCGAAGACGGTGTTCAGCGAGTGCGACAAGGTGCAGGACTTCCTCTCCAAGCGCAGCCTCTCGTTCGACACCACGGACGGCGAGGAGGGCGCCAAGGCGATCACGCACATCAACGACGCCACCATCGTCGGCTTCGATGAACCGAAGCTGACCGCGGCGCTCAAGACGCTGAGCTATCCTGCGACCGCCAAGGCCGAGGACGTCAACGTCCCCGTGTTGATCCTGCTGGTCTTCATCCAGCTCATCTACGTGACGATGGTCTACGGTCCCATCGCCGCCTTCCTGGTCGAGCTGTTCCCGGCGCGCATCCGCTACACCTCGATGTCGCTGCCGTACCACATCGGCAACGGCTGGTTCGGCGGGATGCTTCCTCTCACCGCCGCGGCCCTGGTGGCGGCCAAGGGGGACATCTTCGCGGGGCTCTGGTATCCGGTCATCGTCGCCGCGATCACCGTGGTGATCGGGCTCGTCGCCATCCGCGAGAGCCGCACGCACCGCATCGACACGCTCTAGCCACCCGCCGCGACTCCAGCGGTGACGGGCGCTCCGCCCGCCAGACCAGGCGGGCGGAGTGGCGCACACCCGCGCACAGAGCGAGGCGTTTGCGGTCAGCAGGACCATCGCCGCGGTGGTAGCCTGGGCGCATGGTGCGGGACGACGAATCACCTGAAGTCTTCGAGGACGAGCCGACCCACCTCGACGAAATGCAGCCGCTGGGCGCCTCCGAGCGGCAGACGCAAACCTACAAGAGCGCGGAGTTTCTGGCGGGGCGCGAGGCCGGGCTCAGGGAAGGGGTCGACGCGGCCGTCGCCGCCCTGCGCCTGGAGTTGGTTCGGGCCGGCTGCACCGAGGACGAGATCAAGCACATCGTGGCGCGCGTGCGGGCGGGGGCGGGTGGCGTCAAATAGGGGTAGGGTCCCGCCAGGAATTCCATCAGCCGCTTCCCCATTCTGCGGTCGTGTTTAAGTTTTGTGTTCATCACAAAGGTAGGAGACCGCATGAACAGGATTCGCGCAGGGGTCATCGCAACGTTGCTGGGGGTCTGGTGCTTTCCGATGGTGAGCTCGGCGAAGGCCCTCGCTTCCGAGCCCGCGCCGCTGGCGGCCATCGCCAACGGGGTCGGGACGACGGGTGCTTCGGGGGCAACACCCTCGAGCGATTCCGAGGGGGCGAATCTGTCCACGCGAGAGCAGAAGGCCCGCAATCTCCAGGACTTCAAGGGTGGCGGCGTCACGATCTACATCGGCAGCGGTGTTCTGCTCATCGTGCTGATCATTCTCCTCATCCTGCTTCTCTGATGCGTCGGGCGCGCACGCTCTTCGGGCTGGCCCTGCTCTGGGCGTCAGCCTCCGGCTGCTACACGGGGGGCGCGCGCGCCGTCTCGCCCCAGAGGGCGTCGGCCCTGGCCGCCGATCCCTCCTGGACGTTCGCGCCCGACGTTCCGTTCATCGCGCAGCAATCCGATTCGGATTGCGGTCCGGCGGCCCTGGCGATGGTGCTCGCGCACTTCGGCGTCCCGGCCTCGCTGGCGGAGGTCGTCGCCGCGGATCCGCCCCGCGACGGCGGTGTGCGCGCGGGCGACCTGCGAGACCTGGCGCGGGCCAAGGGGCTTTCAGCGTTCGTGGTGGCAGGCACCTTCGCCGACCTCTTCGACCAGCTTGCTCGCGGGCGTCCGGTACTGGTCGGCCTGGCCAAGCCCATGACCGGTGGGCGTGCCCTGGCGCACTACGAGGTGGTCGTGGCCATCGACCGGCGCGACCACCGGTTGCTGACGCTCGATCCGGCTCGCGGGCTGAGCGAAAACAGCCTGGAGAACTTCGCCCGCGAATGGGCGCCCACCGGACAGGTGACGCTCATCGTTTTTCGGCCTGGGTCGGCCGACCATAAAGCTTCCTGAGCTCGTCCTTCGCGCGCACGAGAATCTTCTTCTCGGCGGCGGGGAGGTTCTTGCCACCGCGGTTCAGGTAGAAGGTCAGCATCGACATCGCCGAGCGAAACGGCGGCGACTTGCGGCGGGTGCTCGCCTCCGCCGAACGCTTGACCGAGCGCGCGATCGCCCGCGGGCTCTTCTGCTTGAAGACCCCGCGTTCGAGGTCCATCGCGTCGCTGGTCTCGGTCACCCGCTGCGACCAGCGGTTGAGCGGCTTGCCGGCGGCCATCGTCTTTGACCCGTGTGCCTGCCCGCTCTAGTAGCGCAGCTCTTCCCGGCGCAGCTCGTCCCAGTCGTGCTCTTCGTGGCGCCTCTCGGGGGACGGCGACAGCTCGCCGGGCTGGCGGAGGGCATCGTTCGGAAGCGGCCACCGCCTGAGGTGCGTGCGCTCTTGCCAGTCGAGCCGACGCTCCGCACGCAGGGCGTCCTCCTCGGGCGTCACGATCCGGGGCTCGACCGTGGCCTCTTCGGGGACGCCGTCATCGGGTTTGATGGGCATGCCCAAGAAGCTGGACACGCGGCGCGATTTCGCCAGCACATCCAGGTATTCGGATCCGGCGCGAGCTGCGGTATACGAAGGTCATGTCGGAAGAACGCGTCATCATTCCCGCGGCCGAGGCCCTGTCGCGACTCAAAGAAGGCAACGACCGCTACATCAAGAACGTCCGCAGCGTCGATGCGATGCTCAGCCACAGCCGCCGCGACGATCAGGCGCCGCAGAAGCCGGTCGCCATCATTCTCGGCTGTTCCGACTCGCGCGCTCCGGCCGAGATCGTGTTCGATCAGGGGCTGGGCGACCTGTTCGTCATCCGGGTGGCCGGGAACATCGTCGCGCCGTCGCAGGTCGGCAGTGTCGAGTTCGCCGCCGAGCGCTTCGGCACCAGGCTGGTGGTGGTCATGGGGCACACGCAGTGCGGCGCCATCCACGCCACCATCGAGGCGATCACTGGCCACGGGCCGGCGTCCAGCAACCTGATGTCGATCGTGAACCGCGTCCGCCCGGGCATCGAGGGGCTGATGACGACCGATCTCGTGCGCGACTCCGTGCGGCTGCACCGCGAGGCGATGCGCGCCAACGTGCGCGCCTCGGTCAACCACCTTCGCCACGGGTCCGAGGTGATCGAGCGGCTCGCCGACGAGGGGGGCCTGGCCGTGGTCGGCAGCGAGCTGGATCTGTCGACGGGCGAGGTGACCTTCTTCGACAGCGTTCCTGTCTAGGCGTCGCCGGGGAGGGCGATCCCGGATCGCCGACGCAAAAGAGAGGAGAGGTGCGCTTGCTGAAGCCACCGCGGGACACACCTTTGGTCCGATGGCGACGAAGGCAGAACGGTATCGGAGCGCGGCCGAACGATCGGGACCCAAGCGAACGCCGCAGGTGAAAAAGGTCAGGCCTTCGCGCGGTACGCACAATGAGGCGGCGCGCGTTTCGGCGCACGCCGGCTTTCAGCTGGAACAGAAGACGGCCGCGGGCCGCCCATCGCGAAAGTCGACGCGCAAGGCGGCCAATCGACAGAAGTCGGGCGTGACGCTGGGGTTGCGACAGACCGCGCGGCTCGGCTCTCCCAAGGGGCGCAGCACCAAACGTTGATCGCCGATCGCGGAGACCGGAGCGAGGGGAGCGCCGCGGTGGCGCGGGTCAGGGCGCGTCGGGCGCGGCTGGTCGTCCCGCCACAGGCGGATCGGGCGGCGCGGCTGGTCGGCGGCAACGCCTGGACCAGCGTCGCGGAGCTGCGCATGGTCGGCGCGGCGCCCTAACCGACGCCGGCGACGGACCGGGCGCGCCCGGGGCCGAAGCGCGCCCGGTAGGCCTGGGGCGGCGTGCCCGTGTGGCGCTTGAACAGGCGGCGGAAGAAGCCGAGGTCGTCGTAGCCGACCGCCTGACTGACATCCGCGATGCTCTTGCCGCGCGTCTCGAGCAGGTGGCGGGCGGCGTCGATCCGCAGGCGGTGCAGGTACCCGAGCGGCGTCTCGCCGGTGGCGGCGGTGAAGCGGCGGGCGAAGTTGCGGGGGCTCATCCCCACCCGGGCGGCCAGGTCGTCGAGGCTCACCTCCTGCTTGAAGTTGCGGAACAGCCAGTCCTGCGCCCTCCGGATCTCCTCGTCGTCGTGACCCGAGCGCGGCGGCGAGGCGCCGTAGGCGGACTGCCACATGCGCGGTGTCTCCAGGAGCAGCGCCTTGGCCGTCTCGACGGCCACCTCGTGTCCGCAGTACTTCTCGACGAGATAGAGGCTGAGATCGATGGCCGAATAGACGCCGCCGCCGCAGAAAATTCGGTCCGCCTCGGTCACGAAGCGATCCGGCTGCCAGTCGACCAGCGGATAGCGGCGCCGAAACTCGCCGACCATCGCCCAGTGGGTGGTGGCGGGCCGGCCGTCGAGCAGGCCGGCCTCCGCCAGCAGCGAGACGCCGGTGCAGATGCCGGCGATGCTCGCGCCGCGCCCGTACCAGCGGCGCAGCCAGGGGATCAACACCGCGTTGGCGCGGTTCGAGGCGTCGAGATCGAACTCCGCCGTCGGAACGATGATGAGGTCGGTCCGCTTCACCGAGGCCAGCGTCCCCTCCGGTTTCAGCTGAACGGGGATGGAGTGCCTGGTCGCTTCCCCGTCGAGCGACACGGCGCGCACGGCGAACCGGGGCTGCAACGGCTGGCGGTGGATCGTTTGCCAGAGGACGCCGGCACAGCTGAAGATCTCGATCGGCGCCACGGAGGTCGAAGGCAGCGCGCGCTCGAGCAGGACGACGGTGACGTCGATGACGGCTGCGGGAGATCTGCGAGATGGCCGGATCACCACGCGAGTGTGTCTGATCTGCCGTGTCCCAGCAATCGCCCGCTCGCGTAGGTTGTTCAGCGACCCTGGAAGGAGGGCCAAATGAGCGAGAAGACGAGCGACAGGACGAGTGAGAAGACGAGCCAGACCAAGACCCATCGAGGCAGCTGTTTCTGTGGAGCGGTGGAGCTCGCCGTCAGCGGCGACCCGGCCGGGATGGGCTACTGTCATTGCAGCTCGTGCCGGCTGTGGAGCGCCAGCCCGGTCAACGGATTCACCCTCTGGCCCGCGGCCAGCGTCCGGGTCGTGAAGGGGGCCGAGCAGATCGGCGCCTTCAGCAAGAGCCCCGCCAGTCACCGGAAGTGGTGCAAGACCTGCGGCGGCCACCTCATGACCGAGCACCCGCACTGGGGCCTCATCGACGTCTACGCGGCGGTCATCCCCGACTTTCCGTTCCAGGCGGGCGTACACGTCAACTATCAGGAGGCGGTGCTGCACCTCGACGACGGCGTCCCCAAGCAGAAGGATCTGCCGGCCGAGATGGGCGGCTCGAACCAGCTCATCGCCGCCTGACGCGGAAGCGAGGCGGTTCAGCCCGCGCCGGTCACGCGCGCGGGCAGAACCACCATCGTCGCGCCGGCCCAGTAGAGGCGCTTCTGGATCGAGAGCGCGGTCTCGTTGTGCAGGAAGCGCTGGTACCAGCGCTCCTGCTCGAACACGACCTTGCCGGCGAAGAACGTCACGATCGGAAAGTCCCGGATCAGCGCCAGGCAGAGCTTCTCGGCCTCGGCCACCGCGTCGGTGCCCACCGTGAACCGGTAGTCCGAGGGGACACCGAGCTCGGTGGCGACGGCGCCGTACCGTTTGAGCATCGCCTCCGTGTCCGCCTCCAGCGACTCGACCGCCTCAGCCCCCTTGAAACCCCCCGAGTCGATCACCCCGACTGAAATGAAGACCAGGTTCTTGAAGTGCGAGGGGAAGGCGCGGAACACGTTGAGGATGGTGTGGATGCCGATGCCGCCGAAGTTCGGCACCAGCACGGCCGCGGTCGGCGCGCGGCGATCCGTGATGGGGATCGGCGCCAGCTCGACCGAGGCGCCGATGTGCTTCACGTCCTGATAGAGCTGCGCCAACTTGAAACGCACCCTGCGGTAGTGACCGCGAATGACGAAGCAGAGCCCGATGACGGCGCCGGTGCAGAGCAGGGTGATCCAGCCACCCTCCTTGAACTTCTCCATCACGGTGATGACCAGGATCGTGGCGCAGAGCGCGAAGCCGACGCCGAACAGCAGCATCTTGCGGTGCCAGCGCGGGGTCTCGCGGCGGGTCTTCCAGGTGTGGCGGAGCATGCCGAACATCGACAGCGAGAAGGTCAGGAAGACGTTGATGCTGTACATGACCACCAGCGTCCCGACATCGCCCTTGGCGTAGAGCAGCGCGGCCAGCGACGTCGCGCCCATCAGCACGATCCCGTTGTGCGTGGTCAGTCGGTCCGACAGCGCGGCGAACCGCCGCGGCACCCAGGAATCGACCGCCATGTTCGCCAGAACGCGCGGCCCGTCGATGAAGCCGGCCTGCGCGGCGACGACCAGCAGGATCCCCTCCGACAGCATCGTCACCACCACGATCAGCCCGCGCAGGGGCAGGTGCGCGGTCAGGCGCTCGGCCAGAACCGCGTTCATCGTCTTGCCGTTCTCCGGCGTGATGTGCCAGAGCAGGTAGCAGATGAGGAGCCCCGAGGCGGTGAACGCCAGCGACGTCGCCATGTAGACCATGGTCCGCTTGGCGGTCTGCACGCGCGGCTCGCGCATGATGGGCAAGCCGTTGGAGACCGCCTCGATCCCGGTGTACGTGCCGCCGCCCAGGGAGTAGGCGTGCACGAACAGCAGCAACATGCCGCCCATCCCCAGCGTGCCGAGGCCGTGATGGAAGCCGGTGGTGACGGCGTGCGCGGTGGCCGGCAGCTCGGGGGCGTGGCCGAGGATGCCCCCCACGATGAGCGCCAGGTGGGTCACGCAGAACAGGAGAAAGACCGGCGCCAGCGCGATCGCCGACTCCTTTGCCCCGCGGAGGTTGAGCGTGGTCAGCGCGCCGATGAAGGTGATCTCGAGCGGCATCTTGAGCGCGATCCACCCGGGCGGCAGGAAGCTGAAGATGGCGTCGCCGGCGGCGGCGATCGAAACGGTGATGGTGAGGATGTAGTCGACCAGCAGCGCCGAGCCGGAGGTGACGCCGGCCGCCTTTCCCAGCAGCTTGGTGGCGACGACGTAGCCGCCGCCGCCGTGCGGGAACTGCTCGATGATGCCGCGGTAGGCGGCCGAGATGATGAACACCGTCATGGCCATCACCGCGGCGAGCGCGACGGCCAGGTAGGTGTGCTCGTGCAGGTTCCGGAACGCCTCCTCCGGGCCGTAGGCCGACGAGGAGAGCCCGTCGGCGCCCAGGCCCACCCAGGCCAGGAATGGAATCAGCGAGATCTGGTGGAAGATCCGCGAGTCGTGCACATCACGCGGGTTGCCGAACAGCGCGCGCTTGACGCGCACGCCGAACGACCGATCCGCCTCGTAGACCCCGGAGATCTCCGAGGTGACCGAGGTGGGGCGTGGCACGCCGTCCGAGACAGGGGGTATGGGCTGTTCGGTCGGTGCAACATCAGACTCAGACGACAGGTGCTCCGGTTGACTCATGCGAAGGCATGGTACCTACGCAATGTGTATGCCTTGTTTCTGCGACGGTAATTGACTGTAAAAGCCGGGTGTTAGACCGCAGGTGGCATTGCAAAACACAACGAACAGGGGTGGACGGGATTGCATATTGAAACGTTTTCGCCCCGGTCGCGACCGACCGGCTGGCAGGGCTGCCCGGAGGCGGCCTATCGCGTCCCGCTGAACCCCTCCTTCGCCAGCGCCTCCTGAAGGATGGCCAGGCTTCCGTCGCAGGCAGCCACCAGCTGCGGCGCGCGGCGCAGGGCCAGCGCGAGCGAGCGAACGTTGCTGTTGCGCCGCGAGAGTGCCACCAGCTCGGCGGAGAGCTTGTCGAAGCGATCGAGCGCTGTGCTCGCCGCGGCCAGCGGCCGCGCCATCGCGGTGCTCGCGCCGGCGCCGAGGCTCTTGAGCACGTCTCTCGCCGCCGCCAGACGTTCCGTCATCTGGCTCTCGATCTTGGTCATCGCCGCCTCGTCGGGCTCCGCGATGTGCGGAGCCTGCAGGATCTGGATCTCGCGCACCGCCAGCTCGGCGCGCGCGACGAGCGCGTCGACGCGACAGCGATCCTTGGCCGGCGCCAGCTGCGCGGCGGCTTGCAGGCTGTCCCGGAATGCGTCGGCCGTCTCCCGGACGGGGCCGAACGAGAGGCGCTGGGCCTTGAGGTTGGTGTTCTGGACCGCCAGCTCGAGGACGTCGTGGTCGAGCGTGCGGTAGGCCGCGAAGCGATCGGTGAAGTCCTGCAGCGCGTGGAGCTCGGGGGCGTAGCCGAGACTCTGCAGCCGGGTCGAGAGCGCGGCCGACCCGCTCTCGATCGCGCCCGTCGCCTGCTGGGCCTCGTGGGCGAAGGTGGCCGACTCCTCGTCGGTGTCGGCCATGACCGCACGATCGGACGCGTTCGAGGCCTTGGCCAGCTGGACCCGCAGATCGTCGGCCAGGTGGCGGGCCTCGGCGAGCTGCGTGAACGCCGGATCGGGCGCGTTCCTGCAACCGAGGGCCTGGAGGGTGAGCGCGAGCGCGACGACAGGAACGACTCGGGGCGCGGACATCCGGTTCATGCGGCCTCACCTTCGCAAGCAGGGAACGAAATCGCAAGTCGTGCCCGAGAGGGAGCGCGACGCTGACGGTCGGCGGCGACCTCAGCGCCTGGCGGATTTCCCGCCGCCGTCATTCTGCGGCGTTGCGGGTTTCGAAATAGAACCGTCCTACGATTGGAAACATCGGCGGACCGTCGTTGTCGACGGTCAGAAACAATCGCTTGGAATCCATTTAACCTCGAAATGCGTCCGACCGTGGGTCCGCTGGATAGTGTTCGAGGCATGGAGGACTCAAGATGACCTCGGCACCCACCACTGGAATGCTCGGTAAACCCAAGCTCTGGGTGCCGGGCGACTGGAACGCCTTCTTCGGCTTCGGCACCAACATTCTGGTGAACCTGCTGACGCTCAGCGCGCTCTTGAGGTTCGTCCTGCAGATGCCAGACGAGCTGGTCTTCAAGCGCATCCTGCCCGCCTCGGGGCTCATGATGTGTTTGAGCACCTTCTACTACGCGTCGCTCGCCTATCGCCTGGCGAAGAAGACGGGCCGCACCGACGTCTGCGCACTCCCCTCCGGGATCAGCGTGCCGCACATGTTCATCGTCACGCTGGTCATCATGCTCCCGGTCAAGCTC
This sequence comes from uncultured Pseudomonadota bacterium, assembly GCA_963847705.1. Classification (GTDB taxonomy): domain Bacteria; phylum Myxococcota_A; class Polyangia; order Fen-1088; family Fen-1088; genus JADGRB01. Next base: position 257,855 of record CAWKBC010000014.1, on the reverse strand, counting down.
GCCACCGGTGACCCCATGAAGGGTTGGCAAGCCGGGCTGACCTGGGTGTTCATTCAGAGCTTCGTCTTGATGGCGGGCGGTTTCATTGCCCCCATCATCCGACGGATCACCCCGAAGGCCGCGCTCCTCGGTGCCCTGGCCGGCGTCTCCATCACCTTCATCTCCATGAAGCCCGCGCTGGAGATGTTCCTGACCCCGATGGTCGGGATCGTCTGCTTCGCGATCATTCTCGTCAGCTGGTTCGGCGGCGTGAAGTTCGGCGGAATCCCCGCCGGCCTGGTGGCGATCGCCGCCGGCACCTTGATCGCCTGGGGCTCCAATCTGTTCGGTCTGCACTTCGGCGGGATGAGCGCCGAAGCGCTCAAGGGATCCTTCCAGACCTTCGGCTTCTCCGTCCCCCACCCCGTCATCGGGCTGGTCCTCGGCGGGCTGCACTGGTCGTTTCTAAAAATCATTCTCGTCACCGCCATCCCCTTCGGCATCTACGACCTCGTGGAAGCGATGGACAACGTGGTCAGCGCCTCGGCCGCCGGCGACGAGTATCCGACCACGCGCGTCCTGACCGCGGACGGCGTGGTGAGCCTCATCGGCTGCCTGATGGGCAACCCCTACATCAACGCCGTGTACATCGGGCATCCCGGCTGGAAGGCCATGGGCGGGCGCATCGGGTACTCCGCCGCCACGGGGGTCATGGTCATCATCCTCTCCTGGTTCGGCATCATCTCGCTGATGACCGCGTTGATCCCGGTGGTGGCGATCTCACCCATCTTGCTCTACATCGGCATGCTGATTGGCTCGCAGGCGTTCCAGGAGACGCCGCGCCGCCATGCGCCGGCGGTGGTCATCGCGCTGTTCCCGTCGCTGGCCGCCTGGGGGAAGTTGCAGATCGACAACTCGCTCGGCGCCATCTCCAACATTCACGTGGTCACGCCCGACATGATCGCCCAGCTCCAGAAGGTCGGCATCATGTACCACGGCCTCTCGATCCTGGGCGGTGGGTCGATCCTGGCGGGCGTCATCCTGGGGGCCACCACGACGTTCATCATCGATCGGCAGTTCTCCAAGGCGGCCGGCTTTGCGGCCGCGGGCGGCGTCCTGACCTTCCTCGGTCTCATGCACGGCGAGGAGGTCGGCGCCTTCGAGAACCCGACCGTGGTCGTCGCCTACTTCGCCGTCGCCACCGTCCTTTACGCCTGCAGTCGCTTCGCCGCGGTCGCCCCGGTCCCGGCGACCGACGAACACGAACACGAGGAGCACGCGGAGCACGCGCTGGCGCTGGAGTAGGTCACCGCACGACAGGCGCCGCGCCGGAGGCGGTTCAGGGATTTCCTGAACCGCCGATGATCCGGTAGAAGGCGCCATGTCGATTCGGAAAGCGGTCGAAGTACAACTCTACGGCCAGGCAGAAGCGATTCGCGTCCTCTATCAGACGGCGTCTCTGGGGGAGAGCCCGCCGAAGCCTCCGCGCCCCAAGAGGAAGGGGGGGCGCGGCTCATGGGTCGTGCGGTACCTCGATTCGTTGAGCGCGCTGCCCGAGCCTGCCGGCGCGAAGGGCTAAATCTCCCCGAGTCCTCTCTAGAGAGAGTCCGCGCGTTCCGCGGGGCGGCCGGCCTGCCTCCAGGAGGCGACCCGGGCGCGGGCGTTCTGCATCAACAGATACAGCGCCGGGGTGAAGAAGAGGTTCAGCACCGTCGACAGCAAGAGACCTCCGAAGAGCGCGGTGCCCATCGAGTGCCGGCCGTTGGCGCCGGAGCCGCTGGCGAAGACCAGCGGCAGGATGCCCAGCAGGAAGGCGAAGGAGGTCATCAAGATGGGGCGCAACCGCAGCAGCGTCGCCTCGGCGACGGCATCGGCGGCGGAGCCGCCCTTGGCGCGCAGCTGCTCGGCGAACTCGACGATCAGGATCGCGTTCTTGCTGGCCAGACCGATCAGCATCAGCAGACCGATCTGGCAGAAGACGTCGTTGCTCAGCCCCCGCAGCTTCTGGGCGACCAGCGCTCCCAGGAGCGCCAGCGGTACGGCGAGGATGATGATGAACGGCAGCGTGAAGCTCTCGTACTGGGCCGAGAGCACCAGGAACACGAAGGTCAGGCCCAGGGCGAAGATCACCAGCGCCTGGCTTCCGGCGCGCACCTCTTCCCAGGAGATCCCGGACCATTCGAAGCCCAGGTCGGCGGGCAGCACGTTGTGCGCCGCCGTCTCCATGGCGGTGATGGCCTGGCCGCTGGAGGTGCCCGGCGTCGGCGTCCCTGCCAGCTCGATGGAGCGGTACAGGTTGTAGTGGCTGATCACCGGCGGGCCCGAGCCGGTCTTCACGCGCACCAGATTGTCGAGCGAGACGAGCGCGCCGGCCTCCGACCGGACGTAGAGCTCGCCGATGTCGCGCGGCTGATCGCGGTAGGCGGCCGCGGCCTGCGCGTAGACGCGGTAGCCGCGGGGGCCGAAGTCGAAGTCGTTCACGTACTGTGACCCGAGGTAAACGCCGAGCGCGTCGGCGACCTGACCGATCGACACGCCGATGCTCTTGGCCTTCTCACGATCGATCGTCACCTGCAGCTGGGGATCGTCGACGCTGAAGGTGGAGAAGAGGCCACCGATCCGACCGCTGCGCATCGCCTCGGCGGTCAGCCCCTGGCTCGCTTCGGCCAGTGTGCTGAAATCGGTGCCGCCGCCCTTGTCGAGCAGCTCGAAGGTGAAGCCGCCCGTCGAGCCCTGCCCCTGGATCGGCGGCGGCAGGAAGGGGACCACGATCGCGCCCGTGATCGCGCCCAGCTTTCGCTGCATGTCGGCGATCACCGCCTGGGCGGAATGTGCGCTCCCTGCGCGCTCCCCGACCGGCGACAGGCTGGCGAAGATGATGGCGCGGTTGGCGCTGTTGCCGGCGAAGTTGAACCCCAGCACCGAGAAGACGTGCCGGACCTCGTCTCGGCTCTTGAGCCGCGCCTCCACCTGCTTGGCAACGGTGGTCATGTAGTCGAGCGACGCGCCCTGTGGCCCGATCATCTGCACGATGAAATAATTCTGATCTTCGTCGGGGACGAACCCGGTGGGAACCAGGCGGAACACCAGGAAGGTCAGGGCCAGGCCGGCCACGAAGGCGGCGCCCACCCACCGGAGATGGTGAAGCAGCCACCCGAGCGCGCGACGGTAGTGCTCGCGGGTGGCGTCGAACCCGCGGTTGAACCAGCGGAAGAGCGCGAAGTGATGCTCCCGCTCGGCGCGCAGCAAGAGGGCGGCCAGCGCGGGCGACAGCGTCAGCGCGTTGAAGGCCGAGATGGCGACGGAGAACGCGATGGTCAGTGAGAACTGTCGATAGAGGCGCCCGGTCGTGCCGGAGAGAAACGCCACCGGTACGAACACCGCGATCAGCACCAGCGAGGTGGCGATCACCGCACCCGCCACCTCGCCCATCGCCCGGGTGGCGGCGGCGTGTGCGTCGCCCCGCGTCTCGCCGAGGTTGCGGGCGATGTTCTCGACCACGACGATGGCGTCGTCGACCACCAACCCGGTGGCCAGAACGATCCCGAACAACGTGAGCGTGTTGATCGAAAATCCGAACGCCTTGATGAAGGTGAAGGTCCCGACCAGCGACACCGGGATGGTGACGGCGGGAATGACGGTGGCGCGCCAGTCCTGGAGGAACAGGAAGATGACCACGATGACCAGCACGATCGCCTCGAGCAGGGTCTTCACCACCTCGCGGATCGATTCGCGCACCGCGGTGGTCGGATTGAAGGCGATCTCGTACTTCATCGAGGGCGGAAAGGTGACGGCCAGGCGGCTCAGCGTCGCCCGGATGGCGGCCTCCAGCTGCAGGGCGTTGGCGTCGGGCTGTTGAAACACCCCAAACCCGACGGCGTCGCGGCCGTCGAAGCGGAGGTTCAGAGAATAGTCTTCGGCCCCCAGCTCCGCGGTGCCGACGTCGCGCAGCAGCACCAGCCCGCCGTTGGCGGTGCGCTTGAGCACCAGCTGCTCGAACTCGTGTGGATCGGTCAGCCGCCCGGCCACGCTGACGCTGATCTGGAAGGTCTGCCCCGCCGGCGCCGGGGGGCGGCCGACCTGGCCCGCCGCGATGATGGCGTTCTGCTCGCGCAGCGCCGCCACCACGTCGGAGGCGGTCAGCCCACGGGCGGTGAGCCGCACCGGATCGAGCCAGAGACGCATGGCGTACTTGCGCTCGCCGAAGATCGTCACGTCGGCCGTGCCGGGGATGCGCTTGATCTCGTCGCGCACGTAGAGATCCAGGTAGTTGCTGATGAAGATGTTGCTGAGCGAGTTGTCGTCGGAATAAAAGCCCGCCGCGATCACGATTGCGGGGGAGGTCTTGAGGACCGTGACCCCGGTGTTCTTCACCTCGGCGGGGAGCCGGGGCAGCGCGGTGTTGACCCGGTTCTGCACCTCCACGGCCGCCAGATCCTTGTCCCGCCCGACGTCGAAGGTGGCGGTGATGCTGCTGGTGCCGTCGCTGCCGCTGGTCGAGGTGAGGTAGCGCATCCCTTCGGCGCCGTTGATCTGCTGCTCGAGCGGCGTGGTGACGGCCGACTCCACCGCCCGCGCGCTCGCGCCGACGTAGACGCTCTGCACCTGGACCTGCGGCGCCGCCAGCTCGGGGTACTGGGCGATGGGCAGCGTCGGGATGCTCACCGCCCCCCCCAGCACGATGACGATCGCGCACACCGACGCGAAGATCGGACGCTTGATGAAAAACTCTGCGAACATCTTAGTCGGGACCCCCAAGGGGTCCCGCGCCCCCGGCGACGAGCTCGGACGAGCGAAGCTCGTCCTCCCTCACGCGAGCCGGACCCCTGAGGGGTCCCGCGCCCCCGGCGACGAGCTCGGACGAGCGAAGCTCGTCCTCCCTCACGCGAGCCGGACCCCCAGGGGGTCCCGCGCCCCTCGCGACGAGCTCGGACGAGCGAAGCTCGTCCTCCCTCACGCGAATCACTAGCCGCCACCCTTCGCCGCGGGCGGGAGCGGGGCGATGCGCGCTCCGGGGCGGAGCTTCTGCACGCCAGAGGCGACGATTCGGTCGCCCACCTGCAGCCCGCCGGTGACCGGATAGCTCTGCCCCTCGATCGGCCCGATCTGGACGACCCGCAATGCTGCCGTGAGGGCGCCCTCCGTTCCGTTCACCACCCAGACGAACGCCTGCCCGGCGCGTCGCTGCACCGAGAGCACCGGCACCACGGGCCCGTCGTGCTGGCGCCAGACGATCCGGGCGCGCACGAACTGCGCCGCGCGCAACCGACCGGCCTGGTTGTCCACGTTCGCCTTGACCAGGACCATCTGGGTTGCGGGGTCGGCGCGCGGCGAGACGAAGCTGACCTCGCTCGGCGCCACGACGCCGCCGTCGGCGTCGACGATCTCGACGCGCGTCCCCAGCTTCAAGGTCGCCGCCCGCTCCACTGGCACGTCGATGTAGACCTCCAGGGTGCTGTTGTCGTCCAGCGTGGTGAGCAGCGTCTGCGTCGTCACCAGGTCGCCGACCCGCACCGGGATGTCGCCGACGGTCCCGCCCACCGGCGCCGCGACCCGGTAATAGTGGAGCTCGACCGTCTGCGCCTGCGTCTGCGCTTCGGTCGCGCTCGCGTTTGCCTCCGCCTGTTGCAGCCCGTTTTGAGCCTGGTCGAAGTCCTGGCGGGTGGCGGCGCCTCGCTTGAAGAGGCGATCGATGCGCGCGAACTGTTTGCGCGCCAGGTCGAGGGCGGCGACGTTCGCCTTGTGGAGGGCCTGCTGGCTGTTGACGGCGGCGCGCTGGCGCGACGGATCGATGTCGATCAACGGGTCGCGTGGCCGAGCGTCATTGCCCGAGGTGACCAGAATCTTGGAAACATGACCCTCGACGAGCGGCTGGATTTGCACCGACTGCCGGGAGCGCAGGACGCCCACGTACTCGGTGGCGTCGCGCAGGGGGACCGACTTGACGGCCTCGATCTGCACCGGCATGGGAGGCGGCCCGGCGGGACCCGAGCCGGAGGCCGTGCCTTGTCCGCAGGCGGCGATCGCCAGAAGGAGGCAGAGCGCGCAGGCGGCGGACGTATTTATCGCGGCTGGCAAACACGCGCGAAGTTGATCACGTCTTCGCAGCTCGCAAGGCCCGGCTCGGCACTGGTGCTATGGTCGCTGCGACGGATGAAACGCTGCAAAGTGGTGGCGGTGGTCATCGCGCCGGGGCACCGAGCAGGCCATGACCAAGGCCGGCACCAGGTCGGCCAGGAGGGCCATGCCCACGGCTAGAGCGACCCCGCAGGTTGACCGCCCGGAGCCTTGGCGCCGGGCCTTGCTGGCCGCGTTGCCCGCCCTGGCGTTCTTGCTGGGCTGCTTCCCGGTGGCCGACTTCGACGTGTGGTGGCACCTGCGCGCGGGCCAGCTCATTCTCGAAACCCACGCGGTCCCGCGCCTCGACCTCTTCACGTACACCAACGCCACGCGGCCCTGGATCGACGTCTACTGGCTGTACCAGGTTGGATTGGCGCTGCTCTACCGCGCGGGCGGGGTGTCGGCGCTGGTGCTGCTCAAAGCGACGGCGGGCGCCGGCATCGTCGCCCTGTCCATGCTGGGGCGGCGGCCGGGTCATCGTGTCTGGCCCTGGGCTCTGGCGTGGCTGCCGGGCGTGTTGATGGTCTCCGGGCGCCTCTCCGAACGGCCGGAGGCCGCCTCGCTGCTGCTGCTCACCGCCGATCTGGTGCTGCTGGCGCGCGCCCCGCGGGCACCGCGCGGGCTCTGGCTGGTGCCGATCCTTCAGGTGTTGTGGGTCAATTGCCACGGGTTCTTCGTGCTCGGTCCGTTGGTGCTCCTGGCGTACGGGGCGGAATGGGCGGTCGAGCGGCTGCGACCACCCGAGCGGCGCGCCGATCGTCCACCGGCGCGCACGTTCGTCGTCGTCGTCCTCTCGTCCCTGCTCGCCTGCCTGGTCAGCCCCTACGGGGCCAAAGCCTTCAGCTTGCCCTTCGAACAGTTCCACACGCTTGGCAACGCCGCCCTCTACCGCGCCGCCATCGGCGAGCTGAAGACCGCGGGTGACTTCATCGCCGCCGCCGGGATCTGGAACCCCTATTTGCTGGCCTACTTCGCCATCGTCGTCCTCGGTTTGGTCAGCTTCGTCCTCTGCGCGCGCCGCGCCGAGCTGCGCCTCTTTCGCCTGGTGATCTTCGCCGCCGGCGTCTATCTGGCCTGGCGGGCCACCCGCAACAGCGCCCTTTGCGGGGTGATCGCCGTGCTGGTCACCACCTGGAACTTCGACGATGCCCTGGCAGCGCGGCCGCTGGCCGCCGCCGTTCCCACGAAGAAGGCGCGCCGGCGAGCTCCCTCGGGCAAACGCTCGCGAGACTTCGAAGGCCGGAACAATGCGGAGACCTCGGGCGATCGCCGTTGGCCCGCGCCAAACGCCGTCCTGCTCGCCGCCGTGGGGGCGCTGGGTTTGGCCACCGTGTCGGGCGGGCTCTACGCCTGGTCAGGCGAAGGGCGTCGGGTGGGATTGGGCGAGCGGCCCCGCTGGTTCGCGCACGACGCCTGCGCGTTCCTGGCACGACCGGATCTCCCCGACCGCATCGCCGCCTACAACATCAGCCAGGCCGCCGTCTGCATCGCGCACGGCGCGCCTCGGCACAAGCAGTTCATGGATCCCCGGTTGGAGGTCAACACGCAAGAGACCTTCGAACGCTATCTGACCGCGATCCGCCGGCTGTGGAACAACGACCTCAGCTGGGAAACCGCGCTGGGGATCGACTACGGGCGGCCCGACGAGATCCCCGCCATCTTGATCGAGCGCGGGCCGCTGGGACGCGCGGCCGAGATTCTCAGCCACGATCCGCGCTGGCGCTGCGTCTTCGCCGACCCGCTGGCCACGGTCTTCGTGACCACCCGCTTCGCCGAGCAGCACCAGCTGGCGCCCGTCCCGCTGCATTAGACGAGCGTCGAGCGCCGGTGCGGGAATCCGCCGACCAGGCCGCGCCGCCGAGGGCAGGATCGACCGACCAGGCCGCGCCGCCGAGGGCGGGATCGACGTCGGTCCGGTGACCAGGCCGCGGGCACGTTTTCCCTCCGGAGATCCTTCCCCTCCGGAGATCCGGCCGGAAGAAACAAACGCGGCTCCGTTTGTAAAGAGCTCAAGCTGGCCGTTTGTCCTGCGCGCGGACAAAGACGAAACAAGCATTGGCAATGGGGGCGTGGAGAGGGCCGAGTCCTTGGAATTCCATTCCGGAAATCATGAGCGCTGACCCAAAGAAAGCAGAAGACGGAAAACCACAATTGAGTGGATTTCTCCTCGGATAAATCACGCGCAAATCCCGCTGTCGTTGCGCCGTTGTCAGTCGCGGCGCGCGCAATTTTGTTGTACAGAAGTTTTCGGGCGAGACGTGATCGTTCGATTTGTCGAAAAGGGGGATATCAAATGAAGAGAGCGTCGTGGTTGGTTGCTGGCGCGTTTGTCGTTGGCGGATTTTCAATGGGGGCTTGTTCGTCATCAAGCGGTACATCGGGCACCGGCGGCACGACGGGCGCGGGCGGTAAGGCCGGCTCCGGCGGTGCGGCCGGTGGTGCACCCGCTGCGGGCGGCGGCGGCGGCTCCGCGGGGGCGGGTGGAATTGGTGGCGCCGCGGGCGGTGCGGCTGGCGCGGGCTGCACGGCAGGAGCTCCCCCCGTCACGCCGAACAACTCGTGCACGGCCATCCCGTCGGTGAATCAAGGCAACGCTGGCGCGGGCGGTGCGGGCGGGGCCGCTGGTCTCACGCTCAGCAGCCCGGACTTCGCCTATTGCGGAGCGCTCCCCGCCAACATGACCTGCGACGGTCATGACTTTGGAACGGGCACGAACCCGAACCTCACCTGGTCCGGGGCCCCCGCGGGAACCATGAGCTACGCGATCGTGCTCAAGGACATCTCCCTCCTGGCGCAGACCACCTCCACCACCCCGGAGACCGACATCAATATCCAGCACGGGTACCACTGGGCGATGTGGGATATCCCGGCCGCGACCACGCATCTGAGCACGAGCTCGGCGACGGGCTATCACTCGACGGACATCTCCGGGGCTCTCCAGTGGTCCCAGCGGAACAACTACGGCTACTTCCCGCCCTGCCCGAACCCGTTCCCCAAGGGCGACCCTCGCTTCAGCTGCAGCCTGACCCTGGACAGCTACTCGTACACGCTGTACGCGTTCCCGTTCGCTCACCTGCCGAGCCTCCCGACGCCGGATCTCAACGCGAACGGGGAGCCGACCGGCAACTACGCGGCGAAACTGGGGCGCTACCTCGAGTCCCTCTCGGCCCTGGCCGTCACCGAATACCGCGCCACCTCCTCGGCGTGGGCCTCGAACTTCCCCGCCCCACCCGCGGTCGAGTACCCCTGCGCCGCCGATGACAAGGTCGACGGCGGCACCAAGGAGGACGGCGGCGTCAAGCTGGATGGCGCCACGCTCATGTGCCTGCAGTAAGCGTTCATGATCCCCTCACCCCGTCGGTGGCGGCGGGGTGAGGCGTGTCGTCTCGGTGCTGACTGGCGGCGGCCGCTCGGGTGCGCGCCTCGCGCCCGCGGTCAGTCAGCGCAGAGCATGACTTTGCCGCAGGTCACCTCGCCGATGGCGAGCGCGCTGCCGCTCGGCGAGAAGGCGACCGAAACCGGATAGTAGGTGGGGATGACCACGGCGTACTGGGTTCGCGCCGGGTACGCGTAGATGCTGGTCGACCCGTACGCGAACGGGCTGCCGGCGGCGATTGCGAGGTACGCGCCATCGCGCGACCAGGCGAGCCCGTTGACGCCGTTCGCGTTGCCCTTGGTCGCGAACATCAACGCCGCGCCGCTGGTGGTGGTGGTGCTGACGGGGTTGGCCCAGAACTGGAGCTGGCCATCGTCGTCCCCCATGGCCAGCAGGGTGCCAGTGGGGGCGAAGGCGGCGGTCAGCACGTCGACGCTGGTGCTGGTTTCCACGGTGAAGCCCGACGGCATCGTGATCGTCGAGCCGGAGACCTCGAACGTCCCGGCACGTCCCGTGTCGAAGCCGACCGCCGCGACGATCTTCGTGGCGCTCGAGCCCGCCTGGAGTGACAGGCTGAGCGGGTAGACAGGGATCGGGTAGCTGACCGGCTTGCCGCCGCTGACGAGCGTATGGACGTAGAAATTGTCGTCGCCGTCGATCGTCACGATCCGCTGGCTATCGGCGGTCACCGCCACGCCGCGGACCTGCCCGGTCACGCCGGTAAAGGCGGGCCCCAACGCCCAGTTGGCGGTGCTGTACGTGGCGAGCTTGCCGTTGGAGCCCGCCACCAGCGTCGCGCCGTCGGGCGAGAAGGCGACGTAGGTCTGCCCGTTGGTCGAGATGACGTGCCCGGAGGCGGTCAACGTGTGGCCGTCGAAGTTCCAGATCTTGACCCGACCATCGTCGCCCGCGGTGGCGAGCAGGCGGCCGTCGGGCGAGAACGCCAGCGACCAGAGCTCCCAGTTGCTGATCCCGGCGTCGTCGTCGCAGGTGGGATCATTGACGTCGTTGTGATCGTACTCGGTGCAGGCCGTGAGCGACGGTGGCGTGACGGACCCACCGCCGCCCGCGGCCCCCATGCCGCCGGTGCCCGTGGTTCCGCCGGTGCCGGCGGTGCCGCCGCCTCCGGTGCAGCCGGGCGTCGCCGTCAGCGCGAGCGGGACGGTGACCGTCGAGCCGGCGGAAAGAACCGACGCCGTCGTCGATCCCGAGAAGCAGAAGCCGCCGCCCATCGCACTGGCGGAAACCGGGAGACTGCCGATGGCGCTCGAGGGGACGTAGACGCCGAAGCTGACGGGCGTCAGCGTGAGCCCGGCCGGGGGAGCGAAGGTCTGGGTCACGCTCGCGACCGACAGCGCGACCGTGCCCGCCATCGCCGCATTGGCGTCTGCGGAGGTGAGCGCGACGATCACCAGCGACTCTTTCTCCTTCGAACACCCGCCCGCGGCACCCGCGTCCACCGCGAGCAACGCGAGGGTTGCGCAGAGAGAGCGCGCCAAAAGGGGTGTCCTCGGGGGCCGCCGATCCGAAAGAGACGCGGGCATGGGAGTCACAGCGTATCGGAGCGAGCGCGCGGGGAGCAAGCCAGGTTTTCGGTGGCTTGCTGGCGGCGGATCACGCCGCCGGGAAACTGACAGGCGAATCCCTGCACGCAAAAACGGGAACCCCGAGGCGTCGCCCGGAGCTCCCGTCATGCGGAGAGAGAGCCGCTCAGTAGCGGTAGTGGTCGGCCTTGTACGGGCCTTCCTTGGGGATGCCGAGGTAGCTGGCCTGGCGCTCGGTGAGCACCTCGAGCTCGACGCCGAGCTTGGCGAGGTGCAGCCGCGCCACCTTCTCGTCGAGCTTCTTCGGCAGCACGTAAACGCGGCCCGGCTCGTAGCCGGCGATGCCACTCAGCGTCGGCTTGCCTTGGGAGGCCAGCCAAAGATCGATCTGCGCAATGGTCTGGTTGGTGAACGAGTTGCTCATCACGAAGCTGGGATGGCCGGTGGCGCAGCCCAGGTTCACCAGGCGCCCTTCGGCCAGCACGATGATCGACTTGCCGTCCGGCCAGATCACCTCGTGCACCTGGGGCTTCACCTCCACCCACTTGTGCTTCTTGATCTTGGAGATCTCGATCTCCGAATCGAAGTGGCCGATGTTGCAGACGATCGCGCGGTGCTTCATCGCGTTCATGTGCTCTTCGGTGATGACGAACTCGTTGCCGGTGGTGGTGACGAAGATGTCACCGCGCGGCGCCGCCTTGGCCATGGTGGTCACCTCGTAACCCTCCATCGCCGCCTGCAGCGCGCAGATCGGGTCGATCTCGGTGATGACCACGCGCGCGCCCTGGCCCTTCATCGCCTGGGCGCAGCCCTTGCCGACGTCGCCGTAGCCGGCGATGACCACCACCTTGCCCGACAGCATGACGTCCGTCGCGCGCATGATGCCGTCCGGCAGCGAGTGACGGCAGCCGTAGAGGTTGTCGAACTTCGACTTGGTGACCGAGTCGTTGACGTTGATGCAGGGGAACAGCAGCTCCCCCTTCTGCGCCATCTGGTAGAGGCGATGAACGCCGGTCGTCGTCTCCTCGGAGACGCCCTTGATGTTCTTGGCGGCCTGGGCGAAGAACCCGGGGCGCTCCTTGATGGCCCGCTTGACCAGCGCATAGAGGACGCGGCCCTCTTCGTGGCCGGGATCCTTGTCGAGGAACGAGGCGTCCTTCTCGGCCTTCACGCCGAGGTGAACGAGCAGCGTGAGATCGCCGCCGTCGTCGAGGATGAGGTTGGGGGTGCCGCCGTCGGACCACTGCAGCACGCGCCAGGAGTAGTCCCAGTACTCTTCCAGGTTCTCGCCCTTGACCGCGAACACCGGCACGCCTCGGTCGGCGATGGCGGAGGCGGCGTGATCCTGCGTGCTGAAGATGTTGCAGGAGCACCAGCGGATCTCGGCGCCCAGCGCCTCCAGCGTCTCGATCAGAACCGCCGTCTGGATGGTCATGTGCAGCGAGCCCGCGATGCGCGCTCCCTTGAGCGGCTGGCTCTTGGCGAACTCTGCGCGCGTCGCCATGAGACCCGGCATCTCGGTCTCCGCGAGGTCGATCTCCTTGCGTCCGAAACCGGCGAGCGAGAGGTCCCGCACCACGTAGTCCGGTTTTCCTTTGACGACGGGGGCCTTGTTGAACGTGCTGATCTCGGGCATGGGCTGTTCTCCTCGACGCGCGAAGCGCTGGGGTTTCCTGGGTTGCGCGCAGTTATCCTTGTATCTAGATTTAAGGATACCAACGCGCACGTGAGTGTGTCAGCCGGCAATTGGGCTGTCAAGGCAAGGCCCCGCTGCCGGCGGATTCCAGGCCCGGCTTCGAAGCGTCACACCCTGGCCGCTCGTCCGTGCGGTCTTCCGGATATCGCCGTTACTTCTCTTGTTTTTGGCGGACTCTTCTCATTTTCGGCAGGCGGTGAGCCGAACGGGGGTTTCCGGGACTTGGGTGATAGTCCCCCGCGTCCGATCGCGCTCGTTAAGGAGAATCGCCATGGCACAGCACCCAGTCGCTTCGGATCTCCGGTCGTCCGTTCACTCACCACGCGCGGGCGGCCGACCTGCTCTGCCTGCCATGCGGCTCCTGGCAATCGCTGCGGCGCTGGCCACCGCCTGCTCCTCGAGCCCTGGAACTCAGGGCGGCGACACGGGCACGGGCGGGGCGACGACGGGCACGGGGGGGACGAGCACCGGCGGGGCTCCGGGAACGGGAGGCTCGACCAGCGGCACAGGCGGCAGGACGGCCGGCACGGGCGGCTCCGGCACCGGGGGCTCGGGCACCGGCGGCTCTGGCACCGGCGGCTCTGGCACCGGCGGCTCGGCGACGGGAACCGGAGGCGCCGGCGGCAAGACGACGGGCACCGGTGGTTCCGCGACGGGCGGAACGGGCCTCGGCGGCTCGTCGGTCGCCGGCAGCAGCGGCGGCGCGGGGACCGGTGGGTCGGCGACGAGCACCGGCGGCAGCTCGGGCGCCGCGGTCTACAATCCCAACTTCGTCGAGTTTTACGGGTCCGACTGCACGGTCGCGACGCCCGCGGACGTGAGCATCAGCGGTCAGCTGCCGAACCTGTTCACCAAGCTCGACGGAACAACCATGTCCAAGCGATCGGACTGGAAATGCCGCCGAGCCGAGATGAAGGCGGTCGTCGAGAAGTACATTTTCGGTGCGAAGCCGGGCGCGCCAGACTCGGTCACCGGGTCGGTGAGCACCACCGCCATCAAGGTGCACGCCGTGCTGGGCAGCAAGAGCATCGACTTCAGCGTGCCGATCAGCATTCCGAGCGGCGCCAAGATGCCGGCTCCCATCATCATCGGCCTCGGCGGCTCGAGCCTGGATCCCGGCACCGTCAGCGCGGAGGGCGTTGCCACCGGGACCTACGACAACCAAGGCATGATGAGCGAGTCGAGCAGGACGGGCCTCTTCACGAACCTCTATGGCACGAGCACCGGCGTCAGCTCTCAGATTGGCTGGGCCTGGGGCTTCAGCCGCGTCATCGACGTGTTGATCTCGGAGAAGGCCGCCGGGCGAAACAACATCATCGATCCCACGGCGGTCGCCGTGACCGGCTGCTCCCGGGACGGCAAGGGCGCCTTCACCGTCGGCGCGTTCGACGAGCGAATCGCGCTGGGGATTCCGCAGGAGTCCGGCACCGCCGGCGTGTCGGCGATGCGAATCGTGAACACCCAGCCCAAGGGGCCGAACGGGAATCCGGCGCAGTCCCTCTCCAACGCCGTCAGCACCGAGGTGGGGTGGTTCGGGAGCGCCTTCGAGAGCACGTACATCAACAAGGTGGACACCATCCCGGGGGATACCCACTCCCTGGCCGCCATGCACGCGCCGCGCGGACTGCTGGTCCTGGACAACTCTCGGATTGGCGAGCTGTGCGCGACCTGCCAGCACGCGGCCACCGATGCCGCCCAGGTCGTGTATCAGGCGCTCGGCATCGGGGCGAACGTCGGCTACAACGGCGGCAACCCGACCGACCCGCAGAACCACTGTACGTTCTACCCGACGACCCAGGGTCCCCCGCTTCAAAGGGCCATCCGGGGCCACCTCACCAAGACGGCCGCCCCGGACGGTCGAATGGAGCCGCAGCCGGCCGGGACCGCCGATCTGGCCAAGTGGGTGCCCTGGTCGACCACCGCGCCGACTCTGACCAGCGACGTGAGCTGGTCTTCCCCGCCGCTGACCAGCCAGTAGCCGAGTGGTGGCCATTGGGCCACCCGCAGCCCTCCGCGCCGGCCTCAAAAAGGGGCGGGAAATGTTTCACTTCGGCGAAGTGGGTTCCCCCGCGACTGAGCCACACCGTTTTGGCAAACTTTCGCGTAAAGTACCGACTTCATGCACCGCCAGCTCGACACCGACGCCCTTGAAACCACGGAATGGCTCGACGCTCTCGAGAGCGTCCTCGCGCTAGAAGGGCCCGAACGGGCCCACTACCTGCTCGAGCAGCTCGTCGCCAAGGCGCGGCGGGATGGGGCGTATCTCCCCTACAGCCCCAACACGGCCTACCGGAATACGATCCCGGCGCACCTCGAGGAGCGCTCACCGGGCGACTACGAGCTCGAGCATCGGCTGCGCTCGTTCGTCCGCTGGAACGCCGTCGCGATGGTGCTGCGCGCCGGAAAGCGCAACCTGGACCTCGGCGGCCACATCGCCAGCTTCGCCTCCGCCGCCACGCTCTACGACGTCGGGTTCAACCACTTCTGGCGCGCCCCGACCAAGGACTTCGGCGGCGACCTCGTCTATTACCAGGGGCACTCCGCCCCCGGCATCTACGCCCGCGCCTTCGTCGAGGGGCGGCTCGGTGAAGATCAGCTCGACCTGTTCCGTCAGGAGGTCGACGGCGGGGGGATCTCCTCCTATCCGCACCCCTGGCTGATGCCGGACTTCTGGCAGTTCCCGACGGTGTCGATGGGCCTCGGGCCGCTGCAGGCGATCTACCAGGCGCGCTTCCTTCATTATCTGCACGACCGCGGCCTGGCCAACACCGAAGGCCGCAAGGTCTGGGCGTTCATGGGCGACGGCGAGATGGACGAGCCCGAGTCGCGGGGCGCCCTCAGCCTCCCGCCGCGCGAGGGGCTCGACAACCTCATCTTCGTCATCAACTGCAACCTGCAGCGCCTCGACGGGCCGGTGCGCGGCAACGGCAAGATCATCCAGGAGCTGGAGGCGGAGTTCAGCGGCGCCGGCTGGAACGTCATCAAGGTCATCTGGGGCGCCTACTGGGATCCGCTGATCGCCCGGGACAAGACGGGGATCCTGCTCAAGCGGATGGAAGACGCCGTCGACGGCGAGTACCAGAAGTTCAAGAGCCGCGACGGCGCCTACGTGCGCGAGCACTTCTTCGGCAAGTACCCCGAGCTGCGCGAGATGGTGGCGAAGATGTCCGATGAGGACATCTGGCGCCTCAACCGCGGCGGCCACGATCCCCACAAGGTCTACGCGGCGTACGCCCAGGCCAGCAAGCACGAGGGGCAGCCGACGGTGATCCTCGCCAAGACGGTCAAGGGCTACGGCATGGGCGCGGTGGGCGAGGGGAAGAACATCGCCCACCAGCAGAAGAAGATGCCGATCGAGGCGCTGCGCCAGTTCCGCGACCGGTTCCAGATCCCCATCGCCGACGACAAGCTGGCGGACATACCGTACTACCGGCCCACGCCCGACTCGCTGGAGGGGAAGTACATCCGCGACCTGCGCGAGAAGCTGGGCGGACCGCTGCCGCAGCGCCGCCGCAAGAGCGTCAGCCTGGAGGCCGCCAAGCCCGAGCCGTTCAAGCCGCTGCTCGAGGCGACCGCCGAGGGGCGCGAGATCTCGACGACGATGGCCTTCGTTCGTCTGCTGACCGGGCTCGTGAAGGACCCGAACATCGGCAAGCGCGTCGTCCCCATCGTGCCGGACGAGTCGCGCACCTTCGGCATGGAGGGGCTCTTCCGTCAGGTCGGGATCTACTCGCAGGTCGGCCAGCTCTACGAGCCCGAGGACTCCGACCAGCTGATGTTCTACAAAGAGGACAAGAACGGTCAGATCCTCCAGGAAGGCATCAACGAGGCCGGCGCGACGTCGTCGTGGATCGCCGCTGGAACGTCGTACGCCAACAGCGACGTGCCGATGATCCCGTTCTACATCTTCTATTCGATGTTCGGCATGCAGCGGGTCGGCGACCTCATCTGGGCGGCCGGCGATCTGCGCACCCGCGGCTTCTTGCTGGGGGCGACCGCGGGGCGGACCACGCTGAACGGCGAGGGGCTGCAGCACGAGGACGGCCACAGCCATGTCCTCGCCGGCACCGTCCCCAACTGCGTGGCCTACGACCCGACGTTCGCCTACGAGGTGGCGGTCATCATTCAGGACGGCCTGCGCCGGATGGTCCAGGAGCAGGAGGACGTCTTCTATTACATCACCCTCATGAACGAGAACTACGCGCACCCGGGCCTGCCCCCAGGGGACGCGGCGCGCGAGGGGATCGTGAAGGGGATGTACAAGCTCACCGACGGCGGAGCGACCAAGGGGCCGCGCGTGCAGCTTCTCGGCAGCGGCGTCATCCTGCGCGAGGTGATCGCGGCCGCCGAGCTCCTCAAGAACGACTGGGGCGTGACGTCCGACATCTGGAGCTGTCCCAGCTTCAACGAGCTCGGGCGCGACGGGCGCGCGGTCACCCGCTGGAACATGTTGCACCCGACGGAGAAGGCGCGGGTGCCGTGGGTGACCCAGCAGCTGGCGGGCACCAAGGGGCCGGTCATCGCCTCCACCGACTACGTCCGCGAGTTCGCCGATCAGATCCGCGAGCTGATTCCGCGCCGCTACAAGGTGCTCGGCACCGACGGGTTCGGGCGCAGCGACTCGCGCAAGAACCTGCGGCGCTTCTTCGAGGTGAACCGGTTCTACGTCACGGTGGCGGCGCTCAAGGCGCTGGCCGACGACGGCGAGCTGCCCGCCGCGAAGGTCGCGGAGGCCATCAAGAAGTACGAGATCGACGCGGAGAAGCCGGCGCCCTGGACTGTCTGAGGGGCGCTTTTAAAAGAGGCAACGGCGACGACCGCGACATGAGCACCGTCCATCACGATTCGAGGAGAGACGCTTGGCCGCCACTGAAGTAAAGGTTCCAAACATTGGGGATTTCAAAGACATCCCCGTCATCCAGCTCCTCGTCAAACAGGGCGACACCGTCCAGAAGGACGATTCGCTGCTGGTTCTCGAGAGCGACAAGGCGACGCTGGAGGT
Source organism: uncultured Pseudomonadota bacterium (assembly GCA_963847705.1). Lineage (GTDB taxonomy): Bacteria > Myxococcota_A > Polyangia > Fen-1088 > Fen-1088 > JADGRB01. The sequence goes on along the minus strand of CAWKBC010000014.1, from coordinate 240,138 downwards.
GCCGGCGCCCGCTGCGGGCGTGATCTCCGAGCTGAAGGTGAAGATCGGCGACAAGGTGAGCGCCGGGACGCTGGTGGCCTTGCTCGAAGGGAGCAACGGCGCCGCGCCGGCGGTGACCAACGGCAACGGGAAGGCCAAGACGGCGACGGCGACGGCGACGGCGACGGCCGCCCCCGTGACAGCGGCGCCTGCTCCGGCGTCACCGAAAGCCGTCGAGCCCACGGTCGTCGTGCCCGCGGCGCCCGCACCCGCTCCGGCCGTCGCGGCCGCGCCGTCGGAGTCGCCCGGGACCATCGCCCACGCGAGCCCGGGTGTGCGCCGGTTCGCGCGCGAGCTGGGCGTGCCGCTCGCTCAGGTGACCGGGTCAGGCCCCAAGAGCCGAATCCTCAAGGAGGACATCCATTCCTTCGTCAAGCAGGCGATCTCCGGCGGCGTGAGCGCGCGCGGGGCAGGTGGAGGCGGACTCGCGGATCTGGGCCTGCCCCCCTGGCCCAAGGTCGACTTCGCCAAGTTCGGACCGATCGAGACTCAGCCCCGCACGCGCATCCAGAAGATCTCGGCGCCGGGGCTGGCGCGCAACTGGGTGATGATCCCGCACGTCACGCAGTTCGACGAGGCCGACATCACCGAGCTCGAGTCGTTCCGCGCGCACGTCAACGAGGAGAACGCCAAGGCCGGGGTGAAGGTCTCGCCGCTCGCCTTCCTGATGAAGGCGGTCGTCGCGGCGCTGAAGAAGTACCCCACGCTCAACAGCTCGCTCGACGGTGACAACCTGATCGTCAAGCAGTACTGGAACATCGGCTTCGCCGCCGACACGCCGCAAGGCCTGGTGGTGCCGGTGATCAAGGACGCCGACAAGAAGGGGATCCTGGCGATCGCCCAGGAGACCACGGAGCTGGCGGCCAAGGCGCGCGACGGCAAGCTCGGCCCGAACGACATCCAGGGCGCGACCTTCACCATCTCGTCGCTGGGCGGGATCGGCGGCACCGCCTTCACCCCCATCATCAACGCGCCCGAGGTCGCCATCCTGGGCGTCTCCCGGTCGGCGGTGAAACCGGTCTGGAACGGCAAGGAGTTCGCGCCGCGCACCATGCTGCCGCTGTCGCTCAGCTACGACCATCGCGTCGTCGACGGCGCGCTGGCGGCGCGGTTCACCAGCTATCTTGGGCAGGTGATCGCGGACATCCGCCGGGTCATGCTCTAGCCCATGGCCACCCGCGAGATTCCCGTCCCCGACATCGGGGACTTCAAGAACATCCCGGTCATCGAGATCTTCGTGAAGCCGGGCGACGTCGTCGCCAAGGACGCCGCGCTCGTCACACTCGAGTCGGACAAGGCGACCGTCGAGGTCCCCGCGCCGATGCCCGGGACGATCAAAGAGCTGAAGGTGAAGATCGGCGATCGGGTCTCGAAGGGCTCCATCATCGTGACGCTCGAGGTGGCGGATGCCGCCGCGGCGTCGGCTCCGGCGCCCAAGCCCGAGAGCGGCCCACCCGCCAGCTCGGGCCAGAAGGAATCGCCGGCCGCGGCCGCGCCGTCCGCCGCTCCTGCCAAGCCCGCAGCTCCACCAGCACCTGCCCATGCGGCTGGAGCGACGTCCGCCCCGGCGGTGGCGCCGGGGACGGGCGCCGCGAAGCACCCCGACGCGACCTTTCACGCTGACGTGCTGGTGCTCGGCTCCGGTCCCGGCGGTTACACCGCCGCGTTTCGCGCCGCGGATCTCGGCAAGAAGGTCGTCCTGGTCGAGCGCTACCCGCGCATCGGCGGCGTCTGCCTGAACGTCGGTTGCATCCCGTCGAAGGCGCTGCTGCACGCCGCCAAGGTGATCACCGACGCGGATGAGGGGAGCCACCTCGGGCTGTCGTTCGGCAAACCGAAGATCGATCTCGAGGGGCTGCGCAAGTTCAAGGACGGCGTCGTCACCAAGCTGACCAGCGGCCTCGGCGTCCTGGCCAAGGCGCGCAAGGTGACCGTCGTCGAGGGGCGGGGCCAGTTCGCGTCGCCGCATCTGCTGGCGGTGGAGACCAAGGACGGCATCAAGACGGTCTCGTTCGACCACTGCATCATCGCCGCCGGATCGCAGTCGGCTCGCATCCCCGGCTTTCCCTACGACGACAAGCGGCTGATGGATTCCACCGGCGCGCTCGAGCTGACCGAGGTCCCGAAGCGCCTCTTGATCATCGGCGGCGGCATCATCGGCCTGGAGATGGCCACCGTGTACGACGCGCTCGGCGCCAAGGTCACGGTGGTCGAGTTCCTCGACCGCCTGATCGCCACCGCCGATCCCGACATCGTGCGTCCGCTCTCGCGCCGCATCGAGAAGCGCTACGAGAAGATCTTGCTGAAGACCAAGGTCTCGAAGCTGGAGGCGCTGCCCGAGGGGATGCGCGCCACCTTCGAGAGCGCCGACGCCGCAGTCACCCCCGCCGGCGCCCGAGATCTACGATCGCGTGCTGCTGGCCGTGGGGCGCCGCCCGAACGGAAAGAACATCGCCGCCGACAAGGCCGGCGTGAACGTCAACGAGCGCGGCTTCATCCCCGTCGACAACCAGATGCGCACCAACGTGCCGCACATCTTCGCCATCGGCGACATCGTCGGCGATCCGATGCTGGCCCACAAGGCGACCCACGAGGCGAAGCTGGCCGCCGAGGTGATCGCCGGGATGAGCCACCACGTCTGGGAGGCCCGCACGATCCCCAGCGTGGCCTACACCGATCCCGAGGTCGCCTGGATGGGGCTGACCGAGACCGAGGCGAAGGCCAAAGGCGATCGCCTACGACAAGGCGGTGTTCAACTGGGGCGCCAGCGGCCGCGCGCTCGGCATGGGGCGCGAGGAAGGCCTCACCAAGGTCCTCTTCTCCAAGGAGAGCAAGCAGGTCCTGGGCGCCGGCATCGTCGGCATCAACGCGGGCGAGCTGATCGCGGAGACCGTGCTGGCGCTCGAGATGGGCGCCGACGCGGAGGACCTGAGCCTCACCATCCACGCCCACCCGACGCTCTCCGAGACGATCTTCTTCGCCGCCGAGATCGCCGACGGCACGATCACCGATCTGCTCCCCCCCAAGCGGTAAACAGGAGGGGTACGCGCGAGAGGCGGCGCGAGCGCGCGTTCGCCGCCGCGCGTCACTGTTTTCGCGTCTCGTGAGCCTTTTTGCGCGGGTCGCCTCCCGGGCCTTCCGGGAGGGGATCCATTTCCCTCTGCCTGGGAATAGAGGCGGAGAGAAATGCCGGCCAAAACGGCCGAGCTGTTGGAACGGAACGCGCCAAGGTGGTTCGCGCGCTCGGCGGAGAGGTTCAAGGAGAAAAGATGAGACATCTATCGCTCGTGTCATTCGGTCTTGCTGCGACGCTCTCGCTCGGGGGCGCATTCGGGTGCTCTTCGGGGACCGGCGCTGGAGACGGGACCGGCGGCGGCGTCGGGACCGGCGGAACCACCGCGCAGACGGGCGGGACGACCGGCACAGGCGGCACTTCCTCGGGAACCGGCGGAGCCACGCAGACGGGCGGGACCACCGGAACGGGCGGAGCCGTATCGACCGGAGGAGCTGGCGGAGCCACCCACACGGGCGGGACCACCGGAACAGGCGGAGCCTCGGCGACTGGGGGAAGCGGCGGATCTGCCACCGGTGGAGCCACCGGAACGGGCGGGACCTCGGCGACCGGCGGGATGGGCGGAGCCACGCACACCGGCGGCAACAGCGGCGTGGCCGGCTCTTCGGCGACCGGCGGCGCGATCGGCACCGGCGGGGCGGGGGGCGCGACTGTGAGCTGTTCGTCGGCTGGCGCCGTCACGACCTATCCGACCTTGCCCGGCGCGACGGTGAGCCCGCTTTACACGGTGACGGCCAACGGCGCCTCACAGTTCGTGGAGAAGCTGACCAAGTTCTCCCCGGAGATGCAGGTGCACTACGCCAACTTCGCGGTGGCGACCGGATGCACGGCGACCGTGGCCGTGACCCTCAGCTCGAGTTTCTCCTCTTATACGCTGAGCCCCAAGAGCCAAAATATCGCCGTGACGAAGAGCGGCAACACCCTCACATTCACCAGCGGCCCCAACTACCTGATCTTGCAGATCCCCAATCAGGATCTGCTGTTCATTCTCATCGATGCCCAGGAGACGAATCCGCCCAAGCTGGGCGACGCCAACGTGAAGAATCTCGCGGATTACACCGTCGACAACACGGGCGGGACTGTCGTGACCTCGAAGATTCAGTCTGCGATCAACGCCGCCTCCGGGGCAACGCAGAACATCCTTTACGTCCCGCCGGGTCGGTACAAGACCGGCGAGCTCTCCCTGAAGAGCAACATGACCTTGTACCTCGCTGCGGGCGCCATCCTCGACGGTTCGACCAGCACGTCAGACTACGCGGTGACCGGCACGCCGGCGGTCGAGAGCACCCAGCACGGGGTGGTCCACCTCTACAATGTCACCAACACCAACATCCTCGGCCGCGGGGTGATCGACGGCGAGGGGACCAAGATCAACGCCGGCAGCAACGACACGCCGGCCTTCAAGATCAACGTGCTCAGAATCGACTCGAGCACCAAGGTGACGGTCGACGGGATCCTGGTCCGGGACCCGGTCTTCTGGAACACGCTCGCCTACATGAGCTCGCAGGTCACGATCCAGAACTACAAGGTGATCAACCGCCGGCCCACCACGACGACCTACAACCAGACGGACGGCATCGACATCGACGCGTCCAACAATTGCACCGTCTTCAACACGTTCGTCTACAGCGGGGACGACAACTTGTCGCCCAAGACCGAGCAAGAGGCGAACATGAACAGCTCGAACATCACGTATCAGAAGTCGGTGCTCTACAGCAACTCGGGCGGCTGCAAGATCGGCACGAAGACCTTCGGAACCACGACGAACCCGACCATGACCGGGATCGTGTTCAACGACATCGACATCGTGAAGGCCGGACGCGCGCTGGCCATCGACGCCAATGACACGGCGTTGATTTCGGGCACCACGTTCGAAAACATCAGGATCGAGGCCGCCGACAGCATGCTGATCGACATCGAAGAAGATCAGGCGCCGACCTGGCGCGTGGCTCCCAACACGTCCATCGCCAAGGACACCTACTTCACGAACGTGTCCGCCAACGTCAAGCAGACGATTCAGCTACATGGGCTGAATTCAACCGTGAACGTCAACGGGGTCCATTTCAGCGGCTTCACGGTTCAGGGCAACGCGGTGACCAGCAAGACCGACACCGACGCGACCTGGGACATCAACCAGTACGTCTCCAACATCACCTTCCAGTAGCAGTCGAACAGCGTCGCCGAAGGCTCGGGCCCTTCGGCGACGGGGGCGAGCCCGTCGCGATGTGCTCGTCGCGCGATGACCGTCATCCGCGCGCCGGAACGAAATCGAGGCGCCGCCCGCGCTCTGCTTCGATCTCCGCGCGGAGCGTCGAGCTGCACATCAGGTCAAGTCCGTCGCCGAGTCGACGAACACGCTCGCCGCTCAGCGCGGAAGTTGAAAGTGGAACGTGTAGGACTGGATCACGAAGGCCACGGGCTTTCCGCCCTTGCCGATGGCCGGCGAGAAGCGGCAGCGGTGCTTGAGCGCCTCGGTGGCGGCGCGGTCGAGCCCGTGCCCGAGTCCCGAGAGGACGTGGACCGCGTAGACGTGCCCCTCGGGAGTGAGCGCGACGCGCAGGCGGACGTCCCCTTCGATCCCCGCCTGCGTGGCCTCGTCCGGGTAGGCGATGCTCCTGCCGCAAGCATCGGTGTCGACCTCCGGCATGGTGGCAACGTCCGACTCCGACGCCGGCTGGTAGGCGCCCTCGCCGTCACCGGAGGCTCCGGTCCCGGTCCCGCCCGCGCGCCCCGTCGCTGCGCCTCCCGGTCGGGGCGAGCCGGCCGCCGCGGTCCCGCCCGAGGGAACCGCGACCCCCGTGGCGATCTCGCTCGTCGACGCCATCGACACGGCGAAGACCGGCTTTTGCGGCGTCGGCGTCGGCGCAGCCGCCGGTGGGGCCGCCTCCGGAGCCGGGTGGCTCGCGGGCGCGGGTCGGGCGCGCAGCGCCAGCTGGCGCCGGGGCTTCGATACGGCGGCAGCCGCGTGCGACGGCCCGGCCCCCGCCGGCGGATGGGCGGCAGCGAGCGGCGGCGCTGGCTTCGTGAAGTCCAGCTCGACCGTGCTGGTGGCGGGCCGCTTGCCGACATGCTCGCGCGCGATCGCGACCGCGAAGCCGACATGAACGACGACCGCCACCACCAGGGTGACCAGATCGGCCCGGCGAGACACCGACAACTCCCTACGGACCCGACTGCGTGTTGAGCGCGAACTTCGTCACGCCGAGCGCCTTGATGACGTCGACCACGTGCATGACGTCGCCGTAGGCGATCCCCCGATCCGCCGCGACGATCGCCTGCAGCTCGGGATCGCTCTTCAACAATCCGGGCACCAGCGCCCGCACGGCCCGCTCATCGGTCGGTTGGCCGTCGCGGTAGAGCTTGTAGCCACCGGCTGATTCGCGCTCCAGCGTGAGGGCCAGCGTGGAGCGCTTGGTCTCGTCGGCGGTCGTCGCCTTGGGGAGCGCCACCTTGATCGACGGGTTGGCGACGATGAGCGGCGCGGCCACCATGAAGATGACCAGCAGCACCAGCGTCACGTCGACCATCGGGGTGACGTTGATGGCGGCGAACATCCCACCGCTGCCCCCGCACCCGTCGTCGCGATCGGGACCTCCGGCCGCCATCAGGCGCTCCGCCGCAAGGGCAATTCGTCGGTCCGCGCCCAGCCGGCCTGGACGTCCTCTGCCGCCAGGTGCGCCATCCAGTCGACCTCCGCCATCCGCACCCGGACCCGGCGGCTGAAGTAGTTGAAGGCGACGACAGCGGGGATGGCGACCAAGAGACCGATCGCCGTGGCCACCAGCGCCTCCGAGATCCCCGCCATCACGGTCGAGGCGCCCGCGCCGGCCGTCCCCTGGGTGCCCGCCAGATCGTGAAAGGCCTTGATGATCCCCAGCACCGTCCCGAAGAGACCGACGAACGGGCCGTTGGAGCCGAGTGTGGCCAGGAAGGGCAGTCGCCGCTCGAGCCGCAGGCGCTCGCGCGTCTTGGCTCCCTCGATCGCGGCCGTCATCTCCAGCGGCGCGGCTGGTCCGACCTCCTCGCGATCGTCGCACTCCCGAAGCAGCCTCCGAATCTCCGCCGCCAGATCGCGCCGGCAGACCCGGTGAGCTCGAAAATACCAGAGCCGTTCGAGCATCACGGCCATGCTGATGACGCTGAGAGCGATCAGCAGCCAGAGCACCCATCCGGCGCCGTGCAGCGTGAACGCGAGGAACCTTCCCGAAACATCCATCTTCGTTACTTCCTTTTCCTTTCTTACTGGAGCAGCAGGGTGCGATGTGCGAAGTCGGTGCCGCCGCGTTCATCGTGGGCGACGGCGTAGAGATCGATCTGCGCGCCGGACGACGGCAAGCGCTGATCGAGGTGCAGCACGGTGACCGGCTGGGTCGCGCTGGTCTTCTCGAAGCTCAGATCGCCGGCGGTGCAGAACCACGAGGTGGTGAGCGTTTCGGTCGTCAACGTCCCGTCGGGGGCGACGTAGCTCTGGGCGCTGCCGGGCGTGAAGGTCACCGTCAGGCTGAGCGCTCCGCCGGAGTGCACCGCCGTCGGCGCCGACGTGTCGAGCGCCGACATCGTGCCGGCCGCGTCGACGGAGAAGACGTCGGCGATGGTGGGATTGGTGTTGGCCGGTGTCGCGTCGGCGAAGCGCAGCCGGTAGACGGCGGTGAGCGCCTGCGAACTCGCGTTGACCGCCGCCACCAGCGGCAGATAGACGCCGCCGGTCGCGTCGGGGGTGCCCAGCGAGGCAGCGGTCACCTCCGGCATCACGAAGGGGATCGTCAGACCGTCGCCGATCGGCTGCAGCTCCGCCCCCGCCAACCCCTCGACGCAGTCGGTGTTGACCGTCTGCCCTGGCAACGGCGGCAGGAGGCACTGGCTCCAGGAAGCAGCGGGCGTTCCGCCGTCGGTGTCGACCACCAGCGCGGTCACCGTCGTGCTCGCACTCGGGGCGATCTGCGGTGGCTCGGCCTTGATGCCCAGCACCCGCAGCCCGGCGACGAAGCTGACCGGTGGATCGGAAAAGCTCTGGCATCCGCCGAGCCCGAAGAGGAGGCAGCCGGCGCCCCACACAGAAACCAGAATCCGCGACGGCGACATCAGAAGTCCCCCCGGATCCCCAGAATCGGCAGCAACGGCAAGCCCGTGATGGGATGCGCGATCGTGTAGTTGAAGTTGTAGCCGACCGCCTCCGGGTTGTCGGCGCGCAGCACGTTCTGAACGTCGAGGTAGAATGAGAGGCGCCAGCGGTCAAAGGTGAAGACCTTGTCGACGCGCAGGTCGAGCTGGCTGAAGGGACCGAGGCGCGCGCTGTTCGTGGGGCCGGCGAGCGGCGTGTAGCTGTTGGAGACCGAGTCGTAGAACGATCCGGTCACCGGGGTGTAGGGATCCCCGGTCACGTAGCGATAGCGGGCGCCCACCTCGAACCCCCGCGGCAGGAAGTAGCTGAGCATCGCGGTGAGGATGTTCGTCTGGTCGAACTCGAACGGATACCAGCTCTGATCCGGATGGTCCTTCCGTTCGCTCCGCGACAGGGTGTAGGCCAGCCAGCCGAAGAGGCGCTTGCCCAGGTTCTGGCGAATGAGGATCTCGCCGCCGTAGGCGCGCCCGAGGCCGTCGTTGACCAGCAGCGGGTCGCCGGGGTTTTCTCCCGCGACCACCAGATCGCGCAGGTTCTTCCAGAACAGGGCGATCTCGGCGGTCAGGCCAGGCAGAAGCTCGCCTTCGGCGCCGACGACATACTGCGTGCCCCGCTCGGGGACGACGTTCGGATTGCCGAAGTCGCGCGAGAACGCCGTCGGATCCGGTGGCTGAGCGTAGAGACCCACGGCGCCTTTGAGCGCCACGCGCGGGGTGAGCTGATAGCGCAGCGCCAGGCGCGGCTCGGGCGAGACGAACCCCCGGGCGAACGACGCCGGCATCCCCTGGTAGCCGGCGAAGGTCATGACCTGCAGCCGAAATTGCGGGGTGACGGTGAGGCGGTGATCGAAGAAGGTCAGCGTTGCGGTCACGAACGGCGCCACGTTGTTGGTGTAGAGCGTCAGGTTGTCGATGGCGTAGCCGCTGCCCGCGCCGCTGAAACCGCCGTTGGCGCCCAGGCCCCCGGCGCCGGTGCCGCCCACCAGATCGGTGACCATCGCGGGCGAGCCGGCGCGGTCGACCTGCCAGCGATTTCCTTCGAAGTCGACGCCTCCGTCGAGCCGCAGCGTGCTGGTGATCGGCCAGCGGCCGACAGCGCGCGTGGCGTAAGCGAAGGCGCGCTCGTCGAGCGAGCTCGGCGTCTGGCCGAACGCCACTCCCAGCCCGAAGGGGGCGTCGTAGCCGACCGACGAGGTGACCGAGAGCGTCCGCCCGCGATCGAACCGGTGCGCCCAGCTGAGGACGGCCCGGTGAAAGAAGGTGTGCGAGTCGACGGCGGCGTCGAGGGCGTCGTTCTTGACCCGCGCCAGCAGGCTGAGTCGGTCGTCCGAACCAAACAAGAACAGGTCGACCACGTCCCGCCCGGAGGGGCGCCAGGAGAGGCGCGCCTGATAGTCGTAGTAGACCGGTGAGAGCTGAAAGGTGCTGGTGGTGAAGAGCGGCAAGGTGACGTCGATCCAGCTCCGCCGCCCGGCCACCGCGAACGACAGCGTCTTGCTGATCGGACCTTCGAGCATGAGCGAGCCGTCGAGCAGGTCCATCTGCGCGTAGCCGTGCAGCCCGTCGGTGCGAGGCCGGCGGGTGTCGACGTCGACGATCCCGCCGAGGCCCAGCCCATGGTCGGCCTGATAGCCGCCGGGGACGAAGGTGAGCCCCGCGATCATCTCGCTGTTCACGGTCGAGCGGAGGCCGCCGAAGTGGTAGAGGACGGGCACGTTCACGCCGTCGATGTAGACGCGCGTGTCGGCCGGCGCGGAGCCCCAGACCGGCAAGAGGCCGATCCCGAACGGCGCACGCGCGACACCGGGGAGGTTCTGGACAGCCTTCAGCGTGTCGCCCTGGGTGCCAGGGATGCGCTGGATCTCCGCGGTGGTGAGGGTCTGCTCGACCGTCTCGACGACGGCCCGCTGTCCCCGCACGGTGGAGGCGTAGCGCTCCTTGACGTCGACGAACAGGCTGAGCTCGGTGGACTTCCCTTCGTGCAGCGCGACGGTGATGTCGACGGGGAGTATCGCCGCGCCCCGCAGCGCCAGCTTGTGCTCGCCCACGGGGAGCGCGGCGAAGGAGAATCGTCCCTGCCCGTCGGTGACGGCCCGCCGCTCGTCCCCCGGCGCGACCGAGACCAGCGCGACCGCGCCAGCGACGGCCGTGCGATCGCCGCGCCGGCGCACCAGCCCCGACAGCGGGACGGCCGGGCCGTGCGGAGACGGCCCCCCGTTGGGGGCTGCAGGAGGCAGTGGACGCAGATCGGGCTTGAGCACGAAACGATAGCTATACGTAATTCGCACCGGAACCGGATGTCCGTCGGCCTCTCCCGGCGCGAAAACAAATTGGCGAGCTGCCGCGGCGGCCGCCCGGTCGAGCACCTCGCCGCCTTCGCCGCCCGCGGGCTTGGTCACCTCGACCGCGCCGACCTTGCCCGTCTCGTCCACGTCGATCGAGAGGACGACCTCTCCCTCACGCCGCGCGGCCGGAGCCGGCGGAAGGACCGCTTCCGCGAAATGAATCAGGCGTGGCGGCTTGAAGGCCGCCGGCGCGTCCGCCGCCGACGCGCGAGAGATCTGGGCCAGCGCGATCATCATCGCAATCGACGTTGAACATCGGCGCCATCGAACATGGGGGCAGCACCAATTGACTGGCCGCGACGGCGCGGCGTTGCTTGGCCTCTGTTCTCCGGACGATCCGCTCACGGTTGTGCCCATCGAGCCCCCATCGCAGACAAGGGGGCACTCGGGTTGTGCTCCGCAAGGGCAGCCTTAGCCTTTTCCCCATGTCAGTCATTGACGACCTGCTGCAACGGACGAGTCGGACCTTCGCGTTGGCCATCCCGCTCCTGCCTGAACCAACGCGCAATCAAGTCGGCATCGCCTACTTGCTGTTCCGGATAGCCGACACCTTCGAGGATGCTGTCCTCTGGACGCGCGAGCGTCGGCTGGAGGCCCTCGGTCGCTTCGTCGAGCTGCTCGACCAGGACCCGACCGCCGCCGAAGGGTTGGCCGCCGAGTGCCTGCGCCAGCCGCCCCTCGAACACGCCGGCTACCGAGAGCTGTTGGCAAGGATGCCGCTGGTGCTGCGTGACTTCGGCACGCTGCCGCTCCCCGCCCGGGTGGCCGTTCGGCGGCACCTCATCCGCAGCGTCGACGGCATGCGGCAGTTCGTCCGGCGCTCCGACGAGAGAAACCGGCTCACCCTGTCTGACCTCGAGGATCTCCGCGACTACTGCTATTCGGTCGCCGGAATCGTCGGCGAAATGCTGACCGAGCTCTACCTCTTCGACCGGGCCGAGCTGGCCCCTTTTGCAGAGGAGCTTCGCAACCGCGCTGCGAGCTTCGGCGAGGGGCTGCAGCTGGTGAACATCCTCAAGGATGCTCCCCGCGATGCGGCGGAAGGGCGCGTCTACGTTCCCAGCGACGTCGAGCTCCACGCGGTGCTCGAGCTGACCGGCCAAGCTCTGACCAGGGCCGAAGAGTATGTCGAGCTCTTGCGCCGCGCCGGAACGGCGCCAGGGCTCGTCACCTTCAACGCCTTCATCGCCGGGCTGGCCCGATCAAACCTGCGAATCCTGGCGACGCGGGGCCTGGGCGCAAAGCTGTCACGCAGCGAGGTCGCCGAGGTCGCCGCTGAAGTCGCGCGTGATCTCGCTCCGCGCAGCTCCGACCTGTTCGGGGCATCGAGCGCCGACTGACGCTCCCAGATCCAGAATCTCCGTACGTTGTCGCGTCCGGGCCCGTTCTTAACCTAACCAGGAACGGGGTGTGGCGCCGATGCGGGTGTTTTTGACCGGGGCGACGGGGTTCATTGGATCGCACGTGGCGCGCGCTCTCGTGGCACGCAACGACAGCCTCTGCTGTCTGTGCCGGCCGACCAGTCACCACGCCGATCTGGAGGATCTGCCGATCGAGTGGGCTGTCGGCGATCTCACCGACCGGGAGTCTCTGCGGCGGGCGATGACCGGCGCGGAGCTGGTGTTTCACTGCGCCGCGGACTACCGCCTCTACGCTCGAGATCCCGCCGAGATCTACCGCAGCAACGTCGACGGTACGCGAAACGTGCTGGAGCTCGCCGCCGAGCTGGGCGTCAGGCGGATTGTCTACACCAGCTCCGTCGGAACGCTCGCGCTCGGGGGCCCCAGGCCCGCCAACGAGAACGCCCGGGCGCAGCTCGAGGACATGGTCGGCGACTACAAGCGCAGCAAGTTCCTGGCCGAGCGGGAGGTGGAGAGCTGGATCGACCGTGGCCTCCCCATCGTGGTGGTGAGCCCGTCGACGCCGATCGGCGAGCGGGACGCCAGGCCGACCCCGACCGGAAGAATCGTGGTCGACTTCCTCAAGGGACGACTTCCCGCCTACGTCGACACCGGCCTCAACCTGGTCGACGTGCGCGACGTGGCGCTGGGACACCTCCTGGCCGCCGAGCGGGGACGCCCCGGGCAGAGCTACATCCTCGGCTCGGTGAACCTCACCCTCCAGCAGATGCTCGAGCTGCTGGGCCGGTTGACGGGGAGGCGGCCGCCGCGCCTCAAATTGCCGCACTGGATTCCGCTGGCCATCGCGCACCTCGAGGAGCCGGTCTCTCGATGGTTGGGTCGCGACCCACGCGTTCCGATCGACGGCGTGCGGATGTCGAAGTCGGTGATGTTCTTCGACGCCAGCAAGGCGGTCCGCGAGCTGGGGTTCCCCCAGAGCCCGATCGAGCCGGCGTTTGAACGCGCCGTGAGCTGGTTCATCGAGCACGACTACGCCCCGGGCCACGCGGTGCGTGTGAGCTCGTCGGTCGTCGCCCCATGATGAGCGGAGCGACGTCGGGCCCGAGGCGACGGCGATCACTGCAGCCTCCATTGTATTGGCGGGCGGGTCGCTTGCCCGCGAACGCCGACGTCGCCAACTTGCAGTCATGAGCCTGGTTCGGTTGTTTGCGCTGCTGGTGCTCTGTCTGGTCACGACTCGTTGGGCGCTTGCTCGACAGTGGCTCCCTCGCACCGACCCTTTCGGGCTGGACGCGGGCATTCGGAGCTGCGCCGGAGGACTGTAGAAAGGATCGTGGCGGCGGTCCCTTCGCGCGCGAGGTTGGGAGACGAACATGAAGCTTCCTGGGGCAGAAGGTGTGTCCCGCCTCGCAGGACGGGGTCGTCGGTGGGAAACCTCGAACGACGTGCTGGTGATCGGCGCCGGAGTGGCCGGCCTGACGGCAGCGCGTGAGCTCGCGCGCCAGGGGATTTCGGTGACGGTGGTCGAGGCGCGCGACCGGACGGGTGGGCGGGTGCACACGGTGCGCGACTTCTGTGACCACCCGGTGGAGGGGGGCGCGGAGTTCGTGCACACGGCCAACGCCGAGACGTGGCCAGAGATCCGCGCCGCGCGGCTGGCCGTGCGCAGATGCGCGCTCACCCTCCGCAGCATGTTCAACCTCGGGGGGCGCACCCGCACGCTGCCGTGGTTCCTCCTGCAGCCTGGCGCCTGGTCCGCTTTCCCGATCCTCCGTCACCTCGCCCGCGCCCGCGCGCCGGACATGTCCGCGCGCGACTTCATCGACCATCACCGCTACCGCGGCCGCGGCCGGATGCTGGCGGAGATGGTCTTCACGGCGCACCTCCCCGGCATCACCGACGAGATTGGTGTGCTGGGCTTGCTCGAGGATCGGGTCCTCGACCTTTACACGGGATCCTTTCATCACATCACGAGCGGCTACGATCGCCTGGTGGACCACATCGCGCGCGGGCTCGACGTCCTCCACCGATTCCCGGTCGCGAGCGTGCGCTGGGCGCCGGATGGCGTGACCGTGGCCGCGGCTGACGGGCGAACGCTCTCCGCACGCGCCGCCATCGCCACACTGCCGCTCGGCGTGCTCGCCTCGGGCGCCGTCGAGTTCGTGCCGCAGCTGCCCGAGAGCAAACGGCGGGCGTTTGCGGATCTCGTGATGGGGCCGGTCCTGAAGCTCCTCCTCCGTTTCAGCGAGCCCTTCTGGCCGAGCTGGCTCACGAACTTGAGCTGCGGCGCCGGGCCGGTCACTCTCTACTGGCCATCCCTCGGCAGCGACCGGCGAGCACCGGCGGTGCTCACCGCCTACTGCACGGGTCCGCGGGCCGCCCATCTCTCGCTGTTGCCGGAGGACGAGGCCGTGGCCGTCGTGCTGGCGGATTCTCGCACGGCTCTTCCCCAAGGTGAACCCCGGCCGCCTGCTGCTCGGATCCCGCCGCATCGACTGGAGCACGGATCCGTTCGCCCGCGGGGGCTACACGTTCACGCGTCCCGGCGGTCGTGGGGCCCGGGGCGGCCTCGCCGCTCCCGACACCGGGGCGCTGTTCTGGGCGGGCGCGGCCACCACCACATCGACGATCGCCGAAACGGTGCAGGCGGCGTACGTGAGCGGCCTGCGGGCGGCGTCGGAGGTGCTGAGCCTCCTGGCGATCAGGACCGACAGCGCTCTCGTCGTGTGACGGCGTCGTCTTGAAGGCGGCGCCGTCTTGAAGGCGACGCCGTCTTGAAGGCGACGCCGTCTTGAAGGCGACGCCGTCTTGAAGGCGACGCCGTCTTGAAGGCGACGCCGTCTTCCGGCGCGCCCTTTCGTCCCCATCCTCTCCTTCGTTGTTGACGTCTGCTTCCGTGTCCTTCAACGGAGGGGCCCGGTCGACAAAACACCAGGTGACTGTATGGCATCGGGGATCGAAGACCATGGTCGCACCGACTGATCGCGACCGGGTCACAACCGCAGACCCGATGCGGCCGGCACTGGCGTGAGTCCCTGGCGTGGCGCGGTCGCGTTGCTCGCCGCGAGCCTGGCCATGGCGGGCGGGCCGGCCGCGGCCGGGACGCGCTTCTTCCCGTTGCCGATGTACACGACCGCTCCCAACGAGGGCAACACTTACGGCTTTCTGCCCGTTATCATGCGGTCGGAGGATGACTGGGTCACCTCCATCACCGCGCCGAGCGTCAGCTGGAACAGCTCCGCGCACCTCACCGGAACGTTTCGTTTCTACCGGTACCTGGCGCTGTTGCGGTCGTGGCACTTCATCGTCTCGGCGAGCACGGTCATCAATCGTTCGCTCTGGTTCGAGTACGACGATGACCGGCGCACGCCACACCACCTGACCCTGAACCTGGACCTGCGCGTGCGGCGCAATCTGTTCTTCCGATACTTCGGCCTCGGCCCCGACACGCCCGAGTCAGGGGAGTCGAGCTACACACGGCTCTACGCGACGGCGAACGCGCGCGTCGGGTGGAACGTGACCTCGAACCTCAACGTGGGGCTCTACGGTGAGGTGCGGGGGGATCGCCCGGAGCGGCACGCCATCTCAGGCTTGCCCGAGACCCAGGACCTCTACCCCGACGCGCCCGGGCTCGGCGGCTCGGCCTTCGTTCGCGGCGGATTCTCCATCCGCTTCGACACGCGCCCGCTCGGCGACTACTCGCCGGCCGGGTTCGCGACGGAGCTCACCGGCAACGTGTCCCAGGGCATCAGCGGCGTCGGCCGCTTCGCCCAGCTCGGCTGGACCGCGCGCGGGCTCGTACCCGAGCTTTCGTTCTTGCAAGGAGCGGCGCGCATTTACTGGATGCAGGTCTTCGGCACGGACGTGCCGTTCTACGACCAGGCGAGCCTCGGTGGAGAGGACCTCTTTCGCGGGTTCCAGGAAGACCGGTTCATCGACATGGGCGCGTGGGAGGTCGAGGCCGAACAACGCCTGAGGCTGTTTCGGACCCACCTCTTCGGTGTTGTGACCGACTGGCGGTTTGATCCGTTCGTTTCGGTGGGTCAAGTCTATGGCGATGGAACGACGCCCTGGTCGCACGTGCGCGTCGCGGGGGGAGCTGGTCTGCGCGCCTGGATTCACCCGGACATCCTCGGTCGGGTCGATGTGGCCTACGGCGGCGAAGGCGTGAGGGCCTACGTCATGCTCGGGTATCCCTACTGATGAACGGGGATCTGAGATCCCGCAAGTACCGGATCGTCGCTCTGGGCGGCCTGCTCGGGCTGGCGCTGTTGATCTTCATAGCCGTTCGGTCGCGCACGGCCGACGTGCTGACGATCCTGAGCGCCGGAGGCGGATGGGCGCTGCTGGCTGCCTCGCTGTACCGGATCATTCCGGTCGAGCTGAACGCGGCCGCCTGGGGGGCGTTGCTCGAGAAGCGGCGGCTGGGTTGGGCGGCCACGCTGCGGCTGCGTTGGATTGGCGAGGCGGTGAACTCACTCTTGCCGGCCGCCCAGGTGGGCGGCGACTTCGCGCGCGCCCGCCTGCTGACCGCGGGCGGCGTTCCGGCCAGCGAGGCGACCGCGGCGATGGTCGCTGACGTCGCCGTCGGCGCCTTCACCCAGGTGCTGTTCACCTTCCTGGGCGCGGCCGCGCTGATCTTCGGCGCCGCGTCTGCTGCGTCGGCGCGCAGACACCTCGGGTGGCTGGCGCTGGTGATCGCTATCGGAGCCGGCTTCGCCGCGCTGCTGATCGTGGTCGCCCGCGTCGGCGTGGGGCGGCTGCTCACGGCGCTGCCCCTGCACCTGCACGGCCGCGTCGCGGACCGGCTGAGGATCGGCGGCGCCGCCATCGATCGGTCGTTGCGCTCGATCCGGCGTCGGCCCCGCGCGCTGCTGACCAGCGCCATCTGGCACCTGGCGGCCTGGCTGGCCCAGATCTTCGAAACCTGGATGGTCCTTCGCTTGCTCGGGCGACCGATCGGCTGGGTGGCGGCGCTGGCCATCGAGAGCCTGGCCGCGTCGGCGCGGGGCGCGGCGTTCGTGGTCCCAGGCGGCATCGGCGTGCAGGAGGGGGCGCTGGTGGCCGTGGGCGCCGCCTTCGGCGTCACCGGTTCGGCGGCGTTGGCGCTGGGGGTCGTCAAGCGCGGGCGCGAGCTGCTGGTCGGCGCCCCGGCCATCATCGTCTGGATGATTGCGGAGCGGCACTCCATCGCTACCTTCTGGTCGAGGCGTTACAGGAAGGAGAGACGCCGGGTGGAACGCGCAGTCACCTCGCCGACCCTGACGGTCATGCGCCGCGCGCCGCGCCTGCGTGTCGGCGTGCTCGTCGACCTCTACTGGAGCCCGACGGCAGGAGGTCACGTCAAAACCTGGGAGCGGCTGGCGGCGGCGGCGGCCGAGGCCGGCGAGGGGATCGATCTGACGGTTCATTTTTTGGGCGATCGGAACGCGACGCACCCGCTCGGTCCCCATGTCCGCTACCAGATTCATCCGCCGCTGTTCAGCAGCGCCCACCTCCCGTTTCTGTCCAACATCCCTGACCACACCGATCTGGCGCCCCACAATCCGTTGCTGACGTCGCGGCTGCGGGGCTACGACGTCATCCACACCACCGACGGGACGTTCGCTGCGGCACGCACGGCCGCGCGGGTGTCACGCTGGCACGGCATTCCCCTCACCAGCTCGGTGCACACCTCGACGCCCTACTACACGCGGGTGTTCACCGCCGCCACCGTCAAGCACCTCGCCGGTCCGGGTCGGCTGTCGCGGCTGCTCCTCGACCGCTGGGCCGTCGCCCGGGCCGCCGAGGCGCACATGCAACGCCTGCTCGACGACCACCACCGCCGCTGCGCCTTCGTCCTTGCGTCGCGCGCCGACGACCGCGCGCGGCTCGCTGCCCTGCTCGGGCCCGAACGGGTGGGCCTCCTCCGCCGAGGGATCGAGCGCGATCTCTTCAACCCGTCTCGGCGCGACCGCGCCTGGCTGTCGACCACCTTTGGGATCCCGTCCGGTCGACGGGTGGTGATCTCCGTGGGCCGCCTGGACGCCATCAAGAACGTGCTCGTGCTGGCGCGCGCGGTTCGCCAGCTCATCGATGAGGGGGCCGATCTGCACCTCTTTTGCGCGGGCAAGGGCGCGGATCGCGACGAGGTGATGGCGCTGCTCGGCGATCGCGTCACCTGCCCGGGCGTGCTCGCCCCCGCTACGCTGGCGCGCGTCTACGCCTCCGCAGACGTCTGCGCTCAACCGGCGGTCGTCGAGGAGCTGTCGAACGCCGTCCTCGAGGCGACCAGCTCTGGCCTGCCTCTGGTGGTCACGGCGGGCAGCGGGAGCGAGCGGTTCGTCGTCGAGGGCAAGACGGGGCTTGTCGCGCGCGAGGTGACGCCACGAGCGTGGGCGGAGGCACTGGCCGAGTTGCTGCGCGACCCCCAACGGACGGCGGCGATGGGCCGCGACGCCCACGCGTGGTCGCTGGTGCATGCGCCGACCTGGCACGAAGTGCTGATAAAAGATCTCCTGCCCGCCTGGCGGGCGGCGGCCGAGCATCATGACATCACCGCGGAACGGGCTGCCTGACACCTTCGGCCCTAGGCCCGACCGCTTCGTCTGTTCTCCGCCCACGTCCAGACGAACAACCAACCGAGCGCGACCATCACAGCCGACCACTCGGCCGCTCGCCAAAATACGCTCTCCGATCCTCTGCGACGTCGCATGCGGCACACCCACCATCCACACTCCACAACCCGAAATCCCGGCCAGACATTCCGCGCGATCCTGAGGCGCGGCTCTCGGTCAGGGGAGCCCGGCCAGTCTCTCGACGAGCTGGCGCGTGGCCTGGACGCGCATCAGCGTCCCGAGCGCGACCGCGCTCAGCAGGAGGACGGCGCCGATTCCGAACATGGTGACAGCACTGCTCACATGCTCGGCGGCCCATCCAAAGATCAACATCCCGGCCGCGACCGCCGCCATGTTCGCGCTGTTGAAGGTGGTCAAGATGCGGGCGCGCAGCTCGACGGGCGTGGAGCGCTGAACAATCGAAATGATCACCGGGTTGAAGGCCGCCGAGCTCCAGCCGATGAGGACCATCAAGGAAGCGGCCGCCAGCTTCACCTTGACGAAACGGAGCGCGGCGATCGACAGGCCGCCGATGACCAGCGCCAGGAGGGCGAGGCGCAGCAGTCTCAAGATGCGATGCGCCCCCAGGAGCGCAATCGACAGGGTCGCCAGCAGCATGCCCAGGCCCAGCGCCGACCAGAGCGTCCCCAGCCACAGTGAGCCCGCCAGGAACTCCTCGTGGACGAAGGCGGGCAAGAGAACGATGAAGGCGCTCGCGCCGAAGTTCTGGACCGCGGCGACCAGCGTGAGGGAGAGGATTCCCGTCTGTCCGCGAAGCAGGAAGACGACGCCGGCGCGCAGGTCATCGGCGAGCTCTCGGAGGCGCCAGGGCAGGCGGTGGCCGGAGACTCCTTCGGGGATGCGCGCCAGCCCGACGCACACCGTGAAGGCGACGAAGCTCGCGGCGTCGAGATAGAGCACCTTCGAGATGCCGAAGAGGGAGATGCCCAGCCCGGCCACCGCCGGGCCGACCAGCACGCCGAGCGTGGCGGTGCCCTGGATCAGCGCGTTCGCCGCGGCGAGGTCGGCCGGAGCGACCAGAAGCGGCACCGCGGTCAGCAGAGCGGGGCCGGCGGCGGTCCCGACGACCGAGAGGATGAGGACGATCAGGTAGAGCAGCCAGAACCGGAGCAGGTGCGCCGCGTGCAGGAGGGGAATCATCGATACCAGAAGGGCGCGGGCCAGGCTGACCGCGATCAGCACCGGCCGCTTTCGGAGCTTGTCGAGATAGGCTCCGATCAAGGGCCCGAGCAAGAACGGAGGCAGCGTCTGGACGACGCCGACCAGTGACGTGTGCAACGTCGAGCGGCTGATCTGATAGACGAACCAGAGCAGCGCGACACGGTTGAGGCTGTCGCCGACCTGGGAGATCGTCTCGCCCACCCACAGCAGCCCGAAGTCGCGCCTCACCAGGAGCCGGAGCGAGGCCCCCGATCTGAAACGACCTCCGGCTCCGTCCATTGTCGACGCCCTATCGGATAAGGCCCGCTTGGAGAGGCCGCAAGCTGGCAACGCTCCCGAGTCTGGTGGCAGCCGGTTTGCTGCTGGCCGAGGCTTGACCGGCTCCGATGCGTTCGATCGCTCGTCGACGGTCGCGGATCGCCCCGAGGTGCTTATCATCCATAACGCATGCGTCCGCTACGAGTTGCTCAAGTGTCCCCACTCACCGAGAGTGTCCCGCCCAAGCTCTATGGTGGAACGGAACGGGTGGTCTCGTTTCTCACCGAGGAGCTGGTCAACGACGGTCACGAGGTGACCCTGTTCGCCAGCGGCGACTCCGTGACCAGGGCCAATCTCGTGGCTTGTGTGCCGCGCGCCCTGAGATTCGAGAGCCGCTGCGTCGATCCGTTTGCGCATCACATGCGCATGGTCGAGGAGGTCGCACGCCGCGAGGCCGAGTTCGACGTCATCCACTTCCACGTCGGCCATCCGCATTTCCCGGTCATGCGCCGCCTGGGAACCCCGCACGTCAGCACGATGCACGGCCGGCTGGATATTCCCGATCTGCTGCCGCTCTACCGAACGTTTGCCGATGAACCGCTGGTGTCGATCTCGGACGCCCAGCGGACTCCGGTGGAGTTCGCGGCCTGGCAAGGCACCGTCCACAACGGACTGCCGCCGGACCTGCTCTCGTTTCGGGCCGACCGAGGGCAGTACCTGGCCTTCTTGGGCCGCATGTCGCCGGAGAAGGGGGTCGAACGCGCGATCGAAATTGCCAAACGCACCGGGATGTTGCTCAAGATGGCGGCCAAGGTCGACAAGGTCGACGAGGAGTACTTCGCGTCGAGGATCAAGCCGCTCCTCGATGATCCCCTGATCGAGTTCCTGGGCGAGATCGACGAGCCGGAGAAGGACCGGTTCCTGGGCGAGGCCGCGGTGGTCCTCTTTCCCGTCGAATGGCCGGAGCCCTTCGGTCTGGTGATGATCGAGGCGATGGCCTGCGGAACTCCGGTGGTCGCGTTCGCGCGGGGCTCGGTGCCGGAGGTCATCGTCGACGGCGTCTCAGGCTTCGTCGTCGAGAACGTCGACGAAGCGGTCGACGCCGTCCAGCGCGCGCTGGCCCTGCCGCGCCGGCTCTGCCGCGCCTCGTTCGAAGAACGGTTCACCGCGCAACGCATGGCCGACGAGTATCTGTCGATTACGAGAAGCTCCTGGACGCCGACACGGCCGCCGAGATCACAGGTTCGTTCCGACGTTGCCAATTGTGATGCTCGGTCCAAAGAGGAGCGACCAGTGGCTGGCCGTGAGCGTCGAGGTTCCTGACACATACGTGTAGTCGGCGCGGAGCTCGTAGGCGACCCAGGCGTGCAGGTTGACCGCCGCCTGGGTGGGCTCGCCGCGGTTCCCGATGGGGATGCTCACCCCCACGCCTCCCAGCACGGCCAGCGTGGTCGGAAAAGCCGGCGTCGACGCCAGTCCCACCCCCATCGCGCCCAGCTCCAGCCCGAGCAGCCCCTCGTGGCCCTCCTGATCGAGCCAGGTCAGGCGCGACACCACGCCGAAGTTGAGGCTCAACACGCCGCTCGGCGCGGTGATGTGAAAGAGGCCGGTGGGGATGGCGGCGGTGGCGTAGAACCGAATCCGGCCTTCGCCCACGACCAGCGTCCACTGCACGGCGGGCAGGGAGGTCCGCGTTTCGCTCCCGCCGACGTAGCGGGCGTCGTCGGCCACGTGGGCGATCCGCACCGTGACGCGATCGAACTGCCCCTTGACGCCTCGAATCCAGAAGATGCGGCTCTCCGGGCCGGGACGAAGCACCATGCGCTCGGTGACGTGGGCGTCCGCGCGCGGGCTGTCGTCCACCTTCGTCACGTCGATCTCGACGTTGAGATCCTGCGTGCCGTCCTCGGGCTTGAAGCGTTCGCGATGAATGACCACCCGGCAGCCATCCCGGCGCGCGAAAGGGATCGAGGTCCGCTTCCCCGGCGGGATCCGCTCCAGGTTGCCGTGCTCGTCGGTGCAGAGCAGATCCACCAGGGGATTCGGCCCCAGCGCCGAGGGGCCGATCGGCGCCGGGATGCTGGCCTCGCGGATCGGGCGCTGGAGCGATTCGGTCAGCACGGCCAGGTCGGTCGCCGCGAACGGCGGCGGAAGTCCCTCCACGCGGTAACCGAAACGGAGCGCGACGAAGCCGCCGACGCTGTCTTCGCCCCGAACACCCGGGCCCTTCGGGTCCGCGGTGACACGATAGGCGCCCTCCTCGGGCAACGGAACGAGGTAGGCGTGATTTCCCACGGGCGCGACGTGGACCTCCACGTCCCGGTTGGTGGGGATGAAGTCGATCGGCCCGTACCCCGGCAGCTCGAGGGTCGCGCGGGCGAGCGGGGCAGGGCGGGTGGAGGCGTGAGCGACCGCCACCACGGATCCGTCCGCCTCCGGCCGGGTCGCCGTCAGGGTCAGCGTCGCATCTTCGAGATCACCGACCGCCAGGAGAACCAACAACGACTCGCCCTCCTTGGCCGTCCGGACCACCGTGGCAGGCTCGCCGTTGGCGCTCCACCGCAGCTCGCGCTGATCGCCGCCGCAACGGCCCCCCAGCCGGACCAGCACGTTGGTGGCGTCCGCTCTCCGGAGCGGCGCGCCCGAGACGATCTCGGCGGGGCAGTGGAGCACCGCGATGGTCTGCGTGATCGTGTTGTCGGCGGAGTCGTTGCGGAGAAGAACGTAGTGGGGCGCGAGGTGGACGTGCATCGTCAACGCCGTGACCGCCGCGGAGATGGCGCGGACCTGGACCGCGCCCTCATCGAGCTCGCAACGCGCCTGGCCGCAGTCGATCGCCGCGACCGCCTCCGGATGCGCCAGCGGGATCCGTCCCACGTCGGCGCTCAGATCGACGGCGGTCGCGGAAGCGGGGAAGATTCGATCCAGCACCACCCGCGCGGGGCGCAGCGGCGCGAAGCCCGCTGTCTGTTCGGCCGCCGCGCCGACAGCCCCGAACGACAGGACCGGCGCCCAGGCAAACTCCGCGTCCGGCGGCAGGGTGCGGGGGATCGAAAAGGCACAGTGCTCGTGCTTTCCGGCGGGCGTCGGCTCGAGGCAGACGTCTGCTCCGCTGACGGGCGCTCCGCTGACCGGCCCGCCACCGACGGGCGCTCCGGTGACGGGCGCTCCGTTGACGTGCGCGGCCTCCCAGCGCAGCCGCAACCCCAGCAGATGGTCACCCGTGAGCTCGAGCCGTCCCTGGTCGGGGTAGAGGACGACGCTGGCCGGATCGATCCGGGGAGAGAGCTGCGGCTGCTCCGCGGCCGCGGCTCGCAGCGGCAGGGCGACGAACACCAAGACGAGCGTGAGGTCGATCGAAGACCAGCGCTCGCGCACGCCGACCAGTCTAGCAGCCCGACTTGGGCTCTGAGCAGGTGCCGAGGGGGGCTCCGAGTTCCTGGAAGCCATTGCGGGCGCGGTCGAGAGAACACACTGAGTGTCTGTCAAACACGATCAAGCGTCATCGAAAGCGAAGGTCCGGAGCGGGAGCTGTTGTCTCGGGGGACGCGGCGGCCGCGGCGTAGCCACGGCGGCGGCGGTCCGCGATCGCTTCAGGTGAGAAATCGGACGGGCCGGTGACGTCGGTGTTGGTGATCTGGATGATCCGGATCGGCCGCTTGCGCTCCTTCACTGCCCGGTAACCGGGGTGAGCTTTGAGCTGCTCCAACTCGGGGTGCGCAATCATCATCCGGTCGAGCTCGTCGACGAGCTGGATGATCTTGGTGGTTCGGTGTGCCCGCTGGAGGTCCTTCTCCGTCCGGTTGCTGAACGCCAGGGTGGTGATCCGGTTCAGCACCTCGGACATGTTCCGCGGCAGGGGGGCACTCGAGGGGAAAAGGTTGACCACGTACATGGTCTTGTCCGGATCGTCTTGGCGATCCTCCAGCGCGTCGATGACCTTGGAGAGCGGCGTGTTGTCGAACAACCCGCCGTCCCAGTACGGGATCGGGGGCCCCCCCGGCGTCGGGCCTGCCGCGGTGGTCATCGGAAAGGCGGGCGGCAGGCTGCTGCTGGCGACGACGTGCTCCGCCGTCACCGCCATCTTCCGGCTGTCGAAGCGATCGAGCCTGCCGGAGGCCAGGTTCGTGGCGCTGAGGATCAGCTGCGGCGAGTGGGTGGCGCCGGGTTTCAGCTTCTCGAAGTCCACGTACCTGGAGAGGGTCGCCCGGAGCGGCCCCGTCTCGTAGAAGCTGGTCCACCGCCACAGATCCAGGTAGTCGACGCGCGGGGCATACATCCCCGGGTTGCCGAAAAGCGACACCTGCCCATTCGCGAGATCCAGCGGCGGCGGCAGCGCCGGCGTGGTCAGGTCGGCCCACAGCCCGCGGAGATCCTTCCGCGGATCCCCATGCTTGCTCCCCGCCAGCACGGCGGCGTTCACGGCCCCGATCGACACCCCCGAGACGACGTCGAGCGAGATCTCCTGGTCGAGCAACCACTCGATCACGCCGAGCTCGAAGGCCCCCAGCGCTCCCCCACCCTGCAGCACCAATCCCGTGACCATGGGCGCTCCTCGACCGTCGGGTCGCGCTCAAAGATAGCGCCGATTTCCCACTCTGCGGAATGCGGCGAGGAGCGGCAGCGAAATCGTTTCGCGCGCGACCCACTGTGCTGGCAAGTGAATGGTCGCTACCTTCCGGGTGGAGAACCAGAGGGCGGGCATGTGGTCAAGGACCTCATTGGTCGGCGTCGGAATGTCGATCTTGGTCGTGGCCGCGATGATGCAAGGTTGCGGAGGTGCTCAGTCGACCGGCGCGGACGCTGCGGCCGGCGCGGGTGCCACTGGGCAGGGACCGTCGGGTGCGGGCGGGGCAGGGGAGACGACTGGCGCAGGAGCCACGCGCGGGGTGGGCACCACCGGTGTCTCGGGCCCGGGAGGCTCGGCCGCCTCAGCTCAATGCACGCAGGCATGTTTGGTCGGCGAGAGCTGCCTGAATGGCGTTTGCATCTGTCCCGCCGGTCACACCAGGTGCCCGGCGACGGTCGGTCTCCAGGAGCTCTGCGCCGATCTGAACAGCGACAGCAACGACTGCGGCGGCTGCGGCAACGCTTGCTTGAGCGGTGAGACCTGCACGAATGGCGCATGTGAATGCCCTCCTGGCAACACCCTGTGCGCCGCGCTGGGCAACATCCCACCGGCCTGCGCCGATCTGAACAGCGACAGCAACGATTGCGGGAGCTGCCACCTCACCTGCGCGCAGGGCCAACCCTGCGTGGCTGGCGTCTGCCAGGCCGTCTCGTCGAGGTGACCGGCACCTCATTGGCGCGTCTCATCCATGTCAGGTCTTCCGGAACACCACGACCGACCACCGAGGCAGGTTCAAGAACAGCTTGCCATCCGAGACGGTGAGAAACTCTGCGAAGTTCCCGGTGCTGTCGATGCCGCCATATTCGGGCGCCTGCGAGTTGAAGACCTCCGTCCAGGTGCCCGCCTCGCCGCCCATGAGGACGCCGTAGTCGTGGAAGGCCCACTGGTTGTCACTGACATTCACCACCACGAGCAGCAGATCGCCGTCGAGCGTGTAACGCTTGAACGCCACGACCTGCCCCTGCCGGTCGACGTGGGTGACGTTCCCCGCCGGCGAGCGCAGGGCGGGATGTTGCCACCGGAGGTTGTTGATGTCGCCCACCATGCGCTGCATCGGAGCGCCGGTCGGATCTCCCATCTTGCTCCAGTCGACACGGCGGTCGACGCCGTTGACGAGGTCGGGGTTCCAGAATCCGTCGAGGTGACCCTCGGTCCCCATGAACAGCATGGGCGTTCCGGGCAGCGTCACGGTCAGCGCCCAGGCCAACCGCGCCTTGGCCAGAGCCCAGCCGTTGGTCCGACCACCGAAGCGCTCGACCAGGTAGCGTCTCTCGATGTCGGTGCCGTCGTTGAAGATCCGATCGTGTGATCCAGCCAGGTATCGCACCGAGCACCAAGGCGCGGGATTTTGGAAATCGCCGATGAGCGTGAGCAGGTTGTCGACGGGGCCCGCGCCATTGAGCGCGGCGTACGCCTGGTACGGACCGGCCAGATCCCAGGTGGCGTCGAAGTGCAGACCCGTGAAAGGGTCCATCGACGGCCCCCAGGCGTTGCTGTCCCCGGGGTTGTATTCGGCGATCAGGTACTTGTCGGGAAACTCCGCTTGCAACGCTCCGGCGAGATCCTGAATGGCGTCCGGTTGCACCAGTTGAATGGCGTCGAACCGCAACCCGTCGCCGCGATAGTCGCGCAGGAACATCCGCGCGTTGTCGAGGAAGAAGTCCTTAATTTCTCGCTGCCAAAAAGCAAATCCCGCCCCAAAGCCCGTGTTGTAGTTCCCACGGTCGAAATACTCACCGCCCTGATTGGCTCCGTACTGGTTGCCGTCGTAGGTCCAGTAACGGTTGTCATTGGTCGCCGAGTGACCATAGACGACGTCGAAGATCACGGCCAAGCCGGCGACGTGGGCGGCGTCGACCAGCGCCAGCAGATCCGCGACGGCGGTGTCCTTGGTGGTTCCATACAGATCTTCAGGCGCAAACATGTCGCAGGTTCCGTAGCCCTCCCCGACCCCCCCGATGTCACCCTTGACCTCGCCGATCGGAAGCAGAGCCACCCCGTTGAACCCGAGCCCACGGATGTAAGAGAGCTTGGCGACGACGTCAGAGAACTTCGCGGTTCGGCCGGTCATCGGCGGCGCCCGGTCGTTCAGTCCCGCGAACGAGCCCACGTGGAGCTGGTAGAGCGAGAAGTTCTCGAAGCGGGGCGTGCTGAACGCCGGCCGGCGAGATTGATCGAAGGGAGCGATCACGTAGCTCGCCGACGCGAAGTTCGAGCTCTCCACCTGCAACGCGCGCGCGTCGGCCTGCTCCCACACGTGGGAGTCGTCGTTCCCCGGGCCACCCACATTCTCGATCAGGTACTTGTAGAGCTGAAGCGCCTTCACCCCGGGGATCTCGCCGGACCAATTTCCGTTGCCCTCCGAATTGAGATCGACGGCGCCGGCGGGGCCCCACCCCGTAAAATCCCCCTCGACCTTCACGCTCTTGGCAAACGGTGCCCAGACCCGAAAGCGGCACGCGCCGCTCGGGTAGAGCAGGCTCCCCATCCCATCGTTCTTGGCCGGCGCTGCGGGCATCGTGACTCCTCTTTGACACAACGAAAGCAGGCCCGACTATTTCGAGATGTTCGCCCAAGGTCCACGGAATCCTGCAGCGGACCCTCTGATGGGTTGCCTGGCATCGGCCGATCGGCGATCCGAGCCAGGGTGGCCGCACCGGAACCGCTTCCTGAAACTGGCTGTGCGGTCACTTCCCGGATCGTCGTCGGTGACCAGCTCTCGCACGCGTCGCATGAGCTTGGCCCTGGCTGAACCAGGGCCAGCGCCTCATCCAGCCGGAGCTCGCGGCGCCGCGCTTTAAGCACGCTCGCTGCGGGCGAAAGGGTCCTACCCCGCTCAGTATGAGGCTTACACTTGCCCTATGAGCCATCCCGACAGGCCTGACAAGAACGAGTGTTGGGAGAGTGATCGCGGGGTCCAGGTGAATGTCCGCGACATCAAGGACGACAGCGTCGTGGTCGAGCTGGTCGGGACCACGGTGGGCGCCTTCGCCGTTCCGCTCGAGCTGTTCGGGCAGATCTTCACGCATCCAGCGGAGCGCCAGCCGCGCAAGCGTCCGTCGCGCCCGTCCTGGCCGTCGCCGCTCCTCGGCGCTCATTGAGCGGCGGAGGGCGGCGCGGCGGTTGCTCGCCAGGCCGTCTCGGCGACGTCGGGTGGGTCCGGGAAGCCGTCGAACGGGCTCGCCAGGCGGCCTTTTCTTCCTGTCCTCACGCAATTCCTGGTATCGCGGTCGGATGAGCGTCCCTACTACCACTTCGCAGGCCAGCGGGGATTCCAAGGCCCTGGTCCCCTGGCTGGTCGCGGTGGCGTTCTTCATGGAGTCGCTCGACACCACGATCCTGAACACCGCCGTGCCGACCATCGCGACCGCGCTGGGAATCGCGCCGCTCAGCATGAAGTCGGTGTTGTCGAGCTATACCCTCAGCCTCGCGGTCTTCATTCCGGTGAGCGGTTGGGTCGCCGATCGGTTCGGGACCCGGCGGGTGTTTTCATCGGCGATCGGGATCTTCACGCTGGGGTCGATCCTTTGCGGGATCTCGACCGACCTCCGCCTGCTGATCGCGTTTCGAATCCTGCAAGGGATGGGAGGCGCGATGATGGTGCCGGTGGGCCGGCTCACCATGGTCCGGACCTTCGCGCGCTCCGAGCTGGTCCGCGCGATGGCCTTCGTCGCGATCCCATCGCTGATCGGACCGATGCTGGGCCCGCTGGCCGGCGGGTTGATCGTCCGGTACTTCCACTGGCGGCTGATCTTTCTTCTCAACGTGCCGTTCGGCCTGCTCGGCCTGTTCCTGATCCACCGGCACCTGCCCGACTATCGCGCCGAGCGCGTCGAGAAGCTCGACTACGTGGGACTGGCCCTCTTTGGCTGCGGGATCGCGCTCCTGTCCTATGTCCTCGAGGTCTTCGGCGAGCACCGCCTGCGCCCGACCGAGATCGGCGGCCTGCTGGCGCTCTCCGCGGCGTTGCTGCTGGCCTATGCGCGCCACGCGACCACCGTGCCCAATCCGCTGCTGCGCCTGGCGCTGCTGCGCATTCGCACGTTGCGGACGGCGATCGGCGGAGCCTTCCTGACGCGCCTGGGGGTCGGCGGCCTGCCGTTTCTCCTGCCGCTGCTCTTCCAGGTCGGGCTCGGATACAGCGCCGTCGAGTCGGGGTTGCTCATTTTGCCGCAGTCGCTGGCGGCGATGAGCCTGCGCCTGGCGATGCCCCGCCTCCTGCGCCGCTTCGGATACCGGCGCGTGCTCCTCACCAACACGATCGCGATTGGCCTGCTGATCGGGCTCTTCGCGCTGGTGGGACCGCGCACGCCGCTCTGGGTGATCGTCGCGCAGACCTTCTGCTTCGGGTTCTTCTCCTCGTTCCAGTACACCAGCATGAACACGCTCACCTACGCCGATGTGCTCGACAGCGACGCCAGCATGGCCAGCACGATCGCCAGCACCAGCCAGCAGCTGTCGTTGAGCTTCGGCGTCGCCTCGGCGTCCCTGGCCGTGGCCGTCTTCATCCCCGATCGGTTCCACGCCATGCCTCGCCAGATCGTCCACGGCATCCACTGGGCCTGTCTGGCTCTCGGCGGGCTGACGGTCCTCTCGACGATCCTGTTCCGAACCCTGAAGCCCGACGACGGCGACAACGTCAGCCAGCACAAGGTCGCCGTGCCCGAAGTCTGACCGCCGCGCCGCCGGAGCTCAGCGCGCCGTCAGTCGGATGAGAGCGAGATGACGCACTGGCCCCTCTTGTTGCATGCGAAGAGCGGCTCGGGGCATTCGGGATCGTCGGGGGCATTGGTCACCTCGGTGCAGGTGCCGCTCGCGCAGCTGTTGCACGCCTCGGTGCAGGCGGTGTCGCAGCACGCGCCGTCCTTGCAAAAGCCGGTGGCGCAAGCACTGGCGTTGCTGCAGGCGGCGCCCTGGGGGAGCTTGCCCGCACCGCCCGACCCGCCGCCGCCCTCTGCGTGTCCCGCCGCTCCGCCCGTCGCGCCGCCGGCGCCGCCGTGTCCCGCCGCTCCGCCCGCGCCGGGTTGTCCGATCCTTCCCGCCGCGCCGCCCGTCGCGTCGCCCGCCGCGCCGCCCGCCGCGCCGCCTGCGCCCGTTTGTCCGGTCCGTCCCGCCCCGCCGCCCGCACCCGATTGCCCTGCCGTGCCGCCCGTGCCGGTTTGTCCTGTCCTTCCCGCCGCACCGCCCGCCGCACCGCCCGCCGCACCGCCCGTCGCGCCGGCCGCGCCGCCACCGGCGGTGCCTCCCTCTCCCGCCCGCGCCGGCGCGTCGGGCCCGGCGTCTCTCCGCGTGGGGGCCGCGTCCGCCGACCCGCCGTCGGCGCGACAGCCGGTCTGGTCCGGATCGGGAACGGTCGGGCAGTCATCGACTGGATCGGGGACGCCGTCGCCGTCGGTGTCCGAGGGGAGCGCCCCGGAGAGCGTCAGATCGAATGTCCCTTGCCCGCGCGCGTCCGGCGCGATGACCAGCGTCGCCTCGTCGACCAGGCTTCCGTCCGCGAGCCCGTGCACGTCGATTCGGAGATCACCCACCGTGGTCCCCGGATTGATCAGGATCGTCCCGAGGAGAGTCGCGCTTTCGGCCACCAGCGGCCCCTCCGACGGGGTGCGGACGTCGTGCCAGAGGATCCCGGTGTCGTCGTAGACGAAGAGCCTCAACTCGTCCGGCATCGGCGCGCCGGGCGCCAGATGGGCGCGCACCAAGATCGCCCCCGCCTCGGGGACCTCGGTCGAGCCGCGGCAGCCGAGCGTCGTCGCCAGCGCGAGCAGCAGGTAGCGCCCGAACCGTTCGGTCTTGATCTCGAACGACGACACCGACGTCCCCACGCGACCCTCCTGCATCGACCAGGGAACGCCGCCAATTGAGCAAAGATTCGGAATCAGGCAATTCTCGGCCATGGCGCGCCGTCAATCGTCGTCGGGCTTACCGTTCGCAACGCGGTTGAGGAGGTCAGCCTGCGCGCCGGCCCGACTTGTCCCACCCACCCACCCACCCGCCGCGCGGATCGAAACCCATGGGGGAGGCTGTTGCCGCCGATGCGGAGAGATCACGGGCTGCTGGTTAAGGGTCCCTTCCCATATCCATAACAGGAGGACATGGCGAACCCGCTGTAGCCGGTCGCGCTGTAGCCCGGCGGGAGCGGACGCTCGCCGTGGACCAGGATCCGCTCTATCTCGCAGGCCGGTGGGAACGAGGTGCTGGTTCCCTGGACCAGGTCGCGCTCGTAGGACTGGCTGGCATCGCTCGCCAGCTGGACGAAGAGGGCTTGGTAGTCGGCGCTGGACGAGGTCGCCAACGTTTCGACGGTGGAGAGGTCGGCTCCCGGCGAGACGGTGCCGACCGAAGTGCAGGAGGTCGGGCCGGCGGCCGTCATCTGACAGCGTTGCACGACCACGTCTTCCTGGAGCAGGTTGGTCACCGTGATCTCGTCCGTCGCCGGGTCCGAGTCCTGCGTCGTGGGATCCATGTACCACGAGCCGACCTGGTCGTCGAAATGGGTGAACATCACGGTCGGAAGCTGGCCCGAGGGGTCGGACAGGGGGACGGGCAGCGGCGCCGACTGGCCCCAGCTCTGGCCGGTGTTCTCGTCGACGAGGTCGACGACGTAGGTGCCGGCCGGGAACCAGCCGAGCCCCGTCATGAAGCCCCCCGTCCAGCCCTTCAGGGGGAACATGTCGTAGTCGTAGTTGTTGAAGCCCTCAGCCGTGGAGGTGGGGATCACTGTCCCCTCACCGTTGAGCAGGGGCTCGAAGTTCTGATCCCCTGGGGGCAGGTCGAAGATCGGCCACAACAGCAGCGCCGCCCCCGTGTCGCCGAGGAGGATCCCGGGCGGCGGACTGTCGTACCCGGTGAGCGGCTTCTTCTGGGTCTCGCAGGCGGCGATGGCCAGCAACGGCAGCAACAGCAAGGGGCGAAGGGTCATGGTGGCTCCGGTGGCGAAATGCTCCCCTTGTGAGACGACGGTGGCCCCGATTGGGGAAAAAATCGAGGTCGGTTTTCCCTCCGAGCCCGTGCGATCGTCCAATCCATTGAGCGACCCACCATGGTGAAAGCGTCGATTCGCAACATCGTTCTCGGAGGCGTCCTCGCTGGCCTGACGGCGGCGATCTCGGTTGCCAAGGCGGGCGAGCCGATCGACGTCCATCAAGCCCCGGGCGTGGACTTGCCGCCGCAGCTGGCCGCCGACGTTCGCGCCGCGATCGAGGACGTGCTGGCGGGGCGCGCCCAGCCAGCCGTCCCGATCGACGTCACGCTGGAGGCGGTTGGAGCGGTCGTGCGGGTCGGTTCCCTGTCGCGCCGGATCGCGATTGTCGCCTGGGACTACCCTGCCGTGCGGACGGTCGCCCTCAACGTGCTCGATCTGCTGCAGCCGGGGCCGGAGGTGCCCGAGGTATCGGCGACGGCGACGGCGAGTTCGATGCCGGATCCGGTCCCGGCGGCGGGGGTGGTGGAGGAGGTGCGCGTCCCCGGGCGTCCGTCCGCGCAGAGAGCGGAGCTCGACGGGCCCTGGAGCGTGCACCTCGCGCTCGCCGGGGCCCGCGGCGCACAAGGCCCCGATCCCTGGATGGTCTCCGGCACCGTTGGCGCTGCCTGGACTCGCAATTGGCTGCGGATCGGCCTGGAGGTCGGCTGGGATCACGGGATCGTGCGCCACCCGGATTCTGGGACGAACGAGTCTGCGACGGTCAACTACGATGCCACGCCCCTCCGGCTGGTGCTGGCGATCCAGAATAGAGTCGTGATGGCCGGTGTCCGCGCCGGCGTTGCCGTGTATCGCGTCACGACCAAGGAGATCTACACGGAAGTGACGCCCCTGGTGGGCCCCTTCCTGGCCGCCAAGTTTCCGATCGCCGGCCGCTTCCGGGGCTTGCTGATGGGGGGCTTCGATTACTTCGCCCGGCGCACGGAGCTGTCGACGCTTACCTTCAACACGGCCTATTCGAGTCCGCAGCTGGCGCCGTACGTCGCCGTCGTTGCCGAGGCGGTGTTGGGGCCGTGAGGATCCGTGGCCGCCTGGCACCGGCGAGGGCCGTCAACCCGCATCGCGGCTCGGAAGCCGACGACGCGGCGCTGA
Organism: uncultured Pseudomonadota bacterium; assembly: GCA_963847705.1. Classification (GTDB taxonomy): domain Bacteria; phylum Myxococcota_A; class Polyangia; order Fen-1088; family Fen-1088; genus JADGRB01. The sequence goes on along the minus strand of CAWKBC010000014.1, from coordinate 207,459 downwards.
TAGCCGCGGCGCGCCTCGGTGACGGCGCCGCGTTCGCCCGCCTCTTCCGCCGCCACGCGGACGCCGTGAGGACGCGCATCACGCGCCTGGTGGGCCCAGTCGCCGAGCGCGACGACCTGGTCCAGAAGGTGTTCATGGCCCTCCATCGCGGGTTGCCCGGCTATCGCAACGAGGCGAAGCTCTCGACCTATCTTCATCGTATCGCGGTGAACATTTCTTACGATCACTTGCGCGGGCGCCATCGCGCCGCCGAAAACGAGGGCCCGCTCGACGCGGCGGCGCTGGTCGAGCAGCTCGGCCCCGCGCTGGAAGATCAGGTCGCCGCGCGTGCGGATCTGGCCCGGCTGCTCGCGCTGCTGGACCAGCTGTCGCCTAAGAAGCGGATCGCCTTCGTCCTGGTCGCCGTCGAGGGGTGCTCCCTGGCCGAGGCCGCGGAGCTGATCGGCGACCGGGAAGGCGCGGTCAAGCAACGGGCGCTGCACGCGCGTCGCGATCTGATGGCCCGCCTGGCCGCGGAGGCGGGCGAGGTGCGGCCGGTGGAGGGGACGTCGTGAGCCGGGGCCGAGACCCCGAGGCCGGCGCCGTCGAGCGCGAGGAGCTGGACAGGCTCTGCGACGCGCTCGCGCGCATCGAATCGCCCTTCGACGAGATCACGCGGTCGCGGGCCGAGACCCGCCTCAGCGCCGAGCTGGAACGCCAGCCGGGGCGGGGCCACCGGCGCGCGCTCCGGCGAGCGGCCGCGCTGCTGGCGGTGGGTGCCGCCGCTGGCGCCGTGCTGGCCGCGCGCACCGTCGTGACGGCCGGCCGATCGCCTGTCGCGGGCGGCCCCGAGCCGGCGCCCCAGTTCGAACCCTACGTCGTCGCGCCGACGGAGGGCGCGGGAGCCGCCACCATGCCGGAGCTTCTGGAGCAACCGGCCTCGCGCCTGGAGGTCCCGGCGGGGTGGCTGGTGCGCGCGTCGCTGGGCGACGCCATCGCGATCACCCTGAAGGGGCCGGCGCGCGCCTGGTCCGAGCGCGCGACCGGCAGCGGGCAAACGGTGGTCCACCTGGATCGAGGGCGGCTGCTGGCGTCACTCGAAGGCGGCACCGGCCGGCGCCTGCAGATCGTTTCGCCGGGGGCCGTCACCGACGTCGTCGGAACGCTGTTCTCCGTCGAGGTGGTTGGCGGCGCGAGTCGGGTGGCGGTCGCGCACGGCCGGGTGCGGGTGGGCACCTCCCCCGGCCCCTCGGGCGCCCCGCCACGCGCGTCTCGGGAGATCGCGGCCGGCCAGAGCTGGCTGACGACGCTGCCAGAGCCGGACGAGATCGCGCCCGCGCTCGCCGAGGCGCTGTTTGAGCACGAGCGGACACCGCCGCCGCGTGGGGCCACCGTTCCCCTGTCCGTCATCGAGGCGCCGGCGGGGGCCGGCGTCTGGGTCGGGAGGCGGCGAATCGCGTCGGCGCCGGCCTGGATACTCGTCGAGTCGCACGTCGCCGTCCGGCTGTCGGCGCCGGCAAGCGGAGCGGCGCCGCCGGCGGATCCATTCCCGCCCCCCTCGACGGAGCCGGCGCAGGAACCGACCCGCCCGGCGTCTGAGCCGCCGGTGCGCGCTGCCACTCCAGCCGGTCCGCGTTCGCTGCTCGCACGAGCAAGCGCCGAGTCGACCGAGCCTCCTGCGTTCGCCCCGCCCGAGGAAATGACCGCGCAAACCCTGTTCCGTGAGGCAGATGCAGCACGGGCGGCGGGCGACACGGGGCTCGCGCTGCGTACGTTGCGGAGCCTGGTGGAGCGGTTCCCGCGCGAGTCCGCAACGGCGGCCGCGCGATACGAGCTGGCGCTCATGGAAGAGACCGCCGGCTCCGGGGACGCGGCGCTGCGCGATCTGGCCGCGGTCGACACGCCGTCCCTGGAGGAGCCCAAGGATTACTTGCGCTGCCGGGTGCTGGCCAAGCAGACCGCCACGGAGGCGGAGCTGTGTCTGGCCGATTTCCGGCGCCGGTTCCCGGCCTCGGCGCACGATGCCGACGCGCTCGGAGCCGAGACGGCTCTGGCGGTGGTGCGCGGCGGGTGCCCGGCGGCGCAGGCCCTGCTGGCGGAGCTCGAGCGGCGCTATCCGAAGCACGGCTCGGCGGTTCGGTTGCACGCCGCCTGCAGCAGCAAGCCGTAACGGGCCTGGGCCCCCGCGAATCATCTCTGCGAGATCGAGGTCAGTCTGTGGTCACGCGAGTGCTTGGGCCGCAATCGGATCGCGACCCTCTGCGAGCTCAAGTACCGCACGCGATAGAACGACCGGGGTCTCGAGAATCCTTTTGACCGCGAACGGTGATCGGGCCCACGGACACCCGTGGCTCAACGGCAACCGTCGCGCGAAGTGCGATGTCTTTGCGCCCCGCCGTCAGGTCAAGAAGCGCAGGCCTCGAGCCGCCACGGACGCGCGCCAGGACGATTGACGAGATCGTCGGAGCTGCGGCACTCACGTCGGAATCTGACGTGACAAACCGATCGGGGCTGGTGGCGTTCTCCGCGGGGCCGCGGCTCGGAGGGGGAGCGCGATTGGCGAACACACACCAAGGCGATGCATGAAAGTCTCTCGAACACCGTCGGTCGTGCCTCTGCTCGTCTTTGCGTCGGCGATCGCCTCACCGACGATGGGCGCGCAGGCCGCTGATTCGCCGCAGATGCCGGCCGTGTCCATGGATGGTTCGGTCGCCGACGCACCCAGGGACGGGGATTCACAGGCCGTCGTTATCACTATTCCGGAATCTCCCTTGAGCCCGTCCGCGACGTCGATCCACGCGCCGCCGCCGACGCAGCCACCGGCGCCCCTTTCGCCGCCAACGCTCGCCTCGCAACCACCCGGAACGGCGGCTCGAGGGGCGACGCTCACCTCACCGGCCTCACCGGGGCAGTTGCCCTCGGAGCCCGCCCGTGATCGCGCTTCTCGACAGAGGTGGTCGTTGATGGGATTTGGCGTCTTCGTCGCCATCGGTCTGACGGTCTTGATCGTCGCCGCAGAGTCCTCCACCAAGAATCCGACGCCAACGCTCGGAACCCACAGTGAGCTCTGAAATGCGCGCGCCCAGGCTGCGCGGATTCAGAGGGAGTCTGATCGCCCTGACCGCGCTCCTGCTGGTCGAGGCGGGGTGCCAGACGACGAACAAATGTGCCCCGGGCACAGTCCTCTTGTCCTTCACGTTTTCCGGGGCAGCGGTAAATGCCAACGCCCTGACCGTGCAGACCCAGCTTGACGGGATGATGGGCCAGGCCTTCTCGGTGACGCGCGCACCGGGACGGACGACGGACTCGCTTGCGCTGAGCTTCAGCAGGTACGTTCCGGGAAGCCTTGTGACCGTCATCGTGACCCCCGTCATCGGCGAAGGGCCTCCCTTGGCGCCGACTTCGACGACGGTGACCCTGGCCCCGTCCTGTACTGCGATTCCGATCCACCTTGATTCGGCCGTTGGCGCCGGCGCGGGTGGAGGCGCAGCGAGTGCCGGTTCCCCTGGCGGGAACGGCGGCGCAGCGGGCAGCGCCGGCGGCAGAACACCGGGAAGCGCCGGCGAAGGAGCGGGCGGTTTGGGTGGCTCGCTCGGTGGCATGGCCAGCATGATGGCCGGAAGCGGGGGTCCGGGCGGAGTCAAAGCCGAGGGCAGCGGGGGGATCGCCGGGATCGGCGGGGAAGTTCGCGACGGTGGAATGGGAGGACTTCGACGAATGGATGGAGCCGTCGGCGCGGACGGCAGTGCCGAGGGGGGCGACGGGTCGAACAACGGACTGGGGGGCATGATCGGTGGGAGCGGGGGAGCCGCGGGGTCCAGCCAACCGTCGAGCCTGACCTGGGTCTCTACAGAGTTCCTCGGACGCCCGACCGATCAATCCGTGACGGTCAAAGCCATCGCGACCCAGGCGCTCGACGCGGCCGTCGAGTACGGCACGACCTCGGGCGTTTACTCTGGAGCGACCACCGTGACGTCCTTCGCGGATGGCTTCGCCGAGGTGCTGGTGAGCGGCCTCATACCCGACACGGCCTACTACTACCGGCTGCTGTCGCGGCCCACCGGATCGTCGAGCGCCCTCACCGCCGGCGGCGAGCACACTTTCCACACCCAGCGCGCGCGGGGACAAACGTTCACATTCGCCGTGCAGGCCGATTCACACCAGGGAGATCCGGAGTTTTATGACGACACGCTTTACCGCACGACCATGCAGAACATCCTCGCCGAGCAGAACGATTTCTTGCTGGACCTCGGTGATACCATCAGCAATGACGACGTCACCGAGACCGCCGCGACCGTTGCCACGAAGTACGTGAACCAGCTGGCGGTCTTCGATCTCGCCGCGCACTCGACGCCGGTCTTCCTGGTGCTCGGCAACCACGAGCGAGAAGAGGGCTGGTACGCAGATGTGGCCACGAGCGTCGCGGATTCCCTGCCCGTTCTCAACGCCAACGCCCGCAAACAATTCTTTCTCAATCCCGAGCCCGACGGCTTCTACACCGGGAACACCGATACGTCCGCCAACGCAGCTTACATCACTGGAGATCAGCTGCGAGGGGATTACTACGCCTTCGAGTGGGGCGATGCTCTGTTTGTGGCGATCGAGCCCTACTGGTACACGACACACAAACCCTACGCGGGTACCGAGGGCGGCGACATCAGCAACGCGGTCGTGGGGACCCGGTGGGATTGGACGCTGGGACAACAGCAGTATCTCTGGTTGCAGCAAACGCTTCAGACAAGCAGCGCGAAGTACAAGTTCGTCTTCGCGCACCACGTGGCCGGAGGCATCGACGACTACGGTCGAGGCGGGGTCCTGGGCGCCAAGTATTGCGAATGGGGCGGCTATGACACCGATGGAACGACCTGGACCTTCGACACCAACCGACCGGGCTGGGCGCTGCCGGTCCATCAACTGATGGCGCAAAATAACGTAACCGCGTTCTTCCACGCCCACGACCACGTCTTCGCGAAAGAGTCACTGGATGGCATCGTCTATCAGGAGATGCCCATGGCCGCGAACGCCAGCTACGACATGGGTTTCTCCACCAATCCCACGGACTATGCGGGGGCGCAGATGATCGCCAACTCGGGCCACCTGCGCGTCACGGTCTCTCCGGCGAACGTGACCGTGGACTACGTGAGATCCTTTCTCCACGGGCAAGGAACGAACGGCGCGATCGCGACGAGCTACACGATGGGGGACGCTACGCCCTGACTGGCCGACATCGGCCAAAGATCATCTGTGGTTCGCCAAACCCCGATCTTCGAACGATCCGTTGGTCACTCGCCTCGGCGAGCGAAATGCAAACCCTTCGTGACAAAGCCAGCGTGCTGCGACCCACGAGCCTCGCCTCGTGACGCCTGGCACTGACACCATCCACAGCCCGGCCGAAAGTGGCGTCGCCAACTGTCATGGAGGTGTTCAGAGTGAGACCATTCATCGCTACCGTACTCCTTTCTTGCGGCGTGCTCTGTTCCTGCGCCGTCGCGCCCCCGCCCCCGCCCCCGACGAGTCCGGGCGTGCCGATGGCTGCCGACCGCGGACAGCCGAAGATGCAAGCCGCGTTCGCGGCACTACAGCGGGCAGACGCCTCGCTTCAGAGGGCGAGCCCGAACAAAGGCGGTCATCGAGAGCGTGCGATCCAGCTGGTTCGCCAGGCAATGGGCGCTGTGGACGAAGGCATGCGGTACGCAGCGGGACACCCGACTGAGGTCGGTATGGCGCAAGGTCCCGCGCTGCCCGAGCCGGTTGATCAAAACGTGCCCGGCGCGGAGAGGCAGCCGAACATGGCGCAAGCCGTGGTGGAGCTGCGCGAGGCGCGACGGCAGCTCAGGGAGGCCAGGGCCGACAAAGGAGGCTATCGGGTTCAGGCTTTGAATTTGATCCAGCAGGCGCTCGCCCAAATCTGGGAAGGCATTCGGTTCGCTAACGGAGGACGCTAGCTGGAGCGGCCCGGGGCTCCTGCTCTCGAAGGTACGCGCCCCTCCTGTTTGCCATTCCCGCCGCCACGCGCGGAACGCCGTGCGTGGCGCCGATCGCCGTCCGCTCTGCTGATCGTCCGGTCGCCGCTCAGCCACGCTTGCGATGGTGGCGGCGCGGCGGGCTCTCTCAGTTGGGGTATCGAAACAAGACTTTCGCTTGCAGAGTGCCCGCCGAATAACGGCCAGGCGCAGGATCGTCCTGTTCCAGTGTGAGCACCCGGAAGGATACGATTCGGTCCGCGTCCCGCCTCGTGCGATCGGGATACCGCAGCAACCATTCTCCGAGCGCCGTAAAATACTCCGGGCGATTCGGGAGCCGTAGGAGGTAGGCTGAAGCGAAGCCGTTGTTCCCCAACCGCGAAGGGATCGCATCGCCCGGCCAGGCGGCACCCGGCGAGAGCTCTTCGTTGAGCGGATCGACATGGCGGCCCTCGGCGGTCACGGCATCGACAGCTACGGTGCCCTCGCTCGTGGGGACGTCGGGTGCAAACAGCGACCAGGATTGGAACATCTGTAGGTAGACCCGAATGGCGTAAACCACTCGTGGTTCCAGCGATGCGGGGACGTGCGTGACCGCGGAATTGTCGACTATGACCCCGACGGTCGCGAACGTCATCAGGGCAAACACCGCTCCTTCGCCCAGGAGCCCCCAGCGGGTCCGCGTTGCCGCCCTACGCGACGGAGTCTCGGGGGCGGGCGTCGTCAGCCGCAATAGACCTCGCCGTTCGAGGGCGGTGAGCGCCTGCGCGAGCATTCCGCGGGTGCCCCTGGTGAAGCCTCTCGTCGCCCACCAACGTTCGATCCGATCCCAATCGGGCGCCGTCATCAGGAAGGGCGTGAAAACCAGCATGGCTGGCACGAAGATTCCGAGGTTGAGGAATAGGCCGAAAGCACCGTGTAACGCCACCACGAGCGCAATAGCCAGCCGGCGCGCCGATCGCTGAGCAACGGGCGCCAGGAGCAAGAAGGGAAGAACCACTTCTGTAAACCTGCTCGACCAGGTGAGAAGCTGGGAGGCGCGGGGCGTGATCCAGCTGCGAGCGAGGACCCCGAGCGGGGTGACTACGTTGGCGTAGTAGAGGACGTAGTGGACCGCGCTGCCATCTCGCCAGGTGCGACCATCCTTTTGAATAGCGTTGAGGAGGTAAATCACGGCCAACTGGGCGACGAGGGCAAGCACTGCCAACGAAACGACCGGCGTCCGATCTGGGGGAGCCGTGCCCTCCAGGAAGACGTCCGAAACGTCGAGCCCGGGTTTCAGTCGAAGACGAGTGCGCAACGAATCGACCGAATATCGTCTGCCGAGAGGTAGAAACAGCGTCCAAAGACAGATTTCAACCAGGACCACGTCCCCGCTGTTCTGGATGAAGAGGACGCGTCCGTGAAGACTGAGGACTGCGAGCAAGCTCGCCATGTGGGCCAGTCGCGTCCGGTTGCCCACGAGCAGCATGACGTAGGCAGCGCCGCAGAGCCCAAATCCGAGTAGAGCCTCGGTGGGGCGCGACGCTGTGAAGAACAACGAGAAAACGTAGGGAAACGGTGGCCGCCACAACACGGTGTGGTTGGGCAACAGTCCTTGATTCGAGTACCAGAGAGTGACGAGCGGGAACCGGCGAACGAGATCGAGGAGTAGGACTGTCGCGAGCGAGATACGGCCCGCGCCCAATCCTCGCGGATCGATGGTCAGATATCTGTCTCGGAGAGCGTCGAATCGCACTGCCAGGCGATTATCCACACCAGCGCCGGTGGGCCGCCAGCAATGGTTCAGCCAATGGGGACGCTGGGAGTGTCGGGCTACGAACTAGCCGCCGCCGCCACCGAAGAAGCCGTTGGCACCGCCGCCACCGAAGAAGCCGTTGGCACCGCCGCCACCGAAGAAGCCGTTGGCACCGCCGCCACCGAAGAAGCCGTTGGCGCCGCCGCCACCGAAGAAGCCGTTGGCGCCGCCGCCACCGAAGAAGCCATTGGCGCCGCCGCCGCCGAAGAAGCCATTGGCGCCGCCGCCGCCGAAGAAGCCATTGGCGCCGCCGCCGCCGAAGAAGCCGTTGGCGCCGCCGCCGAAGAAGCCGTTGCCGCCGCCGCCGAAGAACCCCTGACCGCCGCTGCCGTTGGTCCCGGCAGTGCCCGTTCCGTTGTTCCCGCCGGTGCCGGTACCCTTGTTTCCCCCCGTCGCGCCAGACGTTCCTCCCGTGTGACCGCTATTGCCGGCCTTGCCGGCTCCAGGCGTCCCGCCGGTCGACGAGGTTTCGCCGCCTGTTCCGCCGCCGTCGTTGCTGGAGCTCGAGCCGCCACAACCCGGGGCGAGCAAAGCGACCGCGAGCACTGCAGTGACGCCAACGACAGTAACGAACCGCGAAATTGGACGTGTCATGGATCTCCTTCGCCTGATATGCGACAGGATGTTCGTGCGGCAGGCCCCCTCCGATCATCAAAATTCGACTCATCAAAGATCGACATGCAACGCGCTGGCAGGTCGGCCTCCAAGATCCTGGAGCCATCCGTCCCAGAAGGGGACGTGATGAGAGTCACGGCTGGCTCGGTCGGAGATCCGAGTACCTGGCCGCCGTAGGGCAGACGATGGGCTGCCGTGAGGTCAAGCGCTTGATCTCTGTTACTACCTCAGATCGCCTGTGCCGGCACCTGGGATCAGTTGATGAATCCGCGCTCTGCTGAGCGGCGGCTCAGAACGACGCGCCGATTCCTAGGTACGCGCCGAAAGAGAGTCGCGCCTGGAGCCCCATGGCGGTCGGCGTCCCCAGCGCCAAGCCCTTCACCGCGGCCACGAGATGGAAGGTGGTCGAGAGCTGGTATCGGGCGTCAGCGTGGAGCCCTCCACCCCAAGCGCTCCCATTGAAATACATGATGCCCGGGTATCCGACCGTTTCAACCATGGCCGCATCCTTCCGTTCTACCTGTTGCCGGATGTATTCCGCGCGCGCGTCGACGCCGAGACGCATGTCTACCCGCGCGCCCAGCGACAGGATACGGACGAGCCCCGCTTCGCCCCCGAGCGTCGTTTCGTAGACTTGGTTCGCCGGGGTCGCGTTCTCCCCCAACCCCCGAGCGCTCGCACGGCGACGCCAAAGCTCGCCCAGCGCCGCTCGACCTCGAGTATGGCTTCGTCGCCCACAGAGAATCGCGCTCCCCGCAACAACGCCGTCGCTCAAGGTCAGGCTCCACGGGCTCACCACGAGCTCGCTCTTGCGCGCGAGCGCTTGGGGTTCGAAGGGGTGAAGGGTCCCCGGCTCCAGCGTGCGGACGCCTCCCGGCGTGAGAAGCACCTCCGTCGCGGCCCCGGTCCCGGCGAAGCGGCGTTGCACGAGGTAACGCCCGGCGGGGAGCGCGAGGGAGGTGGATCGATCCGGGCTCCCGAACAGCTCGGCCTCGAGCGCGTGCGAGGCAATGCCGTACACGAGGTAAAGGGCGTCCCGGTCGGCCGGGAGCACGAGCGTTGAACGCTGCGCGGCCAGCTGAGTGAGAACCACCGGACCCGCCACACTGAGATCGAGCTTTTCCTGCGGCCTTTGCAGCACCGCGCCCGAGCGCGCCGACCGCAGGAGCGTCTGCGCGTACGCGAAGTCGAACGACTCCTGCAGCGTGACGCGTCCGTCACCGTCGGCGTCGGCCGCGCCCCGGAGACCCGTCGTCCAGAAATGCGAGAAGAGCGCCCCGCCGATCTCGTCGGACTCCTGCGCCACCTCTCCGTCGCTCGAGGCGAAGAGCCAGGCCATACCCGACGCCGACGGTACGGGAGCGAGGGAAATGGCGAAGCCGGGCTCCATCGTCATTCCCTTCGCGCGATCTCTGCTCACGCGGCAGGCGTCGATGATCACGAGGCGAAGTGCCACCGGCATGCGTTCGACACGGGCGCGCAGCTCGTCCAGCGAGAGCGTCTCTCCCGAGAGATGGAGCGCCTCGTGGTCACCGTGGCCGCTGAAGTAGAAGACGAACGTCACCTCCGCAGCAGCGTGACCGCGAGCAATCGCCTCGGCACGATCAAAGGCCGCCCGGACGGAAGCGACCCGCGCATCGGGGACGAGCAGCGCCTCTCGTGGAGACACTCCGCCGAGCGCGGTCAGTACCTCCGCGACGCCGCGCGCGTCGTCCCGGGGGTGCACAAGAGTCTGATCGTCCGAGAGCCCCGTCGGCGCGCCGACCGCGATGAGGATGCGAACCGGTGCCGCCAGCACCTCCGGTGCAGCCAGGGCGACGAGGAGCGCCAAGCCCAGCGCGAGGTTGGCTCGTTTCACGGGGTAGCCGGGTGGATGCGGATGGCGTGGACGCCGGAGAGGTCCCGCGTTGCGCGCGCCCGCGCGACCGCATCGGGGGGCCCGACGACGACCCAACCTTCGTCAACATGCTGGTCAAAGGCAACCGCTCCCGCCGAGAAGTGCGTCCCCGCACCGAGGTGCGTGGCCGGCTGGAGCGCAACCCAGGTGCCGTCGCCGGCGAGCACGCCGGCTTCTACGTCATCGTCGTGGTCGAGCGCAATCTCGACTCGGATCCGATCGCCGGGCGCGACGCTCAGAGCCCCCAGCTCGCGCGACTGCCCTCCGCGCCGCTCGACGATCACGGCCACCTGAGATCCCCCTTTGAACCGGATCGGCCCCGGTCCCGGCGCCACCACTGGGACGTCGTTTGGTGGCGCGGTGATCGGCCGCGCATGCGCGAGGATCACGACGCACGCCGCGAGGGCCAGCCCGGAGGTCGTCGCGCCGATCCAACGCGACCGCGCCTGACGCGCCCCCTCTCCTGCCCGCCGACGGACGACGGCCTGCACGAATGCCTCGGGGCTGGGGCGCGGGGCCGCGGCGAAGCTCTCCGCCCCCTGGCGGAGACGCTCGACGTAGGCCGCGCACTCGGCGCAGGATGCGACGTGCGCTGCCGCGCGGGGGTCGGCGTCCCCTGTGATGACGGCGTCCAGCCGAGCACCCGTGGGGTGGTGGTGGTTCGGGAGATCGTTCATGGCGTCACCTCGAGCAAACGAGCTGCCCGCTCGCGTATGGAAAGCAGACGTTTCCAAATTGTCGGCCGGGAGAGGCCCAAAGCCGACGCGATCTCGGTCTGGGGCACCCCGTCGACGTAGGACAGCACAGCGACCTCAAACTCAGACTCGGTGAGCTCGCTGAGGATGCGAAGCACGGCGTTGCGCGCCTCCAGGTCGACCCCCGGGGCGGCAGCCGTCCTGTCCGAGTGCTGGTCGATCGGCTCGGCGCGCCGCACGCGGCGGCGGCGCAGCAGGTCAAAGCTGCAACGGTCCACGACCCGATACATCCAGGCCAGCCGGTTGTCGGCGCGCGCCAGCGCTGCGCGCGATTCGATGATCTTCACGAAGGCGGTCTGCAAGGCGTCCTCGGCGAGGGCTTCGTCGCGTAAGAGCATGCGGCAACGACGACGAAGCAAGAACCCGTACCGGCGATAGAGCTCGGCCAGCTCCTCGTTGGTCAAGTCTGCTCCGTCGTCGGTCGGCATGGACTATCAAGCCGGGCGACGGATTCAGTTCGAGCTCGTCCCTGTTCCGCCGGAGCCGGACCCGCTCGAGCCGCCACCGCCGCCGCCGCTGACCGTCCCCGACCCTCTCGCTGCCAACCAGCTCAGATAGGCGGAAGGCGGCGGCGTCTGCGCGGGGCACGGCCAGTTGGCGGGCGGCGTGATGGGCGAGCCCCCCGCGGGATCGAGTGTCACGATCGTCGGTTGGGTACATACGGTGTTCACCTGCTGGCAAACCCCGGCCGGGCTCGTCGTGCAAGACGAGATGTACTGGAAGTTGTTGAGGTCCAAACAGTCCACGTTCGGATCGTCGGCCGAGGGGAGCGCCCCAGAAAAATCCGCGACCGAAATCGTCGATTGGGCGCCAACGACCATCTGGTCGCCGTTCGGCCCCGAGGAGCACATCAGCTCCTGCAGGTCCGTGGGAAAAATCACCGTGGCCGTTCCCAGGGGAATAGTGACGGCGGTCTTCATGGGCTCCCACATGATGCCCCTCGTGCACGTTCCCGCCGCGCCCGCGTCGGCGTTCGCGAAGCAATAGTTGGACTGCGGAAGTACCAGATTGTAGCCCTCCTGTGGCATCGAGCCGTCGATGCCCAGTGCGTCAAACTCGGGACTCGTCACGAGCGTCGCAGGGACGGACCTGTCGAGGTAGACGATGTACCGGTCGCCCACACCCTCGATCTCGTCGATGTAATGCGATGCGCTCGCGTCGACGAGATCCAGCTGGCCGTTACCGTTGCGGTCGTCGTACGCCACCACGAGTCCCACCGCGACATGCACGCCGGTGGCGGAGGGGCTCCCAGGAGTGCCCCCAAAGGTGGCGAAGTCGAGCATCGCGCTCGCGGGGGGGAGCCCGGTGAGGGCGATGCTGAAGGACGCCGGAAAGGTCCCGGACACAGGCACGCTGTCGGCGGCCTCATGAAGGGTCCCGTCCGGTGACATCTCTTCCCAGACGATGGCCGTGGCCAGCGACGCAGGCGCCGACGTGGAATTGGAAGTGATGGTCCCGTGAATGGTGGTGAGCGTGGAGGGGGAGCCGGTGTCTCCCGAGAGTTGGCCACAGGCGGCGGTGTGGGCGAGGGCAAGAGCCAGCGCGGACGTCGCGACGAAACGATGAAAGGACATGTTTTCTCCTCTTAGCCGCGCAGCACGCGCGAGCATTTACCCTCCACGACGCACGAGGCCCCCGAAGTGCTAAGCAAGCATCGTCGAATTTATCTCGGCACGTGGTGCCCTTCTCCCCCTTCGCGCCGACGAAGGGCGCCGCCCGACGTGGCTTTCCAGGACAGTCCCGGCAGGAAGGAGGCCGACCAGCACCCGGCAACTGGGGCGCCGGTCCGCTTTTCCTGCACTTGAGTGGGAAGAAGCTGATTGGACCAGCCGGTTCACCAAGATTCCGAGGCCGGACCCGTCGCCCTCCTGAGTGCGATTCTGGTTCAAAACCCGCAGCTATCGCCGTCGTCGAGTACGCGCTCGGCACGGCAACGGAGATGGCTGGCGGTCTCGGCCAGGGCCGGATCGGCGAGGCGAGGTGGCAGGCGGGCGAGGGCGCGGCGCGCCTCCACCCGGTCGCCGTCAGCGAGCGCCAGCCGAGCCAGGTCGAGCAAGGCCGTTTCACCGAGCGGGCCGTTGCGATCGCGATCGACGATGGTCTCAAGAATCCGGCACGCTTCGGCGATCGCGTGGGCGCGCATGGCCGCTTCGGCCTTGGCGTAAAGAGCGTCCAGTTTGACCTGCCGCCGTGGGTGCACGCTCGGACGCACCGCCGGCGGCAAAGGCTCGATCGGCTCGTCGGGGTGCGCGACGGGCGGCACCGTCGTCCAGTCCGCCTCGTGGCGCACGAGGGCCGCGGCGAGCTCGTCGGAGATGGGAGCCAACCGACCGTCGGCGCTGGTCCAGCTGTCGCCTGCGGCGACCTGCCAGAGGTGTCCGGTGCTGTCGGTGGTCCGAACCCGTCCCCGCGCCACGGCGACGCGACTTGACGATCCGGTCGCCTCGACGGCGAAAAGCGTTCCAACGACCGTGGTGACGGCCCCGGGCGACCCGACACTCAGCATGCCCCCCGCGTGTCCGTCGTAGTCTACCAGGAGGCGTCCTTCGTTCAGCGCTAGCTCGACGTCGCCCACCCGGGCCGCAGGCAGAACTGATACCCGGCCTGGACCCACGAGCGTAAGGCGCACGCGTGTGCCGACGGTGGCACGCACCCTCTCGCCGGCCAGCGCCAGCAGGCTCGTCGTGGGGGACGGTGCCGGGACCCGCTCGCCCGCCCCGTGGTAGGGGACCAACAAGGGCGGCGCCCGGGTTTCAGGAGCGCTCGCCACGGGCGCGCCGGTCCGCGGCGGCGCATGCGGTCCGCGTGTCAAGAACACCGCCCCGACCACGATCGCGGCGGCGATCCCCGACGCTGATAGCCAGACGCGCCGACGCCGGACGCGCGACGCACGGCCCGCCGCCATCGCCTTGTCCTCGCGGTCGAGCGTTGTCTCGATGGCGAAAGACAGCCGGGCGCGGTGAAGCTCGTCGAGCGCCGAGTGCGCCTCTCGCAGCGGACCGGTAATCTCCGTCTCGATACGGGCGTCGTGCTCGTCGGGCTTCATGTCGTCTCCTCATGCGCGCGGTCGAGCGCGCGCGCCAGCTCCCGGCGCGCCTCGAGGACACGCTGCTTGATCGCCGCCGGTTTGGCGTCCAGCAGCCGCGCCGCCTCCTCGATCGGCAGAGACTCGATCGCCACCAGGACGAAGGCCGCACGCCGTTTGGGCGAAAGCACCTCGAGGAACCTGAACAGACGGGCCAGCTCCTCGCGCTGGCGCGCCCTTTGCTCGGGCGAGGCGTCCGGCGCGATGAGGGTTTCGATCTGTCGGGCTCCGAGCGGTTCGCTGCGCCCGCGCCCACGCCGCCGGCGCTCGAGGTGCTCGCAGGCGACGTTGAGGACGATTCGGTGCAGGAAAGTCGAGAACGCGGAATCGCCCCGGAATCGCGTCAAAGCCCGGTAGACGTCGAGGAAGATCTGCTGGACCAGATCTTCGCGCTCGGGTGCCGGGCCGATCACACGCGTGAGACGCGCGTAGACCGAGTCGAGGTGCCGTCGGTAGAGCTCTGCGAACGCTCGCCGATCGCCGCGCGCCGCCGCGTCAACGAGGCCGGCGTCTTTAGCCGCCGCTTCCGCGGTCGACTGGCGAGGGGAAGCGGACGACCGGGTCATGACGCCCATTCCCAGGCCAATCCGACGCCGACGCCCAACTCCACCCGCGGCGTCGCGTAGGCCCGACCGTCGACCCAGAAGACCCGGACGCGATCCGCAAACCCGTCGACCCGCGCCGCAGCGACGAGGCGGAACCGGTCCGACAACGGCGCCGCCAGGCGGGCCACCCCTTCGGCTCCGACAAGGAGCCCGCCATGGGGCGTGGCCCCGCCGATGCTGTAGCGCGAGACGACGGGACCGCCTAGGAAGTCGAGCGGGCCGAAGGTCGCGCCACCCAGCAGACGCCCGCTCACCGCCAGGAACGAAACCTGATCGAGCGTCCCCGCGTTGCGCGTCGGCATGATCGTGAGGCCCGCCGACGGCGCGAGCCGCAGTCGACCGTGGCCGAACGCCATCGTCAGATCGACGTCGAGGGTCCCGGCCAGGAGCTCCTCGTCGCCTGTCCCCTTGGCGGCGCCGCTCGTCAAGCAGAGACGCGACTTCCATTCTGGCGCGGCGGTCGGCTCCCCGGTGGCAGCGAGCGTGGGGTGCGGCACGACCGTGCCGGAGGCCGTCCGGCTGGGCGCCTGGATCGCGCGTTTCGCATCGGCGGTAGTTGGCGTTTCGCCAGCGGGGGGCGTCTCGACGCCACTGTTCAGGATCTCGGCGATAACCAGAGCGACGACGCGCGCGGCGCCGGCACCGGTTCGCTCGTTCAGCGCGACGATCCGGCTCCGTGCGCCGACGCGGACGGCCACCGCGCCGGCGCCGGCAGGCTTGACGTCGATCCGGAGGAGCGCCGGTTCACCAGCCTGACCGAGCAACCGCGCCAGCAACGCTTGCTGGAGCTCGGCGTCCGAAAACGGCAGCGTGTCTAGCTGCTCCGGTGTGGGCGGCATCGGGGGCGCCGCGTCGGCGGTCCCAGCGTGGGTGCGCGAGGCCGCCGCTGCCAGCAACGCGACGCCCGCCAGGCAGAGGAGGAGCTTGTGTCGAGAGGCCCGATACACTACCGGTGGTTAGTCTGGCGGACTTCCCGGTCGGGAAGATCTTTCTTTTTGCTCACTGCACCCGACCAAGAAAGGCAACGGTCCCAACAAAAAGGGTGGAAGGAGCTTCGATGAAAAACCGTCGGCTGTTGACAGTCTTGTGGTTCGCCTGCATGCATCTCTGTCTCTCGGCGTGCGCCACGAAAAACGTCGATCCGAGCAACGTCGTCATCGCCAGCACCAGCGCCGGATCGAACAAAGGCGGCCTGGTCACCTCACTCTCCCCCACCGACGCCACATTCCAGGCGGAGCAGGCGCGCGTTGCGACGAACCCGAACTTGACGCAGTACGATCTCTGGCTCGACGGCGATCTCCTCTATGACCCGGAACAAGCGGGCCAGTCCCTCTACACGGTGACCGAGGGGGCCGAGAATTCGGTCCACTACCTGGACGCCGGCCCGCACCACTTCACGATCGCGGCGCCGGGGCAGGCGCCGATCTTCGACGGCGACGGTCAGATTCCGGCGGGGGGAAACGCGCGGTTGTTTCTGTACGGTCCGCTCGACGCCTTGCAGGGCCTCTTCGTGTCGCTCCCCGACGCACCCACGGCCGGCAACGAGCACGTGACCGTGGTCAATCTCATGCCTACCGGTCAGGCGATCGAGGTCGTGAGCTGCACGGACGCCGCGACCTGTACGGTCCTGTCGCCCGTGCTGGCGCTCGGGGACATATTCGATGCCGAGGTCTCGGCCAACTTCCCTGATTGCGCTCCCACTCCGTCTGACCCGAGCCCGGCCGTCGACGGCTGCGGCACCTCGCTCACCAGCGACGGCGCCGGTATCGGGTACCGCCTCGTACCGTCCGCGTCGCTCCCGAACCCACCAGTGCTTGCGCTCACCATAGGTGCCGTTTACTTCTATCCTTTGAACCCTCTCCCCCCGATCTTCGTCGCCGCGCCGGTCTTCATCTCTGACCAGGGCCAACTTCAGCTCGGCTTCAATTGAGGTCCCGGTCCCGGGACGGGATCGAACTGTCGGCCTCCTGAGTGCGATTCTAAAGATTAACGAACGATATCCACGCCTCATGAACCCAAACGTTTTCTCGACTCCGAGAACGTCAGCAACGTTAGCTACTTGGAAGCAAAACGAATGGAGATCTCTTCACGGAAGGCAGAACCAGGCGCCAGCGGGAGTCTCACCGTCACAGAGCTAGATCGGCGATCCAATCGTGGAGGAGGGCGTGACTGTGGCCGACCGCGATCGACTCCTACGGCAAGCACCTGGCGGCGAAGGGTCTCAGGCCGGGACCGAACGCCGAGCGCCTCAGGCGTCTACGAGAACCAGAGGCTAGAGACGAGAACTGTCAGAGGTTCGGTGATGAAGGTAGCCAATACGGCGGAGACCGTGACGCTGCCATCGCTGGTCGCCTGCGACGTGGTGGCGATCGCTTAATGAGGACCGCCAGAGTCCCTGGCCCTGCGATCCCCGCAGGTGAGCGTCAAGTTCAGCGGCACCAAGGTCGATGTTCCGCCAGGGCGGCCACGCGATTCTGACGGACGGAAGGAAGTATTATCAGCCAAAACCCGCGCTTTTCTTACTCATCCTCGGGAGCGCGAAAGCTGACCCGATCTGATCGGTGGGATCGCACTAAAGACGTGGAAGGCTCTGATGACTGTTCGCTCAGCTCGGGAGACTCGGCGGTGGCCCCTCGGCCTCTCGGTCGTACTGGCGGTCGTGGCCGGCTCCGTGGCCGGCTCCGTGGCCGGCTGTCACGGCGGCGAATCGCTGTCGGGAGCCGGCGGGGCGGGCGCGACTGGTGGTTCCGGCGGTTCGGGCGGGGACACCGGCGGCGCGGGCATCATGGGCGGAAGCTTCGGCTCGGGCGGCAGCGGGGGGACGCCGGTCGGCGGCTCGTTCGGAAGCAAGATCAACAACGAGGTCGACGTCCTGATGATGATCGACGACTCGTCCGAGATGGAGGAGATGCAGGCGAAGCTCTACGACCAGCTCCCGGGGTTCATCAATGCGCTGGAGGGACTCCCCGTACCGCTCAGCCTGCACCTGGCCGTCGTCTCTTCGGACATGGGCGCGCCCGGCGACTCGACCACCTCGATTGGCTGCACCAAACAGGGCGACCAGGGTGCCTTCCATGCGGCGCCGCAGGGCACCTGCGTGAACACGACGCTGATCGCCGGCGACACGTTCATCTCCGATGCCGACATGATGCCGAACTACACCGACCCCCTCGGCAACGTGGTCCAGTGCATCGAGCTCCTCGGTGGCAAAGGCTGCGGCTTCGAGCATCAGCTCGCCTCGATCGATCGCGCCCTCGGCGCCGACGGCCTCGGCGCGGCCCCGGCCACGAACTCCAACTTCCTGCGGCCGAGCGCCTACCTCGTCATCTTGATGCTGACCAACGAGGACGACTGCTCGGCCCCCGCCGACACGACGATCTATTCGCTCAACGGCGCCCAGCAGAACATCTCGAACCCCGACGGCCCCATCGCCAACTACCGCTGCAACGGCGGCCCCCGCGGGGCCCACTACTGCCAGGATGTGGCGAGCGGAAACGCCTGGATGATCCCGCCGCTCAAGCCCCCCACCGACGCGCAGGGGACGTCCAGCGCGCCCACTCTCGATCTCGCCAACTGCGTCGACAACGAGCAACCCCCGACGGGGACCGGATCGAGCGCGCTCACGCCGGTCTCGAAGTTCATCAGCGACATCAAGTCGCTGAAGCCAGACCCGGACAACCAGATCCTCGTCGCCGCCATCGCCGGGCCCGCCGCACCTTACACGGTCGCCTGGATACCCGCGGAGGGTGGTCAGAACACGCAGCCGGGTGAGCTCTGGCCGACGGTCATGCACTCCTGCGGCGCGGTCGGCCCCGGCGGCTACGTCAACCCCAAGGCCACCCAGAACACGACCGACGGCAGCTTCGCCGATCCGGGCGTGCGCATCGCCCAGTTCGTGAACGCCTTCCCGAACAACGTCCTCGGATCGGTCTGCGACGCGAGCTACGCGACCACGACGACCGCCGTGGCCACCAAGATCGGGCAGCTCATCGCCAGACCCTAGAGGGCGCCGTCTCCCGAATGGGCGTTACTTCTGCCGAGCTAACGAAAAACGTTTGCCTCTCAAACGTTTTCTCGCTGCCCTGCGGCAAAAAAATCATCAGTAAAATCGTGGAGATGAACGGGATCGAACCGTCGGCCTCCTGAGTGCGATTCTGACCGTCTACGAACAAAATCAATAGCTTACGACCACGAAACGTTACCGCAGACGGAGAAACGTCAGCAGTTCTCGGTAGTTCCAGCGGTAACGATTGGAAAGTCTGGTAGGCATGCCTGGCGATCATGTCTCTCTTGACCGAGAGAAAAGATGGTCGATACGGTGCAGGTAGGAACTGACGTGGCTAGCAGGATGAAGTCTTTCGCAGAGCGAGCGGCCGAGAAGCAGCGATCTCGCGAAGAGGATGAGCGCCGCCTTCGGCGGGGCGAGGTCTCGCCGGCGCAGCTTGCTGCCGAGAACTCCTTTCTCAACCTCAGCGGGGGAGTTCGAATCCTCGACTTCGGGCGATCTCTGTATCGCAAGTATCGCAGGAGGTAGGGGTTTCAGCGGGGTGGACGGGACTTGAACCCGCGGCCTCCGGCGTGACAGTACGCAAGGGGGGCATCGCAGCGGGTAGCAGGGGGGCGCAACCTTTTGAAAGTGTTCAATCCCGTGAGACGAGGCGAATCCAAAAATCACAGCGTTTAGCACCGATCCTCGGGAGGCCCTGCAAACGGAGGTCACCAAGCTGCGCGGCTCCCTCGCTGATCTCAGTGCCGTTCTCGCCGTCGGCGATTCGCAGTAAGATCAATCGTAAACTTGCCGGAGGGTCGATGCCGTTCCTGCCGCTAGATCGGATGCGCGAGCGAATGTCGCGCGCCCGTGAGAATTCCGACGCTGAGTATTTCGACAGTCTGATGCTTGCGGGGGAGTTCGTGACCAAGTTGGTTACCGCTGGCTTGGTCGCCGCAATAGACGATGACGCCGACCGACATCGATATAGGCAGATCCATCGACTGGTACGGGCGAGCGGTCTCGGTGTGTGGGGGGAAGTGATCGAAGAGATCCTTACGGGGCCTACGGCACAGTTCCGAACGGCAGCTGAAGACGAGGTACGTGCGCTAACGCAGAAGAAGTCGTCGGCCGAGTGGGTGGTCAATGCGGTTACAGCTATTCATCGTGCCGCCGGCCAACTAGCGCCCGACGTTCCGGACGTTTCCGGTAGTCCGAGCCAACGAGACTGGTTCAGGATATTCGTCCATCTCAGGAACAAGACCCGCGGGCATGGGGCGCAGGGACCAGTTCAACGGGCGGCAGCGATCGAGGCCTTGGCCGCCTCGATCGAAATGGTCATGGCCAACTTCGCGCTATTCGGTCGCCCGTGGGCGTTCCTCCACCGCAACCTTTCCGGAAAGTATCGGGTTGCCTATTGTGGCGCTTCATCTCGTGCATTCGACGACCTCCGATCCAAGACCTCTACATCGTTGCCGAACGGCATCTACGTCGAGTTTGATCGTCTCCGGCTCGTCGAAATGCTGCGTTCGGATGGTGAACTCTCAGACTTCCACTGTCCGAATGGCGGGTTCAACGACAAGCGGTTCGAGGTCGTCTCGTACATTACCGGCAGCGCGGCATCGGCCGATGCGGCCCCATACCTCGTACCTGCTACCTCCTTGCCCGGAAGTGAGACGAAAGCTCGAGGTGCACTGGAGATCGTTGGGAACTCCTTCGCCAACCTTCCTGTTCGCCCACCAGGCTACATCAAGAGGGAGAGGCTTGAGCGAGAACTGTCTCGCTGTCTCACGGACGATCGTCACCCGCTAGTGACGCTTCATGGGCGCGGCGGCATCGGCAAGACGTCGCTAGCCCTCGAGGTCCTGAACGACCTCGCTATGTCGGGACAGTTCACTGCCATTCTCTGGTTCAGTGCTCGCGACGTCGATCTGATGACCGCGGGCCCGAAGCCGGTGAAACCGGATGTTTTGAACGAGGTGGACATTGCGACGGAATACGCACGCTTGATAGACGCGCCCGACGCCGGGAAGAGGGGTTTCAAGCCTGTGGAGTTTATGAGGAGTGAAATGGAACGCGCCGCTGCCGGGGCGACCCTATTCGTGTTCGACAATTTCGAGACGGTGTCATCGCCCGTGGATCTGTTTCGCTGGATCGATGCTTCTATCCGTTTGCCCAACAAGGTTCTGATCACGACACGCCTGAGCGAATTCAACGGGGACTACCAGATCGCGGTGTCCGGCATGGAGGAGGAAGAGAGCGAGAAGCTGATCGAAGGTACTGCCAGTAGTCTCGGGATCACAGGGCTGTTGACTTCCGAGTACAAGCGGCGCCTGCACGAGGAAGCAGAGGGCCACCCTTATGTGATGAAGGTTCTTCTCGGCGAGGTGGCAAACGCCGGCCGTCTCCTCGCTGTCGAGCGGATCGTCGCGTCGAAAGAAAACATCTTGACGGCTCTCTTCGAGCGGACGTACGGCAGCCTCGATCCTAGCTCGCGACGTGTGTTTCTCACGCTGTGCAGTTGGCGGTCATGGGTCCCACGGGTGGGGCTCGAAGCGGTGCTCCTTCGACCAGCAAACGCCGACAAGATGGATGTCGAGAAAGCCGTTGAAGCTCTTCGGAGATCCTCCCTGATCGAGGTTCTGATGTCCGGCCGACACGAATTTCTCCGCGCACCACTCGTCGCGTCGCTGTTCGGCCGCAGGAAGCTCAGCACGGAACCGTCAAGCCCGGCAGTCGCTGCTGATGTCGCTCTCCTCCGAGCTTTCGGTGCGACTCAGGAAGCGGATCTTCGGCACGGGATCGCACCTCACGTGGAGAAGGTCTTTGCGCTTGCGTCCGAAGCACTCGCAGACGGCCCAGAACAGTTCGAGAACTACGTTCCGGTTCTGGAATACATCGCTCAGGACTATCCACAGGCTTGGCTGATGATGTCTCGCCTCTACGGCGAAGTCGGAAACGCGGATGGGTGGAAACACTCGAGGGACGCCCTTAGACGGTATATCGAGGTAGCACCGCAAGATGCTGACCGCCGCCAGGCATGGCGAGAACTGGCGCTCTACTCACAGCGGCTCGGCGACCCCGAGGCAGCTCTACACGCCTGGGGCGAATACGGCAGGAGTTCTCTCATTAGCCTGGAGGAGATCAGTGAAGCCGCAAATCGCATAAATGGAATCCTCAGGGACTTCAAGGACTACGGTTACGATCGGCGCTCCCTCATCGCGCCAATCGTTGACGCATTTTCTCGATTCGGGAAGCAGGTGGACGCGACAGATCTTTCAAGGCTGGCGTGGTTGCACCTGAATCTCGAAGAACATCCTCCTGCTCGACGGGCCGTCGAAAAGGCGCTGGCCTTGGACCCGAAGAACGATCACGTCCTCCGTCTCGCCCGCAAGCTCGAGATTCCTGGCTTTTAATTTCGACGCTAGTCTGGCTCGGCTTACCGGGGTCACGGTCTGCTCGCTGCGCTGGCCGCCTTGGGTTCCCACGCTGCCGGTGCGACTGTCCAGACTGGGAGGCGGACGACCTATGGCTTCCAGAGAGCCTCTTCCCGAAGACGACGCACGACCCCCGAATAGCCGGGGAACATCGAAGATCCGTTGATCCCGCCGTAGGAAAGCAGGCGCAATAACTCCTTCCGAAAGGTTCGACGAAGGGTCAGTTTTCTCATCCACGGTAGCGGGACCTTTATGTGTGCTGAGTTCTCGTCGAATACAGCTCGAACGTAGTCGTCGACCGCGAGCAGCTCTCCGCCGCGCGCTTGGGTAAATAGTCCCGACTGAGCGTGGAGATTCGGGTTGCTGGCGTTCGGGGCAGTGACGATCCTCATGGTGAGTGGATCGACGAAAATCCCCGATGCAAAGAGTCCTGTATTCAGTCCCCATACCGCGAGACGTCCTTCGTCCTCTGCGACCTCAAAGTCACCTGCAGCGAAATAGGCACCCTTAGGGGCGATCCTAGTCCAGTCCAATAGGCTGGTCGGAAGCCCTAAATGCTGGGCCAAGGCCAGCAAGGGAAGACCGTCGAGATCA
The DNA here is from genome assembly GCA_963847705.1 of uncultured Pseudomonadota bacterium. Taxonomy (GTDB): domain Bacteria; phylum Myxococcota_A; class Polyangia; order Fen-1088; family Fen-1088; genus JADGRB01. The sequence goes on along the minus strand of CAWKBC010000014.1, from coordinate 184,743 downwards.
ACCTCGTACGAATGAACGACCTCAGAGAACGTCGATTGAAAAGGGTTGACCGGAATATTCAGAGCCGCCTCGTCCAGGGCCCGCCGAAAGCGGTCGACTAGGGCTCCCTCGGCCGCCCGCCTTCTGTCAGACTCTTGTGCGCTTGCCCCTGTCTCCCACCCACGAGTGATTGCCCACCTGACGTTGTAATCTTCGTGGAGATCGGCCCGCTGCGCGGTTGACAGGAGCAACCAATCAGCCTGAGCGTGACCCCTGAAGATCCATAGCGAGGGGTCCGGTCCCCAAACGGGGTTTTGCGGGCTCAGTACATTAAGGAACTGTTCGGCGGTATCGCAGTCGATCAGCTCTACAACCTCTCGGGAGGCGGTCATGCTCGGATTTTCGCTCAGCGCCGAGGTCCGCTGATCTACTTTGCTGGAAGACCGAGTTCGTACACGTCTTCCGCGCCAGCGGCCGCCTTCACGACCAACACCATGGCCTTGCGCCCTTTGTTAGCCTTCACGGCCGCCTCATAGACCTCCAAGGTCAGCGCCCTCATGACGTCGTCGTGGTCTGCGAGCCGATAGTAAGTTCCCTCTGGGAGCTGGAGGCGCAGCGGGGGGACGCCGAGGTCGGGTATCGTCGGGACGAACCCGAGCGTAGCCATCGCTTTGTGAAGCGCCTCGTAGTCCCCGTCCTCGTGAAGCTGCACCCGAGCGATGAATCGCGCCATGTCGAGCCTCCCAACAGCTGAGCTTACGACGGGCCGGAGGTGCCGGGAAAGGGGGCTGCGCGGCAGAGGGTCGGCCGAACGAAGTCTCGGTCCTAGCGGTGTCTCTGGTGGTAAAGAACCGTTCGTTCCATCGGCCAGAAGATCTCGTCATCCAAGGTCAGCGGCCGGCGACCATCTATCTTGCGATAGCCGAATTTCAAGTAGAACGAGACTTGATTTTCAATTGCGTTTAGCTGGACGAGCGCGCAATTCGTTTGGCGAGCCAGCGTGTCAGCAAAACGCATCAGAATTCCCCCATACCCTGAGGACTTCGTGCTGGCCACCTCGTCGATTGAAAAGACCCCATTGGAACCATGACGTACCGTCAGGTAGCCGACGATTGTCTGGCTGCGCATGAGCAGGTACGTACACGGGGGATGTTCGGCCGCCTGCATCTGGAAATATCGATCGGACCATGTCATCCGGTCCATCGATCCGACGCCGCATTCTAACCGCGGCAGTTTCACGTGCTTCTCGGAAAGCCGCTCCAGGTGGACTGGCGGCTGACGTCTTGTCGGCCCAGCGTCCAAGCGATGATTCGGGATATTGTCTAAGAGGAAAAAGGCGCGATCGGTCTCGTCTATTGCGACGCCCCAAAAGGTCGGTATGAAGGATGCTCCGACCTTCATAACCAAGGAGTAGCTACTCAGTTCTTTGGGCTGATACCTCAGAATCTCCGCCGTACACCGATTCATCGTATCGCCGGAGTGAATGGCGCCGTCCAAAAGAAGCACGCTTTTCCCGCTTAACTCAGAGCCCGGATTCGCCTCTTCTAAAAACGTGATCCCAGTTTTTTCAACCCCGATAGAAACACTGCGAACTCCTTCCAACAATTGCGGTCGGATCGCCTGGATGATCGGCGCAAGGACTTTTTGGATGGCGTCCCCGGACTTGGTGACGGGGCACCAAACCTGTGGGAACGACTCAAGGCGTTCCAAGCGGCCGACTAGGTCGAGGGCGTACGCCTCAATCTCCTCTTTCCCGATGAAATAGGTATTCACGTGATCGGTAGAGCCTCGGCACTCCGATGGAGAGGTAAGCCCGAAGGACTACTGTCCCTTGGGCTTACTCTTAGCTTCGGCGGGTCCCTGCCGATGCGATGGGATGCTCTTCGACGAGCTTACCCAATTCTTCGTAGAAACAGTCGCTGCAGGCATCGCCGTCTGCGAGCTGCCGCTTTCCGGTGAGCGTTTCCTGTAGAGGAGTGCTGCACTTGACACAGCCCCGCCCGCCCGCCCGTGATCTCAGATCGTCAAGCAGCTTGGGATTGGCTGCGAGATCCTTGAGATTCAACGCCATTCGTTCTCCTTTTCGGAAAGACCCCCCTAGGCCTTTAGGGAGGGACCATAGGAAGCGCGGCCGAGCCGGTCAAGCCATATTTTGTTGCCTATGCCACGCTAGCGTGGCATAGGCGCGGACACCCGCGCAAGTATTTGAATACACTAATATCCGTCTGGACTTGGCACAAGCGCCCTACTGCCGAACGTACTACCAGCCCCACACAACATGGGCATCGTCCCACGCGAGGGAACTTCCCGGTGAGCAGGTCATCCGCCTCGCACCGCGCCATCGCTCAGGGGCGCACCCCTGAGCACCGTGAGCGTTCACCCCTCCAAGCGCGACGGCGACCTCGGGCCTGAGATAGCCTAGATCGTCGTGGTGCTCGACTCGTGAATGAGCGAAGCGACGGCGACGTAAGCAGACACCCTGCGCTCGACGGCCGCGGCGGCAGAAATCCGCGTCTGTGGTCGGCCTCATGAGGCCGAAGGTCGGCATCGGGCCGGCCCGTCCAGCGGATAGTGGCGGCTGGTCCCGCTCGACGTCGCCAAGCGATAGACTCGCCCACATGGCAGAGGCACGCAGCGTGGTTGGGCCACCGCTTCGTAACCGAACGATCTTGGCCTTGGCGGAGGTCGTCTCGGCGTGCTTCGAGTTCACGATCAACCTCGGTGGCAAATCTGAGGAACGCGTCCGCCCCGACTGGTTCGCTGATCTTCTGTACGCAAACGAGTATCCCGCACCGCTGATCCACCTCGCACGCCAACTCCAGCCCCAGCGAGGCGCCATCAAATATTTCGTTCTCGGTCTCGACGCCAGGATGGGGACGACGCCGCAAGTCTCGGCACTAGCAGCGAGCGCGCCAGAGCTGCTGATCGCCTCGCAACGAATCGTGCTGAAGCTCGTCGAGGATATCGTGAAGTTCGCTCGCAGCGAGGAATGCCTTGTGAAGCCGGGTTCCTGGCTCATCAAGCGAATGACCAATTGCCTCGAACTGGATGGCTATGAGCTCCGCGATGGCAAAGTCGCCGTGCGGGAGGCCAATGTGTTCGACGTCGAGGAGCAATCGGGTGCCTTGCTGTCCCTTTTCAAGAGCCTGAGTTTGGAAGGCCTCGAGCAAGTATCAAACGATCTGAATCTGACTGATGAGCACTACACCGCGGGAAAATGGGGAGACAGCATCAAGCATGGGCGGGACGTCATGGAGATCGCCCTGCTCGGCGTCGCCCGCGCAGCTGCCGTCGCGAGCAAGAAGAACCTTGCCAGGAGTGCGCTGCCCGGCCCGGTGCGCGCCTTCCTAAAAGCGAACGGCCTGATCACCGAGGAGGAAGAGAGGTTCCTTTTCGCACTCCACACGATCCTCAGTATTCACGGCGGCCACGCGAACATGTCCGAGCACGAACACGCGAGGATCTGTCGACAGTACGCGCTGACGGCCGCGCACTTCATTCTTCTCCGATACGAATCAGTTCGCGGATCCAATGGAAGAGGGACGTCCTGAATGCGAGCAGGCCGGCCCGCCGTAGCCGGTCGCGCTTACTCGCTCGGACGAAGAGACAAGATGGCAGATCCAGACAAGCGAATGCTTTGGTTGCGGACCCTAGACGCCGCCTCTGCTCAAGGTGGCGCAGAGTATCTCGAGGCCGAGTTCGCATCCGAAGTGCTCATCCCGGGTCTGATGATTTATCGAGAAGGTGCTGTCATCTCCCGATGTACGACCCTCGTCCCGGATCCGGCAGGGCTGTACAAATATGCCCTGAGACTCAGGCTGCCGCCCACCGCCGCGGAAGTTCTCCGATCAGAAGGGACGCGGAAAGGATATCTGTTCCCCGATGGTCCAATCGGTGAGCTGATCGCGCTCTTCTCACTCTCTCTTCAAGCCCGTTTGTATCTCGTATCGACGACGATTCCCCCTCTGGGAGATGACGGTGTTCGGCTCAAGACGGAATATTGGCCCCTTCGAGGACAAACCGGTCCTGGGGTCGACTCGATCGTTTTCTCACTGAGCGACCGCAATTTCACGCTTTCGCTGCCACCATTCCTGGACGACCTCTCCGCTCTTCCCGAGAGGTACCACCAGCGCGTGGTCACGGCCGCCAATCACTACGCTCGCGGTCTACGAAACATCGGTCTCGACGCCGAGATGGTTTTCGTCCGCCTCGTATCGGCGATCGAGACGGTCGCACAGGATCAGCCAATCCCAGGCGATCTATTCGACGGCCTCACCGCCGAACAGCTCTTCAAGATGGAGCAGTTAAGAGAAGACCAGCGCGGCGAGCTTCGCGGCCTGCTTCACACTCGGAAGGCAAAGGTCCGATTCGTCGGGTTCCTCGAGCAGTACTCCAAAGGCTTCTTCGATCCTGAACCGCGCGAGCCCGCCCATACCCAGGTGACGCCGGAAACTCTCGCTGACGTTGCAGCGGCAATCTATGACGCGAGATCTGGTTACCTCCACAACGGCGACCCCATGTATCTGTCACCAGGCGTGCCGATGTTTCCAGACTGGCACATGGACGCCTCGGTCGGCATGACTTGGGGGGACCGAAGTTTTCGAGTCCGAACAGAAGCTGCCGTACGCAGAGTTCTTCCACCGACTGGTCCGATACTGCCTACTGGCCTACGTACGTAACCTGGTTCAGGCAAAAACCGATCAAGCTTGATCCTGCATCGACGGGGGCCAACCAGCTGATCGAGCACGAGTGGTTGATCATCGTGACCGCCAGGAGCACATCTTCTACCCGCGAGCCGCCTCGACTCCCAGGCTGGTCAATCGATCCGCAAGCACTGCCGGTATCTTCGGCGGCGCTATGTGGGCGCTGTGCCGCTTCGCTGCTGAGTGGAAGAACCCCGAGCACATCGCCTTTGCCGAACAGCCCTCGCACTCGGGTACGAAGATGTTCTTCCAGTCGGAGATCGACTGCCTAGCGAACGGCCACAGTTCCTGCGGGATCGTGCAGAGTTGGTGATTGTAGATGGAGACGTTCAGCCCGCGCTCCGCGAGAGTCATCGTCGCAGCCCGAAGTTCGGGTTGGTAGTCGACGGGGTCGATCCAGAGGTCGGCCAGGTTGATGTTCGTGTACCCGAACATCTCCAGGCCCATGAGGGCGACGTGGGAGACGAATGGGAAGTTTCGATAGATGTACTCGGCCAGCTGAGGCAGACGTCGGTACGTCTGGGCGTGGAGGACGACGCGGATCTCGATGGGAACGCCGTGTTCAGCCAGGTTGTATAGACCGAAGACGGTCTCATCGAAGGCGCCTTGCACCTGCACGACATAGTCGTGGACGGTGTCGACGTCCGCGTACAGGGGAATCCCGAGCATGATGTCTGGGTGAGCGATGTCGCCGAGTCGCTTCGCAAAGGTCGGATCCTTGAACAGGCGGCCGTTCGTGAGCACGTGAAGGGCGGTCGATGGCAGCAGCCGCTTGCACTTCTCGACGATCGAAAAGAAGCCGTCACCCAGGAGCAGGGGCTCGCCCCCGCTAACACCCAGTTCGACACAGCCGGTGTCGATGAGGTCCAGCAGTCGCAGGATCTGGGGAACCCTGTAGCTGTCGTCCTCAGGTTGCGGGGGCTGCGAGCACATGAGGCAGAGGCTGTTGCACCTCTCCGTCGACAGGATCGTATTGTGTCGTGATGATTTCCGGTACAGGACGCTTATCCGGCCCGACGGTGTCATGAGGACGACATCGCCGTCTGATAGGTAGCTCAGTTCCTCGCCGACCTTCGTCGCTGGTAGGTCCGTCGTCGGAACCTCAGCGCCGGGAAGCACCAGGACGCCGGCATACCCAGTGAGGTCTGGCGTCGCCGATGCCGGCCTGACGAGGAAGGCGTGATCTGCTCGAAGGTCTGGGTCGATAGCCGTTGTCGTGATCCGACCGAGCCTCTCGTCCCTGAACTGACCCTGCGCGACGCCGCGGGAGACGAGCCTGATCACGCTATCGCCTCCAAGCCCGGAACCAGTTCGGCGACTGGTCTGTTGTTCACCCACGACCAGAAAATGCGTCGGAGCTGATCGTCTCCCTCATGATAGAGGCGCAGCAGGTGCTTGATGATGCTCATGTTCCGGTGGCAGAAATCGCTGGTCGGTCGGTGCCCGACGATGTTGCCCTGCTTGGCGTAGTTCTCGACGGGATCGGATCCGCACCAAGTCTGGAGTGCGCAGTCCGAACAGCCCGGGAGTGACTCCACGCACGACGATTCCACAAGCGTGCGCAGCAGCTCGCCACCGAACATGGCCTCGTAGGTGTCGGTGTGGACACTTCCGAGCCTGAAGGTCTTGTCACCCATTTCGGCCAGCATCCTGGCTTCGTCGGACACGTAGACGTCGCCATCGTAGTTGTAGACGGCCGCCGAGATCCCGGCACCGGCAGGCGACTGCAAGTCGACGTATCCAGTCGCGAACGGGGTGAGGATCTTGGTGAGCAGCAGCTGCGAGAAGCCTTCCACGAAGAACCCACCCCCTCGATTCATCTCGATGACGTAGGCGAGCGTCCTCTCATAGAAGCGAAGGTAGGCGTCCGTGTCGTAGCCGGTCTTGAGCTTCGTCTTGACCGCGAACCCGTAAGGGCTGAGCGGGCGCAGGACGATGTGGTCAAAACCGAGTCGAACGTACTCGTCGACGACCTCCTCGGGGTGGTCCAGCGTCAGCTTCGTCGTCGTCATCAGCGCCGAGACCTGGTCGTAACCGAGGATCGACCTTGCGCGCTCGATACCCCGGACGGTCAGCTCGTGACTGTCGTTGCCTGGTCGGGGGCGATTCGTGTTGTGGATGGATGCCGGTCCGTCGAGCGACGTCGAGATCAGGATTTTGTGCTGACGGCAAAACTCTAGGATCTCATCGGTCACAAGGGCGAGGTTCGTGGTGATGACGAATTGGACCCGTCTCGGCTCGACTGCGATCCTGCGCTCTACCTGCTCGACTACGTGCCGGATCAAGTTGAAGTTGAGGAGTGGTTCACCGCCCTGGAACTCGATGCTGAGCTCGGGTGCCGGCGACCGAAACACGAGGTCGAGTGAACGATTGGCTGTCTCCACAGTCATGTCGTAGCGACTCTTGTCGGTACTCACTCGAGAGACCTGGCAGTAGTGGCAAGAATGCTCGCAGCGGAGACTGACGACGAAGATGTGGAGGCGGGTAAACCCAGACAGGAAGCTACGCTTCGTCCGGTACTTCGTGGCGAGCATCCTGATAGGGACATCCGGAGGCCCGTCCAGCAGCATTTGCTTAGCCTTTAGATCGCCGTACGCGACTGCGTCCGGTTGCAGCTTCTTGCCGACGAATGCTTCGAACGTGGAATCGGCCACCAGTAGGTGCTCGCCAACCTCGTTCACGAGAAGCTTCTGCCCGGCCAGGTCCAAGTACCTGAACGGTAGGAATGTGTATGGCCGCCGCCGTTCCTCGAAGTGACTCGGCTCGCGGAAAACGGGCTTCGTCATGGACGGGTCCCGAACTCCATCTCGACAGCGGTGATCAGGGCGACGTTGCAGAACTCGCCGATGACATCTTCTGTGGCACCGTCCGGTAGCTCGAACGTGGCGCGGATACCTCCGAGTTCGTCCTCGACGCTGACCTCGCAGATGCCATGGAAAGCGAGCACGGCGGCCTCAACGGCGGATCTCGGGTACAGACTGGCCGAGAACGTCCGGGTACGGGCGATCACAGGTCAGATTCTGCGAAGGCCTGAGCCACGATCAGCTCCCGCACGGACTTCGTCTCGGCAGCGAGCTGCGCCCGGAGGCTTTGGCCGACGAGTTCGTTGGCGAATTCCTCGACGAGGGCTTCGAGAGTCTTGGGGCTCTGTCGCTTACGAAAGACGACCGTGACCTTCGAGGGACCGGCGTCTCGAAGGAACAGAAAACAGCGGTCCGTGAAGGCATAGCAGGCGCGTAGAAGTCCCTCACGCCCGTACAGCGGCAACTCGACAGTGAGCTGACGCTCGCCCTCGACGGACCTTTCGGTCTCGCCGAACATGGTCGTTAGAGGAGCCAGGCTCCCGAGCGGTGCGACGAGTGAGAGCTGTGCGAGGAGTGAGAGCCGTGTTCAGCCTGCGTCCTGCCGCTCCGGCCGCCAGCCTGCCGAAGGAGGAACTTGCCAGCCAGCTTGCCGGGCTTGCGGGGGGCGGTCGCCGCGATCTCCGTCGAGTCTGTCTTTGCCTCCGCTCTCGCCGCCGGTAAAGCCGCCAGCGAGACTATCGAAGCGACCGTCGCTCCGAGGGCCACACGGGTCTTCAGGCCCCAGATTCGCTCCAACGACGCCAGCAGAGTAGCCAGCTTCTTGCGCCAATCTCGCTCCATCGAAACCTCCTGTTTCCCCTGGATGGAATCTTACAGAATTCCGGCATCCAAAGGCAACATCCCGTTTTGAGTTCGGGCTCTTTCAGACAAATCACTAGGAGAATCGGGGGCTGCCTTCCGGCCGCGGTCAAAGGATTCGACGACCTGATCGGACCGAGTTTCGGGTTGGGGCAGCGGCCTTGGGGGGCCGGCTATCGGAGATCTATCTTCAGCCCGAGCGCGTCCCTCATGTGCAGGAGCGCCTCGGCGTTGCCCCGCGCGTCGTCGACCGGGTTGTGGGTGTGCCGAGAGCGGCGCAGGTGTTTGAAATTCTTTTTGAAGTCCTTCACGAGGCCCTTGTAGAGCGACCCGAGGTTCGTCGACGAGTGCCCGAAGGGGTTCTCGCCCAGGAACGCGTGGAAGTACCAGTTGACGAACTGCCAGTCGAAGCCGTTGTTGTCGGAGACGAACATCGGGCGGCCGGTCGTGTTCTCGCCAATCCAGTGGGAGAATTCGCGCATCACGTCACCCGGATTCGGGAACGCCAGGGTATCGGCACGCGAGAATCCGCTGACCGCGAGGGCGGTAGGGATGAACTGCTCGGAGATCGGCCGCAGGCGCCCGTAGAACGTGCGCTGCAAACCGGGCTCGACCACCACCGCCCCGATCGCCACCATTGAGTAGCGCTCCGGGATCGGTCCATCCGCTTCGATGTCCACCATGAGGTACGACACGGCGTCGACCACTATCTCATCTCCGGTCGCGGCTCAAAGTGGCCAGCGGCTCGGGAGGGTGTTCGGCGATGGCTGGCCGACGTTTCTTAGAGTTCCGGCCCCGGTCGCCCTATCACGTCGATATGCGTTTACAGCATATGATCCAGGCGCATAATAGAACCGGAGTGGGTCCGGAAGGAGCAGGAATTCAAATGAAGACGCACAAGTGGAGTGACATCAAAGCCGAACGCTTCAAGCCGGAAGAGGTCGCGCGAATCCGCAAGGACGCGCTCCGGGATCTCCTCGAGGAGGATCTTCGAGCCCTGCGTGAAGGCGCGGGGGTGACTCAGGAAGAGATCGCCGAGAAGGTCGAGATGGACCAGTCGCAAATCTCGCGGCTCGAGCGGCAGGGTGGGGCGGATGCTCGGGTGTCCCTGATCAAGAGATATGTCGAGGCGCTTGGAGGCGAGATTCACATCGTCGCCACGCTTCGCGGGAAGATCGTTCGTCTTCCGGTCTAGATGACGCCGATACGGTAACTGCGTCTGCGGCTCTTACGCCGAGGAGCGGCGACCAAGAGCAGCGCGGGGTATCCCGATGAAGTCGGAACCCGGGAGCGCTCATCCCAATCTTGGGTTGTCCGTGCCTATCGCTCAGGTCCGCGGCTGTGTCCCAACTCGCGTCGAATCGCCTCCGCGCGCTCGCGACCGAAGAGGTGATCGACGACCTCGACGAAGTTCAGATTCGCGCGGCGAGGGTCCACCACTGCGTGGCCCATCTCGCTCTTCCACCGCGAGCGCAGCACCTCGAAGACCAAGGGTTGTCGTCGGTGAATCTGCTCGATGACCTCGACGTCGTGCTGGTAGCCCCGCAGCGTCTTCATCAGGACGAGGTCGTGCCGCTCCGGAACCACGACCGTCAGCCGTTTCAGTCGTAGCGCACGAATCGGGATCAATCGGTCCTCGAAGTCGTAGGGAGCATCCGCCACCGCCGCGAAGGAGACAGGAATCGTCAGGCCTGTCGAGCGCTGCGCCGCTTCGATGGCCTTCTGGACGACGGGAGTCAGCGGATGAAAAGTGTCGATGTCGTCGGTCGGCCGGGTCGCTCCGTACGCGAGCGCTGCAGCGGCACCGCCGATGACGAGGATCGCGGCGGGCTCGGGCAGCGCCGCATCGATTGCCTCGACGAAGCGTTCAAGTTCCTGGGGACGGTGGCGCACGGAAGGTCTTTCGGAAGAGGGTCTCGAAGCTGTCGAGCGGCATGTTCATCAGGAACCGCCATCGCCGAGCGACGGGTGGCGTGTTGAGCGCAGCCAGCTCCTTCCCGACCAGGCTCTTCTCGGCGCCATCGAAGAAGAAGGTGTTCGAAGGCGGCCGATCCCGCCTTAGATCTGCGTATTCGGCGGCGAATGGCCGACTCCCGGCAAGCTCGGACGTCAGTTCCAGGAAGAACCCGAGAGTAGCTCCCTCCTTCGCTCGCCGTGCACGGCGGACCAAATCGGCGAGCCGTAGCGTGTCGCGATTGGCCCAGAGCATCACGGGGAGTGCCCTCGCCACGGACGCGTCCGTGTGAGCCAGGCGGAGGCCTTGGACCACGACCTGCTCGGGGTCCGGGGCCCGCCTGTTTGCGACGGCGGCGCGAGTCAGCGGCGCGCCTAGATCGCGAAGCCAGCTCCTCACCGTTGGGGCCGTAGGCGTCGCGGTGGACCATCGGGCTCGAGCAGCGCGGCTGGCGAGCTCCCTTCGTTCCTCGGCCGAGAGACTCCTCGTGCGTGCCGCTGAAGCCTGGCGGGCTATCTCTCGACGGCGGCGAGGAGTCAGGGCTCTCGCACGGGCTCTTCCGCCCTTGGCACCGCCGAGGCGTCCGAGGGCGACAGCATGAGGGTTCTTGGTCACTGCGTGTATTCTACCATGCCCGTTCAAGCGAGCATGACGGAACCCTCAGCCATGATGGTCGACTCGCTGCGCATTCCACGAGACCTGGCGGCCAGGTCAGACCTCTATCTGAAGCGCGGGGTCAAAGGCTTCCAGGCTTCTGGGCTCACTGGGGTATCCGAGTGGGTTGGCCACCACGCGGGTCGCTCCGAGTAAGTAGTCGCACCGGTCGTGAGAGTGTCCGTGAATCCAGAGTTTTGGCTGCCGCTCGGATATGTAGCTTGTCATGTCGCAGACGAAGAACGCGTTCATGGCCGAACGCGCGAACCGTTCGGGGATACTTGCCGGGGCCGGCAGATGGTGGCTGACCACGACGTCACTCGCTTTCAACCGAGTGGCGACGACTTGCTCGAACGCTGCGTTCTGTTCGTACACCCAGGGCTCGAAGTCCTGGATCAGAGAGAAATCATGCATGACGCGCTTGCCCGGCTCCGCCGTCGGGTCGAGACGAAACCACATCGTGCCAGCCACGAATCGCTGACCGGCGATCTCCACAGCGCCGTTCTGAGGGATCACGACCTCGGGCAGCGCTTTCGTCAGCTTCACCAAGTTGCGCGTGACCTGGCTGGGTGACGATTTGTAGTACTCGTGATTTCCCGGAATGTAGAGGATGTGACGATATTTTTGGGCCAGCGCTTTGAACGGCCTCTCGAGGTTCTCGTAGTACCGCGCCGTCGTGATGTCGCCCGCCAGCACGAGAACGTCGACGCCCGTCGGATCCAGCCCGCGAATCAACTCCGCACCCCCATCGGCATGCATCTCGAGGTGCAAGTCGGACATGATTTGAAGCTTCATCCTGCAGCGCTCCGCACTCGCCCAAGGCTCCTCCCGCATCTCAGCTCTGACCGCCGCTACAGTCCAGGGACCGGAGCGGCTGCGGCGTCATCCGCCGGATGACTGATTGTCCCGAGGGAGTGCCTGAGTTTAGCAGCTTCGGTGCCACCTTGGAACGAGGACTGAATGGAATAAACACGAATGATATTAGTTAGCTACGGCGAATGTTATTGGCGTGATTGGTGGCCAAAGGACCGCCAACACCTGGTTGCGCTTGAGTCGTCTGATGTTGCGTTTGTGTCGAATATAAACCACCTCGACGTCGTGAAAACCGCTGCCGCTAGCACGATAGAGGGCCAGATCCGTCGGATGACTCCTGTCGCCGCACCGCCTGATCAACAGGCGGATGTGGCCGCACTGTTCAAGGCGCTGGAAGGAATGAGCCACGCGCGGTCGCGACGAGGGCCGAGGTGCAAGCTGGTCGGTCCGAATGGAGAAACGATCGTCCTGCCCGAGTCCGTCTTCTACGTTCTCGAACGCGTGGCGGAGGTCATGGCCCGCGGCGATTCGATCACCGTGGTTCCCGTTGGTCGCGAGGTGACGACACAGCAGGCTGCTGACCTGCTCAACGTGTCTCGCCAGTACCTCGTGCGGCTGCTCGACGAGAAGCGAATTCCCTTCCGCAAGACCGGAAAGCACCGCCGACTGCGGATCGAAGACGTCCTCAAGTTCAAGGAGAAGCGTGACAAGGATCGCCGCGCCGGACTCCGCGAGCTGTCTCAGATGAGCCAGGAGTTCGGCGGCTACGACGTCGAAGTGAAGTAGTACAGTCGGCGCCAGCCCAATGGGCCCGCCTCCGTTCATCGTCGTCATCGACGCAAACGTCCTGTACCCGCTCACCCTCCGGGACACGGTGCTTCACGCCGCCGCGTCGGGCTTCTATTAGCTCCGTTGGAGCAAGGACATCCTCGACGAAATGGAGCGAAACCTCGTCGCGAAGGGAAAGATTCCGTCGGAAAAGGCGGCGCGGCTCCGAGCGACGATGGAGACGTATTTTCCAGAATCCGACGCCAGGGGGGAGTGCCGGCACCGACGAGATTGGAGCGCCGTTTCAGGTCGTGATTTACTCGGGCCGTGCCCCATCCAGAAATCATGCTCGTGGCGAGTCGCGAGGATCTCGCCGAGACGGGAGGTGGGCACGGCCAAAAGGGCGTCGATTTTCAGCGCCATTGGGCGCTCATGCGAATGTTCGAGGCAGAGGGTGCGGGGCAGCAGGATTTCCTGTTTCTTTTCGAATGCTTTCAAGATGTAGCGGAATTGGATTCTGCTACTGCCCCCACGTCCGTTCGCGTCTACCAGGTCAAAAAGAAGGATTGGGGAGAGTGGTCTTGGGCCGAACTGACCGGCCTCTCAAACCCTCGCCGTAAGAAGGGGGCAGTGGCCACCGCGGATAGGCCGGCCAAGTTTCGTGCCAGTCCGCTCGGGAAACTCTGCCTCACGCTCTCGGGGTTCAACGAGCTCCGAGTGGAGGGACACTTTGTCTCCAATGCTGGCTGCGATCTGGAACTGGCGAACGGCGGAAATCTTGCGACGGCGGTCGGTTTTACCCTCCAGGACCTGGAGCCCTCCAGAGCAAAAGAGCTGACTGAGGCAATTTCCGACCTGCTTTCAGCGGCAGGAGCCCTCAGCTCCAGTCTCTTGAGGGTGCTCCGAGTCCCGCTGCCGCCGGACGCTCCCGACCGGTATTTGGTCGGCATCGCGCACGATTTTCTGCTGGCGAGGAACCCGCCCCATGCTGGCCAGGCACGGGCTCTCGTCGACGCGCTCATCGCCAAGCTCAGCTCTCTGGGAAGGCGGACCGACGCCTGCGCGACCTACGAGGATCTGCTCCGGCAACGAGGGTACACCCGTGAGGACTTCGCCCGGGATCTCGAGCATCTCAACGAGGTGCCGGACGCCGTGGCCTTGCTCGAGGACTGGTATGCACAGCTCCGCGACGAGGGTTTGCCACCGACCGAGATGTCAAGGTTGCGGCTTGCGTGTCTCTCCGTATCGCGTCGGCAACTGCTCCCTGCGAGCTCGGCGAGCGCTCTTGACGTCGACTCCGACCGCTGGCTTGATGCCAACCCACTCACGCTCCCCCTGCGGCCGTGGCTTAACAAAGCGCTTGAGGATATCCGAGGCCTACACCCTTCAGCTAAGGCAGCTGAGATTTCAGCAACTGTCCTATTGGCGGCTGTGAACAAATGCGCGGACCCAATTTCAGAAGGCTGATCCGAAGCCTCAGGACGAAATCGTATGAAAAGCTTCAGATTCGACGCTATTTGGCTGCTATCCCGCAGGGAGCGCCGCGCCCTTCTGACAACGTTTCATCCCCGGCGGACCCTCCTCAGCGGGCGCAACCACACCGGAAAATCAACGATAATTAAGAATCTCTTCGAAACGCTCGGCGCTCACCCGCAGGGAGAGCTCCAGCGCTGGGACTCCGAGGCGGCCAGCGCAGTCGATTTCAGCGTGGACGGCACTTCCTACCGAGCCCTGTCGCACGGCGGGCTACGAGCTTTGTTTCGACATGATGGCCGATTGATCGTTGCTACGGGACGTCACGATCAATGGGCAGCGGCGTTCGCCGCAGTCACTTCCTTCAACCTCGTTCTGACTGACAAGAATTCGAAAGCCGTCCCCGCCGATCCGAGCTGCTTCTTTCTTCCCTTCTACGTCAATCAGGACGGGAGCTGGCAGGGAGGCTGGGACACATTCAAATCCCTCAAGCGCTTTGCCAGTCCTGCGACCGCGATCCTTGAGTATTTCAGTGGCGTAAAGCCCCCCGAATATTATGACCTGCGCGCCCAGCGCGACGCGGAGGCAAAAGCGCTGGACGAGTCCCGTAGGCAGGTCGCTTCCCTGGCGCAAGCCCGACGCCGGCTCGAACAGACTCTGTCGTCGTCAGGACCGAAACTCGATCCGAAGGATTTCGAGCGCGAAATCAGCCTCTTGACTGCTGAGGTGACTGAGCTGAATCGAAAGCAGGAAGATCTCCGCGATCGTGCGGTCCGTGAGCAGGAACTCATCGCGAGCATTGCGGACCAGATTCGACTGACTGAGGAATCTCTCCGCGGGTATGAAAGCGACTCGCGCTTTATCAGAGAACGGACTCACGCCGGTATCGTGTGCCCCACGTGCGGAGCCGAGCACGCCGAACCATTCCTGGACGCGCTTACCTACGCTGAGGATGCTCGGGTTGCCCGGGAACTCGCGGTGCGCCTGCAAAAGGATGCGCAAGAGGCGTCCCTGCGGCGAGCCGAGACTGAGCGTGAAATGCGGACGCTCGATGACAACTATCGGCGAGTGTCCGCCATCTTAGACCTAAGAAAGGGCGAGCTACGGTTTGGTCAAGTCGTCGAAAGCCTCGGCGCTGAGAGCGCATTTCGCGCGTTCGACACACAGGCCGATGCTCTGCAGGCGGAGGTAGATAAGAAGGCCGGGCAAGTCGATACCCTCGATTCCCGGCTGAAGGAACTGACCAGCAAAGAGAGATCGAAGTCAATCTTGGCGACCTTTAGAACGGCGCTGGCTGCGGCCCGTGAAGAATTGAATCTCCCGTCCATAAACACGGCGGCGCAGCGCCTTACCTCGCGCCCGAACGTTTCCGGCAGCGGAGGTCCTCGCTCGATTCTCGCGTACTATTCCGCACTCTGGCGAGCATGTCATGGCCCGCATGGGTCGTTTTCCGTTCCACTCGTAATCGACTCGCCGAACCAACAGGGCCAGGACGACGTAAATTTGCCCCGGGTGATCCGCTTTATCGCGGAGCGGCTGGAGGACAATAACCAGCTCATCGTCGGCCTTGAATCGGAGACTGACTATGAGTTCGATGCCACCGTGCGGTTAAGCCGGGAGTACAGCCTCCTGGAGGAGTCTCAGTTCCCACGGGTGTCGGATACCCTGGAACCTTTGCTGGCGACGATGGTTCAGGCGGTGCTTAGCCCATAGAGTCAGCACTCCACGGGCCCTGTGACGTGCACGGAAATCTCGTTCACGCCGCCTGCCCCTCGATGAATGCCTCAATGTCTGCCTCGGGAGCGCCGGATTTGCGCAGGGCCTGCACGGTCGCCGCGACCTTATCCGCATGAGGAAGGCTGAGCCGCTGCGGCCAGCGCGCGGAGAGCGGCCTCACCGACCTTGAATCAGAAGTTCAGGCCGAGATCGGACCTCTCTGATCTCGAGACTGCATCATCAGGAGTAGGCGCGGCCCAGACTTGAAATGACCCATATCCAAGTGTCATTCCTATAGGCGAATGGCCAAACCCAAAAAGGGGCTGCTCGACCATCTAAACCGCTCGGTCGATGAGTTACGCCGGCTCAACAGGTCGATGGCAAAGCTGGCGCACCCTGACCAGGAGCAAGCCCAGGGGCCCAGATGGCGATGGACGGAGACAGCCGGCGGGGGAGCTGCCTTGCTCGACGAAGAGGGAAGGGTCCTGCTCAAAGCCGAGTCGATGCCGAAGGAGGAGATTGCGCGTACAATTGCGGCGGCGCCAGACCTTCTGAGAGAGAAGTTTGGGATCTTGTTCGACCGCCGGTTCGTCAAAACGAACGGCCCAGAGCAACTTGAGTGGGTTAGCGGAACGACCCACGCACTCCTTTTTCTGGACCTCGACGGGATGAAGGCGATCAACGATCGCCTCGGCCACGACGTCGGCGACGAAATCCTGCAGATTTATTTCAAAAGCGTCGCATCAGTCGTGAAGTGGCCCGGTGAGGCTTACTGCTGGGGCGGTGATGAGGTAGTCGTGTTGTTGCCCGATCACGACCGGACATGGGCCGAAGCCGTCCGTGACAGGATCGTCGCTGTCGTGTCAAAGAACTGCGGCCTTCACGCCCTCATTAGCGCCGCGGGCATTACTGTCGGGCTCAGTGGTGGGGTTCACGTGTTCGATGAAGAGACAGAATCGCTCGACGAGGTAGTCAAGCGGGCCGATGCGGCGATGTACGAAATCAAGCGAGCGCGGAAAGCACGCCGCTCCCTTTCTAAGACTCGACGGCCCCGGCGTAGGCGCCGGGGAGTCAGACGTGAGCCCCGATGGCGCCGAAGGACCGGTCGCCGAACGTAGAGTTTGCTACGCGGGAAAATCGGGGATCCGACAGATGGGTTAGCACAGGGACTGGGACTGCAAGATAAAGGGTCGGAGTTCACGCCGCCCTAAGCGGGCGCGTTCACTCGGAAAAGTATAGAGGCACGCCTTTCGGGCTGGCGCTCACGTGCGCCGAAGGCCGCGCCAAGACTGGACTTTCGTGGGAGTCACCCGCGAATTCAGCGGTTTCTTGAGCGCCCGCCGCTGATCCGTTCGGGCGGCCGCGCACGCCGGCAACGGTGGGGCATCTCGCCACGAGAACCGTACAGGTCAGTAACGGTTCCCCAAGAAGGTTCCCAATGGCCGGCGGGCGCACCCAGTCGCTGAGCGCCCCGTGAATCGAAAGAAAGGAGGTCGGTTCTTTCGGCTCCGGTCCGACAACTCCGGCGTGCAGGTCAAAAATTTCGCGGTTGGCCGATAACCCCCGGTGAGCAGCGAAAAAAAGATCCGGTGCGCCGACGAAAGTTGGTCCCTTTTTCGGGCCTCCTCTCGACAACTCCGGCGTGCAGTGACGAAAGAGAGCCACCAGAAGAATCCCAGTTCCATTCGTAGGCGGGTTGCCGAGAAGGGTGATGCAAGGGACCGAAAACGTAACCGCGTCAGAAGAAAGCTGGTCGCTTTTGCCGCCCAGTTGCCGAGAACGACCCCGAGCAGACCAACACCAGGAGCAAGAGATGCGTCACAAAGTCCGAGAGCAATCCTACGTCCACCCCGAGTTGCGGAAGAAGGTCCAGGCCTATGCATCCGCGAGGGGATGGACACGCAGCGCGTTCACGAAAGAGGCATATGAGCGCTTCCTGGCAGGCGAACGAGGTGACGTCGACCTTGTCGGATCGCGCCTCGATACCCTGACCCAGCGGCTCGAACGGCTTCAGAACACCCTCGAGCTGTTGGCGATGGCGTTCGCACACTACACCGAGCTGTGGTGCCGTTTTCTGCCGACGCAGCCCCCGACGCCGGAGTCGGTGCAGCGGGCGGAGAAGTTGTACAGCGAGCTACTGCGCGGGGCCGGGAGGAAGTTCAGCGCCGGCCGCAGGTTTACCGGCGAGGTCTTCCCGCCAACGGGCGATCGCGTCCCACCTCGTCCTGGTTCGGGAGCGGTTGGCGTTAGTGACAGTGGGAAAGGGCCAGGCCGATGAGCACCTGGAATCTCGGCGATCCAGAGGAGCCATTTCGCCCCCGAATTGGTCGGCGCCGACGCAGCCCGGATCGTGTGCCGTCGCCCGGGGGTGGATTTCGGCGACTCGCGAGAAAGGCCGCCCGCCCGGCCCGCGTGGCGGTTCATACGCCGGCAGAAAGTAGTCGGCGATGCGTGATCAAGAGCAGGTACGCAACGCTGGGAAAGCAGGGTCTTGCGGGGATGAGGCGCCACCTCGCGTACCTGGAACGCGACGGCGTCGAACGAGACGGCTCTCCGGGACGTCTTTACGGAGCGGACGATGGGTTCGATTGGGATGCCTTTCGTGCCCCTCTGGCCGGTGAGGAGCGGCAATTTCGATTCATCGTTTCCCCCGAAGATGGGGATGAGCTCGACCTGAAAGAATTCGCCCGCCGGTTGATGAACCAGGTCGAAAACGACCTCGGGCGGCGTCTCATCTGGGCCGCCGTCAATCATCACAACACCGATAACCCCCACGTCCATATCGACGTCCGAGGCGTCGACGTCGATGGTGACGACGTCCGAATCGACTCCGCTTACATCAAGCACCAGATGCGCTGGCGGGCGCAGGAAATTGTCACGCGCGAGCTGGGGCCCAGGACGGAGCTCGAATATTCCCGGGCGCGCGAGGCGGAAATTGGAGTCGAGCGCGTCACCATGGTCGACCGATTTCTGACCGAGCATGTTCAGCCTGACGGCACGGTGACTCTCAAGAAGCTGCTCGCCCGACCGGGGCCAGAGGGTCGGAATTGCGTGGCACGGCTTCAGACCCTCACCGAACTCAAGCTGGCGGTCGAAGAGCGACCCGGGGTGTGGCGTCTGACCGGCGGGTGGAAGGAAACGCTTACCCGCCTGGGCGAGCAGAACGACCGCATCGAGCGGCTGTATCCCATCGTCGGCGAGAAGGCAGCCGAATATCAGTTCGTCGATCCGAAACTGCCCCTGTCCAATTTCGGAGCCGTCGTAGTCGGCAAGGGCCTTCATGACGAGTTGTCCGGCGAGATGTTCGTCGCTGTGCAGGCGACCCACGGCCAAGGCTATTACATCCCGATTCGGCCCGAGGTCGCGGAGACCCTGCACCGGGGGGACACGATCAGAGTGGGCTTCAAGGCCGAAGATTGGCTGAAGGCCGCCGACAAGGCCATCGCTCAAGTCGCCAAAGAAAATGGCGGCGTGTATGCCCCGCGGGAGCATCAGCGGGAGCTCGAAACCAAGCAGGCCACGAAGTCCGACGCGGACGCCCTGTCGCCGGCGAATCTCGTCGAGGGAAATGTCCGTCGACTCGAACGCCTGTTGGCGTATGGGTTGGCCAGTCAACTGCCAGAGGGGCGATGGCGGGTCCCATCTGACCTGATCGCCCAGTTGGAGTCGAGGGAACGGACGCACTCTCGCCCCCGCCTTCAGATCGACAAGTTCTCGCCCGCTAAGAGGGAGCCCGCAGCGCCGCTCATCACCGACCTGGAAAAGGAACGGGTGACGATCGGTGAGGGGGCCGCCCAACGGCTTGGGCTGGCCTTCGTGGCCAATCCTCAGCGATTCAGGGGACAGCTGGTTCCAGCGCCAGCGGGTCCGTCCGGAACCGAGTACGTCCAGGTTGTCGACTATCGGCACCGCCAGCTCGCGCTTGTTCCGAAACCCAAGGACGCCGAGCGGCTGCGGGCAAAGGTCGTGACCGTCGCGCGTGATCCCGTGGGCCGCCTTTCGATTCAGATCAGTCCGGAGATTTCCCGCTGAGCCGTGCGGAGCGCACGGACCTGCACCCACCAAGAAAGGAACGCATCCATGGAAAGCACGAAGAAGAAAGCTGGCAGACCCAAATCCGATCCCCGCACCGGACCGCTGGTCCTGGAAGGCACTCAAAAGCGAGAGACAATCCTCACCGAGGTTTCCGCGGATACCGCGCAGGAGCTGAGCGCCTACGCCGTATGGGTGAGGGAGTCGGCACCCGCGAAGCTGACACCTGCCGAGGCCATGTCCAAGACCATCGACTTCGCGCTCCGCGACGTCTTCGCCCGCGACAAGTGCTGGCAGGAGCACAAGCGAACGGGCGGTCGGGCAGTAGGGACGGCAGAAACCGAGCCTTCCGCCCTTGCCGCTGCACCGGCCGCGTCGTCGCCTTCTCCGGTCACCCGGACGGCAACCGCGCCAACCGCTCTCCCACCGCCAAATGGGCGTGACGGTCGGATCGGGTCGCAGACGAGCAGCTGAAAACATTCATCACCTTGGATTCAGACGTGACCCTCGCAGAGCTCCTTCGCCGGTTCATCCGGGACGCCGTGCACGAAAAGGTGCGCGGCGTCCCGGACGTTCCCTTATCGGGGGCCAGCGATCTGAGTTGCTTACGCGATTGGGCACGGAGATCTCTGCGGTGAGCGCCGGCGCCACCAAGACCGGGTCGTCGTCCGTCGAGGATGCGGAGACGCCCGAGCTGAGCTTTGGTGACGTGCGTCGCTTGGCGGAGGTGTTGGCTCCCCTACTGGCCAGACTGCTGGCTCCGGTCATATCGGGTCGTGGTAGCGTCGATGCCGCTGACGTTTCTCCGCGCCTGCGAAAGGAGATGGACCCATGGCGCGAAGAAGCAAACCCGAGCGGGTGCTCGGACCATATCGACACTACAGACGATGGAGAGTCCTCCTGGTCTCAGCAGGAGGCGAGAAGACTGTTACGGACTATGAAAGCGAAGAGGAAGCGAAACAGGTCGTCCGATCGTTGAGGAGGGAGCTCGCGAAAGGCGGGGAGCGGACGATCGGGGAAGCGCGGGAGAAGTACGAGGCGTATATGCGGGACGACAAGGGGAACAAACAGCGATCGATCGAGGCCACCTCGTGGCGACTGGGGATCTTCTTCCACGAGGATGATCTCCCGCTCGACGATCTCACGCCGGCTCGCTGCAGGGGTTACTACGAGGACCTGCGGACGCGCCCGAGGCCGACGACGAAGCGTCCGCTCGCCGTCGACTCGCACCGGAACATCCTCGCGGAGGCGAAGTCGTTCCTGAAGTGGTGCGTGGGGAAGCGGTGGATCGCGCGCAACCCGTTGGAAGAGGTGACCGGGGTGGGCAGGCGGAGGCATGGGAAAGCCCAGCTCCGGATCGACGAGGCGCGGAGGTGGCAGGCGAAGGCTCTTCAGTTCGCCGATCAGGGGGAAGAAGGGGCAGTGGCGGCGATGATGTCGTTGCTGATGGGGATGCGGGCGTCGGAGATCGTCAGCCGGATCGTGCGCGATCTGGACGACGAGGGACGGTTGCTCTGGATCCCTGAGACGAAGACGGAGGCGGGCAAGCGGACGCTTCCGGTCCCCGAGGTTCTGCAGCCGTACCTGCAGAAGATCGCCGAAAGGAAAGGGCCCACGGATTCGCTCTTCGGGCAGCACTGGAGGGACTGGCCACGGGAATGGGTGCAGCGAATCTGCAAAGCGGCGAAGGTGCCAGAGGTGACCGCGCACGGGATGCGCGGCCTTCACGGCACGCTCGCGGTGGAGCGGGGCGCCACTACCCACGCCGTGGCGCAGGCCCTCGGCCACGAGTCGGAGACCACGTCGCGCGAAAGCTACATCGCGCGCGAGGCGATCACCGGCGCGGACCAGCGGCGGGTGCTCACCGTGCTAGCCGGCGGACGCACTCACGCACCTCGAAACAATCGGTCCGCCATCCCCAGCCGCGGTAATGATTCGCAGAATTTCATTACCGCGGAGCCCCGTGTCAGAAAAAACAGTAAGAAAATCGTGGAGATGAACGGGATCGAACCGTCGGCCTCCTGAGTGCGATTCAGGCGCTCTCCCAGCTGAGCTACATCCCCAACGCGTCCGACCAAGCTCGAACGCGGCGACATTCTACGCAGGGGCGCTTGCTTTGCAACCTGCGTCTGCGCGGGCGCGGCACAGGTCGATCTGGGGCCCGCCAGCCCGCCGCAGGTCAACCGGCGCCGACGGCCCGGGTCAGGGGACGATCGAGCCGCAGCTGCTGGCGCAGTTGAACGTGGCCGAGAGGCAGGACTTGTCGCCGATGCAGGAGTCGCAGGCGTCGGCGGCGGCCTTGACGTTGGGGTCGTTCGCCGCGTTCGTCCGACAGCGGCTCTCGCAGGCGTCGACGTCGTACGAGCTGTCGTAGCAGTCGCGGTAGCGACCGCAGACCTGCGAGCAGTCGAAGGCCTCGTCGATCGAGTCGCAGCTGATCGAGCTGCCCAGGGCGAAGGCGCCGAGAAAGAGGAATACAAACAACGGCAGAGTTCGTTTCATTTCACAGAACATGGGGACGACGCGCACGAAGGCTAGGTGTTTCCCTTACGTTGGTGCGCTGACGCGGCGCTATCATCGCGCCATGAACCCGCCCGGCGCGCGCAGCCCGGCCCCCAAGCGCCTGCGTGCGGACCTGGCGCTGGTCGAGCAGGGATTGGCACCCTCGCGCGAAAAGGCGCGCGCTCTGATCCTGGCCGGAGAGGTGCTGGCGGGCGATCTGCCGATCGACAAGGCCGGGGATCTGGTCGATGCGGACGCCGAGCTGCGGCTGCGCTCGGGGCCGATGCCGTTCGTGTCGCGCGGCGGGCTCAAGCTGGCGCACGCGCTCGACACGTTCGCTGTCGATCCCCGGGGGCTCAGCGCGCTCGACGTCGGGGCGTCGACGGGCGGCTTCACCGACTGCCTGCTGCAGCGCGGGGCCACGCACGTCACCTGCGTGGACGTGGGGCATGGGCAGCTCGACTGGAAGGTGGCCTCGGATCCGCGGGTGCGGGTGATCGACCGGACGAACATCCGGACCGCGCCGCCCGATCTGCTCCCGGCGCGGGTCGATCTGGTGGTCATCGACGTGTCGTTCATTTCCCTGCGCCTGGTGCTTCCGGCGCTGCCGCCGTTCGCCAAGCCGGGGGCGCCGGTGATCGCTCTCGTCAAACCGCAGTTCGAAGTCGGGCGCGCCGACGTCGGAAAAGGGGGGATCGTGCGCGACGAGGCGGCACGGGCGCGCGCCCTGGCCGAGGTGCGCGCGGCCGCCGATGCGCTCGGCTTCGAGGTCGGCGCCGACACGGTCTCGCCGATCACGGGCGGGAAGGGGAACGTCGAGTTTCTGCTCGCGCTCCGGCTGCCGTCCGGCGCGGAGCGTGTACCATAGCGGCCCATGCGAGTCCTCGTCACTGGCGCCGCCGGGTTCATCGGGTCGCATCTCTGCGAACGGCTGTGCGCGCGTGGGGACGAGGTGGTCGGCGTCGACAACTTCGATCCCTTTTATCCGCGGGCGACCAAGGATCAGAATCTGGCGCGGCTCCGGTCCGTCGCGGCGTTCACCCTCATCGAGGGCGACGTCCGTGACGCTGCGGCGCTGGCGGGTGCGTTCGGGAGGGCGCGCCCCGACGCGGTGGTGCACCTGGCCGCCCTGGCGGGCGTGCAGCCGTCGCTGGCCGAGCCGGCGCGCTACGCCGACGTGAACCTGGTCGGCACCCAGCGGATGATCGACGCCGCCCGCGCGGCTGGTGTCCCCCGGTTCGTCTTTGCCTCGTCGTCGTCGGTCTACGGGCTCGACAGTCAGCCGCCGTTCAAGGAGTCCGATCCCTGCCTCAAGCCGGTGTCGCCCTACGCGTCGACCAAGCGCTCGGGCGAGCTGTTGCTGTTCGCCGCGCATCACCTGTATGCGCTCGACGTCGCCTGTCTGCGCTTCTTCACCGTCTACGGCCCGCGCCAGCGGCCGGATCTGGCCATCCACAAGTTCGGTCGCTTGATCGCCGCGGGGCAGCCGATTCCCCTGTTCGGCGACGGCAGCAGCAGCCGCGACTATACGTTCATCGACGATATCGTCGACGGCATCGTGGCGTCGATCGACGAGCCGGTCGCCGTGCCCGGCCACCGCATCTACAATCTCGGTGGCTCACGCACGACGACCCTGCTGGAGTTGGTCGACCTGCTCGGTCAGGCGCTCGGCAAGAAGCCGATCGTCGAGTGGCGACCGGAGCAGCCGGGGGACATGAAGCGCACGCTGGCCGACCTCACACTCTCGGGACGCGCGCTCGGCTACGCGCCCAAGATTCCAATCGAAGAGGGCATCGCCCGCTTCGTCACCTGGCTCCGCGCGTAGAGGGAGCACAATCGCGCGCGTGCCCGCACGAGCTTTGCTCGTGCGAGCCGGTCGCGGGAGGTAGCAGGAACCCTCTCAGGGTTCGTGTGTTGTAGTCACACGAGCTTTGCTCGCGCGACCCCGTGGCGGGAGGTTGCAGGAACCCTCTCAGGGTTCCGTGTTGCTAATCGCCGCCGGGATTGTAGAAGCCTGGCAGACGAGGGCCGCGGTCGCGGTGTCGAGCGTGATCGTTTCGCGGCCGGTCGCGATCGCGATCGCGTCCGCGCCGCCGACGTCCATTTCCACCACCACCGCCGCCACCACCGGCTCCGTTGGGCCGCGGTCCGGGTCCGTTGTAGCCCGGCCGTCCCCCGTGGCGCGGGGGGCCAGCGTGGTGCTGCTGCGGTTGTGGGCCGCGCGACACGTGTTGTCCGGGGCGGACGACCAGCGGTGGCAACGGCACCACCACGCCCGGGCGCCAGTCGAGGTAGGGGCGAATGTTGGCGTCGCGGATGGCGATCCAGCGAGCGTCCAGGGCGTCCGGCTGCTCGCCTCCCTCGGGGGGCAGGACGACCTCGCCGCTGGGTGCATCTGCTGCCGCCGCCGATTCGAGCGCAGCGGGTGCGGTCCAGTCGTTCTCCGGATCGATCACCACCTCGCCTGAAAGCCACGCGGCGGCGAGCTCCCCGGCGTCGGCCCAGATGGCTTCGTCGAAGGCGCTCTCCCGTTCGGACGGCAACGGGATCTCGAACGGCGGCAGCGGCGGCAAGAGATCGGTGGGGATCGCCGTCTCGTAGCGCGGGACGACCGGCGCTTGCGGCAGCTGCGGTGCCGCTGGTGGCGGGGGTGCCGGCAGATCGTACCCGGGCCGTCCGCGCCTGCGCCGTCGCGGGCGCGCGTGGAAGTCGGTTGCGGCGTGCAGGCCGTGCCGCTCGTCGGACGACGCCGTATCGAACACCTCGCTGTCGAGGCCGGCGTCCGAATCGCAGAGGCCGCACTTCTCCCCTTCGGGCTCGCCGAAGTAGGCGCGCAGCATCTGCACGCGGCAGCGCTGCGTGTTCATGTACTTCAGCAGCGATTCCAGCCGCCGGCGATCGGAGATGCGCCGCGCCTCGAACACCATCGCCGCCTTGTCGATCTGCTCGCGGGTGGGGCGCGGCTCGACGCCCTTCCAGCGCGCGGCCTTGACCTCTTCGGCCACGCCCATCGCCTCCAGCACCGAGAGGATGACGCGGACGCGACGCTCGGGCAGCGCCATCGACATCGCCAGATCGCGGACCGAGACCTCTTTGCCCTCGTCGCTCCAGGCGTAGAGCCCCTCGGCGACCATGCGCGCCTGCGACTTGGTCGGGTGCGCCTCCTTGAGGAAGTGCTCCTGGATGGAGATGTCGTCGGGCTGGAACAGCAGCACGCAGCGCGACGGTTTGCCGTCCCGTCCGGCGCGCCCCGCCTCCTGCACGTAGGCCTCGGGCGAGCCCGGCATCTGGTAGTGGATGATGTAGCGAATGTCGGGCTTGTCGATGCCGAGACCGAAGGCGTTGGTCGCCAGCATGACGACCTTGCGGCCAGATTGCATGAACGACGCCTGCGACTTCTCGCGCTCGTCCTGGGTCATCTTGCCGTTGTAGCGCTCGACCGGGATCTTGCCGTGGCGCAGCGCCACGTAGAGCTCGTCGACCGCGCGCACCGTCGCGCAGTAGACGATGCCGGGGCGGCGCAGGCGCGAGATCAGCTTGCCGAGCTGGCGCAGCTTGTCGGCCTCGCCGGCCACCTTGCGCACGTCGAACGCCAGGTTCGGGCGATGGAAGGAGACGCGGCAAACCTTCGAGTCCTTCATCCCCAGCTGGACGAGGACGTCGTCGCCGATCTCCGGCGTGGCGGTCGCGGTCAGACCGAGGATCGGCGGCCGGCCGAGCACCTGCGCGGCCCGGCGCAGGCCCAGGTACGCAGGGCGGAAGTCGTGTCCCCACTGGGAGACGCAGTGCGCCTCGTCGACGCAGAAGAGCGAGAACTTCACCCCCGCCAGCGCCTCTTGCACCGTCGGCGAGTTGACCGACTCGGGCGTGATCATCACCAGTCGGACCGTCCCCTCGCGGACGGCGGCCAGATCGGCGGCGCGCTCCTTGGCGGTGCGGGTCGAATCGATGCGCACCACCGCGACGCCCGCCGCCTTCAGCTTGCTGTACTGATCCTCGATGAGGGCCAGCAGCGGCGACACGACCAGTGTGGGGCCTTCCAGAACCAGCGCCGGCAGCTGATAGGTCAGCGACTTGCCGCTGCCGGTCGGCATGATCGCCAGCGTGTCGCGACCGGCCAGCACCGATTCGATGATCTCCGCCTGCCCGGGTCGAAGGTCCCGGATGTGGAAGACCGAGCGCATCTTCTCGAGCGCGCGCAGCAGCCCCGGCGATGGGGGCGGAGGCGGCTCGTCGACCGGCGTCGCGGCCACGATCGACGGCGGCGCGTCCTGCCGGCCGTCAGGTCGACCATCTTGACGGCCATGATGGCCAAACTCCTCCGCGGCGTCGGAGGTGCGGATCACGATGGTCGGAACACCGTCATCCAGCTCGGCCGCCTTGGGAGATTCTGTATCGTGCTCGGGGCTCGCGGCGCTCGTTGCGCCTGCGGCGTCCCGCACATCATCGTCGGAACTCAGTCTCAAACTCCTGGAAAAATGGGCGCTTACCCTCGCCGTTCAGCCCAACTGCCCTCATGCACCCTGTGGAAAACCTCTGCGGGGGCCGTCAAAAACCACCGCGGCCCTCCAACGCCGGTGCGGCCAAGAATGCCGCGAACCACGAGCGTTGCAAGGAAGCTAGCACGCCTTTTGGCGAAGTCCAAAGCAATAGTTAGGTAGAGGATTGCGACCCGGAACCTTTGCGCGGCTGTGGCAAGACCGTTGCCGTAGCAGGACCGTTGCTCTGGCACGACCGTTGCGAACGTTGCGACGCATGACGCTGATCGCGGCCATGGAACCGGACGCTCGTCCACGCGAGCGGCTGGCGGCGCGTGGCGCAGAGCAGCTCACCGACGGCGAGCTGCTGGCCGTCGTGCTCGGCACCGGCCGGCGCGGGGCGAGCGCGCTGGAGGTGGCGGCGGCGGTTCTGCGCGGCGTCGAGGGGCCGGCGGGGCTCTTGCGCGCCTCCCCCGTCGAGCTGTCCGGCTTCGCCGGGATCGGCCCGGTGCGCGCCACCCTGATCGCGGCAGCGCTGGAGCTGGGAAGGCGTGCGGTCGCCGGCCGTCCTTCGCGTGGACAGAGGGTGGCCGGCGCGTCCGAGGTCTGGACGTATCTGCGCAGCCGACTGGCCCCCTTGTCGGTCGAAGAGTTCTGGGCGCTCGGCCTCGACGTGCGTCACCGGGTGCAGAGCGAGCACTGTCTGGCGCGCGGCTCGCTCACGGGTGTGGAGATCCATCCGCGCGACGTCTTCCGACCTTTGATCCGGCAGGCGACCGCTGCCGTCATTTTTTGCCACAACCATCCGTCGGGCGATCCGGCCCCCTCGCGGGCCGACATCGAGCTGACCGCCCGGCTGCGCGAGGTGGGCGATCTCTGCGGCATCCCGGTGCTCGATCACGTCGTCGTCGGGTGGGACGGGTACGCCAGCCTCGCGGAGCGCAATTGGAGGTAGCGCCCGCCGGCCTTAGACTCCCTCCGTGCTCCCGGCCCGCTCGAGATCCTGCGTCGTTCTCCTGGCGATCGTCCTGACCTCGGCGGTGGGAGCGACCGCGCGCGCCTTCGAGGAGTTCACGCCCACGGAGGCCCTGGGGACAGGGGGAGCTTCGCGGGCCTGGGCGGTGGGCGACGAGGGCCCGCTGCTCAACCCGTCGGGGATGTCGCTCTCCAAGGCCTACACCATCGACGGAACGTACGGCTACGGCAGCCGCCTCTCCGACCAGTTCCTGCACGCCTCGATCGTCGACAGCACCTCGCCGTTCAATCTGGCGGGCGGCCTTTACTACACCTACCACTCCAGCAATCCGAGCGACGGCCTCGCCGCGCACGGTCACGAGGCGGGGCTGGCGCTGTCGTTCCCCTTCGGGCCCTACGTGTCGATTGGCGCGACGCTCAAGTACTTCAGGCTGGAGGACGCCGACGTCTTCAACGGCCACGACGGCGGGTTGACCTTCGACGTCGGCGCCACCATCCGGCCGACCGAGATCGTCTCCATCGGCCTCGTGGGGACCAACCTGCGCGACCTCGGGACCAGCCAGGCGACGCAGGCGGTGGGCTACGGGGTGGCGCTGATTCCGCTCACCAACATGCTGGTGGTGGCCGACGGGCTGACCCGCTTCACCGCCGACAACCAGACGGGGCGCCAGGGGACCTCGCTGATGGGCGGCGCCGGCTACACCTTCTTCGGCAAGCTGGCGGTGCGCGCCGGGGGCGGCTACGACGCCTCGACGGGCAACGGCTACCTCACCTTCGGGCTGTCGGGCCTCTCCGAGATCGGCGGCTTCGATGGCGGCATCCGACAGGACCTCACCCGCAGCGCGCTCGCCTCGGGGGCCGAGGTGCGCGAGACGGTGTTGCAGGTCTCGCTGCGCCTCTTCATTCCAGCCTCGCAGCAGGATCCCTCGCTGGACATGCAGGATTCCCGCGCGCCCGTGAACAATCCGTGACCCGCGGGAACCTTTCCACGCGTCCGTTGTCCGTATTGACGTGGAAGCGACGCTCCGTTTTGCGCGGGCGCGATCGCGAAACCGGGTTCCGTACACGATGAGCCTGGCCGAGCGGCTGCTCATCGCACGTTTGAAGGAACGCGATCCGTCGGCGTTCGACGAGATCGTTCGCCGCTACGGCGACAAGGTCTTCAGCCTCATCTACCGGATGCTGGGGAACCGCCACGAGGCGGAGGACGTCGCGCAGGAGGTCTTCATCACCGTCTTCAAGACGGTGGACAGCTTCCGGGGGGAGGCGAAGTTTTCGACCTGGCTCCTGCGCATCGCCGCCAACCAGAGCAAGAACCGGATCAAGTACCTGGCGCGGCGGCCGACCGACGGCGGCGAGGTCGACGACGCGGCGCAGGCGGGGGTCGGTGCGCCGGGGGGGACGCCCGGGCCGATCGCGCACGCGCAGATCGACGCGCCGGACAAGCTGCTCGAGGCGGCCGAGATGGAGCGGCTCATGCAGACGGCCATCGCCGCGCTGGACGAGGAGCACCGCCTGCTGGTGATTTTGCGCGACGTCGAAGAGATGTCATATCAAGAGATAGGGGAGATCACCGGCCTGCCCGAAGGGACGATCAAATCGCGCCTCCACCGGGCCCGCATGGCGATCAAAGAAGAGCTGGACAAGCACACCAAGTAGCCATGGACCACGCCGAGGCGCAGAACGAATTCTCCGACTTTGTCGACGGGGCGCTCCCCGAGATCAAGCGCGTGGAGGTCGAGCAGCACCTGGCGATCTGCATCCAGTGCCGCACCGAGCTGGTGGCGTTCAAGCGGACGCTCGGCTCGCTCGGACGCCTCAAGCAGACGGCGCCGCCCAGTCTCCTGACCGACGTCAAACAGCAGATCTACAAGCGCTCGCACGGGCGGTTCTTCGCGCCGCGCTGGAAGCTGTTCGGGCGCATCCCCTTCGAGTGGATCTCGCTCGGCACCATCATCGCCATGCTCGTCTACTACCTGGCCGTCCTGCACGGCAGCCCAGGCAGCGTCCACGGCGCGCCCTGACGCCCCTCGCCTTCGGGGCCGCTCCGCTCGGTTCACTGGCGGCGGCGGGGGACGGGGGACTCCTCGGCCTGCGCACCTGAAAGGTTGGAATCGTCGGGCGGAACGACAGAGCCGCCCGACTCAGCTCCGGCCGAGGAGTCCCCCGTCCCCCGCCGCACTCGCGTTTCACCTCGGCTCCACTTCGCAGGGGCGGGGGCGGATTGGTGGCCGGGCGGGGGCGGTTTGCGGGCGGAGCGGAGAGGGGGAGGCGGTTCAGACCACGTAGCAGAGCAGGACTTTGAGGTACTGGCCTTCGGTGAAGCCGGGCGGAAGGAGGTGGTCGGCGGCCGGGCCGCGGCGCTCGAAGACGCGGACCTCGCGGCCGGCCTGCTTGGCGCCAGCGGCGACGATCCGTTCGAACGCCTCCGCGTCGACGTTCTGCGAGCAGGAGCAGGTCACCAGGATCGCCCCCGGCGCCGCCGCCTGCATGGCCAGCGAGTTCAGCCGTTCGTAGCCTTTGCGTGCCGCTTCCAGATCCTTGCGGGCGCGCGCGAACTTGGGCGGGTCGACCACCAGCAGATCGAAGGCGCGCGGCGTGGCCGTCTCGAGGAAGCGAAAGGCGTCGGCCTCGACCGCGTCGATCTTGACCCCGTTCTTCTCGGCGTGCGCCAGCGTGCGGGCGACGGCGCGGGCCGAGCTGTCGACGGCAGTGACCGTCTTGGCGCCGCCGCGGGCGGCGGCCAGCGAGAAGCCGCCGGCGTAGGCGTACAGAATCGAGCACGCGCGCGCCCCTGGCCAGCGCGCCGACGCGGGCGCGGGTCTCGCGCTGGTCGATGAACATCCCCGTCTTCTGTCCGGAGAGCGGCTCGACCTCCAGCGTGATGCCCTCCTCGACGACCGTGACGCTGGTGCGCGGCTCTCCGCGCGCCACGCGCGAGCCGGCGGCGAACCCCTCCAGCTCCGCGTAGGAGGCGGGGGAGATCTCGAAGATCGTCTTGCTCCCCAGCTCCGCCTCCAGCGCGTCGAAGATCTCGTTGCGCCGGGCCGAGATCCCCAGCGTGGTGATCTGCACGACCGCGGCGTCACCGTAGACGTCGACCACCAGCCCCGGCAGGTCGTCCCCCTCGCTGTTGACCAGGCGGTAGACACTCGTGCGCTCGGACGGCAGGCCGAGACGGGCGCGCGCGACGCGGGCTCGGGCGATCCGGGCCCGGAAGAAGGCGGCGTCGACCGGCCCGTCGCCCCGCGTGCAGAGCCGGACCGGAATCTGCGAACGCGGGTTGTAAAAGCCCTGGCCGATGAACCGGCCGTCGTGATCGCAGAGCGCCACCACGTCGCCCGGGGCCGGGTCCCCCTCGACGCGCGCCACGCCGTTGGCGTAGACCCAGGGATGTCCGAACCAGAGCGGGCGCGCACGCCCCTGCCGCAACACGACCTTCGCAGTCCCCATCAGATGCTCCCATTCTTGCGGTACGAGCCCGCGTCGATTCCGTAGCGCTGGATGATCCGCCAGACGACCGCGTACTGGCGGTCGAGGAGGCGGGCCACTTGAGCGACGCTGCCGTTGGATCGGGCCAGCGCGGTGATCAGCTCCTCCCGCGTCGGCGCCGGGCGGCGCACGCGCGTGGTGGGGGCCGCGGCGAGGGCCTCGCGCACCACGCCGGTCGACGGCGCCTCGTCGTCGTCCCCGGAACGCGGCTCGGGATCGACGGTCGTGTTCTCGAGCTCGTCCTGGCCCTCGTACTGGATCCTGGCGGCGATCGCGGTCGGAAGGTGCTCGAAGCCGATGGTGGGGGTGTTGCGGCTCAGCACCTCGGCTTGCGTCACCACCTTCAGCAGCTCCCGAACGTTGAGCGGCCAGTCGTGGAGCATGAGCGCCTTGAACGCATCGGGCTCGAACGTGCGCCCGTCGGTCATCTCCCGGAGAAAATAGGCGCACAGTGCCCCGAGGTCCTCGATCCGATCGCGCAGCGGCGGCAGCACGATCGGCTGCGCGCCGAGGCGCCCCAGCATCGCCTCCTGCAGGTGCTTCCCGGTGTCGAGCGCCACGCGGCTGGTGGCGGCGATGATGCGAACGTCCGCCTCCACGACCCGGGTCGAACCGAGGGGGGAGAACCGTCGGTCCTGCAGGAACCGGAGCAGCTTCGACTGCAGCTCGATCGGCATCTCGCCGATCTCGTCGAGGAACAGGGTTCCGCCGTCAGCCGCCTCGACCAGACCGGTCTTGCGAGCCTGGGCGGTCGAGTGCGCCCCTTTCTCGTACCCGTAGAGCTCACTTTCGACGAGCTCGCGCGGGATCGCGGCGCAGTTCACGGGGACGAGCTTCCCGGCGCGCCCCGACAGCGCGTGCACGGCACCGGCGAACACCTCCTTGCCGACGCCGGTCTCGCCCAGCAGGAAGATCTCGGTGTCGGAGCGCGCCAGGCGGCGGAGCTTGGAGCTCGTCAGCGCCAGGGCCGGTGAGAGCGTGGCCACCGGCGTCAGCGGCGCGGCGGCGTCTTCGCTGACCGCGGCCAGCTCGGCCGCCGTGTAGAGCCGGAAGACCAGGACCTGAGAGCCGAGGAAGAGCACGCTGCCGTCGTCGAGCGGCGTGGGACCGTGGATGCGGCGTCCGTCGACGAAGGTGCCGTTGGTGCTGTCGAGAATCGTGAATCACGAACAGCTCGGACCGGTCACCCGGGCGCTGAAGGCGGGCGTGCAGTCCGGAGACGGTGCTGTCGGACAGGGTCAGGGTCGTCGGACCCGGTGTCGCCGGGGCGCGCCGCCCGATCTCGAGGGTCAGCTTGGCCATCGGCACGAGCCGGGGCGTCCGGAGGCTGTCAATCGAGGCGCCGTCCCCCAGCACGATGAGGGCGCCCTGCCGGGCTCCCTCCCGGTTGAGGCCGACGCGGGGCGGGATGGTCTGCGTAATCTCGTGCTTATCGGTGGACATGGCTGGTCGGTCAGAAGGCAGTTTGCGAAAACGTCATGATATACAACGGCACCGGCCGGTGCAGGGAGGAGGGCGCGTTGGCGGACGATTCGGACGATTCCCAGAAGGCTGTTTTCTCCGGGAGCGAGCCCGAGCATTCGGTGACGATGTCCGCGGAATCGCACCAGTTCGAGGTGGCGCCGGAAACCGAGCTCGGCGTCGCGGCGGTCCTGGCGGGGCGCTATCAGATCGAAGCGATCCTGGGACAGGGGGGGAGCGGAACGGTCTACCGTGCCTGGGATCGCGTGCTGGGCGAGCTGATTGCAATCAAGGTTCTGCGCCCCGATCGGGCGCGCCAGCGGAGCTGGATCATGCGGCTCGCGCGGGAGGTGAAGGTCGCTCGCGCCATTCGTCATCCGAACGTCTGTCGGGTGTACGAGCTGGGTCACGCGGACGGGCATTGGTTCGTGACCATGGAGCTGGGGACCGGGGGAACGTTGCGCGCCCTGCTGCATCAGGGGACCCGCAAGGAGCCCAGGCCGCTCGGGGAGCGCCTGACGGACGCCCGGGCGATCTGCGCCGGGCTGGCGGCGATCCACGCCGTCGGGATCGTCCACCGTGACGTGACGCCCCAGAACGTGCTGCGCATGGAGGACGGCCGCCTGGTGATTTCGGACTTCGGTCTGGCCATCGAGCTGTCGGCCAGCACGACCATGAACGGCGGGACGCCCAACTACATGCCGCCGGAGACGCTGCTCGGTCAGCGCGGTGATCGGCGGTCCGACGTCTGGCAGCTCGGCGTCATCCTCCACGAGACCCTGTTTGGTTGCCGACCCGCCTTCGAGCAGATCGACGACAGGCCCACCCTGAAATGGCCGCTGCCGCCGGAAGCAACCCCGGTCGAGGAGGAGCTGGCGCGGCTGTGCGTCGACTGCCTCTCCGCCAACCCGGCGTTGCGCCCCCCGACCGCGATGGCCGTGGTGGGGCGCCTGGCGGCGGCAGAAGCGGCGCGGCCGCGGTCCGCGCTCCAGCGCAGCTGGGTGCGGGCGAAAAAGGGGGTCGCGCGGCACCGGCGCTTGACGTCGGCGGCGCTGGTCGTCGCGGCCTGCGTGGGGGGCATGCGCGCCGTTCAGATTGCCGAGCGCCCGCGCCTCTGCCGGGCCGCCGGTGACAGGCTGGCGGGGGTCTGGGACGGCGGCGTCAAGCGCCGGGCGCTTCAGGCGTTCGACCGGAGCGGCCGCTCCTACGCGGCGGAGAGCTTCTCCAGCGTCGACCGCCTGCTGACGGACTATCTCGGGCGCTGGAGCGGGATGTACACCGAGGCCTGCGAGGCAACCCAGGTCCGTGGCGAGCAATCGGCCGAGGTCCTCGACCTGCGGATGGCCTGCCTGGGCGAGAGGTTGAACGGCGCGAAGTCACTGACCCAGCTGCTTTCACAGGCCGACGGCGACGTGGTCGACAACGCCGTCGCCGCCGCGGACGCGCTCGGCACCCTGGAGCTGTGCGCCGATCCCAAGCTGCTGCGCAACGTCCTGTCGCCGCCTGCGGATGCCGCGACCCGCGACGAGGTGGCTCGGATCCGCGCGGGCATCGCCGAAGCCAAGGTGCTGCATGGCGCGGGCAACGAAAAGGCGGCCACCAGCAACCTGCGGGCGCTGGTGGTCGACGCGCGCCGCATTCACTATTCGCCGGTGCTGGCGGAATCGCTCTTGCAGCTCGGCGAGGTTCTGGCGGGTGGGAATGACGGCGCGGCGAGCCATGAAGCGATCAAGGAGGCGGCCTGGCTGGCCGAGGCGTCGCACGCCGACGAGACCGAAGCGGAGGCGATCGTGTTCTTGGTCTGGACGTCGGGCGCGCTCGGACGTTACGACGAGGCCGATGACTGGACTGGCCAGGCCTATGCGATTCTCGACCGGATCGGCGGGCACGAGCGGTTGCGGGCCTGGCTGGAGACGCACATCGCGACCAACCGGAAGAGCCAGGGGCGCTATCCGGAAGCGCTGGCCCACGAAGAACGCGCCGTCGCGCTCAAAGTCCACGCAGGCGTGAGCCGCGGCGATGTGGCGCGTAGCTTGAACAACGAGGCCAATGTCCTGGCGGATGTCGGCCGGAACCAAGAGGCGGTCGGCTATTTCGATCGGGCGATCGCCGACCTGGCTCGAGAGGTCGGGGCCGGGCACCCGCTGGTCGCCACCTTCATCTCCAACAAGGGGGAGAGCCTCGACAAGCTGGGCCGTCACGAGGAGGCACGCGCGGCCTATCGACAGGCGCTCTCCATCGAGGAGCGGGCCTACGGGGCGGACAGCACGATCGTCGCCTACACCCTGGCCGGCCTCGGCCAGAGCTACCTCGCCGAGCACCTGCCGGCGGTGGCGGTCGCGCCGCTCGAACGGGCCTGGCGCATCCGCGATCTGCACGAAAACGACGCCGCGTTGGTGGCCGAGACGAGCTTCGCGCTGGCCCGCGCGCTGTGGGAATCGGGCGGCGACCGGGAGCGCGCGCTTCGGCTGGCCACCGGCGCCCACAAGGCCTATCTCCGGCAGCCCGCCTTCGCGAGCCGAGCCGACGAGGTGACCCGCTGGCTGGCCGCACGCCAGCCGGGGTAGTCAGCGCGGGGGCTGCGTCTCGCCGCGCGGGACAGTCAGCGCGGCGGCTGCGTCTTGCCGCGCGGGACAGTCAGCGCGGCGGCTGCGTCTTGCCGCGCGGGACGGGCTGGCCGCCGCCGGGGCGACCCACGATGCGGCCGTCGTCGAACACCACCTCGCCCCGGCGGATGGTGGTCCTTGGCCAGGCGGTGATCTCCCGGCCGGCGTAGACGGTGTGGCCGGCGCGCGAGAAGAGCTGCTCGTCGCGAATCGTTCGCCGCCCGCGCGTCTCCCAGATCACCAGGTCGGCGTCGGAGCCGACCGCGATCGTCCCCTTGCGCGGATAGAGGCCGAACAGGCGGGCGGCGTTGCTGGCGGTGAGGGCGACGAAGCGCTCCAGCGTGATCCGTTCCTTGCCGACCGCCTCGGTGAAGAAGAGCGGCAACATGGTGTCGAGCTCGGCCACGCCCGGGCGCGGATGAGCGACGTCCAGCTTGGGGTCGAGCTTGAGCGCGCGCGTCCAGGGAGCATGATCGCTGCCGAGCGTGTCGACCGTGCCGTCGGCGATGCCGCGCCAGAGGGCCTCGCAATCGACGTCGGCGCGCAGCGGCGGCTGGGCCACGTAGATGCCGCCGTCGGGGTCGCGGTAACGCTCCTCGGTCAGGTAGAGGTAGAGGGGGCGCGTCTCCACGAAGAGGGGGAGCCCCTCGGCGCGGGCCGCCCGCGCGGCCACCAGCGCGCCCGCCGACGACAGGTGGACGATGTAGGTCGGCGCGCCGGTGGCGCGGCACATGGCGATGGCCCGCTCGACCGCGATGACCTCCGAGGCGACCGGCCGGCTCTCGGCGAAGTGCGCGGTCGCGGTCTGCGCCCGCGCCGAGAGCATGGCGGTGCAACATTCGATGGTGGCGAGATCTTCGCAGTGGATGAGCACGATTCCACCCGCGTCGCCGGTGGCCTTCATCAGCCGGCTGAACTCCGGGGCGCAGGCGTCGAAGGACGGCATGCACATGAAGATCTTCATGCTCGACTGACCCGCCGCCACCGCCGGTCCCACCTCGGCCACGAGCTCGGGGCCCGGCGTCAGCACGACGGCGTGGAAGAAGACGTCGGCGATCGCCTGCCGCGCCACCAGCGCCGACTCGGCGGCCACGCGCTCGGCGATGGTCTCCCAGGGCAGGACGTAGGACATGTTGCCGACGGTGGTGACGCCCCCGGCCAGCGCGGCCTCCGAGCCGCTGGTGTAGTCGTCGACCCAGTCCGGTTCGCTGGAGTCGAGCTCGGCGACGTTGAGGTGGACATGCGGATCGACGCCCCCCGGCAGGACGAAGCGGCCACCGGCGTCGAGCTCGCGGGCGCCGGTCATCGCGCCGCCGAGCTGAACGACGCGCCCGCCGGCGACCCCCACGTCGACCCGCTGTCGCCCGTCGGCGTTCACGATGGTCCCCCCGCGCACAACCAGGTCGAGGAGGGGCTCCGCCATCAGTGACTGGTCATCGGCGGGTGACGCGGGTGGGCTTGAGCCGTGCCGCAGTCACCGCGCGCAGGTTGTCGCGCGCCAGGACGGTGTGTGGGTGCCGCGCCCCGAGCGCGCGCCGCAGGCTCTCGGCCGCGCGCCGGAACAGCGCCTCCGCGCGCCCGAGGCGATGCTCGTTTCGCTCCAGCACGGCGAGGTTGTTGACGGTCAAGGCGACGTCGGGATGGTGGCGTCCGAGGCGGCGCCCCAGCGTCGGCAGCGCCCGCGCATACAGCGACCGGGCGCGGGCGACGTTCCCCCGCTGCTGCTCGACGGCCGCCAGCCCGGCCAGCCCCAGGCCGAACTCCAGGCTGGCCTCGCCGAGCTTGCGGCGGAAGACCGCCTGGGACCGGCGGTAGAGGGCCGCCGCCTCGTCGAGGCGACCGCGCGATTCCACCACCGCCGCCAGCGCCGCGACGTCGGCCGCCCAGGCCGGGTGCGACGCCCCGACGGCCGCCGCCCGCAGCGTGACCGCGCGCCGGGCGTGCGGCTCGGCCTCGGCGTAGCGGCCGCGCGCGTGGGCGATGCCGCCGAGGTTGTGCTCCAGCGTGGCGCGCGCCTGGCGATCGCGGCCGAGCAGGCGCTTCGTCTGCCGATAAAAGCCGACGGCCTCGGCGTAGCGCCCCTCGGCCTTGCGCAGGACGCCCAGGTTGTTGAGCACCCCGAGCGTCAGCGGATCGCGCGGCGGCAGCCGGCGCCGCGCCTCCGCCAGCACGGCCCGGAAGCCGCGGTCGGCGGCGCCGTAGGCGCCGCGCGCGCGGTCGAGGCCGGCCAGGGCAATCCGCGCTTGCAGCCGGAGGCGCAGCAGATCGGGATCGTCCGAGGGCGCGCGCAGGATCGCCAGCGCCCGGCGGAGGGCACGGGCAGCCTCGGTGGGGCGATCGCGCGCCTGCAGGGTCGTGGCCAGCTCGCAGAGCGCGTTGGCCACGTCGGGGTGGCGGGCCCCCTCCGCGGCCGTATAGCCCGCCAGCGCCCGGCGGCAGGCCTGCTCGGCCGGAGCGAAGCGGCCGGCGATCCGCAGCGCGATGGCGCGCTCGTGGGCGGCGACAGCGACGGTCAGATGGCGCTCGGCGCGGTCGGCGCCGGGAGCGCGAGGGATGGATGCCACCGGGCCGTCATTGTAGCGTGGGTGGCCCAAATGTCGTCGTCGCCGTCGTCGCCGTCGCGAGCTTCACGGCGATTCTTCGCGCCGGAGGTGATTCAGACCTCGGCGATGGACTGTGGGCCGGCGGCCCTGAAGTGCCTGCTGGAGGGCTTTGGCGTCGGCGTCAGCTACGGCCGCCTGCGCGAGGCCTGCCAGACCTCCGTCGACGGGACGTCGATCGACACGCTGGAGACGCTGGGGGCCAGCCTGGGGCTCGACGCCGAGCAGGTGATGATGCCGGTCGACCACCTGCTGCTCGCCGAGGCGGAGGCGCTGCCCGCCATCGTCGTGACGCGGTTGCCGTCGGGGCTGGTTCACTTCGTGGTCGTCTGGCGCGTGCACGGCGGCTTCGTGCAGGTCATGGACCCGGCGCGGGGGCGGCGGTGGGTGCGGCGCGAGACGTTCCTGCGTGACGTCTACGTGCACCGGATGTCGGTTCCCGCCGACGCCTTCCGCGAGTTCGCCGCCAGCGACGCGTTCACCCGCCCGCTCGCTCACCGGCTGCGCGCGCTGGGAGCGCCGGATGGCGAAGCGCTGATCGCCCGCGCTCTCGACGATGCGGGCTGGTCGGCGATCGCCGCGCTCGACGGCGCGACACGAACGGTCGCCGCGCTGGTGGCCTCGGGTGCGGTCTCATCCGGCGCCGAAGCCGGCGGCCTGGTCAACTCGCTGGCGTTCGCCCGGGCGGGCGACGACGGACCTCCCTTGGTGCCGCCCATCTACGCCACCGCCTCGGCTGCGCCCGCCGCCGAGGACGGCACCGCGCAGGTCACGGTCCGCGGCGCCGTCCTGCTGCGGGCGTCGGCGGCCAGGCCGCTCGACGACGTCCGGAAGGCGGCGTTGCCGGCCGAGCTGCGCGCCGCCGTCGAGGAGCCGCGCCCGCGCGCCGCGGCCGAGCTCTGGCGCCTGCTGGTCCGCGACGGGCGCGGGCGCTGGGCCGCGCTCGCCGTCGGGGTCGTGCTGGCGGCGCTGGGCGCCGTCGCCGAAGCCCTGCTGTTCCGGGCGCTCATCGATCTCGCGGTGGGGGATGGCGCCGGCAGCGCCGGATTCCTCTCGCGCCTCGCCGGCCACGCCCTCGGCGGCGCGCCGCGCAGTCCCCGGGCGCTCGCGGGGGCGATCGTGGTGCTGCTGGTGGCGCTGCTCGCGCTCGAGCTCCCGCTGGCGGGGAGCTTGCGCCGCGCGGGGGCCCGGCTCGAGGAGCGGCTGCGCGCGCTCTACCTGCGCAAGATTCCACGCCTGCCAGATCGCTACTTCCAGAGCCGACCGGTCTCGGACATGGCCGAGCGCGCGCACCTCCTGCACCGACTGCGCGCGCTCCCGACGCTGGGCGGAGAGATTGCCCGCACCGGGATCGAGATCGTGGTCGTCGCGGGTGGACTGGCCTGGCTCGACCCGCGCGGCGCGGGGTTGGCGATCGCGCTCGGGCTGGTCGCGCTGCTGGTCCCGTTCGTCGCCGAGCCGGCCGTGGCGGAGCGCGATCTGCGGATGCGCAACCACGCGGGCGCGTTGGGGCGCTTCTACCTCGACGGGCTGCTGGGGCTGGTGGCGGTGCGCACGCACGGCGGCGAGCCTGCGCTGGCGCGGGAGCATCGCGATCGCCTGCGGGAATGGGTGGCGGCCGCGCGGCGGGCGCTCGGCGCGGCGCTGACGGCGGAGGCCGCGCAGACGCTGCTCGGGCTCGCGCTGGCGGTGCGGCTGCTGGTGGGCTTCTTCGGGCGTGGAGCGGCGACGGCCGCGACGGCAGATCCCGGCACGGCGCTGCTGCTCGTCTACTGGGCGCTGTCGTTGCCGGCGCTCGGCCAGGAGCTGACCGCGTTGGTCCAGCAGATCCCGGCCCAGCGCAACCTCACCCTGCGGCTGCTCGAGCCGCTCGGCGCCCCCGAGGACGACGCCGCGGGCGCCGCTCGAGCCGCACAGACCACGCCCACAGAAGACGCCGGCGCGCCTGCCGACGACGTCAGGCCGGGTGTGCGCATTCAGCTCGACGACGTGCGCGTGGTGGCCGGCGGTCACCAGAATCCTCGAGGTCGGCGCGCTGGCGATCGCGCCCGGAGAGGCGGTGGCGATCGTCGGTGCGTCGGGCGCCGGCAAATCGAGCCTGGTGGGGCTGCTGCTCGGATGGCACCGGCCGGCGACCGGCACGGTCCGCATCGACGGGGCGCCGCTCGACGGCGCCGGGATCGAGGCGCTGCGCCGCCGGACCGTCTGGATCGATCCCGCCGTCTATCTCTGGAACCGGTCGCTGGCCGACAACCTGGCGTTCGGCCTGGCGGCCACCCCCGACGCGTTCGGCGCCGTGCTCGACGAGGCGGAGCTCGGCGAGGTGGTGCGCCGGCTGCCCGAGGGGCTCGCGACGCCGCTCGGCGAGGCGGGCGGCCTGGTGTCGGGCGGCGAAGGACAGCGGGTGCGGTTCGGGCGCGGGCTTTTGCGCGAGCGGCCGCGGCTGGTGATCCTCGACGAGCCGTTCCGGGGGCTCTCGCGCGACCAGCGCCAGGCTCTGCTGGCGCGGGCGCGGCGCCGCTGGTCCTCGGCGACGCTGTTTTGCGTGACCCACGACATCGACGAGACGGCGGCCTTTCCGCGCGTCCTGGTGATCGCGGACGGCCGCGTCGCCGAGGACGGCGCCCCCGCGGCGCTGCTCGCGCAGCCGGGCTCGCGTTATGCGGCGCTGGCCGACGCCGAGCGGCGGGTGCGGGCGGCGGCCTGGTCGGGTGAGCGCTGGCGCCGGCTGCGGCTCGAAGAGCGCCGGATCGTGGAGCGGCCGCGGTGAGCGCCCGCTGGGAAGCCAAGGCGAACGCCGGCTCGAACAGCAGCTTGGACGACTGCTTGTGGCCACTCGAGCGCCGCGACGAGCTGACCGCGGCGCTGGCGTTGGCGGCCGGGATCGCGCAGCCAGGGCCATCCGATCGCTTCGAGCTCAGCTACGCCGATGTCGCGCCGGTGTTCACGTCGCGGGCGCGCGCCGAAGCGCCCGCGGTTCTGCGCGTGGGGGGCGGCGCGGGCGCGCTCCTGGGGCTCGTCGGCCACGCCGGCACCGACGTGCGTCTGCTGGTCCCGGGCGGCACCGTCGCCGTCCGCGCGAGCGCGGCGCTGTCGGCGCTGTTGCGCGCGCCGGTCGAAGCCTCGTCGCCGACGGGCGTGGAGGCGGCGGTGGCGCAGGCGGGCTTCGCCGGGGCGCGCGCCGAATCCGTGCGCGCGGCGTTGCTGGCCGCGGCGCTCGGAGGTGAGCGGGTGGCCGAAGGGGCGCGGCTCCGCCCTGCGCGGCGTTCGATCGGCGCGGCCCTGCGCGCCGCCGGCGTCGGGCGCCGGTTGGGGGCGGCGCTCCTGGGCTATGTCGGGCAGCTCGCGCTGCTGGTCGCGCTCTGGGGGACGATCGGCGCGCGCGCCGTGAGGGCGAGCAGCCTCGGGGGCGGTGGCTGGGGGTGGATCGCCCTCATCGCACTCCTGGCCGCCGTCCGTCTCGCCTCGTCGCGCGCGGCCGGCCGGCTGGCGATCGATGCCGGCGCGGTGCTGCGCGATCGGATCCTGCACGGCCTCTTGCGCCTCGACACCGAGCCGCTGCGCGCGGCCGGGATCGGCCGGCTCATGGGGCGTGTCGCCGACGTCGAGGCGGTCGAATCGCTGGCGCTCGGCGGTGGCCTCACTGCGGCGGTGGGGCTCTTCGAGCTTGCCACCGGCCTCTGCGTGCTGGCGGTCGGCGTGGCGCCGGTCGGCGAGCTGGTCTTCGCGGCAACCTGGGGACTCCTGGCCGCGGCGCTCGCGGCGCGCGTGCAGCGGTCGCTCCGGGCCTGGTCGGCCGAGCGGCTGGCGCTCACGCACGATCTCGTCGAACGCATGGTCGGGCAACGGACGCTGGTCGCGCAGCAGCCGAGCGAGCTGTGGCACCGCGACGAGGACCGCGCGCTCGCCCTCTATTCGTCGCGAGGCCGCGCGCTCGATCGCGCGGTCGCTGCGCTGACCGTGGTCGTGCCGCGCGGTTTCCTGATCGGCGCCCTCGTCATCCTGGCGCCGCGATTCGGCGAGGCGACGCAGCGCCCGGGCGCGTTCGCCGCCAGCCTGGGCGGCCTCCTCTTCGTCACCAGCGCGCTCCGCAAGTTGGCGCGGGCCTTCCCCGCGCTCGGCGCCGCGGCGATCGCCTGGCGGAACATCGGCGATCTGCTGGCGGGCGACGCGACGGCCGCGCGCCCGAGCGCCGCAATTTCCTCGGCGACTTCGTCGGCGACTTCCTTGGCCACTTCGTCGCCCGCCTCACCGGCGGTGCCCGCCACCGACGGGGGCGTGCTCATCGCGGCCCGCGCCCTGGGCTTCCGCTACCCCGGACGCCGCGAGCCGGTGCTCGACGACTGCGCGCTCGAGATTCGGCGCGGCGATCGGGTGCTGCTCGAAGGCCCCTCGGGCGGCGGCAAGTCGACGCTCGCGGCGCTGCTCTGCGGGCTGAGGGCGCCCTCCTCGGGGAGCCTGCAGCTCGACGGGATCGACCGGAGCGCGCTCGGCGACGAGCGCTGGCGGGCGCGCGTGGGCGCGGCGCCGCAGTTCCACGAGAACCACGTCTTCTCCGCCAGCCTCCTCTTCAATCTGCTGCTCGGACGCGCCTGGCCCCCGCGCCGCGAGGACGTCGCGGAGGCCGAAGCGATCTGCCGCGAGCTCGACCTCGGGCCGCTCCTCGGGCGCATGCCGTCGGGGCTCGAGCAGCTGGTCGGCGAGAGCGGCTGGCAGCTGTCGCACGGCGAGCGCGGGCGGCTCTACATTGCGCGTTCGCTTTTGCAGCCGCTCGACGCCCGCATCCTCGACGAGAGCTTCGCCGCGCTCGACCCGGAGACGCTCGAGCGCGCGCTCGCCTGCGTGCTCAGTCGGGCTGAGACTTTGATCGTCATCGCGCACCCATAGTTCGTGATCGCGGGCTCATCGCGTTAAAGTGGGCCCCGTTGTTGACCGACGAGGTGTGGGTTGATGTCGGACGGTAGCCCTCAGTTTCGCTTCCGGATTCGTCGATATAGGGGGCCCATCCTCTAGATGTCGAAGACGAACCCCACCCCCTCGCACATTCCGATCGATTCGGCCGCCACGCCGCTCGGGCGCGGCGCGATCATCGGCCGCTACGTCGTGCTGGGGCTGGTGGGACGCGGTGGGATGGGCGAGGTCTACGCCGCGTACGATCCGGAGCTCGATCGCAAGGTCGCGGTCAAGCTGCTGCGGGTCAAGGCCGGCAACGGCGTCTCGATGACGGAGGGGCGCCAGCGGACCCTGCGCGAGGCGCAGGCGATCGCGCGCCTGTCGGATCCCAACGTGGTCGTCGTCTACGACGTCGGCACGTTCGAAGACAAGGTCTTCATCGCGATGGAGTTCGTCGAGGGGAACACCGTGACCTTCTGGCTGGAGCAGAAGCCGCGCACCTGGCAGGAGATCCTGCGCATCTTCATCTCGGCGGGACGCGGTCTGACCGCGGCGCACGAGAAGGGTCTCGTCCACCGAGACTTCAAGCCCGACAACGTGATGGTCGGCCGCGACGGCCAGGTCCGCGTCATGGACTTCGGTCTGGCGCGCCAGATCGACAAGCCCGGCCTCAAGGAGCACCGCGCGCGTGCCACCTCCCCAGGGCAGAAGCGCGGAGACATCGAGGTCGGCACTGGGACGCTGCCACTCGACAACGGGGTGCCGCTACGTGATCGAGGTGCACTTCCGGTCGACGAAGGGACGTTGGTGCTCAATCCCGGCCTGGCCGATTCGGGCGCCGAGATGCAGTCGTCGGTCTCCGGCCTGTTCGACGCGCGCCTCACGCGGACCGGCGCGATGATGGGGACGCCCGCGTACATGGCGCCCGAGCAGTTCTTCGGCAAAGAGACCGACGCGCGCACCGATCAGTTCAGTTTCTGCGTGGCGCTCTACGAGTCGCTCTACGGAGAGCGGCCGTTCCCGGGGAAAAAACTGACCGAGTTGACCGCGAACGTCGTGCAGGGGACCATCCGCTCCGCGCCGCCCGGAACGAAGGTGCCATTCTGGGTACGCCGGATCTTGCTGCGCGGTTTGCGCTCGGCGCCGGCGGAGCGATATCCGTCGATGGCGGAGCTGCTCGCCGCGCTCGGCAAAGACCCGCGCGCGGAACGGCGAAAGTGGGCGGTTGGTGCGACGGTGGCGATGCTGCCGGTGTTGGTCGGCCTCGGGGTCCGCCAGAGCTTGATCGACAGGCGGGCCCTTTGCGACGGCGCCGGCGAGAAGTTGGCGGGCATTTGGGAGCTTCACCCGCCCGATCAACCCGAGACCCCGCGGCAGTCTCAGATTCATGCCGCATTCATGCGGACGGGAAAGAGCTACGCCGCCGACGTCTACGAAACGGTCACGCGCGCGATGACCGGCTACGCCCAGACTTGGGCGAACATGTACAAGCAGACTTGCGAGGCGACGCAGCTCCGCCATGAGCAGTCCCCGGAGGTGCTGGACTTGCGTATGTCCTGCCTGAACGAGCGACTCAACGGATTCCACGCCCTCACGGATGTATTCGCCGACGCCACGGGAGAGGTCGTCGAGAATGCTGTTTCCGCGACGAACGCCCTTGCGACGCTCGACCGCTGCGCGGACGTTCCGACGCTGCGAGCCGTCGTTCGGCCACC
The DNA here is from genome assembly GCA_963847705.1 of uncultured Pseudomonadota bacterium. GTDB lineage: Bacteria > Myxococcota_A > Polyangia > Fen-1088 > Fen-1088 > JADGRB01. Next base: position 140,267 of record CAWKBC010000014.1, on the reverse strand, counting down.
CGACGATCCGGCTAAGGTGGCTAAGGTGGCGGATCTGCGGAAGCGGATGGCGGAAACGAAAGCGCGATTCGATGCCGGAAGGTGGAAAGAGACGCTGCAGAACGCACCAGCACTGGTTTTGGAAGCTCGCACGGTCGGCTATGAGCCGCTGCTGGCAGAATCTCTGGGACTCTTCGGGACAATGAAACAGAGAACCAACGACCCCCACGCTGCCGAGAAAGCGTTGGTCGAGGCCTACAGTCTTGCGGACGCGTCACGGCACGACGAGATCCGTGCCGAGGTTGCGACCACACTGGTCTTCGTGGTGGGGGATCAAGAAGCACGGCTTGAGGACTCCAAGAGATGGTTCGTGACCGCGAACGCGGTGCTCAAGCGGCTCGGCGGACACGAGTTGTTAAGAGCGTGGGCGCTCAACAACCTCGGATGTGCCTACGCTGTCCACCGCGATACGGAGTCAGGCGTACAGGCGCTCACAGAAGGACTGGCGCTCAAGAAGGCCCTGCTGGGCCCGGATCATCCTGATGTCGGGAAGTCCGAAGGGAACCTTGGCTACGTGCTAGAGGGCGCTGGTCGGAACGAAGAAGCGTTGGTTCACGTCGAGCGATCGATCGAAATCCAGGTCAAAAGGCTCGGTCCAGGACACCCGGACTTGGCCAGTCAGCTGAACAATCGCGGCGAAATTCTCAACGCCCTTGGCAAACCGGACGAGGCGCGGCGATCGTTCGAAGAGGCGATCGCCATCTGGCAGCGCGAGCTCGGCAAGGAAGCACCGGTCCTCGCCTATTCCTTGACTGGAATCGGTATCGGCTATCTGACGGAAGGGCGAGGCGCTGCTGCAGTCGAGCCGCTAGAGCGGGCCGTCAAGATGCGCGGGGACCAGGATGGTGTTGATCCGATCGATCGGGCCGACACTTGGTTCGCCCTTGCAAAGGCGCTGTGGGAATCGGGCCGAGAACAGAGCCGCGCTCGTCGACTGGCAGAGGACGCTCGAGCCGTGTACGAGAAGGCGGCCCTCGGTAAGAATCTGGCGCAGGTGGAAGCGTGGCTTCAAAAGCACGAATCGGCGCAGGCCGATGTTGGACGTCGTGCTATCTGAGTTGGGATCCGATGTGGATGGCCCCCAGCATCTCCCGTGCCGCCTACGTTGACTACTCCTTGACCTTGAGTGCGGAGCGATTGTGATTGGCGGTGCCGAGTCCGCCGGCCTTGATCGTCGACTTGACCTTGAGTGCGGAGCGATTGTGATTGGCGGTGCCGAGTCCGCCGGCCTTGATCGCTGACCTGACCTTGAGTGCGGAGCGATTGTGATTGGCGGTGCCGAGTCCGCCGGCCTTGATCGCTGACTTGACCTTGAGTGCGGAGCGATTGTGATTGGCGGTGCCGAGTCCGCCGGCCTTGATCGCTGACTTGACCTTGAGTGCGGAGCGATTGTGATTGGCGGTGCCGAGTCCGCCGGCCTTGATCGCTGACCTGACCTTGAGTGCGGAGCGATTGTGGTTGGCGGTGCCGAGTCCGCCGGCCTTGATCGCTGACCTGACCTTGAGTGCGGAGCGATTGTGGTTGGCCGACAGTACGTCGACGGCGCCGGCCCTGATCGCTGACTTGACCTTGAGTGCGGAGCGACTGTGGTTGGCCGACAGTACGTCGACGGCGCCGGCCCTGATCGCTGACCTGACCTTGAGTGCGGAGCGATTGTGATTGGCGGTGCCGAGTCCACCGGCCTTGATCGTCGACTTGACCTTGAGTGCGGAGCGATTGTGATTGGCGACAAGCGAGCCAGGCCCGCCACCAGCCTTGATCGCGCTCTTCACCTTCAGGCCGGTCGTGGTCGTCGTCGTGGTCTTCATGATCGTGGTCTCCCTGATTTTTTTGCTCGAGGTTTTTTTCCGTGAACACCTCACGGAGTTGCAGCGACCGTGCCATAGCGGTCGCGATAAAAGCGAGCCAGATTTTCCGACGATTTGGAGACGCGAGCGTGGCGAGCCTCTGACCAAGAGACTTCCGAGATCTGTGACTAGCGGACGCTAATCACGATCGATCGTGTTGTTTCTTGTCGACGAACTGGTGGCCCGCGTGGGAACGAACGAAGACCGGCGGTGAGATCGGCGTGAGGCCGCAGAGAAAACGCGATATGCGTGAACTATTTTCGTGAGCCTGCGATACCCGAACTCACGTCGCGTTCTCGCTCACCGAAAATGCTGCGTGATCCGTCGAGAGAGACCGAGTTCTCTCTCAATGTTTCTTGGCGAACCTGACTCTGTAAACGCTCGACGCGGTTCTGCTGACGAGGGTGTGGAGAGCGTGGCTCGATCTCAAGACGAGACCGGCGCCGCAGTTGTGATCGATGGCGACGCGGCGTTGCCTGGCTGGCGGACCTCGAGACCAGCGCAGGTGTGGTTGGTGGCGTTGAGACCGCCGAGCTCGATCGTCGTCCTCGCTTTCAGGTCCGTGCTCTTCCTCGTCGTGGTCATGGTCGTCTGAAAACGACGCCACGGACAAAGCAGCGATCGTGCCACCTCGCCCAACCCAGCAGAGACCGTCATCTCAACGACCTCCGCGTCCGGGCGCGCCGCGACTAAGACCAGCCGGGTTCCAGGATCTATGACTAGTGGGCGCTAGTCTCGAATCAGCTGGCCCACCAATATGAGAGTTTCAGCAAAATCACGTCGGTCGCCGCGCCGTGGTTGAACTCGCGCGGAGCCAGCATCGCCGGGCCCATCAGGTTCTGTACCTCTGGAATTTGTGAGCGGGTATACACGAGATAGAGAGTCGAACCGAGGCGGTACTCCCAGCGGAAGACGACGCTGGCATTGATGGCCGCCTCTTCGAAGTCGGGGTTCGTGCCGGGGATGACTCCCGGAGAGCCGGCGAGCGTCGACAGGTGAACCGTGCCGCCTGGCTGGCGCGGGGGCGCGCCGGGCCCGCTCGGCAGGGCGCCGATCGCGCGGACGTCGGAGAAATGTCCGGAGGCGAGAAAGGCCTGCGCGTAGGCCTGCAGCGTGAGGCGCGGGGTGAAGGTGTAGCTGGCGCGCAGGGTGGCGCTGACGTTCTTGGCGGCCAGCTTGCCGAACAGATAGGGGTCGTCCGGGCCGACCGACTGCCAGGCGTAGCGGTACTCGCCGGCCGCCCAGGTGAACGTCGGGATGATCTCGATGTCGAGCTGCGGGAGCGCGTGGAACAGGGCGCTCGCCTGCACGCTGGTCGCGTAGATGCCGGCGCCCATCACTTGCGTCTGGTTGGCGATCGTCGCGTAGACGGCGCGGCGCGGATCGCTGTCGTACTCCAGCTTGCCGCCGAGGTAGCCGGCGCGCTCGAGCGCGGTGCCGTCGCCGACCTCGCGGTCGTCGAAGCGCGCGGGGGCGTAGTCCGCGGCCAGGAACACCGACGAGAAGTCGAGCAGGTGGAGGCGCGTGTTCAGCTCGTAGCCCTGCCCGAGATCGAGCCAGGACATGTTGCGGCTGTCCGAGACGACCAGGGTGCTGGTGGTGTCGACGGTGTGCTTGCCCGGCTCCAGCGTCCGCCAGCCGACAGTCGCCTGCACGGTCTCCACGTTTTGCCGCTGCATGTAGCCGAGGTCGTTGTAGTCGAGCTGGCGCCCCGCGCCGGTGTACTCCGCGCTCCAGGTGAGGTGCTTGCCCCCCTCTTTCGCCACCCGCAGCCACCCGCCCGGCGCCGCCGCGCCCGAGCCGATCAACGTCCCGTCGGGCTGCATGACCACCGGCCCGCCGCGGATGTACGACTCGATGAACGCGCCGTTGACGACGTAGGCGCCCGAGGGCGAGCGCCAGAGACCGTCGAGGCCGCCGACGTAGGCGTCGTGGAAACAGTTGCTCCCGACGGGCGGGGTCGCCCCCGAGGGGCACAGCTCGCGAAGGCTCTCGGTGGTCAGCTTGGGGTAGCCGCCGTCGTTCTCGAACGTCGTCGAGCCGGTTCCGATGAGGCCGATGTGGCCGCCGCTGCCGAGCTCGCGCTTGAGACGCAGAACGTTGAATGCGGTGATCGGCGCCGCCAGCCGCTGGGTCTCTCTTTCGTTGATGTTGTCGTAGATGGTGACGTTGTTGGCGGCCGTGAGGGCGCTCAGCGCGCCGATCGTCCAGTTGGGGCTGAGGCGGCCGACCAGCTTCCCGGCGCCGTAGATCGTCGCCGGCGTCGTGAGGTTGACCAGCTCTTCGTTGCTGGAGGCATCGCTCCGCAGCGAGGGCGCCACCGGCGCGCTGCCGATCCGGCGCGAATAGAAGACCTGCATCGGGAACGAGAAGGCGTCGATCCCCTCCAGGAAAAGCGGGCGCTTCTCCGGCAGGAACGTCTCGTAGGTGCCGAGGTTCAGGATGATCTGGTCGAGCTCGACCTGGGAGAAGTCCGGGTTGAGCGCGGCGTCGAAGGTGAGGTCCTGGGCGATGTGCCACTTGAGATCGAGGCCGGCCGAGGCGCTGCCCGAGGTGCCGCCTCCGACGGCCATCTGGCTGGCGTCGCGCCGCTGGCCGGAGGCGAGGACGAAGGGCTGCAGCTCCAGCGCGCCGGCCCCCCTGAGATCGCTGAGGCCATCGAGGCGTCCGTAGAACGCGATCGGCGCCGCGACGTCACGCGGGACGTAGGTCCACAGGTCGGTCTCTTCCCGCTGGGCGATGAAGCGCGAGGCCTGGAACCCCCAGCTCTGCACCGGCAGCTTGCTGTCGAAGCGCAGCACCCGCAGCGGGATCCGGATCTCCGCCGACCAGCCCTTCTTGGTCCGGGTGGTCTTCGCTTCCCAGTTTTCGTCCCACTCCCAGGAGTAGGTGGTCTGGTCGATGATCTGTGCGTCGGCGAGCACGCCGGCGATGTTGACGGCGAACATGTAGGCGCTCTTGCCGTCGTTGCGCGAATCGATGTTGACGTAGACCCACTCGCTCTCCGAGTCGCGGTCGCGGCGGGTCAGGCGCTCGACGATCGGCGTGTGGAGCTGCTCGCACTCGAACCCGATGTAGATCGCCGTCTCGTCGTAGAGCACGCGCAGCACGGTCTTTTCCGAGGGCAGCCCGCCGTCGAAAGGGAAGGATTGCGTGAACGCCGAGGTGCCCGGGGCCAGCTGCCAGACCGGATCTTCGAGGCGACCGTCGATGAGCGGCGGGGCCGGCGTCTTGACCGCGACCAGATGGGGCGGTTCGGTGCCCTCGTTCGGCGCTAAAGCGAGCAGGGCGGACAGAAGGTGAAGAGCAAGCAAAGTCGTCGCTGTGAGCCACGATACCGGTCGCCGCGCGGCCCCGCAAATCGCATTTCGCCGTCGGAAACCTGACGCGGGCTACGGAGTCTCGACCTGGGCTGCGGCGAGCTGCCTGGCGAGAGTGGCGATTTCGGCGGGGCCGACGTCGACGGTGGGGAGACGGGGGAGCGCGAGGATGGGCAGCCCCAGGTCGCGCCGCAGTCCGGCAATGGTCTGCTCGGCGATCTGGCGATGCGCGCGTGCGGCGATCGTCAACCGCAGCGTCGCCCCCAGCGCCGGGTCAGCGGCTGCCGCCGCCCGCTCCAGAATCGGGGTGAGCGCGGGGGCGGTCGCGTCCCCCGAGGGGACGGCGTTCACCACCAGCGGACCGAGCGGCAGGCGGAGCTCGCGCAGCGCCGCCGCCAGCTCGCCCGCCTCGCGCGCCGGCAACTCCTCCGGAAGCGTCACGATGAGGAGCGCCGCCCGCCTCGGGTCGTGCAGCAGCTCGTCGATGGCGCGGGCGTCGGGGGCCAGCGGTCCCTTGGACATGGCATCGAGGATCGCGCCCGGGATCCGCAGCATGAGCGCCGCGTGGCCGCTGGCCGGGCCGTCGAGGATGGTGAGGTCGTAGCGCAGGCGGCCGTTCAACCGCTCGGTGGTGTGCCACCAGGCCTTGCCGAGGACAGCGTAGGCGTCGAGGCCCGGCACCGCGCTCAAGAAGGAGCGGGCGGCGCGGTTCTCCAGCAGCGCGCGGGCGACCAGCTCCGAGCGGAGGGTCAGGACGCCGTACTCGCGCAACGCGCTCTCGGGCGTCATGTTGACCGCGTCGATTCCGGGCGCCACCGTGGTCACCGTGGGGCCGAGGGGCGCCCGCCCGTAGAGGTGCCCCAGCCGATCGGTCGGGGCCGAGGCGGCGATCAGCACCCGCTTGCCGGCGTCGGCGGCCGCGCGCGCCAGCGCCGCCGCCACCGTCGTCCGACCGACGCCTCCTTTTCCGGAGATGACGATGAGGGTGCGATCGAGGAGAGGTGCGAAGAGAGGGTTCACGCGAGCTCTGCCCGAGCGTCTAGCACGATCGCCGCCAGCAACCCCAGCTCGGCGCCCGAGGCGACGGTCAACGCCGGATCGTAGCTGAGGAGCGGCATGGTCACGCCGATGATCGGGAGCCACCCCCGGCAGACGGCGATGTGCAGCGCGACCGGGGCCCCGAGCGCGGTGCCGAGGCCGGCCACCGCGGCACGCGCGGACGGATCGTGGCGGGCGGCCGGCGAGCGCGCGGCCAGCACCACGCCCGCGCCGATGGCCAGCCAGGCGGCGAGGACCCCGAAGGCGCCGGCCGGTCCCAGCTCCTCCCCGACCATCGCGAAGGCGTAGTCGCTGGCGGGCGACGACAGCCGATGGCGCGAGCTGCCTCGGCCGAGCCCGACGCCGCGCGCCGCGCCGGCGGCGTTGGCGTGCGCCAGGGCCAGCACCTCGAACCCCTTGCCGCGGCGATCGCTCTCCGGCGAAAGAAAGCCGCGGATCCGGTTGTCGACGTATCCGAAGCGCGTCGCGCCGATCGCCAGCGCGATGAGCAACAGGCCCGCCGCCGGCAGCAGGCGCCGCCCGGCCACGCCCCCGCCGGCCAGCGCGGCGAACGCCACCGCCAGGGCGATCGCCGCGGCCGAGAAGTCCGGCTCGATGACCAGCGCCAGCACCGCCAGCAGCGCGCCGGCGACCGCCAGACGCCGCGCCCGGGGGTCACGGGCGGCAGCGACCAGCAACGCCACCGCGCCCAGAAGAAAAGGGGCAGGGCCGCCCGACAAGAAGCCGAGGTGGACCCAACGCCGCGCCCCCGCCGCCCGCACGCCGATGCCCGGGGCGAACACCGCCAGCGTGAGCGCCAGCGCCGCCAGAAAAACGAGCGGTGCGGCGGCGAAGAGGCGCCGCGTTCCGAGACGCGCCAGGAGGGCACCCAGCGCGGCGCCGCAGCCGAGCCCGACCAACTGGCGGACCGCATAGTGGGCGGGCGCGCCGACGCCTGCGGCGCCCGGGCGCGCGGGCGCCGCCGCGACCATCAACAGGCCGAGCGCGCCGAGGCCGACGGCCGGCACGAGAAGAAGACAGAGGGTGAGCGCGCGGCGGCCCATGGGATCAGAACAGCATGACCACGCCCAGATCGGCGTCGAGCAGATTGCCGAGCGGGGAGTAGGTCATCGGGGTCGCGGGCGGGGTGACGTCGGTGGTGACGGTTGGTCGGGAGAAGAAGAGTGTGTAGGCCAGGCGCAGCGACACCCCGATGTTTGGTGTGATCGCCACGTCGAGGCCGGCCGCGCCGCGCACCAGCGGCTGCGTGGAGTCGAGGTTTCCGTTGGGGATCGAGACGTACCCGATGGCGACGCCGGCGGCGACCTGGGCGAAGGGGCGCAACCGGCGCCAGCGCCAGCCGGCCGTCTGCGTGAGCGCGAAGCTGGTCTGCGAGATGGTCGTTCCGAGCAGGTCGGTCTCGAACTGGTCGTAGAAGAAGTCGAGCCCCAGGTCGAGATCGAAACCCTCCGGGGACGCCCAGTAACGGCGCGCGAAGCTGCCCCCGAACGAGGGGCCGTTGGCCGGACCGATGCTCTTCCCTTCGGGCCCGAGACGATGGCTGAGCCCTGCGTACACGGCGACCCGTTTGTCGAACGGCGACGGCGGTGGCGGCGGGGTCACCACCAGCGGGGCGGCCGGCGTTGCCGGCGACGGTTCCGTCGGTGCCGGCTCGGCCTGCGCCAACCACGAGGCCAGAACGGCAACCGCGAGCATCGGGTTGAGACTACGGGCGTTGCCGGGCTTCGTCTACGCGATCGTGACGAGATCCTGGCCCGCTTCCACCGCTGCCCCCTCCGCGCACCGGACGATCGAGACCCGGCCGTGGCGCGGCGCACGGAGCTCGTTCTCCATCTTCATCGCCTCGAGGACGATGACGGTCTGACCGGCCTTCACCGTGTCGTCCACCTTCACCAGCAGCTTGACGACCCGCCCCGGGATCGGCGAGCGCATCGTGACCGGCGCGGCGTCGTTGCCCGCGCGGGCCGGCACGGCGATCTTCGCCCGCCGGGCGTCGGTCACCTCGGCGGCCAGCACCAGCGGGTCGGCGCCGGGCCGCCGGATCTCCACGACCGTCTTCGCGCCCGCCCCGTCGACGACCGCGACCGTCTGCTGGCCGTCGTGCCGCAACAGCCAGACGCCGCGCTCCGCCTCGACGATCTCGACGTCCCACACGACGCCGTCCACGCGCGGCTTGCCGGCCTCGTCCAGCTCGACGATCCGCTCCCGACCATCGATCTTGACCGCGAATCGCATCTCTCTCCTGGTTGATCGGAGGCGGGCTTTGCCCGCCGGAGACTTACCTGCCGAGCAGATCCGGGCCCACTTCACTCCGTGGGGTGGGCCGGTGGGAGGGGCAAAGCCCCTTCCGCCCCTCTCATCCCTCCATGAAGGATTTGAGGCGCTTCGAGCGCGACGGGTGGCGCAGCTTGCGGAGCGCCTTGGCCTCGATCTGGCGGATGCGCTCGCGGGTGACCTCGAAGTCCTGCCCCACCTCCTCCAGCGTGTGGTCGGACTTCTCGCCGATGCCGAAGCGCATGCGCAGCACCTTCTCCTCGCGCGGCGTGAGCGTGGCCAGCACCTTGCGGGTCTGCTCGGCCAGGTTCATGGAGATGACCGCGTCCGACGGCGAGATGACGCTCTTGTCCTCGATGAAGTCACCGAGGTGCGAGTCCTCTTCCTCGCCGATCGGCGTCTCCAGCGAGATCGGCTCCTTGGCGATCTTCAGGACCTTGCGGACTTTGTCTAAGGGGAGCTCCATCTTCTCGGCTATTTCTTCGGGCGTCGGCTCGCGCCCCAGCTCCTGCACCAGGTAGCGGCTGGTGCGAATGAGCTTGTTGATCGTCTCGATCATGTGGACCGGGATGCGGATGGTCCGGGCCTGATCGGCGATGGCGCGGGTGATGGCCTGCCGGATCCACCAGGTGGCGTAGGTGGAGAACTTGTAGCCGCGCTTGTACTCGAACTTGTCGACCGCCTTCATGAGGCCGATGTTCCCCTCCTGAATCAGGTCGAGGAACTGCAGCCCGCGGTTGGTGTACTTCTTGGCGATGGAGACCACCAGGCGCAGGTTGGCCTCGACCAGCTCCGCCTTGGCCTTCTCGGCCGTTCGCTCGCCGTCCTCGATCTCGTTGACCGTGTCGCGCAGGACGTGCTCGGTCAGCTTGGCCTCTTCCTCGACGCGCTTGACCTTCTTGCGCGCGTTGGCGATGACCAGCGCCATCTCCTCGATCTCGTCGGGGCGGATGCCCAGCTTCTTGGCGATGGCCCGCTGGCGCAGCGGGGACGAGCGGATCTCCCGCAGCGTCTTCTGCAGCTCCTTGATCGACAGCCCCGACTTGACCTCGCAGCCGATGATCTCGCGGTTGGCCTGCTCGATCCGCTCGACCAGCTCCTTCAACTTCAGCACGATCTTGTCGATCTGCTTCTTGTTGAAGCGCATCTCCTGAAGCGCGTCGAGGATCTCCTGCTTGAGATCGGTGATCTGTTTCTTGTACTTCTTGCGCGTCGGCTCGGAGACCGCCTTGGCATCCAGCTTCTCGGCGACCTTCTCCTGCTCCTTCCAGAGCCGTCGAATCTTGTCGATCACCTTGCAGACGCGCTCGATGTGCCACTGCTCGTCGAACTCGGCGTCCTCTTCGTCCGCGTCCTTGACCACCTCCTTGACGCGAATCTTCTGCTTCCGCAGCTTGTCGCCGAGCTCCAGGATCTCCTCGATGGCGACCGAGGAGTTGAGCACGACCTGCAGCACGCGCCGCTCACCGTCCTCGATCCGCTTGGCGATCTCGACCTCGCCCTCGCGGGTGAGCAGCGACACCGACCCCATCTTGCGCAGGTACATGCGCACCGGGTCGTTGGTCTTCGAGTAACCGTCGGCGTCTTCCTCTTCCTCGGCCTCTTCCTTCTTGGCGGCGGCCGCCGCTTCCTCTTCGTCCTCTTCCTCGCTCTCGGCCTCGGCGTTCTCTCCCTTGGCGACCTTGATCTTCGACGACGAGTCGACGATCTCGATCCCCTCGCCCGAGAAGGCCGACAGCCAGTCGTCCATCTGGTCCGACGAGACGATGTTCTCCGGCATGTGCTCGTTGACCTCGTCGTAGGTCAAAAAGCCCTTGGCTTTCCCCATCGTGATGAGCTCGCGCTTTTTGCGCTCGCTCTCTTTGTTGGAGGCCTTCTTCGAAGCGCTGGACGCGCCCGCCGCGCTGGGCGCGCCGTTCTTGGCCGGCTTGGGGGCTCGCGGCGTCCGCGGGACCTCTTCGTCGTCCACGTCGTCGTTGTCGGATTCGTTGTCGAAGGTCTCGTGTTCCATGTCCCTAAGGCCTCTGCAGGGCTGCCTGCAGCCCTTCTTTGGTTTTACGAAGCTCGATTCCGCGGATCGACAGCGCGCGCTGCGCCGCCTCGTCCCCCCGCGCGTGGGCCTCCCGCGACAGCCGCGCGCTCATTTCGATCTCGGCGTCCAGCCGCAGAAGCTCAAGCCGGGTGGCCAGCTTGCGGAGGAGGCCAGTCGGATCGGCGACCTCGGCCAGGCTTCCGTCCATGAGGCCGGCCGTCACCGTCTTGCGCTGATCGACCGGCGCGGCGTCCAGCCAGGCCGGCACGTCGAGCTTGCCGGTCTCGGCGACCATGGCGGCGGCCGTCCGGTACAGCTGGCGAAGCGTCGGGTGCAGCAGCAGCTCCCCGGCGCGGGCGGCCTCGGGCGCGCGCAAGAGCTCGGGGTAGCGGGCCAGGAGCACGATCACGTGCAGCTCCTCCGGCGGCAGCCGCACCGGGGCGGCTGCGACGGGGGTCTCGGCAGGCGCCGCCGCCTCGGCGCCGGGCGCCGTGTGGCTGCCGCGGTGGGCGCGCGTCGCGGCCTCCTGCAGCGCGCGCTTGACCTGAAGGGTGGTCAGGCCGAGCACGCCGGCCAGCTGCCCGGCGTAGAGCTCGCGCTTGGTCTGGTTCCGGACCCGGACCAGGAGCTCAGCGACCTTCTCCAGCGTCGCCAGCTTGCCTTCGATGCTGCTCTCCTCGACGCTGTCCTGGATGAACTGATCGAGCATCGGCCGCGCCCCGTCGACCATGCGCCGGAACGTGGCAGCGCCGTCGTCGCTGCGGCGCACGAAGTCGTCGGGATCGAACCCGGCTGGCAGACGCGCCACCCGGCCGTCGACCTCGCCGTCGATGAACAGCGGCACCGCCTTCTGCGCCGCGCGCTGCCCGGCGCTGTCGCCGTCGAACACCACCGTGACCGTCTTGGCGATACGTCCGAGCGCCGACACCTGCTCGACGGTGAGAGCGGTCCCCATCGGCGCGATTGCCTCTTCGATGCCCGCCTCGTGCAGCGCGAGCACGTCGAAGTTCCCCTCGACGACCACGGCGCTGCCGGTCTTGCGGATCGCCTCCAGCGCGGCGTGCAGGCCATAGAGCTGCTCCTTCTTGTGAAAGAGCGGCGACTCGGGCGAGTTGACGTACTTGCGATCCTTGGCGTCCGGATCGAGGAGGCGGCTGCCGAAACCGACCACGCGCTTCTGGCGATCGATCACCGGCAGCATCACCCGGTCGCGGAAGAAGTCGTAGCGCCCGCGCTCGTTGACCGCGCAGAGGCCCAGCCGCTCCAGGTCGGAGACGGGGATCTTCTTGCTGGCCAGGTGCGACGAGAGGCCATCCCAGCGCGCCGGGGCGTAGCCGACGCGGAACCTCTCGCGCACGGCCGTGCCGATGCCGCGCCCCTCGACGTAGGCGCGCGCGGCCGCGCCGGCGGGCGAGAGGTACTGGTCCTCGAAAAAGGCGGCCGCCAGATCGAGCGCGCGCAGCATCCGGTCGCGCTCGGACTCGGCCTCCTTGCGCGCCTTGACCTCGGCCGGCGTGAGCGGCCGGACCTCCAGATCGACGCCCGCCGCCTGGGCCAAGTCGGTCAGAACGTCCATGAACGGACGTTGCTCGATCTTGACCAGGAAGCTTATGGCGTCCCCCTTTTCGTCGCAGCCGAAGCAGTGGAAGAACTGCCGGGGCTCGTGGACGGTGAACGAGGGTGTTTTTTCGCTGTGAAAGGGGCAAAGCCCTTTCCAGCTCCCCGTTCCCGCCCGCTTGAGCTCCACATGGCGCTTGACGACATCGACGATGTTGGTGCGGTCCCGAACGTCGTCGATCTTCTCCCTGGGTACTAAAGGCACAAGAATATCCGCCGCACCGGAAGGCGGGCATCTTTTAGCGTAAGGTGCCTCTAAGTCAAGCTGGCGCGCTATTTTTCTGCGCTCCGGCCCGACCCCCGTTTTTGCCTGATGGACGACCACGCCGCGGGGAACGACGCGGTCCGTCGGTCAGGCCCCGGCGGCGCCGGTATTGCCCGCGGCGCCGGTATCGCCCGCGGCGCCCGTGCTGCCCGCGGCACCCTTGCTGCCCGCCGCGCCCGCGCTGCCCGCGGTCCCCGCGGTGCCGTTTCCGCCCGCCCCGCCCGTCCCGATTCCGCCTCCGCCGGCCGTTCCGCCCCGGCCGGTGATTCCGCCGGTGCCGGTCGTCCCGCCGCTGCCATTGCTTCCGCCCGTCCCGCCGTCGTTCGAGCTCGACGACGACGAGCAAGCGACCGCCACGCTGCCAATCAACGTGAACGTCAGCGCGACGAATTCCTTACGGGTCATCGATTTCGTGTCCATTGGGTCACCTCTCCGGTGACCTGACCGTGTGCATCGCTGGCATCCCCAGCAAGGTGCCGATCGTGCGGAAATTCGTTGGTATTTTCCTGGATCCAACGACCTGGTTTCGGCCTTGGCGCGCCCCGGGCGTGGGCGGCACAATGGGGCGATGGACGCTCGGCCGTCGCGAAGACTGCTGGTGCGGTTGCTGGCGGGGACGGTCGTCCCGACGGTGGGCGCGCTGGTGGTGTTCGGCGTCTTCGCGCAGCAGCTGGCGCGGCGCGCGCTCGAGGAGGAGCTGTCGCGGCGGCTGGAGACGGCGGCGGCGGGCGCGGCGGCGACGATTCTCCCCGAGCAGCTCCGCGCGATCGGTCCAGGCGACGAGGAGTCGCTCACCTACGCGAACGTGCGCCGGCGGCTCGACGCCGCGCGCGGGCGGCTGGGCGTGCGGCGCGTGCTGGCGGTGACGCCGGAGCTCGGCGCGCGCGGCGACAGCGCGGGCGCGTTGCAGCTCGGCGCGCGGGCGTACGATCTCGAGGCCGACAGGGCCGAGATCGCGCGCGCCCTGGCCGGGACGCCCGCCGCCTCGCCGCTCTTCGTCGGTCACGACGGCGTGGCCTACAAGCGCGCCTACGCCGCGGTCGGCGAGCCCGGCGAGGTGGGCGGGCCGGCCGGCCTGGTCGCCGTCGAGGGGAACGCCGACTACCCGGCCATTCTGGCGGCTTTTCGCCGCTCGATGATCCTGGCCGGGATCGCGGCCGCGATCGGTGTGCTGGCGGTGACCGCCTGGATCGCGCGGAGGATCTCGGGGCCGATCACCCGCCTCGCGCAGGCGGCGGCCCGTCTGGGACGCGGTGACCTCGACGCGCCCGTGCCGATCGAAACCCGCGACGAGATCGGTCTTCTGGCGCAGACTTTCGAGGAGACGCGCGCCGCGCTCAAGGCGCGCGACGAAAGGATGCAGATGATGTTGGCCGGCATCGCGCACGAGGTGCGCAATCCCCTCGGGGGGCTCGAGCTCTACGCGGGGCTGTTGCGCGACGCGCTCGGCGCGCAGCCGGAGAGGCTGGAGGAGGTTCACCGGATCGAGCGCGAGGTCGGTCACCTGAAGACGGTGGTCAACGAGTTCCTGGAGTTCGCCCGCCGGCCGCCGCCCCACCTCGAGACGGTGGCGCTGGGACCGCTCTTCGACGAGGTGCGCGAGCTGACCCGCGCGGCCAGCGGCGCGGCCATCGTGGTCGACATGCCGCCCGGGCTGCGTGTGCGCGCCGATGTGGGCCAGCTCCGCCGGGCGCTGTTGAACCTGGCGCGCAACGCCGCCACGGCCGCGCGCAAGGGAAGGGTGGAGCTCGCCGCGTGGCCGGTCGAAACAGGCCTGCGGATCGAGGTGCGCGATGACGGGCCCGGCGTGCCGGCGGCTCTGCGCGAGCAGATCTTCACGCCGTTCTTCACCACCCGGGAGAAGGGGACGGGGCTCGGGTTGGCCTTCGTCCGCGAGATCGTGCGCGACCACGGCGGCGACGTGGTGGTGCGCGACGCGCCCGGCGGCGGTTGCGTCTTCAGCTTCGACCTGCCGGCGGTGACGTCATGAGCAAGCCAGCGACACCAGGTGCGGCAGACACGCTGGTCCTCACCGATCCGAAGTTTCTCGATCACGACCCGGGGCCGGGCCACGTCGAGTCGCCGGCGCGGCTCGACGCGATCATGGGCGAGCTCGGGCGCGCGCCCCTCGACGGCGTGCGGATCGAGATGCCGCGCGCCGCGACCGACGCCGAGATCGAGGCGGTCCACAGCCCCGCCTATCGCGCCCGGCTGGCCCGGTTGGCCGGCGAATACGCGGAGCTCGATCCCGACACGGCGGTCTCGCCCGGAAGCTGGGAGGCGGCCACGCTGGCGGCCGGCGCGGCGGTCGGCGCCGTGGAGGCGGTGATGCAGGGGCGCGCGGCCAACGCCTTCGCGCTGGTCCGCCCGCCCGGGCACCACGCGCGTCCCGCCGCGGCGATGGGGTTCTGCCTCATCAACAACGCTGCGGTGGCGGCCGAGGCGGCCCGCCGCGCGGGCGCGGCGCGGGTCCTGATCGTCGACTGGGACGTCCACCACGGCAACGGGACGCAGGAGATCTTCGCCGGGCGCGACGACGTCCTCTACATGTCGGTGCACCAGTTCCCGTTCTATCCAGGCACCGGCGCCGCCGAGGAGATCGGCGTCGGGGCCGGGAAAGGGGCGACGGTCAACTGCCCGCTGCCGGCCGGGCAGGACGACGCCGACTACGGCGCCGTGTTTCACGATCTGTTTCTCCCCGTCGGGCGCGCCTTCGCCCCGGAGCTGATCATCGTCTCGGCCGGCTATGACGCGCACGCGCGCGATCCGCTGGCCGAGATGAACCTCACCGAGCGCGGGTTCGCGGCGATGACCTCGGCGCTGGCCGAGCTGGCCGAGCGGACCTGCGGTGGAAAGCTGGCCCTGTTGCTGGAGGGGGGCTACGACCTGGCGGCGCTGGCGGCGTCGGTGCGCGCGTCGCTGGAGGTGCTCAGGGGCCGTCGGGAAGCCTTCCCCCTCGGCGCGGGGACTGACCAGGCCCTGGCCGTCGCGGCGGCGCGCGATGCGCTCCGGGCCGGCGGGCGGGTCGTCCCCAAGACGTGACCAGGGACCTGCTCCGGCGATGAAAGGTCTTCGCTGGCCGCCGTGGGGCTTCGGCAGCTTCGGATCGGGGGCCTCGGTCGGGGCGCTCGCCAGCCGGCTCCTGGCGCTCATCGCCCTCGCGGCCTGGGCGTCGCTCGGCAGCCAGGTGCGCGTCCTTCTCGGCAGCCGCGGCCTCCTGCCGGTCGGCGAGCTGATGGACGCCGTGCGCGCCGACGGAGGGGTCGGCCTGTCCGATCTGCCGACGCTGTTCTGGCGGTTCCATTCGGACGCGGTGCTCGTCGGCGGGACGGTGATCGGCGCGGCGCTGGCGGTGGCGGCGCTGTGCGGGTGGCGTGCTCGGCTCTGTTTCACCCTGTCGACCGCGCTCTATCTCTCGTACGCCACGGTGGGGCGCGACTTCTTGTCGTTCCAGTGGGACAACCTGCTGCTCGAGTGCGGGCTGCTGGCCGCCTTCCTGCCGACGGACCGGCCGGCGCCGCTCGTTCACTTCCTGTTTCGTCTGCTCCTGTTCAAGCTCTACTTCGAGTCGGGCGTCGCCAAGTGGCAGTCGGAGCTCGGCGACTGGCAGGACGGCAGCGCGATGACCTACTACTACGAAACCGCGCCGCTGCCGACCTGGCTGGCGTTCACCGCGCACCACCTGCCGATCTGGTGGCACCACCTCGAGAGCCGCGCCACGCTGGTGCTCGAGCTCGTCGTTCCGTTTCTGATCTTCGGCCCGCGGCGGGCGCGTCTCCTGGCCGCGTTCGTCTTCTCCTTCTTCCAGATCTGCAACGCCGCCACCGCCAACTACGGCTTCTTTTGCTACCTCGCCGCGGCGCTGAACGTCTTCCTGCTCGATGACCCCGACGTCGATCGGGCCGGGGCGCGCGCGGCGGGGTATCTGCCGGCCAGGATTCGCGGCGCCCTCACGCGGCTGCTCTCTTTCGCGGCGCCTCCTGGGCGGTCGACGGAGGACAAGCCGGACGCGGCGACCGGGTCGACCGTGCGCTGGCTCGGGCGCGCCGGCGCGGCGCTGTTCGTGCTCGTGTCGCTCACCGACGCGCTCTATGCGTTCACCGAACCGGGCCGCGCGCTGACGCTCGTGGCGCCGCTCTTCGAGCTCAATCAGCGGTTTCGGCTGGTGAACAGCTACCACCTCTTCGCCTCGATCACGCGCGAGCGGATCGAGCCCGAGCTGCAGACGCTCGCCCTGGGCGAGCCGCTCGGCTCGGCCGACGACGATGCCGGGCGTTCCGATTCGGCCGACGACGGCCGCTGGACGCCGCGCGATCTGTGGCACAAGCCGGGCGATCCGCGACGTGCGCCCGACTTCGTGGCGCCGCACCAGCCCCGGGTCGACTTCCAGCTCTGGTTCTACGGTCTGGCCTTTCGCAGGCGTGAGCCGACCTACGTCTCCACGCTCGTCGAGAGAATGTGCGAGGATCCGGCCGCCGTGCAGCCGCTCTTTCGCGAACCGCTCCCGCCTCACCCCGCCGCCGTGCGCATCGTCTACTGGCGGTACGTCTTCGCCAGCCGCGCCGAACGGCGCACCACCGGCGCCTGGTGGTCGCGCGCGCGCGTGGCCATGAGCCGCGCCGTCCCCTGCTCGGGCCTGAGCCGATGACGGCCGCCGCACCCACCGGCGTCGAGGCAAAAGGTCTCCGCAGCGCTTCGCTCGGCACCCTGTTCCTCACGATCTTCCTCGACCTGCTCGGCTTCGGGCTGGTGATCCCGTTTCTCCCCGGCATCGCGCGGCGTCTGGGGGCCGGCGACTTCATGGCCACCATGCCGGGCGCGGTCTTCTCCATCATGCAGTTCCTCTTCATCCCGATCTGGGGACGGCTCTCGGATCGCGTCGGGCGGCGCCCGGTGCTGCTCTGGAGCATCGCCGCCTCGGCGATCGGCATGGCGATGCTCGGCTTCGCGCCGACCTTGATCTGGCTCTTCGTCGCCCGCATCTGGAGTGGCATCGCCACCGCCAACATCGCCGTCGCCCAGGCCTACATCGCCGACGTGACGACGCCCGAGCGCCGCGCGCGCGGGATGGCGATCGTCGGGATCTCCTTCGGCCTCGGCTTCATCTTCGGCCCCTTCATCGGCGGCGAGCTGTCGCGCTTCCATCCTTTTGGGCGCGAGGGGATGCTGCCGCCGCTGGTGGCGGCGGGGCTCTCCACGATCAACTTGTTGATGGCGTTCCGGACCTTGCCCGAATCGCTGCCGCCCGAGCGGCGCGGGCTGTCGGTGCGGCGCGCCTCGCCGATCGATCTGGCCGGGTTCCGCGCGGCGATCTCCGTCCCCGGCATCGGCGCGGCGGTGGCGATCAACTTCATGCTCTTTCTCTGGTTCTCCGGCATGGAGCAGACCTTCCGCCTCTTCACCGCCGACGGGTTCGGCATGTCGGACGCCGGGACCGGGCGCGTGTTCGGCCTGGTGGGGATCGTCAGCGCGCTGGTGCAGGGGGGCCTGGTGTCGCGCATGGTCCCGAGGTTCGGGGAGGCGCGGCTGGTTCAGGGCGGCCTCGGCATCCAGGCGGTGGCCTTCGCGCTGCTTGGCCTGTCGCCGCTGTTCGGTCCGTCAGGCAAGGTGGCGCTGCTGGTGGCCTCCGGCCTGATCGCGCTCGGCAGCGGGCTCTGCTCCCCGACGCTGCCCGCGTTTGCCTCACGGCGCGCCAGCGCGACCACGCAAGGGGTGACGCTGGGGACGCTGCAGTCGGCCTCGGCGCTGTCACGCGCGCTCGGGCCGATCGTGGGCGGCGCGCTCTACGCGGGCATCGATCCCCGCGCCCCCTATCTGGTGGGCGCGGTCGGGCTGGCGCTCGCCGCCGTCCTCGCCGTCGCACGGTTGCGCTAGCTAGCCCGGAGAGCGCAGCGTGGCTCTGCCACGCGGAAGCGCTACCCGCCGGTCGGCCCGCTTCGGTCGCGGCCCTTGCGCGGCTCGGCGGGCTTGGGCGTCTGCTCCGTGCCGTGCAGGCAGACGCGGTTGCGCCCGCTGCGCTTCGCCTCGTAGAGCGCCTTGTCGGCGGCCGCCAGAAAAGCCGCGTGATCGTTGACGTTGCTCTCGGGCACGGCGGCGATGCCGAGGCTGATGGTCACCGGGATCTCCTTGCCGCCGAAGGTGAACTTGCGCTCCTCCACGGCGCGGCGCAGGCGCTCGGCGACGATCTTGGCGCCGTTCTGGTCGGAGCCGCGGCAGAGGATGGTGAACTCCTCGCCGCCGAAGCGGGCCAGGACGTCCTCGGTTCGCAGGAGCTCCACCATCATCTGGGACAGCTCGGCCAGCACGAAGTCGCCTGCCGGGTGGCCGTGCGTGTCGTTGATCTTCTTGAAGTGATCGATGTCGAGGAAGATCAGCGCCAGCGGCCCCTTGTGGCGGGCGGCGAAGGCAAACTCCTTCTCCAGGTAGTCGGTGAAGTACTTCTTGTTGAAGACCTTGGTGAGGCCGTCGCGCAGCGCCGATTCGTACATCTGGCGCTGGAACACCTCGTCCAGGTAGTCGTGGTAGGTGAACTTCAGGATGGTCGTCGAGCCGACCATGATCTTGTCGCCATCGGACAGCTCCTTGCGATCGACCTTGATCCCGTTGACGAAGGTGCCGTTGGTCGAGCCGAGGTCGACCACGATGATCTTCTCCCCCTCGCGCATGAACTGGCAGTGCTCGCGTGAGACCCCTTCGTCGTTCAACCGGACGCCGACCGTCGGACCGCGCCCGACCACGGTCCTGTCCTCTTGCAGCTTGAACATCTCGCCCGCGCTGACGCCGGCCAGGACGACCAGATAGGCCAGGTTGCGCTTCTGCTCGCGATCGGACTCGGGCGGGACCGCGGGTTTGGTCTCCGTCGTGTCCTTGAACGTCGAGCCAGCTGGGCCATTCGACGTTGCGCTTTTCTTGCCAGCCATCGGCGGCTTTATTTTAGGCCAAGCCGGCCATTTCTCATAGTTGCTCCCGGCGGCCCCGGGCGTCGACCCGCCAGCGCAGGACCCCTTTTCCGTCGGGGGTGCTGCCGAGCCGGATGCGCAAGGCTTCGGTCTTGCGCAGCGGGGGGTGGCGCGCCTTGCCGATCAACGCAGCCGCCAGGACGGAAAGAATCGGCTCATGCGCCACGAGCGCGATCGAGGGCGTCCCCTCCAGCTGACGCCCGGTCGAGCGGAGAAAGCCGACCGCGCGCGACGCCGTGGCCTCGGGGACCAGCAGATCGGTCACCGCGATCCGGTCGCGGTAGCCGATCTGGGCCGCGACGATCTCGGCCGTCTGGACCGCACGCACGAGCGGGCTCGTCACCATCAGGGTGAATTCGACACCGCGTCGGGCCAGCGCCTGTCCCAGCCGGCGGGCGTCTTCGCGGCCGCGCGCGGTGAGGGCTCGGACCTCGTCTCGGGGCGCTTCGTCGCCGGCCTCCGCGTGCCGGATCAGCGTCACACGCATGGCGCCAGGCGCGGGCGGCTAGGCCGCTTCGGCGGCAGGTGGTCGGGCATGGTTCGCTTCGCTCACCGTTGCCTTGCGGAGCAACGCCCGGCTAGGACTGCCCGTCGGTGTCGCGATCCTGGTCATGGCCGCCGGCGTCGCCCGGCCCCGACGGGGCCTCCTCGGAGGCAGGCGAGGGGACGGCGATCGCCTCGGGACCGGGGGCGCTGCCCGACGGCGCGCTGGCGAGCGGGTTCGCGGCGGGCGCGGTTTCCACTGCGGGCGCCGCTGGAACGGGCGCCGGGCCGGGATCGATGCCGTGCTTCTTGAGCGCCGCCAGATAGTGATCGCGCTCGGCGATCGCGGTCAGCAGCCGGTGCCTCATGATGTCGTTGTTCTGCTTGAGGCGGGTGATGTCCGAGAGGTCACGCTGGCGGGTCGAATCGACGCGCGACGCCCGCGCGAACGCCTTCAAGAACTCGGCCTGTCCGAGATCCGCCATTCCTGCCGCCCGGTACTTGCCGGTGTCGACCTTCTCTAGGTAGCCCTCGGCGGCGAGGCCGAGCAGCGCCTTCGAGACCTGCGGCTCGCCGGCGCCGATCGCCAGCGAGACGTCGACGGGCGAGAACGCCTCGTTGGATGCGGCCATCCGTTTGAGCTCGTCGAAGAGCTCCTGGCGATCGACCTTGGCCCCGGCGTCACCGCCGAAAGAGCTCTTGCTGCTCGTGTGGCTCCGCTTGAGGCTCATTCTGTCTCCTGTCCCAAAAATTCCATCGCCTTATACCACTAGAACCCGACCTGTACCGCCGCCTGGATGCGGTTTGCGGTGGGGGCAGTCTGCCCGTCGCTGGTCAGGTGGCTGTACTGAACCTGCGCCTTGACCCGGTGTCCGCGCAAGTAGCTCGACACCACGGCGCTCTGCTCGTTCTGGGAGGTGCCGGCCAGCAGGCGCTGTTCGGCGGTCGCGCCGTAGAGCGGCAGGTCGGTGTGCCCCGCGCGCGCCGCCACCTGCAGCCTGTGGGGCAAGAGGAAGTAGCTCCCCTGCACGTAGGCGCCCCAGTAGGTCCGCGAAGGGCCTGCCGCGCCCGGATCCTCGAGCCGGCCGAACAGCTCGCCCTGGAGCGCCGCGCCTCGCCAGAGCGCGCGCAGCTCGAACCCTCCCTGCCAGACCGCGACGTTGTCGACCCGGCCGTCGCCGTCGCTGTCGGCCACCGGCATCGGAATGCTGGGGCAGGCGTTCGGGATGTCACAGCGGGCGACGACATCCGTCGGCGCCAGGTTGAAGTAACCGGCTGCGCCGACGGAGAGCAGCGGGCGCACGTGCCCTTCGATGTCCCCTTCGGACTGCGGCATCGGTCCGAACGGAGTGGCCACCACCCGCAGGGCATAGGCCAGATCGATGTTGTCGTTGGGGACGTTGGCGCCCGAGCCGTTGAGCAGGCCCGCCTGCACCGTCAGGCGGCCGGGGATCAGCCGCGCGACGAGCATCACGCCGAGATCACGCTCCAGCGAGAACGCCGCCATCGGCGCGGAGATGTCGACGAACTCCAGCTCGGCTTTCCAGTACTGCCGCTGCAGACCATAGGGGACCTTGAACTGACCGGCCCAGATGCTCAGCATCCGGATCGGGTGCCAGGCGACGTAGGCGTCCTTCAGCGACGGCGACTGGGCGGCGTCGACCTGCAGGCGGTACTGGAAGAAGGGCCCGCCCACATGCCCCTCCAGGATCATCTCGGCGCGCCCGAGGGAGAATCCCGAGACGTCGGGGGGAGCCGGATCCTGCGCCCCCTGGCTGGCGACGAGGCCGGTGTAGATCGCCTGCACGCGCACCATCGGGTGCAGATAGAAACCGTTGTCGGGCGAGCGGATGTCGATGCCGTCGTCGCGGAACCGCACCACCGAGGTCTCGGGCGGGTTGGCCTCGGCGGGGGCCTGGCGGTCGGCCTCACGCTGGCGCGCATCGACCTGGTCGAGGCGGCGGCGCACGTCGTCGTAGCCGGCGCGCTCGCGCTCGAGCGCTTCGAGCTGGCGGCGGAGCTCGATCACCTGCGCCTCCGCCCGCTGGGCCGCGCGTTGGGCCGCCGCGGCCTGCGCCTCGGCGGGCGCCGGCGCCTGCGCCGTCGCCGTGTCGGGCGGGTTGAGGGGCGCGGTCGGGCTGACGGGCGCGGTCGGGCTGACGGGCGCGGTCGGGTTGAGGGGCGCGGGCGGGTTGAGGGGCGCGGTCGGGCTGACGGGCGCGGGCGCCTCCCCTGCGCGTGCCGCCGACGTGCCAAACCCGGTCAGAAGGAGGGCGATCGCTGCGGTCCGCCCCCGCACGCTCAACGCCGCTTGCGTCGCTTGTTGGCGGGGCGATCGCTCGCGCTGGCGCCCGGTCCCCCGCCTCCGCCGCTTGCGGGGGCGAGCGCCGGCGTGAGCCAGAGCCGCAGGCTGTCCGGATCGCGCCGGTAGCGGCGCACGAGCGCGACGAGGAGGCCGAGCCCCAGGATGACCGAGACCGCCCCGATGTACTGCGAGGTCGAGAACGACAGGCTGGTGAACGGCAGCGGATAGATGCCGCGGTCCTGGTCGTCGCGGAACACCTCGATGAGGGGGCGCAGGATCCCGTAGCCGAGGACCCAGCCGAGGAAAACCTGCCCGGAGAACTTTCGATGCCGCCGGATGTACATCAGCAGGCCAAAGAGAAGGAGGCTCGACAGCGACTCGTAGAGCTGCGTCGGATGCACCGGGAGCGACTGCGTGGCCGTCCTCGCCAGGGCGTCGATCTCCAGGTGGTGTTGCCAGGCCGGGCTTCCGTGCGGCGCCAGCGGATTCGGTCCGGGAAAGCGAACCGCCCAGGGAAGCGTCGTCACCTTGCCGTAGTCACACCCGAACAGGAAGCAGCCGATGCGGGTGATGCCTGTCCCGAGGACGACGGAAGGGGCCGAGACGTCCGCCCACTTGAGCAGCGGGATCTTGCGCTTGTGGCAGCCGTACCAGCTGGCCAGAAATCCGCCGATCATGCCGCCGTAGGCGACGAGCCCCCCCTGCCAGATCTTGAACAGATCCAGCATCGAGACGCTCGATTGCGTCGTCGGGTCAGTGAGGACGTTGATGAACCAGAGGACGCGGGAGCCGATGATCGCCCAGACCGCGGTCCACATGTAGATCGTGCCGGCCTCTTGCGGATCGATCTGGTCCTCGGCGGCGAACCGCATGGCCAGGAACCATCCGACGACCAGCGACGTCCCCAGCATCACGCCGTAGGAGTAGATCGGCACCGGCGCCCAGGGGTGCCCGAAGCTCCAGTCGCCGACCTTGGCGTAAAGGACGATCGCGCCGGCCACGAAATAGAGCGGCGTCGAGGAGAACGGGACCGCCTTGTGGGTGCGCCGCTGGATGAGCTCGCGCACGAACATGACCAGCGCGCCCGCCAACGCCACCACGAACAGCAGCTTGGACGGGATGTTGACGAGGATGGGGCGCATGGGGGCGGAACCGAAGTGTGGTCTCTAGATATTCCGCGGGCCGGACAAGGTCAATGTAGGTGGCGCCCGAAGGCGCCCGAGGCCGCCCTCAGGCGGCACTCGTCGGGCCAATGTCCGTGGTTCGCTTCGCTCACCGTGCGTGCGGCAACCCCTCCTAGTTGCGGCGGCCGCGCGGACGCTTGGGGTGGCCGGCGAACCAGTTGCCGATGAGGAAGAGCCCCGCCAGGCCGGCGGCGATGGCGGCGAGCCAGGTCGCGCGGTGCTGACCTCGACCGTCGAACACCGTGGCCAGCACGGCCGCCGTGGCCGCCAGCATCCCCCAGAGGAGCTGCTGCCCGCCGTGATAGATGAGGCGCGCGTTCTCCTCGAGGTTGCGGATGCCGACCTCGATCTCGCCGCGCGCCGCGCGGTCCATGAAGCGCTGCAGCTCGGCCGGCAGCGACAGGGCCGAGAGCGCCATCTCGCGCGACGCCTCGAGCACGATCTCCGACCACTGCTTCTTCTCGCCCAGCAGGAAACGCTCCAGGTAAGGCTCGATGATGGCGGCCGGGTTCATCTCGGGATCGAGGGTGGTGCAGACGCCGAGCAGCAGGAGCAGCGTCCGCTCGAGCAGGATCCACTCCTTCGGGATGTGGAAGGCGTCGCGCAGGTCCGCCAGGCTGACGTTGAGGTCGCGCAGGTCGAGCAGGCTCCCCAGGCTCTTTTCGGGCTCGAACTTCAGGTCCTTCAGCGAGAAGCCGTCCGCCGACATCTGCACGCGCATCTTGTCGTGGAAGTACTGCACGATCCGGTCGAACGCCTCCGGGTCGGCCCGGCGCGAGATGAGGCCCATCTCCTTCATGGCGGTGACGATCTTCACGGTGTCACGCGTGATGGCGCCCTGGATGAACGACATCATCCCGCGCCGCATCGCCTCGCTCACGGTGGCGACCGCGCCGAAGTCGAGGAAGACGATGGTGGGCGGCCCGCCGGGCGCCTCGGGCGTCAGCACCAGCAGGTTCCCCGGGTGCGGGTCGGCGTGATAGAGGCCGTCGATGAAGATCTGCTGGCAGTAGGCCTCGACGCAGACGCGCGCGGCGGCGCGGCGGTCGATCTTGAGGCTCTCCAGCCGTTCGAGGTCGGCGACCTTGATCCCCTCCATCCATTCGGTGGTGAGCACCCGCGAGGTCGAGAACTCGGCCATCACGCGGGGGAACCGCACCTGGGGCGAGGGCGGCTGGCGGGCGGCGAAGTTGGCGGCGATCTTCTGGATGGCGGCGGCCTCGCGCCGGTAGTCGAGCTCGGCCAGCACCATCTCGCGGATCTCGCGGTAGATGGTGTCGAAGCCGTAGTCGGGCATGAACCAGCGCAGCACGCCGAAGATCCGCTGCAGCGCCCGCAGATCGATGCGGACGATCTCCTCGATGTCGGGGTACTGGACCTTGACCGCCACCTCCTCGCCCGACGGCAGCCGCGCGCGGTGCACCTGTCCGATCGAGGCCGAGGCGACCGGCACCGGCGAGAACTCGGCGAACACCTCGGTGGGCGCCCGCCCCCCGAACTCCTCCCGCAGCCGCGCCTCGATGTCCTGGTACGGCCGCGGCGGGACCTGATCCTGCAGCCGTTGCAGCTCCTCCCGGAAGGCGTCGGGCAGCACGTTGGCCATGATGCTGATGAGCTGGCCCACCTTGATGAAGAGGCCGCGCAGCTTGATGATCGCGCCCTCGATCCGGCGGGCGTTCTTGCGGTGTTTCTCCAGGGTCAGGCGCTCGATGGCGGCCGGCCGGCGGAACCGGCGCGAGACGGCCAGGCCGAGATAGGAGAGGGCGACCTGGGTGGTCACGAAGTAGGCGGTGAAGAGACGTGCGCGGCCCGACACGTTGGCATCATACCCTTCCAGCCCCATTCGAAGACCCCGGCGACCGCCGGTCACACGATTCGACCTCTTTCGCGGTAACCTCGTCGCGATGAGCGAGGACGGGAACAAGAAGGGCGACGGCGGGGCCAGGGACGAAGAGGGCGCGCCGGAGCCGCTGGGAGAGGACGATCCCACCGGCCGCGCGGAGGATCGCACCGGCATCACCGACTTCGTGCGCCGCGCCGTCTCGGCCGGCGTCGGCGCGGCCAGCCGGTCGAAGGACGACATCATGCGCGTGGCGGCCGGCGAGATGCGCAACTGGCTGGAGCACCTCAACCTTCACGAGGAGCTGGGCAAGGCGCTCGCCAAGCTGGTGATCGAGGTCAAGACCGAGATCCGCTTTCGCCCCACCGACGACGGCAAGCTGGTCCCCGAGACGACCAACGACGTGAAGGTGAAGTCGCCGGGCAAGTAGCTCGGAACCCTGGAAGGGCCCCGAACCTCCCGCGATGAGTGGCCCCGCTCGCCATTCCCGGGGCGGCATCGTTCTCCGGGCCGCAAGCCGGCCTGCGCTCCAGGCGACGAATTTCCGACACTGGTTGAAACGCGGGCATGGCGCCCTGCATCTTGAACCTCAAGATTGCTAACAAAAGAGGAGGCGCCAATGTCGAAGTTCGTGGTTGCTGGGGTGACGGGGCACGTCGGTTCGGTCGTCGCGCGCGATCTGCTCGCCGCGGGGGATTCGGTCACCGTCATCGTGCGGGAGGCGAAAAAAGGGGCCGAGTGGTCGGCGCGCGGCGCCAAGGTCGCGGTCGGCTCACTCGACGACGCCGGGTTCGTGGCTTCGACGGTGAAGGGCGCCGACGGGTTCTTCACGTTGATCCCGCCGCACTATGCGACCGGAGACATCTACAGCGCTCAGCGCAAGAGCGCCGATGCGCTGGCTGCCGGCATCAAGCAGGGCGGCGTGCCGCTGGTGGTGATGCTCTCCTCGGTCGGCGCCGACCGGGCCGACAAGAACGGCCCGATCAAGAGCCTGCACTACGCCGAGAACAAGTTCCGTGAGACCGGCACGAAGCTGGTCGCGGTCCGCGCCGGCAGCTTCCAGGAGAACGTCGCCGGCGCCGTCTCGGCGGCGAAGAACGCGGGGATTTTTCCCAATTTCCTGCCGACGGCCGACATCCCCGCGCCCCAGGTGGCCACGCAGGACGTCGGCCACGCCATCGCCGAGGTGCTGAAGTCGCCGCCCGAGCGCAGCGAGGTCGTCGATCTGGTGGGACCGGCCTACTCGTCGCGCCAGATCGCCGAGAAATTGGGCAAGCTTCTCGGCAAGGCGCTGCCGGTCGTCGACATCCCGGCCGCGGGCCACGTCGCGGCGCTGCAGCAGGCGGGCGTGCCGCCCGACGTCGCCGAGGCGTTCGCCGAGATGTACGCCGGCTTCTCCGCTGGCCTGATCGCACCGAAGGGCGACCGCACCGTCCGGGTCACCACCCCGATCGACGAGATCCTTCCGTCGCTGGTCGGCTGACGAGGAATCCCGGTGTGCGCGAATCAGGCGAGTGGAAGGCGGACGGTGAAACAGGCGCCGCCCTCGGGATGCGTGCGTGCGACGATCGAGCCCCCCTGAGCGCGAACGATCTCACGCGAGACGTAGAGACCGAGCCCCAGGCCGCCGTGGTCGCTGAAAGCCGTGGCGCGCTCGAACCGTTCGAAGATCCGTTCGAGATCTCCCTCCGGGATTCCCGGACCGTGGTCGCGGATCTCCATGGTCGCCTGGTCCCCGTCGCGGGCGAGGGAGAGCGTGACGGGCCGGCCACTGCCGTACTTGAAGGCGTTCGACAGCAGGTTCATCACCACCTGCTCGACCCGGAGACGGTCCCAGGTCCCCACGATTGGCCCGCCGTCCGGTGAGGGATGGAACGAGAGGTCGCAGCCCGCCCGAACCGCCGTCCCCCGCATCGTCTCGACGACCTGCTGCATCGCCTCCCGGAGATCGAACGGCTCGAGGTTGAGCGTGAGCCGACCGCTGGCGATCCGTGACACGTCCATCAGCATCTCGATGAGCCGCGACAGTCGGTCGGCGCTGCGCGCGGCGCGCGCCAACTTTCGTCCCAGCCGATCGTCCCCGGTCTTCTCGATCGGTGCCCGCATCCCGAAGAGCTCGAGCTGCAGGGCCGTGAGCGGCGTCTTGAGCTCGTGCGAGGCGACGGAGAGAAACTCGTCGCGGATGCGCAGGGCCTCCTCCGCGCGGATCCGGTCTGCGTCGAGCCGCCGCCGCTCTTCTTCTGCCAGCTGGCGCTGGGTCAGATCGCGCGTCACCTTGGCGTATCCGATCAGCGCGCCGGCCGGGTTCCGCAGCGCGGTGATGACCACGTCGGCCCAGAATCGGGTTCCGTCCTTGCGGACGCGCCACCCCTCGTCCTCGATGCGCCCCTCGTCGGCCGCCTGGGCCAGCAGCCTGGCCGGACGTCCGTTCTCCCGGTCCTCCCGCGTGTAGAAGAGGTCGATCGGCTTGCCGACGATCTCCTCCCGTTGATACCCCTTGATCAGGGCCGCCCCGGTGTTCCAGCTGGCCACCCGCCCGTCGCGGTCGAGCATGAACACCGCGTAGTCGCGGATGCTCTCGACCAGAACGCGAAAGCGCTCATCCCTCTCCTTCAGCGAGGAGACCGGTTGTGTGTTTTCTCGGCGCGCCGGACGCCCTCGGGTGATCAAGGTATGGCCTCGGGGAATGACTGAAAAAGTGGTCCTGCAACCGTAGGCACGCGGAACCCCAACGCAAAGGGGGAGACGTAAGATTCTAGGTTCTTGGATGCGGGACGTTACTTCGCCGCCGCCAGTTTCGGCCGGGCGCGCTCGATTTCGGCGAAACAGACCGTGCGGTTGCGGCCGCCGTGCTTGGCGGCGTAGAGCGACTGGTCGGCGCGGGCGATGATGTCGGCCTTCTCGCGGGCGTCGTCGGGGTAGCTGGCCACGCCGATCGACAGCGTCGCCTGGAAGGCCCCCTGCTGCGAGGCGAAGCTCTGCTGCTCGACCTCCTGGCGAATCCTCTCGGCCAGCTGAAACGCACCCTGCCGATCGGTTCCTTCGAGGACGATGGCGAACTCCTCGCCGCCGTAACGGGCCACGATGTCGATCTTGCGCGCGCTCGCCTTGAGAATGGCCGCCACCCGCCGCAGCACCTCGTCGCCCGTCGGATGGCCGTAGGTGTCGTTCACCTTCTTGAAGTGATCGATGTCGGTCAGCAGCAGCGAGACGGCGAAGCTGCGGCGCTCGGCGCGCCCCAGCATGTTCGAGAACCGCTCCTGGAACGTCCGGTGGTTGACCAGGCCGGTGAGCCCGTCGGTGGTGGCCTGCTCCTCGACCACCTCGTACATGCGGGCGTTGGCCATCGAGATGGCGACCTGGTTGGCGATGACCCCCAGCATCTCGCGCTTGTCGGTGGGGAAGGCGCCCGGCCGCTGCGCCGCGACGGTGAAGGTGCCGATCACCTCGTCCTTCACCAGCAGCGGCAGCACCAGCAGCGACTCGTAATCCTTGATCCGCATCGGGTGCGAGAAGACCGGCACGTCGCGCTCGCGCCACTCGCCCCCCGCCGGCAGCGCCAGCTTGTTCTTGGCCGCCATCGAGGCGATCGACGAGGGGTCCTTGTGCGTGGTGCCGAGCAGGTGCTCGGCCGCCTCGCCGACGACGCAGCGGATGGTGTGGCTGCCGCGGCGGGCGTCGAAGGTGGCGACCGCCGCGAAGTCGAACTCGCAGACGCCGCGCGCGCCGGCGATGGCCGCGGCGTAGACCTCGTCCATGGTGAGCGCGCGGTTCAGCTCGGCGGAGGCGCGGTAGAAGCGCTCGTGCTCGTGCTTGGAGCGCTCGACCGCCTGGAAGACCCGCTCCGATTGGACGACCCGCACCACCTGCTCGGCGGCGCTGGCCATGAGCGCCACGGCCGCGTCGTCGAACTTGTGCTCGCCGGCCCGATCGCCGACCAGGATCCCGCGCGGGGCGCGCCCCTCGACCACCGGCACGCCGACGAACGCGCCCACGGTCGCCGGCCCGCCGTAATAGGGGAGCAGCGAGAGACGTGGCGCCTCCAGCGCGAAGGGGTGCAGCTCCTTCAAGATGGCGCCCAGCACGCCGCCGCCCGCGGCGATGCCCCCCTCGGCGATGTGGGGCGAGTCGCTGGCCAGCTCCTTCACCTTCAGCCGCTCGCCCGATTCGTCGAGCCACAGGAGGGCGCAGGTCTGCAGCTGCAACGCCGAGCGCAGCAGCGCCAGGTTGTAGTAGAGCTGCTGGTGGATCGTCTGGATCGACCCCTGCGACAGCTTCTCCTGCTCCTCGGCGCGGCTGCGCACGCGGTTCTCCGACGACAGCGCCGTGGTGATGAGGCGGAAGTCGCGCGCCTCTTCGCGCATCGCCTCCACCTCCCCCTCGAGGCGCCGCCGGCGCTCGCGCCGCTGGCGCGCCACCTCGGCGTGCAGAAAGACCACGTTCAAGAGCGCGAACACCGCGATGAAGACCACGTGCCCCGGGAAGGCCGCCGCCGCCTCGGGCGAGGCGCTGGGACCGAACGAGAGCACCGCCTCGAATCCGACCGCCGCCGCGGCCAGGGGCAGCCCGACCCACAGCCGGTGGAAGGTGACCAGGAAGCTGACCACCGCGTAGACGAGCGGATAGATCGCCGAGGTGACGCCGCCCGAGAACGCCAGCAGGAGGTAGACGGTCGTCAGCAGCAGCAGCCCCAGCTCCGCGTCGGAGATCGCCTCCCGGCGAGGGGTGCGGCGCCGCTCGGAGGTGCGCACGCGCGCCAGGATCTTGAAGGCCAGGAGGGCGGTCAGCACCGCCGCCGCGGCCACCCGGCGCAGATCGGCCCCCGGCAGGTGCAGATCGGGGAACCAGCCGCGCCAGAACAGCGCCAGGAACGCGCCGCAGACGGCGAACGCCAGCACCGCGCGGACGAACCGCCCCGTCTGGTAGCCGATCCGTTCAGAAAGGGGAGGCTTCATGGGGACCGCTCTGCCGACGGCTTGCCCAGGTCGACGACGATCTCCCCCGGGCGCACCCAGCCGAGATCGGCCCGCGCCACCCGCTCGATCGCCGCCGGATCGTCGCGCAGCGCCCGGGCCTCACGTTCGAGCCGGTCATTCTCGGCCGCCAGCTCGTGGTTGCGGGCGCGCATCGAGGCCAGGTCGCGGCCGAGCGCGATGGTCTTGGCCAGCCCGGACCGCGCGTACAGATGGTACGGGACGTAGGCGAGCACGAACGAGACGACCGCCGCGGCGGTCAGTCGGCCCGCCCATGTCTTGGTCTCCCGGCGCATCGGAGCTCCCGCCGGACCAGTATCAGACCCCCGAGGGGGCCCGTCCATTTTCACATACGCAAGAGGGGCGGGCCCGTCCTGCGGGCCCACCCCATGCGGCAAAGCCGAAGGCGGATTCTGGTCAGTAGGTCTTGCCGATGCCGCCCAGGGTCTCGTTCTGACCGAGCGCGGACGGAATCGACTCGTCCGATGGCGAGCGGCGGAGCTTCTCGCGAATGTCCTCGCGCAGCTCGTTGCCCGGTTTCGGGGCCAGGAGCAGCGCGATCCCCGCGCCGACCAGCAGCCCGACGCCGAAGGTTCCCAGCGTCCCGGCCAGGTAGCCGGCGGTGGAGTGCTTGGTCTCGAGGCCCATCAGCCCCAGCAGGTCGTCCTTGTCCAGATTGCGCAGATCTTTGAAATTCATTGGTCTCCTCCTGAGGTTAACGCTCGCCGCTCGGCTTCGCGGCCTTTCCGCCACGCCGCCCCTTGGTTTCGCCGCCCTCGCCGGCGAGCGTGTCGGCGAGTACAGAAATTTCGTCCTTCAACATGGGGAGCACAGCCAGCCGGATGCCGATCCGCAGCCCCAGGGCGACGATTCGAGAGGTGAGCGGCGTGAAGATCCCGCCCCCCAGCACGTACCCGATCCCCAGCGCCGCCGCGATCGACCCGTAGGGGTTGCGGTTCACGCGCTCCTCGATGGCTGCCGCGCGCTTCAGCTCGGAGACCGCGCCGCGGGTGCGATCCCAGGCCTTGTGGGCCGATTCGTTCACCCAGCTGACGTCGTTGCGGTGACCGTTGCTCTGGGTCTGTTCTGGGGTTTCCATGGCGACCATCCTTCTTTGGTTCATCCTCGACTCAGGCCCGGCGGGCGATCTTGCCGACCAGGAACCCGATCGCGAGGGCGCCGATCAGGCACCGCCCAGGGTTTGCCTTGATGTACCCGGTGACGTCGCCGTTCAGCGAGGTGAGGCGCCGCTTGGCGTCGTCCAGCTGTGGGCGCACCCGGGCGCCGACGTCGCGCACGGTCGATTCGATCTGCTCAGCGATTTCCATGGTTGTCCTCCGCGTTCAGTTTTTTGGGCGCGCCTTCGCTAGCGCCGGTATCCCAGCCAGAACCCCAGCGCGAGGGCAGCGCCTAGAAACGGGGCCGGTTGGCGCCGCACCCAGCTTCGCCAGTCCGTCTTGCGAGCCACCTCGTCGCGCAGGGCCAGCATCGACGAGGCCACCCGCTCGCGTGCCCGCTCCACATCGGATTCGGCACGCGCCAGAGCGTCATCGTCGCTGCCGTTCGAGGTGCGACCGTCGCCGCCCTTTTCGACCAGCTCGCGACCGTTCACGAGACCCGCCCTTGCAGCGGACGCGCCAGCGCGTTGATGCTGCCCTTGGCCTCCGTGACCGTGTCGTGCATGGGCCGGGTGCGCTTCATCTTCCCCACCGCCCAGACGACGGCGATCCCGCCGATGATCAGGTGTAGCGCCGCCACGGCGCCGAACGCCAGCGGCGCCCCCCAGAGCCGCGCCAGGCCCAGCGCTGCCGCGATCAAGCCGAAGACGTAGCCGATGGCCAGCACGAGCCCGGCCACCACCAGCACGGCGACGCTGCGCCCGTAGGTCTTGGCGTCAGCCACCAGCTCGAGCCGTGCCAGCTTGATGTGATCGGCGATGAGGTCGCGGAGGCCGTCGACCGTCTCCCGGATCAGCCCAACGATCCCCTCCCGCTCCTCGTTGTCCGCTCGCTGCAATGCCACGGCTTGGAAGCTAAGCATGGCGATCTCGGCCGCAAGACCGGAGTTTACCGCGAAGCGCGGGGGGAACGTCTGGAGGGCGGCGATTTGGCGCCATCCAGCGGGGCCGGGCAGACCTCACGCAGCTTGCAGCCACGGCAGGCGGCGCCGCGCCAGATGTGGTCGAGCATCTCCTGCGCCCGGTCGAGGAGGCCGTCGTCCGAGCCTGCGAACCCGAGCTCGAAGTTGCGGCGGCCCGCCCCCTTGGCGCCGAGGCCGGCGCCGGTCCAGTTGGCGCTGCCGACGTAGACGAACGCGCCGTCGACGATCACCGTCTTGAAGTGGACGCGCGGGCAGGCACGCAGCGCCAGCGTGCGGCCCAGCCGCGGGCTGCGGGCGAGCGCTTCGCGAAAGGCCCGCGACGGCGGCCCGGCGTGCAGAATCCGCAGCTCGATTCCGCGGCCGGCCAGCTCGTCGAACACGTCCAGGATCGAGCGGTAAGCGGCTCGGTCGGCGCGTCCGCCGGTCCGCAGCGTGCGCCTGCGGCCCGGGGCGGCGCGGTGATCTTCGACCATCAGCTCTTTGAGGTTGGCGGTGGCGATCCAGACGCTGCGCTTCGCCTCCATCGCCGCGCGGACGACCCGTTCGTAGTGACCGCGCCCACCGACCAGCTCCAGCGTGAACGCGCGCGCTGGCTCGACGAAGTCCATCTCGAGGTCGCTACGTCCCGTCGTTGCTCGGCGCCAGCGCCAGCGCCAGGGACGTCTGCGGCAGCGCGTGCGCGCGCTCGGCTCGCTCGCCCGTTCGGTCGGTCGGCCGCTCGCCCGTTCGCTCGCCCGTTCGGTCCAGCGGCTTCGCCGACGCCGCGCGGACGTCAATCTCGTCGATCTCCACCAGCTCTTTTCTTCCGCGCGCGTCGAGCTCCTCGAGCCGCCGGGCCGACACGGTCACCCGGCCGTTGAAGGAGACGAGTGCCTGGTTGAAGTGCTTGACCGACTGGTTGAGGGAGCTGCCCAGGTTGGCGAAGTACTCCAGCACCGTGGCGATCCGGTGGTGCAGCGCGCGCCCCTCGTCGCTGATCCGCTGCGCATTCTCGGCCAGGCGTTCCTCGCGCCATCCGCAGCTCGTGGTGAGCAGCAGACCGAGCAGCGTGGTCGGCGTTGCCAGCAGCACCTTCTGCGCGACCCCCTCTTCGATCAGGCCCGGCATCTGCTCCAGCGCGACGCTGTAAAAGGAGTCGCCGGGCAGGAACATCACCACGAACTCCGTCGAGCCGACGAACCCTTCCCAGTAGCTCTTGGCCGCCAGCTTGCGAATGTGCGCCTGCACCTGCGCGGCGTGCTGCCGGAGCTTGGCGCTCTTGGTCTCCTCGTCCTTCGCCTCGAGCGCCTCGAGATAGGCGCCGAGTGGCGCCTTGGCGTCGACCACGATGTTGCGACCGCCGGGGAGCCGCACGACCATGTCGGGGCGAACGCGCCCCTCCTCACCGACGGCGGTCACCTGCTCCTCGAAGTCGCAGTGCTCCAGCATGCCGGCCAGCTCCACGACCCGGCGCAGCTGGATCTCCCCCCAGCGCCCGCGCACGGCCGGCGCCCGCAGCGCGGTCACCAGGCTCCCGGTCGCGTCGCGCAGCTTCTCCTGGGTCGCCGAGATGGTCTGCATCTGCTCGCGGATGGCGCCGTAGGCCGTCCCGCGCTCCAGCTCCATCGCCCGCACCTGCGCGTCCATCTTCTCGAGCGATTCCCGGACGGGCCCCACCATTCCCTCGATCGCCTTCTGCTGGGCGAGCTGGCGCGTCTCCAGCTCGGCTGAGGTCTCCTTACGAACCGCGCCAAACTTCTCGCTGGCGAGCGCCAGAAAATCCTTCTGGCTCGCGCGCAGAGCTTCCCCGGCCATCGCCTGAAACGTGTCGCCGAGCTGCGTCTTGGCCGCGTCGAGCAGCGCGCGCTGTTCCTCGAGGCTGCGCGCCAGGGCTTCCGCGCGTGCGGCCTCCATCGCGCGCTGGCTCTCCACCCCTCGCAACGCCGCCTCGAGCCCGTTGGCCCGCCCCTCGGCCTGGCGCGCCTGATCGGCGAGCGTCTCGGCGCGTGCCGTCGCTGCGCTGGCGCGCGTCTCCGCCTCGCGCAGCGCCCGCTCCGCTCGGGTCTGAGCCCGCGCGCTGGCCAGCATCCAGGCCAGTCCCGCCAGCGCGCCGCCGCCAATCAGCGTGACGATCGCAACCGCCGTCAGCGACAGGTCCATGGACCCGATACTATCCACCCGTTCAGGTCAGGGCAAGAAATCGCGCGGCCGCAGCCCTCGGGTCCAGCCCGGCACCAAAGCCTACATAAAAACGGACGGTTACGTGCGTTCTCCCCCCATGAAGTAGCCGATCTCGAGCGTCCCGGGGCCGCGGGTTTCGAGCCGGTGGCTGCGCCGCATGAACGTCGTCGCACAGCGCGCGAGACGCTGGTCGGCGCCGGCGTCCGCGGTCACGTCCGTGATCCGGGCGGCCCTGTCGACGGTGACCGAAAGAACGAGGTATCCCGACGAGGGATTGACACATTCCGCGGCCGCCTCGTTCATCCGGGTGCGCAGCGACGCCTCGTCGGAGAGCGAGCTCGTCCGATGGGTCGGTCCGACGTGCAGCGGGGACTCGCCCGTGCAGGAGCGGTAATCCAGGCTGAGGAACGGGTGCACCCCTATCACGGGGATCGGCGGCGGCGCCGCCACCCCCAGCGCCACAACCGGACGCGCGGTGGCAAAGGCCGCGATCGACGGCCCAAAGAAAACGGCGGCGACCAGCAGCGGCAACGTCATTCGACCCCAGAGCGCGAACCTCGACGGCGTGAGCGGCATGGGGATAGGACAGCGCTTCGCCCTCGAGGTTCCCGGTCCCTCGCGCGCTGCGTTCAATATAGTTTGAAATGCGTTAACGAGCCCTTGCCGGGCCCACGGGTGACGCTCTATACCGGGCTGGCATGGCGGACGGCGGTATCAGTCAGCGCAAGGCCGAGCATCTGACCATCGCGGCGTCGGGGGCGGCCGACTTCCACCGGCCGACCTTGTTCGAGGACGTGCGGCTCTTGCATTGCGCGCTGCCGGAGCGGGAGACGGCCGACATCGATCTCGGGACGACGCTGCTGGGACGGGCGATCCGCGCGCCGTTGATGGTGACCGGGATGACCGGCGGCACGCCCGAGGCCGGCGAGATCAACCGGGCGCTGGCCGCGGCAGCCGCCGCGCTGGGGATCCCGTTTGGCCTCGGCAG
Organism: uncultured Pseudomonadota bacterium; assembly: GCA_963847705.1. Lineage (GTDB taxonomy): Bacteria > Myxococcota_A > Polyangia > Fen-1088 > Fen-1088 > JADGRB01. The sequence goes on along the minus strand of CAWKBC010000014.1, from coordinate 104,822 downwards.
CCAGCGGGCGATGCTGGTCCATCCCGAGCTGGCGTCGACCTACGAGGTGCGCCGCGCGGCGCCCGAGGTCTATCTGTTCGCCAACTTCGGCGCCGTGCAGCTGGCGGCGCTGCCCACCGCGGCGGTGCGCGAGGTGGTGGCGCGGGTCGAGGCCGACGCGCTCTGCATTCACCTGAACCCGGCGCAGGAGATGGCGCAGCCGGGGGGCGACCGCGACTTCCGCGGCGCGCTCGACGCCATCGCGCGCGTCGTCGCGGAGCTGGGGCGGCCGGTGATGGTGAAGGAGACCGGCTGCGGGATCTCGCCCGCGGTGGCCCGACGGCTCGTGGCGGCCGGCGTGCGCGCCATCGACGTGTCGGGCGGGGGCGGGACCTCGTGGACCGCCGTCGAGTCTCATCGCGCGGTCGGCGCCGAGAAGACGCGCGGGCAGGAGCTGTGGGACTGGGGCATTCCGACGGCGGCGGCCGTCGCCTGGCTGGCGGACGAGGGCTTGCCGGCCGCGGGCGTGGACATCATTGCCTCGGGGGGAATCCGCAACGGGCTCGACCTGGCGCGGGCGCTGGCGCTCGGCGCGCGCGCGGGCGGCCTGGCGCAGCCGGCCCTGCGCGCGGTTCAGGAGGGCGGGCGCGCCGGCGGCGAGGCCTATCTGCAACAGGTGATCGACGGGCTGCGCGCGGCGGTGCTGCTGACGGGCGTGGCGAAGGCGAGCGACCTCGCGTCGGCCCCGCGCGTGATCACCGGGGAGCTCGCCGCCTGGTTGGCGCAGAGGCCGCGATGAGCTCCGACGCCGACGGCGCGACCGGGGCCACAATCGAGCCTGGGGCGGATGCGCCGCTCGGTCGCGGCTTCGGCCACGGTAAGGTGATCCTGGTCGGTGAGCACGCGGTCGTGCACGGCCACGCGGCGCTGGCGGCGGGGATCTCGACCGGGATCGCCGTCGAGGCGCGCATCGGGCGAACGCCCGGTTCGCCTCGGCTGCGCGTGCCCGCCTGGAACCTCGAGGCGTCCGCCGGCGATGGCACCCCGGTCGGGCACGCGCTCGAAGCGATCGTCCGGCGGATCGAAGCGCCAGGGCTCGACTTCGTGGCCGACGCCCGGATCCCGTCGCGCGCCGGGCTGGGGAGCTCGGCGGCGCTGTCGGTGGCGATCGCGCGCGCGGCGGCCGCGGCCGTCGGTCGCGCCGAGGCGACGGACGCCGTCGACGCCGCGGTCATGGCCGCCGAGGAGGTCTTCCACGGCAGCCCCTCGGGGATCGACGCGGCCGCCGCCAAGAGCGGCGTCACCGGGAGGTTCACCCGTGCCACTGGCTGGCAGCCCGTGCCCGTGTTGCAAAAGATCACCATCTGCGTCGGCCTCTCCGGGCGGCCGCGCGACACCGCTGCGCAGGTCGCCGCCGTGGGGCGGCTGCGCGATCGGCTGCCGGCGGCGGGCGAGGTGCTCGCTCTGCTGGGGCGGTTGGCCGACGACGCCGGTGCCGCGCTGGCCAAGGGCGACGTCGATGGCCTCGGGCGGATCATGGACGCCTCGCATGGCCTGCTGGCGGCGTTGCGGCTGTCGTCGCCCGAGCTCGACACGCTGGTGCACGGCGCGCGCGCGGCCGGTGCGGTGGGCGCCAAGCTGACGGGCGCAGGGGGCGGCGGCGCGGTGATCGCGCTGGCGCCCGGGCACACCCGGGACGTCCTGGCCCGCTGGCGCGCCGCCGGCTTCGAGGGATTTCTGGCCGACATCGTCGCGACTTCCGCCACTGCTCCCGCGGCGGCGATCGGGGGAGCGCCGCGATGACGGGCGCCACCGCCGTGGCCGGCACCAACATCGCGCTCGTCAAGTACTGGGGCAAGCGCGACGAGGCGCTCAACCTGCCGGCCACCGGCAGCCTGTCGCTGACGCTCGATCGCCTCGGGACGCGGACGCGCGTCGCCTTCGACGGCGGCGACGGCAGGCGCGATCGGATCACGCTCGATGGCGCCACCGCCTCCGAAAAGGTGGCTGCGCGCGTGACGACGTTTCTCGATCGCGTGCGCGCGCGGGCGGGGATCGCCGCGCGCGCGACCGTGGTGACCGACAACAGCGTGCCGACCGCCTCGGGGCTGGCCTCGTCGGCCTCGGGGTTCGCCGCCCTGGCGGTCGCGGCGACCGGCGCCGCGGGGCTGGCGCTGGCGCCGACCGAGCTGTCGGTGCTGGCGCGCCTCGGCTCGGGTTCGGCGGCGCGTTCCATCTTCGGTGGCTTCGTCGAGATGGCGCGCGGCGCCCGCGCCGACGGCACCGACGCGGCGGCGCATCCGCTGGAGGCCGGCGCGGGGTGGGAGGCCGCCGGCGGCTGGAATGTCCGGCTGGTCGTGGCGATCACCGACGGCGGGCGAGAAGGCGCTCGGCTCGACCGCCGCCATGCGCCGCACCGCCGAGACCTCGCCCTACTACGAGGCGTGGGTGCGCGGCGTCGACGGCGATCTGGCCGCCGCACGCGCCGCGATCGCCGGGCGGGACCTGGCGGCGCTGGGCGCGGTCGCCGAGCGGAGCGCGATGCGCATGCACGCCAGCGCCATGGCCGCCGATCCGCCGATTCTCTACTGGAACCCTGCGACCGTCGCGGCGATGTCGCGCGTGCGCGCGCTGCGCGACGAAGGGGCGTCCGCCTTCTTCACCATCGACGCCGGCCCGCACGTCAAGGTCCTGTGCGACGCGCGCGAGGCCGAGGCGGTCGCGGCCGCGCTGGCGGAGACGCCGGGCGTGTTGCGGACGTTGATCGCGGCGCCGGGGCCGGGCGCGCGCCTCGAGGAGGCCGCGTGAGCGCGCGGACGGAGCCGGGCTCTGCCCGGGAGAGTCCATCGCGGGGGGGCTCGGGGACCCTCCTAGGGTCCCCGAACACGCTGCTCACCGCTCCGGGCAAGCTGTTCTTCGCCGGCGAGTACGGCGTGCTGCACGGCGGGACGGCCGTCGTGGTGGCGGTCGATCGCCGGGTGGTGGCGCGCTTCGTTCCGGGCGCCGCGCCGTCGACGCCGGTCGTGGCCGAGGCGATCGCCGCCGTCCGGGCCCACTGCGCTTCGACGGGCGCCTCGCTGCCGGAGGGGGCCCCCGAGATTCGACAGCGCGTCGTTGTCGGACGGGGGACAGAAGCTCGGGCTGGGCTCGAGCGCGGCCGTGGCCGCCGCCGCCGTGGGGGTCCTGCTCGAGGCCGCCGGTTTCGACGTCGCGGCAGAGAAGGCGCTCACCTTCCTGCTGGCCGAGCGCGCCCACCGTGCCGCGCAAGGGGGGCGCGGCTCGGGCGCCGACGTCGCCGCTGCGGTCATGGGCGGCGTCCTCGCCTACACCCGGCCGGAGGTCGGCGCCCCCAGCATGCGCGCGCTGGTCCCGCCGGCCCAGCTCGTGCCGGTGGTCGTGTCGACCGGCATTCCGAGCGCGACCGTCGGTCATGTCACCGCCGTCGAGCGGCTGGCCGCGCGCGATCCCGGGGCGCACGCGCGTCGCCTGCGTGAGATCCGGCGGGCCGCCGATGCGTTTCTGCTGGGCTACGAAGCGGCTGACGTCCGGGTGGTGCTTCAGGCGGTCGGCGCCGCCCACGAAGCCCTGGCGGCGCTCGGCCGCGACGCCGATCTCCCGATTGTCACGCCGGCGGTGGACGCTGCGGCCGCGCTGGCCCACGAGCTCGGGGGGGCGGCGAAGCCCTCCGGCGCGGGCGGCGGTGACGTCGGTGTCGCCTTCTTTTCCGATCCAGACTCGGCGGCGGCCTTCCGGGCACGGGTGGCGCCGCTCAATCTGCGGATTCTTAGTATCATCACCGGCGCGCGGGGCCTCGGGCGCCAGGATTAGTTGCAGGCCAGTTGCAGGTGAATTGGAAAGACCAGAAAGACCCAATGCCGAACAGCGGGAACAGCGGGAACAGCGGATCGAACAGTAACTCCGGAGCGGGCTCGGACAACGGTCCGGGCCATGGCTCGCAGAATGGCTCGCACACGAGCTCCCGCCTCCCGGGCTTCTACAAGCTCTCGGTCGAGGAGCGGCGGGACCTGTTGCGCCACCGGGCCGACCTGACCGAGCAGGACCTGGAGACGCTCGACGGCGGCGGGCTCGACACCGCGGCCGCGGACCGGATCGTCGAGAACGTGGTCGGCGTCTACGCGCTGCCGCTCGGGCTGGGGCTCAACTTCCGCGTCAACGGACGCGACGTGCTGGTGCCGATGGCCGTGGAAGAGCCCTCGGTGATCGCCGCCGCCTCGAACGCAGCCCGGATGGTGCGCGAAGGGGGCGGGTTCGTCGCCGAGGCGGACGATCCGGTCATGACCGCGCAGATCGAGATCGTCGACATCGCCGATCCGGAGGCCTCGGTGGCGCGGCTCGAGGCGGCGGCCGGCGAGCTCATCGACCTGGCCCACGCCACGCTGCCGCGGCTGGTCGATCGCGGCGGCGGCGCGCGTGAGATCGAGGTGCGCGCGCATCCGCGCCGCGTGGTGGTCCACGTCCATGTCGACTGCCGGAACGCGATGGGCGCCAACATGGTGAACACCGTCGCCGAGGCGCTGGCCGCGCGGGTGGCCGAGCTGGCCGGCGGGCGCTCCGGGCTGCGCATCCTCACCAACCTCTGCGATCGCCGCTGTGTGCGGGTGAAGGCGCGCGTCCCGGAGAGCGCGCTGGGGACGGCCGAGCTCGACGGCGCCGCCGTGCGCGACGGCATCGTCGCTGCCTCGCTCTTCGCCGAGGACGATCCCTACCGCGCCGCCACCCACAACAAGGGGATCATGAACGGCGTCGACGCCGTGGTGATCGCCACCGGGAACGACTGGCGCGGCGTCGAGGCGGGGGCCCACGCCTTCGCAGCCACCAGCGGACGTTACCGGCCGCTCGCCACCTGGCGCGCGGAGGAGGGCGATCTGGTCGGGGCGCTGGAGATGCCGATGGCGCTCGGCACCGTGGGCGGCACGCTGCAGGCGCACGCCGGCGCGCGCCTGGCGCAGAAGCTGCTCGGCGCCGCCGACGCCTCCACGCTGGGGATGATCGTCGCCTGCGCGGGCCTGGCCTCCAACCTGGCCGCGCTGCGGGCGCTCGCCGGTGAAGGGATCCAGCGCGGCCACATGGCGCTTCACCGCCGGGCCACCAGCCCCGCCGGCCACCCCGTGGTAGGAGATCGGTCATGATCCGGCAGATCCTGCGGGGTGGGCGCGAGACTGAGGCGGGCGGAACCCCGTCGCTGGCGGCGGTGACGAAGCCGCCGATCCGATGGCTCGATCCCCCGCCCGGTCCCTGGACCGTCGAGCGCTCCTACGCCTATTGCGAGGAGTTCGTCCGCGCCCACACCGAGAGCTACCCGGTGGCGTCGCGCTTCGTGCCGCCGGAGCTGCGGCCGCACCTGACCGCGCTTTATGCCTTCGCGCGCAGCGCCGACGACTTTGCCGACGAGCCCGAGTACGAGGGGCGGCGGACCGAGGCGCTCGATCGCTGGGAGGAGGCTCTCCACCGCTGCTCGCACGGCGAGGCCGACCACCCGGTTTTCGTCGCGCTCTGCGACACGATCGAGAAGCGCGATCTGTCGATCCCGCCCCTCGACGACATGCTGACCGCCTTCCGGATGGACATGGAGGTGCGCCGCTACGCCACCTTCCAGGCGCTGCGCGGCTACACCGTCCGCTCGGCCGACCCGGTGGGGCGCTTGCTGCTGGCGCTCTTCGGTTACCGCGATCCGGCGCTGGTTCGCTTCGCCGACGAGATGTCGACGGCGCTGCAGCTCACCAACTTCTGGCAGGACGTCGCCGCCGACGCCGCGCGCGACCACATCTACATCCCCGCCGAGGACCTGCACCACTTCGGCGTCAGCGAGGCCGAGCTGAAGGCGCTCAAGATGACGCCGGCGCTGCGCGATCTGCTGCGCTTCCAGGTGACACGTACGCGTGGGCTGTACGAGCGGGGCCGCCCACTGCTCGAGAAGCTGGGCAAGGACCTGCGGATGGAGCTGACGCTCATCTGGCTGGTGGGCACCACCATCCTCGACAAGATCGAAGCGGCTGACTACGACGTCTTCGCGCACCGCCCGTCCATCAGGCGCCGCGATCAGGCGGTGATCATGGCGCGCGCGGCCAAGGAGTGGGCGAGTCACTTCGACCTCGGCGCGCTCAGGGCGCTCTGGCCGTAAGGCAGAAGCTGCGGATCGCCTCCAGGACGCGGGCATCGGAGTCGGCCTGGGTCTCTCCCCGCTCCTTGCGCGTCGCGGCCGAGACCGCCAGCGAATGGTCGCCTCCTTCGACGACCAGCAGCGTGCTGGGGGCCTTCATGCCGGCACGGACCTCCGCCAGCAGGTCGAGCGGACAGAGAGGATCGCGCGTCCCCTGCACGAAGAGGACGGGCGTCCGGAGCGCGCGCAGCACTTGATCTCGGAGCGCGCCCGTCGCCCCCGACCTGAGCGGATAACCGAGGCAGATGAGGCCAGCCACGCGCTCCTCCAGCGCGACGTGGCAGCCGATCCGGCCACCCATCGATTTGCCGATCAGAAAGATCGGGCCGCCGGCGCTGGCGCGCAGCGCGGCCAGCTCGGCCCGATGCGCCTCGATCAGCACCGGGAGGCGATCGGGCGCGCGCCGCTGAGCGCCGCGCATGTACGGGTAGTCGAACGTCCGGACCTCGGCGCCGACCGACCACAGACGCTCGCGCCAGGCGCGCATCCAGGCGGAGGAGGCCGGCGCCCCGGCGCCCGGGGCGAACAGAAACGACGGTCGCGTCGAGCTCTGGGGCACGCTCAGATGATCTGGGCGCGGCGCGGAATGCGCAACAATCGAGCCGCGTTCCCCAGAACCGGCAACCCGAGAACCGGCGCCAGGAGGCGCCAGGGAGCAAAAATGGGGAAACGATCTAATCTTTGGGCCCAGTGGGGTTCCTTTCTTCGATGACGAACACGCGTCGCTTGCTGGCGACGTCCCTCGCGGCGCTGGTTGTGCTGTTGCTGGCCGGTTTCGGCGTCTGGCGCTGGCGCGCGGCCCACAAGAAGCCGCCGGTCGAGTTCGACACCGCGGCGGTCGACCGCGGGCGGATCGTGGCGCGGGTGACCGCGACGGGGACGCTGTCGGCGCTGGTGACGGTCCAGGTCGGCACGCAGGTCTCGGGGACGGTGCAGAAGCTGTACGTCGACTGGAACTCGCCCGTGAAGAAGGGGCAGCTCATCGCCAAGATCGACCCGCAGCTGTTCGAGGCGTCGCTGCAGCAGGCGCAGGCCAACTACGAGGCGGCCGAGGGGAACCTGGTCAAGGCCGAGGCGCAGGAGCGCGACGCCGGACGGCAGTTCGAGCGTTCGAAGAGCTTGCTGGAACGGAAGCTCATCGCGCAGGCCGACTACGACACCTCGCAGGCCAATCAGGAGGTGATGAAGGGGCAGACGGCGGCGGCGCGTGGCTCGCTGGCGCAGGCCAAGGCGGCGCTCTACCAGGCCAAGGTGAACCTGGACATGACGCGGATCGTTTCGCCGACCGACGGGACGGTGATCTCGCGCAGCGTCGACGTGGGGCAGACGGTGGCGGCCTCGCTCTCCGCGCCCACGCTGTTCGTGATCGCCCAGGATCTCCGCGAGATGCAGGTCGACACCTCGGTCGCCGAGGCCGACGTGGGCAAGCTGTCGACCGGAATGTCGGCCAGCTTCACGGTCGACGCCTTCACCGGGGAGCATTTTCGCGGCAAGGTCCGGCAGATCCGCAACGCGCCGACGACGCTGCAGAACGTGGTCACCTACGACGCGGTCATCGACGTCGCCAACCCCGACCTCAAGCTGCGTCCGGGGATGACCGCCAACATCACCTTCATCGCGGCGGAGAAAGACAACGTGTTGCGGGTGCCGAACGCGGCCATGCGCTTCCGGCCCACCCCGGAGATCTTCACGGCGCTGGGGATGCCCGTTCCTTCGGCCGTCCGCGACGCGGCGGACCGCAGCAAGGCCAGCGCCAGTCAGGGCGGCGTTCGCGGCGGAGCCGGGGCGCGGCCGGGTGGTGCTGGGGGGCCGGGCGCAGCCGGCGGTCGGGGACGTCCGGGCGGGCGCGGCGACGCGCCCAACGATCGTCGGGCGGTCTGGCTGCTGCGCGACGGAAAACCGCAGACCGTCCCGCTGCGCGTGGGTCTCTCCGACGGCAACCTGACCGAGCTCATCGAAGGCGATCTGCACGAGGGTGACGCGCTCATCGTCGATGCCGCGGCCACCGAGAGCCAGCCCGAGGCTGCCGCGCCCGCGGGCCCCCCAGGGATGCGGCGGCTCTTCTGACCATGGCCCTCATCGAGCTCGACGAGGTCTCGAAGGTCTACCGGATGGGCGACGTCGAGGTGCACGCGATGCGCGAGGTCTCGCTCATCGTCGAGGAGCGGGACTTCGTGGCGGTCATGGGCTCCTCGGGCTCGGGGAAGTCGACCCTGATGAACATCATCGGCTGTCTCGATCGGCCCTCGAGCGGCGCCTACCGGCTCGACGGTGATGAAGTGTCGCGGCTCGACCGGCGGGCGCTGGCCGGCGTCCGCAACAAGACCCTCGGCTTCGTCTTTCAGAGCTTCAACCTCCTGTCGCGCACCAGCGCGCTCGAGAACGTCGAGCTGCCGCTGATCTACGGCGGCGTCCCCGCGCGCGAGCGGCACCAGCGGGCGCTGGAGGCGCTCGGCCGCGTCGGTCTGGCGGCGCGGGTCCACCACCGTTCCAACGAGATGTCGGGCGGCCAGCAGCAGCGCGTGGCGGTGGCGCGGGCGCTGGTCACCCGCCCGCGCCTCATCCTGGCCGACGAGCCGACCGGCAACCTCGACTCCCGCACCACCGTCGAGATCATGGTGCTGTTTCAGGAGCTGGCCGCCGCCGGGATCACCGTGCTCCTCGTGACCCACGAGCCGGATGTCGCCGCCTACGCGTCGCGGGTGGTGGTGATGCGCGACGGTCGGGTCCGCACCGACACCCGACAGGAGCCGCGGCAAGCGGCCGCGGATCTGGCCGCCGCGCGCGAAGACGACCCGCACGAGGCGGCCTCGTGATCCCGCTCGAGACGTTCCGCGTCGCGTTGCGGGCGCTCTTGCGCAACAAGATGCGCTCCTTCTTGACGGTCCTGGGCATCATCATCGGCGTCGGCGCGGTGATCGCCATGGTCGCCATCGGCGAAGGGGCCAAGGCGCAGGTCGAGGCTTCGTTCGCCTCGATGGGCTCGAACCTGCTGGTGGTCCTGCCGGGGAGCACCCAGGCGGGCGGCGCGCGGGGCGGGTTCGGTTCGTTGCCCACGCTCACCTGGGATGATCTGGCCGCCATCCGGCGGGAGGTGCCGGCCGTTCGCTACGCCGCCGCCCAGCTCCGTTCCAGCTCCCAGCTCATGAGCGACGATCAGAACTGGGCGACGTCCGTCTATGGGACCTCACCCGACTACTTCCTGATCCGCAACTGGAAGACCTCGCGCGGGCGGCCGCTGCTGGACGCCGACGTCGAGTCGTCGGCGAAGGTGGTGGTGCTGGGCGCGACCGTGGTCGACAAGCTCTACGGAGCGGTCGATCCCATCGGTCAGACGGTGCGCCTCAAGAACATCCCGTTCGAGGTCGTCGGCGTGATGGAGAAGAAGGGACAATCGCCGACCGGTCAGGACTACGACGACTGCGCCTTCGTTCCGCAGACGACCTTCCAGACCAAGATCCAGGGCGGCTTGCCCAAGTTCATCTCGGGGACGATCTTCATCGGCGCCACCTCGACGGAGGCCACCGCCCGCGCCGAGACTCAGGTGACGAATCTCCTCCGCGATCGCCACCACCTCGACAACGGCGCGGACGACGACTTCTCGATTCACAACCTGACCGAGATGGCCAACGCGCAGGCGGACGGGATGCGCACGCTGACCACGCTCCTGGCCAGCATCGCGGGGGTGTCGCTGCTGGTGGGCGGCATCGGGATCATGAACATCATGCTGGTCAGCGTGACCGAACGGACGCGCGAGATCGGCGTGCGCATGGCCGTGGGCGCCACGCCGCTCAACATCCTGCTGCAGTTCCTGGTCGAGGCGCTCACCCTGGCGGTCGCCGGCGGGTTGATCGGGGTGGCGCTGGGGGTGTTCGCGGCCGGGCGGCTGGCGGCCAAGTTCGGCTGGCCCACGCTGGTGCGCCCGGACATCGTGGTCATCTCGGTTTGCTTCAGCGCCCTGGTCGGCGTGGTGTTCGGGCTCTATCCGGCGCGCAAGGCCTCCCAGCTCGATCCGATCGACGCCCTTCGCTACGAGTGACGACCATGAAACGATTCGCCGCTCTCCTCGCGCTGGTCCTCCTTGCCCTCGGCGGCCTCCTCCTGGCTGGAGCTGCGCGCGCCGCCGATCCTTCGGACGCGACAGCATCTGCTCCGGACACCGTGGCCAGGGCTTCGGTGGTCACGCTGGCCGAGGCGCTGCGCGCCGCGCGGGCGCATCAGCCGGCGCTCGACCTGGCGCGCGGCAACGCCATCAACGCGCACGGCCTCGCCGATCAGGCACGCGGTGCGCTGCTGCCGCAGGTGAGCGGGACGGTGTCCTACAAGCGCGGCACCACCAACTTCGTTCCGCAGCCGGGCGGGATGACGCTCGGGACCACACCGGCGCTGACCTCCTCGCTGACCACCGTTCCGCAGTGGTTCGCGGGACTCAACGCCAGCCAGCTCGTTTACGACTTTGGCGAGACGATCAACCGCTGGAAGGCGGCGCGGGTGGCCGCCGACGCCGCCGACGAGAGCACGCACACCACCGAGGCGCAGGTGGCCTACAACGCACGCTCCGCGTTTTTCACCGCCCGCGCCGCCAAGGATCTGGTCGGCGTCGCGCGCGACACGCTGGCCAATCAGGAAAAACACCTGGCCCAGGTGACCGGGTTCGTGGAGGTCGGGACGCATCCCGAGATCGACCTGACCCAGGCCAAGGCCGACCGCGCGACGGCGCAGCTGCAGCTCATCAACGCGGAGAACAACTACGCCGTGGCCAAGGCGATGCTCAACATGGCGATGGGGGTGGAGCGCTCCGTCGACTACGATCTGTCGGACGAGGAGCAGCCGCCCGTGGAGGGCGAAGACGCGCAGGTGGAGGCGCTGATCGACTCCGCCAAGCAGAGCCGCCCGGAGATGGCGAACCTGCGACTCAACCTCCAGAGTGAGGAGCTGGGGCTCCGCTCGGCGCATGACATGTACTGGCCCAATCTGGGCCTGGCCGGCAGCGCCAATGACAGCGGCCCTTACCTCGATCGCACGAACTGGAATTTCAGCGGCGTGGTGACCTTGAGCGTGCCGTTGCTGCAAGGCGGGGCCATCGATGCGCAGATCCATCAAGCCCAGGGGCAGGTGGTGCAGGCGCGCGCGCAGCTCGAGACCGAGCGGCAGCAGGTGCGCCTGGACGTCGAGCAGGCCCGGCTCGGCATCCGGTCGGCGAAAGGGGCGATCGCCGCGGCGGAGGACGCGCTGGCCAACACGCGCGATCGGCTCCGACTCGCCGAGGGGCGCTATGCGACGGGTGTCGGCAGCATCATCGAGCTGGGCGACGCGCAGGTGGCTCTCACCACCACCGCGGCGCAGAAGGTCTCCGCGCAGTACCAGCTCTATACGGCGCGCGCCCAGCTCCTGAAGGCGCTGGGTCGGAACGACTGACGGGCCTCGGCTCCGCTGCCTGTGGTGCGGGCAGCTCGCGCGGGGGGAAACGTCCCGGGCGCGCGGTCAGTAACTGAGGGCCATGGAGATGCGGAAGAAGCCGCCGCGGGGGGCGAGGGTGCCGAGGTCGAGCGTGCCGCCTTTGCTCTGGTCGGCGGCGCCGAGCGTCGGGGCGAGGACCAGATCCTGGGCGGCGACCCAGCCGTAGCCGCCGTCGGCGAGCAGCCAGACGCCGATGCGGGCGACGCCGACGGCCCCCAGGCAGAACGCGCCGCCGCCGCCGGCGTCGAGAGAGAAGGCGTCGAAGTCGGTCGTCAGGCCGGGGCTGGAGGGGGACGAGGCGTCGTTGATCGTCGCCGTGCCGTGCATCAGCCCGGGCGCGAGGCGCGCAAAGAGATAGAGGCGCGACCAGGGCTGGTAGCGTCCTTCGGCCAGCGCCGAGGGGTGGGTGAGCGACAGGCTCGACGGCGCGTTTCGCGCGGTGGCGCTGGAGCTGCCGACGTCGAGGCCGGCCCCGAGGGCGAAGGAGAGGCGGCCGCGGCGGGCGACGACCCCCAACCCGGAGAGCGAGAACTGCACGAACGCATCGTCGGTCGAGAAGGGATCGAAGCCCGCGCTCTTGACGTACGTGGTGCGGACGCCGGCGCTGACCTCCCAGGTCGGGGGGCGCAACGCCGGCAGCGCGCCCTGCTCGATCGTCTGGGCGCGCGCGTTCGAGGCGGCCAGCGAGAGGCCGACCGCCAGCAGCAGCATCCTGCGAGCTCCGAGGGTCATGGCGCGCCTCCCAGCAAGAGGCCGGCGTAGAGGCGCCGGGTCGAGTCCTCGAGCGTCGTCGCGTCGTACACGGTCGCGCCGATGCCCCCTTCGTCGTGCAGCACGACGACCGCGGGCGCCAGGCCGGTGCGCGCGATCTCGTACACCCCGGAGACCGGCCGTTCGATCAGCAGTGACCGGGGGAGCTCGTGCGCGAAGTCGGTGGCCGAGACGGTCAGCCCCTCGGGGACGTAGCTCCAGACCTGATCGCCGAGCGGTGAGACGGCCAGCGCGACGTTGGAGCTGGAGGTCTCGAGCGGTGCGGCGGTCCGGTTGGCCAGGTTCAGGATGTAGAACGTGTCGGCGTCTCTGGTCTGCAAGACCTTGAGCGTCGCGTTGGGCGTCGGGACGTCGAGGACCTGGGCGACGACGTCGGTGACGCCGACGGTGTCGATGCTGCGGTAGGGCTGACAGCCGGCCTGCCCGAGCTCCCAGAACGCCACCCCCGCTTGCCCCTGCACGGTCGTTCCGTTCCAGAGCAGCGCGACGTCGGTGGGGGCTCCGGCGCTCGTCGTGCCGCCGTCGCAGCCGCTGGCGCTCCCCAGCGCGTCGGTCACCACCGACAGGTTCTGATAGGGAGCCGGGAGCGCCACATCCTGGGTCAGGCTGGTGACCGGATCGATCAGCGTCGCCTTGCTCTGGCCGGGGATGAGGGCGCCGAGGCGCAGGCCGCTGTCGGTGTGGACGAAGGCCAGGTCGCTGGCGATCCCGCCGACGTTGTTGAGGTTGACCGTGGGCAGAAAGCCGTTGCCGATCGAATTTCCGCTGGCATCGACGCTGGGGACGAACTGCAGCGCCACGACGTCATCGTCGTTGGCGAGGCGGACGCCGAGGCAGGCGCCGGTCGTGGCGTCGCCCGGATAGACCGCGACGCCGGCGGGCGCCAGCAGCTGGGTGTCGGACCCGTTGGTGAGCGGCACGGTGATCTCCGGCTTGCTGGGGTCGTCGAGATTCAGCAGCGAGAGATCTTGGTCGGACTCGACGATGAGCAGGGGGTGCGACCCGATCGGCAGCGCCAGCGGCGGGGTGAAGGTGAAACGTTGGGGATGACCACCGAAGCTCATGAGCGTGTGAGGGATGGCGGTCACGGGCGGCGGCTGAGAGACGTCGAGGATGACCAGCTCGTTGGGGTTCTCCACGAAGGGCTGGTTGGTTCCGGTGCTCGGGTAGAGCACCACCCAGTGCCCGGCCGGATCGATCGCCAGGCCGGCCAGCGGATCGGTGATGTTCGTGAGGTCGTAACGCGCCGGCGCTGCCCCCGAGGTGACGACGGTGATCGAGGGCCACTCGCTCGGCTGGTCGTCGCCCAGCTGGGCGCGGTGGCCGCCCGACACGACGAACAGCTTCGTCCCATCGGGCGAGGTGGCCGCGTTGAGGATGTCCACGCCGACCGGAATGGAGGAGGCGATCAGGCTCTGGTTGGCGCCGGCCTGCAGCAGCACGACCCGGTTGGCGCCGGTGTCGACGAGCGCGATCTCGTCCCCCAGGTTGAAGGTCGGCGGCGAGGTGGCGATCGGGCTCGACCAGTACGAGGTCCGACCGCCGCAGCCGGCGACCATCACCGCCGCCCAGACGAGCCGCCGCGCGAACGTTCGAGCCGTCTGGGTCATCGGTCGACTCCTCCGTCGGCGGCGCTGTTGCTGTCCTGGGCCCAGTCGACGACGCTGGCGCCGATCTCGAATCCGGTCAGCGTCCGGGCCTGTCCACCGTCGAGGGCGACGAAGGTGATGCGTCCCTCGGCGTTCTTCTGGGCGACGTAGCCCTCGTCGGCCGCGGCCAGCACGCCGACGGCGATGGGCGGGCTGGCCAGGGTGATCTTCTGGACCTCCAGCGAGGGGAACTGCCCCACGTAGACGCCGTAGATATTCTTGGTGTCGTCGCGCTCGGTGACGAGCACGCGATCGCCCGCCGGGGTGATCGCCACCGCCTGGGGCGGGACGTCGGTCTCCTCGATCAAGGCCGGGAGGTCGGCGGCCAGAGGCACCAGGCTGAAGGCATTGGTGGCGGTCTGCGATGGCAGGCCGGCATCCGCTGTGGACGTTGGGCCCCCGTCGGCGGATGGCCCGTGGCCGCCGTCGGTCGTCGTCGTCGCGGTCGTCGGTGGTGCCGCCGATTCGCTGTGAAAGACGATCGCGTTCGAGGCGTCGGCGGTCGCGAAGACCGCCAGCACCGGCGCGTGGAGCTTCACCACCCGGTAGGTGGGCGTTGCCCCCAGCGTCAGCACGGTCAACCGCTCGGCGGCGACCGCGTTGGTGTAGAGGAGGACGGTCTTGCCGTCCGCGGCGATCGATGCCGAGCCGACCGTCTCTCCCGCGATCGTCACGTGCTGGACGGTGGCGGGATCGGGGATCCCGCCGGCGAGGGGGATGACCGCCACCTCGGCGGTGTCGCGGACGACCGCCACCGCGCTCGCTCCGTCGGCGGTGACGTCGACGTCGGTGATCGCGCCCGACAGCGCGATCGACCCCAAGGTGCCGGTGGTGAGGTCGACGATCCCCAGCGAGGCGCTCCCCTCGCGCCTCACCACCGCCAGGCGCCCGTTCGGCGTGATCGAGACGTCGCGGGTGTCGGCGTCCTCGGTCGGATCGTCGGTGAGCGGGACGCTGCCGGTGACCTGCGGGGCCCCCGCTTGCGTGAGGTCGACGACCGAGACGCCATCTTCCGTCACCGCGAAGGCGGCCGCGTCGTCAGCGGCATAGGCGACGTCGACCGGACGGAATCCGACGGAGAGGATCGTCCTGGCCGGCGGGTTCGCCGACAGATCGATCAGCGTGATCGCCTGGTAGCCCTGCAGCGGGTTGGGGCTGGCGATGTTCCGCGCGTCGGTCCAGGCGGTGACCCAGCGGCCGCTCGGCGACACCGTCAGCGCGTTCGCGCCGGCGGCCAGGCCGCTCACCGTGCTCTTGGTGAGCTGACCGCCCGACGCGACCCGCAGGATCGTCGCGTCGTCGGAGAGGACGTTCAGCACCACCACGGCGTCGTCGGTGGCGCTGGGGATGGCGCTGATGTACGTCGGCGCGTTGCCGGCCTCGACGGTGTGGACCTGCAGCGTGGCGCCCGCGACGTAGGCGACGCGGCCGCTGTCCGGGTTCGCCACCCAGATGTAGCTGCCGGTCGCGACGGGGACCTCGTACGAGCTCTCGACCTCCATCTCGGGTGGCAGCGACGGACCGCCCGCGTCGGTCGCTGCCGTCGATCCGCCGCTGCCGTTCGACGTTCCCGATCCGTTGCCGGTCCCGGTGCCGTTGGTCGGTGGCGACGAGGAGCTTCCGCTGCTGCCGCCCACGCCGGCACAACCCGCCAGGGTCCACAACAGAACAGCGCCGAGAGTCCGTTTCATGCGAGCCAGCAACGACGCAACGGGCGTGCCATTTCGCAGGCGCGGAATTGCGCGGACTTCCAGCGACGAGGCGCCCCATGGTCGGTGGAACGCGACATCGATGTCGTGGCCCCGCGCCGTTGCCGCCGGTTCCCCAGTGATTGGAGCCGCTCTGGCGCCAGATCGCGAACGCCCGTCGCCCGGCGCCGAGAGGCCGGGGACGGGCGTCGCCGTCTCTATGTGCCCGATGCCTTCAGCGGCTGTTGCTGCCCGGAGCGCCGAACCCCGGACGAGTCACGTCGTCGTCGCTGTTGCGCAGCGTGCGACCGCGGGTGTCGTCGATCTCCACCTCTTCGTGCCGGAGGCTGGCGGATGCCTCTTTCTCCGACGCCTGGATGACGGGGTGGACCACGATCTTCTCGCGCACGCGCGTTCGTTTGGTGACCTGCACGTCCTCCTCGTGCAGCGGCATATCCAGCGTCTGCTCCTGGAACGCCAGCTCCGGCGAGAGCCGGGTGTCCTCCTCTGAAGCGCTCACCCGCTCGATCACCACGTCCTCACGGGTGACAGGAACGCTGAACCGCTTCTCCTCCGTCTTGACGGTCTTGTGGATCCGGACGTGCCCGGTCTCGCGAGAGACCTTCTCGATTCCGATCTCCTCTTCCATGAGCGGGATCCGGAGGTCCTCCTTGCTGCTCGTGCCGATCGACGTCGAGGCGGCTGCCCGAGCCGGAGGCGCCGGCGGCACCGCGCGCGCCGCCGCCGCCGCGGCCGTGGCCGCCGTCCCCGCTCGAGCCGTCTCCGCCAGGCTGCCGAACCGAGAGTCGGTGTCGGAGAGCGAGTACCCGATCTGTTCACCCTCGAGCGAGGTGATGTGATCGTAGCGGAGCTCGTAGTCCTTGGGGAAGAACACCCCCTTCTCGACCACGAAAGTGTCTGAGCCGACACGTACCACGTTGCCGAGCCGCTCCCCCTTGGTGCTGGTGACGGCCATTCCCGCCCGTACCTCGTTTCGAGTCCATCTCATCGGGCACCTCCTTTTCACCCGTATAGGGTGCAACCCGTAGACCGCGGCTCCCGCTCCCGGTCGCGCTCGCGCGGCCCGATGGATGCACGGACCAAAGCTCAGAAAGCGAGGTCCCTCATGAATGGATCAACGTCGACGCCCGACATCCTCGGGCTGGTGAATCGTGAAATCACCCCGGAGGTCATCCATCGCGCGGCTCTGCAGCTCGGAGAGGATGACGACCACTTGCAGTCGGCGCTGTCGACCACCATCCCCTCGGTGCTGACGGCGCTGTCGGACGTGGCCTCCTCGGACACCGGGGCCAGCCACCTCACCCGCATGATCCGCGGGATCGACGCCAACCGACCCGGGGCCGACAGCGTCGCCTCGATCCTCGGCTCGACCGCGGGGCGCGCGCAGGGGACGACGCTGTTCGATGGCGAGACGGGCGCGCGCGGTTCGCAGATCGCCGACGCGGTGGCGCGCGCCAGCGGCATCAAGGCCGATTCGGCGCACCAGCTGCTCGGCGGCGCGACCGGGGCGACCCTGTTAACGATCGGGCGCAGCTGGGAGCGGATCGAACCTGAGGGGCTGCGCACGATGCTGGGCCAGCAGCGCGGGGACTTCGTACGGCGGCTGCCTGGACCGGTCGCCTCTCTCTTTGCCGCCGGCGCAGCCACCAAGGTCGACGGCCGGCTCGACAGCCGGAAGGTAGCCCCGGTCGTCGACCGACCCGTCGCCGAGCGTGCGCGTGAGGTCGGCTCTCCGGCGATTCGCCGGGTGGCGGGCCCGGAACGCAAAGGTTGGTTGGCGCCGCTCGTCCTGCTGGGGGCGCTCATGCTGATCGCGATCCCCCTGCTGCGTGCCATGCGGCGGCCGGTGATCCACACCCAGGTGCTGCACAATCTGCCGGCCGAGGCGGTCTCCCGGGCGACCATTCCGCTGGCGCTCCCCAACGGTCAATCGCTGACGGTGGCGCGCGGGTCGGCGGCCTACCGTCTGGCGAGCTTCCTGGGTGGCAACGACGCCACGCCCGCACGGTTCACCCTCTCGCCGATGAACTTCGAGTTTGCCTCGACCCAGCTGACGCCCGAATCCCTGGCCACCGTGGACGAGATGGCCGCCATCCTGCGCGCCTATCCGACCGCGACCATCCGGGTGGAGAGCTACACCGACAGCATCGGGACCGCAGCCGCCAACCTCGACCTGTCGCGTGACCGTTCGGAGACAGTAAAGGGATTACTCGGCGGCAAGGGGATCGATCCCACGCGCGTGACCACGGCTGGCTTGGGGCAAGAAAACCCCATCGCCTCCAACGAAACAGAGAGCGGTCGAGCCCAGAACCGGCGCACGGACATCGTGGTTACCGGAAGGTGATGGCGCGATCCCATCTCGCCCCGCGTGACCTCAGCTCGGGGGGCGCGGGCCAACCGGCGCGCGCCCGCGGGTCACCGATCTCGGCGGGCTGAAGGCATGAGAGATTCGGCGGCCTGGTGCCCGCTGAACCTTCCATCGTCGTCGCGACACACAACCTCATGCACGGGCGCCAGCTCGAGGCCCTCCTGGCCCAGTACGGGGAGCTCCGCGACAGTGAAGGCCTCGACCTTCTCTGCCTGCAGGAGGATCGTTACATCGGCGACGGCCCCGACGAGCGCCCCAGCGTACGGGTGGCGCAGGCGCTGGGCGACAGTTATCGCGTCGTTCGCCACGACGGCTGCCAGGGGCTGGCGCTCGTCGTCGACGCCCGGACCCTCTCCACCGTCCGGAGCGGGATCATCCCGCTGCCGCGTCTCGCCTCGCTCTCCTGGTTCGAACGACGCTACATCGTGGGGGGGAAGAGCAAGCAGAAGCACGCGCTCTGGGCCGAGCTCTCGGCCCACGGAGGTCCGCCGCTCACGGCGGTCTCATTCCATCTCGACACGGCCGGTGGCCATCGCCAGCGCGCCACGCAAGTCGCCGCCCTGGCGGACGCGCTCGCCGAGCGTGGTCTCGAGCGGCGGTTGGTCGGCTGCGGCGACACCAACGCGTTCTCCTGGCGGCGCGGCCGGCACGCGCTCGACGACCTCCTGGCGCCGTTCGCGGCGTTCGGCGCCAGCGATCCGGAGACGCGCCCCACCCACCACTTCGCGCGCCAGAACGAGCCGATGATTCCGCATCGGCTCGGCGTGGCGCTCGGCAAGCTCGGGCTCGACATCCCGCTCCGCTACGACGTCGTCTGCACCAATCTCCCCGCCGTCACCCGCGGGCAGGTGGTCACGCCCGGCTCCGATCACGACTTGGTCTGGGCCCGCCTTCGTGGTAGCTAAAAAGACGATGAGCACCGCAGTCACATCGAAGGGGCCGCCGCTGTTTGGGCTGCCGTTTGGGGGCGTGGCCTTCGGCGCGCTCTGGATCGCGGGCGCGTTCATCTCGCTCGCCTACTGCTTCGCGACCAACTACATCAAGAAGCCGGTCGCTCCGGCCGACGAGCTGGCCATCGCCAACGCCGCGCTCTCTCCTGCCGGCGATCATCACGCCACGCCGTGACGGCGGCGGCCGGCAGGGCCCGGGCCTGAAGCCGGCACGGAACCCGGGGGGCCAGGGAGGCGTTACTCGGGCAGCTTGACGCCGGCGGCGCCGAAGATCTTGGTGGCCAGCCAGCGGGGGCTGACCTGGTACTGACCGGCGGCCACCAGCTTGCGCAGGGCCTCGACCCGCGACGGCGAGGTCACCGGGGCGGCCTGGAGCGAGGCGCCGGGGGCGCGGGTGGCCGGCCGACGGTGGGTGATGTGTCTGTTGGTGTCGCTCATACCCACACCATCGGACGGTGTAGCCAATCGCTTGAGAAAAAAAACGCGAAGTCGGCGCGCTGCCGCACCGACCTCGAAAAGCCGCAGGATTGCGCCTGGTTAGGCGGCGGCTTCGGCCGCCAGCTCGCCCAGCGAGTCCCGCAGGCGGCGCGTCGCCTCCCCGTGAATCTGGCAGACGCGCGACTCGGTGACGCCCAGGACCGAGCCGATCTCCTTGAGATTCAGGTTGTCGCAGTAGTAGAGCGACAGCACCTGCTGCATCTTTTCGGGCAGGCCGCCGATGCCGGAGACCAGGCGGTCCAGCATCTCGCGGCGCGAGGCGAGCTCGAACGGATCGTCGGCCGAGGTGTCACCGGTGCGCTCCAGGAGGTCGGGGCCCGCGTCGTCGATGCCGACCACCGAGGAGCCGGAGAGCTTCTGCTGGCGTGCATAGAGCTCCTCGACGCCGACACCCAGGCGCTTGGCGATCTCCTCGTGATCCGGCGTGCGCCCCAGCTGCGCCTCGAGGCGGCGGGTGGCGTCGCGCAGCTCGTTGGACAGGCGGCGCATGTCGCGCGAGAGCGTGTCGCGCGACCGGAGGTCGTCGAGCATCGCGCCCCGGATCCGGAACTCGGCGAACGCCTCGAAGCGGTCGACGCGGCTCGGATCGAATCGCTCGGCGGCCTCCATCAGGCCGATGACGCCGGAGGAGATGAGGTCGTCGATCTCGACGTGGGCGGGGAGGCGCCGCGCCAACCGCCGCGCCACCCTCTCGATGTAAGGAAAGAACTTCGCTGCGTACTCGTTCCTGCGCGCGACCAGCTCCTTCTTGGCGGACTTCTTGGGGGAGCTCTTGGCGGCAACCTTGCGCTTCGTCGACGTGGGCATGCCTCTCCGCTTGAGCACACCGCGTGCCACGTTCGTGGCGTCCTCTCCGCCGCATTCCGCGCCGAGTTCGCAGCGACGGTCGGCGGCGACCGTCAACGGATTGGCGGTTCCAGGTTGTTGACGCCGTCAACCCGGTGACGGTCTCCAGGATCCCGACGTGAAGGCATCCGGAGCGGGTGAGCGAGGGTGGCGCTCACCGACGGAGATGTGTGTTTTTGGCTTCGTTTAGGCGACGAACCGGCGACGAAGTTTTTCGACCAGGGTGGTCCGATTCAATCCAAGCAGATCGGCGGCGCGGTTTCGATTCCCGCCGGTGCGCGCCAGCGCCTCGGCGATGAAGCGCTCCTCGAGCTCGGTCAGGAGCTCGCGCAGATCGACGCCGGTCGCCGGCAGCCGGCGGGTGGCCCGCTCGAAGTCGATCACCTGGATCCGCAGGTAGGACGGCAGGTCCTTCATCACGATCATCCGGGTCCCGGCCATCACCACCAGCCGCTCGCAGAGGTACTCGAGCTCGCGGACGTTGCCCGGCCAGCCGTGCTGGGAGAACCGGTGCATCACGTCGAGCGCGAACCCGGGGACCCGGCGCCCCTCGCGCGCGTTGACCTGGCGGCGGAAGTGCTCCGCCAGCGCCGGAATGTCCTCGCGCCGCTCGCGCAGGGGCGGCAGCTCGATGCGGGCCGCAACGAGCAGGGCCTGCAGCTCCGCGTCGAACCCGCCGGCGGCGACCAGCTCGCCGAGGTCGCCGCAGGTGGCGGCGACGATGCGCGCCTCCAGCGGAACGGAAACGCCGTCTGCGGAGGTCACGGTCCCCTCCCGGAGCGCGCGCACCAGCTTCCGCTGGGCCTCGGCCGGGAGCTCCTCGATCGCCTCCAGAAAGATGGTCCCCCCCCGGGCGGCGGCCATCCAGCCGGAGCGGGGCCGCTCGTGCTCGCCCGAGAGGCCGGCGAGCACCTCCGGGATTGCCGCCAGGTTCACCGCCGCCAGATTGACGGCCACGAACGGTCCGTCACGGTGGGCGCTCGCGTGGTGAATGAGGCGTGCCATCGTTTCCTTGCCGGTCCCCGGCTCGCCCTGCAAGAGGATGGGGAGATCCGTGGCGGCGATCTGGTCGACGCGTTCCAGGGCCTCACGAACACGAGGGTGATCGCCAATCACCGCCCCGGCGCCGGACGCGCGTCGTGCGGCCCCGTCGTCGGTGTGGCGGCGAAGGAGCGCCGTGAGGCGGGTGGGCGAGAAGGGCTTGGCGACGATCTCGGCCGCCCCGGCGCGCAACGCCTCGACGGCCCCCGCGCCGCGGGCCGTGAGGGCGAGAGCCGCGATCGGCGGGCGGCAGGCCCGCGCCTTGAGGACGACGGCCGTTCCTTCGGCGGCGGGCAGATCGAGGTCCACCAGGCAGAGGTCGATCTCGCCTTCGCAGAGCCGCGCGATCGCCTCGGCCGCGCTGGCGCAGGTCACCGGCTCGCCGTCGAGCGACCTCACCAGCCGCGCGAGCTCCGCGCGGAGCGCGGGATCGTCGTCGACGATGAGGATCTGTTTCGGCATCTGCACGGTTCATCGGCCGCGCGGAAATTCCCCTTGAGCAAATCAGCTGTTGTGAGATCCACAACAGCGTTCAGGAATCCCTGCGATTCGTGGCTAAGCGGCGCACGCGCGCGGACTTCGGTTGTTGCGACGCGACGCGCCCGCAATGCTTGGCTGGCCTTCGCTCTTCGACGTCGAGCTTCGCGCGAGCGTGGAGCGGATCAGCTGCGCGCGTCGGCGCGCGGGTAGGACCCGAGCACCTTGACCGTCTCCGAGGCCTTGCGGACGTCGGCGATGGCGGTGGCGACCGGCTCGTCACGTTCGTGTCCGTCGATGTCGACGAAGAAGACGTACTCCCAGGGGCGGCGGCGCGAGGGGCGGCTCTCGATCTTGGTCATGTTGAGCCCGCGCTCGGCGAACGCCCCCAGCACCCGGTAGAGGATCCCCGGCTCGTCGCGGGTCACCAGCAGCAGCGAGGTCTTGTCGCGCCCGGTCGGCTCGGCCTGGTCGCGGCCCAGCACCAGGAAGCGCGTCATGTTGTGGGCCAGGTCTTCGATCTTGCGGCGCAGCACCACCAGCTCGTTGAGCTTGGCCGCCAGCTCCGAGCCGATGGCGGCGCCGCGGGCGTCGTCGCGCGCCAGGCGCGCGGCCTCGGCGGTCGAGCGGGACTCCACCAGGGTGGCGTTCGGAAGGTTGGCGCCCAGCCAGCGCCGCACCTGCGCCAGCGCGACGGGGATGGAATAGACCCGCTCGATCTGCGCCACGGTCACGTCCGGCCGGGTGAGCAGGCACATGTTCACCTCCAGCGCGATCTCGGCGCAGACCTTGAGGTCGCTGTCGAGGAAGGTGTCCAGGGTGTGGGTGATCATCCCTTCGGTCGTGTTCTCGACCGGGACGACGCCGTAGTCGGCGTTGCCGCGCTCGACCTCCTCGAACACCGAGGGGATCGTCCCCATGGGGACCGAGCGCGCGGAGAGGCCGAACTGCTTCTTGACCGCGATGTCCGAGAAGGTCCCCTCGGGGCCGAGATAGGCGACGCGGACGCGCTTCTCCAGGGTCAGGCAGGCGCTGAAGATCTCCTGGAACACCGAGCGAATCGACTCGGAGGGGAAGGGGCCGGGGTTGGCCGCGGCCAGGCGCTCGGCGATCTGCCGCTCGCGCGAGGGGACGTAGAACGGGACCGAAATGGCGGTCTTCAGGTCGGCCACGCGACGGACGTGCTCGGCGCGTTGGTTGAGCAGGGCCAAGATGGCGTCGTCGGCGCCGTCGATCTTGGTGCGCAGCTCGGCCAGCTCCTGTTTCAGCTTTTCGGGATCGACAGGGGGGTCCTTGGCCATCGCGCGGGAGCTTACTACACTCGATGCGTGAGGCTGGCGACGCTGCGCGATGGGACGCGTGATGGTGCGCTGCTGGTGGTCGGGCGGGACGGCCGGAGCTGCGCGCGGGCGGCGGAGATCGCGCCCACGCTTCAGGCCGCGCTCGACGACTGGCCGCGCGCCGCACCCGCGCTGGCGGCGCTGGCGGTCCGGCTCGACGCCGGTACCGTGGAGGCCCAGCCCCTCGACGAGACGCGGCTCGGTCCACCCCTGCCGCGTGCCTACGAGTGGATCGACGGGTCGGCCTTCCTGAACCACGTCCGGCTGGTCCGCCGGGCGCGCGGCGCCACGCCACCGCCGACGCTGGAGATCGATCCGCTCGTCTACCAGGGCGGCTCGGGCGTCCTGCTCGGCCCGCGCGACGATCTGACTCTGGCCGATGCCGAGTGGGGGCTCGACTTCGAGAGCGAGGTGGCGGTGATCCTGGGCGACGTTCCGCGCGGAACGACCACCGCCGCGGCGGCCGCCCAGGTGCGCCTCCTGATGCTGGCCAACGACGTCACGCTGCGGAACCTGGTCCCGGGCGAGCTGGCCAAGGGGTTCGGGTTCTTCCAGTCCAAGCCGGCGACCGCCTTCTCCCCGTTCGCGGTGACGCCCGACGAGCTGGGGGGCGCCTGGCGCGACGGGCGGGTCCACCTGCGGCTCCGCACCACGCTCAAGCGGGCGGGCGGCGGCGCGCACCTGGTCGGTGATCCGGACGCTGGCGCCGAGATGCACTTTTCATTCTTCGATCTCATCGCGCACCTGGCGCACACCCGCAGCCTCTGCGCGGGAACCATCCTGGGGAGCGGCACCGTCTCCAACGCCGATCCGGCGCGCGGCGTCTCCTGCCTCGTCGAGCTGCGCGCCCGAGAGACCATCTCCGGCGGCTCGCCGGTGACGCCGTACCTCGCCGCCGGGGACGCCGTCGCCATCGAGATGTCCGACGCCGGCGGGCGCGATCTCTTCGGGCGGATCGCCGCGCGGGTGGTGAGCGGTTGATCTTCTACGACTACTGGCGCTCGAGCTCCGCCTGGCGGGTGAGGATCGCGCTCAACATCAAGCAGATCACCGTCGAGCGGCGGGTGGTCAACCTCGCTCCCCCCGGGGGGGCCGGTGCGCAGCACAGCGCCGACTTTCGCGCGCTCAACCCGATGTGCCAGGTGCCGGTGCTGGTGCTCGACGAGCCGCCCGGCCCGCCGCGCGCGCTCACCCAGTCGATGGCGATTCTCGAGTACCTCGAGGAGCGGTTTCCTGCGCCTGCTTTGCTCCCGGCCGATCCCTGGCGCCGGGCGCGTGCCCGCCAGCTGAGCGAGATGGTGAACGCCGGGATCCAACCGATGCAGAACCTCTCGTTCTTGCAGCGCCTGCAGGAGAGCGGTCTCGCCGAGCCGAGGGAGCTCGCGCGCCACCACATCGCGCGCGGCCTCGGCGCCATCGAGGCTGTCGCCGGCGAGACGGCCGGGACTTTCCTGGTCGGCGAAGCGCCGACGATCGCGGATCTCTATCTCGTCCCGCAGCTCTACGCGGGGCGCCGATTCAACCTCGATCTCTCGGCGTTCCCGATGCTCCTGCTGGTCGAGGCAGCTTGCGCCGCGCTGCCCGCGTTCACCAAAGCGCACCCCGACGCTCAGCCGGACGCACCCGCCGCCTCAAAATCGTGACCGCCGGCGGTGAGACGCCGCTGAGCCGTGAGCACCGCCGCCGGCCCCGGCGGCAATGCTTACGTTGGCGACGAGGAGGGCGGGCATGAGGTTGTTGATGGGGACTCTGGCATTTGGGATTTTGGTGGTGACAGGTGCCGCACGCGCGGAGGAGGCGACGGGGCCGGCGGCAGTGACGGCGCCGCCCCCGGCGGCGACGGCCCCCGGGGCATCGGCGGCGCCCGCGGGGTCCACGGCGCCCGCGGCGATGACCGCGCCCGCGGTGGCGCCGGGGGAATTGAAGGCCCCCGAAAACATCCATGCGGAGCCCTCAACGCCTGCCTCGGCTGAGCTGGCCAGTCGGGCCGCGACGGCCGAGATGAAGGGCGACCCCCAGGACTCGCTGAAGCTGGCCGATCAGGCGATCCGCGCCGACGCCAGGGATCCCTGGCCCTACTACGACAAGGGGATGGCGCTGGCGCGGGTGGGCGAGACCAACGGCGCGCTGGTGGCGCTGCTCGCGGCTCAGCAGCATTTCGCCCCCGGCGACCGGTGGGGGCAATCGGTGGCCGTCTTCGGGCGCGCCCACACGCTGGCGGAGGCTGGTCGCTGCGACGAGGCCCGGGCGGCCTTCCAGGAGTACATGTCGCTCGTCCGGGGCGATCCCGAGGCGGTCGCCCTGGCGTCGCGCTACAGCAGGGACTGCCGGCCGCCCGCGGGGCCGACGGGACCTGCGGCCAGGTAAGTTCCGCCGGCGCCAGCCAGGCCAGCAAGGCCTCGCAGTGAGGCAAAGGTGAGCGCCGCCAACGAGAACGTGGGCCCGACGGCCTGGCGCCCTACGGAAATCGCGGGCGCGGGATCTCGGGTGCGGAGAGCTGCGCCGGCGCGGACGACATCGGCAACGAGCCCATGCGCCAGGCGGTCGCCTGCGGCAGGTGCGCCAGGTGGTAGCGCCAGGCCGCCCAGGTCGCCAGCCCCATCCCGCCGAGGAGTGCGGCCGCGGTGCCGAACGCCCAGGGGATGAGGGCCGCCGGCGCCAGGCCCCGCGACGGCAGACGCACCGTCGCCTCGTACAGCGCCAGCGCGCCGCTCGGCGCGCGGAAGGGACCCGCGCCGTAGGCGAGATCCTGCAAGAGACCATCGGCGGTGACGGTGTCGCCGGCCCGGATGATCACCTCCTCGACGGTGACCGCGCCCCGGAAGCCGAAGGCGCGCGCCACCGCCTCCGCGCCAGGGGTCCCCGCCCGGTGCAGCGTCGGCGTCGCCTCGATGCGCGCCGTCTCGGGATCGAGGCGGATGCGGACCGGCGTACGTCCCCTTGCCCCGTCGGGCGCGCCGCCCCAGGCCAATTCGAAGATCTCGGGCGAGGCGAGGTCGTGGACCAGCTCGGTCCGCGCCGTCAGGTGCTCGACGACGCGCAGGCGCCAGTGAACGCAGGACTGGCCAGAGGCCGGCGCGCGCAGCAGCTCCTCCGCCGGCTCCGCTTGGGCCTCCAGGCTGACCAGGGATGCCCCGTCGCTCATTTCGCCGCTCCTCCTTCCGGCTCGCCGGCCGGCGTCGTGCCGGCGGCGTACTCCTCCAGCTTTCGATAGAGTGTCTTGCGGTCGAGGCCCAGCCGCTGCGCCGCCCGCGTCTTGTTGCCGCTCTCGGCGGCCAGGACGCGCTTGATGTATTCGCGTTCCAGCTCGTCCAGCGTCAGCCCGCGCGCCACCGCCGCGCCCAGATCGTCCTCGCTGGTGGCGCGGCGCTCGCGCACGATGGCCGGCAGGTCTTCCGACTGGATCAGCGCGCTCTCGGTCAGCGCGACCGCGCGCTCGACGACGTTCTCCAGCTCGCGCACGTTGCCCGGCCAGCCGTAGGCGAGGAGCGCCTTGCGCGCCGTTTC
This sequence comes from uncultured Pseudomonadota bacterium, assembly GCA_963847705.1. Lineage (GTDB taxonomy): Bacteria > Myxococcota_A > Polyangia > Fen-1088 > Fen-1088 > JADGRB01. The sequence goes on along the minus strand of CAWKBC010000014.1, from coordinate 78,046 downwards.
ATGAAAGCCGCGCACCTCCTTGCCGGCCTTGCCCGCGCTGCGGGCCAGAAAATGCTCCGCCAGATCCAGAATGTCCTCCGGGCGATCGCGCAGCGCCGGCAGGTGGATCTGCACGCCGTTCAGCCGGTAGTACAGATCCTCGCGGAAGGTGCCGTTGCCGAGGCGCGCCTCCAGGTCCTTGTTGGTGGCGGCCACCACGCGCACGTCGATCTTCTCGCTGCGCGCCGCGCCGAGCGGCCGGATCTCCCCCTCTTGCAGGACGCGCAGGAGCTTGGCCTGCAGCGCCGGCGCCAGCTCGGCGATCTCGTCGAGGAAGATGGTCCCGCCGTCCGCCTCCACGAAGATGCCGGCGCGATCGCCGCGGGCGTCGGTGAACGCACCCCGCTTGTGGCCGAACAGCTCGCTCTCCAGCAGCGCGTCGGGGATGGCGGCGCAGTTGAGCGCCACGAAGGGACGCTCGCGCCGCGGGCTGTTGAAGTGGATGGCCTTGGCCACCAGCTCTTTTCCGGTCCCCGAGGCGCCGGTGATGAGAACGGAGATCGACGAGCCCGAGAGCCGCCGGATGACCCCGAACATCTCCTGCATCGGCGCCGAGCGCCCGACGATGTTCCCCCAGCGGTAGCTCTTCTGCACCTCGTCGCGCAGCCGCGCCACCTCCGAGCGCAGCGCCCGCTCGGCCAGCGCCTTCTGCACGGAGAGGGTCAGCTGGTCGACGTCGAACGGCTTGGTGATGTAGTCGAAGGCGCCCAGCTTCACGGCGCGGATGGCGGTGTCGATCGATCCGAACGCGGTGATGGTGATGACGTGCGGCGAGGGGGTGACGGCCTTGATCTCGCGCAGCATGTCGAGCCCGTCGAGATCGGGCATCTTCACGTCCGAGACGACGAGATCGATCCCCCCCTGGCGCACCCGTTCCACGCCGCCGCGGCCGCCCGAGGCGACCTCGACCGTGTAGCCATCCTCCTCCAGCACCTCGCGCAGGAAGGTCCGCATGGCGGTGTCGTCCTCGACGACCAGGATCGTCGCTCGTCCCCCGCCGTTCGCCGCGAGCGGCTCGGCCTTGTCGGAGACGGCGGTGGTCGCGGATTCAGCCATGCGGTGCGCGGCGTTCACCTCAATCCTTGCCGATCGATCTCATTTCGGCAAGGTCGGATCCAGGGAAGGACTCGTCAACTGCCGAGGTCGATCGCGTGGACGAAGCTGGGCTTTGCCCGGCGTGGTCCGTCGCGGGAGGGTGCGGGAACCCAATCAGGGTTCCCGTGTCGATCGGCAGGTAGACCCGGAACTCGGCGCCGCCTGTGGCCGGACTGTCGACCTCGATCCAGCCGTCGTGGTCCTTGACGATTCCGTGGCTCACCGCCAGGCCGAGGCCGGTCCCCTGTCCCTCATCCTTGGTGGTGAAGAACGGCTCGAAGATCTTCTCCCGATCGGCGGCCGGGATCCCGGGCCCGCTGTCGGCGACGACCAGCGCGGCGTACTCGGCGGGGGGCGCCAGATCGAGCCCCCCTTTGCGCCGCACCATCCGCTCCGTCGCCACCCGCAGCTTGCCGCCGTCCGGCATGGCGTGGATCGCGTTCATGATCAGGTTGAGGCAGACCTGCTGGATCTGATCGGGATCGCCCGGGACCTCCGGCGGCGCCGGCATCGTCTGGACGTCGACCTCGATCCCCTGGCGGTTGATCGTCTCGCGCAGGAACTCCAGCGCCTCGGCCACCACCGCGCCGAGGTGCACCCGGGTGACCGTCGGTCCGCGCGGGCGCGAGAAGTCGAGCACCTGGCGGATGATCTTGGTGATGCGCGCGACCTCGTCGCCGATGATGGTGGCGTTCTTGACCACGTCGGCCGCGTCGGCCCCCTTGACGGCGACCGGCTGAAGCTCGACGGCCCCGCTCTCGGTCGGCAGGCCTGCCGCCCGCTGCGCTGCCTTCTCCGCGCGTTTGGCCATCGCCCGCGCGCGGCCGCCGATGACGTTGAGGGGGGTACCCAGCTCGTGCGCGATCTCTGCTGCCATCTGGCCGATGGTCGCCAATTTCTCCGACTGGCGCAGCCGCGCTTCCAGGCCGAGGCGGGCGCCCGCCACCCGTTCGGTCTCCTCGCGCGCCTCCCGCAGCGACCCGGTCATGGCGTTGAACCGTCCGGCGATCGTCCCGATCTCGTCGTCCCGTTCGGCCAGGATGACGCGCGAGAGATCCCCCTTGCCCACGGCGTCGATCCCTTCCAGCAGCCGCCGCAGCGGCCGCACCACGATCTGCTCGATCGCGAAGCGAACGCCGATCGCCACGCCGATCACCACCAGCAGAAAGAGCGGGTAGATCCGGCGCGCGGTGGCCGCCACCTCGGCGTCGATGTAGCCGGCGTCGCGCCGCATCCCCATGATCGCCGTGGGGTGGCGGGCCGGGTGGCGCGGCGGCAGCTCCAGCGCGGCGGCGTCGAACAGCGGCACCGCCATCGCGTACGAGCGCGGCCCCGACGAGGAATCGAACAGGCGGCCGACCGGCGCGTCCTGGATGTCGGCCGCGCGCATGAGCAAGAGCCAGGCGTCGTCGTCGGTGCGCTGGTCGCTGCCGATCGACAGCAGCTCCAGCCCGAACAGCTCGTCGTGCTTGCGGGCCGCCCGGGCGCGCGCCAGCAACATCTCTTCGGCCGTGCCCGGATCGAGCGGCTCGATGCCGGCGCGCAGGGCGGTGGCGATCTCGTGCGCCTCCCGATCGAGATCGGCCTCCAGGTTGGCGCGTCGGACCTTGAGCGCGGCGTAGCCCGAGCCGGCGAGCACCGCTGCCACCAGCAGCGTCACCACCACGGTTACGCGCGTCCCCAACGTCATCGAGCGGCCATTATAGCGCTGCATGCTATATAGGCCGGGCAACCGACCATGACGCCAGAGGACATCACCGCGCGCATCCAGAAGGCCCTCCCCGACGCCGAGGTGCGGATCGTCGACACCACCGGGGGCGGCGACCACTTTTCGGCCACCGTCGTCTCGTCGGCGTTCGCCGACAAGGGGCTGGTCGACCGGCACCGCCTGGTCTACGCGGCGCTGGCCGAGGTCATCCACGGCCCGCGCGCGCCGATTCACGCCCTGGCGTTGACCACCGAAACCCCCGAAGAATATCGGCGCAAATAGCCACCCCGCCACCCGCCGAGAAGGAGTCACCCGTGACCGAGCCGCTCAAGCAACGCATTGCCGCCACCATCGCCAAGGGACGTGTGATGCTGTTCATGAAGGGGAACCCAGCCATGCCTCAGTGTGGCTTCTCCGCCGCCGTGGTCGGCGTGCTCAAGGAGATCGGGACCCCGTTCGAGTCGTTCAACATCCTCGCCGACCAGGAGCTGCGTGAGGGGCTGAAGGAATATTCGAGCTGGCCGACCTTCCCGCAGCTCTACGTCGACGGCAAGCTGGTCGGCGGCGCTGACATCGTGCGCGACCTGCACGCCCGCGGCGAGCTCAAGAAGCTCGTCGCCGGCTGACCCGGGGATGAGGCCAGGCTCTGGCCGCGCGCCCTCCTGATGCCGCTCCTCGGCCTCAGCCTCACCCTGATGGGTGAGGAGCGCCTCGCCGCGCGCCCGCCCCAGCTCGCGCTCTCCGACGTTTCGTCCCGCGATCTCGAGCCGGGCCGCCCGGTGCGCCTCCTCGACGCGCGCGGAGCGACGCGCGCCATCGGGGTGGCCGACCCCGAAAACGAGCTGGTGCGCGTCTGGTCTCACGGCGACGACAGCCGCGCCCCCGACGCCGCCTTTCTGCGCGGCAAGCTGGCCGCCGCCTTCGCACATCGCCGCACGCTGGGCCTCTGCGACGGCGCGTCGGCCTATCGTCTGGTCAACGGGGAAGGCGACGGCCTCTCGGGACTGACCGTCGACATCTACGGCCCCTTCGCCGTGGTGAACGCGCTGTCGCGGGGGCTCCTCGGCCACGCCCGCCTGCTGGCGCAGTGCGCGCTGGAGATGTTCCCCGCCGCCGGGCTGCCCTTGCGCGGCGCGGTCCTGAAAGCGCGCCTCAAGGGGACCGGCAACAGCCCCGAGCGCGCCAAGGACGACGTCGTCGGCGAGACCCCGCCCGACAAGCTGATCGTCCACGAGTCGGGCGTCCCCTACGAGGTCCACCTGCGGGGCGGCCTCAACGTGGGGCTCTTCACCGACATGCGCGAGCACCGCGCGGGCCTCGGCCGCTTCGTCCGCGGCAAGCGTGTCCTCAACACCTTCGCGTACACGGGGGCGCTGTCCGTCGCCGCCGCGCGCGCCGGCGCCGCCCAGATCACCAGCGTCGATCTGGCCGCCGGCCCCCTCGCCTGGGCGCGCGCCAACTTCGCGCTCTCCGGATTGGACCCGACCCCGCACCGCTGGGAGGTCTCCGACGTCTTCCGCTTTCTGGAGGCCGAGCAGGATCGCCGCGCGAGCTACGACGTCGTCATCCTCGATCCGCCGACGGTGTCGGGCGCGCGGGCCTCGCTCTGGGCGCAAAAGCGCGACTACCCCGAGCTCATCGCCGCCGCCTGCGCCCTCGTCCCCGAGGAGGGCGGCCACCTCTGGATCTCGTCCAACACCCGCCGGGGCCCCAGCGTCCTCAAACATGTCGACGCCGGGCTGGCCCTGGCCAAGCGCGACGCCCAGCTCCTCGAGCTCGGCGGCCTGCCGCCCGACTACCCGACGCCGGTCAACTGGCCCGCGGCGCGCTACCTCGAGGTCTGCCAGATCCGGGTGGGGACCAAGGCCTGAGTCCCCGGCGCCAGGAGGTCGTTGTCGTAAAGGCAATGGTGAGCGCAGGCGAACCATGCCCGACGACGTGCCGCCCGGAGGCGGCCTACACCTTGGGGCCGAGCGCCTCGGCGAGGGCGTTCACCAGCCGCCGCATGACGAAGCCCTTCTCCGGGACCACGTCGATGCGCACGCCGCGCTTCTCCAGCGTCTCGACGACGATCGGGCCGATGGCCGCCACGCAGGCGCGCGCCAGCGCCGCCCGCAGCCGCGCCTCCGCGCCGGCGTCGACCGCGACCTGGAACAGGCGATCGACCTGCGAGGCGCTGGTGATGGCGACCGCGTCGACCTTCCCGCCGTCGAGCGCGTCGATGAGCGCGACGACCGCCGCGGCGTCGGCGGCGGACGCATAGACGTAGGGCGCCACGGTGCGCACGGTCGCGCCCGCGCGCTCCAGCGCCTCGACCAGGGGACGGTTGGGCTCCTCGCCGTAGAGCTGGAGGCCGACCCGGCGCCCGCGCAGATCGAGCGCCGCCAGCGCGTCGATGACGCCGGCCGAGGTCGGCACCGGCGCCGCCAGATCGGAGGCCAGACCAATCTCGTGCAGCGCGCGCGCCGGCTTCGGCCCGCGCGTCACCTTGCGCACGCGCCCGAGCGCCGCCACCACCGCCTCGCGCACGCCGAGGCGCTCGGCCGTCGCCAGCAGACGCCGCAGCCCCTCGCCGGTGAGAAAGACGACGTCGTCGAGCTCGCCAGCGCAGAGCGCGCGCAGCCAGGCCTCCGAAGGCCCTTGATCGGGGGCGTCATGGATCGACACCAGCGGGCAGCGCAGCGCCTTGCCGCCGTCGTGCTCGACCAGCTCAGCCAGGCGGTCCAGCTCGCGCGACTCGGGGAGCGCGATCGTTCGTCCCTCGAGCGGCAGCATGATGATCTCCAACGGTATTTTTAGGGTATGGTCCCGTCCCCAGCAAGAACGGAAGCGCCAGAAACAACGGAAGCTTCAGCAACAACGGAAGACCGACAAATGACCAAGACCGCCCCCGCCGCCAGCAAGAAGGACGAATCCACCAAGGCCGACGCCAAGGCCGATCAGGCTCAGACGACGGCCGATCCGGAGCAGGCGCGCGCGCGCCTCGCCGCCACCGGGCGCAACGACGCCTGCCCCTGCGGCTCGGGGAAGAAGTACAAGAAGTGTCACCTGGCCGCCGACGAGCAGGCCACGGTGCCGCCGGTCGTCGCCCCGGACGCGCCCGAGCATGTGGCCGAAGGCTGGCGCCTGTTCGAGCAGCGCCGCCCGGGTGCTGCCGAGAAGGAGTTCCGCGCAGCGCTGGCGATCGACGCCAACCTGGCCGACGCGCACGTCGGCATCGGGATGGCGCGCCTGGCGGCTGGAAACGCCGAGGGGGCCAAAGAGGAGCTGGGCGTCGTGCTCAAAGGTGGCGAAGCGCAGGCGGAGAAGCTGCGCGCCGACGGCGTCAAGGACGCCTTCAGCAAGCCCGAGGCGCAGCCGTTCATCCGGGCCGCGCACGCGCTCGGCTGCCTCGCCTACGACGAGGAGCGCTACGAGGATTCGGTGACGGATCTGGCGCGCGTTCATTCGATCGACGAGGGGAGCGTCGGCATCGAGGCGCGCCTCATCGCCGCCAAGGCGCTCATGAAGCTGGAGCGGCCGGCCGACGCGGTGGCGCTGCTGGAGCCGGCCACCAAGACGGACGAAGGCAAGGGACGCGCCGCGCTGGGGATGGCGCTGGCCCAGTTCGCGGCTGGCGACGAGGCCAAGGCCCGGGCGGCGCTCGGCGCGGCGCTCGACGCCAACGCCCACTACGGAAAGGCGCTGCTCGGCCGGGTTCGACGCCGCGTGGAGAATGTGGCCGGCGCGCGCCCGGGCTCGCTCGAGGAGGCGCTGCTCTACACGCAGACCTACGGCGACGTCTGGACCGAAGCCGCCAAGGAGTTCCTGGAGAAGGTCCTCGACGAGAGGGCCGAGGCCAAGGACCAAGACAAGACCGCCGCCGCGCCCGCCGCGAGCGAAGACGAAGCGACCGTCACAATCTAGATGGAAACCCTGGAGGGGTCCCAAACCCTCCCGCGACGGGCTCTGCGAGGCAGAGCCTCGCTCCGCCCACGCGATCTGGGCGCTACTTCTTCAGTCGCTACTTCTTGGCCGACTTGAGCTCGGCCAGCCAGTCCTCGATCTTCTTGGACCGCTTGTCGAGCTCCGCCGTCTGCTCCTCGAGGGGCTTCTTGTCGCCCGCGAACGACAGCTCCAGCGCGTCTGGGTAGTCGTTGGCGATGGCGTTCAGCATGACGTCGTAATCGGTGACGACGTTCGAATTTCCCCCCTTGGGGTCGATCGTCGCCATCTTCTTGCCGGTCGCCTCCAGCGCCTTCTCCTGCTTGACGCGGACCTTCTCCACGTCCTCCTTGGTCTTCGCGTGGTCGTAGGCGGCGCGGTATTTCTTGATCGCCGCGAACACCTCCTTGTGCAGCGGCAGCTTCCCCTTGTCGTAGGCGAGCAGGCGCTTCTGCTCCTCGCCCGCCAGCTCGGCGGCCAGCTTCTTCTCGGCGGCCTGGCGCTTGGCGATCCGGTCGGCCAGCGACAGGCCGTCCGGGTTGGCGACCATCTTGGGCGCGGGCGGCGGTGCGGGGGGCGGGGGCGGCGCAGGCGCGGCGGGCGCCGCCGGTGGCTCCGGCGGCTTCTCGTTCGAGCAGGCGATGCCGACGCCCATCATCAAGACCAACGCCGAGACCAAGCTCGCTCCTCGCATCAAAGCCTCCTGCGCCCCCGAGGCGCCGACGGAGTATCGGCAAGCCTGCCTGCGGACGCAACCTCCGGACGTCCGGAGCCCTGTTTGGACGTCCGGCGCGCGTCGGACGTGAGGGCGATCGGCCCGAACGCGCGAAGATCCGCCTGGCCCGGGCCTTGCTGAGTCCTTGCGCCGTGACATCGACCAGATCGGAGAGAGCATGAAGAGAACGAGCGGCGTGCTGGGTGGCGGGATCTCGATGCTGTTCGTCGCCACGCTCTTTGGGGGCTGCGGCAGCGGCGTCCACCCCGCCAGCAGCGACGGTGGTGCCGACGCGGGCGTCGCCGCGAGCCCGCTCGTCGTCTCGACCGCGACGCGCACGCCGCGGACGACGGCCACCGGGGTCAACTACTGGCTCTGGATGCCCGCCTTTGGAGACGACGTCACCGGCACCGACACGCTGACGGCGGCGCTCAAGCCGACGGTGATGCGCGTCGGCGGCTACAACAACGACGCCAACACCCAGGATCCGTTCGACGACGCCGCGTTCGACACCGCGGTGACCTACGCGCGCGCCATCGGGGCCGAGCCGATCATTCAAGTCCCGCTGCTGGCGGACATCAGCGGCAAGCCACCCACGGCCGCCACCGCCGCCGGGATGGTCACCTACGGCAACGTCACCAAAGGCTACGGGCTCAAATACTTCTCGATCGGCAACGAGCCCGACCTCTACGCGTCGCAAGGGCTGGTGGCCGATCCGACGCAGCCGGCGATCCCGGGCTACACGGCGGCCGACTACTGCACGACCGCCCGGGCCTACGTCACCGCGATGAAGGCGGTCGACCCCACCATCAAGATCGTGGGGCCGGACCTCTCCTGGAAGTACCAGGCGGGCGGCGGCGCCAACGACTGGTTGACCCCCATCCTCACCGGCTGCGGCGATCTCTTCGACGTCGTCTCGATCCATCGCTATCCGTTCGAGGCGGCGTCGGCGTCGCTGGGAGCGGCCGCCGCCGACGCCGCCAACTTCCGCAATGTGATGACCTCGGTCCGAGGGATCCTTCAGGCGACCGGCCAGGGGGCCAAGCCGCTGGCGCTCACCGAGATGAACATCGTCTACGACGGGACGTTTTGCGTGCTCGACGCGTCGCCGGGGACGGTGGGCTCGGCGCTCTGGCTGGCCGACGGCCTGGGGACCGCCAACGAGCTGGGGCTCTGGACCTCGGCGGTCTGGGACATCAGCGACGACGACGGCTACGCGCTGGGGCTGATCGGACCGGCCCCCGCGCACACGCCGCGGCCCGAGTACTACGCCTATGCGCTCTTCGCCGAGCACTTCGGCCCGACCCTGGTGGACGTCACCTCCGCGCCCGCCGGCGTGAAGGCCTACGCCAGCCGCAATCAGGCCGACGACACGACGGAGATCATCCTGGTGAACTGGAACCAATCCGCCGCGCCGCTCGCGTTCTCGGTCACCGGACTGACGACCGCGCCGTCGCCGGTCACCTTCGTCTTGCCGCCGGTCTCGATCGGGGCCGTCGAGATCCCCAATCACGGGTCCGCCGCCGCCTGGGTCTACAGCGAGGCGCAGCGGGAGACTGGCAGCGGCCCACAAGGCCTCTCGCCTGGCAAGACGGCTCAACCCACTTTCAGCGACGGTGGAGGCCAAGGGAGCGGCGGCGCGGCCGGGAAGACGCCGGGAACCTCGTGCGCCGTCGACGGAGCGGTCGTCTGTCCGCAACTGGTCCTGTCGAGCCCCGCGATCACGACCATGGGCGCTTCCGGGGCGGCGGGGGTGGTGACCTTCGGTTCGGGCGCAACGGCCTGGCAGTCGTACAGCTACGCGGCGCCAGGGCAGACGGCGCCCACCGTGGCATTGACGCCCGACGGCGCAGGGCTTCAAATTACTGGCGGCTTTCACCCGCCGATCTCAGGAAACTGGGCGGGGGCGGGGCTGTTCTTTGGCGGCAGCAGCTGCATCGACGCGACGATGTACACCGGCGTCCAGTTCGACTTCGCCGGCGATCTGGGCGGCTGCGCGCTCGCCTTCGGTGCGTCGTTCAGCGGCGACACCAGTCCTGCCGACGCTCCGGAGCAGGGCTCCTGCCCCGGGACCGACTCCACCTGCTATGGCCCTCTCGCGCCGGTGGTTCCGGGGACGGCCACGACAATCAAGGTCCCCTTCTCGGCGCTGACGGCCGGCTCTCCCATCGCCAAGCTCGATCCGGCGACCCTCGTCGATGTGGAGTGGCAGCTGAGCGCGCCGACCGGCGCCGACGGCGGCTCCTGCGCCGCCAACTTCACCGTGGAGAACGTCGCGTTTTATTAAGGCGGGACCCTGAAAGGCCTGAAAGGGTCCCGTGCCCCCCGCGAAGAGCGCGAGCCGGCCAAGCCGTCTTCCGCTCACGCGGGATTCTGGCGGGACCCTGAAAGGGTCCCGTGCCCCCCGCGAAGAGCGCGAGCCGGCCAAGCCGTCTTCCGCTCACGCGAGATCTGGCGGGACCCTGAAAGGGTCCCGTGCCCCCCGCGAAGAGCTCGAGCCGGCCAAGCCGTCTTCCGCTCACGCGATCTGGCGCAGTTCGGTTGCAGCGCAGGGTGGGCGGGGCGCTGTACTCTCGTTCCGCGCGATGCCCGCCGTCCCATGCAGAAGGAACCCGAGAGCTGGCCGCCGCCGGGGAGCCCGCGGCTGCGTTCTTGGGGGATTGCTGAGCGCGATGTTCGCAGCGGGCAGTCCCGCGCTGGCTGAGGATGCTCCCCAGAGCTCGCCCGAAAGCGACCGTCCGCCGCCAGCGTTGAACCCGCCTCCGCCGACGTCGAACCCTTCAGCCCCGCTGGTGCCACCGCTGGTGCCGCCACTGGCACCGCCCGCCCCGCCGCTCGTTCCGCCCGCCCCGCCGCTCGTTCCGCCCGCCCCGCAGCTCGTTCCGCCCGCCCCGCAGCTCGTTCCGCCCGCCAAGCCGCGCTACTTCTATTTCGGTCTGGACTACGGCAGCCAGGCGCTCTACAGCCCGCTCTGGGTGTTTGTGAACCGCGGCTACGACGTCCTTCAGGATCACGTCGCCGGCCGCAACATCTTCACCTTCGACTACCGGACCAACCTGGGGAACGTCGCCCGCAACATCGCCAATCCGTTCCCCGCCATCTCCGCCGACGGCTGGAAGACCTTTCTGACCGAGGAGATCTTCCCGCTCAGCTTCACCCAGAGCACCGCCCGCTGGACGCCCAATTACAGCCTCCACCTCATCGGCGGCGGCATGACCTACACCTCCTTGCGTGAATGGTTCGAGGACTACGATGTGCCCGCCCCGCGCGTCTTCTCGGCGGTGACGCTGATGGCGTCGGCGTTCGTCAACGAGTCACTCGAGAACAAGGGATTCGTCGGGTTCAACACCGACTGCATCGCCGACATCTGGGTCTTCGACATCGGCGGCATCATCCTCTTCAGCTTCGACTGGCCGAACCGGTTCTTCAGCCACACGGTCGTCATCGCCGATTGGTCGCTGCAGCCGTCGTTCACGCTGCCGAACGGCGAGCTGCACAACGTGGGGAACTACTTTGCGGCCAAGTGGGCGCTCCCCTTTTACCGGCGGCTCTCGCTCTTCGCCTGGTACGGCGAGGCGACCACCGGGGGGCTCTCCTTCGCCCTGGACGACGAATATTCCCTCTCGGCCTCGGCGGGCGGCGCCGTCATCCACCTCACCAACACTGCCACCCACAGCGTGGAGAACGTCGTGAATTTCGTCCCGACCGGCGCGATCTTCCTCGACCGGCACAACTCCCTGCTCGCCTCGCTGCAGATCACCAACGTCGACGACTACTTCATCCACTTCAACATCTACCCGCACGCCTTCACCGAGCGCGGGCCAGCGGTCGGCGTGTGGGGCGTCGTCGACAAGCGCGCCCGCGTCGCCGCCGGCTTCGCCATCGGCCGTCCGTTCGGCATCGGCGGCGGCTGGAGCAGCCTTTGAGCTCTCCCGCCGCCGGTTGTCCAGCCGCGCCGTTCGGGTCGGCCACGCGCCTCTGGGCGCCGGCGCTCAGACGCCGCCGAGGGCCGGGTCGCTCACGCTCTCCTTGCCGGTCTCGAGATGGCCGGCGAACCGCTGCTGAAAGCCGCGATCCGCGTCGACGGTGAGCGTCAGATCGTACCAGCCGAAGGATCGGTCCAGCACGAAACGGCGGCTGAGCGTGTCGCCCGGCGCCAGGGCGTCCACCGTGTGCGCGCCGGTGTAGGCGTTCGCGATGCGGAGGTTGTCCAGACGGCCGCCCACGTTCTGAATCTCCAGTGTCACGGCGTCGTGCTCCGGCTCGTAGACCGTCTTCACCACGACGCTGGCCTTGCCGGGACCGGCGAGGGCGCCCTTGAACGCGCGCATGAAGCCGTTCGGCCCATAGACCGTGAGGTCGTAGCTCGTCTCGTTGCTGGCGCGGAAGTTCCACTTCTCCTTGAGGTCGTCGCCGGCACCCACGGTGTAGGTCCAGGGGCCATCACCGTCGTTCCCGGGACGCACCTGAAACACAGCGGCCGCCTTTCCGGTGTTGGCGAAGTGAATCTTCACTTTCCCCGAGTCGAAATCAGCCTCGCCGACCGCCTGCAGCTCGTACGGGACCGGGCGGGCCGGCCGGAGGCCCGGCTCCTGCGGCGGGACCGACTGCTGGGTCGGCACGGCCGGCTTGTAGTCGGGGTGCCGATTGTGGTCCGGCGGCAGGTAGGCGGCGGTGCTGGGGAGCGGAAAGGGGTCGTCGTTCGGCGTCTTGAAGTTGAAGGCCGAGGTCAGATCGCCGGTCACGGCCCGCCGCCACTTGGTGATGTTGTTCTCCCGGAGATGGGCGTTCCCTCCGTTGCCGAACCGTTGCTCGATGAACTGAATCAGAGAGGTGTGATCGAACAGCTCCGAGCTGACCCACCCGCCCTTGCTCCAGGGAGAGATGACGACCATCGGCACCCGCACCCCGAGGCCGATCGGTCCGGCGGCGAAGTCGGCGTTGCCGGCGAACACCTCGTTCGTGGTGTCGACGGTCGACTGCCCCTCCGCGGGCGACTGCGGCGGGGTGGGCGGCACCATGTGGTCGAACAGGCCGTCGTTCTCGTCGAACATCAGGAACAGCGCCGTCTTGCTGAAGAGGGCGGGGTTCGAGGTCAACGTGTCGAGCACCTGCGAGACGTACCAGGCGCCGAAGTTGGACGGCCAGTTCCCGTGCTCCGAGTAGGCCTCGGGGGCGACGATCCAGGAGACCTGCGGCAGCTTGTTGGCGCTCACGTCCGCCTGCAGCTGATCGAACAGGCCGCCGCTCTGCGAGATGTTGGTCCCGCGGAGCGCCCCTTCATAGAGCGGGCTGCCCGGCTTCGAGCTCTGGTACTGGTGAAAATACAGCAGCGAGTTGTCGCCGTAGTTGCCGATGAAGGCGTTGTCGTCGGTCCAGCCCCAGAAATGAGCGGCGTCGAGCCCTTCGCCGACGTCCTGATAGACCTTCCAGGAGATGCCCGCGGACTGCAGGATCTCGGGGTAGGTCGACCAGTCGTAGCCAGCCTCGGCGTTGTCGAGCACCGGCCCGCCGCCCTTGCCGTCGTTGCCGACCCAGCCGGTCCACATGTGGTAGCGGTTGGGATCGGTCGGGCCGAGCAAGGAGCAGTGGTAGGCGTCGCAGACGGTGAAGGCGTCGGCCAGCGCATAGTGAAAGGGGATGTCTTCTCGGGTCAGGTAGGCCATCGTGCTGGTCCCCTTGTTGGGAACCCAGCCGTCGTACTTGCCGCCGTTCCAGGCGAGGTGCGTGGTCTTCCAGTCGTGCGGCAGATCCTCGAGGAACTGCAGCCCCAGGTCGGGCGCCGTCGGATGGAACGGGAGCACGGGCGTGGCGCCGTTCGGCTGGTTCCAGACCGGATCGCCCGAAGGGAGCCTGACCGCGCGGGGATCACCGAAGCCGCGCACGCCCCGCAGGGTGCCGAAGTAATGATCGAAGGAGCGATTTTCCTGCATCAGGAACACGATGTGCTCGACGTCGGCGATGGTCCCCGTGCGATTGTGAGCCGGGATGGCCAACGCGCGCTTGATGCTGGCGGTGAACGAGCCGGCGAAGGCACCGGCGCCGAGGAGTTGGAGGAACGACCTGCGATCCGTAGCCATGAGCAGCCTCCGCGAAGAAGTTTTCAGCGACGGCCATCGGTAACACGCACGGCTGCGCCGCAAAGTGCCGACCTCAAAACGGTCTGATGGCGCTTCCGCAAACGGTGACCTGAAGTCGGAGAGCCTCGTGGAAGATTGTCGGGTGCCCGACAATTTTTGAACGCGCGAGATAGACTCTGGCGCGACCATGCCGCTTTCCGGTGACAGGGCCCGCGCGCTGGAGGAGCGACTGGCGCGGCTCGGCGTGCGCGCCGAGGATCTGGAGGAGAGCTTCGTCCACTCCGGCGGCAAGGGGGGCCAGAACGTCAACAAGGTCGCCACCTGCGTGGTGCTGGTGCACCGGCCGACCGGCATCGCCGTGAAGTGCCAGCGCGAGCGGACGCAGGGGGCCAACCGGCTCATCGCCCGCCAGATGCTGGCAGACAAGATCGAGGAGCGGAAGCTGGGCGCCGCCAGCAAGCGGCAGCAGGAGGCCGAGAAGGTCCGCCGCCAGAAGCGGCGCCGGTCGCGGCGCGCGAAGGCGCGGATGCTGGACGACAAACGGGCGCACTCCGACAAGAAGGCGGGACGTGGCTCGGTCGGACGACACGACGACTGAGACCGCGCGCGAGACGGTCGCGGAGGTCTACGACGCGCTGGCCCCGATCTACGACGCGATGGGGGGGGCGCGGCCGTTCGCGCTGCTGGTCGCCGACCGGCTGGAGGAGCTGCTCGCCACCCGCCGGACGCAGCTGCGCGCCGGGGGAGAGACGCCGGCCCCGGCGTCGCTGCCGGCTGCCGAGGCGGCGCTCGTCTCGGACGCCGTCTCGTTCCTCGACCTCGGCTGCGGCACGGGGACGCTGCTGCTCGCGCTGCGCGCGCTTCACCCCGGCTGGCGCCTCTGCGGGGTCGACGTCAGCCCCGGCATGCTGGCGGTCGCCGGCCGCAAGCCCGGGCACGAGAGCGTGCTCTGGGCGCGCGCCCGGCTGCCGGCCCCGCTCCCCTTCGCCGAGCGCTTCGACGTGGTCGGCGCGTTCTACGACACGCTCAACCACCTCCCCGATCACGACGCGCTGGCGGCAACCTTTCGGTCCGTGGCCTCCGTGCTGCGTCCGGGCGGCCTGCTCGTCTTCGATCTGAACAACGCCTTCGGGTTCGAGACCTGGTGGCAGTATCGGGTCGCGTTCGACCTCGAAGGACGCCACCTCGACACCGCGCTCGACTATGACGCCCGGTCTCGGACCGCGCGCGCGGCGATCGCTCTCGGCAGCGGCGGGCGTGAACGGCGGTTTCTGCTCCAGGAGCGCTGTTTCTCCGAACCCGAGGTCGAGGGAGCGCTGCGCGCCGCCGGGTTCGTTCCGGAGATCGCAGCACCCTGGAGCCCCGTGAACCCAGACAGCCCAAGCAAGACGTGGTTTGTCGCGACAAATCGGCCGTGAATCACGGGTAAGGCCAGAGAGCGTCGCGTCAAATAGATCAAATCGACACGAAAAATTCAGGCACCATCTCCAAACAGCTGGACGGCAGGTCGAACTCGACGTAGCTTTGGACCTCACATTTCTGAAAGCGAGGTTTCCTGTGCCTGCATCTCCCGCGAACCGAACCAGCCCTGACGACGCCGCCACCACCGCCGCTCCCGCCGCCCCGCCGGTCGCCAAGTTCCAGACCGGCGCCGAGGCGCTCATTCGCTGCCTCGAGCGCGAAGGGGTCGAATACGTCTTCGGCCTGTCGGGCGGCGCCGCGATGCCGATCTTCGACGCCCTCGTCGACTCCAAGATCAAGCTGATCCTGGTCCGCCACGAGCAGGGGGCCACGCACATGGCCGACGGCTATGCGCGCGCGACCGGCAAGCCGGGCGTGGTGCTGGTGACCTCCGGTCCCGGCGCGACCAACACGGTGACCGGCCTGCTGACGGCCCTGATGGACTCGGTGCCGATGATCGTGCTCACCGGCCAGACCATCTCGCCGATGCTCGGCAAGGACGCCTTCCAGGAGGCCGACGTCACCGGCATCACCTACCCGGTGGTGAAGCACTCCTACCTGGTGAAGAACCCCAACGACATCCCGCGCATCACGCGCGAGGCGTTCTATCTCGCCAGCACGGGACGCCCCGGGCCGGTGCTGATCGATCTGCCCAAGGACGTCACCAGCGCCCCCTGCACCGCGCCGCTCACCGACAAGGTGGACCTGGCCGGCTACTCGGTGCCGGGACATCCGGACAAGGAGGCGCTGCACAAGGCGGCCGCCCTCATCGCGCGCAGCCGCAAGCCGGTGCTCTACGTCGGGCACGGCGCGGTGATCGCCGGCGCGGGGCCGGCCATCATGCAGCTGGCCGAGAAGCTGAATGCGCCGATCGTGAACACCCTGCTCGGCAAGGGCGCCTGCCCCGAGGACCATCCGCTGCATCAGGGGATGCTGGGCATGCACGGCACCGCCTACGCCAACAAGGCGGTCATGAACTGCGACCTGATCATGGCGATCGGCGCCCGCTGGGACGACCGCATCACCGGTAAGCTGTCGGAGTTCTGCGTGGGGGCGACCAAGATCCACGTCGACATCGACGTGGCCGAGTTCAACAAGATCGTGCGCCCGGACGTCTCCCTGGCCGGCGACGCCAAGCTGACCATCGAAGATCTCCTGCCGCTGGTCGGCGAGCTCGACACCAAGGACTGGCTCAAGGAGATCGCCGAGTGGCGCAAGCAGTTCCCGCTCAAGTACGCCAAGCGGGGCGGGCTGCGCGCGCAGCACGTGCTCGATCGGCTGGACGCGCTCGGCGGGCGCGACTGCATCCTCACCACCGACGTGGGCCAGCACCAGATGTGGGCGGCGCAGTTCTGCCGCACCACCAAGAACCGCCACTGGCTGTCGTCCGGGGGCGCGGGGACCATGGGGTACGGCTTCCCGGCCGCCATCGGCGCCCAGTTCGCCAAGCCGAACGAGAAGGTCTGGTGCATCGTCGGCGACGGCGGCTTCCAGATGACGATGTGCGAGCTGGCCACGGCCGCGCTGCACAAGCTGCCGGTGAAGATCCTCATCATCAACAACAGCTACCTGGGGATGGTGCGCCAGTGGCAGGAGCTGTTCTTCGACAACCGGCTGTCGGGCGTCGATCTCGAGGGGAACCCGGACTTCGTGAAGCTGGCGGGTGCCTACGGGATCAAGGGCTTCCACATCCGGCGCCCCGCCGAGGTCGACCGCGTCCTCAAGGCGGCGATGGCCTGGAACGAGGGGCCCTGCCTGATCGAGGCCGAGGTGATCAAGGAGGACAACGTCTTCCCGATGATCCCGGCCGGCGCCGGTCTGAAAGACATGCTCATCGAACGCCCGAAGCAGAAGATGGCCAAGCCTGAAGGGAGCACCTAGAGATGTCCGCCGCCGCAACCGCCCACATTTCGCCGATTCTGCAGACGGCGCCGCTGCACACGCTGTCGATCCTCGTGCGCAACAAGCCGGGCGTCCTGGTGCGGGTCGCGCTGGTGTTCGCCCGGCGCGGCTACAACATCGAGAGCCTGGTGGTGAGCGCGGACGTCGCCAACGGTGACTTCTCGCGCATGACCATCACCTGCAGCGGCGATCCCGAGACGCTGGAGCAGATCATCAAGCAGGTGACCAAGCTGATCGACGTGGTGACCGCGCTCGATCACACTGGCCAGTCGGTCTACGAGACCGAGGTCGCGCTGGTGAAGCTGAAGTGCAAGGTCGCCGACCGGACCGAGCTCCTGCAGATCACCGAGCTCTACAGCGCCAAGGTGGTCGACTACGGCGTCGACTCGCTGATCGTCCGGATCGTGGGCGCCGCGGAGAAGCTGGACGTCTTCCTCAGCCTGCTGCGGAACTACCACATCACCGAGCTGGTCCGGTCAGGCAAGATCGCCATGACCCGCGGCCTCGCGACCACCTAGCTAGTTCGGGACCCTGGGAGGGTCCCGCGCCCCCCGCGAAGAGGTCGAGCCGGCGAAGCCGTCTCGCCCTCACGCGATCAGTTCGGGACCCTGGAGGTATAAAGTCCGGATGTACGTGCAGGCGTCGTTTGCCGAAACGGATCCGGAGAAGCTCCTCGCGCTGGCCGCCCGGTACCCATTCGCCACCGTCATCACGCCAGGGGCGGACGAGCTCTGGGTGTCGCACGTCCCGCTGCTGGTGCGGCGGCGGGGCGGCGGGGTCGTGCTGGTGGGGCACCTGGCGCGCGCCAATGGGCACTGGCAAGCGATGGAGGGGGGTGCTCCGACGACGGCGATCTTCCACGGGCCGCACGCCTACATCTCGCCGACCTGGTACGCGACCTCGCCGGCCGTTCCCACCTGGAACTACGTGGTGGTCCACGCGGTCGGCAAGACCCGCGTCCATCACGAGGGGCCCGAGCTGACCGAGCTGCTGCGCGAGCTGACCTGGGAGTATGAGGGCCGTCAAGCCGGCGCCTGGAGCCCGGACCGGCTCCCCGAGGATTTTGCGCAGCCCATGCGCGGCGCCATCGTGGGGTTCACGATCGCGGTCGATCGGCTGGAGGGGAAGATCAAGCTGAGTCAGAACCGGAGCGCCGAGGACCGCCGGGGCGTCGTGGCCGCCCTGGAGGCGCAGATGTCCGATGAGTCCCGGGCTCTCGCGGCGCTGATGCGCGAGACGGGATCGAGCCAATCGTGACCTCGGTCTCCCGCCTTTAGCTGGGGCCGGCACTGGTCGATGAGCGTGAGGTGGTGCGCTCGATGCCGAGCGGAGGATCGGGGGGCGGGGCGGGCGGAGCACGTGGCGGCCCTGGTGGTGCCGCCCGCGGTCCGCTCATCCACGTCAACACCCGGTGCGAATCGCTCGAAGAGTTCGTGGAGAAGTTCGCCGGCCTGGCCTCCGAGGGGGCGCTGGTGCTCCCCGCCTCGGGCGAGCTGCCGATCGGCACGGAGGGGCGATTCGCGATCCGTCTCAAGGACCAATCGGTGGCGATGCGCGGCCGCTGTCGCGTCACGGGAGCCAGACCGGCACCGTCCGTTCCCGCGGGAGTTGGCCCGCGCCCGACCCTGCTGCGGGTGCTGCTGCTGGAGATGGAGGAGGGGAGCGCCAGCGTGCATCGCCGGTTGCTCGCGCGCCGGAGGGCGGCCGTTCCAATCGCAATCCCGGAGACGCCGTCGGAGCCGACCGTCGTCTCGGACCCCCGCCCGGAGGTCAGGGCGCCGCCGCCGTTGCGCGCGCCGCCTCCGCCCCCGGTGTCCGGCCGCGCCGCGACGATGATCGGGATGAGCCCGCTCGGACGAGCGGCGGTGAGCCCGCCCGCGGGCGCGCGCCCCAGCCTGTCTCCTGAGCCGCGCGCGCGCGCGCCGGGTGAGACGGGCCCGCGCCCGCCCGCCGAGACGCGAACGCCGGGGGCGCCCTTCACCCTGCCGGCCAACCCGCTCAGCGAGCTGGACGCGACCGATCTGGCGTCCTTCATCGACAGCACGCTGTTGGAGTCGGACGACGAGGACGCGACGCTGGAGCGGGTCGCGGAGGCCCGCCCCGACGACGGCGAGACGCTCGAACGTCTCGCTCCGGCGCGGCCGGCAGAGCTGGCGGTGGAGCCGACGGCGCCCACGATGATCGACTCGACGCCTGTCCGAGCGCCGAGCGGCACCGCGGGGCAAACGTCGCACCTGACGGGCGAGCGGTCGAACCGCCTCCGGGCGACCGTCGCGCGGGTTGCGCCGTACCTGCTTTGCACCCTCGCCGGTATCGGGATCGGGCGGCTGGTGATTCACCCGGGGCCCAAAATCGTCGCGCCCGTCGCGCCCGTGGCTCCGACCGCGCAGATCCCGCCCGTCGCCGCGGAGCGGGCGATGCCGGCGCCGAAGGCCGTCGCGCCGCTCCCCCCGGTCGCAGAGGAGCACGTGGCTGTTCCGGCGCGCGATCCGCCGCGGGCGCCTCCGGCCGAGTCACCGTCGCAGGCGGCCGTGGTCGCGGCGAAGCGCGCCGCGCCGGTCACGCGCCCCGCCGCCGGGTCGGACGGCTGCAGCGCACGCGTCGTCACCGAGCCGAGCGAGGCCAAGGTCTCGTGGCGCGGGCAGACGCTGGGCAAGAGTCCCCTCGCCAACGCGAAGATCCCCTGCGGGGCCGGCGTCCTGACCATCGTGCACGAGCGCTACCAGTCCCTCACACGCGAGGTGACCGCCGAGGCTGGCACGCCGCTCGCCGTCTCCGAGCGGTTGCACCGGCCTCCGGCGACGCTGATCGTCGCATCGTCACCGCCGGGGGCGGCGATCTCGGTCAACGGGCTGGCGCTCGGCGGGGCGCCGCGCCGGTTGCCGACCGCCCGCTACGAGCAGGTCTCGATCCGCGCGACGATGGCCGGCTACGCGCCCTGGACCAAGAAGGTCTACCTCAGCGAGGCGACCACCAAGGTCACCGCTCAGCTCGGCGCGGCCAGCCGCGGCCGCTGACCAGGCGGCGATCGCGCCGAGCGCGGCGATGTGGCGAGATTCCTTGACGTTTGTGGGGGTCCGCGATACTTGCCTTGCAAGGTGCCCGTTCGAAGTTTGGTGACTGGTTCTGGCTCTGTCGGACGGCTCCGCGGCGCGCGGGTCCTGCCGACGGTCGCCTTTCTGATCGCAAGCTGCGGTCACCCACCTGATGCCGGCAAGGGGCTCGACGCTCCCGCCGCGGCAGTGGCCGCCCCCGCGCCGCCGCCCGCCCCGGCCGCAGTCGATGGGGCCGGCACCCGGACCGCCTTCGATTTCATCGCCAACCGGGTGCATGCGGTCTCGCACCGCGACGGCCGCCTGGTCGTCGACGCCGGGGCGCTCGATTTTCTCAAGTACGTCGACGGCGGCTGGAAGACCTCGTGGCTGCTCGGCGAGAAGGACGAGGGGAAGCCGGCGTCGCTCATCAACGGCGTCTCGGCGATGGCCTTTCTCCCCGTCGACGCCGACGGAGACGGGGCGGGCGGCGCGGCCCCGGGCGCCAGCACGCTGTCGCTGACCATGCGGGCGCTGGCGCCGGCGCAGAAGGTGTCGATCTTCGTCAACGAGAAGCCGGTGGGGACGCTCGACGTCGGCGCCGCCAGGAAGCGCTACGACGTGGTCGTGCCGCCGGAGCTCCTTCACAACGGCGACAACCGGGTGCGGTTGACCTTCAAGAGCGCGGCGAACCTCGCGGGCGGCAAGCGGTCGGCCGCGGCGATCCAGCAGATCGCGCTCGGGCCGACGGCGCTGGGGGCGGTGCCGGCCGATCTCGGGATTGCGGAAGCGCGCGACGTGACCGTGGGGGGCGTGGCCCGGCGGGCGCTGTTCGCAGGCGGGCACGGGTCGCGGATCTCCTACTACGTTCAGCTCCCCCCCGGCGCGCACCTGGCGGTCGGCTACGGCAGCGAGGGCAACGCAGGTGGGACGGCGCTGGTTCGCGTCGCCGTCGACGGGCAGCCGACGCGGACGCTGCACGAAGGGCCCGCCGCGGCACGCTGGACCGATCTGCTTCTCGACTGCGGCGAGGCCGCCGGGCACGCCGCGCGCATCGACTTCGTCGCGCGGGGTGGCGCGGTGGCGTGGGCTGAGCCGCGGGTGGTGGTGAAGGCGCCTCCGCACGTCTCGCCGCCGACGCCGCAGCCCCGGTTCGATCACATCTACGTCTGGATGGTCGACACCTTCCGCGCCGACAAGATGCACGGCTACAACGAAAAGACGCGCGTGCTGACGCCGAACTACGACGCCTTCGCCGCCGACGCCACCCGCTTCGCCTGGGCGACGGTGCAGGGGACCTGGTCGCTGCCGTCGCACGCGTCGCTCTTGACCGGCGTCTATCCCACGGTTCACAAGGCGACCGCGCACGAGTCGAAGCTCTCGCCCACCGTCCCCTTCGTGGCCGAGGAGCTGAAGCACGACGGCTACAAGACGGGGATGTTCTCCTCGAACGGCTACATCTCGGCGAAATGGGGGTTCGATCGCGGCTGGGACGTCGACCGCAACTTCATCCGGGAGTCGCTCCCCAACAGCGCCGACTACCTCTGGAAGACGGCCAAGGCGTGGATCACGCCGCTGCTCAACAAGAAGCAGTTCGTCTACCTCGCCACCATCGAGCCCCACGTCGCCTACACGCCGAAGAAGGAGTTCCTGGTCAAGTACTGGAACAAGCCCTACACGGGGCCGCTGAAGCCGGTGCAGACCGGCGTGCAGCTCGGCCTCATCAAGGTCGGCAAGCTCAAGATCAACGACAACGACAAGGCATACCTCGAGGCGCTGCACGACGCCGAGATCACTGGCAGCGACGCGCTCTTCGCCGGCTTCATCGCCGACCTCAAGAAGATGGGGATCTACGAAAGGTCCGTGGTCATCGTGGTGTCCGACCACGGCGACCAGTTCTACGAGCACGGCAGCGTCGGTCACGGCGACACCGTGTATCAAGAGCTGACGCACGTCCCGATGATCATCCGCGCGCCGGGACTCCTGCCGAAGGGCGGCGTGGTCAACGCCGACGTCGAGATGATGGACATGGCGCCGACGTTGATGGACCTGGCAGGCGCCAAGCCCGACCCCAAGATGCAGGGGACGACGCTGGTGCCGCTGGTGTTCGACGAGGTCGGCGTCTCGCCGCGCGCCGCGCTCACCGTCGACGGTCAGGTCGCGCGCGGCCTCAAGGTCGATCGCTACCGGCTGGTGCACAAGGGCCCCGGACGGATGGAGCTCTACGACGAGTTCACCGATCCGCGCGAGCAGAAGGACATCGCCGCCGATCACCCGATCGCGCTGCGCGGGATGCGGGGCGTCCTCGGCCTCCTGCACGGCTACGAGACCACCTGGTCGAAGGCCAAGTGGGGCACCGCCGCCAACGTCGCCGAGCCCTTCTACGCCGCCGCCGGCCCCCCCGGCCACCTCGGCGCCGAGCCCAAGTCCGGCGGTCCCAAGTAGCGGCCGCTCCCGCTCCGCTCGGCTTCTGGCGAGGGACGGCGGGGGCCGGGATATCTCTCCGCCGTCCGCGAGAAGGAATCCTCGGCCGCAAACGATCAGAGCGGCCTGCGAGCTCCCGGCGGAGAGATATCCCGGCCCCCGCCGCCTTCGCGCGTTGTGCCTTGGCTCCGCTAAGCATGACCTGTCCACGGAAGAGGCGGTGACCTAATCATGGAGGCCTTCTGCCGTAAGCGGATCGGGCACGGGGCCGGCGCAGCGGAGTCGAGGCTCGCCCAAGAGAGCGGCGGGGGCCGGGTGTCTCCCTGCCGGGAGCCCGCAGGCCGCTCTGATCGTTCGCGGCCGAGGATTCCTTTTCGCGGACGGCAGGGAGACACCCGGCCCCCGCCGCCCTCGCCGGAAGTGCCGAGCGGAGCCGAGCCGAACGGCGCTACGCGGACAATCCCGCGGCGCGGGTGACTTCGGAGAGGGCGGGGATGCCGCCGGTGCCGCCGAGGTGGCGGCAGTTGAGCGCGGCGGCGGCGTTGGCGAACGGCAGGCAGCGATCGAGCGGCCACCCCTGCAGCGTCCCGTAGATGAAGGCGCCCCGGAAGACCTCGCTGGCCCCGGTGGTGTCGTAGACCTCGATCGGCAGCGCGGGCTGGCGGACCAGCGTCTCGTTCTCCAGGCCGATGGCCCCTTCTTCTCCCAGCGTGATGACCGCGATCTTCGGCCCCATCTGGGTGAGCTCGAGGAGGCTCCGCTTCATGTCCGAGGAATGGGAGAACTCGGCGGCGAACCGTTCGTTGCCGATGACGATGTCCGACAGATCGAGCAGCTCGCCCATCCCGGCGCCCAGGCGGCGCGCATCGAGCAGCACGGTGATCCCCAGCGCCCTGGCTTTCTCGGCGGCGGCGACCTGGGTGTTGGGGGTGCGGCCGTCGACCAGCAGGATGCGCGCGTCGTCGAACAGGTTGCGGGGGAGCTCGCCCGGATCGATCGGCGTGGTGCTGCCGCGCGTGAAGCGCGTGAGCCGCCGCCCCGTCCGTTCGTCCACCAGGATGAACGAGCCCGGCGAGACCTTGCCCGGCTCGATCAGGACCTGCGAGACGTCGACCCCGAAGCCCTTCAGACCGCGGAGGATGATCGAGCCAAACTCGTCGTCGGAGAGTCGGCCGAAGTAACGCGCGCGCCCGCCGAAGGCCGCCACGGTCGCCAGCGTGGTCCCGACCGCGCCCCCGGTCTGGATGCTGAAGGTGGCGAGCTCGACGACCGGCTCGGGCGTCCGCGGCCCCACGCCGAGCATCTCGACGGTGACTTGGCCAAGGCCCACGACCAGATCAGACGCGCTGGGCACGGCCTGAAATTATCACGGGATCGCCGTTTCAGGGACCCCCGGGGAATCCCTGAAAGGCGGCCTTCGGGCGACTGGCCTTCGGGCGACTGGCCTTCGATCTGCTGGCCTTCGGGCGACTGGCCTTCGGGCTGCTGGCCTTCGGGCTACTGGCCTTCGCCGCCCTGGAGCTTCGCTTCGTCGGAGCGCTTGAGGATGATGAACTCGACGCGGCGATTCTGGCTCCAGCAGTCTTCGTTGTGCTGCATGCAGATCGGCTTGGTCTCGCCGTAGCCGTGGCTCTTGAGGCGACTGGGCAAGACGTTGCGTTGCTCGAGGGCCACCCGCACCGAGTGGGCGCGCCGCTCGGTCAGATCGAGGTTGTGCGCGTCGTCGCCGCGCTCGTCGGCGTGCCCCTGAATTTCGATCAGGTCGATCTGCGGGTTGCCGTTGATCGTCGCCGCGATGGCGTCGAGCAGCGGGAACGACACCGGCTTGATCTCGTCCTTGTCGGTCTCGAAGTAGATCTTGTCCAGGATCTCCAGCTTGCCCTTGTGGACGATGACCTTCCCCTTGTCGGGGCAGCCGTCGGCGTCCTGGTAGCCGTTGTAGGTCTCCGGCTCGTTCGGACACTTGTCATCCTTGTCGAGGATGCGGTCGTGATCGTTGTCAGGATCCGGGCAGCCGTCCTGGTCCTCGAAGCCGTCCTTGTCCTCCGGATCGTTGGGACAAAGATCGTTCTTGTCGGGGATGCCGTCCTTGTCGTTGTCGGGATCCGGGCAGCCGTCGGCGTCCTCGAAGTTGTCCTTGTCCTCGGGATCGTCGGGGCACTTGTCGATGTCGTCGGGGATGCCGTCGCCGTCGCGATCGAACGTGGTGTTGTCCGGGCAGCCGTCGGCGTCCTGGTAGCCGTTCTTGGTCTCCGGATCGTTCGGGCACTTGTCGTCGACGTCGGGGATGCCGTCCTTGTCGTTGTCGGGATCGGGGCAGCCGTCGGCGTCCTCGAAGTCGTCGAAGTCCTCGGGATCGTCGGGGCACTGGTCGACGTCGTCCTTGTAGCCGTCGCCGTCGCGGTCGCCGATCGACGGCTCGAAGATGAAGCCGACGAAGGCCCGGGGCGCACCGCCGCCGTAGCCGTCGGCCACCTTGTAGCCGCCGCCCAGCTCGAAGAACGAGTTGCGCGCCAGATAGAGCTTGATGCCGGCGATCGCCTCGGCCGACAGGCCCATCTTGCTGGTCGTCCCGTCGGGCGCGACCTTGTACGAGCTGGTGCCGTAGTTGCCGTAGACCTCGCCCACGACGTCGAACTTCTGCGGCACGATGCCGTAGGAGAGGCCGAGGCCGCCGATGAACTCGTTGCCGATGCGGATCCCGGCGTTGGTGGTGGTGGTCATCCCGGTGAGCATCGGGACCATCGACGCGTTGGGATCTCCCGTGTTCGTGAACGCATTCGCGTCGTCCGTGAACACGGCCTCGTGCGGCCGGATTCGCATCCCGCCGTTGATCGCCGCCCGGAAGCGCCCGAGGTAGCCGAGCTCGGTGTCGATGACCGCGGTCGGCTGGAAGATTGTCTGCCCTTCACCGAAGAAGGACTTCTTGTCGCCGGTCGGCAGGATCACCGACGGGATGATCGCCAACCCCACCCCGTTGCGGGTGGCGTTCATCAGCCGGATCTTGGGATGGACCTGGAGGTCGCCGATCCCCTGCGCGGTGAAGGTCCAGTCCTTGGTCCCCATCGCGGTCTGATCGCTGGGCGTGCTCTGACCCGACACGATGGCCAGCGGCAGGACCACCCCGAGCTCGAACCCGAGGTGTGGCAGGTGCGTGAAGCCGACCGCTGCCTGCAGCGACGGCACCACCAGGGTGTTCACGGCGAACTGGGTCGCCTGGGTGCCGGTCATCCCGTTCAGCACCAGCGGCTTGCGCGCGTACGACGTGACGAGACCGAAGGAGAGATCTCCCTGCCCGAGAACGCCCGAGGAGTTGATGGTGATGAACCCCTTGGAGTCCATCGCCGGGCGGAAGATCTCGAGATCGACCGGCGCGACCTGCAGCTGGGCGTGGGCGGACGCGACGAAGCCGGTCACAGCCGCTGCGATGACGGCCGCCTGGATCAGACCCCGGCGTGGGCGAGCGAGCATGAACACCTCCGGTAGAACAGGAGCCCGAACGTCCGGCTCCACCGAGCTTGTCATCGAAAAAAGAGAAGGACCTTTATAACAGCGTCGAGATCCGAATCAAAGCGCTATCCTGCGTCGACGCATGGCTTTTTTGGCGACGGACCTCCGCCCGCCGCGCGCCGACGGCGGCGAGCGGATCACGCGGCTCGCCGCCGAGACGGGCGCCGTGGGGATCCACCTCGGGGGCGGGTGCGATCTGGAAATCCTGACGGGAGCGCCGCTCGTCGCCTCCGCCCTCCGCCTCGGTCTGGAGCTCCCGACCGTCGCGCTGCCGCTCGCGGAGCGGGCTCTCCCCGCGGGGCGCCGCCTGCCGCGCCTCGCCGCGCCGGCCCGGGACGAGCGAGAAGCGGCCATCTCCCTGGCAGCGCATGGCCTCGCGGCAGCCGGTTCGTTCGGCGTGCAGCTCGCCGTCGTCGACTTCGGCCCCGTGGCGCTGACCGCCGATGCCGCGGCGTTCGCGCTGGCGTTCGCTCGCCGCGCGATCGGGCCGGACGATCCGGGCGGGGTGCTGCTGTCGAATGCGCTGGGCGAACGCCGCGCGCTGGCACCCGAGATTCTGGACGCCTGCCGGTGGGCGGTCGAACGGCTGCTCCGCGCCGCCGACCGCGCTGGGCTGCGCCTGGCGGTTCAAGTCGGCGTCACCCCCTGGCAGTCGGTCAGCCCACGCGAGGCCGACACTCTGCGTGAGACCTTCGACGGGGCTCTCGGCGTCGCCTGGGATCCCGGGCGGCTGTCGCTGCTGGCGACGCTGGAGCTGCCGGTGGGGGATGACCGTCTGAAATCTCTCGCCGCTGCCGCCGTCGTGGTGATCGACAACGACGCGGTCGGCGTCGAGCCCGGTTACCTGCCCGGCCTCGGCGAGCGCGCCGAGCGGCTCGCGGCCTTCGCGCCGCCGGCCTCTGCTCGCCGCGTCGTCACCGGCCATCCCGGTTCCACCGACGCCGAGGTCGCCGCCGTGCTGGTCAGGTCGGCCAGCGCAGGGCCGGTGGTCGCAGGGGCGACTTCCCCCGGGGTCATGACCGGACCGGAACGACCAGGTGCCGGCTGAACATCTGCGCGCGGTGTTCGAGCAGCGCGGGTGACACCGCCTCCTTCACTTCCTGATCGAGCGTCTCGAACGCGTTGCGAACGGGCGGCAGCATCGGGCATTGCGCCTCCGGCAGTGGCCAGATGACGCCCAGCGTGACCGCGGCGTGCAGGTCGAGCGCCGTCGGGGTCGGTCCGAGGAAGTAGGCATGTCCGCGACTCCGGCTCTCGGTCAGCACGGCGTCGAGGAGGCGCAGCGTCCCGATGGCGCGCGCCCGTGCCGAGGGAACGCGGTCGGGCGCGTAGCCGTAGCGTGGCGCCAGGTACTCCGCCACCGGCTTCGGCCACCCGGCGCGCCCGTCGGTCGTGAGGCCGGTGTGCGTGAGCAAGAGCCGCACGTTCCAGGCGAGGCCCCCCTCGCCGAGGAGCTCGTGCGAGAGGCCGAACATTCTCACCCGGCGTTCCTCATCCTCGGGGACCAGCGACATTCGCCCCCCGAGCCGCTCGCCGAGGGCGACGATCTCTGCCCAGCCGGTGCGTGGCGGTTCGTCGTCGAACAGCGCGGCGGGCGCGTTCCGGGTGCCGGTCCAGCGCTTGATCTCCTCGTCGCTGCGCCGGAAGCGCACCACCAGGCCGTCGAGCCCCTTCATGTCGAAGAGGCCCAGCGCGGCCTGCGACCAGGGGCTGGGGACGTTGGTCGCGATCACCAGGCGCAGGCCGGAGGCCTGGCGCGCCTCTTCGAGCTCCACGAAACGCATGCCCGCCACCGCAGCAAGGCATGTGCCGCGTGGGCGCCACCTGAAGAGCCGCACCGCCGATGGCGCTCGCGTCGGCTCGTTGGAGAGAAGTGCGAAAGGTTCTTCCCGCGCCGCCACCGGCGCTGCGCACGCGCCGCCTAGTTTTGGGAGCTTGGACGGGATCATTCGCTCAGACCGCTCAAAAGCAGGCAGCCGGGGGACCTACAGGGAGACGGAGTATCGGCGGCATCTACGAGAGGGGGTCGATCCTCCCCTGTATCCGGACGACGTAGCAGTCTCCCTTCTTTGCTTTCTTTGCTCGGGCCGCGATGGCAGGCCAAAACCGCAGCACTCTCCACGCCTGATCGTCTAAGAGAAAATGATCGAACGCATGAGCAAGAAAGAACGCGATTACACCCGCTGACTTGAGGGCCGCGCGCTCCGGGGGGTTGCTCATCTGCGAGCGGTCTTTTGTGATCAGTACCCAGCCCTTGGCGCCAAGCTCTTTTATCCAGACTACGTCTGGAGTGTCCGGCGGAAAGTTAGCGCGAAGCGAAGTTACTTCGCCGTGGTGATCAAGTGCGCCCAGGATGGCCGCGTACTTGGGCGACAAACAGTTATCTATGAAGAACTTCAAGCGGCCATGTGCCGCTCAAGCGCCGCCGCTGCCCTCACATCCTTCAGCGGAATCTCGAACCACTTAGCAACCCTGGCGACGCTCTCCCCGGCAGAAAGAGCGCCGTTGATGGCGGACACTGGCACATGTGCTGTCTTCGTGACGGGCGCGCCGAAAGCGATCTGCGGATCGACAAAAATCGGCTCTCTCTTTCCCAGGGGCCACCATCTGGTTGCGTCGCCGGACTCGCGATAATCGATCTGCTTAAAAAATGGCGAGATGACCTTATCGAATGCGGACTGGCCATCTACGAGCCCTAGAACGTGTCTCTTTTGGGACCCGATAGGAGATACCCTCGCGAAGATTTTCTTTCCGTCCGTCTCGAAACGGCTCACAGCGAATGGGTGCTGTTTTCCGAACAGCTCCATCGCTTTCTGCGACGCTTTGCGGATGTGACTCATCTTCACTCCGTGTTCGAGGAAGGAGTTAACGAAGAGAATCTCGATCAGATCAAGAAACGATAGAGCTGGTCCATCGTCTGGATCTCTCTTGATCAGAGGACCGGATCCCCTCTCGTACCCACAAATCCACCCTCTCACGCGGCGGACAGACAACCCCGTGAGGCGGGATGCCTCGCGCGGAGTGTAGATGCCCGTCCCGATGCCGATCGCCATGCGCCAATGATCCCACATGTTTGGCGCATGTGCGAACCCAACAGTCGAGTCAATGGATCCTGGCAGCTGACGCGCCGTGCTTCCCCGGCGCGCCGGCTGCGGAGGTCCTCACCCCTCCGGCGAGGCTAATTCCCTGGGGCTGCCGCCAGGATTCCGGAGAGCTGCTTGGCGATGCCGGTCTTGATCTTCTCGGCGAAGGGCGTGAGCAGGAAGCCGAGGTTCAGGTCGATGTGCACCTTCGACGGCTCGACGGTGACGATCGCATCCAGCCCCTTGCGCGAGACGGTCAGCTCGTTGTCGCCCTTCCAGGTGCAGGCCGCGCCATAGTCGCGCGTCAGCTTGTCGGTGGCGCCGGCGATGCGCTGTTTGGCCTCGGCGACGGCCAGCGTGTGCGGGATGTCGACCTGGTACTTGGGCATGATCGAATCCTTATCACGCCACGCCGGTGGCGGCGGCGGGATCGTAAACGAGACGGGCGACCTCGACCTGATTCATCGCCAGCCGGATGAGCGTCCCCTGCCCGTGCAGCAGGGGGTCGCGCTGAAACAGGTGATAGGTGCGCATCCCCTCGCGCGACGGCGGCTCGCCGTGCGACTTCTTGCCGGGGACGCCGGAGACGACCAGGATCTTCTCCCCCGGCTGGAGCATGAAGCCGGGATCGATCACCCCCAGCACCGAGCCGCGTTTTCCCTTTTTGGCGGCGATGACCTGCAGGCCGCCGGTGTTGATCGACGTCGCGCCGGCGTTCTCCAGGATGAAGTACTCCAGGTTGATCTGTTTTTTGTCGGGCGCCGCGTGCGCCTCACGAAAGAGCAATGCCACGATCAGACCTCCAGGATCTCAGCTTCTTTTTTGGCGGCGATCTCGTCGATCTTGAGCACCGATTTGTCGGTGGTCTCTTGAACCGTCTTCAACCCCTTGCGCTCGTCGTCCTCGGTGACCGACCCCTCCTTGAGCGCCTCCTTGATCATCTCGTTGGCGTCGCGGCGCGCGCCGCGCAGGGCGACCCGGGCCTCCTCGGCCATCTTCTTCACCACCTTGACCAGGTCCTGGCGGCGTTCCTGGGTGAGCGCCGGCATCGGCAGCCGCACCAGCTCGCCATCCGATTGCGGGTTGAGGCCCAGCTGCGCCGCCCGGATCGACTTTTCGATCTCCGGGATGAGCGAGCGCTCCCAGGGCTTGATGGTGATGAGGCGCGCGTCGGCGACGTTGCACGACGCGACCTGGTTCAAGGGGGTGGGCGTCCCGTAGTAGTCGACCCGCACCCCATCGAGGAT
Source organism: uncultured Pseudomonadota bacterium (assembly GCA_963847705.1). GTDB lineage: Bacteria > Myxococcota_A > Polyangia > Fen-1088 > Fen-1088 > JADGRB01. The sequence continues at coordinate 47,826 of CAWKBC010000014.1, read as the reverse complement.
GGAGAGGTTGGCGCGCCCGGTGCGGACCTTGCCGAGCTCGCGACGGAAAGCTTCGATCCCCTTGTCGAGATCGCCCTGCAGGCTCTTCACGATGTCATCGATCATCGGTGTCCCCCTCAGTTTGCTTTTTCAGGTTGCCACGGTCGTGCCGGGGCGGGGCTCGCGGCGCTCGTCGAGCACCATGGTTCCGAGCGGTTCGCCCAGCAGCACCCGCCGGATGTTGCCCGGCTTGGTCATGTTGAAGACGAGAATCGGCAGGCTGTTGTCGCGGCAGAGCGAGATCGCCGTCGAGTCCATCACGCCGAGGTTGCGGTTGAGGACGTCCAGGTACGAGAGGCGCCGGAACATCCGGGCGTCCTTGTGCTTGTTGGGATCCTTGTCGTAGACGCCGTCGACCTTGGTCGCCTTCATGACGATCTCGGCGCCGATCTCCATGGCGCGCAGCGAGGCCGCCGTGTCGGTGGTGAAGTAGGGGTTGCCGGTCCCGGCCGCGAAGATCACCAGCCGCCCCTTTTCCAGGTGGCGGATCGACCGACGGCGGATGTAGGGCTCGGCCACCCGCTCCATCTCCAGCGCGGTCATCACCCGGGTGTGCGCGCCGCGCGACTCCAGCGCGTCCTGCAGCGCCAGCGAATTGATGACCGTCGCCAGCATCCCCATGTAGTCGGCGTGGGCGCGGTCCATGCCGGTCGAGCTGGCGGCGATGCCGCGGAAGATGTTCCCGCCGCCCAGCACCATGGCGATCTCGACGCCCAGGCCCTGCACGTCGACCAGCTCGTCGGCGATCTGCGACAGCGTGGCGGGGTCGATGGCGTTCTGGGTCGACCCCATCAGCGCCTCGCCCGACAGCTTGAGCAGCACGCGGCGGTACTTGACCCCAGGCGCCAGGGGCAGCTTGGTCTCCTGCCCCGCGGCACCGGACCGGGCGGTCGCGGGGGGCGGCGGTCTGTCGACGCCATCGCCAGCCCCGCGGCCGTTCTTCCCCTTCCCCTTGGGCATCCCGCGGGACCTTACGCCTGTCCGGCTTGCTTCTGGACCTCGGCCACGAAGTCGTCGGAGCGCTTCTCCAGCCCCTCGCCGACCTCATAGCGGACGAACCGGCGCACCTTGACGTTCTCGCCGGTCTTGGCGACGAGATCGGTCAAGAGCGAGCGGATGTCCTTCTTCCCCTCGGGATCCTTCACCCAGATCTGATCGAGCAGGCAGACCTCCTTGGACCACTTGGCGATCTGACCGTCGACGATCTTCCCCCACACCGCCTCGGGCTTGCCCGACTGCTTGGCCTGCTCGATGCGGATCGACTTCTCTTTCTCCAGCACCGAGGCCGGGATCTCGTCCTGCGAGACGTACTGCGGGTTGAGCGCGGCGATCTGCATGGCGATCTCCTTGGCGAACGCCACGAAGTCGGGGTTGCGCGCCACGAAGTCGGTCTCGCAGTTCACCTCCACCAGCACGCCCAGGCGGGCGCCGTGGAGGTAGTGGGCGATCATCCCCTCGGCGGCGATGCGGGTCGCCTTCTTGGCGGCGGAGGCGATCCCCTTCTTGCGGAGGTACTCGATCGCCTTCTCCATGTCGGTGGCGCACTCGGTGAGCGCCTTCTTGCAGTCGGCCATGCCGGCGCCGGTGCGCTCGCGCAGGTCCTTGATCATCTGTGCGGTGACTTCTGAAGCCATGACGTGGGTATCCTCTTTGTTCGCGTCGAAAAAAAACGGTGAGTGCGGGAAGGCGAGCGCCTAGCTGCGCTCTTCCTTGTCTTCCGGCGTGGCGGCGGCTTCCGGCGTGGGGAGCTCGCCGCGGTGGCGGGAGACGACCTCCACGCGCGGCCCTTCGCCGCCCGAGGAGACGCGGATGGTCTGCGGCTGCTCGCCGCCGCCTTCGTCGCGCGCGCTGCGCTGTTGATTGGCCCGCTCGCGGCCGACCTTCTGGCCCAGCACGCAGGCCTCGGCGATCTTGCCGGCGAACAGCTTCAGCGAACGGATGGCGTCGTCGTTCCCGGGGATCGGGTAGTCGATGAGATCCGGATCGCAGTTGGTGTCGACCAGGGCGACGATCGGGATCTCCAGCTTGCGGGCCTCGGTGACCGCGATGTGCTCCTTGACGACGTCGATGATGAAGACGGCGCCGGGGAGCTCGGACATCGACTTGATGCCGCCGAGCGCCTTCTCCAGCTTCTCGCGCTCGCGCGTGATGCCGAGGACCTCTTTCTTGGTCATCCGCTCGAAGGTGCCGTCGGTCGACATCTTCTCGATGGCGTGCAGGCGATCGATCGAGCCCTTGACGCTGTTGAAGTTGGTGAGCGTGCCGCCCAGCCAGCGGTTGGTCACGTAGTACTGGCCGCCGCGCAGCGCCTCCTCGCGCACCACCTCCTGGGCCTGCTTCTTGGTCCCGACGAACAGCACCGAGCGCCCCTGGGCGACGTTGGAGACGAGAAAATTGTAGGCGCGCTTGAAGGCGCGGACCGTCTGCTGCAGGTCGATGATGTGGATGCCGTTGCGCGCGCCGAAGATGTAGCTCTTCATCTTCGGGTTCCAGCGCTTGGTCTGGTGGCCGAAGTGAACGCCCGCTTCCATCATCTCGCGGATGGTGATCGGCGCGTCGCTCGGGTTCGCTTGCGTGGCGTCCGGGGCGCCTGTCATTCCGGTCGTTCCTTGGGTGCCTGCAGTGGTCTCGCTCGTGGTTTCCATGTCCGTTCCTTTGCGTTGTCGTCCGCCGCCCGCGTCACCGGTGGCCGTAACCCGTTCGCGCGATGATTCGCGTTCTGGGCACGCACGGCCACCTCAGCAGGCGTGTGGTGTCGAGGTGTTAAAAGAGCGGGGGGTTTCTACCACAAATTCGCCCGGCGCAAGCGTGAACCCCAGGCGGGTCGCGGGGCAACTCCTGCAAGTGCCACAGATAATGGGCGGCATCCCGGTTGCATCCGTCGGTGCATTCGTGGTTGCAGGAGCCCCAGTTCGCCGTTAAAAGGAGCCGCAATGTCTCTCACGAAGTCCACAGGTAAACCTATCGACATCCGCCCGGCGACGGGCAAGCTCGGCATTCTGACGCCCGGAATGGGCGCGGTCGCCACCACGTTCATGGCTGGGGTGGAGGCGATCCGGAAAGGGATCTCGAAGCCCATCGGTTCGCTGACGCAGATGGGGACGATTCGCCTCGGCAAGCGGACCGACGCGCGCACGCCGCTCATCAACGAGTTCGTGCCGCTCTCCAAGCTCGAGGACATCGTCTTCGGCGGCTGGGACCTCTTCCCCGACGACGCCTATCAAGCCGCCTCCAAGGCCGGCGTGCTGTCGAAGGAGCACCTGGCCCAGCTCAAGGACTTCCTCTCGACCATCAAGCCGATGAAGGCGGTGTTCGAGCAGACCTACGTGAAGAAGCTGACCGCCACCCACTTCAAGACCGGCAAGAACAAGGCGGACCTGGCGGCGCAGGTGATGGACGACATCAAAGAGTTCAAGAAGAAGAACGGCTGCGACCGGCTGGTGATGGTCTGGTGCGGCTCGACCGAGGTCTTTCGCAACCTGGCCCCCTGCCACGCCTCGCTGGCCACCTTCGAAAAGGGGCTGCAGGAGAGCGATCCGGAGATCTCGCCCTCGCAGATCTACGCCTACGCGGCGCTCAAGCTGGGCGTCCCCTACGCCAACGGCGCCCCGAACCTGACCGTCGACACGCCGGCGCTCATGGAGCTGGCCAAGCAGAACAACGTGCCTATCGGCGGCAAGGACTTCAAGACCGGCCAGACGCTGATGAAGACGATCCTGGCGCCCGGCTTCAAGGCGCGCCTCCTCGGCCTCGAGGGTTGGTACTCGACCAACATCCTCGGCAACCGGGACGGCGAGGTGCTCGACGATCCGGAGTCCTTCAAGTCGAAGGAGGTCTCCAAGCTCGGCTCGCTGGAGCACATCCTGCAGCCGCACCTCTACCCCGACCTCTACGGCGACATGCACCACGTCGTGCGCATCAACTACTACCCGCCGCGCGGTGACAACAAAGAGGGCTGGGACAACATCGACATCTTCGGGTGGATGGGCTACCCGATGCAGATCAAGGTCAACTTCCTCTGCCGCGATTCGATCCTGGCGGCGCCGATCGTCCTCGACCTCGCGCTCTTCATGGACCTGGCCCAGCGCTGCGGGATGGGCGGCATCCAGGAATGGCTGTCGTTCTACTGGAAGAGCCCCCAGAGCGCGCCGGGGTTGTACCCCGAGCACGATCTGTTCATTCAGCTGATGAAGCTGAAGAACACGCTCCGGCACCTGCGGGGAGAAGATCTCATCACGCACCTGGGCGCCGAGTACTACGACTGAGACGCCCTCGGGGCGAGGCGCCCTCACCCCGGCCCTCTCCCGCAAGCGGGAGAGGGTGCCATCTTAGCCCGGTCGGCCTCGCCGTCCCGCCGTCCCGCCGTTCCAGACTCGCGCCCTCCTATCGCGAGGGCGCGGCCGCGGCCTTCGACTCAAGTCGAGCGCCGCTCGCCGCGCCACAGGCGACCCCGTGTTACGTGCGGGTCGAACGCTAGCTCCCACTCTCAAGCTCACCGCCGCACGTGGACTTTTTTCCGGCGGCGCGGAGCGCCAACCTATGTCGACACGTGCGCTCCGCGCCGCCGGAAAAAAGTTTCGTGCGGCGGTTTCGCGGGGGCAAGCGGTAACGTTCGATCCGCACGAAGCTGACGGACCTGCAAGCGGGTCGCTTTGGGCCGCGCTTGCGAGGTGCTTTGGGTTGCGTTTTGGGGGCGGGTTTTTAGGGCGCGTTTTTGGGGGGGCGGTTTGGGTCGCGTTTTTTAGGACGCGTTTTTTGGGGGGCGGGTTTTTAGGTCGCGTTTTTTAGGTCGCGTTTTTTAGGGGGCGGTTTGGGTCGCGTTTTTGGCGCGGTCGGGTGGGCGTTTCCGGCATTTTCGGGCGCGCGCGCTCAGTGTACGAACCGCGTCTCGTTTGCCGGAGTCGGTGTCGCGTGGATCCCGAGGGGCTCGAGGTGCGGCAGGATCCAGCGCGGGAGCGTGCAGTCAGAGCTGGCCGGGAGGAGGCCCAGCGCCTCGGCCTCGTGGTCGTGGGTTCGGTCGGCGGCGTTCGCCGAAGAGGTGAGCGCGTCGGCCCAGAGCGCCCGGCGCTTGCTGATCGACCAGCGGCGAATCACCCAGGCCGCCGTCTTGGCGCCGAAGGTGGCGTGACGGGCCTCGTCGCGCAGCAGCTCGCTGTAGGCCCAGGCGAACAGCGGCTCGCGACTGACGGCGCGCGCGGCGGCGAACGCGGCCGCGGAGGCCGGCTTGCCGAGCGCGTAGTCGGCCACCAGCGTGCAGGCGAGCGCGCTCTCGCCCACCGGCGCGCGTGGCGTCAGAATCGAGGCGGCGGGCGGTCGCGCTGCGGACGGCGCTCCGGGGACCTGACGGTTCGAGCTCGTCGAGCACGCAGGCGCACACATCCAGGTGATGGACCTCGTCGGCGATGACGCGGGCCGCGGCAGAGAGAATGGCGGGGGGCGCGTTGAGGGCGGCGAGATTGGCCGCGATGTGCGCAGCGGCGGCGACCCCGCGCCGTTCGTTCTCGGCGATCCGTTGCCACCCGGCCGATACGCGTGCGAGGAGGCTGGTCGAATAGCGCGCGCGGGCGAGCGTGTGACTGGACATGTGAAGGAGAACAGCAAGCCTCGTGCCCTGAGCGGTTTGGTCTCCGGCTCCATTTTCGGTCCCGCTGGTCCCATCGCCGCCGCCCGGTCGTGAAAACCCGCCGCCACCCTGACAGCAATGTCGTGGACCGGTCTCGCCCCGGGTGCGCGACGAGGCCAACCGCCCGGACGCCCGAGCCTTCGGCTGGCCTCGGTGTTGCTAGTCACGGTCTCGCGTCTAAAGCGACCTTCGTTTTGTTGAACGACTATGGCGAGAGGATCATCGGTCGAGGGACTCCGGGCGCGCACACGGACGCTTGGTCGGCCGGCGCGCCCTTTGGCGGTCTTCGCGCTCTCGTTTGCCCTGCTGGAGATCGTCGAGTCGATCTTCCGCAGCCACGCGAGCGGTGGCGTCTACTTCCAGGGGCTGACGTCGGAGACCCTGATGCAGTCGGTCTCGCTTCGCGAGCTGCGCGCGGCGCCCCTGGAGTCGCTCTGGTACCTGCATGTGCAACCGCCGGTCGTCAACTTGATCCGCGCGCTGCTGCTGGTCTTCCACCGAGGCGCGAGCTGGGACGAGGTGATGCGCGGGGTGGATCGCGACCTCAATCATGTGTGGGCCCTGGCGGCGGCGGCGCTGGCCACGCTGATCGATGTCTGGCTCCGGCGGCTCCGGGTTCCGGGCGCGCTGGCGGCGCTCTTCACCCTGGGCTGGCTGTTGCACCCGGCGGCCTTCGCCTACGCGACGTTGCTGGACGGCACCTTGCTCTCCGCGCTGTTCACGACGTGGGTTCTGTACGAGACCTGGAGGTTTGGCAGCAGCGACGGCGGTTCCGCTGGCCGGTTGAGCGCCGCGGTGCTGCTCGCCTACTTCACCCGCTCGCTCTTCCAGTGGCCATTCGTGCTGGTGATGCTCGGCTCCCTCCTGCTGCTGCGGGTGCCGCGTCGCCAGCTGCTCCTCTTTGGCGCGGTGGTCGGCGCAACGGTGGGCCTCTATTCGATCAAGCAGGCCTACCTTTTCGGCACCGTCTCGACGTCGACGTTGCAGGGGACCAACCTCACCCGCTCGCTCGGCGCCGACTGCGGGCCACTTGCCCCGGCGGCGGACGCTGGCCCCGCCCGGCTGACCGCGCCGGTGCTGACCGAGCCGCGCAAGCTCGACGGCTCGGAGAACTTCAACCACCTCGATCGGTTGGGGATCGAGCGCCAGCTGATGGCCTGCTTCCGGCGCACCCTGGTCGAGCGGTCGCCCGCCGCGCTGTGGGCCGGCTATCGGCAGAACTTCGACATCTTCCTCGAACCGTCCAGCGAGTACTCGCGGAACGAGATCGTCGATCGGTTGCCCTGGCGGCACCAGGTCGACTGGATCTTCTCTGGCTGGCCCCTGATTGGGTTGGCAATCGGCGCGTCTTTGCTCGGTGTCTGGCAATCGCGGCGTCGCCTGCGCTCGGTGCTGGCGCTGCTGCTGCCGGTGGGCTACGTCCTCGGCGTCAGCATTCTCGGGGAGCGTGGCGAGAACATTCGTTTCAAGTTCTTTCTCGAACCGGCCCTCTGCGTGCTGGTCCTGACGCAGCTCCACCGCGGGGTGCGCCAGATCCTGGTGCTCGTGACCGCGGTCGTCCGCGCGCGGCGGCCCGGGGCGGCTACTGCGCCCGCAGACGCCGCAGCTCGTCGGCCAGCTCCACCGCCTCCGGATCCAGCGCCAGAAGCCGCTCGAGCTCCATGATCGCGGCCTCGGGCTGCCCCGTCTGCGCGTAGATGTCGGCCAGGTGCTGCGCCGCGCTCCGGTGGCGCTCGTCGATCTGGGTGGCGCGGCGCAGCTCCGCGATGGCGGCGCGCGCGGCCCGCGCGTCGGCCGGGGCCTGGCGAAACAGCGCCCACCCCAGCGCCGCGCGGTAGTCGGCCTCGTTGGGGACCAGGCGCGCCGCCTGGCGAAGAACTTCGACGGCCTCGTGATGGCGGCGGGCGCGCAGGTGCTCGAGGCCCACCTCGTACAGCGCGTGCGCCGCGCCGCCGGGCGGCGGAGCGCCTGCGCGCGCGGGAGCCGCGACCGGCGCCGCGTTGGCCGCGCGGGGCGGCTCGGAGGCCTCGTCGTTCTCGCGTCCCAGCTTGTTCGCGTAGGCGCGTCGATGGACGGGATCGCGCAGGACCCGGTGGGCCTCGGCCAGGCTGTCGAAGATCTCTTGCGCCATCCGGCGATCGTCCTCGGGGGCCAGCCGGTAGCGATCGGCATGGAAGCTGCGCGCCAGCGCCTCGTAGGCGCGATCGATCTCGGTGGTGGAGGCTTCGCGGCCGACGCCCAGCGACCAGAAGTGATCCTGGGTGCGCGCCATCTGCAGCATCATGGAGAGCTCGCCGCTGCCGAGCGGCGCCGGCTGGCGCTCGACGGGCGGGGCCGGCGCGGCCGGTGCGGCGGCCGGTGCGACCGCGGCCCGGCGCCGCGAGGTCGCCTCGCGCGCCTGGATCATCCCCGCCTCCGACAGCGCGACCAGCAGCAGGCGCGCCTTCGCCGGGGGGATCTTGGCGCCGGCGAGGATGCTCCCCATCTGGCGCGCGCCGTCGAGGTCGCGAATGAACGCCTGCTCGGTGGCATCGGCCGTCATCTCCTGCAGCCGCAGCATGGGGTCGGCGCTGAGCGCGATGTACTGACCCTCGTAGCGGGCCAGCACCGCCTCCTGCCGCGCCTGGTCGTAGTGACGTCGAATTCCCTCCAGGATCAGGGCGGCGGGCGGCCGCTCGAGGCGCGTCGCCCCGGCCGGCATCTCCTCGCTCGCCTTGAACATGAACTTGCCGTCCGGCCAGGCGAAGACCTCCAGAAGCTTCGCCTCGACCTGATCGACCAGCGCGCGCTGCAGGTTGTAGGGCGACAGCACGCCCATCTCGATCAAGATCTGCCCCTGCTGGCGCTTCTCTTTCTGCAGGCGCGCGACGGAGGCGGAGAGCGCCTCGCCGGTGATGAGCTTCTTCTCGAGCAGGATCTGCCCCAGGCACTCCCCGAGAAGGTTCGAACGGACCGAGAAGGGGTAGCCATCGGAGAAAAAGACGATCTTCTTGGTGTTGTCGCGGAGGAGCAGCAGCGACCCGCTGGCACGCGTGGCGTAGAGCCGCTGGAGCACCCGGGCCAGCGGCGTGCGCTTGAGGGTCCCGGCGAACGCCGCCTCGACCGGATCCTCGACCAGGGTCTTGGCGGTCCGTTCGACCTCGCGCCGCTCCTGTTGCTGCGCAGGATCGTGCAGGCTCTGCTTCGTCACCTGGGTCGCCTCGGGCGGCGGTGTCACGTAATTGTCGACCGTCGCCTCGGAGGGCGGGAGCGGCGCGGAGGCCAGCTCGAACAGGCGGGTCGGGATCGCCAGGGCGTCCAGCGGCGTGGCCAGATATTCGGCCGGGGCGAACCGCCGCCGCGCCTCGGCCCGGTGGCTGTTGCCCCGGTGGCTGCTGGCGATGAAGACGATCGGCACGCCCCGGGTCTCGGGATCGCGGCGCAGCTCCTCGGCCAGCCCGAACCCGTCGCCGTCGGAGAGTCGGGTTCCCAGGACCACCGCGTCGGGCCTGCGCACGGCGATGCTCCGCCGGGCCCACGACGCCTCCGTCTCCGCCGCCAGCTCGTATCCGGCGTCGCGCAGGGCCGCGCCGATGCGCTGCTGCAGCTCGGCGTCTTTTTCGACGATGAGGACGTACCCGGCCATCGCGTGCGGGCAGTCTATCCCGCCCACACCGATGGACAAGGGCTCGGGTCGTTGTTAAGTACCGTCGAGCCTCCAAGCCCATGCCGGCGCGCGCGAAAAAGAATCCCCAGGGTCGACGCGTGGTCCGCGGAGGGTTGGCGGCGATCGTGCTCGCGGCGGGGAAGGGGACGCGGATGCGCTCCTCGCGCGCCAAGGTGCTGCACGAGATCCTGGGCCGGCCGCTCGGCGCCTATCCCGTCGAGCTGGCGCGGGCGCTGGGCGCCGATCCGGTGGTCGCCGTGCTCGGACACCAGCGGGAGGCCGTCGAGGCCGCTCTGGGCGCGCGGTTCGGGGCCGACGCGGTGACCGTGGTCGAGCAGGCCGAGCAGCGCGGCACCGGCCACGCGGTCAAGCTGGCGATGGCGGCCTTGAAGGGGTTCGGCGGCGACCTGATCCTGGTGCTCTACGGTGACGTGCCGCTCCTCCGGCGCGAGACGCTGGCGGCGCTGGTGGGGACCGCGCGCCGCTACCGCTGCCTGGCCGTGGTGACGGCGACGCCGCCCGATCCCACCGGCTACGGCCGGATCCTGCGCGACGAGCGGGGACACGTCATCAGCGTGGTGGAAGAGAAGGACGCCTCGCCCGAGGAGCGCGCCATCACCGAGGTGAACGCCGGCATCTACTGCGGGCCGGTCGATTTCTTCCGCGAGGCCACCGCCGGGCTCTCGGCGCGCAACGCGCAGCGGGAGTACTACCTGACCGACATCATCGCGCGCGCCGCCGAGGGGATCGGGGTCACCGCCGTGGAGGCCGACTTTCGCGACGTGGCCGGGGTCAACGATCGCCAGCAGCTCGCCGAGGCCGAGGCGGCGATGCGCGCGCGGATCAACCGGGCGCTCATGGCGCACGTCACCTTCCGCGATCCGGCCACCACCGACGTCGAGCCGGGGGTGGTGGTCGGCGTCGACGTCGAGCTCGGGCGCGGGGTGGCGCTGCGCGGGCGCACCAAGATCGGCCACGGCGCCCGCATCGGCGACGGCGTCATCCTCACCGACACCGAGGTCGGGGCGGGCGTCCTCATCCGCCCTTACAGCGTCGCCACCGAGGCGGTCATCGGCGTGGGGGCCACCGTGGGACCCTTCGCGCACCTGCGCCCGGGGACCAACATCGGCCCCGACGCCCACATCGGCAACTTCGTGGAGACCAAGAAGACCACGCTCGGGCGCGGCAGCAAGGCCAACCACCTGACCTACCTCGGCGACACCACCGTCGGGGAAAAGGTGAACATCGGCGCCGGGACCATCACCTGCAACTACAACGGCTACGAGAAGTCGAAGACGGTGATCGACGACGGCGCGTTCATCGGGTCGGACTCGCAGCTGGTGGCTCCCGTGCGGATCGGCAAGGGGGCCGTGGTCGGCGCGGGGACGACGGTTCAAGAAGACGTGCCGGCGGGAGCGCTGGTGATCACGCGTGGGGCGCGGATCGAAAAGCCCGGCTACGCGCAGAAGGTGGCGAAGAAGTATGCTGCCGCGCGCAAGTCCGGTTAGGATTCAACGACCTACTCTCGCCACTCTCGGAGGTTCCGATGCCGACGTCCGTCAAGGCGTTCTTCGATCAGAAAGTTCCCGCCGTTCTCGCCACCAGTCCCGAGAAGGCCAAGGACGTGGCTGCGATCTACCTCTTCAAGATCAGCGGCCCCGACGGTGGCACCTGGACGGTGGATCTGGTGTCGACGCCGCCGACCTGCGTGGTCGGGGAGCACGGCGTTGCTCAGTGCACCATCGAGGCGAGCGACGATGATTTCCGCGGGATGATCGACGGCGGCATGCAGGCGGCGATGTCGCTCTTCTTCAGCGGCAAGCTGAAGGTCGCCGGCGACCCCATCCTGGCCACCAAGCTCTCGAAGCTCCTCCAGATGGCGGGGTAGTGCGCCCGGGTGGACGTAGCTCGGCTTTGCCGAGCGGAGTCCGTCGCGGGGGGGAGCGGGGACCCTTTGAGGGTCCCGGAGCTTGAGTCGGCGCGCGATCTGGATCTGGTTCGTGGCGCTGGTCGGGCTGGCGACCGCGGCCCGATTGCTCTGGGTGCTGTCGGTTCCCACGGTGCCGGTGAGCGACTTCGCGATGTACCGCGAGTCGGCCAACTATCTCTCGGAGTTCGGGCGGCTCGACCCGGGCTTCATCTACATGCCGGGGTTCGTGGCGCTGCTGGCGGCGATCAAGAACCTGGGCGGCGACCTGCTGGCGCAGAAGCTGCTCGGCGTCTTCTTCGGCACGCTGGGCGCGGCAGGGCTCTTCGTCGTGACCTGGAAGCTGGTCGACGAGCGGTCCGACGCGCATGATGGTGGCGGCGCTGGAGAGGCCGCGGTGAGCGGTTGGCGCCGGCGCTGCCCCTGTCCCCATGCCGCCCTGGCGACGCTGCTCTACGCGCTGTGGCCCGCCGGGGTGGCGATGTCGAGCGTGGTGGGCACCGACGTCCCGGCGGCGGCGCTGATCGTGGCTGCCCTGGCGCTCCTGGTGACGTTCGGTCGGTCGCGCCCCTGGACGGCGGCGCTGGCGTTCGGCGCGGCGATGGGGCTGGCGGCCTGGGTACGGGCGGTGGCGCTGCCGCTCTCCGCGCTGTCGCTCGGGTACTGGCTGGCCTTGCGCCTGCGTCTCGGCCGCGCGCTGGTGCTGGCGGCGGCGGGGCTGGCCGCGGCGCTGCTGGTGCTGTCCCCCTGGGCCATCCGGCACCTGCGGCAGAGCGGCGCGCTCTACTTCACCGATGATCACGGCGGCATCACCGCCCTCATCGGGGCAAACCCGAACTCCGAGGGGACCTACACGCGCGCGCTCAACCAGATGTTCAAGGACGTCACCGGACGGGGCGTGCTCGACGAGCCTCACCGCACGACCGATCAGGCCGCCTACGCGATCGCCCGCGAGTGGACCCGGTTCGAGCCGCGCTACACGCTCGGAATGATCACGCTCAAGACGGAGCGCCTGTTCGATCCCGAGGTCCGGCTGCTCTACTGGCCGATCTTTCGGACCGGTGCGCTCGTCGGTCCCCGCGCGGCCTGGTTCGCCGCGCACCACGGCGCCATCGCGTCGCTCGCCGATGCGTTTGGGCTGAGCGTCATGGGGTTGACCCTGGCCGGGCTCGCCGTCGCGCTGGCGCTTCGGCGCTGGACGCTGCTGGCGCTGCTCCCCTTTCAGCTCGCGCTCGCCTCGACGTACGCCATCTTCTTCGCGGAGCCGCGCTACCGCCTGCCGCTCGAGATGCTGGCGTTTCCGTTCGTGGCCCTGGCTCTGGGCGAGCTGGCGGCGCTCGGGCTGGCGCTGGCGCGCCGCTCGCGGGCCGACGCCGTCCGTGCCTCGCGCGCGCTGGCGCCCGCGCTGTTCCTGGTCGTGCTGTGGCGGCTCGTCTGGCCGGCGCTGCTCGAGGGCGGGCGCGTCCTGCGGGCGCATCACCGCTGGGCGGCGACGGAGGCTGCGTTCCAGCGGCCCGGCGAAACCACGACACGGCTTCTCCTCTGGAGGCCGACGCCGCCATTTTCACGGACCTCGCCCCTCGAAGGGGCGCCGAGCGGATTGCACCTGCGCGTCGGTGACGACGGGGCCGCGCAGGTGAGTGTCCGGCTCGGCGGGGGTCCGGTCGGCGCGGGGACCTACGGCATCACCATGAAGGCGGTCAACGAGGCCGGCGAGGCGGCTCGGTTGTCGTTCGCCAACGGCGCGTTCGAGCTGCCGCCCGGGTCTCCGAGGGAGATCGAGGTCCGCCTGGCGCACGCCGGCGGTCCGCTCGAGTTCGAGATCGCGCTGGACGGTTTGCCGGGCGCCACGATCTGGCTCACCGACGCACGTATCCTATCTTTCGATAATATGACGCCGTAATCGTCCGGCGATCGTTCGCCTCCGCGGCGCATCCCGTGTTACTTCAAGAGTGAGGGAGGGCACCCGGATGAGCTCTGACGCCTTCGATCCCGGGCAGCCTGCGCCGCCGATCGAAGACTGGGCCGCGCGGATCGACGAGCTGTTGCTGGAGGCCGAAACCGCGCCTGCGGGCGCCGCGCGGACGGCCGTGCTCTGCCGAATTTCCGAGATTTACGAGCGCCGGCTCGGCGATCCGAACGGGGCGCTGGTCACCTTGCAGACGGCCCTCGCCGAGGATCCGGCCAGCGGGCGGGTGATCCAGGAAATGGAACGGATCGCACGGGGGAACGGCTTCTGGGCGGAGCTCGCTGCGGTCACCACCGAGGTCGTCGAGGGGCTCGAGGACAGGAAGCAGGCCGCCGATCTCTGGGTGCAGATCGCGTTCTGGAACGAGACCGGACGCGCGCAGCTCGACGCGGCGACCCGGGCGGCCGAGACCGCGCTGACGCTGGCGCCCGAGCACGGCGGCGCGTTGACGCTGCTCGAGAACCTCTATCGCCGGCAGCGGCTCTGGGATCGCTACGTCGAGATCCTGGTGCGTCGCCGCCACCTTCCGGGGGCCGATCCGGACAAGCTCGGCGACGCCCACCGGGAGGTGCTGCGCTACGAGCCGCGGCATGCCGGCGCGCTCTCCGGTCTCGCGTCGTTGCACGAAGAGAGCGGCGAATGGGAGGCCGCCGCGGAGACCCTGCGCCGCCTCATCGCCGTGCTGCCCGAGGGGACGGACCGCATCGACGCGCGGTATCAGCTGGCCAGGCTGCTGACGGAGCGGCTCGGCGATCCGCGCGCTGCCGAGGAGCAGCTGGCGCTGGCGCTGGCCGGCGGCGAGGCGCACGTGCCGAGCATGCTGCTGCTGGCGGCGATCTACCGCGCGCGGAAGGACTGGTTGAAGGCGCGGCAGCTCCTCGGGCGCGCCGCCGCGCTGGTCACCGACGTGGCCGACAAGACCCGCATCCTGGGTGAGGCGGCCGAGATCTGCGCCACCGCGCTCGACGACGAGGCGCAGGCGGCCGACCTCTACACGGAGATCCTGGCGATCGACGACAATGCGCGCCCCGATCTGGTGGAGAAGCTGGCCGAGATCAAGCTGCGGCGGGGTGACTTCGCAGGGCTGCTGCCGCTGGCGGAGCTCCTGGCGAAGAGCGCGGAGGGGGAGCCGCCGCCGGAGCGGGCGCGTCGACTTCACCGGCTCGGGCGAGCCCGCGAGGCGACCGGCGACGAAGAGGGAGCGCTCGAGGCCTTTCGCGCCGCCGCCGGCGCCGAGAGCTCCTCGACCACGCCGTCCGCGGCGACGCAGGCGGCGCGCACTGATCTCGCCGACCTCACGTTCAGGCGCCAGGACTGGAGCGAGGCGGCCACCGCCTACCAGAGCGTGCTCGCCGAGCCCGAGCGGCTGCCGCGCGACGCGCAGATCGCCGCCTACGAGAGGCTCGGCATCGCCCGGCTGCGCGCCGGCGCCCCGGCCGGAGCGATCGAGCCGCTGGAGAAGACGCTGGCGCTCGATCCGCGCCGCACCCGCGCGCTGGAGTCGCTGGTCGAAGCGGCGCGCGCCTCCGGCAACGACGACGCGGTCGTGCGCCACACCCAGGCGCTGCTGGCGGTCACCGACGATCCGAAGACCAAGCTGGGGCTGCTCGAGCAGGTGGCCACGATCCACAGCGAGCGGCGGAACGACCCGCAGCGGGCGATCGCGGCCTATCTGGAGGCGCTCAAGCTCTGGCCGGACGAGCGGTCGATCATGCACCGGCTGCTGGAGCTCTACACCGACACCAAGCAGTGGAAGCAGTCGGTGCAGCTCTTGGCGCGGCTGGCCACCCTGGCGGACCATGCCACGCGGGCGCCCTATTTCGTGGCCGCCGGCAACATCCTGGCGGAGGAGCTTCACGCGCGGGCGGAAGCCATCGAGGCGTTCGAGCAGGGGCTGGACGCCGATCCCCACGACCTCGAGACCTTCGAACGGATCGACCAGCTGGTGACCGAGGCGCACGACTGGAAGACCGAGGAGCGCATCTACCGGCGCCAGATCAAGCGCCTCGGCAGCGAGCTGCCGCCGGACCAACGGCCGGCGCTCGTCGCTCTGTGGCACGGCCTGGGCGAGATCTACCGGACGCGCCTCAAGGACGGCCCGGGCGCCGTGGCGGCGTTCGAGGTCGCCGTCAGCCTCGACCCCGAGGGGATCGCGCGCCGGCGGGCGCTGGCGGAGCTCTATCGCCTCTCCGGCCCGGAGGCCTATCCGAAGGCGGTCGCGCAGCACCAGGCCATCATCGCGCGCGCCGCGACCGCCGCCGAGATGGAGCCCGATCTGAGGATGCTGGTGCGCCTCTTCGTGGAGATGGGGAGGCTCGACCAGGCGCACGGCGCCGCGGCGGCGCTGGCGCTGATCGGCAAGGCCGACCCCGAGGAGCGCGCGCTCTACCAGCAGTACCGCCCGAACGGGGTGGTGCGCGCCCAGGCGCGTCTGACCGAGGAGGTCTGGCAAAAGCAGCTCTATCACCCCGAGGAGGACTGGGCGCTGTCGCAGATCCTGGCCACGCTCTCACCGGCGGTGGCCACCGCGCGGGCGCGCCTCTTCAAGGAGACCGGCCTCAAGAAGAAGCAGCGGCGCGAGGTGGCCTCGGATCCCTCGTTGCCGTGCAAGGTGTTCGCCTACGCCGGCGCGGTGCTGGGCGTCCAGACGCCCGAGGTCTACCTGGCCCCGGAGCTTCCCGGCGACGTCGACGTCGTCAACCTGCGCGCCGCGCCGGCGGCGGGCTCGCCGGCGCTGACCGTGTTGGTCCTGGGCAAAGGCGTGGCGGAGATGCGCTCGGACCTCGAGCTGGCCTTCGTCGCGGGACGGACGCTGGCGGCGCTGCGCCCGGAGCATCTGCTGCGCTGGCCGACCTTCGTGCCGACGCTGGCGGAGCTGGAGATCGTGGTGCGCGCGGCGCTCCGCTTGGTGAACCCCCAGAGCGACGTTCCCGCCGAGGCGGCCGCGCCCGTCGCCCAGTACACGGCGTTCCTCGAACGGACGTTGACCCCTCAGCTGCTCGAGCAGCTCACCGCTCTCGTGCGGCGTTACCTGGCGACGACCCCCAGCCCGGACGTCGGACGCTGGTCGCGTGCGGCCTGCTTCTCCACGATCCGCGCAGGGTTCTTGTTGGCGGGAGATCTCGAGGTGGCGGCGCGGCTCGGACAGGCGGCCTATCCGGCGATTGAGCCCAATGAGATCCTCCGTGATCTCTGTTCCTGGGGCGTGTCAGATGGCTATTTTGACCTGCGCGCGCAGCTCGGTTTGCGCGCGGTGAATCTGGGATTTCGCGGCTAAAAGCCCGGCATTTCGTGCCCAAAACAACCCGCAAGTCCAAGTGAGACGCGGGGATGTCGCAAGTTACATACATTTCCGCTGCTCGAAACATGACGTTTACCGCGCATTGATAGGTTGTGCTCCCACCCCAACACCACCAATGCGAGGAGCACACCATGCCAGAAGGAGCAGCATCCGCTGATGCTGGACAGCCGTCCAGCCGGGCAACCCTAGGACTCACCGGGCTCACGATCAACGCAATGGCGCTGATCGCGCCCGGTGCGTTCTTGTGGCTCACCTACCAGATTCAGGCACTCTATGGCGCGCCCATGGCGGGCTCGGCGATGTGGTTTGGCATCGTCGCCGCGCTGCTGCTCTGCTTCGCGACGGCGATCAGCTACGCCGAGCTCTCCAAGCTCTATCCGGGCGCGGGCTCGTCGTATTTCTTCGCGGAGCAGGCGTTCCTCAGCAAGACCCACGCGTACAAGTTCGCGCGCATCGCCAAGTTCGTCACCGGTTGGGCGAGCCACCTCTATTACTGGGTCTATCCGGGCTGCATGGTCGGCGTGACCGCTCTCCTGAGCGGTTACCTGCTCAATCAGTTCTTCCCGGACACGTTCAGCGGCAGCTACAACAGCCTGCCGTTCATGATCATCTTCTGCGTGGTGTTCGCGATCGGCGTCGCCTACATCGCCTTCCGCGGCGTCACCGGAACGACCGGCGTGAACATGTTGATCAACATCGTCCAGATCACCGCGCTCCTGGTGTTCTCGGTGATGGCGATCTCCTACCGCGTGAAGCACCCCGAGGGGTCGCAGGGCCTGCAACTCGTCAACGGCACGCCGGTCGACTTCAATGTCGCGCAGGAACCGGTGATGGAGAACGGTGCGCCCAAGAAGGACGCCACCGGCGCGGTCGTCACGCAGAACAAGATGGACGCCGCCGGCAACCCGGTCCCCGACATGAAGGACGGCAAGCCGATCCCCTTCATCCTCAGCTACGCCGCCGATCAAGCGACCACGATGGCGCCGGTCGACAACGACCACCCCAAGGATCTGACGCCGCACTTCCAGTTCCACCAGACCGCAGGGTCAGTGGTCGCGGCGCACGGGTTCTCGCTGGTGTTCATCCAGGCCTGTATCGCCATCTTGATCCTGGTCGGCTTCGAGTCGGTCACCTCGATGGGTGAAGAGGCCAAGAACGCCAAGCGCGACATCCCGCGCGCGGTGCTCCTGTCGCTCGGGATCCAGGGGATCTTCTGCTACCTCATCGAGTACTTCGCGGCGAACTACTTCCTCAACCAGGGGTACACGCTGGCCAGCGCGGGCGCCTCGGGCGCGCCGCTCGGGGACATGATGGTGATGGTCGGGACCTGGCTGTTCGGCAGCTACTCCGCCGGCCGCGCCTTCATGCTGGTGCAGGCGTTCACCGTGTTCCTGGCGCTCATCGGCACGACGCTGTCGTGCCTCAGCACCGGGGCGCGCGTGACCTACGCGATGGGGAAGGACGAGGAGGTCCCGGGCCACTTCGGCATGCTGCACGGCAAGACGCTGACGCCGCACCGCTCGATCTGGACGCTGGCGATCATCTCGGCGGTCATCGGCATCGTCACCGTGGCGCTCTACCTCGGCGGCACCACGCCGACGCCGCTCGACCCCAAGTACCACGGCTTCTGGTACAGCTTCGGGGTCTTCGGCGACCCGGCCACCTACGCCAAGCTGCCGAACACGCTGGTCATCGTCACGCTGGTGAGCAACTTCGGAACCTTCCTGCTCTACATGCTCACCTGCATCACCGCCATCGTGGCCTTCCGCGAGCATCACCTGTTCAGCGGGTTCAAGCACATGTTCGTGCCGCTGTTCGGCCTGGTGGCCAACCTGATCTGCATGCTCTTCTACTTGATCGGGCCGTTTGCGGTGGCGGGGATGAGCTGGAAGGAGCCGTACATCGCGCTCGGCGTGGTCGCGCTCTGGGGCGGCTACGGCGCGCTCTACTTCCTGCGCACCAGCAAGTCGAAGTCGAAGTCGGTCTTCGCCGAGAAACCGGCCACCTCGCCCGCCTCGGTGTAGGAAGCGGCCGGACGACGACGGTCGACCCCGGATTCCACCATTTGCCCCTCCTCTCGGACGTTCTCGGGGGGAGGGGCTTTTTCGTGCACGCGGTTCAGCCAGGGGGGTAGGCTTCCGAGCCCATCTCCGTCGAGTCGAGGCCGGAAAACTCGGTCTCGGCGTTCACGCGGTTGCCGATGAGGCGGTCGGTGAGCCGGAAAAACCCGAACGCCGCCGGGAAGACGAACAGGATGTTGGTGAGAACACCAATGAGCTGCGCAATCAGCTGGCGGCCGTCGCCGAACAGGAGGCCGCGCACGGGGCCGGCGACGCCGTTCCACCCGACGCCGTACGTCCCGTCGGCGAACAAGCCCAGCGACAGGGCACCCCAGCAGCCGCACACGCCGTGCACCGAGAAGGCGCCGACCGGATCATCGACCCGAAAGCGCATCTCGATCCAGGAGACCGCCCGCACCACCAGCAGGCCGGCCACGAGGCCGATCATCACCGCGGCCGCCGGGCTGACGAAGGCGCAGGGGCCGGTGATCGCCACCAGGCCGCCCAGGAGGCCGTTGCAGGTGATGGCCACGTCGGGCTTGCGCAGGCTGTACCAGACGTACACCAGCGCGGTGAAGGCGCCGGCGCTGGAGGCGAGCATGGTGTTGACGGCGATGGTGGCGATGCGCGGGTCGGCCCCCGCCAGCGTCGAGCCGGCGTTGAACCCGAACCACCCGAACGCCAGGATCAGCGTCCCGATGATGGTCATCGGCAGGTTGTGGCCGGGGATGGCCCCGATGGTCCCGTCGCGCCGGAACTTCCCGGCGCGCGGCCCCAGCACGATGGCGCCGGCCAGCGCCGTCAAACCGCCCGTCATGTGCACCACCGACGAGCCGGCGAAGTCGACGTGACCATGTCCGAGGCCCCAGTTCGTCCCCATCGTGGCCAGCCAGCCGCCGCCCCAGACCCAGTTGCCGTAGAGCGGGTAGAGCAACATCGACATGAAGAGGCCGTAGACCAGAAAAGAGGCGAACCGCCAGCGCTCCGCCATCGCCCCCGTGGGGATGGTGGCGGCGGTGTCCATGAAGACGGCCGCGAACAGGAACATCGCCAGGTTGGCCGGATCGTGCGGGGCGGTCAGAAGCGCGAAGCGCGCCGCGCCGAACAGGCCCAGGTGATGGCCGCCGATCGAGAGGCCCACCTCGTGCGCGCCGCGCAGCGGTTCCCCCAGCGCGGGCCAGCCCGCCACGCCGCCGGCCATGAGGCCGTAGCCGCACAGCCAGAAGCCGAGCACCCCGATCGGATAAACGACGATGTTCATCGCCATCGTGTTGACGGCGTTCTTCGAGCGGGTGAACCCGGTCTCCACCATCGCGAAGCCGACCTGCATGAACATCACCAGGAAGCCGGCCATCAGCACCCAGACCAGGTTGAGCGCGATCTCCAGATGACCCTGATTCATGGCGACCTCCCCGTTTCGTCAGCGCGCCGGCGGTGCGGCGGAGGGCGGCTCGACGTGGTGGTTGCTGAAATAGATCAGCGCGCCGAGGCCGCCGATGATACCCACCACGATGGCCACCTTGCCGAGGCGGCGCACCGCGCGGGCCAGGCCGCGCCGCGGCGGCCGGGGGGCGTCGGGGGCGCGTCGCAACGCCGCGGGCGGATCGCGCAGCTCCGTCAGGAGCTCGGCGGCGCTGGCGTACCGATCGCGCGGCAATCGCTGGATGGCCTTCATGATGATCGCCTCCAGCGCCGGGTCGATCTTGGGGACGAAGTAGGAGGGGGGCCTGGGATCCTCGTTGGCCTTGGCGCGCAGGAGCGCGTTGGCGTTGGCGCTCTGAAAGGGGAGGTTCTTGGTGAGCATCTCGTAGAGCATCGTGCCGACCGCGTAGACGTCGGTGCGGGCGTCGCCCCGACGGCCGCCGATCTGCTCGGGGGCCATGTAGTCGGGCGTTCCGAGCGTCGCGGAGAGTCCGGCCCAGGTGAGGCGGCGCTTCGATTCGTCGAGCGCGATCCCGAAATCGAGGATCTTCACTTTCCCGTCGGCGGTGAGGAGTATGTTCTCGGGCTTGATATCGCGGTGAACGACCCCCTTGGCGTGCAGATAACCGAGCGCCTCCGTCACCTGACGGGCGATGTCGAGCGCGCGCTCGTCGGGGAGCGGCGCGTCGGACTGGATGATGCTGCGGAGCGAGCGCCCGTCGACGTACTCCATCGCGATGTACATCCGGCTCTTCTCGCGCGGCTTCATCACCTTGACGACGTTGGGGTGCTCCAGCTTCTGGCCCATCTCCTCCTCGCGCTTGAAGCGCTCGAAGAAGACGACGTCGCTCTCCAGCTGCGGGTGCGGGATCTTGAGCGCGACCTGGGCGCCGCTGTCGCCGTCGATCGCCTTGAAGATCGACGCCATTCCGCTGCGGGCCAAGAGCTCGCCAAGCTCGTATTGGTCGAGCTTCTCGCCGACGATGGGCTCGCGCATCAGCGGTGCGCCCGAGCTGACATGGCGGCAACTTAGCATGAACGCCGAGGCGGAGACCCGATTCGAGCTGGAGGTCGCGACGCTGACGGACGTCGGCACCGAGCGCGAGCACAACGAAGACCACTGCGGCGAGCTGCTGGAGAGTCCGGGCTGCGCCCTCCTGGTCGTCGCCGACGGCGTCTCCAGCGCCGAGGCGGGCGAGACCGCCAGCCAGACCGCCGTCGCCGCCACGCTGAAGTCCTTCGGCGAGCAGCCGCCCGGGATGGCCAGCTCCAAGCGCCTCTACCGCGCGGTCCAGCAGGCCAACATCGAGGTCTACGATCTGGCGACCGTGGTCCCCGAGCTGCGCGGGATGACCACCACGCTGACCGCGGTCGTCGTCGATCGCGGCGAGCTGACCGCCGCGCACGTCGGGGACAGCCGGCTCTACCTCCTGCGCGACGGCCGGCTCACCCAGCTCACCAAGGATCACACGGTCGCCGGGGAAAAGGCGCGCATCGGCCTCATGAGCAAGGCCCGCGCACGCGAGCATCCCGACCGATCCGTGCTGACCCGCAGCCTCGGCCGCGAGCTGATCGTCCCCATCGATCGGATCTCCAACCGCCTCTTTCGCGGGGATGCCCTGCTGGCCTGCAGCGACGGGCTCTACAACGTCCTCGACGAGGAGCAGATGGCGCCGCTCCTGGCCCAGGGGGACGCCGGCGCCGCCTGTCGCAGCCTGATCGACACCGCCAACGCCCGCGGGACCCTCGACAACGTGAGCGCCGCCGTGCTCCGGGTGGTGAACGGCCCCGAGCGACCGGAGGGCTCGGCCAGCCTCGGCGGCAGGCTCCGGGCCCTCTTCAGCCGTCGCGGCGGTTGAAACTCCGCCCCGCCTCGCGTAAGGATCCGGCCCGCTTCACGCGTCGGGGGAGAACGAGCTTCGCTCGTGCGAGCCCATCGCGGGGGGCGCGGGACCCCCCCAGGGTCCCGATGACAAGTAAAGGCCGGAGAGGTGGCTGAGTGGCCGAAAGCGCCTGATTCGAAATCAGGTTTGGGCGCAAGTCCAACGTGGGTTCGACTCCCACCCTCTCCTCGACAACACAGGAACCCCCAAGGGGCTCCTGCGACCTCCCGCGATGAGGTTGGCCGGGCAAAGCCCGTCCCACCTCGACGCGTTCGACACCAGGACGCGTTCGACACCAGATTGGAGGCCAGGCGATCGCAACCGACTTGAAACGAACAGAATAAAAAACCTGGAGAGGTGTCCGAGTGGCCGAAGGAGCACGATTGGAAATCGTGTGTACCGAAAGGTACCGAGGGTTCGAATCCCTCTCTCTCCTCAATCTGGTCGGGGGGCGTCGGGCGCTTCGCGCCCTTTGGCCCCCCGCGCCCCCGCTCGCTTCGCGTGGCGAAGCCACGCTGCGCTCGCTGCGGTGGGGGGCGGTGGAGAGTGAGCGGCCGTGCACTCGCTTCGCGCCCTTTGGTCCCCCGCGCCCCCGCTCGCTTCGCGTGGCGAAGCCACGCTGCGCTCGCTGCGGTGGGGGGCCGTGGAGAGTGAGCGGCCGTGCACCCGCTTCGCGCCCTTTGGCCCCCCGCGCCCCCGCTCGCTTCGCGTGGCGAAGCCACGCTGCGCTCGCTGCGGTGGGGGGCGGTGGAGAGTGAGCGGCCGTGCACTCGCTGCGCGCCCTTTGGCCCCCCGCGCCCTCGCTCGCTTCGCGTGGCGAAGCCACGCTGCGCTCGCTGCGGTGGGGGGCCGGCGCGATCAGGCGGCGCGCAATGCTTTGAGGCGCTCGCGGACGGCCTCGGCGTGGCCGGCGGACTTCACGCGGGCCCAGTGGTGGGCGATCTTGCCGTCGGGGGAGATGATCACCGTCGAGCGGATGACGCCGACGGACTTCTTGCCGTAGAGGACCTTCTCGCCCCAGGCGCCGTAGGCGGTCATCGCCCTGTGCTCGGGGTCGCTGAGCAGGCGGACCTTCAGCTTGTACTTGGCGATGAACTTGCGGTGGCTCTCGGTGGTGTTCGGGCTGCAGCCGACCACGGTCGCGTCGAGCTTCTCGAAGTCCTTGAGGCCGTTCGTGAAGTCGCAGGCCTCGGTGGTGCAGCCGGGCGTGTCGTCGTTCGGATAGAAGTAGAGGACCAGCCAGCTCCCCTTGAAGTCGCTCAGCTTGACCGACTTATCGTCCTGGTCAGGCAGCGTGAATGCGGGCGCCTTCTGCCCGACCTCGATGATCTTCTCTTTGTCGGCGGCCATCGGCCGTTCTTACCACGACCGACCCGTACGGCCGCGCTGGATCTCCGCCCCGTTCTGTGACAGATAGGGGGCGGTCCCGGGCGACGGAACGCCAGTGAACCCCGCCAGGCCCGGAAGGGAGCAACGGTAACCAGCCGACCGGGTGCTCGGGGCCATAACTTTCAAGCGCAGCTGCCAGATGGCCGACGTCGTCTACTTCATCACCGACATGCTGTTCTCGTCGAAGCTGCGTGAGGCAGCCAAGGCGACCGGCGTGACGGTGCAGCCGGCGCGCGAGCCGGCGGCCTTCGCGGCCGCTGCGCGCGAGGCGAAGCTGGCCATCGTCGATCTGCGGCTGCCGGCGGCGCTCGCGGCGCTGGAGGCGCTCGGCGGCGCCGTCCGTACCGTCGGCTTCATCGATCACGAGAAGACCGAGGTGATGGACGCCGCTCGCGCCAGGGGGTGCAGCGACGTGATGGCCAAGGGGCAGTTCGCCAACGCGCTCCCCAAGCTGCTGGCCTCGATCGCCGTCAGCGCGCCTTCCGCCTGACGCCTGGATGGTCGCGCCGGCCTGGGCGCCGGGCAGCGCGCGCCTCATTTGCTGGGGTATGGTTTGGCCATGGCCCACCTCATCAAGGACAAGAAGAAGCTGATCGCGCGGGTGAAGCGCATCCAGGGTCAGCTCGGCTCGGTCGAAAAGGCGCTCGATGAGGTGCATGACTGCGCGCAGATCCTGCAGACGATCGCGGCCTGCCGGGGCGCGCTGGACAGCCTGATGTCGGAGATCTTCGAGGGGCACATCCGGATGCACATCATCGACCCCGAACGTCATCCCACCAGCGAACAGTCGAAGGCGGCCCAGGAGCTGATCGACGCCGCCAAGGCGTATCTGCGATAGACGGCGGACCGGCGATGGGCGTGGGCTCTGTCACGGACGGATCGAAACCGTCACTTGTTAGATACCCTATGGGGGTATAGTAGGCGGCAGAATGTCCGAGCACGGCGACCACCGCGGTCACGATCACCACGGGCACGACGACCATGACCACGGTCATGATCAGCACCATGGCCACGCCCACACGCACGCGGCCGACCTGCGCGATCTCTCCAGAGAGCGTCTCCTGGTCGCGCTGGCGCTCACCAGCACGTTTCTGATCGTCGAGGTGGCGGCCGGGATCTGGTCGGGGAGCCTGGCGCTGCTCTCCGACGCCGGCCACATGTTGACCGACGCCGGCGCGCTCGGGCTCGCCCTCTGGGCGCAGGCGCTGAGCACCCGTCCGCGGTCCGGCAGCAAGACCTTTGGCTATCGGCGTGCCGAGATCCTGGCGGCCGCGGCCAACGGGATCGTCCTGGGGATCACCGCGGTCGCGGTCATCATCGAGGCGATCGGTCGACTCTCCGAGCCTCACCCCGTCAACGCCCGCATCATGCTGTCGGTCGCGACCATCGGGCTGGTCGTCAACCTGGTCGGGGCCTGGAATCTCTCTCGCGGGGGGACGCGCAACCTGAACCTGCGGGCCGCCACCGTCCACATGCTCGCGGATGCCGCCGGGTCGGGGGCGGCCATCGTGGCGGCGATTCTCATCCTGGCGTTCGGCTGGAACCGCGCCGATCCCGTCACCTCGATCGTGATCTCCACGCTGATCCTCACCGGCTCCTGGCGCCTCCTGCGCGACGCCACGCACGTGCTGATGGAAGGCGCGCCCGCGGGCGTCGATGTCGCGACCCTGGAACGCGTGGCCAAAGAGACCCCCGGGGTGTGCGAGGTTCACGACCTGCACGTCTGGTCGATCGTCGACGACGCGCCGGTCATCACCGCCCACGTCGTTCTCGACCCGGGCGCTCATGGTGTCGAGGTCGCCCGCGACGTCGGACGTCGGATCGAAGAAGCCGTCGGGCAGTGCCACGTCACCGTACAACCCGAAGCCACGCTCCCGGACGAGCAGTTACTGCCGGTCGGTGGGCTCGTGCGGCCGCGCTGAGGGTCGGCTGAGGCTCGACAGAGGCCTAGTAGGGCTGGCTTTAGGGCAGCCTTAGGGCTGGTCTAAGGGCTGGTCTAGGGCTGGAACATCGGGAGCAGCTCGCGGAGCGAGGCGACGACCAGATCGGGCTCACCCCATTCGACGTGCTCCTCGGGCGGCAGCGGCTCCGCCCGCAGAAGGACGGTCCGGCAGCCGGCGCGTCGTCCGGCGATGACGTCGAACTTGTAGTCGCCGACGGTGAGCGTCTCTTCCGGGCGAGCGCCGAGCTGTTCGCACAGCGCCAGGACGCCGTCGGGCGCGGGCTTGTGCGGTCCATCCTCGCGCGTGTAGATCGCCTGAAAGCGGAGGTCGAACATCTGCGCGAAGGTCTCCACCACCTCGCGCACGTTGCGGGTCAGGATCCCGATCGGGATCTCACGCGTCGCCAGCTGGCCCAGCAGCTCGGCACAGCCCTCGGTCAGCGTGGCGCCGGCGATCGCCGTCAGCTCGTGCCGGCGCATGATCTCCTCCGCGCGGGCGCGCTCGGCGGGCGTCGCGTCGGTCAGCTGCTCGAGGATCGGCAGCCCTGGCGCCAGGCCGATCTCGGCGCGGATGGCGTCGAAGTCGAGCAGGGAGTCGGCCAGCGTTCCGTCGAGATCGAAGATCACCGCCCGGAACTGGCGGTCCTTCACTCTGATCCCTCGGGCGCGCCGCCCGAACGCGCGACGTCCTCGGTCTTGATCTTGTTGGCGTCCATCCCGCGCGCCCGCTTGGTCATCGACGGCAGCAGCTCCTCGAGCGGCGGCGGCTCACCCTTGATGAAGCGCAGCGGGTTGGTGCGGGCGACGACGAAGTTGCGCAGGTAGGGGCTGTTGAAGCCGCGCGCCTTGAGGGCGGCCACCGCCTCGGTCACCGCCTCGTCGTAGGCGAGGAGCAGCGCCGCGCGCTCGCGCCGCACCGCCAGCGCGTCGGCCAGGCGTCCGGGCAGCCAGCCGTCGGCCTTGCGCAAGATCGCATGGTAGGCGCCGCCCGAGAGCCGCCCGCGTTCTTGGTAGGCGAACCCCAGCGTCGCCAGCGCCGGCTCCTCGAACTCCAATGCGAAGGCGGTCTCATCCTCTTTCGTTCCGTTCGCCCCACCCACGGCGGCGAGATCCTCGTACATCCGCCGCACGCCGATCGCTTTCTCGCGCAGGTTGTGCGCCTTCTCGATGTTGAGCGCCAGGATCTGGTAAGCGACCGCGCGCTCCGGGACCACCAGCGCCAGGATGCTCTTGGCGCCCAGCTCCTTGAGCGCGGTCAGCCGGTGATAGCCGTTGGGCGTCCAGTAAGACGCCGACTCGGTCTGCTCGCGGACGACGATGATCGGGTCGAGGAAACGCTTGGTCTTGTCCATCGCCTGCGTGAGGCGGCGGACGTGCGCGTCCGAGATGTCGCGCTGGAACGGGGTGGGCGCGATCTTCTCCAGCGGGAGCGCCGCCAGCATCAGCGCGTGGCCGCCGAGCGGCTCGCGGTAGGTGGCCAGAACCGCGCCGCCGTCGGCGTGGATGGCGTCCGCCAGCTCCTTCAGCTCGGGCGGCGGCGTTTCCAGCGCCAGCTCCGTCGCGCCGAGCTCGGTCGGGCGCAGCTTGACGCCCCGCCGGCGCCTCGGCGTTCCGCTCGCCTTCTTCGCCCGCGCCTTCCCCTTCGGTGTGGCCATGGTGGGAACCATGCCACACCTCCGGGCAGGAGGGTGTCAGCCGGGCCCGCGAATCAGGCGCGGTAGCTCTAGTCGCCGCAGCTGCCGTCAGCCAGCTTGTCGATGCAGATCGGCATCCCGTCGCAGGCGTAGACGAACTCGACGTTCGAGTACGTCCCGGCCTTGATGCCGTCGCAGTACGAGCCGTTGAGCTGAATCGTGGTCGTGCTGCCGGTGACATACGACCAGCCGTTGCCGCTGTCCTGGGGGACCTTGGTCGCCTTGCCCGAGGCGTCGTCGACGGAGACGGCGACGTTGGTCTGGCCGGGCGGGACGTTGGTCAGCGGGATCGTGCAGGAGGCCACGATGCCGACGATCTTGTTGAGGGCGGTCACCAGATCGGTGGTGCTGTTGACCTCGTAGAACGAGTTGCCGTCCGCCGAGCCCGTCTGCGGCTCGCCGCCAGCCACCGCGAACCCATTGAGGGTGGTCTCGCCCATGGTGTCGCCGATCCCCACGACGAAGGTGGGGAAGCCCGCCGCAGCCGCGTTCATGACGGCGGTGGTCGCTCCCGGAGAGTCGTCGGCGGTCGTGCTTTTGGCGCCCGGACCGCAGTTTGGCAGGCCGTCGGTGGCGAGGAGCAGATACTTGGGATTCGTGTCGGTCAGGGTCTTCATGTAAGCGGCGGCGGCGTTCACCGCCGACTCGGTCGGCGTGTAGCTGCTGGGGTTGCCGTTGGCGTAGGCCTGCGAGATCGCCGTGTAGTTGTTGGCTGCGATCGCCACGTTCGGCGTCGAACCGACGCCGCACATGTTGTCGCTGGCGAAGAAGATGAGCCCCCAGTTGACGTTCCCCTGAGTCGTCATGACGACCGTGTCCATCGCGGCCGACACCTGCGCCCACTTCGAGTTGGCGCCGCAGGCGCTATTCCCGGTGCAGGTGCCATTCCCACAATTGTTGTTGGCGCCGGCGCCGCAGCAACAACCGTTCGCCTGCTCGGTCATCGACCCCGACTTGTCCTGCACGATGAGGATGTCCGGCGGCTCCGGCATGACCGGCGTGCTGCTTTGGCCGCAGCTCATCCCGCCGGTACCCATGCCGACGTCGCCGCCGCCTCCGGAGGTCAATCCGATCCCGGTGCCGCTTCCGTTCACGCCGCCGGCTCCGGTACCGGCTCCGGTGCCGTTTCCGGAGCTCGCCGCACCACCCGTCAACGATTCCCCGGGCTTGCCCGGGTTGAATCCGCAGCCAATCATGGAGGAGATCAAAAGTGCTCTCACCATTTGCCGTTGCAGCTTACGCATCAAGTGACCTCCAAAGAGTAGACAGCCCGGACCGTTCCACATATTAACCTATTGTCGTGGTGGTCCGTACGTCATTCGCTCGCCGGGCTTGCCCGGATTGAACCCGCAGCCGACCAGCGAGGAGATCAAGATGGCGTTCACGACCTGACACTGCAACCGACGCATAATCTGACCTCCAGAGACGGGCTATCCGGTCCGTTCGTGCATTAGCTTACGCCCAATCGTCAAAAAATTGGCCCGCGATGAGCCGTTTTCTAAGTGCCGCGCGCGAGCTCGAAACCGGTCAACTTCGAGCCCGACGACATGTCGGGGGAGCGAGGTCGGTGTGGCTATACTGGGAGCCATGCGCCGCGAGACCGCACTGCGCGCGGATCTGGGTTCCTAGGTCGCGCGATGGCGGTCGAGCTTCCCGCGCGCGGTCTCAGGGTCGGTGGCGTCTCGGTGGCGCCGGGCGAGGCGCGCGCGGTGCGGATCCCGCTGGCGCCGCCTGCGCGCGCGCGCGCGGCCGGCGCTGCGGAGCGCGCGGTTCCCGCCTGGGTGATCGTGGGCAACAAGCCGGGGCCGAGGATCAGCGTCGTGGCGGCCGTTCGCGGCGTCGAGGCGACGGCCGCACGCGCCGCCACCCGCCTGGCGGCCAGCCTGGACCCCGGGGCGCTGGAGGGGAGCGTGGTCGTGGTGCCGGTGCTTCGGGCTGGAGGGCGGCTGGCGGCGCACAACCGTCCGGCGGCGCCACTGCCGTTTCCGGGAGACGCCGCGGGAAAGCGCGCCTCCCGCGATGCGTTCGCGCTCTTCTCCGACGTGGTCGTGGGGGCGCAGGCGCTGATCGTGCTCGGCGGGCCACGCCGCGGGCGCCGGGGTCTGGTCGTCGCGCGCGGTCGTCTCGACGATCCACGGGTGCGCCGGCTGGCGATGCAGAGCGGAGCGGCGGCGCTGCTGCCGGCGCGGCCAGGCGGTGACCTGCTGACCGCCGCGGGTGCCGCTCAGGTGGTGGCAATCGAACTGTCGGCGGCGGGAGCCTCCGTCGACGCCGCGGCGGCCGAGCCGCTGGTGCGATCGTCGCGCGCTCTCCTGTCGGCGCTGGGTGTGCTCGGCGCGCACGACGCGCCCGAGGCCGCCCAGGGCGGCGGGTGGCCGGCTTCTCCGCAGCTTCTTCGCGGCTCCGGCGGCGCCGGCGTTCCGGCGCGCGCGGTGCGGGTGCGCGCGCCCTCCGACGGGTTCCTGGAGGCCCCGGTCGAGGCCGGGAGCGCGGTCCGCGCCCGGGCGCTCCTGGGGCGGGTCGAGCCTGCGCTCCCCGGGCCGCCGGTCACGGTGGTCGCCCCGATCGGAGGCATGGTGATCGAAGCGGCCGCGGCCGGTTTCGTTCGCGGAGGAACAACCCTGTTTGCGATCGTTGCGTCGCCCGCGGCGGCGCTCGGGTCGCCGCCGCGGGGGAAGCCGGCGATCGGCGAAGCGGTCGAGCCGCGCGCCGAGATCGACGGCAAGACGCGGATCGGGTGGGTCGAGCACGTGGCGCTGCCGCGGCTGGAGATCAAACGGCTCAAGGCCAAGATCGACACCGGCGCGCGCACCTCGGCGCTCCACGTGATGCGGATGCGGACGATCGACACTGCCGGCGGTCCGAACCGCCGCCCCATCCTGGAGATCACCGTGCCGGGTGGCCGCCGGGGGGAGAAGCCGCACGTCGTGCGCGCGACGGTGCGTGGGTTCGCGATGGTGCGCGACACCTCGGGGCGGACCGAACGGCGGCCGGTCATCGAGACGACGCTCAAGCTCGGTCCGTTCGAGCGTCGCATCACCGTCACCCTCACCGATCGAGGCGACATGCTGTTCCCGATGCTCGTCGGCCGGACGGCGCTCGGTCCCGGCGTGGTCGTCGATCCCTCGCGGCGCTACCTGCTCGGACGGACGCGACCCCCGAAGCGGTAAGCCAGGCCCCGCGAAGTGCGGGCAATAAATTGACAGCGTTGGCTTCGAGGCCAATCCTCATGTGCACGCATGAGCCAACGTCGACGCACCGTCGCCGCGCCCGGGCATCGCACCCGCCGCGTCCCGGCGCGTTCACGCGTCACAGTGCGCCGGAGCGAAGCTCCGCTCCTGCGGTCGACCACGCTGGCGACGGCGCTGCGCGACAGCCGGGCGGCGCTCTCCAGCCTGGAAGGGGAGCTGGACGCGATCCTGAAATCGTTGCGGAGCGCCGACGGCACGCCCGAGACGACGGCCGCCGATCGCCTGCGCGGCGCCACCCGCGCCGCGGCGGCGGCGATGGCCTCCCTCGGCGCCTTCGGGCGTCGTTAGAGCAACCGGCGCGCGTTCCGCGCTAGAGTCCTTCGCCGTGGGACGCACGTCGGCCGGGCTTCGCGAGCCGCTCTGGGCATTCGCAGCCGCGACGGCGCTGGCGGCGGCGCTGGCTGCGCTGGGGGCGGTCGAGCCGTTCGTGCGGGACAACCTCCACGCCCCCATCGCCCTCATTTTTCTCTATACGCCGGCCTTCGCGGCCCGTCGGGCAGGGCGCGAGTTCGACTACGCCGAGGCCGGGCTCCGGGCCGAACCGGTCGGGCTCAACCTGGCGGTGCTGGGGGTGTTCGTGGCGCTCACCATTCCGGCGTTCACGGCGGGGTTCTTCCTGTTTTACGGCCACGTCTGCACCATCCCGGCGAACCAGATGACCCACCTCTTCGGCGGGCTCTGCCGGCACTGGCTGGGGGCGGCGGGCGGCCACCTGCGATTGCCGCCCCGCTTTCTGCTGCTCGCCTTCAGCCAGCTGGTGGTCGTGGCCATCCCCGAGGAGCTGTTCTTCCGGGGCTACCTGATGGAGCGGCTGGAGCAGGTCTGGCCGCCCACGAAGAACCTGTTCGGCGCCAGGGTCGGCTGGGCGCTGGTCGTCTCGAGCGCGCTGTTCGCGCTGGGACACCTGCTGGTCATCCCCAACCCGCAGCGGCTGGCGGTCTTCTTCCCCGCGCTGGTGTTCGGCTGGATGCGGGCGCGGACCGGTTCGATCGCCGCCGGCGCCACCTTCCACGCGCTCTGCAACGTCGTCTCCGACGTGTTGCACACCAGCTACTTCGGTTGAGTCAGGCGGGCGCTAGGCCTTCATCGCCTCGACGTACCGCAGGCGGAGATCGTAGAGGAGGCTCTCCATCAGCCTCTCCTCGGCGCTGGAGAGGTTCCCCTTGGTCTTCTCCTCGAGCATCACCAGGATGTCGATGGTGTGCTTGGCGAGCGGCAGATCCTTCTGCGAGACGCCGTCGTTGGGATTCTCGATCTCGCCGAGGTGCAGGAGCGCGGAGCTCCCGAGCGAGAGCACGAAGGTGTGAAAGTCGACCGGGGGAAACGCCGCGACCGGGGCCTCCGCGGTCACGCCCGCCGAGGTCGTCCCCTGCGCAACATTCGGAGGTCCGGCCGGCGGAGCTCCGGCCGGCGGAGGTCCGGCCGGCGGAGGTCCGGCCGGCGCCTCATCACGCGCGCCTGCCTCGTCGGTGAACGACCGCCGATCGGTGACCGTGAATCCCCCCGGTGGTTTCGATTCGCCACTCGCCATGGGGGGAAGGTTACGCACGCCCGGCTGAGGTTTCAATCGCCCGCGCGGCGATTTTCGGGCCCTATTCGCCGGCTTCGGCGCCGGCGTCGTCGTCCGCCTTGCCTTCGGGGACGCCGTAGAGACCCTTGCCGGCGACGTCTTCCAGCGTCTTGATGTGCTTTTCGTAGTCCTTGCGGCCGATGAGCCCCTTCTTGATGTTGCGCTCGACCGTGCGCTTGTCGAAGAGGCGGCTGTTCTTCGTATCGCTCTGGCTCATGGCGGCCTTAGCTAGCACATGAAGTGGAAATATCCTAGGCGGCCTCGGAGTTGTAAGCTGCGCGCCGCGCCAAGCCGCGCCCATCCGAAGACACCGAAAACCGAGGGAAAATGGACGTCCGGGTCATCAACGAGCTGGTACACAAGCAGTCGGCCTTCGTCGAGAAGCTGAACGCCGAGGTCGGAAAGGTCATCGTCGGGCAGAAGGCGATGATCGAACGGATCCTGATCGGCATGCTGACCGGAGGGCACATCCTCCTCGAGGGGGTCCCCGGTCTGGCCAAGACGCTGACGGTGAAGACGCTGGCCGACACGCTGGACATGAAGTTCCACCGGATCCAGTTCACGCCCGATCTGCTGCCGGCCGACATCGTCGGCACCGTCATCTACAACCAGGCCAAGGGCGAGTTCATCTCCAAGCAGGGGCCCGTCTTCGCCAACCTGGTGCTGGCCGACGAGATCAACCGGGCGCCGGCCAAGGTGCAGTCGGCCCTGCTCGAGGCGATGCAGGAACGACAGGTGACGATCGGCGACACCACGCACAAGCTGCCCGATCCCTTCCTGGTCATGGCGACGCAGAACCCCATCGAACAGGAGGGGACCTACGCGCTTCCCGAGGCGCAGCTCGACCGCTTCATGTTGATGATCAAGGTCGGCTACCCGACCAAGGAAGAGGAGCGCGCCATCATGGATCGCATGACCTCTCCGATGAAGGCCGTCGCGGAGCGCTCCTGCACGCCGCAGGAGATCGCCGAGGCGCGCTCGGTCGTGGGGGAGGTCTACATCGACGAGAAGATCCGCGACTACATCGTCAACATCGTGCACGCCACCCGCGAGCCCAAGGCCTACGGCCTGGCCGAGCTGAGCGACTTCATCGCCTTCGGCGCCAGCCCGCGCGCCTCGATCTACCTGAACATGGCGGCGCGCGCGCACGCCTTCCTGCGCCACCGCGGCTACGTCACGCCCGAGGACATCAAGGCGATCGGCGTCGACGTCCTGCGCCACCGGGTCATCCTCACCTACGAGGCAGAGGCCGAGGAGATCACCACCGAGACCGTGGTGCGCAAGCTTTTCGAACGGGTCGAAGTCCCGTAAGCGATGCTGCCGCGCGAGGTTCTCAAGCGCATCCGCAAGATCGAGATCGTCACCGAGCGCCTGGTGCGCGATCGGATGGCGGGGCAGTACCACTCCGTCTTCAAGGGGCGGGGCATTTCCTTTTCCGAAGTCCGCCAGTACATCCCGGGCGACGAGATACGCCTCATCGACTGGAACGTGTCGGCGCGCATGAACGACACCTACGTGAAGCTCTTCACCGAGGAGCGGGAGATGACCGTGCTCCTCTTGGTCGACATGTCGGCCTCGGGGCGGTTCGGCTCGCGGGTGCGGCAGAAGCGCGATCTGACCGCCGAGCTGGCGGCGGTGCTGGCCTTCTCGGCCATCCGCAACAACGACCGCGTCGGCCTCATCATCTTCACCGACGAGGTGGAGAAGTTCGTGCCGCCCAAGAAGGGCAAACGGCACGTGCTGCGGGTGGTGAGCGAGATACTTTCGTTCCAAGAAAAGAGCAAGCGGACCTCGCTCGGCGCCGGGCTGGAGTTTCTCAGCCACGTGGTGCGGCGGAAGGCGGTGGCGTTCCTGATCTCCGATTTCCTGGCGCCGGTCGACAGCTACGAGCGGGCCTTGCGCATCACGGCGCGCCGCCACGATCTGATCCCGGTGCGCATCGGGGATCCGCTGGAGGAGGCGCTGCCGAACGTCGGCCTGGTCGAGCTCGAGGATCCCGAGACCGGCGAGGTGCTGGTGTTCGACACGGGGGGACCGGAGGCCAAGGCCTTCGCGCGTGGCGTGCGCCAGGCGGCCGAGGCGCGCCGGGCGCTTTTCAAGCGGCTCTCCATGGACCCCATCGAGCTCGGGACCGATCGTCCCTACCTGCCGGCGCTGACGACCTTCTTCGAGTCGCGCGCCCGGAGGATGCGACATTGAGAGCGCGCACGGCGCTGCTCCTGCTCGGCGGCTGGACTGGCCTCTGCGCGGTCGGCGTCTCGCGCGCCGCCGCCAGCGATGGTGGGGCTGCAGCCGAGGCGCCCGATCCCGATGCGCCAACCGTCGCGGCGCGCGTCGATCGCGCCGAGGCGCACGTCGGCGATCCAATCCACCTCGAGCTGGTGGCCATCGGCAAGAGCGCCGTCCCGGTGAATCTGCCGTCGACGCTGGAGCTGGGGCCGTTCTCGCTGCTCGATCGGCAAGAGAGCGAGCAGAACCTGGGCGACGGGCGGATCAAGCGGCAGTTCACGCTGACCATCGCCGCCTACGAGCCGGGGTCCAAGCAGGTGCCGGCGCTGGAGGTGACCTACCTCGGCCCGCGCGGCGATGTCCGGACGGCGCGCACGGCGCCGGTCACGGTGAAGATCGGCAGCCTCACCGCCAACGAGCCGGAGCCGGCGATAAAGGATGCGGCGCCGCCGGTGACGGTGATGGAGGAGAACCTCTGGCCGGCCTACATCGCGGGCGGCCTCTGCGCCGCGGGGCTGGGCGCGCTGCTGACGATGCTGATCGTCCGCCGGCTGCGCGCGCGCCGCGGCGAGCGGCCAGGTCCGCCACCGCGGCCGGCGCACGAGGTGGCGATGGAGAGGCTCGACCGGCTGGGGGCCTACGGCTTCCTGGAGAACGCCGACAACCGCCCCTTCTACTTCGCGGTCTCCGAGATCATCCGCGATTACCTGGGCGGCCGGTACGGCTTCGACTCGCTCGAGCTGACCACCGACGAGCTGATCGCGGAGCTGCAGCGGCAGGCCGGCCGCGAGCTGTTTCTGGGCGAAATCCAGGGGTGGCTCTCGGCCTGTGACCTGGTGAAGTTCGCCAAGATTTCGCCCAGCGCCACCGAGGCCCGCGGGGCGCTGGAGAGCGCGATCCGGATCGTCGCCGCGACGCGTCCGGTGCTGGCGCCCGCCGGGACCGCCGGCGGCGTGGCCGAGGCGGCGCATGTCTGACACGCGCCAGCCCAAGGTGCGGCCATCGAAGGTGCGCAGGTCGGACGCCCGCGGGCGCGACGCCCGCCAGCCGGTCGGGCTCCGGCCTCGGCGGGGCGCCATCCCCTATGCGCTGATCGCCATCGTCTTCGTGCCGCTCGCCGCCGCGTACTTCGCGCTCCTGCGCGACGTGGAGGGCTTCCGCTTCGCGCACCCCTTCGCGCTGGCGTTGATTCCGCCGGCGGTGGCGCTGGCAGCCTGGGCGGGCCTGGCGCGCGCGCCCGACCGGCGTGGCCTCTTCGTCTATTCGCGCGCGGCGGAGCTCGGCGCGGAGCGCCCTGGCCTGGTCGCCCGCCTGCGCGATCTGCCGGCGGTGCTGCGCCTCGGCGCCCTGGTCCTCATCGGCGTGGCGCTGGCCCGGCCCGAGAGCACGCAGGTGACGGACGACCTCGAGCTCGAGGGGATCGACATCGTCATCGCGCTCGACCTTTCGGGCTCGATGACCGAGACCGACCTCGTGCCCAACCGGATGGAAGCGGCCAAGATGGTCATCCAGGACTTCGTGCGGCGGCGGCCCTCCGATCGCATCGGCCTGGTGATCTTCGGACGCGAGGCCTTCACGGACATCCCGCTCACCCTCGACCATGGGACCTTCCTGCGCATGCTGGCCGATCTGCACGTGGGGATCATCGACGGGCGGGCCACGGCGATCGGAAACGGGATCGGCGTGGCGCTCAACCGGCTCCGCAAGTCGGAGGCCAAGTCGAAGGTGATCATCGTGCTCACCGACGGTGAGAACAACGCCGGCAACATCGCGCCCGAGCAGGCCGCCCGCTACGCGCAGACGCTGGGGGTGAAGATCTACACGGTGCTGGCCGGGAACAGCGACGGCGAGGCGACGGCCACCCACGCCGGGCCCCAGCGGCAACCGGTCAACCCCAAGCTGCTCGAGGAGATCGCCTCGATGACCGGCGGGACGCCCTACCTGGCGACCGACACGCGCGCGCTCGCCGAGCGGTTCCAGAAGATCCTCGAGGACCTCCAGAAGTCGCGCATTCACGACCGGGGGACGCTCTACAAGGAGCTCTACCGGCGCTTCCTGCTGGTGGCGTTCGCGCTGCTGCTGCTCGAGCTGGCGCTGCGCCTCACCCGCTTCCAACGGATCCCCTGACCATGCGCTTCGCCAACCCCCACGCGCTCTGGTTGCTGCTCGCCGTTCCGGCGGCGGTGCTCGCCTATGGCCTCGGCTTCGCCTCGCGGCGGCGGCGGCTCGGGCGCCTCGGCGACCCCGCGCTCATCGCGCTGATGTCGGCGACCGTCTCGGTCTCCCGCAAGGTGGTGCGCGCGGCGCTGGTGGTGACGGCGCTGGCCCTGATGGCGCTGGCGCTGGCGCGGCCGCAGGCCGGAGGGCGCGCCCGCGTGGCCCAGCAGCGCGGGCTCGACCTGGTGGTGGCGCTCGATTTTTCGCGCTCGATGCTGGCCAAGGACGTCTACCCGTCCCGGCTGGAGCGCGCCAAGCGCGAGCTCGAGCAGCTGCTCGACGGTCTGGCGGGGGATCGCGTGGGCGTGGTCGCCTTCGCGGGCGAGAGCCTGACCTATCCGCCCACCACCGACTACGCGGCGGTGAAGCTGTTCTGGCGCGATCTCGGCCCCTGGGACATGCCGGTCGGCGGGACGGCGATCGGGCGGGCCATCAAGAGCGCGCTCGAACAGCTGACCGCGCTGCGGGTGAAGGGGGGCGCCACCCGCGGACAGGCGATCCTGCTGCTCACCGACGGCGAGGACAACGACAGCGAGCCGCTGGAGGCCGCCGAGGAGGCGTCGAAGCTGGGGGTGAAGATCTTCACCGTCGGCATCGGCTCGCGCTCGGGCGAGCTCATCCCCGAATACGACGAGCAGGGGAAGGTGACCGGCTACGTGAAGGACGCCGACGGCCACTACGTCACCTCACGCCTCGCGGAGGACGCGCTGGCCGAGATCGCCCGCAAGACCGGCGGCGAGTACTTTCACGCCGACG
The DNA here is from genome assembly GCA_963847705.1 of uncultured Pseudomonadota bacterium. GTDB lineage: Bacteria > Myxococcota_A > Polyangia > Fen-1088 > Fen-1088 > JADGRB01. Next base: position 10,908 of record CAWKBC010000014.1, on the reverse strand, counting down.
CCAAGCGGTTCGGCGTGGAGGACGTCGAGCGCGCGCTGTCCGGCCTCAAGCGGACCGAGAACGAGGCCCGCGTGGTCCGCGAGTACGACGAGATCTTCGAGCTCCTGCTGCTGCCGGCCTTCCTGCTGCTGGTCGGCGAGGCCTGCATGAGCGAACGGAGGCGCCGAAAGGCCGCGCGGCGGGAGCTCGCCGCGTGAGGCGCCCGTCGACAGCCGCGGTGACCCTTGCGGGGCGCATCGCCGCAATTTTGGCCTTCGGCCCGTTGCTCACGGGGTTTGGGCTGTTCGAGAAGCGGGACGCGGAGATCGAGGCTGGAAACGCCTCCCTTCAGGCGGGGAAGGCCGACGACGCGCTCGTGCACTATGACAAGGCGGTGAAGAAGCTGCCGGCCGAGGCGGGGACGCACTTCGATCGCGGCGCCGCGCTCTATGCGCTGTCGCGCTTCGACGAGGCGGGCGAGGAGTTCCTGCGCGCGACGGAGGCCAAGGACCCGGCGCTCAAGGCGTCGGCCTTCTACAACCTGGGAAACGCCTTCTTCAAGAAGGAGAAGTTCAAGGAGGCCGTGTCGGCCTACACCCGCTCGCTCGGCCTCAAGCCCGACGACAAGCAGGCCAAGTGGAACCTGGAGATCGCGCTGCGCAAGCAGAAGGACAAGGAAGACAAGGACAAGAAGGATCAGGACCAGAAGGACAAGGACAAGAAGAAGGACGACCAGAAGAAGGACGACAAGGACAAGAAGAAAGACGACAAGAAGGACGACCAGAAGAAAGACGACAAGGACAAGGACAAGAAGGACAAGGACAAGGACAAGCAAGACCAGAAGGACAAGCAAGACCAGAAGCCCCAGGAGAAGCCGAGCACGCCGAAGGAGCAGGAGCAGATCCAGTCGGTGCTCGACAACCTCGAACGCAGCTCCAAGGATCTGGAGAAAGAACGGGCCAAGGCCCGGGCCGTGCGGCGCGCGCCGCCGGAGCGTGACTGGTGAGGCCGCTGGCCTGGAGAATCGGTCTCCTCATTCTGGCGCTGGCCACGGTCGCGCCCCGCGTCGCCCAGGCGGCGACGTTCACCGCCGAGCTCGATCGCGACGCCGTGGCGCCGGGCGAGCCGTTCATCTACCGGATCACGCTGAACATGGGTGACGGTGACGCCGAGAACTTTCGGCCGCCTGACTTTCATGGCTTTCAGGTCCAGCAGGCGCAAGGCCCCAGCAAGTCGACCAGCGTGCAGTTCGTCTTCGGCAGCAACCAGCAATCGGTTCAGTCGACCTACGCCTGGACCTACCAGCTGGTGTTGCCCGCGGGCGCGAAGGGGCCGCTCACCATCGGCGCGGCACACGTCACCGTCGGCGGGCGCACTCTGGCGACCAACAGCCTGAGGGTGCGCGTCGGTGCCGCGAGCGGCCAGTCGCCGCCAGGCGGCCCGCCCGGGCTCGATCCCAATCGCCTGTTCCAGCGCCTCTTCCCCGGGGCCCAGGGGTTCGGCCCCGGCCGCGATCGCGAGTCGCCTGGCGAGGTCGCCTCATCGCCGGCGCCGGCGTTCATCCGGGTCATCCCCGACAAGACGCGCGCCTTCGTCGGCGAGCAGGTGACCGTCGCCTGGTACCTCTACGTCTCCGAGGTGCCGAACCGGTTCGGGCAGACCTCCGAGCCGCACACCGACGGCTTCTGGTCCGAGGAGATCCCCTCCACCAATCCGCAGGGGCGGCTGGCGTTCGGCGAGCCACAGAGCGTGGCCGGGCGCCCGTACAACGTCGCCCTGCTGTTCAAAAAAGCGCTGTTTCCCCTGGCGCCGGGCAAGCTGACCATCACCCCGATGGAGGCGGAGATCGCCCAGGGGGACTTCTTCGGGCCGATGCAGGTCTCCCGGCTCAAGACCGAGCCGCTGGTCATCGAGGCGATGGCGCTCCCCACCCAAGGCCAGCCGCCCCACTTCGATGCCGCCAATGTGGGGCGCTACCAGATCTCCGCGTCGGTCGATCGCTCGGCCGTCTCCGTCGGGGACGCCGTCACCTTGAGGGTCACCGTGAAGGGGACGGGGAACGTGCGCAACGTCCAGCCCCCGGCGCTGCCGGCGCTCGCCGGCTGGAAGAACTACGAGCCGAAGACCGACGTCACCCTCGACGGCGCCGAGACGATCGCCGGCAGCAAGACGGTCGAGTGGCTGATGCGCCCCGAGCGCGGCGGAAAGACCGTCATCCCGTCGCTGGTGCTGGAGTCCTTCGACCCGACCGCCAAGCGCTACCAGACCACCCGCAGCCAGCCGATCGAGATCGTCGTCAGCGGCGAGGCGGGCGCGAACCTGGTGGCAGGGGGGGGCGCCTCGCCGGCGGCCGGCGCCGGCACCGAGAACGTGGTGGGCGGATCGATCCGGCCGATTCACGCCCGCGGCGGCGTGGGCGGCGAGGCCGGGGTGGCGTTCCTGCGCAGCGCCGCGTTCAAGGCCACCGTCGTCACCCCGCCGCTGGCGCTGGCGGTGCTGGTGCTCTTCGGACGCGCGCGCGAGCGGCTGGGGCGCGATTCGCACCGGACGCGCCGTCGGCGCATGCGGACGATGGCCCGCCGGCGGCTGCGGGCGGCCGAGGCCCACCGGGCGGCGGGGCGCGCGGGTGACTTCTACGGCGAGATTGATCGCGTGCTCCGCGAGGCGCTGTCCGAGCGCCTGGGGACCGAGCTGGGCGGCCTGCGTTTCGACGAGCTGGGGGCGCTCCTGCGCGCCCGCGGTCTGTCGGACGAACAGACGGCCAGCGTGGTCGGCGCCATCCAGGCTTGCGACGAGGCGCGGTTTGCCCCCGCCGCGGCGGCGGCCGAGCCGGCGGCGCTGGCCGCGATGCTGGCGCGCGCCGAGTCGCTGATCGACGGCATCGAGCGGGCGGCGCTCGGGGGGGAGGCACGCGCATGAGGCGCCGGGCGCGGGTCGCGAGGCTGGCCCTGGCGGTGCTCGTGCCGCTGGTGCTGGTGAGGGCGGGAGCGGCGCACGCCGATCGGCGCGACGAGGCCTGGCGGCGCGGCAACGAGGCCTACCTGCACGGCGACTACGCGGCGGCGGCGGCGGCCTACGAGGAGCTGGAGCGCCAGGGGGTCGTCTCGGCGGATCTTTTCTTCAATCTGGGCGACGCCTATTTCCGCAAGGGGGCAGTGGGGCCGGCGATCTGGGCCTTTGAAAAAGCCGCCGCGCTCGATCCCGGGAGCGAGGACGCGCGCTACAACCTGGCCGAGGCGCGCAAGGCGGCCGCGCGCGCGGCGCACGACCGGATCGAAGGGGAGGATCGCGATCCGCTCTGGATCCGCGCCGTCACCGCCATGGGGCCCTCCACCCAGACCTGGCTGTTCGTGACCGTCTATCTTTCGTTCTTCGCGCTGATTCTCTGGCGCCGTCGCGCGCGGGACGATCTGCGGCCGGCGCTCGGCGCCGGGGTGGCGGTCCTCGGCGCGGCGGCGCTGCTCAGCGGGGCGCTCCTGTTCGGACGGACGCGGCTCGAAAAGCTCCCCTTCGGGGTGGTGCTCCCCGACGCGGTGGCGGTCAAGGACGGCGCCGACGACAACTACCGCACCGCCTTCGAGGTGCACGCCGGGCTGCGGGTCCGGATGATCGAGCACGACCAGGACTGGCTGCGCGTCCGGCTGGGCAACGGGCTCGAAGGGTGGGTTCACGCCTCCCAAATAGGGACGCTGTAACCCAACAAACGCAGAAGGAACGCTATACTCGCTGGTCTCACCATGGCCGAGCCACACTTCGACAAGCACGTCTTCGTCTGCACCAACCGACGCGATCCGGGGAACCCCAAGGGGTCCTGCGCCGATAAAGGGGGCGAGGCCGTGCGCGACGAGTTCAAGCGCCTCTTGCACGACCGCGGCGTCAAGGGGCGCATGCGCGCCAACGCGGCTGGTTGCCTCGATCAGTGCGCGCGCGGGGTGGCGGTGGTCGTCTATCCCGAGCAGACCTGGTACGGAGGCGTGACCGTCGGTGACGTCAACGAGATCATCGAGCATCACCTCCTCGGCGGCGTGCCGGTCGAACGCCTGCGGATGAAGTGACGGGCTTGGCCGTGGCCCCCGAAGCGTCGGCGACGCCGGCGCGCTGGACCGTTCTCGAGGTCATCCGCTGGACGGTCGCCCGGTTCACCGAGCGGGCTCTGGCGACGCCGCGTCTCGACGCCGAGCTGCTGGTGGCGCACGCGTTGGGCTTGCCGCGGCTGCAGCTCTACGTGCAGTTCGATCGGCCGCTTCTGCCGGACGAGCTCTCCGCCATCCGGGCGCTCATCAAGCGGCGCCAGGCGGGCGAGTCGGTCGCCTACCTGGTGGGCAAAAAGGAATTCTGGGGGATCGAGTTCGCAGTCGACGCGCGCGTGCTGGTCCCGCGCCCCGATACCGAGACCTTGATCGAGGTGGCGCGCGAGCGGCTGGCCGGCCGCGTGGTTCCGGCGGAGCCGGCCGCGGAAGCGGACGGGAACGCAGCCGTCGAGGCGCCCGCAGCCGTCGAGGCGCGGGCGGCTGTCGAGGCGCCCGCAGCTGGCGAGGCGCCCGCGGCTGGCGAGGCGCCCGCAGCCGTCGAGGCGCGGGCGGCTGTCGAGGCGCCCGCAGCTGGCGAGGCGCCCGCGGCTGGCGAGGCGCCCGCAGCTGTCCCGGCGCCGCGCGTGGCCGACATCGGCACCGGCTCCGGCGCCATCGCGCTGACGCTGGCCAAGCTGTTTCCGGCGGCAGACGTCTTCGCGGTCGACATCTCGCCCGGGGCGCTGGAGGTGGCGCGCGGCAACGCCGGGCGGCTCGGTCTGGCGGTGACGTTCGTCGAGGGGGATCTCGGCGCGCCGCTGGCCGCGCAGGCGCCGTTCTCGCTGCTGGTGGCCAACCTGCCGTACATCCCCTCCGGCGAGCTGGCGGCGCTGCCCGCGGAGGTGCGGGTCGAGCCGGCGCTGGCGCTCGACGGGGGCCCCGACGGGCTCGCTCTGGTGCGGCGCCTGGTCACCGAGGCGCCCGGGCTGCTCGGCCCCGCTGGGATGCTGGCGCTGGAGATCGGTGCCGGGCAGGCGCCTGCGACGGCGGAGCTCCTGCGGGCGGCCGGCTTCACCGAGGTGCAGACCCGCCGCGATCTGGCCGGCGTCGAGCGCGTCGTCTCGGGGGTGAAGGCGTGAGCGCCGAGGGAGCCGCGGTCGTCACGCCCGCCTCCCCCGCGGGTGCCCAGCCCTCCGACGGCTCCACCGCCGCCAAGGGGGCCGTCTTCATCGGCGGCGCGAAGATCTACTTCATGCTGAGCGGGTTCCTCCAGCAGGTCCTGCTCACCCGGCTGGTGGGGCTGGCCGAGTTCGGGGCCTTCGCCGTCGTCAACAACGTCATCTCGATCGTGAACAACACGGTCGTGCAGGCGACGATCCAGTCCGTCTCCAAGTTCACCGCCGAGGACGACGCGCGCGCCGGGGCCGTCCAGCGGGCCGGCATCAAGATGCAGGCGGCGCTCGGTGCGGTCCTGGCGCTGGCCATCTTCTTCGGGGCGCCGCTCATCGCGGCGTTCGAGGAGGCGCCGCGCTACACCGCCTACTTCCGCATCGCCGCCGCCATTCCCTTCCTCTACGCGCTCTACGCCGTGTTCGTCGGCTCGGCCAACGGCCTGCGCCGGTTTCGGACCCAGGCCAGCTTCGACGTCGGCTTCTCGACGGCGAAAACGATTCTCCTGCTGGGGTTGGCGGCGCTGTGGAAAGTGACCGGCGCCTTCGTGGGGTTCGCGGCCGCAGCCGCGTTCATTCTGGTCTTCGCCTCGCGCGTGATGCGCCTGCCGTCGCCGGCCGAGCGCTTCCCGATGAAGCGCCTGGCCGGCTACATGAGCGCCGTGGTTGCCTACGGCTTGCTGCTGAACGTGGCGCTCAACTACGACCTGCCGCTCCTCCATCACTTCGCCGGCAAGAGCGCGGGTGGGGCGGCCGCGGCGGTGGTGGCGGGGCACTATCAGGCGCTGCGGACGTTGGCGCTGCTTCCCTACCAAGCGCTGGTGGTGGTGACGTTCGTGATCTTTCCGCTCATCTCGCGCGCCACCTTCGCCGAGGACCGCGAGGCGACGCGCCTCTACGTCACGCAGACCCTGCGCTACGCGCTCATCCTCGTCGCGCTCATGGGGATCGTCCTCGCCGCCCGGCCGGCCGCGCTGCTGGGCGTCCTTTACAAACCGGAGTACGGCGAAGGGGCGGCGGCGATGCCGATCCTGGTCGCCGGCGAGTGCTGCCTGGCCCTGCTGGCGGTCGTCTGCGCGATCCTCAACGCCGCGGGGCGAACCAACGCGACGCTCTCTTTCGTCGCGCTGACGGTGGCGGTCGGCGCGGCCGCGGCGGCGCTGCTGGTCCCGCGCGCCAACGTGGGGACGCCGATGCTGCAGGCGGCCGCCCTGGCCACGGCGCTCGGAATGATGGCCGGCTTCGTGACGGCGGTGATCTACGTGCGGTCGCGCCTGGGCGGGACGCCGCCCCTCGCCACGGTCGCGCGGGTCGCGCTCGGCGTCGTCGCCGGGATGGTGGTGGGCCGCTTCGTCCCCGGCCACGGCAAGATCGTCGGTCTTGCGGCGACGGCGATGGCGGCCCTGGTCTACGTCGTCGTCCTGGCCGCCAGCGGCGAGCTCGGCCCTGCCGATCGCGCCAAGCTCGGTCGGATGCTGCGCCGCTAGGAGGGCGTCGCCCAAAGGCGACAGTGAGGGAAGCGAACATGCCCGACGACGTGCCGCCCGGTCGGCGGCCTGGGCGAACCGCTCAGGTGAACCGGGCGGCTAAGGCGTCGGCTGGGTCGGGTGGGAGGTCGCGCCGCCGACCCCGCCGCGCTTGGAGACGAACACCGCCACCGCGGCGCCGAGGAGCACGGTGCCGATCAGCGCGCCGATGAGAAAGCTGCGCGCCGGGCGCGAGCCAGGCTGGGCCGACCGTGCCTGCGCGGCGCCCGGGCGGACCCCGACGGGCGCTTGCGGGCCCGGCATCGGTTCGAGGACGTTGGCCAGGGCTTCGGGACCCGGCGTCGACTCGGCGGGCGAAGCGACCGGCGGTGAATTTCTGGGCGCGCGGTTCTCCCCGGTCGGGATCCGCATCCGCTCCGCGGCGCGTGGCGGACCGAGGGCGGGCGCCGTGACCGGCGCGTCGCGCGAGGTCCGGCGTGATTCGAGCGCGCGCATCTCCGCGCTGTCCATGGCCGCCGGCTGCCGCTCGTCGGCCCAGCCGCGCGGATCGACGAAGTCTCCGTCGGGCGGCAGGGCCGGCGCCTCGGCCCGCGGCGCCAGCTCGTCGGCGGTGAGGGGCTGCGCGCCCTGATCTTCGAAGTCGACCGAGGTGAACTTGACCAGCTCCCCCTGCAGGATGTGCTCGGCGATGCTGGGCCGCTTCCCCTCGCCCGACTGCATCCGCTTGTCGTCCAGGCACTGCCGCACCAGCTCCGCGATGTCGCGCGAGATGACCTTCAGCCCGCGCGAGTAGCTGTACTGCGCCAGCGCATCCTGCAGATCGGTGGCGCTCTGGAAGCGATCTTCCTTTCGCTTGGCCAGCGCCTTCCTGACGATGTCCTCCAGCTCCGGCTCGACCTGCGGGTTCTGCGGCCGCAGCGGCGGGATCTTGGCATTGCGCACCAGCTCGACGGTCTGGTAGTCGGTCTCGCCGTAGAAGAGGCGCTTCCCGGTCAGCATCTCGTAGAGCAGGATCCCGACCGCGAAGATGTCGGCGCGCGAGTCGACCTCCTCGCCGCGCGCCGCCTCCGGGGAGAGGTAGCTCATCTTCCCTTTGACCACCCCGGGATCGGTCACCTCGACCTGGCTGGTCGCCTTGGCCAGGCCGAAGTCGACGACCTTGATCTCCCCCTGCTTGGACATCAGCACGTTGGGGGGGGAGATGTCGCGATGGACAATCCCCAGCGGCGCGTCGTTCTCCTGATTGGTGAGCTCGTGCGCGTAGGAGATCCCCTTGCAGATCTCCATGATGACGTAGAGCGAGTGCGCGACCGGGACCCGCTTGCCGATCCGCCGGCGCCAGTCGAGGAGCGCCTTGAGGTCGACGCCGTCCACGTACTCCATGACGATGAAGTACGTGTCCTCGGTGTGGCCGATGTCGAACACCTGGACGATGTTGGCGTGCTGGAGCGAGAGCGACAGCCGCGCCTCGTCCAGGAACATGGCCACGAACTTCTTGTTCTTGGTCAGCGCCGGGAGGATGCGCTTGATGGCGACGTTCTTCTTGAACCCGCGCATCGACTCGGCGACGCCACGGAACACCTCCGCCATGCCGCCGGCGGCCACCCGCTCGGTGATGCGATATCGGTTATCCGCCATCGTCGTCCAAGGTCCAGGAGATCCCGGACGTTGACGCTATAACGAAAGCAGCGCAGCGGCAATTAAGGGCGGCCGCTGCGTTCTTGGTCCGAGCGGGGGACCGATTTTGGCTCTGCCCCAGTCTTACTCCTCGGCGGGGAGCTTGGACTCGACGTCGCCCCCCTCGCCCAGCTCGCCAAAGCCGCTGCCGGCGCGCCCCGGCTGCTCGCTGGCCGCCTCTTCACGCTCGCTCTGCTCCTTGCAGTCGATGCAGAGCGTGGTGACCGGGCGGGCGAGCAGACGGCGGAAGGAGATCTTCTCCCCGCAGTCCTCGCAGACGTCGATCTCGTCGCCGTCGAGCCGCGCCAGCTGCTTGTTGATCTTGCCGAGCAGGAACTTCTCCCGATCGTGCAGCCGCATCTCGGTGGAGAAGATCTCCTCTTCCATCGACTCGTCGATCGAATCGCGCCCGATGTTCCGCTCGTGGTTCATCGCGTACGACAGCGCGTTCTCACTCTTCTTGACCAGACGCCGCTGCTCGTCCTCGAGCACGGTTCGAATTTGCGCTTTTTCTTTCGGGCTCAACATGACTCCACCCTCGGTTTGGGCAATCTTAATGCCGGATGGCTGGCGGTAAAGGCGTCGGGCCAACATTGGACCGACCGCCTCTTCGCCAGCGTTGAATTGAGGTCGTTCTTGCAGCTTGGCTGAGGCTTTCCGCCTACGAGGCTTTCTTCTCGCGCACGAGCTGCGGTCGGCTGCGTGACACGACCACGTCACGGTTGACGACGCACTCGCTGACCCCCGTCAGGGAGGGGATCTCGTACATCACCTCCAGCATGACCTCTTCGAGAATCGCCCGCAGCCCGCGCGCGCCCGACTTCCGCCGCGTCGCCTCTTCGGCCACGCCCTGCAGAGCGTCCTCGGTGAAGCGCAGCTTGACCCCCTCCATGTCGAACAGCCGCTCGTACTGCTTGGCCAGCGCGTTCTTGGGCTTCCAGAGGATCTCGACCAGCATGTCGACGTCGAGATCGTCGGCCGCCACGATGATCGGCAGCCGCCCCATGAACTCCGGGATCATGCCGAACTTGATGAGGTCCTCGGTGCGGGTCAGCGCCCGGAGGTTGTTCTTCGACTCTTCCCCCTTGCCGATGTGCGCGCCGAAGCCGAGCCCGCGCTCGCCGACGCGGCGGCGGACGATCTCCTCGACGCCGTTGAAGGCGCCGGTGCAGACGAAGAGGATGTCGGTGGTGTCGACCTGGATCAGCTCCTGCTGTGGGCGGTTGCGGGCGCCGTCGGGCGTGATCGAGGCCTGCTTCCCCTCGAGGATCTTGAGCAGCGCCTGCTGCACCCCTTCGCCCGAGACGTCGCGGGTGACGGACGGCCCGCCCCCCTTGCGCGCGATCTTGTCGATCTCGTCGATGCAGACGATGCCGCGGCTGGCCTTCTCGGGATCGTTGCCGGCGTTCCGGTAGAGAGCCTTGATGACCGAGTCGACGTCCTCGCCGACGTAGCCGGCCTCCGTGAGAGTGGTCGCGTCGGCCATGGCGAAGGGAACGTCGAGCTTCTTGGCCAGCGTCTGGACCAGCAGCGTCTTGCCGCAGCCGGTGGGGCCCAGCAGGAGGATGTTCCCCTTCTGAATCTCCACCTCGCCCGCCTTGCCGTGCTGGCCGATGCGCTTGTAGTGGTTGTGCACCGCCACCGAGAGCGCCTTCTTGGCGCGGTCCTGCCCGATGACGTACTTGTTCAGCTCGTCGTAGATCTCACGCGGGCGCGGGTGCTTGGGGCGCTCGGCCGCCTCTTCCTTGGCGATGATGTCGTTGCACAGCGCGACGCACTCGTCGCAGATGAAGACGCGGGGGCCCGAGATCAGCTTGCGCACTTCACGGCGCCGCTTCCCACAGAAGGAGCAGTGGAAGTCGTCCATCAAGGAAGAGTATTGCACCAGGTTTGCGCCGCGCCAAGCGCCGCCGAGCGACGCGAGCGCAGAGAGTCCCCCGATGGCCGTCCGAGGGGCCCGATGACGGATTTTGGAAACCTCCCCTTGATATTTGGACGAACGTGGACAAGGCGTCGCAGTTGCCGGCGCAAGCGCAGGCGGATACTGTAGCCGCGAATGCGCGCTCTCGTCGTCACGTCCAATCCCGCCACCGCCGCCTCGGAACCGGATTCACCGGCCGCCGCCCTCAACGATCTCGGCTGCGAGGTGGTGGCGGTCGGCTACGACGTCGACCAGCTCCCCGAAGACATCGAGCTGCAGCGCCCTTCCGTTGTCGTGGTGGACGCCGGGGCCCACCTGGAGGTCGGCCGCGCCGCCATCCGCCGCGTCCGCGAGGTCGGGTCGCTGGCCGACGTCCCCGTCCTGTTGTGCGTCGAGGTCTCGCGCCTGGCTGGGCTCGACCCCGAGGCCGGCGCGGACGACTTCGTGCTGGCCCCCGTGGTGGGCCCCGAGCTCTACGCGCGCATTCGCCAGCTCGACTGGAGAATGTCGTCCTTCCGCGCGGCCGGCCGGATCAAGATCGGCGACCTCATCATTGATGCGGTGGCGGTCGAGGCCGCCTACCGGGGGCGCGCGCTCAAGCTGCCGCGCCAGGAGTTCCAGCTGCTGAAGTTCCTGGCCGAGCGGCCGGGGCGCGTCTTCTCGCG
>CAWKBC010000013.1:0-4541 GCA_963847705.1 uncultured Pseudomonadota bacterium | reverse complement strand
ATTGATTGCTGAATTTTGGTGAAGCGCGGGCAGGCGGGCGTCATGTTCACTGGGCCTCCTCGATCCAGAGTGGATCGGCCCGGCCGACGATCGTCGTGGTGGGCAGCGGGCCGAAATACCGGCCGTCGAGGGATGCGACGGACTGCCGGTTCATCAGGAAAACCTCGCCGGCCGCGATCACCCGGCAGCCCTGCCAAACGGGCAGCGAGCGGCCCAGGTGATCCCGGTCGAGCGCCGCGCCGACCGCGATTCCGTCGATGCTGATCGTGTCGCCCGTACCGGCAGACGGTCTGCCCTGGCAGCGCTGCGACATGCTTCAGCAGCGGCACGCCCTTGGGCAGGTAGCGGCGCTCGTCGAGGAACGTCGCGAGCGGCTCCGGCGGCGTCACCACGAGCAATTCGCCGGTTCGCAACGCGCCGGCCGGATGCACGGCGTAGAGGCCGATCGGCACGCTGGCGCTGGCGTTCCAGATCAGTCTCGGCGCCGGGTGGAACAGCGCCGTGACGCCGATCACCAGCACCGCACCGTAGGTCGCCATGACCCAGCCGAAGCGCGTCATGCGTCGATCCTCCGCCGCTGGAGCCAGGCGCGATGGCGATCTGCGGCTGTAGGGGCGCGGCGCTTCGCCAGCGGCGAGGCGGTTGTGGACGTGGCGCCAGTGATCGGGACAGGCGTCGGCGGCGTCGATGCCGATTTGCTCGACGGCATCGATCGCTTGCAGCACGCGCTCGACCTTCGGCCAGCCGGACTGGCGCAGGTAAATCTCGCCGCCGGGGCGCACATACGGCACCGTCGAGAACGCCTCGCCGGGCATCACCGCGCGCAGAATGTCGATGCGCGACACGACGGTGCCGAAGTCGTTCGCCGCCCATCGGACGTAGGCGAACATGCTGCCCGGCGCGAAGCTCAGGATGCGGCGGCGGCGATCGAGGATCTGCTCGGCCACATCACGGCCGAAGCGAATCCACTGCTCGATCCGCTTCTCGAACCAGATCAGCTCGACATGGGTGAGCGTGTCGGATGCGGGCGCGGTCATGACGCCGCTCCGCCGTCATCGGGGAACTCGCGATCGAGCAAGGCGCGCAGCATGTCGGCGACGGTCATGCCGCGCCGGAACGCGGTGACCTTGATCCGGCCGCGCAAAGCCGGCGTCACGTCGATGGTCAGCCGCGCGCTGAAATCCTCCTGCGGTCGGCTTGCCGGCGGCGGTTCCGGCGCGCGAACCCAGGAATCAGCATCGCCGGGACGCGAAGCGAACCCGCGCTTTGCCGAACGCTCGCTCATGGCGCGAGCCCCGCAACTTCGCCGGCGAGCGCGGTGATCTCGCGTGCCGCCGGGCTGGCGTCATCCAGTTCGGCGACCAGGCGGCCGGATTGCGCGGCGTCGGCGAAGGCCACGCGCTGGCCGATGCGGGCGGCCAGCACCGGCGGCTCATGTTCGGCCAGCGTCTCGGCGGTCTCGCGGGCGATGATGGTGCGGGCGGCGCAGCGGTTCAGCACGAACCGCGCGACGAGCTGCGGGCGGAAGATGCGCGCTTCCTCGATCAGCTTCAGCATCTCGCCGGACGCCCATCCGTCGAACGGCGATGGCTGGGCCGGGATCAGCACCAGGTCGGCGGCCAGCAGCGCCGAGCGCAGCAGGCCCGCCACCCTGGGCGGCCCGTCGATGACGACGTGATCGGCGTCGCGGGCCATCTCCGGCGCCTCGCGATGCAGCGTGTCGCGCGCCAGGCCGATGACGCCGAACAGCCGCGGGAAGCCGTCCCTGGCGCGCTGCTCGGACCAGTCGAGCGCCGACCCTTGGGGATCGGCGTCGATGAGGGTGACTCTTTTCCCTTCCCGGCTCCATTCGCCGGCGAGATGCAGGGCGAGAGTCGTTTTGCCGACGCCGCCCTTCTGGTTGAGGAGCGCGACGATCATCGCGCCCTCTTCGCGGTTATCCACCGATCGGCGCGGTGGCCAACTTCAGAAGAGTTAGATTCTCTTAGGTTAGACTCTAAGTTAGGGACGCCAGAAGCTGCTGATTCAATTGATGAAAACGGCGGTTTCGGTTCCTGATAGCACGTGGGCCCGGTTCCCGATAGCACGTGCCCATTGGTTCCTGATAGCACGTGCTGTTCCACAGCTTGTCCACAGGGGCCTGTGGATAACGTCGGCGCGCGCGAACAGCCAGCACCTCGCGCCCGCCGGTCTCGCGTTCGACCGCGAGGCGGTAGCCCGGCAGTGGCTGGCGGCGGGCCATCTCGCGAAGCTCGAAGGCGAAGCGCTTGAACGGCGAGAGGCTGGCCGACTTGGCGTGCAGGTGCCGGAAATCGAACCGCCAGCCGCCGCGCTGCTGGCCGCCGTGCTTGCGGACGATGCGGTAGAGCCAGCGCTCCAGCCCGCCCGTGAGGTCGAAATACGCGCGGTCGATGGTCAGCACGAGCGCGTCGTCGAGGACGGCCCGGTAGAACCAATCCGGCATGATCAGGTCGATGCCGTCGGTCTGGCCGTGGGCGTCGGCGTGCTCGGTCCATTCGTTGATCCAGGAGAAGCGGTGCATCCGCCGCTCGCTGGTCTGGCGCAGCGATGTCGCCACCGTGGTGGACTGCAAGCGGTCCAGCGCGGCCTTCAGGCGGTGGTAATCGCGGGCGCTGGTGCCGCGGCCGGTGAAGGTCAGTATCTCGCGCGGCGTCGCCGCCATCAGGCGCGACGTGCGCACGCCGGCGTCGCGCGCCTCGACGATCTGGCTGGCCGCCCAGATCAGCACGTCGGCGTCCCAGATGGTCGCCATGCCGTGCTCGGGCACCGCCTCCACCCGGATGGCGATCTCGTTCATCCGGTAATCGATCGGCGCCGTCCGGTGGCGTCTTGGCGAGGCTGAAGAAGGGGTAGGCCATCAGGTCCTGCGCGTCGCGGGGCGCCAGATCGCCGGGCAAGCGCGCGGAACAGCTCAAGCTGTTCGCGCTCGGATCGTGTGCGGTGGCGCGGTGGCATCGCGGCAGGCTCAGCGGCGCGTCGGCACGGGCTGCGGCTGGGCCGCGGCGGGGTGGCGCTTGGCCGGCAGCACGGCGCTGGCGCCGGGGTCGGAGGTGGACGCCTTGGCGCCGGATTCGACCCAGGATTGGAGATCTTCCAGGCGATAGACGACGCGGCCGCCGAGCTTCGAGTAGCGCGGGCCGGTGCCGTAAATCCGGTGCTTCTCCAGCGTGCGGATGGAGAGGCCGACGAAGCGGGACGCTTCGGGGGTGCGCAGATAGCGCGGCGGAAAACCGGCGAGATTGGCGGACATGAGAAACCTCCGTGATCGGTTGGCGGGCCGCCGGGGGATGGCGGCTGTCGGTGATCACGGTGGCGGAGACGGCGGCCTGGGGGGGATGGTGATCTCGAGGGGTGGTGAGATCGCCACCCCCTGCGGCCTGCCGAGCTACTTCCGGCGGCGGTAGGGGTGGAGCAGCAGCGAGCGATAGCCGCCGCGCATCATGCCGAGGCCGAACTTCACGAGGCGGATGGCGCGGTCGCGCAGGTCATGGCTCTTCCAGGCCCGCCCGGAGACGTCCGGGGCGGCGAACAGGGCCGCGGCGATGTCGCGATAGCTGGCGTTCTCAAGGCGGGCGTCGAGCGCGCGTAGCCCGAGGATCAGGCGGTCACGTCGCGCTTTCGGCAGGGCGGCCGGGTCGCGACCCGGATTGCGCCCGCTCAGGCAGCGCCAGAGGCGGACCGCCGCACTGGCGCGTATTTCGAAGAGCTGGTCGAGGGGCAGCAGCACCGCCGGTTGGCCGGTCGCCATCCTCGTGGAGGTGAACCCGAAGCGTCGTGCCGTGATGCTCGATGACGCGATCGGCGTCGCCGCTTCCTTCGCGATATCGAGGGCGCTCGCCGGCAGGATGAATTTTGGGTCGGCGATATCAGTCGGCTGCTCCGTCAGCGTGATCACGCTGGGCAGCGCGGCCGGCGTCCAGAGTGCGGGGCCGCCGCCGGCCCCGATGCCTGGCGCGAAATCGCAACCCCCAGCGCCGGGCGAACGCATCCACCTCGGCTTGATTCAGCACGCCGCGCCGATCGGCGCGTTCCAGTCTCCGCCGGTCCTGCGTAAAGTCGGGATTGCGGTCGAGATACTCCCAGGCGAAGCCGGGCGCATCCAGCGATCCAAGTTCCTCATACGCAGCCGGCGAGGTCCAATCCCCGCGAGCCATGGGCGTCTCTCCATCCGTCTTGTTGCCGACGTTGACGCCGAAATAAATGGACGAGTTGGCGGATTGCCTACACGCGCAACCGGCAACGCGTGTTGCGGCTTCGGCAAGGAACCGGGTTAATGCGGGGCGCCACCGCGCAGCAGATGCCGATATCCATTCTCGGTCATCCAGCGGGCGCGGGCCAGGTGCGACGCCCAGATTGCTCTTGGCGCGCTCTGGTCATGCGCTGGATCGAGATGCAGAACGATCCGGGCGACCTCCCGCCAATCCGCGCCTTCCGCATCGGCATCGAGAAGGCGCAGATAAGTGATGAGGTGCTGCTCGTCGTAGCCGGTGAGGACGTTGGTCGTCGGAGCAGCATCCGTT
>CAWKBC010000012.1:0-50861 GCA_963847705.1 uncultured Pseudomonadota bacterium | reverse complement strand
TTCCCCCGGAACGTCTCTTGGGTCATGCTGGCGCTGTCGACGGCGATGATCGTTCCGGGGCCGGAGATGGCGAACGTCACCGCCGTGGTGCTGCTGACGATGGCGCCCGAGGCGTTGGAGATCGCGGCCTCGATGAAGGAGACGTCGTTGAGGTCGGTGAGCAGCGTGGCGTGATCCGCGGTGACGACGACCTTGGTCGCGCCCGTTCCAGTCGGCGCCGCGGTGGTCTTGGGCGCCCCCCAGGTCGTCTGCCACGAGTACCCGAGCGTCTTGACCGTGCCCATTTCGTCCATGATCCCGGCGGTGGAGCCAAAGGTCGGCCAATCTCCGTCCGCTTCGCCCAGGTAGTCGACGCCCGTCCACATGAACTCGCCCGTCAAAGCCGGCGTGCTCTTGATGGTGCTCCAGCTGCTCGTTGCCGTCCCCATCTCGGTCAACAATGAGGCGAGCGGCGGCGAGGCCTGGGTGGCCCCCACGGCGGACGCGGTGTCGTAGTTGTTGCCCCAGACGTCGACCGGGTAGTTGATCGTCGGCGGGGTCGTCGTGAGGTCGATGTCGCCAGAGGTGGCCGGATCGAGCAGCGCCTGCGTGTCCTTGCGCGACGGGTCCAGCGTGTGGCTGAGCGCGAGCATCTTGGTGACGATGGGGAGCCGCGTCGCGTGCGAGTCGTGAATCTCGTTCCCCAGGCTGTAGAGCGCGACGCTCGGGTGGTTGCGGTCGCGCATCATCCAGCCGGTGAAGTCGACCTGCCACCAGGTGGCGCCGGTTGCGACCGACGGCACTGCCGGCATGCCGGTCGGGCTGGTGGCCGTCTGATTGAAGTAGGCCGCGTAGTCGCCGACGTCGGTGTACTTGTGCGCCGTCCAGACGTCAGTGAACTCGTCGAGCACCAGGATCCCCATCCGGTCGCAGAGGTCGAGAAAGTCCGGGCTGGGCGGGTTGTGCGCCGTTCGAATGGCGTTCACGCCGAGGAGCTTGAGCTCGGCCAGCCGCCGCTGGACCGCGCGCTGTGGAGCCGCCAGCCCGAGTCCGTGGAAGTCCTGGTGATTGGCGACGCCCTGGAGCTTGATGTTCTTTCCATTGAGGTTCATCCCGGTGGTGCCGTCGAACGTCAGGTTGCGAATCCCGAACGCGACGACGTCGTCGTCGACGGTGGTCCCCCCCACCTGGACGTTGGCGAGAAGCTGGTACAGGTTCGGCGTGGTCAGAGTCCACAACTTGGGAGTGGTCACTGGGACGTCGAACGTGAACCCGGCCGAGGCGCCCGCCGCGATGCTCTGGGCGGCCGCCGCGACCGGTGCCAACGCCGACCCGCTCGGATCGCTGACGATTCCTTGAACGGTCACACTCTGACTGGTGGTGCCGGAATTGACGACCGTGGTCGTCACGTGTACCGTCGCCGAGGTGGCCGTCGGGCTGGGCGTCGTGACGAAGGTTGCCCACTGGTCGACGTGGACCGGATTGGCCGCCACGATGCGGACGTGCCGGTAGATGCCGGCGCCTGCGTAGTACCGCTCGGCCGGCTGCGTGGTGGTGTCGGTCTTCACGGCGATCACGTTGTCGGTCGTCCCGAAGGTGACGCTCGCCGTGAGGTCGTAGCGAAAGCTGACCCAGCCGTACGGGTGATGTCCGAGGTGCGTGCCGTTGATGTAGACGTCGCTGTTCTCCATCACGCCGTCGAACTCGACGAAGACCCGCCGCCCCGACAGGTTTTCGGGGAGCGTGAAGTGCTTCCGATACCAGGCGATCCCCGACGGCATGTAGCCGCCTCGGCCGGTCGTCGCCGCGGTTGCGGAGAACGGCCCTTCGATCGCCCAGTCGTGAGGGACGTTCAGCGCGCGCCACGACGAATCCGCGAAGGTGGATTGCTCGGCCCCGGTCGCGTTGCCGTTGAAGAATAGCCACCCCGCGTCGAACGGAACGATCGACCGCACACGGCCCGCCACGGTGGTGCCGCCCGCGCCCGCGCTGCCGCCGCCCGTTCCTGCGGCACCGCCCGCGCCGGCGGTCGCGCCTGCGCCCCCGCCGGTTCCCGTTGTTCCCTGATTGCCCCCGCTGCCGCTGCTGCTGCCGCCGCTTCCGTTCCCGCCTGTCGCGCCGCCGCCGCTGCCGCCGGTCGGGGGCGCGCCGCCGCCCGGGCCACCGCCTGTTCCAACGCTGCCGCCAGACCCCGTCGTACCACCGCTCGGGCCCGACGTTCCGCCGCTCCCCGCGCCACCGGTGCGCGTTGCGCCCCCGAGACCGGTGCTGGCGTTGCCACCAGCTCCGCTTCCGCTCACGCCACCTCCGCTGCACCCGAGACCAGTCGCGAAAAGACCAGACGCGAGGAGACAGAGCGCGCGTGCCAGCTGGCGAATCAGGCTTGAACTCGACGGGCGTAGGCTTTGCACAATGAATTCAAGGGCCAATGCGGGCGAACTTGGTGCAGGGGCGGGGGGCCGTTCCCGTACCGCTGCGCCCGACCGACGTCGCGAACGTTGAATCCAAAACTGTTCAGCGCCCGATGAGCGCCACTCCGCCATCTGGCTTTTGACCGCGCTGGGTTTGAAGGAGCGGCCGCCGGACCTCCGGCGGCCTCCCGAGGTCAACCCCAAAACGGCGGTCTCTGTCGGCGTCGCCGATGAGCCGGAACCCTGCGCCGCGAGGCGGTGAGGGCGATGCCGAGGAATAGCACCAGGAAGGCGCCTCTATCTTCGGAGCCGCCGCCGGTGGTCGCGCACGAACACCCGGACGTATTTCCTTCGGGCGGCTCTCCGTCGCTCCCCCCAGTGCTGGTCGCGCCCCCACTGCCGGTCGTCGCGCCCCCACTGCCGGTCGTCGCAGTGCCGCCGCCCGCTCCACCAGTTTCCGCGTCGCCGCTGCCGCCAGTTTGGCCGCTGCCACCTGAACCGTTCGCGCCTGGCCGTCCCCCAACGCCCCCAGAACCGATCCTGCCGGCGGATCCAGTGGCTCCACCGGCGCCGCTCGTACCTGCGTGCCCACCGCTGCCAGCAACGCCAGATGCTCCGCCCGAGCCGATAACGCCGCCGGAACCGTTGGCCCCGCCGCGTCCGCCCCCGCCGGTAGCGCCGGCTGCTCCGCCCGGACCACCTCCGGAGCCGCCCTTCCCGCCGGCGGTCCCTCCGGTGCCGGTGGACTCCGCCGGGCAGGCCGCGCTGCCCGGTCCGGGATTCTCACGATCGAAGGTCGCGCCGTCGAAGGGGACGACGATGATCTTGCTCCCGTGGGTGTCATTGGCGAGGTCGAGTGTCTTGTCGACGTCGATGACCGCGAAGGTAAAGGCCGTCACGTGGCCGCCCTGCATGAACACCCCCGGGCGTTCGATCTTGTACCAGTGGTTGACGGTCCCGTCCGTGTAGCGGATGAAATCCGTCGTCGGATCGTAGGCCAGACCGCGGTTGGTCCAGTTGTGAATGCCGTCCGCCGACGTGAAGTGGTTCGCCTTGCGGGCGTTGTACATGTTGGCGATCAGGTGGTACTGCCCGCCGCTGCACCAGACCACCGGGTCTTCATAGCCCTCGCTCTGCAGATTGGGAATGGTCGCCTGGATGATGTACGGCCCCACGATGTTGGTGGCGCTGGTCATCTCCTGGAAGCTGCGGCTGATGATCAGGAAGCTGTTGTCAGCGCTCTGCCAAATGCTCTGATTCTCCGTGGTCTGCGTCGAGATCGTCGAGCCATTCGCGGTGATGGTGAGCGCGCCCAGCGAGGTCCACGGGTCGGCCAGGGAGGTCGACTCGTAGATGTTTCCGGGGCTGTCCAGCAGCACGTTCGTGCCGTTGTTGAGGACGATTCCCGTGACGTTTTGCTCCTTGCCGCTGAAGGGCGTGGTCGTCGTGGGAACGTACGAGCCGGTGATCCCGCCGTTGCTGACCGAGCCGACGATCACCGAGTTGGGCCAGTCGGCGAACCCTTTGTTCTGTGGCCAGCGCCCGGCGTACAGGTGGAACTTGCCGTCCGCGCCCTGCAGGATCTTGCCGTCCCAGTATTGCCAGTTGGCGTTGGTTGCATCCTCCAGGCCGTTGCAGGTGTCCCTGGGCAGCACTCCGGCGGCACCCCAGGTGTTCGACGTCAGCGGGCAAACGATCGGGGTCGGCTGGAAGTAGTCGATGAGGGTCTTGGTGCCCGCGTCGGCGGCGCGCGCTTGGTCGGCGGCAGACAGCGTCCCCACCAAGAGAATCCCGAGCGTCCATCTCATGGCGAAGGAGTGCATATGGGTAGGAGGGGCGGGCAACGCGAATCTGGTGAAGAGCGACGCGTCTGCCTGGCGCCCGGTCGAGCCGCCGAGGCGCCCGGTCCTCAGTACGTCGTCGGCATGCCGTTGTTGGTGAACCAGCCGTTGACCAGCCCGCAACGCATGACGAAGTCGCCCGAGGGCAGGGAGGCGCAGACGCAGCCGTGGGTGCCGCCGGCCTCGGCGGTGAAGCAGACGTTCCCGTTCATGACGCAGTCCTGGCCGTCCAGAATGTTGGCCCCTTGGGGGGCTCCCGTCGCCGAGGCATACCCCTGCGGCGAGCAAGGACCGCCGACAGTCATGCAGCTCGAGTCCCCACATTCACCACCGAGCGCCGTCCAGGTGGCGGGTCGAGGACAGGTGCAGGTCGCGTATTTCTTGTTGGTGCAGGTGCAGGTCTCTGCGCCGAGCGAATCGATCCCGCAGCCGACGCAGCAGTTCTGGGTGCAGGTGGCGCCCACCTTCGCGCCGGCGGAATTGCAACTGGTCGCGACGTCGGGATTGGGCGACGTGTCGCCGGCGCAAACGCCGGTTCCCGCGCCCGCGTGCCCGCCGGCGGCGCCCGCACCACCGCTCTTGCCGGCCGCTCCGCCGAGCACGCCCCCGGTGCCACTGGTTCCGCCCGTAGCACCGGCCACACCGCCGGTTCCAGAACCCGAAGAGCCACCGCCAGAAGCACCGGACCCGGCTCGGCCACCCGAACCCGAATTGGATGATCCCCCAGACCCAGACTGGTCGGCGCCACCGGCTCCTGCCGTGGTCGACCCTCCCGCGCCTGATCCTGCGGCGTCAGTCCCGCCACCAGTCATTCCCGAGTTGGCGCACGCTGTGATGGCGCCGCACGCTGCGACGACGAGCAGCGCGAACCGAGAGCGACCGCGATTCCTCATGATCCGACAAAGGGCCTGGCGCGACGGAGTTGGTGCGTATCGACGCTCTCCGTTCCGGACGGCGGGTTCGGGCGTCGTCGAGGCTTCGCTCGGAGCTCGCGTCGTGCGGTCGGGAAGTCTCAGCGCAGGTACTGGGAGAGCCCGATCTTCTGGGTGCTGATCGCGGACGCCACGAACGCCGCGATCTTGTTCGCGCCAGCAGCGTTGGTGTGCGTCTGGTCGGTCCCGAGCGCGTGGTACTGCTGCCAGCCGTTGGGTCCGATTTGGTTGTACCAGGTCGTGGTGATCGACGTGAGATTGATGTACGCGACGTTCTGAGCGGTGGCGACGGCCTGCATGTCGGCCGAATGCAGGCTCGACTGGTCGGACAGCGTCTGGCCGCTGAAGGTGGCGCGCGCCGGAGGCGAGACCAGAACGGGGGTCGCGCCCTTGGCCTTGGCGTCCGTCACCATCTTGGTGATGTTGGCCTGGAAGTCGGCGGAGGTCGTCGTCTTGTCGTTGTGGCCGAACTGGATCAACACCCAGTCGCCCGCGACCATCGCTGCCTTGACCGCGCCCCATTCGGCGCCGCTGCCGAGGAAGCTGGCCGAGCTCTCGCCGCTGTCGGCGTAGTTGGCAACGCCCGCCGGCGGCGCGAAGAACTCGGGCAACATCTGTCCCCATCCCGCGTAGTCGGTGTCGGTCTGATCGCACGCCGTCGAGTCGCTGGCGACGTAGATCATCACCGGCTTGGTGGCGGCTCCGACCAGCGCGTACCCGATGGCGGAGACCTCGGGTGGCTGCGCGGTCGGACCAGAGAAGAACAGATCCAGCCCTGGATATCCGGCGGCGACGTCCTCCGTCGGCTGCCCCTCCTTGGCCCGGACATTGACCACGAACGAGTACGTCGCCGAGTGACCCGCGGTCGACGTCACCGAAGCGAGCAATTCACGGTTGGCCTCGGCGTTGATCTGCGTCTGCGCGGCGGTCGTGCCGCCCAGGGTTATCGTGACCGCGTAGTTTCCCGCCTCCATGGTCCCCTGGGAGGTCGCGACGTCGGTGGTGTTGTAGGTGTCGCCTCCGAACAGGCACTCGATGCAGACCGGGCCGGCGCCGCCTCCCGGGCAGACCATCGCGCCGCCCGGCGACGTGGTCTGTGCGACGGATTGGCACACCGCCTTGTTCGCGGCGGTCGGTGTCGGATAGCCATCCGGGATCTGGCCGCTGGTGTTTCCGCTTCCCGCGGCGCCGCTTCCGGCCGCACCGCCTCTGCCCGTCGAACCTCCTGCTCCTCCGGTGCCTTGATTACCCGCAGTGCCTCTCCCTGCTGTACCGCCTCCCGCGGAGCCACCCGCACCGATCGCACCTGACGTTCCGCCGCCGGCCTTGGTGCCGCCACTGCCGCTCAGCCCCCCGCTGCCGCTCAGTCCCCCGCTGCCGCTTGCACCGCCACCACTGCTTCCGGCTTCGCCACCGGTCGATCCAGTTGTTGGCGAGCCCGCTGCGCCTCCCGTGCCGGCCGCCGTTCCTTTCCCTGCTGTGCCGCCGCCTGCTTCTCCACCGGTCGCGGCGACCGCGCCGCCGGTTCCCGATCCAGCGTCCGACGCGTCAGCACCGCTGCCGCATCCGGCGCTCACAAGAGAGAGGGGGAGGGCGACCACGAGAGCCAGAAGGAATCGATTTCTCATCGTTTGCTCTAGAGGGGAGTGCCAGGCGGAATTGCTGCAGACGGCGAGTGGGAGCAGCCGCTACACCCTGGGTCGTCGTAAGCGCGAGCAAGCCTCGTCGCGATCTCCTTGCGGGACGAACCCTCCGAGAAATCAAACGCACCATTCCTGGCGCGGGCGGCCCTTGGATCGAACAAGGACGCATGAAGCTCTTCGCGCGCATCGGCACCGTGTTGGTCCTTGGTGGAGCGCTGCTCGGTTGCAAAGGGACCATCGCTGGCCAAGCGAGCGGCGCCGGGTCCGGCAGCGGCAACTCTGGATCGTCCGGCTCCAGCGCGAACCCTGGTACGGGCGCGGGCACCGGTTCGGGCGCCGGCACCGGGAGCGGCGGAGCGGGAACCACCGGGGCGGGCGCCGCCTACGGCACCGACGGCGGTGGGGTAGGCAACAGTGGCGGGTTCACGACGCCACTGTCGAGCTTCGCGGCGCTGCGGAAGATCAAGAATGTGCTGACCGGCCTGCCGCCCACCGACGCCGAGGTGGCCGCCGACACCGATCCCACGGCGCTGCAGACGCTCATCAACAGCTGGATGGCGATGCCGCAGTACCAAGACAAGATGATGTTCTTCTTCTCGAACGCCTTTCAGCAGTCCTCGCTGGCGGTGTTGAACTTCGAGTTCCAGCTGCGCATGCGCCCGGGCGCGTTCGACCTGCCCTACGGCATCTTCGGCGACACGGCGTTTCCGATGTTGTTCCAGAACATGCAGCAGAGTTTTGCGCGCACGTGCCTGCAGATCATCTCGTCGGGGCAGCCGTTCACCAATATCCTGACCACCCAGCAGTTCATGATGACCACGGCGCTCATGAGCATGTACATGCAGATCGAGATGCCGTACGACATCCACACCTTCAACTGGCAGTTCAACCACGGCACGCGGCCCGCGCTGGCCGACACCCTGAATCCGGCCAGCCCCAACTACATGATCTGGGGCTACGCCGCGCCGACGACGACCACCGGCAAGGGGCCGAGCGGCACGACCTGCGCCGGCGATGCGACCAAGATCTCGACCTACCCGGGCAGCACCAACCTGTTCCACGTGCTGCTGGGCGTGGTCGATCGCGACTCGACCAACAACGGCCAGGGGTCGACCGACCTCGGCTGCTTCGAGCACGCCATCCAGCCGTACATCACGCCGGCCGACACCTCCGACTGGCGAATGGTCACCATCACCAAGACGGGGACGCCGATCAATTCGTACGATCTGCCGTCGCTGCGCGCGACCAGCACGCTGCCGTCGCGGCTGCCGCGGGTCAGCTTCTTCACCACGCCGTCGTTCCTGGCGATCTGGAACACCAACGACAGCAACCAGCACCGGGTCACCGCCAACCAGGCGCTCCTGGGCGCCCTCAACCAAGGGTTCACCGACGCGACCGCCGCCATCCCGACGCCACCCAGCGCAATCGGCCTCGACGGAACGCACGCCGTCACCGGATCCATCTGTTACGGCTGCCACAAGAGCCTGGACCCCATGCGGCAGTTCTGGGGCAACTTCTACGACTACAACGATCAGGTCAACGCCAAGCCGGGCAACGGGGCCAGCTTCGGCTTCGGGAACGTCACCCAGAACGGGACGACGCTGGTCGACTTCGGCACGTTCGTGGGGCAGGTCACCGATTCGCAGGTGGACGGACAGCCCGTCAACCGGTTCGCGCTGGCGATGACCCAGAAGCTCTGCTTCTTCGCGAACTCGGCCCAGTGCGAGGAGACCGATCCGGAGATGCGCCGGGTCGCACTGGCCTTTCAGAACGCCAGCTACGACTTCCCGACGTTGGTGCGCCAGCTCTTCTCCTCGCCGCTGGTGACCTCCGCCGCCGACACGGCCACCTTCGACCAGGACGGCGTCACCATCAGCATCACGCGCCGCGATCAGCTCTGCGCGGCGCTGTCGAACCGGCTCGGTAAGCCCGATGTCTGCCAGATCCTGGTGCCGACGCCGACGGGGGTCACCACCGCGCTCAACCGGCTGGCCGGATCGATCGACGCCGACGCCTTCAGCCGCGGGTCGCAGCTCCCGGTCACGTCGTCCCAACCGAACCTGTTTTACCGCGCGGCCAGCGAGCTGGTCTGCGAGGCGGTGGCGGCCAAGGTCGTGGACGCCACCGCGGGGACGGTCTATTCCAGCAGCAGCTACCAGACGGCCATCGCCGACATGGTCGTCAACATCATGGGCGTGCCCGCCTCCGACCCGCACTACGCGGCGGTGCTCTCGGCGCTGCAGGCTCACTACACCGCCGCCGTCGCGGCCAAGGCCACGGCAACCAGCGCGTTGCGCTCGACGTTCTCGGCCGCCTGCCAATCCCCGACCTCCCTGGCCCTGGGCATTTGAGAAGGAAGCGATGAAACCGTTGAACCGACGCGAGACGTTGCTGAGCGGCCTCTTCGGGGCCGGTTACGTGGGCCTGCGGGCGATGGCCACCGGGCTGCCGGTCTGGTTCCTGGCCAACCCGCGCAGGGCCTCGGCGCAGGACATGACCTGCGCGCTGTCCAACCAGGGCAAGGCGCAGTACCTCATCATGAGCTGCTCGAGCGCCGGCGACTCGATCTCCTGCAACTGCCCCGGCACCTACGACAACGCCGCCATGATGCACCCGACCGACGCCACGATGGCGCCCACCAGCTTCATGCTGGGCGGCAACTCGGTGACCGCGGCGGCGCCCTGGGCGGCCCTGCCGGCCGCCACGCTGGCGCGCACCAACTTCTTCCACTACGCCAGCGGCGCCACCGTCCACGGCGATCACCCCAAGGCGATGCGCCTCTTGGGCCAGACCGCCAACAACGAGATGGTCCCATCGATCTACGCCAAGCACCTGTTCCCTTGCCTTGGCACGGTGCAGTCGGAGCCGGTGGCCGTGGGCGCCGCCGGCAACGCGCTGGAGATGCTCTCGTTCACCGGGCGCACGCTGCCGGCCATCTCGCCGACGCAGCTCAAACAGCTGCTGACCGGCTCGACCACCGACCCGGTGGTCAAGCTGCGCTCGATGCGCGACACCACCCTGAACCAGCTCAATGCCATCTTCAAAGCCGACGGAACGCCCGAGCAGTCGGCCTTCCTGGACGCGATGGCCGCCAGCCAGTCGCAAGTCCGCCAGCTGGCCGAGAGCCTGGCCACCACGCTGGCCTCGATCACCACTGACGACGTCCACGGCCAGGCGCTGGCGGCGGCGGCCCTCATCGCCGCCAAGGTGGCGCCGGTCATCACGCTGCACATCCCGTTCGGCGGCGACAACCACACCGACGCGAACCTCGCCTCCGAGACCTTCGACCACACCGACCACGACGGCACCGGGCGCGGCGTGCCGGGGATCGCGGCGGTCCAGGCGGCGCTGGCGTCGCTGAACCTCACCGACAGCGTCACCTTCGCGACCATGAACGTGTTCGGCCGCGACCTGAGCGGCACCACCAAGGTCGAGGCGCTGGGCGGCCGCGACCACTTCGGAAACCACTGCGTGATGGTGATGATCGGCAAGAACGTCGCGCCGGGGCAGACCGGCGGCACCGGTGTCATCACCGGCAGCGTCTACGGCGCGACGGGCATCGACTCGACCACCGGCGCCGCGATGGCGACCGGCGGCGACATCGCCCAGTCCGACACCGCGGTCTCGGCGGCCAAGACGCTGGGCGCGGCGCTGGGCATCGACCAGTCGATCCTGACGCCCAACTTCGTCGACAACGGTTCGATCAAGCCCGTCAAAGCGACCCTGAGCGGCGTCGCCTTGTGATCGGGGGAAGGCCGTCCGCGGCGCGCATCCGGCGAGAGGCTCGGGCGCTGCCGTCGACGGCGATCGTGGGCTGGAGCGCGGCAATCGTGATTGTTGCCGGTGTCGCGGGCTGCCACCGAGGGGCATCGCCGCCAGCGGTTTCCAGTGAGGCGCCCGTCGCTTCACGACCGCTGACGCGGCCGCCGCCGGCACGGCACGCGGCGTCGTTCACGCACCCATTGCTTGCTGGTGCGACCACCGGCGTGACCCACGAAAACTGCTCGCGGTCGGCGCTGGGCACGGTGGTGGAGCGGGCGCAGGCGATCGAATCCAAGGCCGACCCGTCCGCCGGGCACGCGAAGTCGAAGCGGGCCGCGGGAGCAATCGCTTGCCCGTCGCCCGTGGCGGGGGAGACAGAGAAGATGTTGCGGGCCGAGTTGCTCCCGCGCGTCAACGGATGTGTCGCGCGCGACGGCCCGCTCGATCCCCAGTGGGACGAGGTCCACGCCGCCGTCCTTTCGCTCGGGGTGTGCCTCGACTGCAGCCGCCCGCACGACGAGCAGGTCGCGCAGTGCCGGCGGGCGCGGGAACTCCTGGCTCAGGTCACGAAGACCCCCCGCTGACCCTCGTGAGCTTCGGGTCCGCACCGCCGAGGTGGCCGAGCTGATGGGGCCCCGCACGATCGCCGCAGAGGTCATCCGGAAGGCAGCGCGGCTTTCAGGGCCGGAATTCGTGTTTCTCCGCTCCCAGTTGGGGATGTCGGCTCGGGGCCTGGCGAAGACGATCGGCGTGGTCCGAACCGGGACATCGAAATCGGAGTCGGCGCGACGCGACCTTGGCCGGTAAGTCCCTGAATATTCGAGAAAATACGATGCTTTCTCGAGACGGACCGTATCGGCTCGAGTCGTCTCGGAATGCGTAGTCACGGCACTCTGACGGCACTTTGAACGCGTCATTGTAGGTCGGCACGTGCGCGATCGGTGTCGATGGTTGGTTGGTTGACGATTCCGACGGGGACCGACCAGGGAATTGCCTAGAGCGCGCTCGGGCCACCTTTCCTGTCAACAAGCGGCGGCCTGCGGACAGGTTTAGGGGATGACGTCTTCGTCCGCGCTCGTGACTCTGGCCCTCGGATTGTCGTTGGGATTGATAGCCTGCGGAAGCTCAAGCCCTGGTACGTCGAGTCCGGGCGGTACCGGCGGATCTCCGGCCGGCACTGGAGGCAGGGCCGCCGAGGGCTCGACCGGGGGCTCGTCCACAGGTGGCTCGGGGACGGGCGGCACCGCGATTGGCGGCAGCGCGGGTGGCGCGACCGGGAGCGGCGGGATCGGGACTGGCGGGACCGCGAGTGGCGGAACCGGAAGCGGAGGGACCGCGACCGGCGGGACTGCGGGTGGCGGAGCTGCCGGGAGCGGAAACAGCGGCGGCAACGCCGCAGGCGGTAGGGCGGCGGGCGGAAGCGCCGGTGGCGCCTCGACTGGCGGAAGCTCCGGCGCCAGTGGGGGCGGGGGAGCTGCCGGAAGCGGGAGCGCCGCGGTGCCGAGCAAAGGCTGTGGCGTCGCGAATGGCGCGAAAACGCTGACCACCGGCGGCATGTCGGTGGCGAACGGTCTTCCCACCTCGACCAGACTCACGATCACCAGCGGCGGCATGAGTCGCGAATACATCATCGACATTCCGGCGAATTACGATCCGACGCACCCGTATCGCCTGATCTTCTCCTGGCACCAGGCCTATGGTTCGGACACGGGCAATGCGATTGGCCAATATCCCGCCTTCAATGGTCCCAATTTCAACGCACAGGACTACGCCTTCTTCGGCCTCCAGCGCGAAGCGACCGCGGCGAAAGCTCCAGCCATCTTCGTGGCGCCGGAGGGAATCGGCAACCTGCCATGGGATTTCAAGCGAGACAGTGTCCTCTTCGACGACCTGCTCGCCCTCGTCGACGCGAACCTGTGCATCGACGACGGCCGGGTCTTCTCCACGGGGTTCAGCTTCGGAGCGATGATGAGCTATGCCCTGTCGATCACGCGTCAGACGAAGCTGCGCGCGGTCGTCGCCATGGCAGCGGCCAACTACAATCTCCCCAATGAGCCGACCGACACGAATGCGGCACCGGTCGCATACATGGGGACAACCGGCATGAGCGACGGCACTTGTCCGTGGGTCAGCAGCGACGCGGCGAAGCAAGGTGGAAAATACTGCGACCTTCAGCACGCCCAGGACAATGGATGCACGATTCCCGCCGGCAACGACATTCCGACGACGACGGTCGGCAGCAAGAAATACCTCTGCTACGACTTCGCAGGGTGCAAGGCCGGTTACCCCGTCAAAGTGTGCACGTTCGATGGCGCGCACACCCCGGCGAGCGTGGATGACGGGACTTCGACCGGGGACGACGGCCTGAAGGCCTTCATTCCACCGCTGGCCTGGAATTTCATCGCGCAGTTCTGAATGAGCCAGCTGGCCGGCAGGCCGTCGCTTGGCGCCTCGTCTGTTTGGAGATGAGTGCGCTGGCGACGGACGTTGTGGCTGACCCGCGCGTCGAAAGATTTGTCGCCATCCCAGGAGTGGCGCACCAGTAATGACAATTTCGGGGCGGCCGGGACAATGACCAGTGCAGGTTCGTCTGCTCGATCTTTTTGGGCCCCGTCATCCTGCATCCGAACGCGGACGGCTACGCCTTCCTCGGAGATTTCTCATGCCACGATCAGCAAACATCCTCTCTCACCACGTCGCCGGTCTGATGGCCGCCGCGCTGATCCTGGCGGGGGCGTCGCTCGCCCATGGCGCCTCGCTGCAGCAAGTCAGCAACTGGACGGCAGGGGTGCCCAACCTCCCCTCGGACGTGCAGATGTACATCTACGTCCCTGACAAGGTCGCCACCAATCCGCCGGTGCTGACCCTCATCCACTCCTGCGACAGCAACGCCAGTGTTGTCTTGGGCCAGGCGAGCGGCCTCAAGAGCGCGGCCGATCAATATGGCTTCATCATCGTGGTTCCGCAGAGCAATCCCACCAGCTTGAGGTGCTGGACGACCGATTCCACCCAGGTGTGGACGCGCAACGACGGCGGTGACAGCAACGCCATCAAGCAGATGGTCGTGTACGCGCTGTCGAAGTACCAGGCCAACGCCGATCGGGTCTATGCGACCGGCTGTTCGTCGGGGGCGATGATGACGGAGCTGCTGCTGGCGCTCTACCCCGACATCTTCAAGGCGGGCTCGTCATTCGCCGGCATGCCGGCCGGGTGCCACGGGCCGAACGACAACACCAGCAACGCCACCGGGTACAACGGCACGTGCGCAGGAGGTCCGGTCAGCAGCTACAGCGCGCAGCAGTGGGGAGACCTGGTGCGCGCCATGGATCCCGGCTACACCGGCCATCGGCCGCGGTTGCAGCTCTTCCATGGCTCCGCTGATCCGACCATCAGCTATTCGAACATGGCGGAGTCCGAGCAGCAGTACATCAATCTCCAGGGCCTCACCACCAATCCAACCAAGACGAACACCGGACTGACCTTGGGGACGCATCAAGCGACGGAGCAGCAGTGGAACAATACCTGCGGGTATCTGGTGCTCGATGGATTCGACTCCATCGGCGGCGATCACGGCCCCTCTGATGCGTTGTTCGTTCCACAGTACGTGGTGCCGTTCCTCGGGCTCGACAAGACGGGTCCCACCGATCCGGAGATCGCGCAGTGTGGAAACGGTGGTGCGGGGGGCAGCGCCGGGACGTCTGGCGGAGCGGGATCGGGCGGGACGGGGAGCGGCGGACAGGCCGGGTCGACCCATCCGGGAACGGGGGGCGCCGCGGGAGGCCCTGGCGGCGGTGGACGTGGGGGTGCGGGGGGGAGCACCGGGACTGGCGGTTTGGCCGGTACCGGCACCGGCGGCATGGGTGGTACCGGCACCGGCGGCATGGGCACGGGCGGCAACGGCACAGGCGGCAACGGCACAGGCGGCAACGGCACAGGCGGTACGAACACGGGGGGCCGGGGGACGGGCGGCACGTCAGCAGCCGGCGGCAGCTCGGGGACCGGTGGCGGCGCGAGCGGCGGCGCCAGCGCCGAGACTGGCTCGGGTGGCGCTGCGACAGGCGGCGAGGGCGGCAGCCAGGCTCCCGGCGACGGCTCGGGCAGCAGCGGGTGCAGCTGCGACGTCGCGGCGCCCAGCCTCGACAACATGCTCGGGTTCGCGCTCTTCCTCGGCCTGGTTCAGTTGCTCCTGCGCCTCCGCCATCAGCGGAACGCCGCGCGTGGCGCCAGTCGCCGTCCGCTCTGAAGTGGGTGGGCGCCGTCCGATTTCGACGAGTCCAGCTCGCGGGCGAGCGTCGCCGGGACGTCGTCAGCTTCGAATCCCGGCGCGATGAAGGTGGGCGCGCCGACGGCTTCCAGGAGGCGCGGCAAAGCATCCAGCTGGCGGCGCAACGTATCGGGCAGCGGCGGCCGATGCGCCTTGTAGGACCCGCTCTGAAGGTGGCGAAACGTCGGCTGCGCGGCGTCCAGTGCGAACGCCAACCCACGCGGGCGCTCATCCCGCAGCAGCTTGAGCAGCATGACCGCCAGCCCATAGAGCGCCGACGTCGGGGCTCCATGAGCTCGCGCGGGCCAGCCCGCGCCCCCTCACGCGAGCAGTCCAGCGCGGGGTTGCGACTTGACGGCGGCGGCGACGGCCCGCATGACTGAACGGTGCGCAGGCTGGCCGCCCTGGATGTGCTGGTGGTCGACTGTCAGGCCACCGGAGCCAGCCCCGCCTTCGGTCACGTTCTGGAGATGGGGTGGGGTGTGGTGCGCGGCGACAGCGGTCCGCGCGGATGCGAGGCGCACTGGATCGCGCTGCCGGAGGGGCACACGGTTCCCGGCGAGGTCCGCAAGCTGACCGGCTGGCAGCCGGCAGCCGCGGCAGAGGCCATGGCCGGCCACGAAGCGTGGCGCCGCCTGCGTGCGGCGGTCGCGCAGGCAGAACCCATTCCCACCGCCATCCACTACGCGCGCTTCGAGCTGCCATTCCTGCGCGAATGGTCGGCGCGCTTCGAGCCCGACGTTGCTTTCCCGCTGGACGCCGTGTGCCTGCACGCCATCGCCAGCCGCCTCTATTCCAAGCTGCCGCGTCTCTCCCTGCGCGCGCTGGCCGGCCACCTGGGCCACAGCGTGGCGCTGCAGCGGCGCGCGCTGGGCCACGTTGCGGCGACGGCGTTCGTGTGGCAGCGCCTGTGCGGCGATCTGGCCGCGCTGGGCATCGAGACCTGGGAGGAGCTGCAACGGTGGCTTGGCCAGCGTGGTCCCGTCCGCGCGCGCCCCAAGAAGCCGACGTACCCCATCGACGAGCGGCGGTTTCGTTCGCTGCCCGACCGGCCTGGCGTGTACCGATTCCTGCGTCGCAACGGGGACCTGCTGTACGTGGGTAAGGCGACCAACTTGAAGAAGCGCGTCACCAGCCACTTCATTGGACGGTCAGGCAAGCTGCTCGGGCCGGAGATGCTGACTCAGGTCAGCGACATCGCCGTGACCGAGACCGCCAGCGCGCTGGAGGCGGCGCTGCTGGAGAACGAAACCATCAAGGCTCTCAGTCCGCCTTACAACGTTCAGCTGACGACGGGCGACCCCCGGGTCTGGTACAGCAGCGCGGCTTTCGAGGCGGCGGCGGCCATGCCCAGCGACGAGCACGCGATCGGGCCGCTCCCGTCGGAATACGCACTGCGGCCGCTCGGCGCGCTGAGCGCGTTGCTGGCCGGAGCGCCGCCGGAGTTGCCGGTGCGCGCGCACGCGGTCGGTGTCTCGGCGCTGTGGACGCCGGACCAGGCGGTGTTCACGGCAGGCTGGTCCGAGCTGATGGCGCGCCACGCGGCCGCGACGGGTCTGCCGGGCGATCTCGCGTGCTTGCCCGCGCGCACGCGGGCGCTGCAGCTGGCCCGACACCTGCTGGCGGCGGTGGCGGCGCAGCAGGATGCTCCGCGAGATGACGAAGAAGGCGATCGATCAACCGGAAACCCTGGGAGGGTTCCCGGACCCTCCCGCGACGACTCCGCTGGGCAAAGCCCAGCTGCGTCCACGCACACCTGGGATCCGCCGCGCGTCGCTCGGCACCTGGAACGTGCGGCGGCCCAGGCCTATCGCGCCTACCGCCGCACACGCTGGCTGAAGCTGCTGGACGACGCAGAGGTGGTCTACCGAGAGCCGGGCGCCACGCGGACCCGCAGCCTGCGGATCCGGGCGGGTGAGGTCAGCGCGGCCGACCAGGACGGCCCCCTGGCGCTGCTCGCCGCGCCGGCCGACGGCTCCTTCGACCGTGCCTGCTACGATCGCCTGCGCATTCTGACCACCGAGCTGAAGCGCATCGCGCGCGACGGTGGGAACGTCGTCGTCCGCGTGCAGGGCCGGCGGGTGCTGCCGCCCCGGCTGCTCCCCGGCCTGTTCGCGGTGATCTGATGGTGAGCTAGACGAAGAGGATCGGATCGATCCTCTGGACGGCAGACTTGTCGCCGCCCACCGGGTACGACTCCTTCGGCTGCGTCGTGCCGACGCCGACGAAGTCGAGCCACAGATAGCCCGCCTCGTCGAAGCGTGCCCACATCTCGACGCTCTTCCCGTCGGCGACGTATCCCCGGCCCTCGACGAGCGCGAAGGCGACGGGGTGTCGCTCGCCAGCACGGTCAGGGTTCGCCATTCTCTCTCGCTGCATGGAGCGTCATATTAGCCGACGGCCGAGACCCTGTGAACTCGAAGGAGCGCAGTCTAGAGTGCTCGCGATGACCGACAGACACCGACTGAAGCATCCTCGTCTCTCGCTGGCGATCGTCCTCGCCAGCCTCGGTGCGGCCGGGGCGGGCGCTCACGCCGCCCCGAAGGCCGATCGACCCTGGATGAAAGCCGGGCTGGACGCCGATCGGCGCGCCGAGCTGGTGCTGGCCCGGATGTCGCGGGAAGAGAAGCAGACGCTGGTGTTCGGGTATTTCGCGACCGACGCGCCCTGGAAGAAGTACGTCGCGCCGGCGGAGGCGCGCCCCGGCTCGGCGGGCTACGTGCCCGGCATCCCGCGCCTGGGGATTCCGCCGCAGTGGGAGACCGACGCGGGCATCGGCGTCGCCACCCAAGGCGCAGCCAACGACAAGCGCGGGCGGACGGCGCTGCCGTCGGGGCTGGCGACCGCGGCGACCTGGGATCCGGCCCTGGCGCGGCGGGCCGGCGAGATGATCGGGGCCGAGGCGCGCGCCTCGGGATTCAACGTGCTGCTGGCCGGCGGCGTGAACCTGGTGCGCGAGCCGCGCAACGGCCGCAACTTCGAATACGGCGGCGAGGATCCGCTGCTGGCCGGCGTCATCGTGGGCGCGCAGATCGCCGGGATCGAATCCAATCACGTCATCTCGACCATCAAGCACTTCGCGCTCAACGATCAGGAGACCGACCGCAACACGGTCGACGTGCTCATCGATCGCGATCAGGCGCGCATGTCGGACCTGCTGGCGTTCCAGATCGCCATCGAGCAGGCGAACCCCGGCGCCGTCATGTGCGCGTACAACATCGTGTGGGGCGAGCACGCCTGCGAGAGCTCGTATCTGCTGACGGATGTGCTGCGGCGGGACTGGGGTTGGCGCGGCTACGTGATGTCGGACTGGGGCGCCGTCTACAGCACGGCCAAGGCCGCGCGCAGCGGCGCCGATCAGGAGTCGGGCTGGCCGTTCGACCAGAAGCCTTTCTTCCGCGAGCCGCTGCTGGACGCGGTCAAGGCGGGCGAGGTGCCCGAGGCGCGGCTGAACGAGATGGCGAGGCGCGTCCTGCGCACGATGTTCGCCAAGGGGGTGATCGACCATCCGATCGAGAGCGCCCCCCTCGATCTTCCGGCCAAGGACCTGGAGGCGCACGCTGCGGTCTCGCGCGAGGGCGCGGAGGCGGGCGCGGTGCTGCTGAAGAACGACGGCGACATCCTGCCGTTGCGCGCCGACGATCAGACGGGCACCCTGGAAGGGTTCCCAGACCCTCCCGCGACGACTTCGCTGGGCAAAGCCCAGCTCCGTCCACGCGTTGCCCGCATCGCGGTGATTGGCGGACACGCCGACAAGGGCGTGCTGGCGGGCGGTGGGTCCTCGCTGGTCTATCCGGTGGGCGGCAACGCGGTGCCCGACCTCGACCCGATGTCGTGGCCGGGGCCGGTCATGGTTTACCCCTCGTCACCCTTGCGGGCCATCGAGAGGCTGGCGCCGCGGGCCGCGGTGCAATTCGCCGACGGCGAGGATCGCGCCGCGGCGGCCCGGCTGGCGGCGCAGAGTGAGGTCGCCATCGTGTTCGTCACGCTGTGGAACGGCGAATCGTTCGACGGCCCGCTCACGCTGCCGGACGACCAGGACGCGCTGGTGAGCGCGGTCGCCCGCGCAAACCCCCGCACCGTCGTGGTGCTGGAGACCGGCGGCGCCGTGTTCATGCCGTGGATCAACCAGGTTCGAGGCGTCCTGCAGGCCTGGTATCCGGGCACCAGCGGCGGTGAGGCGATCGCCAATCTCCTGTTCGGGCGCGTGAATCCGTCGGGCCGGCTGCCCATCAGCTACCCGAAGGACGCCAGCCAGCTCGCGCGAGCGGACCTGACCGCGACGGACGCCCGCGGTGAGGCGACGGGCAAGGTCAACTACACCGAAGGCGCGGCCGTCGGTTACAAGTGGTACGACGCGAAAAAGCTTTCGCCGCTGTTTCCCTTCGGATTCGGGCTCTCCTACACGCGATTCGAGCAAAGCGCGCTGACGGCGCGGCTGGACGGTCAGGACCTGGTCGTGAAGTTCCGCGTGCGCAACGTCGGCCCGCGCGCCGGCAAGGACGTGCCCCAGATCTACGTGTCGCCGGCCGCCGGCGGCTGGGAGGCGCCGAAGCGCCTGGGCGGGTGGCGCAAGGTCGACCTGGCGCCCGGCGCCAGCGCGGAGGTCGAGCTGCGCGTCGACCCGCGCTTGCTCGCCGTGTTCAGCGAGGCCGCCGGCGGCTGGCGGATCGCCCCCGGCGCCTACAAGGTCTTGCTGGGCAGCTCGGCGCAGAAGCTCGATCTCGAGACGTCGGTCAAGCTGCCCGAGCGCCGCCTGCCCGCGACCTATCACCCGTGAACCGGGTGTAGCGCCTTCTATCCGTCCATCAGTGCGTCATACGCGACGACGGACGAGGGGAACTGGAAGGGGCGCAGCCGGCCCGGGGCGACCTTGTACGACCGCAATTCTCAAGGCAAGCTCCGCGGTTCCGTGGCAGACAAAAACGCCCCCAAAGCCCCCGACGTCGCCGGCAAGAACCCGCATGTCCCCGTCGACGTGCCTTCGGTTCTGAAGACCGTCCAGCGTCCGCGACGCGCTCTCGTCACCTCGGGGATGCCTTACGCGAACGGGCCGCTTCACCTGGGCCACCTGGCCGGGGCGCATCTGCCGGCCGACATCTACAGCCGCTGGATGGGCATGCTCATCGGCCGCGAGAACGTCCTGTTCGTCAACGGCACCGACGATCATGGCTCGACCAGCGAGGTGTCGGCCGCGGCGGTCGGGATCCCGATTCGCCAGTTCATCGACGGCATCCACGCGCAGCAGCAGGTGACGCTGGCCCGCTACGCCATCGGCGTCGACGTCTACACCGGCACCTCCCAGCCCGAGACGTTCCCGATCCAGAAGCAGCTGTGCGACTTCTTCCTGACCGGCCTGCACGCCAACGGCATGCTGGAAAAGCGCACCAGCCGGCAGTGGTACGACCCCCAGCTCAATCGCTTCCTGCCCGACCGCCTGGTCCGGGGGACCTGCCCCAACCCCAAGTGCAACTACGAGAACGCCTACAGCGACGAGTGCGATCGCTGCGGCCACCAGCACGAGCCGACCGAGCTCATCAACCCGAAGAGCGTGCTGTCCAACACCACGCCCGAGATGCGCGACACCGTCCACTGGTTTCTCGACATGTGGAAGGTGTCGGAGGTGCTGCGCGTCTGGATTGAAGGCAAGGCCAAGAAGAAGGCGTGGCGCCCCTCGGTCATCGCGGACACGCTGGAGAAGGTGCTGCCGTCGCTGCGCTTCGACGGCGAGCACGAGGAGGCCTACAAGGCCCTCAAGGCCACGCTCCCCGCGCACAAGAGCAAGTACGCCCCGGGCAAGAAGGTGGTGCTGCAGTTCGGCGACAAGCCGGCGCTGGAGACGGGGCGAACGGCGCTGGCGGCGGCCGGGATCCCGTCGACGATCGCCAATGAGTGGGCGCACCGGTCAATAACCCGCGACATCGCCTGGGGTGTGCCGGTGCCGCCCATCGATCCGGATCTGGCGGGCAAGACCCTGTACGTCTGGCCCGACTCGCTGATTGCCCCCATCGCGTTCTCGCAGGTGGCGCTGGCGAAGAAGGGGTTGGACCCGGAGACCTACGCCCAGTACTGGCGCGATCCCGAAGCGCGGGTCACGCAGTTCCTGGGCCAGGACAACGTCTTCTTCTACGTGCTCATGCAGGGGGCGATGTGGCTGGGGACGCAGGATGATCCGCAGCGCATGCCGCTGCCCGGCGAGCTGCAGCTGACCGACATCGTGAGCGCCTTCCACCTCATGGTGTCGGGCGAAAAGATGAGCAAGAGCCGCGGCAACTTCTACAGCGGCGATCAGCTGCTGGACGAGAAAGGCTACGCGCCGGACCAGATCCGCTATTACCTGGCGCTGCTCGGGCTGTCGGAGAAGCCGTCGGACTTCGAGCTCGGCAAACTGGACGAGCGCAACCGTTTCCTGGCCGGCCCGCTCAACGCCGCCTTCGAACGCCCCATCTCGGCGGCGCACTCGAAGTTCGACGGCCGCGTCCCCGACGGCGTGCTGGTGGACGGCGTGGTCAAAGACACCGTCCGGATGGTCCAGCGCTACGTGAAGTCGATGGACCGCGCCGACTACCCGAACATGCTCTTCGAGGTGGAAAACTACGCCCGCATCATCAACAGCCTCTTCGCGCAGTACAAACCGCACGACGATCGACACCCGGAAGAAGCGCGGCGCAACGCCCTCTTCAGCGCGTTCTACGTGCTGAAGAACCTGATGATCATGCTTTACCCCTTCGTGCCCGGAACCATGGACCGGCTGCGGGAGTCGCTGCGGTTGCCGGCTGGCGTGTTTAGGATCGACGAGCTGGGGGTCCCGATCCCGGCGGGGCACGAGATCGGAGCGAAGGGGGAGTATTTTCCGGTGCCTGCGGGGATGGAACGCGGGGAGCCGGGGTAGGGGCTCGTGATCGAGCATCGGTGCGGCCCCCCAACGGCGTCGGCGTCACAGCGTACGGGAGCTCCGGCGAGGCGCCCCCATGGTCCGTGCACGCGGGCATAGTGTTCGCCGTCGCGCAGGCGAGCGCGCCGGCGGCACCATTGAGGGTTCTTGAACCGGGGGGCGATTCGGCCGACTGGCACCCACAAAAACATCAGGCGCGGCTGACCTGCCTGATGTAGCCCGCTAAAGAGCCGGACCATCTGGCGAGAGCACTCTAAGAGATTGGTCGGAGCCAGGACCGAGAGCGGCGCCAGACGCACCGCCGCAGCCCTCTGCCCTCGCGAAGTTGTATTAAGATATCGACAGCGGTTCAGGCTAGGCTGCCCGTTGATGGAGCATATCTTCGAACATCTTCGGGCCGACTACCGACGATGGCGACGGGAACTTCGTCTGGATGAGGGAGGCGAGGTCCCCTACCCACTGAAGATTGATGACGTCCTTCGGGCGCACTATCTCCTCTGTGATTATTTCATGCGCGAGGGGGAAGACATCGCAGCTGTCGGGCCGAGAGATCTAGTTCTCCTCCCTTCTGCGGTATCGCGGCAAGGGGCCGGATATGGCGCCGTGAGCAAGTGGCCAGAGCCAATCGAACAAATCGCCACCTTGTTCTATGGCCTAGTCAAGAATCATGCCTTTCACGACGGCAATAAACGTACCGCGCTGCTGACCGCGCTTTATCATCTCCGGCGGGTCGGCAAGGCGCCCGCTGGTGAGCAGCGAGAGTTCGAGACTGTCGCGGTCCGGACCGCCGGCAACAACTTGGATGAATACTCCTGGTACGACTCTGCCAAGAAAAGGCACGCCGACGAACACGACCGACGTGTCTTTGTACTATCCAAGTTCTTCAGGCGACACTCCCGCGACATCGACAAACGACACTATGCTGTTACGTTCAATCAGCTCGATACTATCCTCCGGCGATTCGGATACCGGCTTGATCATCCAAACGGCAATTACATCGACGTTGTCACCGATGTAGAGGTCAAGAAGTACCTTGGGCTCCAGAAGAGGACCGAGGAACGCCGAGTTCTTCGGGTCGGATTTCCCGGCTGGACTCGTGAGGTGAGCAGAAATGCGGTCGCCTCGATTCGCACCGCGACCGGCTTAACCGCCGCCAACGGGTGCGATTCCGACGTGTTCTACAAGGGGTCCGATGCGCTCAATGCGTTGATCAGCAACTACCACGGCCCCCTCATACGTCTCAAAGACAGGTGAGCCCCTTCGCGGTGGACAAGTGGGCCTGTCAGAGTCTGCCAGCGCGGCGAACCGAATCCGTTCAGCGGCACTCTAGCGCAATTCAGTTCCAATCCTCGCGAGTGGCCACGCGCACCACGTCTGCACCCGTGACTTGCTGAAACGCCGTTCGCATCGTAGCTCCCGCCACCTTGGCACCGTCCTCGACCTCTCTGCTAGGAAATGCGCAAAGGAAGCCGTCGTGCATCGGGATGACCAAGTGGCATCCGCTGTCGGGCGCGAACAGTCTTGAAAGCGCCAGCTTGAATATCAGAGCCCCGGTGCCTTGCAAGAAGTAGCTCAGGGCCTTGTAAGCTTGCGCCTCGCCGACCGGCCTTCGGTTCCCTTGCATTGTTCGCACGTATCCAGTGCGTTCAGCTTCCGCCTCCAGCAGCTGTTTGAACCGCAAGGACATCTGAATACGAGAATCCAGTTCATCGAGACGGGCACGTGCGCCAACGAGATCGACGCCAGCCTTTCGCGACAACTCGGTCTCCAGCCGCTCTCTCGCTTGTCCATAGAGGAGGCGAAGAAAGAACGACTTGGCGGTCCCCCGAACATCGGGCCCCTCAAAGTTGACCCATTTGGCGACCCGAGCGTAGACATCGTCTTGGCTTGCAGCCAGGAGCACGGAGTCATTGGCTGCGACGGCCAGGATCGTCGGCTCGAAGCACGCATAGTCAAGGTATCTGAGGGTGAAGTCCTCGGGCGGCACGATCAGATGCCGATATGCCTTCTCCAGCCACTGAACACCCGGAGATTGCATCAAGATCCGCCCAGTTATCGTGCCCAGGGGATCGTACTCCACCGGGCATCCGTCGGGCGCCCAAGATGCAAGTTCGGCTAACGCCCGTCGACTGCTCTCCCTCTTGTGGTACTCCAGTATCATTCGGCAAAACGAACTCGTGTCAGAAAATTCGTTCAAGAAATCACGAAGCTGCGGCCGAGCGATCCGAGCGCTCCAGCGCTCACCAGCAATTCGTGTCACCAGCCGCACGCGAGCGCTATCGGATATGAATACCTCGGCTGGATCCGTCGACTCGTCCACGATCAGTTGTGTTCGCAGCTTGCGCTGTTCCGCTTCTAGATGTGCCAGAACAGTCTCGATGTTGGCACCGCGAATCCTCACCCTCTGCCGAGACTGGTAGAGAAGGGCCCGGTGGGCTGGTATTTCGTAGACCATGGCTCGGCGTAATTCGCGACCGTGCGACAGGTCCACCAGTAGGCTGCGCAGCAGTTGCCTCATGATGCGATCGAGAAGCATCGAGGGCAGCATGTCGGGCGACCGACCTTCCAGGAGCGCTGGAATCGCGACATCAGACGGGATGAGGCCCAAGCTTTTCGTTCGATCCGCGAGGAGGTCTAGCGTCTTGCGTGGGCCAGCGATATCGGCGTTACCTGTGGCAATGCGGACCAGCAGAGATAGATCCAATAGCCATGGAATCACACGCCGCGCGACGTCCTCATCGAGGCACCTTACGAGGGATTCGCTTGCGCCGGACACACCAATTAGGGCCGGCGCGACAGCTCGGTTTCGCAAAAGAGCATTGACGGCGTTAACGTCGTTCAGAACGGCAACATCACTCCCTGCGACCGCTATACCGCGCCAGGTGACACCACTGCTGGCAATCGCAGGCCGGCCGAGCAGCCAGACGGCCGGCCGTGAGTCAAACATAAGCTGAGACGACGTCAACGAGTTCCGAGGCCGGGATTCCAGGACCTCGTGTGAAGTACGAGCCAGGCATCGAGTCTCTAACCGCCTTGTATGTGCCCTGCAGCGCGAGAGGAACGTGCGGCGACACGTGTTGTTCGACACCTTCCCGAAAGCCGAGTTCGTGCACAGCAATTAGTCCGGCCCGTTGGTGCGTATGGTCCACACAAACGCGCGCGTACTGTTCCGCGATCTTCTGCCTCCAGTGCGGGCCACCATCTTTCGCCAGAATGATGAGAGAGAGGTCACGCGGGATGAGGGGCTCGCCTTCACCAGACAGCGACTGTTCGGCGGCCGCCAGGAAGCGCGGCGACGAATGTTTCTGGTCGAGGAGTAAATAGACAATGTGATAGCGCTGCCATTCGTAGAGATAAATCCCGGGATCGAGCAGTTCCCGTTCGAGACCAAAGCGCTCTAGGTCCGTGAGGCCAACAGCCCCCAGGAATGCACAGTGCGAATCTGCCTCCGCTGCATCGTCGATCAAGCGCGCAAGGACAAGCTTCTTTAGGCCATCGCTCTCAGGAACTTCGATGTCGAGGTCGCTTACCTGTGCCAGGCGCTGAAAGCGGTGAACACAGAAGCGAAACGACCGTGAGCCCGTATCACCTTTCGCTATGAGCTCTTTTGCCAGCGCCGAGAGATATGTCAGCGAGCGAGCGATGGTCACGGTACTGCGTGAGTGCCACATGTTGTCGATGTCGCGCAGACGCCGGTCGCTCTCGGCAACCGCTTCTCTATGAGTATCCGAATCGGGCTCGTGAATTCTCGTTTTCTTCGAGTTCAGCCCCAATCCTATGCGGCGAAGACAGTGGGTCAGGGAGACCAGCGCCTTCCGCGCCTCATGCCTGCTGCCGACGCAGATTCGAATGTCGTCCATGTAGCGGAAGTATTCCCAGGTGCTGCCCATTTCCTCGTCAACCGGACGCATATACTGATTCGCCAAGAACGACGAGGCGTCTCGATTCTGCGGAAGTCCGTGCGTCGGTGCGTAGCACCAGGTGGGAAGGAGTCCGAGCAGCATATCGGCGGCGTAGCGTCGGCGTGCACGGCTGCGGAAGTCGCCCGCAGACCGTGAAATCCCGTCCATGATCGTCGTTCGCAGGCCCTGAATGGTGATCGTCTCGTAAAAGTTTTGAAGATCAGCTTCGACAATCCACGCTTTTGCCCCGCGTTCCCTCACAGCGTCCATAAAGAGAGACCACTGCCGAACCGCCGGCTTAAAGAAGTCTTTGCGATCTTCGGATCGATATCTGTGGCTAAACACCCGGGAGGATTGGAGGGCGTCCAAGGGTCTGGCGAGTTCTTCGACGAGCGCTTGATAGACGAACCGATCTATCAGGGGAACCTCGAGGGAATACCGGAGCACCCCCCCCACCTTGGGGATATCCCGAACGACACACTTTGTGGCCTGGTACCCCTTCGACGAATCGGCTTGTAGTGCGGGGAGGCGACTACTCACAAACGCCGGAGTCAGACAATCCGAGTACTTAAGGACGTCCGGGTACCAGTCGTCACGCAGGTCCTTCCGGAGATGACGCAGAATGGTTGCAGCGTCGATGTCGAGCATCCCAAGTGACGTGGTATCGGCCCGCGGCGTAGTCGCCGGCTGGACCGCTTCTTCCCGCTTCTGTTCAGCTGCCGCAGGCGCATCGCCCATGGTTGCCGAATGTACCAAATCGAGCAAAGATAAAATAGAGAAAGTGCGAACGTAGTTTCTTCGTTGCTGTTCAGAGTTGCTGAGTTGACCGAAGCGATCCACGGCCGCCTGTCGGATGAATAGTCGACTATCTCCGCCTGCCAGCCATCACCACCGGCTCGACGTAGTACGGATCCTCCGCGACGGGCCTCCACGCGAGCTCCGGGCGTTCGGCGGCCAGATCCTCGGGCGTCAGGTGGGTGCCGAGGCGCTCGAAACGATAATGTTCGCCGAGCTCGGCCTCGACCAGCTCGACGAAGCTCTGACGCGCGCGGAAGGCCTTGTCGTTGGACAGGAGCACCAGCGTGCGTGGCTTCATGGCCAGGAGGCTCGCGAAGAGCTCTGGCCACAACAGCCGCAGCACCCGCTCGTTGCCCCGTCCGATGCCGAAGGCGGGCGGGTCGACGATCACCAGATCGTAGTTGGCGCGATGCGGATCGCGCGCGAGGCGGCGGAGGTGCCGGGCGAGGTGATCCTGGGCCTTGTCAGGCAGGACCCGCATGGTCACGCCGTTGAGCGCGGCGTTGCGGAGCGACCAGGTGAGGTAGTCGCGGTTGGGATCGACGTTGGCGACGTCGATGGCTCCGCCCGCGGCGGCCGCGACGCCAAAGGCGCCGGCGTAGGAGAAGAGGTTCAGCACGCGTTGCCCGCGCGCGCTCTGCCGCACGAACAGACGGGCCTTGGCGGCGTCGAGGTAGAGGCCGAAGTCATGGGCGGGATCGACGCCGATCTCGAACTTCAGGCCGCGCTCCACGGCGATGAGCGGCGCGGCGTCCGGCCCGGCGCCGCGCGCGGGGTGGTGCGCCGCCGTCGCGAACTTGTTCGTGCCGTCTTGGACCGAACGCACCTTCGCGATGACGTGATGCTCGGGGAAGAGATCCCGCACCAGGCCCCGGAGCGCTTCCGCGGTCATTCCGCCGTCGGTGTAGTCGACCGCCACCACCAGCGGTCCGAAGCGATCGACGATCAAGCCCGGCACGCCGTCGGCGAGACCGGCGCAGAGGCGCACGCAATCGGTGCCGCCGCCCGCGAGAGCTGAGCCGGGGCGGGCCCGGGCCGGCAGGAGCTCGCGAAGTGTTTCGGCGCGGTCGCGGCCGGTCATCTCCACCGCCTAGCTGACTATCGTGGTCGAGTCCAGCGGCCCGAATGGACGGCGCGGCATCGACCGGGGATACTGCCCCGTCCCGAGCTCGCCATGAAGATCGCCCTCATCTATCCGCCGACTTGTGACCCGACGGCGCCGTACCTCGCCGTTCCCGCGCTGACCGGGTTCTTGCGAACGAACGGGGTCGAGGTGCTGCCCGTCGATGCCAATATCGAGGCTTACGATGCGCTGCTGCGGCGCGCGCCGATGGCGGCGTTTCGCGACCGCATCGAGGCGCGCCTGGCGCGGCTCGAGGAGCGGGCCGCCCTCGACCACGGCCAGCAGCTGGAGTACCACGCGCTCTGGCAGGTGCGCGGCGACGCGCAGGCCGTCCCCGAAGGCATCGACGAGGCGGTCGCCATCCTGCGGGACCCGGTCCGTTTCTTCGACGGCGAGGAGTACGCGCGCGCCGTCGATACGATCGACGCCGGGCTGCGCGTCATCTCGGCCGCCCATGCGCCGCTCCAGCTCGACTTCACTGGCTATCGAACGCCCTTCGCCTTCACGACGCCCGAGGAGATCGCGCACGACGCGACGCCCGAGCGCGACCCGTTCGACAGCTACGTGGTGAGCACGCTGGCGCCGCGCCTGCGGGCGGCGGGGGTCGGCGCCGTCGGGCTGTCGCTCTGCTTTCCCGGGCAGCTGCAGCCCGCTTTCGCCTTCGGGCTCAAGCTGAGGCGCGAGCTGCCGGGTGTCCACTTCACGATCGGCGGGCCCGCCATCACGCAGCTGCTGGTGCGGATGCGGGAGCGCGGGCCGGCGCTGGCGGCGGCGCTGGGGCCGTTCGACACGGCCGTCGTCTACGAGGGGGAGCACACGCTGCTGGCGCTGGTGCGCGCGCTCGACGAGCACGGCGGCGATCCGCGCGCGCTTCGGGGCATTCCGAACCTGGTGCAGCGCGATCGGATGCTGGGCGCCAGGTTTTTGCCCGGCGAGGCCAGCGAAGACATGCGCGCGTTGCCGCCGCCGGACTTCGACGGGATGCCGCTCGACAAGTACCTCTCGCCGGTGCTCACGCTGCCTTACGACCCCACGCGCGGCTGCTACTGGGGCAAGTGCACCTTCTGTCACTACGGGCTGGCCGAGGTCGGCACGGCCAGCTACCGCGAGCGGTCCGTCGAGACCTGCGTCGCGCACCTGGCGTCGCTGTCGGCCAGGTACGGCACCCGCCACTTCTACCTCTCCCAGGACTCCGTCGCGCCGAAGACGATCGTCAAGCTGGCGGGCGCGATGGCGGACGCCGGCCTCGAGCTGCGCTGGGCGACGGACCTCAAGCCGGAGCGTTACCTCACGGCGGAGCGGGCCGAGACGCTGCGCCGCGGGGGCGCCGTCGCCTGTGCGCTGGGGGTCGAGTCGGCCAGCCCGCGCGTCCTCGCGCTCATCGACAAGGGCGCGCCCGTCGAGGTGGTGAGCGACGTCATCGGTCGCCTGGCGTCGGCGGGGATCGCCGCCGAGGCGATGTGCTTCACCGGCTTCCCCACCGAGACGCTGGCGGATGCCCTGGCGACGCTGAGCTTTCTCGACGACCGCCGCGATCAGGTGGCCGCCTTCCTGGTCGGACAGTTCGATCTGACCCACGGCGCGCTGGTGGCGCAGGCTCCCGAGCGCTTCGGCATCCGCGAGGTCTGGCAGGTCGAGGGCGACACGCTGGGGACGGGGCTCTTCTTCGAGGAGGAGACGCCGCCCTTGGGCGATGACGAGCCGGCCCAGCTGGATGAGGCCCTCGAGACGCTGTCGTCGGGTTGGCTGCTGCGCCGCTACCCCTGGGCCGGCTCGCTCTCGACCGCGCACACGGTCCTCTACTACGATCGCCACGGCCGCGACGTTTTCCGCCGCCTGGCGGCGGTCGTGCGGGGAGGGGTCATCGGGGGCAGTACCGAATCGCTCCCGGCGCGCTTCGATCTCGACGCCGCCGCCGGGGCGCTGGCGCGCGAGGCCGAGGCGTGGCACCACCTGGTCCGCG
Source organism: uncultured Pseudomonadota bacterium (assembly GCA_963847705.1). GTDB lineage: Bacteria > Myxococcota_A > Polyangia > Fen-1088 > Fen-1088 > JADGRB01. Next base: position 21,348 of record CAWKBC010000012.1, on the reverse strand, counting down.
TCGTTCGCAAGGTCTCCCGCGAGGATTACGGCGCCGTCACAGCCGACTTCGGTGCCCTTGCCGAGGCGCCGCGACGTTACCGCGTGCGCGCGGGCGCGCCGCCTGTGGCGGTCCGGACGGCCGTGCGCGGCCGCCGGCCCCCGAACTCCCCCAACGCGCTCGGCTGACTGGCGTTCGATGAGGGCGGTTCCGCGAGGGCGGCTCCGCGAGGGCGGTTCCCCGAGGGCGTTTCCGCCCGGCGGCGCTACTTGCTGGTCGTCGTCACGTTGGCGACCGGGAAGTCGATGGTTCCCATGCCCCCGCCCACCTCGACGTTGATGTGGACGGAGACCAGCGTCCCCAGGGTCCAGCCCTGCGCCTCCCAGGAGGCGAAGTGGTCGCTGACCGTGACGGTCCCGCAGGTGCGATGTGTCGCCCGCGTGGCGGTGATGTTGGTCCAGGCTCCCGTATGCCCGGATTCGCAATCATTGGCGCCGCCCGTTCCGCTCGTCTGGCTCGTCGAGAGGTAGTACATCTCCCCGTCGATCATGGCGGTGGTGCTGCCTTTGGGGACGAAGCTGCTGTACGAGTCCTCGTTGATGTACCACTCGATGCACGGGCTGTGCATCCAGCCGTAGATGCCGATCGACGAGAAGCTGCCGGGGGTCCCTGATTTGACCTCGGAGAAGTCCGCCTGGATCGTTCCGTAGGCGGTGTACGGCTGGGAGGCGTTGTACCAATCGAGGCCGACGTGGGCCAGGAAGTCCATGCTGTTGTTCCAGGAGGCCGAGAAGGCGTGGGCGTTGGGGAACACGGTGATGCTGCCGCCGTCGGTGCTGTTCGACCAGATGCCGTAGTTGAGGCCGTCGGACGTGCCGTTGACGTTGTTTCCCATGTACGTGGTGCCGCCGCTCGGCAGCGTGGCGGTGCAGTCGACTGTCACGCTGCCGTCCACGGGCGAGCCCCCGGTGCCTGTCGCGCCGGATGTGCCTCCCGTGCCGGCGCGCCCGGCCGCGCCCCCGGTGCCGACGCGCCCGCCCGAGCCGCCAGCGGTCCCGCCCGTGGCCGACCCGCCCGAGCCAGTCGTGCCGCCGGAACTGGTGCTGCCGCCCGAGCCGGTCGTTCCGCCGGAACTGGTGCTGCCGCCCGAGCCGGTCGTTCCGCCGGAACTGGTGCTGCCGCCCGAGCCGGTCGACCCGCCCGACCCGCCGTTGGCTCCGGAGTTGCTGCTTCCGCAACCGGCGAGGGTCAAGCAAGCGATGAGGGCCGAGAAGAAATGCTGAGATCGCATGTGGGCTGCTCCTTCAAATAGACAACGGTGAGAGTCCACTGTCCCGCGCCGACGTCATTTCTCATAGAGAATATCGTCCCGCCCCCCGCGCCCCCGGGGCGTCGACAGCCCCGCCGGCTGGTCTCGTCCATAGGCCGATCGGCCTATTGGTGCCGTTCAAGGTCGATCGATGAAAGGCCACCAGATTGGCACGAACGCATTGACGATAATTCGAATCAACCGAGGAGCACCCCATGACGGTCACGGCCCGGATTCTCTTCAATGGTCTCTTCTTGCTCGGCCTCACGCGCCTGGGCGTCGGCGCATGTGGATCTTCGTCAGGCACCGGCGGGGGAAGCGGCGGAACCACGGGGACAGGCGGCAGCCCGCCCGGCTCCGGTGGCAGATCCGGTGGCAGCACCGGTGGCAGCACTGGTGGAACGGTGGGCAGCGGCGGGTCCAGCTCTGGTGGAGCTGTCGGCAGCGGCGGGTCCAGCACTGGTGGAACAGTGGGCAGCTCCGGTGGCAGCACTGGTGGAACAGTGGGCAGCGGCGGGTCCAGCTCTGGTGGAGCTGTCGGCAGCGGCGGGTCCAGCACCGGCGGAACCGTGGGCACCGGAGGCTCGCCGGCCACCGGAGGGGCGGGGGGCGGAACGAGCAGCGCGGGCTGTGGCTCGACCACGACCACCTCTCCCTGTAGCAAGTCGGGAACGACCTGCTCGCTCGACGTCGGGGGGACCACGCGGGTTTACTACGTGCAGCTCCCGAGCACCTACTCTGCCAGCAAGCCGTACCCGGTCGTGTTCCAGTTCCATCCCCTCGGCGGATCGGCCGAGCAGGCCTTGACCGAGTATCGGATCAGCACCGGCTTGCCCGACGCGATCTACGTGACGCCGCAGGGCCTGACGGACTCGAATGGCAACGCCGGGTGGGCCAACACCAACGGCGTGGACATCGCCTTCACGAAGGCGATGCTGAGCAACGTCCAGAGCACCTACTGCGTCGACAACACCCGCGTCTTCTCGGTCGGGTTCAGCTACGGCGGAATGATGTCCTTCGCGATCGGCTGCGAAATGAGCGACGTGTTCCGGGCCATCGCGCCGATGTCGGGCGCGCTCTACAGCGACTTCAACTGCAAGGGCACCGGTCATCCGATCGCCATGTGGGGCTCGCACGGCCTGAACGACACCACCGTTCCGATCGCGGATGGCCGTGCCGCCCGCGACAAGATCCTGCAGCAGAATCACTGCGGCACGACGACCGTCCCCAACTCCACGGACGCATCGTGCGTCGACTATCAAGGATGCGACGCCGGTTACCCGGTGACCTGGTGCGAGTTCAACGGGACCCACATGCCGCCGAGCTTCGGCACCTCGGCCATCACCGCATTCTTCAAGTCATTTTAGTCGCCGTCCGTCTACGCGGGAGTGAGTGTCAGCGAAATGCCCGCCGGACCTGCGTCGTCGCGAGCTTTCGGTCCGAAGCGGCAGCCGTGGTCGTAACCACTTGGAGGACCATTCGATGAAATGCCCCGACTGCCCGGCTGTCGACGAGACTTCACTGATGAGGGTCGCTCGAGATGCCCCATCGGGGACGCAGACCCGAGAAGACGGAAGCACGACACCTCTGGGGCCGTTGGTCGGCGCCGCCTTGCTGTCCGACACAGTGCTCGCCTGTTCGATAGACGACTCGTGGGCTTCGCTCGCGGTCATGGCCCATGGGTCGGTGTGCTGAGAACGTCGGTCGCCATTGTTGCGCTCGCACTGCTCACCTGCGCGCATCCGTCTCCTGCGCCACCGCCCCTCGCCGCGCCGGCCCCGGCCCCCTGCATTCCTCCGCCTCTGAAGGAGCTCGCGGCCTCGATCCCCGCCTGCGCGGGCGTCCCCGCTGGTCTGCTCGATGCGGCCCGCATCAAGGAGGCGCCACTGGGCAGCCGCGTTTCGGCCCGGGGCTTCCTCGTTCTCCGGTCAATGGATTGCGGCATGTTGTCCTTTTCCAGCGTCGACCCAGACACCGGCGAAAAGCGGCTCGTGCCCTACATCAATAGCTGCGTCGGTTTGTGGCTGCTCGCCGGGCTCGACGAAGCGACTGCAATCTCGCAGGCGTCGGGCGCGACGCAGATCCTCCTCAGGCCCACGGGAAGCGTGCGTCCCCTCGGGACGGGCGCCAAGGCGAACGTCTTCAACGCGATCGCCGCGAGCCCACACGAAGAGATCATCGCCAGCGGTCGCTTGGAACCAGCCCCGATGTTGCGGCCCGCTCTCGGTCTATTGGCGCGCGACGCGCGGATGATCGACGACGCCACCCTCTGCGCAACGGGCCGCTGGACTCCGCCACTCGCGACAGCGGACGGCGATCTCCGCGGTTGCCAATGAGAGCGGAGGCCTATGCTCCGGGGATCCTGACGCTTGGAAATACGCGGCGAAGTCGCTGACTATGACCGCCTACCGGCCTACCTGGTAGACGCTCGGACCAGGGACGGGCAATCGGGCTCGCCGGTGCTCTTCTTCCGAACCGGGTCGTACTTCGGAAAGTACGGCGAGATCGTAATGGCCAGCGTCGACTCTAGCCGTCCTCCGAGACGTCCCGGAGAACCACGGCCTACCTCGACCATCACGGAGGAGCTCTTGGGCGTCTCCGAGTCGTCATTGTACGCGCATTACGGGCTCGAAAGACCTGAGCAGTTGAGCCCGACCGCGCAAATCCACGAAAAACTTCTTCCCCGTCGGTGACGAGGCCTGAAACGGCGCCCGCGGTGCGCGGAGGTATCAGGTAAAAGCGAAAGCGGACAGCTGGTTAGCGATCGTGAGGTATCTGCGTGGATCGAGAGGTATCAGGTTTTCCTTTTTGAAATGGCCTGGATACGCGGAACGTGTATCAGGCCCTTTACCTTGCATTCGTCCCTCACGCAGTCGAACGGGACCACTCGGTCGGTGATGTGATCCCTGATGACGATCTCCTTGCGTCTGTCGGAGCGACGGGATGGGCATCAACCTTTGAACGACGTTGCAGGCGATCGCTCACGTAGTCCGGCGAGCTGGCGTGGTGCAATCGGGTGACAGGTAGCAGGTGATCCGTCCGCGGTCGGCGATAGCCGTCGCCGATGTCCGCAATGCTCCGAGCGGGGAGAGCGACAGGTGTCAGGCGTCGCGATGGTTCGGTTGGGACCGCCAACCGTCCTTCGGCGCTTGCCTACAAAGTTGGCGGAAAGCGAGGGCTTGGACCGGCCCGGGCACAGAGGAACGGCTACGTCGTCGGGCATCGGGCTTGCAGTTGACCTGCCAGAGGGGAGTTGGGCACGTGAAGCGGTTCGCGGCAGCGGCTTTGATCTGGGGAGTGGCGACTCTTGGTTCGTGTTCCACCGAGTACCTCGGCACCACCTCGATCGACGGGAACGCGGATACACCCACGAACCTCGACGGCGCAGGAGTTGATCGCTGCAGCGGAAGCATCAGCGATGTGGGAGGGAGATGTCAGGCCAGCTTCGACGGCAGCGTCGCAGACCTCCCCGTCTGCTTGGGCGTGGGTCAGATGGTGAAGCTATGCGGCGGCGTACTGGCGTTAATCCAAGGGAGCGGCTTCACGGCGTTGACCTGTTATTACGACGCCGCGACCCACGTCCTCGTCGGTGCGCTGGAGCAGAGCGACTCTCCCGGGTATTGCGGCGACAGCTTCGGCCGTATCGCCGGTCAGGTCCCCGGGCCTTCCTGCGATGCTGTCAGGCCCGTTCTCACCAAGACCTGCTCCAATCGAGATGGAGCCGCCGACTGAGCCTGGTCGGGGTCGCGATGCGATCCCGGCGCACTCATCCGCACGCCCATAGCTCACATTGATCTTCTGCTGGGTTCGGCCTGCTGGTGTCGCCTGGGACGGGCGGGAGGAGAAAAGGCGAGTCGCGAGCGGGCGGGCCGCGCGGCGCCACGCGACGTGGTGCTTGTCGCGATGACCGGCGGGTGGGCAGAAGTTGCGCACGCACATAAGAGGCGCGGTGCCCGGCGTCGAGCTTGACGACACTTGGGAGCACGAACTCGGCGACGCCAGTGATATATCGAGGGCAACTGCTGGGAGCGGCGGCAGCGGCCAAGCTTCGGCTACCTCGTGGTCAGTGACCGTAGAGAGGACTGTCGACGGCTATAGACGCGGCGCCAGCGTCGAGAGCGTGGCCCGGAAAAAAAGACCGTACGTTTGAGTCGCGTCTTGCCGAGAAGGGCGATGAGGAACCCCCACCACATGCTCACCAAAGGCCACTGGCCAATCGCGTGCGAAAGGCGACGGGTACGCAATCGTCCGTCGCGATCGACCGTGCGGAGAGAGCGATGAGTCTCTTCGACGAACGGGCCCTCCGCGAGATTGTTGCCGACGAGGTCCGGCGCGTGCTCTGCGAGGAGCTGTCGGAGCGAGGGAGACCGGTCAGCGACGTCGAGTTCTTGTCGGTCGCCGAGGCGGCGTCGAGGGTTGCGGTCGCACCCGCGACGATCCGGGTGTGGATGGCGCAGGGACGACTAGGACGCTATCGCGCCGGTCGCGAGTTGCGAGTGCGCATCACCGAGCTCGCCGCCCTGATGCAGAGCCCGGCCAATTCGAATACCGGAAACCCGAATGAGTCCACGCCCGAAAAGGAGGCGGAGCTGTAACTCGACCGTCGGCGCCAGGCGGGACCAAAACGTGGTTGACTTTAGATCAACAGTAGGCCTATAGTCTCAATGTCGACACCCCAGGAGCCGCTGCGTCCCGCGGAAGCCAGAAGGCTGCTGCGGGCGATCCTGGCGACGGGGGAGGTCGTCTTTACGAACCACGCGCTCGACGAGATGGCCCAGGACGGAATCAGCCAGGCGGAAGCGATCGGCGTTCTTCGGAGCGGCGTGGTGGAGCCTGCCGAGTTCGAGCGCGACTCTTGGCGCTATCGCGTTCGGGCCCGCCGGACCTACGTCGTCGCGAGCTTTCGGTCCGAAGCGGCAGCCGTGGTCGTGACCGCTTGGAGGGCCATTCGATGAAATGCCCCGACTGCGGCGCCGGCCTGCGGGTGTCTCGAGAGCCGCACAAATACACCCTTCATCCGAAGTGGGCGATCACCATCGCGGACGCGGAGGTTCGGCGCTGTCCGCAGTGCGGGTATTTCGAGGTCGTGATTCCCCGTCCCGAGGCCCTTCACCGCACGATAGCCGCCGAGGTCATCCGGAAGCCTGCACGGCTCTCAGGGCCGGAATTCGTGTTTCTTCGGTCTCAGCTGGAGATGTCGGCTAGGGCCCTGGCGAAGACGATCGGCGTGGTCCACGAATCGATCTCGCGCTGGGAGAACGGTGTGCTGCCCGTCTCTTCGCCGGTCGATCGGTTGATGCGTACGATGGTGGCGCTGACTATTTCGGGCGAGAAGTTCCCGGTGGAAACCCTGTCGCAGATCGAAGGGGACGCCGGCCCGCTCAAGCTGGTGGTCACGGTCGATTCGAAAGGATCTTGGAGGCGCGCCGCTTAGGAGGTTCGACCATGGGAAGCCTGTACGTAGAGGGGGCCAAGCTCTGGGCGCGCTACAAGGACGAGCACGGGGCGGACGACGACCTCATCGTTCCGACGCGGAACATGACCGAGCGCCTCAGCCCCGAGTCGGCGAACGCCTTTCGCCTCGACCTCGCCATGCTGGGCATGCGGCACCGACGCGGACACGATCTGCGGCGAACCTTTATCACCATCGCGCAGGTTGATGGGGCTCGCCGCGACCTCCTGGAGACCATCACCCACGGTCCCCGGGGAAACATCGTCAACGTCTACACGACGTTTCCCTGGCCGGCGCTCTGCGCGGAGGTCGCCAAGCTCCGCATCAAAAAAGTAATAACTGAGGTCGCGAAAACCGGCGCGAAATCGACGTCCGAAGAGCGCGTTCTCGACGGAGAGCCGCGATCGCTTGCTACCGGTCTTGCTACCGCTCAGCGAAACTGGCGGAAAGAGTGCGACCCCAGCGGGATTCGAACTGGCCGACAGGCACTCACAAGAACATCAGGCGTGGCGCGGCCTTGCGCCGTTTTGTGAGTGATGTCGGCCGGTTCGGCGTTCCGGGGCGAGGTGCGAGGAACCGGGGTGAACCGCGGCGTTCCTTGGTGGCGTGGCAAATGGGTGGCAAAAATTTGAGCCTCGCCGGGCCGCTCCTCGGCCGGGCCTCCGCCTTTCGGTCGGCGGTTTGAGGCGCCGCGGTCGGGATCTCTTGGACGCGACCCGACCCGAGGCTCAGGCCGCGCGCAGAGGCGCGAGATCGGCAGGATCAACCTCACCGACGTTCAGATCGTGGAGGAGGTCGTTCAGTTCGTCGAGATCGACCAGGGCGGGGGCCGTGATCTCCACGCCGAAGGGCTCGCCGTCGGCCGTGAAGTCGACGACCAGACCACGCGGTCGAGCGTCGCTCCGCGCCGCCTTCGCCCCGTTCGCCCTCGGCAGATGGAGGTACGCGGCCAGGGCCTTGCCCTTTCGAAACGTCACCTCAAGATACGGCCGCTTCATGGCTTCACCCTCATTCTAACTCACGCAATAGGCTGTGACCACGACCAGGAGTCTATCGTCGAGGTCCGGTTCGACGATGACGTGCCAGCGCCGGCCCCGGAGCGGAGAATCGATCTGGAAGCGGCCTTCCACCGCGTCGGGTGCGAAGCCGGTGGCTGCCTCCAGCATCTCGCGCAATTCGACCTCCGTAAAATCGCGTTCCTCCATCCGCTGTTCAGGTGCGGTGTTAGCTCCAACTCCCAGTCCCACCATTCGGGCCATGATGTGGAGCTTCGGTTTCTCGTCGGCATGGCGACCATACGGTAGTACCGATTCGGTCATCGCGTGTCAGCCGATTTCGACGCTGGTCGCGACAGGAACGTTCCCACAAAATCGCTTCCGCTCGGTCTTGATCGGGCGGCCGGGAAGTGCTCGAACGGGAGTATGAGACTGCCCGGGGAAATCGTCGATCGGCTTCGATCGCTGGCGCGTGATGCCTGGCGTTCTCTGAGCCCTCATATTCAGAACAACGTGGCCGCGGGCGCAGTAGTGGATCTGGTTCGGACACGGCGGGAGCTCATCTTCGAGAACGGGATGCTCAGGCACCAGATCGTCATCCTGCGGCGAAAGTTTCCGCATCCGAGGCTGACGACGCAGGATCGATTTCGATTGCTGGCCGCGGCAGCGTTGCTTCCGACGTGGCGGCGCGCTCTCGCCATCGTCCAACCAGCGACCCTTTTGAGGTGGCACCGAGAAGGCTTCCGCCGGTTCTGGCGGCGACGATCCCGCTCAGTCCCTACGAAGCGACGACTGGCTTCCGCGACGGTCATTTTGATCCAAGAGATGGCCGCCAAGAATCCCCTTTGGGGGGCCGAACGGATCCGCGGGGAGTTGCTGAAACTCAGCATTCGGGTCAGCAAGCGCACCATCCAGAAGTACATGCGTCAGTCGCGCCAGCACAATGGCGGCCAGACCTGGTCGACCTTCGTCAGGAACCACGCTCACGAGATTTGGTGCTGCGACTTCGTGCAGGCCCACGACGTACTCTTCCGTCCTCTTTTTCTGTTTTTCTTGGTGAACCAGGGTTCGCGTCGAGTTGTACACGTTGCGGCGACGCGCAGCCCCACCCAGGATTGGACCGCGCGGCAACTGCGAGAGGCCACCATAGGTGGCGCGGCTCCAAGGTTCCTGATCCGCGACCGCGACGAAAAGTTCGGGGCCACGTTCGACCGGGTCGCCGAAGAGGCGGGCGCGCGGGTGATCAAGACTGCGGTCCGCGCCCCAAACATGAATGCTGTCGCTGAAAGATTTGTGGGCAGCCTTCGGCGCGAGGCACTTGACCACTTGATGCTGCTCGGTGAGAAGCATCTGGGCCGGGTTTCCGACGAATACGCGCACTATTTCAACAAGTCTCGGCCTCATCAGGGAATCCGGCAGCGGATCCCCGACGGCCTGATGGACGGCGGCCATGACGGCGAGATCCTCGCGGTTCCCGTTCTCGCCGGTCTCCATCATCACTATTTCAGGGCCGCATGACCTCGCGCGATCCAGTTGGATGGACGAGGTAGCAGGACGGCCCCATTATCAGCCCAAACCGCGCTTGTTTTACCTATCCTCTCGTGCGTCGACGAGGGAGCTATTCCCCGTGTGACTCTGGGGCAGGGTAGCTCGCCGGATCGGGCGGCGGGATCGATACCCCGACTGGCTTGAACCCCGACGGCAGGTCGTAGTGGATGCCCTCGGCTTCGAGGGATTCGATCAAGGCCTCTGCGAGCTCGGAAGACCTCGCGCGGCGCTCCTCGACCGTCATCCGAGGGTTCGAACTCGCTACCGTTGTCGCGAACGCCAACTTGTCACCCGGCATGAGCACCATCTGTTTCAGCGCCTGAAGCTGGGCTTGCTTCGGCCAGCCCCGAAGCATCGGAACCATCTGTCCGACGTAGTCCCCCTCCGCGTTCTGCGCGGCGCCGGCAGGTCTCTCCTCTGGAGTCGGGATGGCGGGAGGCTTCGACACGGCGGTCGGAACGGCTGGTCGCTTTGTTTGGGCGAGCGACGCCGGCGATGCTTCTGTCGTCGCTCGCGATCCACGGCCGAAGAGCCACCACGCGATGAGGCCGGCGACGCCGAGCGCAGCGAGGTAGCGGCGATAACGCCGCCGCAGGTAGCTCACTTGATGAACACCGCCTGCGACAATTTATTCCAGAGCGGCGTCGTACAACCTGTGCCGTTGTTGTGGATGTTGAACGTACAATCTCCGGAGCTCGAACGCACGGAACACTGCCACCCGCAAAACTTGGCGTACGCGGTCCCGGTCATGTCGTTCCAGAACTCTGGGAGTGGTGCCGGGCTTCCGTTCACTAGATAGTCTCCGGTGATCTCAGTGCTGTAAGCCTGCGATCCGTTCAGGACCAGCACGTTCGCGTTCCACTTCCCGTTACTTCCCGAGACGACCGGTTCACCGACGTTTTTCGTTGTGTCGGGAAATACATAATTACCGAGCTGGATCGCGTTGATGATTGACGCCCCAGCTGTGCAATAGTGGTTGACGAACAAGTTGCCTTGCGAGCTGGCGCCGCACCAGTCCGAAGTCGCGTAGGCTCCAAACCACGACCCGTGACCGTTCTCGTCGCCGAGCGCAATCGGATAGGCGACGCCCGCCGCTACGGCCATGTCGTGCAGGAAGGCGCCCGTTGCCTGGGGATCCGGGTTGTCGAGATGGCGGGCCGTGTATCCCGTTCCTATGGACCAAGTCTGAAGATCGAGGCTGTAGAGATCGTAGTACACCATCTCGTCGTCACCTTGGTGGGGCGCGTCGCAGTCGCGAGGGTAGTTCAGAAAGAACTTGATGCGGATCCAGTGATACCAACCATCGTTCGGCTGCCAGCTCGAAATCTTAGGCTGTCCCTGCAGAATCGGTCGGACCTGATAATAAAACCGGATTTGGTCATGTGACTGGCCGGCCGTCGCGCCGTGCGTGGGCTCGCTGTCGACGGTGGAGTACCAATTGCAGCCCTCGTTCTCGTCCCAGAGATAGTACGGGGAGATGTCGAAGGCGAGCGTCGCCTCTTGATAGTCATCGAGGCAGTCGTCGTCGACATCTGTCGCGGCGCACTGGCCAGCATTGGGCGGCTTGATCGGCCCCGCCAGCGAATACGACAGATCGGTTGCGTACGCCTTACCCATCCAGGCACAGCAGAACACCAGCGATCCAAACACCAGACCTGCATTCCTCATGTTCCCTCCTCACGAGCCTTGAGCGCTATCGAGGGTCACATTCGTACTTCATAGCTGACGGCGAGCAAAGGACTTTCAAACAGCGATCAGCAGGGATCGTCGGGTGCGCAACACTTAACGATTCCGCTCGAAGATGGCACAAAAGGCAACGAACACACCACGTGCGTATCTGCTCATCCTCCGGCGCGCGCATAGGGACTCGGGCGCGTTTATGCATCGAGCATTACAATTAGAATCCAGTAATATTACTGTCACTCGCCTTCCGCGCAGAACTGACCTGCCTGGCGTTTTTCGGACCAGCTGAAACCTGAGAACATGCCCTCCGGGAGCCCGGAGGAGCCATGAAGAAGAGTCGGTTCAGCGAAGAGCAGATGGTGAAGATCCTGCGCGAAGCGGACAGGACGCCGATCGCGGAGGTGGCCAAGAAGCACGGAGTGAGCGAACAGACGATCTACGTGTGGCGGCGACGGTTCGGGAAGATGGAGGTGGCGGACACGAAGAAGCTAAAGGCCCTGGAAGCCGAGAATACGCGCCTCAAGAAGATGGTTGCCGACCGAGACCTCGAGCTGGAGGTCATGAAGGAGATCAACGCAAAAAAATGGTGAGCGCGCCCGGCCGGAGGCAGGAGGTCGAGTACGCGCGACGGCGCGGCCTCTCCTGCCGCAGGGCGTGCGCGCTGATGAGGGTGGCGAGGTCGGCGCTGAGGTATCGATCGAAGCTGGCGGTCAAGGACGCGCCGGCGATGAGCCGCATGTCGGAGCTGGCAGCGCAGTACCCGCGGTACGGCTACCGGCAAGTGCGAATCTTCCTCGCGCGCGACGGACACCGCATGGGGACCGACCGCGCCTACAGGCTCTGGAAGCGCGCGGGGCTGCAGGTTCCCCGACGGAGACCACGACGACGAGTCGCTGCGAGTAGGCCTCGTCCCGTGCCACCGACCGGGCCGAACCACGTCTGGGCGTACGACTTCGTCTTCGACACGTGCGCAACCGGCCAACAGATCAAGTGCCTGACCGTCGTGGACGAGTGGACTCGCGAGGCGTTGGCGATCGACGTGGCTGGGAGTATCCGATCCGGCCGCGTGATCGAGGTGCTCGCCAGGCTGGTGAGCACGCGAGGAGCTCCGCGTTACCTACGGTCCGACAACGGCCCCGAGTTCATCTCGACGGCGGTCCTGCGCTGGGTGACCGAAGAGGGCATTGAGACCGCCCACATCGCGCCGGGGAAGCCGTGGCAGAACGGGACCAACGAGAGCTTCAACGGCAAGTTCCGGGGCGAGTGCCTCAGCATGGAGTGGTTCCAGGAGAGAGGCGGCCGCAACGATCGAGACCTGGCGCCAGCACTACAACGCTGTCCGTCCCCATTCGAGTCTCGGCTATTTGACACCGAACGAGTTCAGAGCGAAGCAGGTGATGACAACAACCCAAAGCGGAGAGGCTGTTCTCTAGGATCTACTGGTCCGAAGAACCCAGGCAGGTCAGCTCGATGCGGAGCTCGCGCACCTCCTTGCGCAGCTTCGACAGCTCCGCCTTCTCCTCGGTCGTCAGCGCACCCTCGGGGCCCTCGCCGCTGTCGACCTTGGCCTGGCGCACCCACAAGTGCACCAGCGATGCCGACACATCGAGGTCCCGGGCGACCTTCGCCGCCGGTCGCTTCTCCTTCAGGACCAGGCGGACCGCACCTGCTTTGAATTCATCCGTATGCCGCCGTCGCGGTCGCTTCTTGCTCTCTGCTTCTGCCATGGTGTCCATCCTCGACTCCTTTCGTCGGGTGTCCACCAAAACGGATCAAGCCCAGTCCGCCACCAGTCGTTTAAGCCGCCGGCACTCGTCCTCAAGCTGGCTGACCCGCCTGGCCTCGACGGCGCCCATGCCGCCATACTTCTTTTTCCACGCGTAGAACGTCTGCTCGCTGATGCCCAGCTTCCGACAGCTCGCTGACCGGTACGCCCGTCTCGACCTGCTTCAACCCGTACGTGATCTGCTCTACCGAGAATCTCGACTTCCGCATCGCTTCGCTCCCTTTCCAGAGCCTCCAGCGAAGCGAACTCCTCAACCGTCAAACGGTCCAGTTTTAGGGGGTCAGGTCACTCCGACTTCCATCGCCGCGTCCGAGGACTCGGCACCCGGCTCCTCGCCACACCACCTCGCGCGCCAACGGCCAATCCGTTCGGCGAGCGGGTGATCGGTACCCCGCCGCCGGGCCTGCTTCGACCACATCGTCGTCAAGGACAAGCAGCATGCCGAGCGCGTTCTCAACGACTACCTGGCCTACTACCATGGGCGGCCGCATCGCGGCTTGCGGATGCAGTCGCCCGACGGCGCTCGATACCTCCCCCCTACTCGTCCGCCAAAGGGAACCCGAATCGCCGGAATGCCGATCCTCGGCGGTCTCCATCATCGCTACGGCTTTGCGATCGCTGCGCGCGCCTCACCGTCGCTGGAACCGCAAGCCGCTTGAGCCTCGGATGGAGTTTCTGCACCCAACAGGCAATATTTGCGCCGTCCAAAGGTGCGCAGTTGTGGCGTAGTAAGGGATGGAATCGTCACACCAGATGCGGGGAATCCATCCGAAGAAGACGCGACGAAGCGTCGACTAGATCTTGGTGCACCACCCGATGCCGTGGCCGGCGCTTCTCCCATCGTCGAACCATCCATTCCGAGACCAACCCGAAGGACACGCTGAATCTGTAACCATGCCCAAACACTGGCCATTGTGGCGATCGTTATCGTCAATGCCGCAAACGATACCGGAGGGCTGATCGGCCAACTGGCAGGAACCGGTGCACAGATTGTTGGGATCCTGATATTCGCACCACACGTAGCCACCCGGGCCACCATTGCAACTGGATGGGTTGTTGATGTCGGAGCCAACTTTCGCCGTCCAGCCGGGAGGACAGGAATGGGCCGGGTCGTACCCCATGCACGTCAGGGTATTGTCGTGGCAATTGTCCTTGAACCCGCAAGCCGTGCCCTTGGGAAGCAACAGCTGGTCCGTGTTCGCCGTCGTCACGCCACCCGTGCTGCTCAACAACTGTTGGTGGTACAAACCCCACGGATTGCAGAGACCTTGATCACCGTCGACGCCGATGCCGAATCCCGAGGCGCATGAAACGCCATTGGTGCACCTGGTCATGTAGGCCGGGTTACACACATTCCCGGTAGCGTCTCCCGTGGAGACCCCTTCACAGTATCCGTGCACAACATCCACGCCATTTCTGTAATAACCGAGCCCACAATCCAGCCCTTGCGGCCAGCCGCTTACCGCGAGGGCTGATGTCTTAGATTCGACGTTCTCGGCTGTATCGCATGCGGCGAAACCGACGAGGAACAATACCGCAGCAGTCAGTACCAGCGTGCTTTTGAACATGTGACCTCCTTCGACAATGGCATACGCTTCTCGTTACCACTTCGAGTCAAGCTAACTCGGGCGTTACAACCTGCCGACCTGGCTGACCGTGCAAGCACCAGCTACGCGTATCCCCGGATGGGGGATACCGCGAACACGCGGGGACCTTCCACGTGCCATCTACCGATCTTCTGCGACCCTACGGGCAGCTCCCGGGCCCCCCGCTCCGCGCGGACCACGAGCGCCACCCGATCCGCTAGACATTCACCATCTCCCACACCAGACAGGTATCTTGATAGGTCGTAATCATGGCGAGGCGTTGTCGGGCTTCGAGCACCAACCAATCCCGTGACCTGCACTCCTGCCGTCATCGAACCAACCTCGGTGCTCCCATCCTGTCGGACAGACGTTGTCGGTTTGGACGCCCAAGCACTGGCCATTGTGGCGATCATTATCGTCAATGCCGCAAACAATGCCTGAGGGCTGATCGGCCAACTGGCAGGAACCCGTACATAGGTTGTTGGGATCTTGATACTCGCACCACACGTAGCCACCCGGGCCACCATTGCAACTAGAGGGGTTGTTAATGTCTGAGCCAACCTTCGCCGTCCAGCCAGGCGGGCAGGAATGAGCCGCGTCGTACCCCATGCACGTCAGAGTAGGATTATGGCAGTTGTCCTTGAACCCGCACGCTGTGCCTTTCGGTAAGAGAAGCTGAGCGCTGTTGGAGGCGTTGAGACCTGCGGTACCTGGCGACGCCGCCTGGTGATAGATCCCCCAGGGCGCGCAGAGTCCTTGATCTCCGTCCGCGGCCAGCGAAAACCCGCCAGCGCACGCAATTAGAAAATTATTGCAAACGACTATAGCATTTTGGGAACTACAATTATCCCAATAGGGCTCCGCGCTCGCGGTTTGGTAGCCCTCACAGGACCCCATTTGGACGTTGACTTCGTTCCTGTAATAACCCATTCCGCAGACGAGGCCTTGGGGTTGTCCGGGCAGGCCAACGAGTTCGGACGTTATCGTCTCCGTGTCTGGAACCGAATTATCACATCCTCCAATCCCGAGCCCTACAAGACCCAAGGCCACCACGACATTTGCCTTAGTTAACACGTTCCCACCGTCCCTTCCGTTTTGAGCCTGCCATGTTGCCCATCGGCAACGCACGGCACCATATCTTCGGAAGAGCGTCTATGCAATCGCAATCCTGATGCGAGAAACTTTGAGGGCTGGGTTGCTTCGAACGCCAACTCGGGTTGGCGTAACGTGGCGTACATATCGTATTCGTGTATTGCTCTGGGGCGTGTCCCTGTTGCGGCCGCCCTCAGGAAACGTTGCGACGCCAGACGAGTCTTCCGATACGACGGAAATCATCATGCACCGGACGGAACACTAGCATCTCATTGCCCCCCTCTTCGGACGGATACCCTCGATAAGAGGGTTGCATCGACGAGTGACAGTAATATTACTGGATTCTAATTGTAATGCTCGTGGCATAAACGCGCCCGAGTCCCCCGGCGCGCGCCGCACCGATCCTGTGGTGGTGAAGAATGATCCGACGTGAGACAAGGCCACATCCGCCTCGAGGTTACCGGAAACTCAGCGTTGATTCTGCGGTGACATCGCCCGGGCCGGCCGCGAGACTGGCATCGTGTTGGCCGTCGTGACAGCGATCCTTGGGGCGCTCCGCGCGCTCCTGCGCCCAAGGGCGAGCCTGGTGCTCGAGAACCTCGCGCTGAGGCAGCAGCTCGCGATCCTGAATCGGAAGGCGGCGCGGCCGCGGCTGCGACCGGTCGACCGTGCCTTCTGGGCGGTGCTTTCGCGGGCTTGGTCGCGCTGGGCTGACGCCATCCTCATCGTCAAGCCCGCCACCGTCGTCTCCTGGCATCGACGTGGATTCGCCCGTTTCTGGGCCCATAAGTCGCGGCGGATTGGGCGCCCGCCGCTGGACGCCCGGACCTTTGCCCTGATTGAACGGATGTCGAGCGAG
Organism: uncultured Pseudomonadota bacterium; assembly: GCA_963847705.1. Classification (GTDB taxonomy): domain Bacteria; phylum Myxococcota_A; class Polyangia; order Fen-1088; family Fen-1088; genus JADGRB01. The sequence goes on along the minus strand of CAWKBC010000012.1, from coordinate 5,059 downwards.
AACCCGCTGTGGAGCCGGCGGCGCGTCGCGAGTGAGTTGGCGAAGCTGGGCCACGACGTCGCCAAGAATACCGTGACCCGCTACATGCCGAGGCCGACGCGCCGACCGGGACAACCATCTTCTACGACTTGGCGGGCCTTCGTCCGCGCCCACCGGCCGGGTACGATCGCCATCGACTTCGTGGTCGTGCCGACGGTGACGTTCAGGTTGCTGTACGTATTCTTCGTGCTCTCGCTCAAGCGGCGGAGGCTCTTGCACGTGAACGCCACCCGCCATCCCCATCAGACCTGGACCGCGCAGCAGGTCGTCGAGGCCGTCGGCTTCGACACCGAGATCACTCGCCTGATCCGAGATCGCGACAGGATCTACGGCACCGCGTTCGATTGGCGTGTGAATCATCTCGGCATCCGCCAGCTCAGGACCGCGCCCAGGTCGCCCTGGCAGACGGATACGCGGAGCGGTTCGTCGGTACGCTCCGGCGTGAGGTGCTCGACCATGTGATCGTCCTCGGCGAGCGCCACGTGCTGCGATTGGTTCGAGCGCACGCTGCTTACTACAACGAGGACCGCCCGCACATGGCGCTCGACCGAGACGCGCCGATCCCGCGGGCTGTCGAACCGCCGAACACCGGTCGCGTCGTCGCTCTCCCGCGGGTTGCCGGTCTTCACCATCGCTACGCCCGGGCTGCATGACCCCATGTGAGCCATTTTTCGCCACTACAGGCGGCCGTCCGCGCCGCCGAGACTTCTTCGCCCAGAACCGGGCGAATCCACGACGGCCACATGACTACGGTCGCCGGCTTCACGATCGCCAGCACGTCCGCCCATCGCGACCGAGTGCGCAACAGGACGACCCAGAACGCTCGGTCGATGGGACGGAGCCGATGCCTGGTTCCGTCTCGCTCAGGGCGGCCAGCTGGTGGCGGAGTGCCAGGTTCTCAGCGATGAGGCTCGCCCGCGGGCAGAAAGCCGCGATGAGTGCGCCGATAACGGCCTCGACCAGAGCGGGACATCCTAAAAAAAGCCGCAGCCTTCTTCGCGAAGGAGAGCGCGTGAAATTCGCGTTCATCGCCGAGGAGAAGGCGGACGAGGGTGTGGCGCGTTGGTGTCGAGCCCTCAGTGTGTCGCGGGCCGGCTACTACGCATGGAGCAAACGGCCCGAGTCGCGCCATGCACGCGAGGACCGGCGCTTGGCCATCGTCGTCCGCGACGTGCACGAGAGCAGCCGCCGGACCTACGGCAGCCCGCGCGTCCTTGCCGAGCTGGTGGCGCGCGACGAGCACGTCGGCCGCAACCGGATCATCCGGCTGATGCAGCAGGAGGGCCTCGAGGCTCGTGTTCGTCGGCGGTACCGCTCTACGACGATGAGCGAGCACCATCAGCCCGTAGCGCCGAATCTGCTCGATCGGCGCTTCGAGGCTGAGCTGCCGAATCAGCGCTGGGTCGGCGACACGACGGAGCTGTTCGTCGCCGACGGCGGGCGCTTGTTCCTTGCCGCGATTCTCGACCTGCACTCGCGGTTCGTCGTCGGCTGGGCGCTGAGCGCCGTCAACGACCGACATCTCGCCGTCCGGGCGCTAGAGGCCGCTGTTCGTACGGCGATGCCCCGGCGAAGGCCTGCTTCATCACTCCGACCAGGCAGTCCGTACGCCAGCGACGACTACCAGAGGGTCCTCGGCGCTCACGGCATCACGTGCAGCATGAGCAGGCGTGGCAACTGCTACGACAACGCTGCGATGGAGAGCTGGTTCTCGACGCTCAAGTTCGAGCTCGGCGAGCGGTACGCCACCAGAGCCGAGGCAAAGGAAAAGCTGTTCGACTACATCGAGGTCTTCTACAACCAGCAACGCCGTCACTCGTCGCTGGACTACGTCAGCCCAGCCGGGTACGAAAAGGCTGCACGAGAATCACGGGCAACTGCGTAATCAATCTGTCCACCGGATCGGATCAAGCCCAGTAGGTGCCCGAGTCTCCGATCACGGTTGACGCCGTCTCGGCGACGGTACAGGCGCACGTGGTCGACCCCGTACAGCTGGCGTAGCTTAAGCCCATTCCGCTTTCGCCCACCTGTGCCTTGAGCGCTTCGTCTTCTTCGGCGCAGGTCTTGTTCAGGTATCCCCAACAACTGACCGGCGTCGTGTCGAGCTCTGCGCGTGTCCTGGTGAAAGTCGTGGCGCTGTAGGTCATGTCGGAGTTGAACGTCAGGGTGCCCGCGTAGCTCACGGTCAGGATCTGCACCTGGGTGCAGGAGCCGGTTACCATCCCCGCCGAAGGAAGGCAGCCGCCGAGGACCTTCCAGGTGCCGGTCGGATCGCCCCCGCAGGGGTCGACCGTCCCGCAGGTCGCGGGCGCCGGCATGATGCCGGCCGGCGGCAGGCCGCTCGGTCCACCCCCGCAGCCTAAGAGCGCTCCCGCCAGCGTCAACCTAACGATGCCAAATCTCGGACCGACCGTCTTCATCGGCGAGATCGTCTCAAAATCGTGAGACGCGGGCAACTGATCGATTCGGCCCGGTCTCGGAACGAACGATCGCCCGTCCTGACGCGGGCGCTGGCGCGCGCGAGAGCCGGCTCGCGAACGCGGCGTGCCTCTCGCCCCGCAGCCTACGCGACCCGCAACGGTGCTCGGCACTGCCCGAGTTTGCGTCAGGTGCCTCGTGGACGACGACCTCGATCGCTTCAAACGGGTAGATCTGTGCGCGTACGCAGTGAGCCGTGGATACCGCCTGGTTCGCCGAGAGACCAAACGCGACGGTGGCACTCGGGGGTCGACAGCCTCCAGCCTGTTGATGCGTCACGCAACTACGGACGACAAGATAGTCGTCCGCCTGGATCGCGACGGCCACTGGACGTATTTCAGCGTCAGGCATGACCGCGATAACGGGACGATCATCGACTTCGTTCTGCGGAGGGGAACCAGCAATCTTGCCGGGGTTCGGGAGGAGCTCCGCGGTTGGGCCGGCGACCTCCGCTCCATGGAGGCGCCAGCACCAATCCGCCCCTCCAGAGTGGACCAAGATGTTAGAGCCATTGTCCGTGACGCCTATTCGCGGGCACGGATCGTGGCGGACGACCCGTATCTTAACAGCCGGGGAGTCCGACCCGAGACGCTCGCCTCTCCACGGTTCGCAGATACGTGGCGCGCGGACGACCGCGGCGATCTCCTCTTCCCACATCGAGAGGCGGTTAACGATGACAGCATCTGCGGCTTCGAGCGGAAGAACGCGTCCTACGCTGGCTTCTCGGCCGGAGGCAGGAAAGCGCTCTGGGTGAGCAACTCCCGCGACAACGACGACAAGCTCGTGATCACCGAGGCGGTCATCGACGCGTTCAGCTGCCACCAGCTCCAACCAGACGACCGCGCCCGCTATGCGAGTACATGTGGCTCGTTCGGCGAGCGCCAGGGACGCCACGTCGCGGCGGCGATCGCACGCCTGCCACGCGGTTCCACGGTCGTGATCGCGACGGACAGCGATCTGGCGGGCGACAGGTTGCCCGAAAGGATCAGCCTCCTCGCCGGTGAAGCGCCAACGGTGCGCCACCGAGCACCGCTCGGCAAGGACTGGAACGAGTGCTTGCAGCGGCACGAGCGCGATTACATCAGGTATCTCGCTCTGCGGGGGCAGGGCCGCTCACGATGACGTCGCCGGCCCGGGCCGGTCGTCTCCCCGCGATCCAGCTCCGGGTTGATGGCGAGCTCACCGCTCGACTGCTGTGCGGCGGGCCCTTCTCGATCGTGGGCGGCGATGAGGGCGAAATCGCGCTCTTGCCGCCCGGGCGCGTGGCCGCCTACCTGGTGGCGCGCCGGCGTACGACTGGCCTCTATGTCTTCCGGACCGCGGGAAGGGGAGGGCGGACCGTCGTCCCTGGCGTGAGCGAGCCGGTCCGCTTGCTCCTATCGAGCGGCAGGCGGGGAACGGCAAAGCGGATCCGCAACTTCATCCGAAAGGTGACGAGCTACGGTCATGATCCCCTCCGAGCTCACAGGAGGGCAGTGAGTTCAAGGGCCGAAATCCCTCAGACGGAAGTCCGATAATTTTACCTTCCGTCAACCTGTCCGCCCTCACGACTGCCCCCAGAGTGCCCGTCTTCACGGCGACACCAATCGCGACACCGCCGACAACGGTGGCGGTGGCATCATGCCTGCACCGGCGACCTGCGGAACGGTTCTCCCCTGCGGCGGTGACATGACCGGCACCTGGAAGATCCTCGGCGGCTGCATCCCCCCGGCGGGTCTCGTCAACGCGGCCTGCCAGGACTCAACGACCCAGTTGGTGACTCTGAGCTACGCGGGCACCGTAACGTTCAATGCCGACATGACCTACACGACGACGCACTTCACCGAGACCCGCGCCGACATCGATACCTATCCCAGTGATTGCCTGGCATCCGAGGGCGTGACCTGCGCCGAAACCAGCGCCCTATACGGGGGCACTGGCAGAGAGGGGGGTTCGGCGGGTTGAACATGGGTGAGGTCCCCATACCGCTGATGATCCGGCTCTGCGTCCACCTGACGAAGGACCCGGGGCATCCCGGCGGCCGGGGCCGTCGGCGTCAACGCCGATGGGAGCTGGCGCCTTGAGCCTGTCCTCTGACGAGCCGCCTCGAATGCGAAAATGAGGCGCCTAGGGTCTCGCTGCCATGTACCAGCAGCCGGCTGACCTGCCGGGCAGATCACTTCCAGTCGAGCGGTGGGTCCGTTCCGTACGGCGTGAGAGTGGCAGGAAAAGTGACGGCATCAGGCCGTACGGTTGCGCCCCGCCGCGCGACGCGGCCATATCGCACGGGTGGAGCAACCGTTGGCTTCGGCCGCGTCGCGCGGCGGGGCGCCCTGGCCGGAGGGCTTTGTTCAAGTACGGTGGCGTGTATGGTCACGTCCGCGCCGACGCCGACCGTCGATGCGCCCTCAAGGCGGCCGCCGTAGAGAAACAAAGATGCCTGACCGAGCCGACCAGGAAATGTGGCCGAACTCGGTGGTTACGAATCGAAGAGTCGAAGAGGCCCCCGTCGCTGGCGCGCCGGCTCCCAAACGCCGAAAAGCGCGTTCGGGGATGGACATCA
>CAWKBC010000011.1:0-70942 GCA_963847705.1 uncultured Pseudomonadota bacterium | reverse complement strand
GTCGCTGGCGCGCCGGCTCCCAAACGCCGAAAAGCGCGTTCGGGGATGGACATCATACCCTCGCCGCCCAAAAGGGCGCCGAGGGCATTTCGACCCCACGGTGGCATAGCCACTCGCGAGGTGCAGAGCCGGACCCGTGTTCTACGTAAAGGTGGCGACGCGTGGCGGCGCCACGGCCAGGAAAGGAAGCCCGCGTCAGGCGCTCGACTACATTACCGACGGACACGACACGCGCCGCGACCCCGGATATTCGGACGGCGAGCTCGCTTACATCGCGCGCATGGGCGAGGGATGGAAGACGGACCTCGAAGGGGGGCGCGTTCCGTTGACCGGGTTCGGCCTTCTCGCTGGGGAGAGCGACGAGGCGAAAATGCGGGCCGAGTTCGAGGCGTCGTGCCTCCCGACTGACCGTTGCGCGACGGTTGGGTACAAGAGCATCACGTTCACGCTGCCCAAGGAGGTCAGCTTGTTCGCGGAGGGGCATCGCGAAAAGGCCTGCGAGGCGATGAACGCCGCCGTCGGCGCAGCGCTCGACCGGGCATTTCCCGGAATGGCGTACACGGCGGTCGGCGCCATCCACACCCGCAACGAGGCCGGGGAAATCCACTATCACGCGCATGTCCTGGTCGGAAAATTCGCCGTCGAGCACGCGACGGGCCGCGTCCTCTCGGTCAATGGCAAGCGCGCCGGGAACGGTCCATCGAGAGTTCGGGACCTGAAAGTCGGATGGAAGGAGAGCGTCGAGAGGGAATTCAAGGAGCGCCTCGGTCTGACGATCGAGCAGCGCGCTCCGAATGCGGCACCAGCGATGGTGATGCCGGACGGCAGTCGGCTCGAACCGCTGAACCGGGCCAGTCGCCGCCAACTCGAAAAGGACTTCGCTCCTTGGTACGCCGCGCCCGATAAATCGGGCGTGGTCGTTCAACGTCAGCTCCGGTTGAACGCGATGGACGACCGGATCTTCGAGGTCGCGGCGGGTGGCCGGCCGGCGACCGGTTGGAATGCGGCCGCCTTTCGCGAGCTGTTTCCCGATCAGGTCCGGTTCATCGCCAGGTACGAAAAGCGCGTCGAGACACTCAAGAGCATCGGCTACCTCACGCCGGACGGCCAGCTCACTTCGGAGTTTCGACTCCACTTCGCCATCAAGAATGGGATCGACACCCCGGAGCTTCAGCGGCTCAGGCTCGATCTCGCGAACCAATATGCCCGTGAGGCGCGCCGCCGACCGGCGCCCCCGCGCCCGATCGATCTCTCGTATTCGAGCGACAAATCCGAATCCGTCCGTCGCCGCGTCGAACGGCTTGGGCTTTCTCGGGACGATATCCGCCGGATTCAGCGTGAGGCCGAAGCACGGAGGCCGACCCCGGAACGCCTCCGAGAAATCCGGATCGAAGCCCTTCGGCGCGCGCTCGTCCAGCCCTCGACGCGACTGCCGCGGACCAAGACCGTCCTGCGGGCCTTCACGGACCTTCAAGCCGCACGAATTCAGCGCGTTTACCTATTGGTCTCTGGCGCGCTGTCCTTCCGGTACGGCGAGACGAAAAGGATCGCCGACAAGCTCCGGCAAACCGCCGAGCGCGATCTTTTCTACGCCAAGGAGAAGCGGCTGGCCCAGCTCGCGATGGGCCTCCGCCCCATCTTCTGGGCGGTCAAGGTGGCGATGCCTCGCGAGGCGCGACGGTTGGAAAGAGCCGTCGAGCGCTGTTCTCGTCTGGCCTTCTCGCAAGAGGCGCGTCGGATTACGCGTGAGGAGGTCGGCCGCGCCTATGCGGACTGGCGCAGGGCGTTCATCGAGCGACCCGTCGCGGAGGTCCAGGTGCGGGCCGCAACCGGTCCGGCTGCTGGTTCCCCTGGGGTCTCGATCCGAGAGGCGGACCGACACCCCCTGACGGCCTGTCCGCGGCGCGGGCGATGTACGAAAAGGGGTACGCCGCGCTCCAGGCTTTGGGTCGGCCGGACGTAGCCCTTCTTCGTAAGTGGGTCGGTCGCGAGGAGGATCTCCTTCGCGCCCTCTATTCCGCTGACCGACCATCAGGCGAAAAAGGATCGGGGCTTCAGCCCGGGGAGCACAGCGCCGCCGTTCGCGCGGGACAGATCGGCCGGCTGCTGATCCGGGAGGGAGAGGCGCCGCGACTCAAAGGACCGAACGAAATCGTGGGGTCCCCCGAGGTTCAACGGTTGGCCGCACGGCTTCACGCTTTTGGCTTTCGCTCTCCCTTGACCAAGCATGCTCTCGGCGCGCTGGCGCCCGCCGAGATGAAAACCTCTCTCCACGCCTTCCGAAAGGCTGGTCTGCTCGATGACGGCCCGGCCTGGACGCTGAAGGCCGCTCAGGCGAAATCCCTCACGCACGATCTGGGGCGGACCGTGGATCGCGCCATCCAGGCCGAAGACCTGCTGGTCGACCGCCTGCTCAAGCGTCGCTGACCGAGAATGTCCAGCGAGGAGCCGGATGCCTGCTGGCTGTCGTGGAGCCATCGCTCGACGAAACAATGAGGTGCGATTTAGCCGACAGATCAATGGTTCCGCGCGAAATAGGCGAGACCGTTCTTTCTTGTCACGAAGGAGTTGGGAGTTCGCGATGACCGTGCTTCAAGCCACACTGGAGTGTCCCGTATTGACCGTCCGCGAGGCAGCCGCGCTGCTGAACGTGAACGTGAAGACGCTCTACGCCGAGATCACCGCGGGGCGATTCCCGGCCATTCGCCTCGGCCGGGCGATTCGGATATCGCGCTCTGTGGTAGCGTCCGCCTTGGAGCAAGGCCGCGTCGCGCCGTCTGGAGGACGGAATGGCGGTACGACGCGATAGAGACGGACGATGGCGTTACCGAATCGTGGTGAAGCTGCCCGACGGGCAGACGGAGCGGATCAGCGGCACGCCGACGCTGAACACGAAGGTGGGGTGCGAACGTGCGGAGCGCGATCACGTGCAACGCACGCTGCACCCACCGTCCGCACCGGCAGTGACGAAGGAGGTGCCGACTTTCACGAAGTTCGTGACCGAGCAGTGGCTTCCGACCTACCCGGCATCGGTCGGGAATCGGCCCACGTCGATCCGCGAGAAGAAGAACCACGTTCGGCGGCACCTCATCCCGGCACTCGGTCGGCATCGGCTGGACGAGATCAGAGGACAGGTCGTCGATCGATTCTTCGCGGACCTGCGAAAGCCGAAGCCGATCGGGAAGTACGAAACGCGCGTTCACACGCTCTCGGACAAATCGATCAAGAACATCCGCGCGACGCTGAGACGGATCTTCGCCTCGGCGGTCGAATGGGAGCTGATCGACCGGATCCCGCTCTTGCCCAAGGTGAAGGTCACAGACAAGGGTTGGGATTTCTTCTCGCGCGAGGAAGCGATGAAGTTGGTCGTAGCGGGGCGCGACGAAGAGGAGCGTGCGCTGCTCTCGTTCGCGCTCGACACCGGAGCGCGCGCGGGGGAGCAGCTGGCGCTGGAGTGGGGGGACATCGACTGGCACAACAACCTGGTCGTGTTCCGTCGCTCTTCGACGCGCGGGGAGGTCGGACCGACGAAGTCCGGGCGAGAGCGGAAGGTGCCCATGACGGAGCGGCTCGCGGAAGCGCTCCGACGCATGAAGCACCTTCGAGGGAAGCTGGTGTTCTGTCGGGTAGACGGGAAACCGTTCTCACTCTGGCAGCTGCACGAGCGACTCTGGGGCGCGTGCAGGAGGGCAGGGCTGCGCGAGATCCGGTGGCACGACCTCCGGCACTCGTTCGCGTCTCAGCTCGTCTCGGCGGGCGTCCCGCTTCGGCAGGTGCAGGACTGGTTAGGCCACAGCACGATCACGATGACCATGCGGTATTCGCACCTCGCTCCGGGGCAGGGTGCGGAGCTGATTCGGGCGCTCGAAAACCCGTCTGCCGTGGCAAATACGTGGCAAAGACGGTAGCGCGGATCAGAAACCTGAATCAGCACGCATAGTTAAGTAACGACCCCAGCGGGATTCGAACCCGCGTTCATGCCTTGAAAGGGCATTGTCCTGGGCCGGGCTAGACGATGGGGTCCCGACGAGGGACGCGTAGTCTAAGGAAGGGACGGCAAAGCGCAAGCGCTCTCCGCTGCGCCTCGCTCTAAGGAGCCGAGGTGGCCCTCCTGCGCGGCTGAGCGAGCGCTCCCGGCAGGACCAGCATGGCGTCGCCGAGCTCGTGGGTCAGGAAGCCGGCGTGCTCGGCTTGCGCGGCGGCCGCCGCCAGCAGATCCGCGCCCGCGAACGCGGCGAGGAGCTGGAAGTGGCTCTCGTGCGCGGCGTGGGCGCCGGAGAGAATGCCGTCGACGACGCGCGGTCGGAAGGCGGGCGTGATGCGCAGGTCGGTCTCGCCGCGGCCGGCCCGGTCGATCGCCTCGGGTCGGTCGCCGTGCTGCCGGGCGGCGCCCTCGAGCGCGCGCACCACCGTGGTCCCGACCGCCACCACGCGGCCGGTGCCCGCGCGGGTCTCGGCGATGGCCCGCGCGGTCGCCGCCGGAATCTCGTACGTCTCGGGGAGTGGCAGCGCGGCGTCGATCGCTGGATCGCCGGTCGCGCTCAGCCCGGCGGCGTGGGTGAGCGAGGCCCAGCGGACGCCGCGGCGGCGGAGCGCAAGCAGGATCTCCCAGGAGAGCGGCCGCCCGGCTGACGGCATCTCGAATGCCCAGGGACGCGTCGCGTACACGGTCTGCACTGCCCAGAGCGGAAGATCGTGCGCCAGGTGAGCGTACTGGACCGGGCGTCCTTCCTTGTAGAGGGCGGCCCAGAGCGCGTCGTCCTCGGCGTCGAAGCGCAGCTCCACCAGGCGCGGCGACAGCGTCGCGTGGCGTCCCACCGTTGCGCGGAGCGTGCCGAAATGAAGGTGGGCGCCCTCGGCGAGCTCGGGTGGGGGCGGGCGCTCTTCGGTGCGCGTGTGCCAGTCGCCGGCGCCGAACAGCACGGCCGCAAAGCGCAAAGGAGAGACGCGCGGCGGTGAGCCGCGCGGCGGAGAGCCGCGCAGCGGAGAGCCGCGCGGCGGAGAGACGCGCGGCGGAGAGCCGCGCGGCGGAGAGACGCGCAGCGGAGACGGGGAGCCCGCCTGCGCGCGCCACCCTCCGCGCGCGGCGATCAGGCGCGCCTCCACCGGACGCCCCGCTTCGTCGGTGCCGCGCAGCGAAGCGGGGAGGGTGGCGGCGTCGTTGACCACCAGCAGATCGCCGGGCGCCAGCAGCTCGGGCAGCGCGGGCGTGCGCGTCTCGCGCAGCCCGGCGCCCTCGGCCGCCGCGGGGTCGATCACCAGGAGGCGGACGTCGTCGCGTCGTTCGGGGTAGGTGCGCGCGGGCCTCATCGCGTCGCCGTCCCGGCGGCGCTCGCGCCTGATGGTCCCACGCGGATCGCCATGCGCGTGCCGCTGGCGGCGTCGCTGCCAGCGACGATCGCCACGATCCGCTCGGCGACGCGCGCCGGGTCGGAGAGCTCGGCGCGGTTGGCGTCGGGGATCGCGTCGGCGTGCATCCGCGTGTCCATCTCGCCGGGGTCGACGGTGAAGAGGCGCACGCCCGTGCCGGCGAGCTCCGCCGCCCAGACGCGCCCGAGCTGCTCCAGCGCCGCCTTCGACGCGCCGTAGGCGCCCCAGCGCTCGTAGGGTTCGGTCGCGGCGTCCGAGGTCACGTTGACGATCGTGCCGGCGCCGCGCAGGACCATCGGGCCGGCGAGCGCCTTGGTCAGCCGGAACGCGCCGACCAGGTTGACCGCCAGCGCGCGCTCGAGCTCCTCGCAGTCGGTGTCGAGCAGCAGCCGCAGCGGGACCGGGCCGAGGGTGCTGGCGTTGTTGATCAACAGATCGATGGGCCCGACCAGGGCCGCGGCCTGTCCCGCGATGGCGGCGGCCGCGTCCTTGTCGGCGACGTCGGCAACGACGGCGTGCGCCTCGCCGCCCGCGGCGCGGATCTCCGCGACAGCCCTGGCGAGCGGCTCGAAGTGGCGCGCGACCAACACCACGCGCGCCCCCGCCGTCGCCAGCGCGCCGCCCAGCGCCCGGCCCAGCCCCTGGCTGCCGCCGGTGACCAGCGCCGCCTGTCCCTCGAGAGCTCTGCTGCTGACTGTGTCCTGCTCCTGGTGCATGCCTGGAGGATGCGCGCCTTTGACAACGCATCAACCGGCTTGCCAATACATTGGCAGGGCGTCATCTTGTTGGCGATGGCACCCGATGTCCGCGCCGGCGCGGCGGCCCACCTGGGCCGCAACATCCAGGCCCTCAGAGAGGCGCGCGGCCAGACCCAGCAGCTGATCGCGCGGCTGGCCGGGATTCCGCGCGCCACCTGGGCCAACCTGGAGTCGGGGGCCGCCAACCCGACCCTGGCCGTGCTGGTCCGCGTGGCCCAGGCGCTGTCGGTCCGGCTGGAGGAGCTGATCGAGCCGCCGCGCGGGATGGGCCGCCTCTACAAGGCCGGCGCGCTCCCCAGCCGGACGCGCGGGCCGGTCAGCGTGCGCAAGCTGCTGCCCGAGACGATCCCCGGGCTGGAGATCGAACGGATGGAGCTGCCGCCCGGGAGCTCGATGGCCGGCGTCCCCCACACCGCCGGCACCCGCGAGTACCTGACCTGCGAGCGCGGGCGGATCGAGCTCTCGGCCGCCGGGGAGACGTTCGTGCTCGATCCGGGGGACGTGGTGCTGTTTCGCGGCGACCAGCGGCACGGCTATCGGAATCCGGGCCCCGGGCTCGCGGTCGCCTACAGCGTCGTCGCCTTCGCGCCGGTCGCCGCTTGACCCGCCGGGCCCCGAGCTATCGGGCCTTGACCGATCTGATCCGGTGGCTATACTGAACAGAGGTATAGGTACGCAGGGAACCTCGATCGCCATGGCCCGGAACCTCTCACTGCTCGCGCACCTGCCTCGGTTCGAGGCGGATGGGGTCACGCACCGGCGCGACTGTGAGTGCGTGCGCTGCGACGCCGGCTACCGGCCGAGCGAGACCGACCGGACCGTCGCGGGGCGGCGCTGGGGCGAGCGGCGGATCCGGGAGGCGGCGGCGCGGGCCCTGGCGCGCCGGCAGGAGCGAGCCCGCGTGCGGGCCGTGGCGACCGAGCTGGCGCTGGGGGCGGAGATTCGGGCGGCGAACGAGGAGGTACGCGCGCTGCGGGCGGCGCACGCGCGTGCGGACGGCGATCCGCGGCTCGCCCTCCTGCAGGCGCTGCGACGGACGGGGATGCCGCTCGCCGCGGCCCTGGTAGAGGTGGAGCGCCGGTGGGCCCAGCAGGATTCGAAGCTGCGGCCAACGGACTGAGAGTCAGAGGGCGCGGACCACCTTCACTTCTGGGCGTGGAGGTCCGCCTGCGGTTTGCGAAACCGGAGCGTCATGCGGTCGCTCTCGCCGATCGCCTGGTACCTGGCGCGATTCTTGATCCCCGAGCCGGAACGTCGGCGGCAAGGTCCACACGCCCTTCGGCCAGTCCTTGCTGTCGAGCGGATTGCCGTTGACCTCGGAGCGGCCCTCCAGCGTGAAGCCCGCCTGGCGGGCCAGATCGATCACGTAGGCCTCTGGCACGTAACCGGTGTCGCCGATCCTCCGAACGACGCGCGCGGGGTCTGTCTCTCCGGGCGCGGCGCGGTGCTCCTCGATGCCGAGCACGCCGCCCGGCTTGAGGACCCGGAAGGCGGCCGCGAGGACGTTGGGGGTGATCCCGGCTTTGACCCAGTTGTGAAAGTTGCGGAACGTCACGACGGCGTCGGCCGAGTCGTCCGGGCCCAGCGAGAGCTCGCGTGACGGATCGACGGAACGAAGGTGCACCTTGCCAAAGACGCCCGGGCTGGCGGCCAGCCGGTCGGCGTATTTCTTGGCGAGGAGCGCCTCGGCCGCGGCGGTGGCGGCGCCGCCATCGACGTCGGTCGCCGGCCTCGGCTCCGGGCTGATCGCGGTCAGGGTTCCCTGGTCGGCCAGCAACGGGGCCAGGATCGCCGTGTACCAACCGGTGCCCGGCCACAGCTCGACCACGTTCTGGTCGTTCCGGATCCCGAAGAACGCCAGCGTCTCGGCGGGGTGGCGCCAGCGATCGCGCGCCGCTTCGGCGGCGGGGCGCTCGGGCGAGGCCACCGCGGCCTGCAGCGCGGCGGCCTGGTCGACGTCGAAGACGATCTCGTCGACCGGGATCTTCCGATCGATGGATCTGTTCTCGAAGAAGATCTTCGACACATTCTCGACGCGCGCGCGGTCGGCGGCGGTCGGGACGCGGAAGGCCGGGAGGGTGCGGGTGTCCTCGGTGGCGAGGCGCAGCTCTTCACCGGAGAGAGCGGTCGGCCCCTTGTCCTTGAAGATGTTCTGGAATTTCTCCGGGCTCTGGTGGGCGAGGGCGACCAGCTCCTGGGAGACCCGCAAGATGGTCTGAAAGGCGGCAGGGTTCTTGCGCAGGACGGAGACGTTGGCCGACAGGACGCCGACGTCGTCGGAGCGCAGATCGCCCTCGACGGCCAGCACGTGCGCCCCGTTGCGGACGGCGGTGGTGAAGAAGGTCCCGAACGTCGACCAGGCGTCGATCTTGCCGGTGGCGAAGGCGGCCGCGGCGTCGGGCGGCTGAATCGGGACGCGCTCCACCTTGGACGCGGGGATCCCCGCGTTCGCCAGCGCCTTCAGCAGGAGGTAATCCCCGTGCGCCGCCAGATTGACGGCCACCCGCTTGCCGACGAGATCCTTCACGCTGCGGATGGAGGAGGCGGCCGGCGAGATGATGCCCGCCCGCAGCGTGCTGCCCGGATCGGCGATGCCATAGATCTTGAACGGCAGGTTGTGCGAGAGCGCGCCGATGATGGGGCTGATGGCCCCCTGCGCGGTGTTGATCGCGCCCGAGTTCATGGCGTCGAAGGTGGCGCTGAAGGCGCCGGGCGCTGGAACCCATTCCACCGTCGCGTTGACCTTGGCCAGCTCCTTCTCGAGGAGGTGCTCGCGCTTGGCGTACGCGAAGATGCCGGCGTTGGTGGCATCGGCGAACTTCACCACCACCGGCTCGAAGGCGGGCGCCGCCGCCGCGCCGCCCGCAGGCGTGGCGTCAGCCGGCGCGGTCGTTCCGCCCGGGCCGGCGCGCTTGCAGCCTCCGGTCAAGGACGCGGCCACCAGCGAAAGGACCGCGAGTTGTCGAACGAATCGGATCAGCGAGAGGGAAAGCGCGTGCATGGCTCGAGAGAAGAGAGCACAGCGATCGGCCCGTGTCCATTTAAAAAGACAATATTCTTCAATACGAGACGGGTCCGCCGGTTGATTGCTCCCGGCCGCCGATGAGGCCCATCAGCACGCCGAGGGCGAGCACCCCCGACGATGCGGCCGCGGTATTCGGGGATCAAGGGGATGGCCCGCCAGATGTTCTTCAAAGGTCGAATCCGTTGGTACAGGAAGTGCTGGGAAAACAGGTGCCCATGTCCGCCACGCCTGCATCAAACGCGGTGCCAGACCTCGCCACATTTCCCCTGCGGCCGGAGGTGCCGTTCTCTGCTGCGGCAAACGCAACCGCCGACGTCGCCTGCTGCCAGAGCAGCAGTCTGGAGAAGCCGGAGTACCTGGGGACGCGCCCGCGCTCGCGGAGAAAGTCCCTGTTCGTGCGGATCGCCGTGCCGGCCGCGCTGCTGGCCGGCTGGTGGTACGGCGCCACGACCGGGCGGATCTCGAGCAGCGTGCTGGCCTCTCCCGGCGATGTCCTGCGCGCGCTGATCGAGCTTCAGCAGGGGGGCGAGCTGAAGGAGTTCCTGCTGGCCTCGCTCAGTCGTGCCGCTCTGGGCGTCAGCCTCGGCGTCGGGGTGGGGCTGCTCCTGGGGGTGACGGCGGGCCTGACGGCGCTGGGCGAGGAGCTGGTCGACCCCACCATGCAGATGCTGCGCGCGGTCCCCTTCCTGGCGCTGGTGCCGCTGATGATCTCCTGGTTCGGGATCGACGAGCGCTTCAAGATCGTCCTCATCGCGACGGCGTCGACGTTTCCCATGTACGCCTACGCCTATCTGGGCGTGCGCGGTGTCGATCGGAAGCTGCTGGAAGCCGCCCAGGGGTTCGGCCTGCGGGGGTGGCGGCTGGTGGTGACGGTGATCCTGCCCGGCGCGCTGCCGAACCTGCTGATGGCGCTGCGCATCTGCATGGCCATCAGCGTGGTCGGTCTCATCGCCGCCGAGCAGGTGGGGACCACCAAGGGGATCGGCTACCTGGTGCTGCTGGCCAAGCAGTACTACCGGCAGGACTACATGGTTCTGTGCATCCTCCTCTACGCGACGTTGGGCCTGCTCTACGACGGCATCATCCGCGCGCTCGAACGGATCCTCATGCCCTGGCGGCGCTCGGGCGCGGTGCGATGATGGACCCGAGCGCGCTCGCCGACGCCGGATGGCCCCGCGCCCTGGACGGGCCAGGCCCGGCCGCCGGCGGGTTGGCGGTGGATGTTCGCGGTCTCAGCAAGGCGTTCGGTGACAGGACCATTCTCGCCGGCGTCGACCTGGAGATCCGACGGGGGGAGTTCGTCGTGCTCCTCGGGGCGAGCGGCACCGGCAAGACCACGCTGCTGCGCATCCTGGCCGGGCTCGAGAGCGCCGCGCACGGGGTGGTGCTGGTTCCGAAGGTGCGCACCACGGTCTATCAGGAGCCGCGGCTGGTCCCTTCGCTGCGGGTGGCCGCGAACGTCAGCATCGGACAGCGTCGCGGCGAGGCGACCCGCCAGGCGGCGCTGAAGGCGCTGGCCGAGGTCGGCCTGGCCAGCCACGCCCGGGCCTGGCCGGCGACCCTCTCGGGGGGCGAGGCCCAGCGCGTGGCCCTGGCCCGCGCGCTGGTGCGAGAGCCGGAGCTGCTGCTGCTCGACGAGCCGTTCGCCGCCCTCGACGCGCTCACCCGCCTGCAGATGCAGGATCTCGTGGGCGAGCTCTTCGTCGCGCACCAGCCGGCGGTCCTGCTGGTCACCCACGACGTCGACGAGGCCATCCGGCTGGCTCACCGTGTCCTGGTGCTGCGGGACGGGCGCTTCGCGGTCGACCTGCGGATCGAGGCGCCTTTCCCCCGCGACCGAGATGCGCCGGCTTTCCTGGAGCATCGCCGCCGGCTTCTCTCGGAGCTGGGGGTCGCCGCGCACTAGCATCGTCGGTGTCGGGAATCGGCGTCGGACGCCACTGCTCTCCGCTGGCGCAGCGGGATCCACCGTTGTGCCGTCAGCAGCAGCGCTGCTGCCGCAGCAGCAGGCATTGCCGGCGCGCGTGGTGGCGCCTTCGCCAGCGCGCGGTGGCACGGCGAGTGCTTTGCAGCTCGCCATCCGAGATGAGCGCGACCGCCACACTGGAAATCACTGCAGACGACGCGCTGGCCGACCGGGCGCCGAACATTCCGGGCCGCCGGAGGGGGAGCTGGCTGTCGCGCCATCCGCTGCTCCGCTGCATCGCCATCTACCGTCAGATGCCGGTCCGGTTTCTGATCTGCTTCGCGCTGTTCGTGGCGGTCAACGTCGGCCTGGCGGTGCAGCAGCACCTGGTGGGGCGGGCGGTGAACGATCTGCAGCGGGGGCGGGCGGTGGTGCGGCTCGCCAGCGGCGCGCTCGATCTGCACCCGGCGCTGGTGTGGGTGGCCATCCTGGTGGCGGTGGCGGCGGGGCGCGGCCTCCTGCAGTACGCGGCGGGGGTTCTTTCGCTCGTCATCGGTCAGGAGCTGCTGGGACGCCTGCGCGACGGAATCCTGGTTCAGGTGCAGCGGCTCGATCTGGCCTACCACCTTCGTCACGGCGTGGGCGGGATGGTGACGCGCACGACCCGCGACGCCGACAAGGTGCGCGACGCGCTCATCAGCGTGTGGCGCAACGTGGTCGAGACCAGCCTGGTGATCCTCGGCTCGCTCGGGCTCATCGCCTGGTACGCGCCGTCGCTGGCGCTCGGTCCCCTGGCGGCGACGGTCCTCGGTCTGGCCTGGCTGGTGCGTCAGGTCGACAAGCTGGTGATCCTCGACCGCACCGTCGGCGCCGCGTTCGACGCCGTGAACCAGGATCTCACCGAGGGGGTCCACGGCGTCCGCGTCATCAAGGCCTTCGGGCTCGAGCCCTCGCGCATCGCCCGCTTCGACGACGCCGTGCGCACCTTCGTGTCCGCGGCGCGCGAGGCGCTGGCCTTCGCCAGCACGCACATCCCCGTGCCTCAAGTCATCGTGGCGCTGAGCCAGGTGTGGGTCCTGGTGCTGGGCGCCCGGCTGGTGGCACACGGGCGGCTCGACCTCGGCGGCCTGGTGGCGGCGCTCTTGATGATGAACACCGTGGTCTTCCGGGTGGAGGCCATCGGGCGGGTGATGCAGACCTTCGCCGATGCCCGCTCGTCTGCGGCGCGCATCATGGACCTCCTGGACGCCGAGCCGCAGATCGCCGGCGGGCGCGCGCCGGTCCCGGCCGGCCCGCTGGGCCTGCAGCTGCGGGGCGTCCGCGTGCGGTCGCCGGGCGGTGAGACGGAGGTGCTGGCCGACTGCTCGCTGGCGATCGCGCCGGGAGAGATTGTCGCGCTGGTCGGGGCGACCGGGTCGGGGAAGAGCACGCTGACCGCGCTCCTGCCGCGCCTGGTGGACGCCGACGCCGGCGAGGTTCGCGTCGGTTCGGACCAGGCCGGCTGGCGCGACGTGCGCGAGCTGGACCTGGCCGACCTGCGCCGCCAGGTGCACGTGGTGCCGCAG
Source organism: uncultured Pseudomonadota bacterium (assembly GCA_963847705.1). Classification (GTDB taxonomy): domain Bacteria; phylum Myxococcota_A; class Polyangia; order Fen-1088; family Fen-1088; genus JADGRB01. Next base: position 58,318 of record CAWKBC010000011.1, on the reverse strand, counting down.
GAGGTCTTCCTGTTCTCCGACACGGTGGGCGCCAACCTGCGTCTCGGCGCGCGCGGCGCCAGCGAGGCGGACCTCTGGCGCGCGCTGCGGTTGGCCTCCGCCGAGGAGGTGGTCGAACAGCTGCCGCAGCGGCTCGACACGGTGATCGGCGATCGGGGCGTCACGCTCTCCGGCGGCCAGCGTCAGCGGCTCACGCTGGCCCGCGCGCTGGTGTCGCGGCCATCCTTGCTCGCGCTCGACGACGCCACCAGCGCGCTCGACGCGCTCACCGAACGCACCATCTTGAACGGCCTGCGGGCGTTGTCCGAGGAGGGCGGCCCGCCGGTCACCGTGCTGGTGGTGGCCAGCAAACCGTCGACGGTGCTGCTGGCGGACCGCGCCGTCCTGCTGGTGGGCGGCCGTATCGCCGCCGCGGGAACCCACCGGGAGCTGGCCCGTCACCAGCCCGTCTACCGCGAGCTTCTGGGGATCGATCACCATGGCCAACCAAGCTAGTCACCTCACCCGCGAGCAGGCCGCGCAGGATCGGGCCAAGCTCGACGATCTGCAGATCGAGCAGGAGCTGGCGCGCGAGCGCCTGGAACGCAGCATGTGGGGTCGGATGGTCCCGCTCCTGCGTCCGGTCCGCGCGCGCATCGCCATGGTGGCGCTGCTCGAGACGCTGCTGGTCGGCTTCATCTTCCTGCGCCCCTGGTTCATCAAGAACGTGATCGACCGCGGGCTCAGCCGCGCCGGCCAAGGATGGACCTGGCACCCGCGGGTGGTGCTGGCGATGTCGGCCGGGCTGACCGTCTGCTGGGTGGCGCGCTTCGCGCTGTCGGCGGTGTCGCAATATCTGGCCGGGACGGCGGCGCTCCGCGTGCTGGCGGAGCTGCGCGGGCGGATCTTCGCGCACGTCCAGGGCCTCAGCGTCCGCTACTTCGATCGGGCCAAGGCGGGGCGCATCGTGGCGCGCATGGATCGCGACGTCGACAGCCTCGAACCGCTGGTGATCCAGGGGCCTCCCGAGCTCCTGGGGGCGCTGCTCCGCTGCGTGGTCTCCAGCGTGCTGCTGTTCGGCCTCTCGCCGCGGCTGTTTCTGGCGCTGGCGGCGGTGGTGCCGGTGCTGGTGCCGGCCATCGTGATCTTCAAGCGCATCGCGGCCGCCAACTACGGCAAGGTCGCCGAGCGGCGCAGCCGCTTCACCGCCCACCTGGTCGAGAGCGTGGGCGCCGTGCGGATCCTCAAGCAGACCGTTCAGGAGGAGTCGAACCGGCGGCGCTACCGCGACCTGGTGCTGGACTTCAACACCACCCTCATTCGCGGCAACGCCCGCACCGGATGGTTCTTGCCGCTCACCGGGCTGCTCTCGGCGGCCGGGATGGCGCTCCTCGTGCTGGTGGGCGGGCGTGAGCTGGCGCTCGGCCGCATCACCCTCGGGCAGGTGACCGAGAGCCTGTTCTACGTGTTTCTCTTCCTGGGCCCTCTTCAGGATCTGGGCGATCTGTTCGACCGCTACTCGAGCGGCGCGGCCTCGGCGCAGCGGGTCTTCCTGCTGCTCGACACCAGGCCGGAGATCGTCGACGCGCCGGACGCGAAGGTGCTGGGCGCCCGCCACGAGGTCAGCGGCGAGGTGGCGTTCTCGCAGGTGACCTTCAGCTATGACCCCGGCGTGCGCGCGCCGGTGATCCGGGACTTCTCACTCTCGGTGCCGGCCGGGCGCGTGCTGGCCATCGTGGGGCAGACCGGCCACGGCAAGAGCACGCTGGTGCAGCTCCTCACCCGGTTCTACGAGCCGCAGCAGGGGGCGGTGCTCATCGACGGCCAGGACATCCGCGGCTTCACCCAGCGCAGCCTGCGGCGGCACATCGGGGTGGTGCTGCAGGACAACGTGCTCTTCTCCGGCAGCATCCTCGACAACCTGCGCCTGGCGGCGCCGGGCGCCCGCGACGAGGAGCTGCTTCACGCCGCCCGCGAGCTGGGCGTCGACGAGGTGATCCGCCGGCTGCCCAGCGCCTACCAGACCGAGGCCGGTCCGCTGGGCGGCCACCTCAGCCATGGGCAGCGCCAGCTGGTCTGCCTGCTGCGCGCCTACCTGGCCGATCCCGCGGTGCTGGTGCTGGACGAGGCCACCTCCGCCATCGACATCCAGACCGAGCGGCGAATCCAACACGCGCTGCGCCGCCTCTGCGCGGGGCGGACCGCGATCATCATCGCCCACCGCCTGGCCACCATCCGCGACGCCGACCAGATCGCCCTCATTCGACACGGGCAGCTCGTCGAGCTCGGCAAGCACACCGATCTCATCGTCGCCGGCGGCCCCTACGCCGAGCTCTATCGCGAGTACGAGCGCGGTCAACTGGGTGGCGCCGGGACCGCAGCGGCGCGCCCCGCGCCTGCTGCTTCGCCAGCAGCCTAGCGCGCGCGATTGCTGGCCAGGCAGCAACCGTGGTCGCCAGCGTTTGGATGCGCCGCTGAACGGCCCCGGTTCGTGTCTGGCACGTGAGCTGCAGTGTCTAGCAAACAGGACAAGAGGAGAGACAAGATGAGCAAGATCGATACGCTCTGGTACACCCGCTGCCCGGTGCCGACGCCGCTGGGGATCGCCGCCCGGCTTGGTTGGGTCGACGCCGAGTTCAACCCGGACGGCATCGCCGTTCGCACGTTGCAGGACGAGACCGATCCCGGCCTGCGGGAGTCGCACTTCGATCACAAGCTCGACAACTCGTTCCGCCAGGGCGGCAACATCCCCGCCATCTGGGCCCGTTCGGCCGGACGGCAGACGCGGGTCGTCGGCCTGACCTGGACCGACGAGGCGCAGGTGATCTTGACCCTGCCCAGGACCAACCTCCGCACCGTCGGCGATCTGAAGGGCCGCCGCCTGGCCGTCGCCACGCGGCCCAACGACAAGATCGACTTCTGGAAGGCCACCACCATCCGCGCCTACGTGGTGGCGCTCGGCCTGCACGGGCTCTCCGAGAAGGACGTCGAGCTGGTGGAATTCCCCCGCAGCGAGGTGAGCTCGGTGGGTCCCGTCGGCAGCGGCAACCCGCAACCGATCGAGCAGAGCGCGGAGGCGCAGGCGCTCTTGCGCGGCGAGGTCGACGCCATCTTCCACAAGGGCTCGCGCGGCCTCGAGCTGGCGGACGCCATCGGCGCCACCATCGTCTTCGATGTCGGCGCCCATCCCGATCCGAAGGTGCGGGTGAACAACGGCTCGCCGCGAACGCTCACCGTCGACGCCGGGCTCATCGAGCGGGACATCGGTCTGGTGGTCCGGCTGGTCAAGCGGGTCCTTCTGGCCGGGCGCTGGGCGGCCGAGCACCCGCGCGAGACGCTGGCCTACGTCGCGCGCGAGACACGCTCGTCGGAGGCGGCCGTCACCCGCGCCTACGGCAGCGACGTGAACCACCACCTGCGCACCGATCTCGAGGAGTCGTCGATCGTGGCGCTCGGCGACTTCACCGACTTCCTGCACCGGTGGAGGTTCATCCCCAACGCGCTCGACGTGCGGGCCTGGATCGATCCGCGTCCGCTGGAGCTGGCGCGCCAGGAGCTGGCGGCCGAGGCGCGCGGGAACGTCGCTCGCGTCGATCGCCGCGGCGGCGGCGCTGCCGAGCGGGCTCTGAACGGCGTCTGCATCTCGTCCACGTCAACCGAGGAACACAGAGGAGACCTTCATGTCCAACACCGAAACCCTTCAATCCACTGAATCCCGTCAAGCCGGTCAAGCCGGTCAAGCCGGTCAATCGCGTCAATCCGAGCTTGCCGAGCTTGCCGAGCTTGCCGAGCTTGCCGAGCTTGCCGAGCTGACCCCCGCGCTGGCCGCCTTCGTCGAGCAGGTCAAGCGGGACACCCTCAAGGTCTCGCGCGTTCTCTGGGAGTCGCGGACCCTCTCGTCCAGCCAGACCTTCCAGATCTACCAGCGGGTCCCGGGCGAGAGCATCTACGTGACCGCGGCGTATCCGAGCGCCTGGGACGACGGCGAGCTCAAGCTGTCGGTGACCGGGTTCGACGGGAAGGCGTATCTCGGCAAGCCGCAGGGGGGACCCGGTCGCTACACCAAGATCTTCCAGGCCCACCCGCGCGTCACCACCGTCATTCACGCCCACACGCCCGCGCTCGGCGCCTGGGCCAGCGCGCACCGGCCGCTCACCATCCGCTACGTCCCGATCACCCGCGAGACGGTGGTGAAGGAGCTGCCGGTCTACGTCGATCGCCGGCAGCAGGAGCAGGACTTCATCGTCGAGAAGATCGACGAGAGCCCCTACCTGGAGGCCACGGTCGAGGCGAACGGCGGCAGCACCTTCTGGGGCGACGGGATCCTCAAGGTCGGGCGTCGCATTCAGCTCATCGAGGAGGGCGCCCACTTCCAGCTCCTGGCCCAGGCACTGGGCGGCTCCAGGGCCTACGGGCCCGGCGTGCTCGAGCAGCAGTGGAAGATGGGGCTGGTCCCGCGGGACGTGGCTGACGCGGCGCTGGCCGCGGCGGCGGCGTCGCAAGAGCTCTCGTAGGGAGTGACGCCGCCATGGGATCGCACCGCTCACCCGACGCCCCCGTCGACCAGATCTTCGTCGATCGCTGGTCGCGCCGGGCGCTGTCGACCCGGGAGATCCCCGAGGAGAGCGTTCGCTCGCTCTTCGAGGCTGCGCGCTGGGCCCCTTCGGCGTCCAACGCGCAGCCGTGGCTGTTCATCTTCAACGACGACCAGGAGACCCTGGAGCGCGCCCGTGCGCTGGTGAACGAGAAGAACCGGGTCTGGGCCCAGCGGGCGCCGCTCCTGGTGTTCATCTTCGCGCGGCGGACGCACCCCGAGACGGGCAAGCCGCTGCGCACCGGGGCGTTCGACACCGGCGCCGCCTGGTTCTCGCTGGCGTTGCAGGCGCACAAGCTGGGGCTGTCGACGCGCGCCATGGGCGGCATCAACCACGAGGCCGCCTATGGCGCTTTCGGTGTCCCGCGCGAGCTCTACGAGTCGATGGCCGGCGTCGCCGTGGGATATCCGGGCGCGCGCGAGGACCTTACCGCCGACGTGGCGGAGCGGGAGATCCCCAGCCCGCGCAAGAGTGCCGGGACGTTTGCCTTCAAAGGTCTCTACCGCCCGTCGGGCCCTGAAGCAGGAGAGCAGCGATGAGCAGCGGACCCAGCCAGCGTTCCTCGAGCCGCATCGAGATCGCGGTGTTGCTCGGGATCTCCATCACCGGTCACACCGCCCTGGCCTACAAGGTGTCGCGCGCGCGCGCCGCCCAGCCCCGGCTGGTCGCGCAGTCGGTCTCCATCGAGATGGAACCGCCCCAGATCGAGCCGCCCAAGCTGCCGCCGCCTCCCGACCGGGAGCCGCCGCCGCGGGCGCGGCCGCTGGTCGCCGCGCACCGCCCGTCGGTGCGGCCGCACTTCGACGCGCCGCCGCCCGTCGAACAGCCGCCCGCCAGCGAGGAGGCCGAGCCAGTGGCACCGGCGCTCGCCCCGCCGCCGGCGGCGCCGAGCGGGCCGCCTGGACCGCCCGTGGCCGCGCCGATCGCCGCCATCGCCCAGCCGGCGCCGGTGATCGCCGCCCACGAGGGGGCGAACTATCTGAAGAATCCGCGTCCGGTCTATCCGGAGCTGGCGCGGCGCCGGGAGTGGCAGGGTGAGGTTCTGCTGCGCGTGCGGGTCTCGCCCGAGGGGAGGGCCATCGGGATCTCGGTCGAGCGGTCGAGCGGCCGGGACGTGCTCGATGAGGCGGCGCAGGAAGCGGTGCGGGGGTGGACCTTCGTGCCGTCGCGGCAGGGGGGCGTCGCCATCGCGGGTTGGGTCACCGTGCCGATCGTCTTTCATTTGCAAGAAGGGGAGTGAGCTTCATGTCCGATTCGGTTTCGTATCTCATCGTCAAAGGCACCTTCGGTCTGCTGTTGCTCGGGTCGGTGATCACCTGGGCGCTGGTGCTGGTCAAGGGGCGCCAAAGGTGGGTGACCGCGGCGCAGGACCGGCGCTTCTTCGGGGCGCTCCCGCGCCCGTTGCGGCTCTCGTCGCTCAAGACGGCGGAGGGACACCTCGGCTCTGCGGGGCGGGTCGCGCGCGCCGGGCTGGCGGCGCTGGCGGAGCACGATCGTGCGGGCGACAGGGAGAATGAGGAGACCCTTCGAGAACGGGTCGAGCTCGGCCTGCAGTCCCAGATAGAGAATGAGCGGCGCGCCGCCGAGAGCGGGCTGGTGGTGCTGGCCAGCATCGGCAGCACCGCCCCCTTCGTCGGCCTGTTCGGAACCGTGTGGGGCATCATCCACGCGCTGCGGGCCATCGGCAGCTCGGGCTCGGCCAGCCTGGAAGTGGTGGCCGGACCGATCGGCGAGGCGCTGGTGGCGACGGCCATCGGTATCGCCGTCGCGGTGCCGGCGGTGTTGGCCTACAACTTCTTCCTTCGTCGGCTGAAGGTGCAGACCTCCGAGCTGACGCAGCTGGCGGCCTCTCTGGTGGGCGCCGTCGCCCGCCGCGATCGCGCCCCGGCTGTGGTCGCCACCGAGAGCCCTCTCCGCGTCGAGCGCGGCGGCCTCGAGGAGCGAAGGGGAGCGAGCGTCTGATGGCGTTCCAGGTGTCAGGCGGCGGCGAAGAGGTGATGAGCGAAATCAACGTCACCCCGCTGGTCGACGTCATGCTCGTTCTGTTGGTGGTGTTTCTGGTGACCGCGCCGCTGCTCACCAACACCATCCGGGTGAACCTGCCGGAGACCTCCAAGACGCTCGCTATCCCGGTCGAGCAGAAGAAGTCGATCAACATCAGCGTCGACGCCTCGAACAAGATCTACATCGACCGAAAGGAGGTCGGGCTGCCGGAGCTCGAACCGCGGCTCAAGGCGCTGCACGCCGCGTACAAAGACGTGATCGTGCACCTCAACGCCGATCGCGCCGTCAGCTACGGCCTCGTGGCCAAGGCCATGACGGCGGTCGATCGGGCCGGCATCACCAAGCTGTCGCTCCTGACGGTCAGCGAGTAGCGAGGTGGGCGCTTCCTTCTTCTGGACGCTGCCGGTCGACGGCGATCGCCGCGGGCCGTCCGCGCGGCGCAGCTTCACCGGCGGCCTGCGCGACGAGCGGGCGGGGCACTTTACCGATTACGACTACCTGTTCCAGGTGGCGCGCGCGGCCGAGGCGGCGGGATTCACCGGCGCCTTCGTCCCCTGGGACGAGCAGGGGGATGACTCGTGGATCGTCGCCGCGTCGCTGGCGCGCGAGGTGCGCCGCTTGATCTTTCTCCCCGAGATCCAGCCCGGGTTCACCACGCCGGTCTACCTGGCGAAGCTGTCGACCTCGTTTCAGCGGCTGGCGGGCGATCGCCTGGCCTGGAAGATCGATCTCCAACGCGCTCCGGCCGTCCGCCGCGGGCACGGCGATCACCTGGTCGGCGCCGACTGGTTTACCCGGGCCGGCGAGTACCTGGAGGCGGCCAAGGGCGTCTGGACCGAGCAGCCGTTCGACTACGAGGGGCGGTTCTTTGCGGTGGAAAAGGGCGGACTCGAGGGGCCGCTGGCGGGGCATCCACTGCCGCCGACCTACACGGCCGGGCGCTCCGAGGAGGCGCTGGCCTTCGCGGCCCGACACGCGGATGTCCATCTTCTGGAAGGCGACGAGCCAGCCGCGGTGAGCGCGCAGATCGAGCGCCTCGAGCGAGCGGTGGCCCGCCAGGTGGTGTCCAGGCCCGTCGACGAAACGCCGAGGCGGGTCGTCAAGCGTGGCATCCGGCTGTCGGTGGTGGCGCGACACACCGCCGAGGAGGCGCGCGCAGCGGCCGAGGAGGCGGGATGGGGAGCGCGGCGCGATCTCGTCGCCGGCAGCCACGACCAGGTCGCGCACCGGCTCGACGAGCTGGCCCACCTGGGGATCGACCAGTTCGTGCTCGATGGGACGCGGCACCTCGAAGAGGCCTACCGCATCGGCGAGCAGGTGTTCCCCAAGCTGACGGCGGCGGCGCGTCCTGTGGCGCGCGCCGCCTAGAAGGAGGCTCTGATTCATGGCGATCGACGTCTACTGGCGGTTACCGCTGCACGGCTGCAAGGGTGAGCTGGGAATTGGCCGCGCCAACCGCGGCGACTGGTCGCCACCGGCCGCGGGAAACCTGGCGCCCGGGTTCGCGGCCAGCGAGAGCGACGGCAGCAGCTACGCCGACCACCTGTCCGACATCGCGCGCGCCGCGGAGATCTCCGGCTTCTACGGCGGCCTCCTGGTCTCCTTCCCCAACACCGACGATCCCTGGACCATCGCGCCGGCCCTGGCACGGGAGACCAAGACCTTCCGCTTCATGATCGCGTTTCAGCCGGGCTTCATCGCGCCGGCGCACGCCGCGCGCCTGTCGGCCAGCCTGCAGCGCCTCTCCGGCGGACGCCTGGTCTACAACGTCATCACCGGGGGCGGCGGTCCGTCGCAGCTCTGGTGGGGCGATCGCGTCGCGCACGACGATCGGTACGCGCGCACCTCGGAGTTCCTCGACGCGCTCAAGACGGTCTGGCGGGAGGGCCCGGTCGATTACCGGGGCCGTTTCTATCAGATCGAAGGCGGTGGCCTGGCGCCGCGCTTGGCCGCGCAGAAGATCCCCGAGATCTACTTCTCCGGATCATCGGACGCCGCGGTGGCGGCGGCCGGCCGTCACGCCGACTATTACCTGTCGCACCTGGAGCCGTTCGACGCGCTGAAGGAGAAGCTCGAACGCGTGCGCGAGCGGACGGCCGCCGAGGGGCGCCGCGCCAAGTTCGCCTTGCGCTTCGACATCCTGGCGCGGCGGACGCCCGAGGAAGCCTGGGCCGAGGTGGCGCGCGCCTGGCAGACCGTCGACCGAAAGGCGCTGGAGCGCCTCAACGCCGGCACGGGCGACTCGGTCGGCTTCGCGCGCCAGAGCGCCTTTCGCGCGGGCCTCGGCGCGGTGGTGTCCCACCGCGATCTCGACGTCGACGCGCACATCGCGCCGGGCCTGTGGAGCGGCTTCAACCTCTTCCGCGGCGGTCCCGGGATCGGCGTGGTCGGCAGCTACGAGCAGGCCGCCGCCTGGCTGGATCGCTATCTCGCCGCCGGAATCGACGCCTTCGTCCTGGCCGGGACCCCGCACCTCGAGGAGGCCTACCGGGTGGGCGAGGAGGTTCTGCCCCTGGTGCGCGGGCGCGTGCAGGATCAGCCGGCGCGCGGACAGACGAAGAGCCATCCCGCGGTCGGCACGGAGATCAGCCAGCCCGCGCAGGCACAAGCCTCGAGCGGCGGGTAGAAGAGGCGAGCGGTCCCTGGTCTCAGGCGGGCGCCGGCCCGTCATGGTATTTGAAGGGGACCATGGCGGACCCCTCCGCGTCCCCGCGCTTGATCGCCATCGATCTGGACGGGACGCTGTTGCGCGGCGACGGTTCGGTTTCGGCGCGGACGCGACACGCGCTCGGCCGCGCGGTGGCGGTGGGGATCGAGGTGGTGGTGGTGACGGGCCGACCGGCGCGCCACGTGCGGGAGATCGAGGGCGCCGAGCACCTCGGGGACCTGGCGATCTGTCTGAATGGCGCGCTGGTCTACGACCTCGATCGCCATGCCGTCGTCTCCGAAACGCGGGTTCCCGCGGCGGTGGCGCGCGAGCTGATCGTGCGGCTGCGCGCCGGTCTGCCCGGGATCTGCTTTGCGGTCGAGGTCGGTCTGGACCACGGCTGGGAGCCCGAGTTCGGTCGTTGGCGCGCCGAGCTGGAGGCCGCGCAGCTGGCGCCCGCGGATGCGCTGGTCCTCTGTGGGGGCGGCGTCAACAAGCTGATCGCGTTTCATCCGCACCTGTCGCCGGAGGAGCTGATCGACCGAGCGCACGACCTGGTCGCGGACCGTGCCTCCGTGACGTTTTCCGGTGCCCCCTTCCTCGAGCTCAGCGCCCACCAGGTGAGCAAGGGCTCCGCCCTCATCAGTTACTGCGTCGCGCGCGCGATCGACCGGTCGCACGTCCTCGCCCTGGGCGACATGCCCAACGATCTCTCCATGCTGACCTGGGCGGGGCGCGGCGTCGCCATGGCCAACGCCCATCCGACCGTGCTGGCGGCGACCACCGAGGTCACGCGTTCGAACGACGAAGATGGCGTCGCGCTGGTCATCGAACGGCTGCTGGTCGCGCACGAGCGCCGGTGACCGCCGCTCACCGGGTGGGCCGCGTGCGCTTCGGCCCGCCCGGCCGCCGTTCAGCCGCCCACCGCCGCCCCGTTCGCCGCCCGGCCGCGGGCGCTGGCTGGCCGGTTCAGGCCCAGGTGTTCACGCAGCGTGGTCCCCTCGCGCTCAGGCCGGACGGGCCGGCGACGGCTCAGGGATGAAGCTGCAAGACGCGGGCGGCGGGCGGGGCCGAGGACTGCATGAAGGCCTGCCAGAGCCCGGCGTAGCGGCCACCGAGCGCGATCAGCGCGGCGTGTGAGCCCTGCTCGACGATCGCACCCTCTTCCAGGACCACGATGCGATCGGCGGCGCGAGCGGTCTGCAGCCGGTGAGCGATGAGCAGCGTGGTCCGTCCGCGAGAAACGAGCCGCATGGCGCGCTGCACGCGCGCTTCGCTGGCCAGGTCCAGGTTCGACGTTGCTTCGTCGAGAATCAGGATCGCGGGATCGACCAGCTCGGCGCGCGCCAGGCAGATCAACTGGCGCTGACCCGCCGACAGCGACCGGCCACCCTGGGTCACGGCCGTCAGGTAACCGCCGGGCAAGGCCGCCATGACCGCGTGCGCACCGACCGCGCGGGCGGCGCGCTCCACCTCCCAGTCGCTGGCCTCCGGTCGGCCGTAGGCGATGTTGCTGCGCACGGTCCCGGAAAAAAGGAAGGCCTCCTGCGGAACGTAGCCAAGCTGCCGGCGGTATTCCTGGAGCGGCAACCGCTCGAGCGGCAGGCCGTCCACCAGGACGTGGCCCGCCGTGACGTCGTAGAAGCGGGCCAGCAGCTTGACGAAGGTCGACTTCCCCGCGCCGGTCGTTCCGACCAGGGCCACCGTCTCGCCGGGCCGCACCTGCAGGTCGACGCCGCGCAGCGCCTCCGGACCGTTCCGGTAGGCGAAGCGCACCCCCTCGAAGCCGAGCTCCCCGCGCAAGCGTCCGATCGGCAGCGCCGGGTCGGCCTCCGGCGTACCGGTCTTGGTGGCCAGAAGCTCGCGGATCCGCGCCAGCGAGACCCGCGCCTGGATCCACTGGTCGAACACGTTGGAGAGCTGCTGCAGCGGCGTGAAGAACTGATCGAGGTAGAGCAGGAACGCCACCAGCACCCCGGCGGTGAGGTGCCCGCGCGCGATCAGAGCCGCGCCCACGCCCAGGGTCATCGACTTGCCGACCACCGAGAGGAACTGCAGGAACGGGAAATAGATGGCGATGAGCTGCATCGAGCGCAGCCGGGCGTCGCGGTAGCTGCTGGAGAGCGCGGCGAAGCGGGCGTGGCTGTGCGTCTGCCGGGCCCAGGCTTGGGTGACGCGAACACCGGCCAGGCTCTCCTGCAGCTCGGCGTAGACCGCCGAGATGCGTTCGCGCGCGCGCAGGTAGGCCTCGGCCGAGCGGCGCCGAAACAGCATCGTCCCGATCACCAGCGCCGGCAGCACCACGAACGCGGCCAGCGCCAGCCGCGCCTCCAGCCCGAACAGCGCCACCATCACGCCCGCGCACCCGAGCAAGCTCACCACGGCGGTCAGCAGCCCCTGCTGGAGGAGCTGGGCCAGCGCCTCCACGTCCGTGGTCATGCGGGTCATGATCCGACCCCCCATCTCGCGATCGTAGAAGTCCAGCGAGAGCCGCTGCAGATGCGCGAAGGTCCGGGCGCGCAGCGAGAAGAGCAGGTTCTCCGCGGTGCGGGCGGTCTGGAGCTGCATGGCGCGCGCGTTCAGCCAGCTCACCAGCTGCACGGCGAAGAAGAGCGCCGCCAGGACCGCCAACGCCCGACCGTCGCGGGCGGCGATCCCGTGGTCGATGGCCCGCCCGGTGATGAGCGGGCCGCACAGGGTGGTCAAGGTGTCGACGATGACCAGGGCCAGCCCGACGAGAAGAGCACCGCGGAAGGGACGCACCAGTCGCCCCAACGACGCAATCTCCTCGGGGGCGGTGGCCGCCTCGGCGTTCACGCTGGGGCCCTCCCGCAGCGGGGGGAGCGCCGCGACGCGCGCCAGGAGCGCGGGGGTCGCTGCCACGAAGGCCGCCTGATTCCCGCCGAGGTCGCGCGCGCCGCCTCCGCCTCGGGCGCCGCCGCCCGCCTTGGCGGAGACCGAGATCGATCGCGGCGTTCACGCTGAGGGTCCGCTCCTCGCCGTGGCGGGCGAGATGGGCGGGCCACGCCGCCGCGTCGGGCTGGTGATCGGCGAAGAGCAGCGAGGAGCGCGCCGGCGGCGCGGCGTCGGGCTCGGGCTCGCGGCCCACCAACAGCTCGCGGTAGAGGGGACAGCTGGCGGCCAGCTCCTCGTTGGTCCCCTGGGCGACGACCCGGCCGGCCTCCAGCACCACCACCCGCGTCGCCAACCTCAGCGTCGACTGGCGGTGCGCGATGAGGATGGTGGTGCGCCGCCCCAGCGTCTTTTCGAAGGCGTGGTGAATCGTCTCCTCGGTCCGGGCGTCGACCGCCGAGGTGGCGTCGTCCAAGATCAGGATGCGCGGGTTGGCCAGCGCCGCCCGCGCCAGCGCGATGCGCTGGCGCTGCCCGCCGGAGAGGGTGTAGCCGCGTTCGCCGATCCGCGTCTCGTACCCGAGCGGGAGCGCCGAGATGAAGTCGTGCGCGTCGGCCACCCGGGCCGCCGCCTCGACCTCGGCCGTGGTGGCGTCCGGGCGCCCGAAGGCGATATTCTCGCGCACGGTGCTGGAGAAGAGGAACGTCTCCTCGAAGACCACGCCCACGTTCCTGCGCAGGGAGTCGAGCGTGTAACCGCGAACGTCGCCGCCGTCGATGCGGATCGTACCGCCCTGGGGGTCGTAAAAGCGGGCCATCAAGAGGGCCAGCGTGCTCTTGCCCGATCCCGAGGCGCCAATGATGCCAAGGCGCTCACCCGGAGCGATCCGCAACGTCAGCTCGCGCAGCACCGGCTCGCCCGGTGTGTAAGCGAAGTCGAGGCGCTCGAGCTCGACGGCGCCCGGGCCGTCTCCGAGCGCCCGCGCGTCGCTCCGCTCCTTGACGATCGGTTCGAGGTCGAGCAGCTCCAGCACCCGCTCGGCTCCCGCGCGCGCCTGCTGGCTGGAGGCCAGCATCCCCGAGAGGAGCCGCACCGGCGCCAGGAGCTGCACCAGGTAGCTGGAGAACGCCAGGAACACCCCCAGCGTGATGCGGTGGCGCAGCGCCAACCAGCCCCCGAAGGCCAGCACGCCCAGCTGGGCCAGCGTGGGGATCGCCTGCAGCGTCGCCGAATAAAGCGCGGTCAGCCGCGCGGTGCGCAGCCGCGATCGAAAGAGCTCGCGCGCGCGATCGATCAACAGCCCCAGCTCTCGCCGCTCCTGGGCGAACGCCTTCACCACCCGCACCCCCGACACGGCTTCTTCGACCACGCCCGCGACCGCGCCCGACAGCCGCTGATCGTTCCAGCTGGCGGGAAAGATCTGGTCGCGGAAGCGCACCGCCAGGCTCACGAACAGCGGCACGAAGATCAGGAACACCACGCTGAGGAGCGGAGAGAGCGCCAGCATGACGGCGCCGGCCACCAGCAGCAGCGTCAGGTTGGCCGCCAGGAGCGGGATCTGGTTCACGAAGGCCTGGATCAGCGTCACGTCGCCCGCCGCGCGCGACATGACGTCGCCGATCGACAGCCGATCGTGACGCGCCAGATCGAGCGCGTTGACGTGCCGGTGGATGGCCAGGCGCAGATCGTGCTGCAGGTTCAGGCTCACCCGCGCGGCCCCGAAACGCCGGACGTATTGCAACACCAGCGACACGCTCCCCACCGCCACCAGCAGGGAGAGCCAGGGGAGAAGCGGCCGGCGGTGCCGGATGATCCCGTCGTCGAGGATGACCTTCTGCAAGAGCGGCAACAGGGCCGCCAGCGCCTGCCCGATGACGGACAGCACGATGGCGCGGAGCAGCTCGGCGTGGTGCGGTCGGACGAACCGCCCGAGCCGCCCGAGCCAGGTCCCCGCGATCAGCGTCCCCAGGCGCTCGCGCACCCTCACGCGATCGTCACGGACCTCTTCCGGGAACCGTCTCCGGCCCCCGGTTTCCTGGCGTTGCGTGCGGAGGGGGCCTGGCTGGGCAGCTCGAAGAGCTCCGGCCCGGCGCGGACCAGGCTCTCGGCCTCGGCCAGCGGTCCGTACTCCCAGGTCAGCTTGGGCTGCAAGGGGCGATGGACCTTAGAAGCGTGGGAGTCGAGCACCTCATCGACGTTAGCGCCGCTCGCTTCGGATGCCAGCAATTCCAGCACCTCGGCCGGATTGCGCGATCGGGCAGCAGCCTGCGGCGAAGCGCGCGTGACCGCCGTCAGCGACGGGCGCGCACCGCTTGCGGTGCCGGCCTGGGGAGCACCGGCAGCGGGGGCACCCACTGCGCGTCGGCCACCGCCACTCGGCGCCCGATCCGGTTCGCCCGCAGCAGCGTGTCGGCGACCGATTGCTGAGCGGCCAGCAGCGCGGCGTCGACGGGACGCGCGCCGAATCGCCGCCGGGAGAGCGCCGCGGAGATGGCGGCCCGGCTCACCGGCAGGTTTTCCGCCAGCAGCTCGATCGCCGCCGCCTGATTGTCGTTGATCCACGCGCCGGTGTGGCTCACCTCCTGGAGAAACTCGTCGATGAGCTCGGGGTGGGCGCTGGAGAAGGCGCGCGTCCCCACGTAGCAGAGGACGTTTCCAGAGAGCCCCGAGCTGTCGCGCAGGACCCGGGCGCCATTCTTCTGGCGCAGCACCGCGAGCACGGGGTTCCAGATGGCCCAGGCGTCGAAGTCGCGGTGCTCGAACGCCGTCTGCGCGTCACCCGCGGGCAGATCGGACAGGTGCACGTCGTCGATGTCGAGCTCCGCCTCCTCGAGCGCCTTCAGCAGAAGATAGTCGCTGTTCGAACCACGGTTGAGCGCGACCGTCTTCCCCTTGAGGTCGGCGACCTGCCAGATGGGCGAATCGGGGTGAACCACGATCGCCGCTCCCTCGGGCGTGTGCGGCTCCGCGGCCAGGCAGACCAGGGGGACGCCGTCTGCTTGCCCCATGATCGAGGAGATGCTGCCCGCCACCGCGAGGTCCAGCCGGCCGGCGCTCATGGCTTCGACGATCGAGGGACCGGCTTCGAGCTCCGACCACGCGACGTCGATTCCACGCGCGGCCCAGCGGCGCGCCAGGGCTCCGTTGATCCGCATGACGGTCAGAGGCCCCAGCTTCAGGCAGCCGATGCGGACCTTCAGGCGCTCTCCCGACGGCTCTTTGGGCGGTTCCCTCGACGGCTCTCTCGACGGCCCTCTCGACCCGGCCGTCTCCTCGGGCTCCTCGCCCTCCCGCGTCCCGCCCACCAGCGCGCCGAACTGCAGGAGGCGCGCGCGGACGACGTTGCGGCTCACGCCCAGGAGGCGGGCCGTGCGGAGCTGATTCTCGCGGGAGTGTTCGTAGGCGGTCAGCATGACCATCTCTTCGATGTCGCTCCAGAGCCCGGGCGCGCCTTCGTCGTAGAGCTCCCTGAGCGCGCTGCGAAGCTTGGCGCGCGGGTCCAGGACCGGAGTCGGGGGAGGCGTGACCTCCGCCGGGGGCAGCGCACCGAGCGTGGCGTGGGAGCCGGTTGGACGACGGGGCGGCATCGTGATGAGGGGAAGGTCCTCGGGCGTGATCTGACCGCCGCGGCAGACCAGCAGCGCGTGGTGAATGGCGTTCTCCAGCTCGCGGATGTTGCCCATCCAGGGATGACCGAGCAGGCAACGTTCCGCCGCCGCAGTCAGCGCCGGGACACCCGCGCTCCCGGTCGTGCCCAATCGGTTCGCGTAGACCGCCAGAAAATATTGCGCCAGCGGCAGGATGTCGCCCACCCGATCTCGCAGGGCGTCCACCGAGACCTTGGCCACCGCCAACCGGTAAAAGAGATCCTCGCGGAAGTGCCCGGCGGCCACCGCCTCTTCCAGCCGCACGTTGGTGGCGGCGATCAGCCGGACGTCGACGGGGATCGGATGCCTGGAGCCGAGCCGGACCACCTCGTGCTCCTGGAGGACCCGCAGCAACTTCACCTGGGCGGTCAGGGGCAGGTCGCCGATCTCGTCGAGAAAGAGCGTCCCTCCGTCCGCCTCCTCGAACCATCCGGCCTTTCCCACGGCGGCCCCGGTGAAGGCCCCCTTGTCGTGGCCGAAGAGATCGCTCTCGATCAGCGACTCCGAGAAGGCGCCGCAGTTGACGGCCACGAAGGGTCGGTGCGCGCGGTTGGAGAGCTGGTGGATGTGGCGGGCGACGATCTCCTTCCCGGTCCCGGTCTCGCCGGCGATGAGCACCGTGGCACTGCTGGGTGCCACCTGCTGAATGCGGGCCAGGAGCGCGCGCGACTTCGGGTCCTCGAAGACCAGGGCTTTCGCGCGCACCGACAGCGACAGCTTCTCGCCCCTTGGCAGCGTGAGGACGGACATCAACGTGACTCCCGGCGATGAATCTCGATCTGCATGATTCTGTTCCCTTCCATTGACTCGCTGGCAGACGACCGAAGGCGGCCGTCGCTTCAACAGGTCTGTCGGAAGGGGAATTCAGCGACGTTCGATCGGGCCATGACGTTTCCGGACTATACGGGAACGTCCGTCGTCACACAAGACAAAAGTCTTGTATAACGGACACCGGCTGGCGATGGCCCCGGGGTGTTCGGTCGGTCAGAGGTCGGAATGCCGCCGCAGGCTGGCCGCGAAATCGGCCAGGACCGCATCCAGCCGGACCTGCAGATCCGCGTCGAGATCGACGCCGCCCCCGGGCCGCGGCAGGATCGATCTGTCGAGCAGGAAGAGCCCCGTCACCACGTGCAGCGCGCCCAGCGTGAGCAGCACCGGCCGCAACGCGTAGTCGAGCGCCAGCACGTGCGCCGTCGTCCCTCCGGTCATCAAGGGCAGAACGATCTTCCCGCCCAGCCCGAACTGGGGCAGCAGATCGAGGAAGGCCTTCAGGATGCCCGTATAGGAAGCCTTGTAGACGGGTGAGGAGATGACCACGCCCCGGGCGCGTTCCACCAGGCCGAGGGCATGCGCGAGCGGCTTCGACTCCGCGTTGGCGTGCAGGAGATCGGCGGGCGGAAGATCTCGAACGTTGATCCCTTCCACCTCGAAGCCGCGCGCCCGCAGGTTGGCGGCGACGTTGTCGGTGAGCTGCGCCGTGCGCGAGCCCGCCGATGGGCTGCCCGTGATGGTGACAATGAGTGACATCGCTTCTCCCCGCCGGACTGCTAGACGACCTCGAGCTGATGGCCGAGCTTGAGCTGTTTCGTTCTCAAGTAGGCAATGTTCTCGCGGTTCGGTGTGACCAGCAACGGGACCCGGCCGACGATGCGGAGATCGTAGCCCTCGAGCTCGACGAACTTTGCCGGGTTGTTGCTCATCAGCCGCAGGGTGCTGACCCCCAGGTCGGCCAGGATCTGGGCGCCGACGTCATAGGTCCGGGAGTCGACCGGCAACCCCAGATCCAGGTTCGCCTCGACCGTGTCGCGCCCCTGATCCTGCAGTTTGTAGGCGTGCAGCTTGCTGGTGAGCCCCACCCCGCGCCCCTCCTGCCCACGCAGGTAAACCACCACGCCTCGACCTTCTTTGGCCACCAGCGCCAGGGCCGCGTCGAGCTGTCCGCCGCAGTCGCAGCGGAGCGATCCAAAAATATCGCCGGTCAGACACTCCGAATGCACGCGCACCAGCACGTCCGCCCGCCCACGAACCTCGCCCATCACCAGCGCCACGTGCTCGGTCCCGTCGTGGGCACGGTACACGCGCGCGGAGAAGAGGCCGTGCGGCGTGGGCAGGCGCGCCTCGGCGACCGGCGCGACAAGCGTCTCCGTGCGGCGGCGGTAGGCGACCAGGTCGGAGATGGCGATGATGGCCAGGCCGTGGCGGTCGGCGAAGGCGGCCAGCTCCTGCGGTCGGGCCATGCTCCCGTCGTCGTTCATCACCTCGCAGAGGACGCCACAGGGTGGAAGGCCGGCCAGTCGGGCCAGATCGACGGCGGCCTCGGTGTGACCGCGGCGTTCCAGCACGCCGCCCTGGCGGCTGCGCAGGGGAAACACGTGCCCCGGCCGCACGAAGTCGTCCGCCTGGGACGCGGGCTCCGCGAGCGCGCGCAGCGTGGCCGCCCGGTCCGCCGCCGAGATGCCGGTGGTGATGCCATGTCGCGCGTCGACGGTGATCGTGAAGGCGGTGCGCTGGGACTCGGCGTTGTCCGCCACCATCAGCGGGAGCTGGAGCGCCTGCAGCCGCGCCGCCGGCAGCGCCGCGCAGATGACGCCGCTCGTGTGCCGGACCATGAAGGCCAGCGCCTGCGGCGTCACCTTGGCCGCCGCCATCACCAGGTCGCCTTCGTTCTCGCGGCCGGGATCGTCGACCACCACCACCATCTCGCCGCGGGCGATCGCCGCGATGGCCTCTTCAATCTTGCTCACGTCGTCGGTTCTCCTCCTCGAAGCTTCAGCAGGACTCGTGCCAGCGGACTTCCCACCGCATGTGAACAGCGCTGCTGCTGGAAGGGCAGGTCAGTCGGGTGACTGCGTGCCGGCGCGCAGTTGCGGATGCGGCGTGGCGTTCGGTGCGCGTCATCACAGCCCGACCGTCCTGGCGGCAGGAGCGCTGGCCATTGTCCTCACTCGGGTGCGCCGGCGGCGCCGGTAGATGGTCTGACGGTGGAGCTCGAATACGGCTTGCCTGCGCCGATTCGTCTACTAGGGTAGACACATGTCCCTCGTGTCGTACGCGGCCCCTCTCCACCCTCATGGCACGGCGAACGGGCGCGAACGGGGCGAACGTCGATCATGAAGCTCGAGCTGGTCAGTCATGCGCTCTGTCCGTTCGTCCACCGCGCCGCCATCATGTTGCGGGAGAAGGGGGTCCCGTTCGAGCGCCGGATCGTCGACCTCAAGAACAAGCCGGACTGGTTCCTGGCGATCTCGCCGCGCGGCAAGGTGCCGGTCCTGGTGGCTGACGGACGGGCGCTGTTCGAGTCGGCCGCGATCTGCGAGTTCCTCGACGAGACGCACCCGCCGCGCCTGGTCCCCGCCGATCCGTTCGAGCGAGCCCGCCAGCGGGCCTGGGTGGAGGTGGCCAACGACCTCCTGGGAGCGCAGTTCAAGGCGTTCGCCGCGGCCGATCCGGTAGAGGCCGCCAATACGGGCGCGGTGCTCCGTGCTCTTCTGGTGCGGTTCGAAGAGGCAATCACCGCCGGGGTGATCTCGGAGTCGGCGTTCGGTCTGATCCACATCGCGGTGGCACCGGCGCTTCATCGTTTCGTGGTCGCGGCCGAGCGCCTGGGCATTGACCTCCTCGATCACACGCCCAAGCTGGCTGCGTTGTCCCGGAGCCTGGCCAAGAGGCCGTCGGTGGCGGAGACGGTGCCCGAGGACTTCGCAGCTCAGTTCATTCAAATCCTGGCCGAACGCGGCAGCCTGCTGGTGGCCGGGTCGGGATCGCTTCGCTCGGCCTCCACCGGATAGCGGGCAGCGGCCAGTGTCTGCACGATTGCTTCCCGCATGTTCGCTCCTTTCGTTACAGCTTCGCGGTAGGGCCGACGTCGCCAATGTCGTCCACGGAGATCCTCGTGACGGCGCCGCTCGGCAAATGTTGGCGGAGCTTTTCAGCGAGATCCGCCGGCCAGAGCCCCAGAACGCCCATTCCGCGCGACCGCCGAGCGCGCTGCGGTTGGCCGAGGCGCAACATGCAGGCCCGACACCGCCGTGCCACGACAGTCCAGCAGAGGGAGAGCCGCCTGCTGCCGGGGAAGCAGCGTTGCGCGGTCGTCAGCAGTCGACTCCGCCCGCGAGGCCGCTGACGCCGGGTTTCGCTTCGGCACGAGCCTCGCAATGCCGATGGCCCACCATGAGCGCCATCGACAAGATCTGGTTCACCCGTTGCCCCGTGCCCACCGCCACCGGACTGGCCTACAAGCTGGGCTGGTTGGAGGAGGAGTTCAAATCCGACGGAATTGCGCTCGGCACGCTGCAAGAGGCGGGCGGCGAGCTGGCCCGTCATCACTACGATCACCAGCTCGCCACGCTGATTCGTGAAGGCGGCAACCTGTTCGCCCTCCCGGCCAAAGCGCAAGGGGCACCGACCCGGCTGATTGGCCTGACCTGGATCGAAGAAGGGCAGTCGATCCTGGTGCGGCCCGACTCCGACATCCGCTCACCGGCCGATCTCAAGGGCAAGCGGCTGGCGCTTCCGGTGTTCCGGGCGGCGGACCTCGCGGAGAACAAGCGCGGACGCAGCATCGCGCGCGGCATGAGCCTGCAGGGATACAAGGGCGCGCTCGCCTCGGTGGGACTCACGCTCGATGACGTGCGTCTCGTCGAGGTGGGTGGCGACGTGGTCACTGGAGCAGCCGGCGCTGCGCGAGAGAACCAGGGACGACTGTGGGACGGCCTGGAGCCGCTCCTCGACGGCGAAGTAGACGCCCTCTACGTCAAGGGCGCCGCCGCTGCCGAAGCAGCCCGCAAGCAGGGTGCCGTGGTCGGTATCGACCTCGACCGGCTTGCCGACCGCCGGTTCCGGGTCAACAACGGAACGCCGCGACCGATCACCGTTCACCAAGACTTTCTGGAGAACCACTTCGATCTGCTGGTGCGCTTCCTCTACCAGACGCTGCGCGCCGCCGCGTGGGCCAAGACCCACCTCGGCGAGGTTCACCAGATCCTGCAGGCGGAGACCCGCGCCGGATCGGAAGGGGTGAAGGCGGCCTACCGCGACGGGTTCCATCTCTCGCTGGCGCCGGACCTTTCCCGGGAGCGCGTGGAGCTGTTCCGTCAGCAGAAGGACTTCCAGCTCATTCACGGCTTTCTCGACCGGGACTTCGATTACGACGCCTGGCTCGATTTCCGGCCCCTCGAGGAGGCGAGCAAGCGCCTCGAGGCCGAACGACAAGCAGCCTGACCGAAACGACGGCATTGAGCGTCGAGCAGCTCGGACGCGCCGAACCCTGAACCTGGAGATCCATCATGAGCAAGCTCGAGAAGCCTTGGTACACGCGTTGTGGAGTGCCCACCCCGACGGGCATCGCCGTCCAGCTCGGCTGGATCGAAGAGGAGTTCGCCAAGGACGGGATCAAGCTCGACTCCGTGCTCGACAACGCCGATCCGGACGTCCGGGAATCGCACTACGACCACAAGCTGGACAACTCCTTCCGCCAGGGCGGGAGCATTCCCGCCATCTGGGCCCGCGCCGCCGGCCGGGACACGCGCCTCCTGCCCGATTCGAAGATCCGTTCGGTCAAGGATCTGAAGGGACGTCGCCTGGGGGTCCCCACCCGGCCCCGCGAGCGCCGCTCTGTAGCGGCAGAGGCACCCGAGACGCTCGAGGACTCACGATGAGCAAGAAGAAGCGCGGGCGACCGGCTAGGGCCGATCGCGAAGCGATGAGTCGGACGATGTTGTGACGTTGCTGCGGGCGCGGCACGGGGGCGCCGCGCCCGCGGCGGCGTTTTTTTGTACAGCCGGGGGCGTAGACGTTGACTGACCTCTGGCGACGCCCTGTCTGACCAGGAACCGATCGGCCGCGAAGGGCAGGTCGAGTACGAGATCGTGTGAGCCGGGGAGGGCGGTGACGATGAGCTAGACCTCGTCGCTGATGAGCCAGGCGGTTTCGATGGCGCTCCTGGTCGACTTGGGCGAGGAATAGACAATGGCGATAACCGCGTTTGTTCAGGAGCTCGAAGCGTTCAAGGCGGAGCGCCTCTCCGGCATGGTGGCCGCGGGACAGACGTCGCTGGGCGGTGGTCCGGCGGACGCCAAGCGGCTGCTGGAGGTCGCCTTGGCCAACGAGATCAATGTCGCCGAGCTGGCGGCGGCCTGGACGCCCAGCACGCCCGAGATCGACGTGAAGCTGGCCTTCGCGCGCCAGGCGGGCGACGAGGCGGGGCACTTTCAGCTCGTCGCGGAGCGCCTGGGCGCGCTGGGCTTCGACGTATCCGCCTTCAAGCAGCCGCCGGAGAACCCCCTGTTTCAGTATTTGCGGGGCCTCTCCTCGACCGTCGAGCGGGTGGCCGCGGGCCTCTTCACGCTGGAGTCCATCGCCTACGCGGTCAACGAGAGCTTCATCGCCTTCTGCGAGCAGCGCGGCGACGCCGAGACAGCTCGCATCTATCGCGCCTACATCCAGCCGGACGAGCGTGCGCACCAGGAGCTCGGTCAGAAGCTGCTCGGGAAGTACGCCGACACGCCGGAGCTCCAGCGGGCGGCGCGGCAGACCGTCGCCAAGGTCCTGGAGATCGCCGCGGCCGGCCGCGCCCAAACCGCCCAGCGTTTGGGAACCGCCTGCTTTCCGGGCTGCTGATCGCTTCGAGCCGATGAGCACCCCGGACTTCTTCCGCGGCAAGGCGGCCGATTACGCGAGATACCGGGCGGATTACCCCGACGTCGTGATCCGGTCCGCGCTGGAGAGCGTCGCGCTCGTCCCAGATGACGTCGTGGCCGACCTCGGGGCTGGGACCGGGATGCTGAGCCGATGGTTTCTGGCGCGCGGAAACCGGGTGCTCGCTGTTGAGCCCGAAGCGGGGATGCGCGAGGTGGCCCAGGCGTCTCTGAGTAGCTTCGGCGCCCAGCACACGAGCATCGCGGGAACAGCCGAGCGAACGTCCCTGGGCGATTCGACCGTGACGTTGGTCGCGGCCGGGAACGCGTTCCATTACTTCGATGCAGAGGCCGCGCGCGTCGAGGTGACGCGAATTCTCCGGCCAGGCGGACGTCTGTTGATCGTGGGCCACGCGCACGCATCGGAGCCGAATGAGTTCATGCGGGCCTACGCCGATTTCGTCGCCCTGCTGGCTGCCGACGAGATGAGGCCGTTTCATGAGGCTGAGCGCGTCTCCCGGGGCCTGCAGATCTTCTTCGCGGGAAACACCTTCCACGAGCGCGACATGGGCGACCACACGTTCGGACTGACATGGGACGGTCTGCGGGGACGCTTTCTCTCGACGTCAGTCGCCCCTGCCGAAGGAGATGTCCGACGCGACGGCATGGTCGCCCAGCTGTCGGATCTGTTTGGAAGGTTCGAGCAGGATGGGGCGGTCCCCTTCCAGCTTCGCTGGCGCTACGTCTGGTCCGAGAACTGGAGGCCGGGTCGTACGACATCTTGAGCATCACCGGCGAACGGTCGGGCCGGCTCGAAGAAGACCCCCACCCGCGCTAAACGTACCGCATGCTGACCGAGCACCTGCCGCGCGTCCCCCTGGCCTGCCTGCCGACGCCGCTGCACGAGATGCCGCGCCTCAGCCGCGCCCTGGGCGGCCCGCGTCTCTGGATCAAGCGCGATGACCAGACCGGGCTGGCGCTGGGCGGCAACAAGACGCGCAAGCTGGAGTTCACCCTGGGCGAGGCGCTGCGCCAGGGCGCGGACACGCTGGTCACGCTGGGCGCCGTGCAATCGAACCACGCGCGCCAGACGGCCGCGGCCGCCGCCGCGCACGGGCTGCGCTGCCTGCTGGTCCTCCGTGGCGACCCGCCGCCACTCCCCAACGGGAACCTGCTGCTCGACCACCTGCTGGGGGCGCGCCTGGTGTTCACGGGCGGGCGCGATCGTGAGGTCGTCGCGCGCGAGGTGGTCGCCGCCGAGACCGCCGCCGGCCACCGCCCCTACCTGATCCCGGTCGGCGCCTCCGACGAGATCGGGGCGGCGGGATACGTCGCGGCGCTCGAAGAATTGACCGGACAGCTCGACGAGGTGGGCGTACGCCCCGATCGGGTGGTGCTCGCCAGCAGCTCGTTTGGCACGCAGGCCGGATTGTGCGTTGGCGCCAAGGCCCTGGGCTTTTCGGCGCAGATCGCGGCCGTCGCCATCGACAGCTCGCGGGCCGAGCTGCAGGCCGGCGTGGCGGCCATCGCCGCGCCGCTGGCCGTGCGCCTCGGTCTCGAGCCGTCGGTGACGCCCGCCGAGGTCGTCGCCCATGACGGCTACCTCGGCGCCGGCTACGCCATCATGGGTCAACCGGAGCGGGAGGCGATCGCCCTGGTCGCGCGGCACGAGGGGATCCTCCTCGACCCGGTTTACACCGGCCGCGCCATGGCTGGCCTCGTCGATCTCATTCGCCGCGGGGAATTCGGCGCCGGCGAGTCGGTCATCTTCTGGCACACCGGCGGCTCGCCCGCGTTGTTCGCCTACGCCGAGGAGCTGCGCGGATAGCGAGAGGTCGGGCCTCCGGTGGTGACTTCGTCGACCCAGGCGTCGATGAGCTTGCGCGCGATGCTGAGCCTGGGCGGCACCGGCGGCAGCGCGTCGGCGCGGAACCAGCGCGCGTCCTCGATCTCCTCGCCGTCGACGACGATGTCACCGCTCTCGTGATCGGCGACGAACCCCACCATCAGCGAGTGCGGGAAGGGCCAGGGCTGGCTGCCGAAGTAGCGGATGTTCGTGACCTCGACGCCCACCTCCTCGCGCACCTCGCGCCGCAGCGTCTCCTCGAGCGACTCGCCCGGCTCGACGAAGCCGGCCAGCGTGCTGTAGAAGCCGGTGGTGAAGCGGGCCGAGCGCGCCAGCAGCGCCTCCGCGCCGCGGCGCACCAGCACGATGATGGCGGGCGAGACGGGCGGATAGACGGTCAGCTCGCACCCCGGGCAGCGCAGGCCGCGCTCGCCCACGGCGCGCGCGGTCGCTGTGCCGCAGCGCCCACAAAAACGATGGACCGAGGCGAAGTGCACGAGCTGCAGGGCGCGTCCCGCGACTCCGAACACGACCTCGTCCAGACGGTCATGGAGCGCGCGCAGCCCCTCAATTGCCCAGGGCGCAGCGGGCTCGACGGCGCCGGCCTCGATGGCGAAACAGTCTCGCTCGTCGATCCGGCCCAGGTAGTGGGCCTGCGCCTGGTCGAGGCCCCAGCGCGCGAGCTCGGCGGTGGACGGCAGCGCCACGGTGTTCCCATCCGCGCGCACGACGATGCCGCTCCCCCGGACGACGAACCAAAGTGGACCATCCGACAGGACCGGTGGCTGGAGGACGGCGGGGACGAAGCGCATGCGATCTTGGGGCCTCATTCCGAAGGGTGCTCGAACGAGCGATAGCCGAGCGCGGCGTCCACGATCTGCCACGAATGGGGCGACAGCGCGTAGCCGGGCGCGGCGTTCATGATGCCGCGCTTCTTCAGGCTCGCCAGCTTCTGCAGGTACTCGGCGAGCTGCGGGCGTCGCTCCAGCCGGGCGCGGGCTCGGGCGGCGGAGGCGCGCCAGAACTCGGTCTCGAAGAGGGAGCCGCCCTGGTAGTAATAGCTGATGACGTCCTCCATCTCCTGCACGGCCTTGACGAACAGGTCGTTGCAGCGGCCAGCCTCCTGACCGCCCGCGACGTGGTCGTAGATGAGGCGGGAGGCGTAGATGTAGAGGAACATCGAGTTGGCGATGAGCGGCTCGAAGAAGAGCGCTCGGTTGCCGTTCTTGCATACGCGGCCCGAGATCAGCTCGTTCGCGTGATAGCAGCGGAACGCGTAGCACTCATCGTACGCGCCCGCGTCGAGGCTCGGCGCGCCGAGGAGCCGCATCATCTCTTCGTCGGCGGCCTGCGGCTCGGTGATGGACTGGTCGTAGAGGTAGCCGTAGGTCTTGTGGCCCTCGAGCGGGACGCCGAACATCCAGCCGTCGCGCGTGGCGATGTGGTCGGTGAACGGCTGGTACTGGTCGTCCCGGACGGTGTGGATGCGGCAGCGATCGACGAGCGTGCAGTCGCTCATGGTGTAGCTGTCGAACGTCGACGGCGTCCCCCGGCAGTCCACCAGGTAGTCGAAATCGAAAACGCCACGGTCGGTGCCGAGGCTGACGTGGTCCGCGTAGCTCTGGACCTCTTCCACCCTGGCCTCGAGCACGCTGAACTGGTCGGGCCACAAGGCGGCCAGGCGCTGGAAAACGAAGTCCTTGAGACGACGGTTGTTGAAGTGGATCGCCACGTTTCCGCTGAGAAGAGGGTTGATCCAGGGCTCTGCGCGCCAGCCGACGAACCTGCTCCCGAACTTGAGCGTGGCGTCCAGCGCGGCCAGATCGTGGGCGCTGGCCAGGGAGAAGTTCGTGCCACGCTCGAGCACGCTGATGAAGGCGCCGTTGGTGCTCTCGCCAATCCCCAGGATCTTCGTCTGCGGATCGTGGACGGAGTAGACCTGCCACGAGGAATCCAGCCAGGTACACAGGTGCGTCGCCGTCAGGAGGCCTGCGGAGCCGGCTCCCACGACCGCTATTTTCCGTTTCATGCGCGAGCGGGGCTCCCCGGCCAAGACTACAAGAACAGCAGAAAGAATGGACGAAGCGCGCGCTCAAACGCCAGCGGTTCGCCCGCGACCCTCATGTCGCCGTGACGGTTCGTGGTAACTTGAACGGCGTGTCGGCACCCCCGACGATCGACCGGAAGACCTTCCTCGGCTCGATGCTCGCTTGGGCCGCAGTGACCCTGAGCGGCTGCAGCGATGGCGGCAACGGCGGCGGGACCGGAGGCAGGGGTGGCGCGGGAGCGGCTGGAGGCAGCGCTGCCGCGGGCGGCGGCGGTCAGGGTGGCTCAGCGAGCGTCGATGCTAGCGAGGCCGACGGATTGGACGGTGGAACCATGTGCACCAGCGTGGTTGAAGTGGTGCTCAACCACACGCACCCATTGACCGTCCCGGGCAGCGACGTCGCGCGCGGCCACCAGGAGGCGCCCTACCTGCTGGAGGACGGCGGAACCGGGCACACGCACACGCTCACCTTCTCGGGCTACGACATCGCGTACCTCCAGGCCGGAGTGACCAGAAAGGTCGAATCGAGCACGGACGACAGCCATTCGCATCCCTGCGACATTGCCTGCACGACCGGCGCCGAACCATCCGGGTCCGGGTAGCCGCGTCTGCTGACGGGCGCGCAGTCGAGGTGAACCGGTTGCTGGTCAGGCAGCAACCTTGTCCTCAGATCGCCTCTTCGTTCCGCTCGCCCGTTCGGATGGGCTCCCTGGCAGCGCCTCCCAGTTCAAGGTCGGGGCCACGCGCGTAGGACCGCTGCGGGCGTGCTGCTGCTGGAGGGACAGCGAGGCTCGATCCTGTCTCTGTGCCAGCAGAGGAGCGCGCCGGCGGTCAGAGGTCGCGATCCCCTGACCCGTCCTTGGCCCACCGGACCCTCCGATCGCCCGCCCTCTGCCTCGCACGTCGAGGCTGGCGCACGCGTTGCACAGGCGCGGGCCGCGGGCCCACTTTGGGGATCCCGCCAACCAACCCGAGGAATTCGTGGACACGACCGATCATCCGGCAGCAGAGCCCCAGGAGGGAGCGGAGCATCCCTTCGCAGAGCAGAGCGACAACCTTCAGGCGAGCGGGCGCGCGCGCGGGCTGCGTCTGGGGATCTGCGCTCTGTTTGGCGCCCTCGCGCTGAGCCTCGTCGGTGTGGCCGCCGCCGCACCGACGTCGTCGGGATCGCCGGTGGCCGTCGCCGCGCCAGCGGCCGCCGGGTCGCCCTCGCTCGACGCCGGCTCGCCGGATGCCAGCGCGCCGGTCGCCGCCTCGCCGGACGCGGCCGCGCCACCGCCGGTCGCCCCCAGCCCGGCTCCCGCGCCGGCGCCCTCCACGGCGGGGGCGCCGCAGAGCAGCCAGACGCTGGAGACGCCGGTGAGCACCGGGACCGAGCCGAAGGCCCAGGGTGAAGGGACGACGGCCCTCAAGCAGGTCGTGGTCACCGCGGAGCGTCGCGAGCAGACCGCCCAGTCGGTGCCGAGCGCGCTGAGCGTCCTGCAGGGAGATGCCTTGACGGAGAACCAGATCGGCCGCTCCGCCAGCGAGGTCCTCAACTACGTGCCGAACGCCTCGGCGGGGACCCAGCTCCACGGCCGGCCGCGCTGGTGGATCCGCGGCGTCGGGACCGGACAGCAGCAGATCGACTTCTCGAACCCGGTCGGGTTCTATCTCGATGACGTCTACATCAGCAACGCCAGCTCCACTGGGTTTCCGCTCTTCGATCTCGATCGCGTCGAGGTGCTGCGCGGTCCACAAGGGACGCTGTGGGGCAAGAACACCACCGGCGGCGCCATCAACATCGTCACCCGCAAGCCGGAGTTCGACTCCGACGGGTACCTCAGGTTCGACGACGGAACCTTCAATGATCGCATCCTGGAGGGGGCCGCGGGCGACACCATCTGGAAGGATCACCTCGCGGCGCGCATCGCCTTCCACGTCGAGTCCCGGGGGGGGCGATTCGAGAACCAGTACACGGGGCTGCAGGACGGCCAGTTCCAGGACGGCGCCGTGCGGCTGCAGCTCCTCGGAAAGATCACGCCGGATCTCGAGGTGCTCGGCAACGTGCACTATCGGCACTACGGCACCCAGGGCGCCCTCAACACCACCTCCAGCAACGCGGCCAACGGCGCCTACCTCCTGGGCTACGTCCCGAGCACCGACATCAACACCGTCGACACCAACGCCCCCACCAGCGACAACCTGACCCAGAACGGCGCCTTCATCAACGTCAAGTGGCGCTTCGCCGGCTACAGCTTGACCTCCATCTCCGCGTACGAGGACTACCGTGACCAGAATCAGGGCGACTCGGATTACACGCCGATCGAGATCAGCCGCAGCTGGGGTCAAGCGCGCTCGTACCAGCTCTCCGAGGAGGTGCGCCTCGCCTCGCCTCGCCAGCAGCGGGTCAACTGGATCGCCGGGGCGTTCTTCTTTCACGAGAACATCGAAAGCGACGCGGTGTCGGGCAAGCTTCCCGGGCTGCCCATGGAAGGGCCGGGGGGGGCCAACTATGCGCGCACCAGCTTCTCGCAACTGGCCAACAGCGCGGCGGGGTTCGGGAGCGCGACGGTCAAGATCCTCGACGGCTTCAACGTCACCGGCGGCCTGCGCCTGACGACGGAGACGCGCAGTCTCAACTTTTTTCGCGAGGCCACCCCCGCCGGCACGTCGGCCGTCTTCTCCGACATTGGCCAGTGGTGGCTGCCCCAGTCGGTGGCGACGCCACTCACCAACTGGTTCACCTCGAACCCTTCCAACACCTGGAACAACCTGACCGGCGACATCACGCCGCAGTACGAAATCACCAGGCGGGCGCTGATCTTCTTCAAGTACGCGCACGGCGTGAAGTCCGGCGGATACAACACGGCGGCCACCTCGCTGTCCGCCCTGAACGTGGTTCAGCCCGAGACGCTGGACGACTTCGAGCTCGGCGCAAAGACCAGCTGGTTCAGAAACCGGCTGATCGTGAACGCCACCGCGTTCCGCTACAACTACCAGAACATTCAGGTCAACGTGGTGGGGCCGCTGCCCCCGACGAACACCGCCGTCTCGTACCTGCAGAACGTCTCCGCCGGGCGCGCGAACGGCGGCGAGCTGGAGGTCGACTCGCTGCCGATCTCCAACCTGCACGTCGGCGGCAGCCTGGGCCTCCTCGACACCAAGTTCACCGATTTCCACGTGCTGAACGGCGGGCCCAACTACTCGGGCAACCAGTTCGTCCGCTCCCCCCACCTGAGCACCATCCTGACCGCCGACTACCGGTTCCCGCTCGGCTCCGGACGGGTTCCCAAGCTGGTCTTCGCGGGCGACTGGCACTTCCAGACCAGGCAGTTCTACTACGCCACCAACCAGACCGATCCACTCCTGCAGGCGCCGGCCTACTCGCTCATCAACGGGCGCATCGCGCTGTTCAGCCCCGACGACAAGGTCTCGCTCACGCTCTACGCCGACAATCTGGCCGACGTCCGCTACCGCCAGCACGCCTTGCCCGGGGCGGCCGGTTCCACGGGCGACGTTGCGATCTGGGGGGATCCGCGGACCATCGGGATCTCGCTGCTGGCGCGCTGGTGGTGACCGGGGGCCAACTCAAAGTTTCCGCCGGCCGGTGAGACCAGCCGGCGATCGCAGAGGGAGACACATCATGCCGAGGCAGAGAGCCGCAAGAGAAGCCCCGAGACAAGCTCGACGACAGCTGATCCTGAACACCTTCTTCATGCGCTTCGGGCACCACCCGGCGGCCTGGCGCCACCCGAGCGCCTCCGGCGACGGCCGCCCCGACGTCGACCACTGGACCAAGCTGGCGGTCCTGGCCGAGCGGGCCAAGCTCCACACCTTCTTTCTCGCCGACTTCATTGGCCGCTCGGCGGAGGATCTGGAGGCGCACAGCCGCATGGGCGTGGCGTTCCAGTTCGAGCCGATCTCCCTGCTGTCGTACATCGCCGCCCACACCAGGCACATCGGGCTGGTGGCGACGGTGAACACGAACTTCGAGCACCCCTACAACGTGGCGCGCCTCTTCGCCTCGCTCGATCATCTCTCGGGCGGTCGGGCCGGATGGAACGTCGTCTCGTCGCTCTCCCCGGCCACCGCCCGGAACTTCGGGCTCCCCAGGCCCTTCACCCACGCCGAGCGGTACGAGCGGGCGGCCGAGTTCGTCGCGCTCTCCAAGCAGCTGTGGGACAGCTGGGACGACGACGCGTTCGATCGCCCGAACCGGTCGACCGGCCGGTTCTTCGAGACCAGCTCCGCGCACCCCGTGCGCCACCTGGGCAAGCACTTCTCGTCGGAGGGGCTGCTGGACATCGCGCGCCCGATCCAGGGCTATCCGGTGCTGGTGCAGGCCGGAAACTCGGACACCGGCCGCGAGTTCGCGGCTGAAATTGCGGAGATGATCTACGCCTCGGCGCAGTCGCTCGATGTCGCGCAGGACTACTACCGTGACGTCAAGGGACGGATGGCCAAGTACGGTCGCGAGCCCGACCAGCTGAAGATCACGCCGGGCCTCTCGGTGGTCGTCGCCCGGACCGACCAAGAAGCGCGGGACAAGTTCGAGAGCTTGCAGTCCCTGGTCGACTTCGCGCGTGGTCTCCTCCAGTTCGGCATCGACGCGTCCAAGCTGGATCTCGACGGTCCGCTGCCCGACGATCTCCCCGAGCCGGAGAACGGCAAGGGGCGCATGAAGCAGCTCATCGAGCTGGCGCGCCGCGAGAACCTGACCGTGCGGCAGCTGGTCCTCCGCTTCGGCGTGGCGCGTGGGCATCTCCAGGTCATCGGCTCGCCGACCCGGGTGGCCGACGTCCTGGAGGAGTGGTTCACGCAGGGTGGAGCGGACGGCTTCAATGTCGTTCCGCCCCTTCTGCCAGGAGGCTTCGAGGACTTCGTGGAGCTGGTCGTCCCCGAGCTGCAGCGGCGTGGCCTCTTCCACCGCGAATATGAAGGCGCGACCTACCGGGAGAACCTGGGTCTCCTGCGTCCGCAGGACGCGCGCCGCCAGGCCGCGCCCGCCGCCGTCGGGCGTCCGGAGAAGGCGCCAGAGGACGCCGCGGCCGCGCCGGCCGTTCAAGGGTGACGGCGCCGCCGGCGCCCGACCAGGGCGACCGGCAGCAGGCCCAGCGACAGCAGCCACGACCCGCGGCCCGCTCCGCCACCGATGGAGCAGCCGGGGCTCTCGTTGAAGAAGAACGGCGTGACGGGCGCCGGCGCGGCGTCGTGGGGTGCTGCGCCACCGTGCGCGCCATCTGCCGCCCCATCATGAACGGCGGCGGCGTCTGACCCGCGTGCATCCGTAGGCCGAGCAGCGTCAGCCAGCCCGTCGGTCCGCGCGTCGGTCGCACCGTCGCGACTCTGCGCCGCGGCGCGACCGGCGGTCAGGAACAGAATCGTCGTGAGCACCAGAAAGGTTGGGATTTTCATTCGAATGTGGACCATCTCCTCGACCGATGCGCGATGCAGCGGTCGTGCCACGAATCTCCCGCCGGCAGCCCCGGCTTCTCATCACGATCCGCGCAGAGCTGCTGGTCGGCCAGCAGTTGGTCGGGCCGGGGTGCTGAACGCGCAGCAGCGGCGGGAGGCGGTGCCCACCGGCGTCGGGCCGAAGTCCACCCCGAGCTGGCCCCAAGTCGGCCCCAGGTCGGCTCCAAGCTGGCCCCAAGTCCGCCCCAAGCTGGCCCCAAGTCGGCTCCAAGCTGGCCCCAAGTCGGGAACGTTCCGGTCCTCCCCAGACGGACAACCGGGGCAGTCGCTCCCCAGGAACCCCCGATGTCCCCGGAAGACTGGCTACTGCTTGTGGGCCCAGCAGGGTTCGAACCTGCGGCCAACGGATTAAAAGTCCGCAGCTCTACCAGCTGAGCTATGGGCCCGGATGCGTTGTCGAACTGACGCGGCGGCCGAGAATACAGGAGGAGGCTTGCCGGTCAAGGCCGATGGCGCCGACGCAGTCGCCAGCCGGCGACGGGTCGACTGGCGGGCGTCAGACAGTCGGGATCGCCGGCGGGGGCGCTGGCGGCTCCATCAGGTCGGTGTCTTCCGAGGAGGCGCGCGGCGCGATGGCGATTCCGTGCGCGGCGGCGAAGCGGATCAGGCTGGCGGTGGTCCGCACGCCGAGCTTGCGGTTGATGTTCGTGCGATGCGTGTCCACCGTCTTCACGCTGATGAACAGGCGGCTGGCGATCTCCTTGCTTCCGCTGCCGGCCACCACCAGCCGGAAGATTTCCCGTTCGCGGCGTGACAGTCGCGCCAGCAGCCGATCCTCCGAGCCGTGTGAGGTGTCGGTCCGCATGCGGGACGCCATGAGAGGGGAGATGTACCTTCCGCCGCGGGCGACCGTGTCGATCGCCACCAGCAGATCGGCGGTCGGCTGCTCCTTGAGGATGTAGCCGTGAACGCCGACGGAGAGCGCCTCGGCCGCCGCGAACTCGTCGCGGAAGCCGGTGATGATCAGGACGCGCGTCTTGGTCCGCGAACGGCGGAGCGCCCGCGCCAGCTCGATCCCGCTCCCGTCTTCCAGCGACAGATCGACCAGCAGCAGATCCGGCATCGTGCGCTCCACCAGCGGGAGCGTCTCTCGAATGCTCGCGGTGACGCCGACGATCTGCAGGTCGGGACTTTCGCCGAGCAAGCAGGCAAGCGCGTCACGCACGATGGGATGATCGTCGACGATCACAACGCGGGTTCCTGGCGAGCTCACGCGGCCAATCTCGTTCCGGGCCACGAAATGTAAAGGGTGAGTGACAAAAAAATATTGCCCGCGTAACCAAAACCGTGCTGGCGCATCACCGACGGTCTCACGCTTTGAGGGAGATACTGAGTTTGAGGTCGAGCTCGGCTTGCTGCTTGACCGTCCGAGTTCCAAAACGTTATCTCTCGCGGCACATGGAGTCGGGGTGCGAGGGGCGATGAGATCTGTGAGGGAACGTCGCTCCGATCTCTTCGATGCTCCGGGATCCGCGCGCGAGGAGAAGCTTCGGTTGCTGGCGACCGCCAGCCAGGTGCTGGCCTCGTCGTTCGAGCTCGACCAGCCGCTGCGGCATGTGGCGCAACTGGCGGCGGAGCGCCTGGCCGACGTCGTGCTCATCGATCTCCTCGGGACGAAGGGGGATCTGAGTCGGGTCGCCATGGCCCGCGCCGAGGCCGCTCCGGCTGAGGCACAGCCGACGACGATCGCGCCCGAGGATCTGGCGCTCTTGAGGCGCGTGTTGAGCTCGGGGCGCCCCATCCTCGTCGGCAAGAATGCCGCCGGCGGATCGGTGCAAGGGAGCGTCGGCAACGTCGCCCTGGGGGCCAAGTCGCTGATGCTGCTGCCGCTGATGTCGCAGAAGGGACCGCTCGGCGTGCTCACGCTGGTCTCGACGAAGTCGGCGCGGCGCTTCGCGGGCTCCGACCTGGCGGTGGCGGAGGATCTGGCGCTTCGGATCGGCACCGCGATCGAGCGGGCCCAACTTTACAATCAGGCGCGCGCAGCGGTGCAGGCGCGGCAGGACATCCTGGCGTTTGTTTCACACGATCTGAAAAACTCGCTGATGAGTCTGTTCTTGAACGTCGAGATGCTGACCCGCAGCGCGCCGCGGGACGAGCGGCGCCGCGGCTGGAAGCAGCTCGAGCGCATCCGGCGCGGCGTCACCCAGATGCAGCGGATGATCGAGGACCTGCTCGACGTCGGCAGCATCGAGTCGGGGCGGCTGGCGATTGACTCGCGCGAGCACGAGATTGGCGACCTGTTCGCGGACGCCGTCGAGATGAGCGCGCCGCTCATTCACGACAAGCGGATCGAGATCAAGATCGAGACGCCGCCGCCGCCCTTCAAGGTCCGCTGCGACCGCGAACGGATGATGCAGGTGTTTTCCAACCTGATTGGAAACGCCGTGAAGTTCGTTCCCGAACGGGGGACGATCGTTCTTTCGGCGGCGGCCTCCGGCGCCAGCGCGCTGGTGGCGGTCCGGGACACCGGTCCGGGAATTCCGCCCGCCCGACTTCCCCATCTCTTTCAGCGCTACTGGCAGGCCGACGAGACCGCCCGCAAGGGACGCGGCCTGGGCCTTTTCATCACCAAAGGGATCGTCGAGGCCCAGGGGGGCGTCATCTGGGCGGAGAGCCAGGTGGGAACCGGGTCGACGTTCTTCATCACGCTGCCGCTGATCACGCCGATTGCCCGTCACGAGCTCGTTGTCGAGGGCGGCAAACGTCCGGCCAGACGGGCGCCAGCCCGAATCAACAGCGGCACGAGAAACCGTATTCGCGCGAACGATTGACGACTGTGTCGTCGTTTCGCCTCAGGTGAAGTGCGCAAGAGCGGCGTCCGGACGCGGCAAAATCAGCCATTCCCTGAAAAAATTACGTTCGCTTCGCCGGGCGAGGAGCACCCCGTCGCCTCTCCCGATCAGCGCTGCGCCGCCCGGGCTCGCACGGGGCGCGACGACGTGTGAACGGCGCGTGGAGGGGGCTACACCAGCTGGCGCGCGCGCCGGCTGAAGAACGCGCAGCGGCACCGTGTCTCGATCGAGCGCAGAGTGGGCCTCGCGCCGGCCTGGGCCCGCGCCGGGCGCCAGCGGCCGGTCGAAAGCCTGCCCGTCGACGGGCGTGGCCTCGACTACGGCTTGGGCGGGGTCCAGGCCGTGTCGGCCATGTCCCCCTCGGCGAACCCGAAGTAGACCTCCATCTGCTTCCGCATGAAGGCCTGCGCGTCCTTCGTGGTGAGGTCGAGCCGGTAGGTGTTCACGAACTTGACCGAGTCCTGGAGCCACATCTTCCAGGCGTCGAAGGAGACCTCGGCGTAGATCTTCTCGCCTAGCTCGCCCTGGACCGGCTTGAACGGCAGTCCGGGGAGCTCCTTGCCGAGCTTTCGACACATCACCATGCGTGGCATCGCCGTCCCCTATACCTCAACGTCCGCGCTCGTCAAGCCGGCGGCGGGCGCGGCCGGCGCCCAGCGCGGCGGGCGAGACAGAAATGGCTGCAGCCGGCGCGCGCCGTGACATGCTGCCCGGACCTCGCTCCGATGCCTGACCCTCAGCGCGACCAAGACCAGGACCACGAGAAGCACCAGGACGTCGCGCATGCGGCCCGGAGCGGCGGGATGCAGGTGCTCACCGTCGCCGCGGGGGCGCTGCTGTCGGTCACCCACGTGCTGCTGGCGCGCCTCTTCGGACGCGCGGTGTTCGGCAGCTATCAGGCCTCCCTGGCGATCCTGGAGCTGGTGACCCGGGGCGGAACCGGCGGCGCCGGGGGCGGGATGCTGCGCTACGTGGCGGCGCACCGCGCGCGCGGCGAGGAGGACCAGGTCCGCAGCGCCATCGGCAGCGGGCTGCGGCTCTGCCTGCTGTTCTCGTCAGCGGCGGCCGCGATCCTGATCGCCACCGCCGGTCCGCTCTCGCGCCTCATGCGCGAGCCGGCGCTGGAGACCTCTCTGCGCATCCTGGCCCCGGCGGCGATCGTGGCCGGGTGCACGGTGGTCCTGGTGCAGGCCAGCCTGGCCGCCAAGGTGACGCGTGCGAATTTCTACGTCCGCGGCATCGGCGATCCGGTCTTCCTGCTCCTGGCCGGCGTGTCGGCCGCGCTCCTCGGTCGCTCGCTGGCCACCCTGGCGGTCGCGCACGTCCTGGCCGCGACGGCGTCGCTGCTGCTGGCGATCGTCGCGGTCGGCCGCGTGTTCGGACGAGGGGAGCTCCGGCGGTCGCTCCGCGCCCCTTGGTTGCCGGGCCTCATCCCCTTCTCGCTCCCGCTCGCCGCCTCGGATCTTCTGAACGCCATCCTGCAGCGGGCGGACATCATCCTCTTGACCGCGTTCCTGGGGACCAGCGCGGCGGGCGTCTACGCAGCCTCGGAGTTCATCACCCGGATCATCGCCAGCGCCCGCTCCGTCTTCGACAGCGTGGCGGCGCCTGTCTTCGCCGAGGCGGTGAGCATGGGGCAGCGCGACCGGCTCAAACAGAACCTGGTGATGATGAACCGATGGGTCTTCACCGTTGCCACACCCATCGCCTTCACGGTGGCGGTCCTCCGGCACGATCTGCTGGCGCTCTACGGCCCGGCCTTTCAAGAGGGGGCGACCGCCGTCTGCATCCTGGCGGTGAGCCACTGGATCAACGTCAGCCTGGGCTTGGTGGGGTGGATCCTGGTGACGGGGGGGCGCTCGCGCGCCCTGCTTCTGAACAACGTCCTCAGCGCGGCCTTGAACATCGGCCTCGGGGTGGCGCTCATCCCACGGTTCGGGCTGGTCGGAACCGCGCTCGCCGCGCTGGGCAGCACGGCCCTGGTCAACGTATTGGCGATGGTCGAGGTCCGGGTGGGCTTCGGCGTCTACCCGTTCGACCGGACGATCCTCAAGCCGCTCGCTGCGGCAGCCGCGGCCCTGGCCGTCGAGCTCGCGCTCAACGGGCATGTCGCCCATGTCGGCCTCCGCGTTCCGCTGGTCATCGTCCTCGGTCTCGTCGTCTACGGCGCCACGCTCCTGGCGTTGGGACTCGCGCCCGAGGAGCGGAGGCTGGTTGCAGGCGCGAGCGGCCGCCTGCGCGGACAGAGCGGTAAATAGCTCGCGGCTCAGTGCCCGCCGGCCGGCGCGCCGCCCGGACGAGGCCTTCGTGTCAGGAACAGCAGCGGGATCATGAGGCCGGTGGCGACCGCCAGCATCTTAATGGCGTCGAGAAAGGCCAGCGTCGCTGCCTGCTGTTGCAGCTGGAGGTAGATGACCGCCATCGCTCGGTGGGTGGCGTCGATGGCCGAGGCGCCCGCGCGCTGGAAGTTGCTGGCCAGCCCCTCGAGGCGCGCGGTGAAGCTGGGGTCGTAGCTGTTGGTGCGGCCGACCAGCAGGCTCTGGTGGAACTGTGAGCGGCGCGCGATCAGGGTCGTGACCGCGGCGATGCCGATGTCGCCCCCCATGTTGCGCGACAGGTTGACGATCCCCGACACGGCGTTGTTCTTCTCCGGCGGCACGCCGGCGTAGACCAGCGTGTTGATCGGGATGAAGAGGAAGGGGAGACCAATCGACTGAATGACCCGCAGCTCGACGGCGGTCTTGAAGTCGATGCCGCCGTAGATGCGCTTCGTCATGAAGAACAGCGCCGACGACAGCGCCAGGAAGCCGAAGCCGATCATGTAACGGGTGTCGACCCGCGACACCATCATGCCGACGAACGGCAGCAGCAGGATCACCACGAACCCTCCCGGCGACAGCGCCATCCCCGACTGCTGCGCGGTGTAGCCCATGAAGACCTGCAGGTACTGTGGCAGGAGAACGGTCGAGCCGAACAGCGCCACGCCCAGCGTCAACATCATCACGTTGGAGACCGCGAAGGTCGGGTTCTTGAACAGCTTCACATCGACGATCGGGTGCTCGTGATTGAGCTCCCAGATGACGAAGGCGACCAGGCAGACGGCCGCCACGATGGTGCTGCCGAGGATGAACGACGAGGCGAACCACTCGTCCTCCTGTCCCTTGTCGAGCACGATCTCCAGCGCGCCCAGACCGATGGCGATGAGGGCGAGACCGACGTAGTCGATGCCCCCGGCCTTGGCCTTGCCGGCCACGATGTGGGGCGGATCGCTGACCACCCGCTGGGAGAGCGTGAGCGAGAGCAGACCGACCGGCACGTTGATGAAGAAGATCCAGCGCCAGTTGAAGTGATCGGTGATGAAGCCGCCCAGCGTCGGTCCGATCGCCGGCGCCAGCACCACCGCCATGCCGTAGACCGCGAAGGCCATGCCGCGCTTGGCGGGGGGGAAGGTGTCCGCCAGGATCGCCTGCTCGCTGGGCCCCAGGCCGCCGCCGCCCAGCCCCTGCAGGATGCGGAAGAAGACCAGCCACCCCAGCGACGGCGCGATGCCGCAGAGGAACGAGCTGGCGGTGAACAACATGACGCAGGTCATGTAGAAGCGCTTGCGCCCCACCTTGGAGGCGATCCAGCCGCTGATCGGCAGCACCACCGCGTTCGAGACCAGATACGAGGTGAGGACCCAGGTCCCTTCGTCCTGGCTGACCGACAGGTTGCCGGCGATGTGCGGCAGCGAGACGTTGGCGATGCTGGTGTCGAGCACCTCCATGAAGGTCGCCATGGTGACGACCAGCGCGATCACCCAGGGGTTGTGGCCGTTGGTCCAGCCGGTGGCGAAGTAGGCGGGGCGCGGGGGTGCGGCCGCCGCCGAGCCGGCCGCGCTCACGGCGTCACGCGCACCTTGGGTTCGACCGACATCCCGGGGCGCAGGCGATCCAGCCCCTCCTGCGGGTCCAGCTTGATCCGCACCGGGATCCGCTGCACCACCTTGACGTAGTTGCCCGAGGCGTTCTCGGGCGGCAGCACGCTGAGGCGGGACCCGGTGGCGCCGCCGATGCTCTCGACCGTGCCGGTCATCTTCGTCCCCAGCGCGTCGACGTGGAGCTCGACCGACATCCCCGGGTGCATCCGCTCGATCTGCGTCTCACGGAAGTTGGCGGTGACCCACAGCGCGTCGGTCTGCGCCACCGCCACCAGCTGCTGGCCGGGGGAGACGTGGTCGCCCACGTTGACCGCCTTCTTGGCCACCACGCCCGGGATCGGCGTGCGGATCTTGGCGTAGCCGAGGTTCAGCTCGGCCTGGTGGAGCTGCGCCTGGGCCAGCTCCAGATTGGCCTGGCGGTACTGCACCGAGGCGCGCCGTGTCTGCACCTCCTTGGGCGCGTTCTGCTTGACCTCCGTCAGCCTGCTCTTGGTGGCCCCGAGCTGCGCCTTCTGCTGCGAGACCCGCTCGCGCGCCGACGACAGCGCGTGCTGGGCGGCCTGCACCTCGGCCGCCGTGGTCTCGGCGGTGGTGATCCGGCGATCGTAGTCGGCGCGCGGGATCGCCTGCGCCTTCCAGAGGTCCTCGCCGCGCTTCCTCTCGATCTCGGCCAGCCGCGCGTTTCCCTCCGCCTGCACCAGGCGCGAATTCAGCTGCTCCACGTCCTTCTCGGCGCCGGTGAGGCCGGCGGTGGCCGACAAAAGCTCCGAGGAGGCGCCCGCCACCAGGGCGGTGTTGGAGGTCTGGGTGATCGACACCGAGGGATCCTCGGCCTGCAGCTGCGCCTCGGCCTGCGCGACCGACGCCTTGGCCTGGGCGACGGCCACCTGAAGATCGGTGGGGTCGATCTCCAGCAGCGCGTCGTTCGCCTTCACGAACTGGTTCTCCACCACGTAGACGGCGGTCAC
Source organism: uncultured Pseudomonadota bacterium (assembly GCA_963847705.1). GTDB lineage: Bacteria > Myxococcota_A > Polyangia > Fen-1088 > Fen-1088 > JADGRB01. The sequence goes on along the minus strand of CAWKBC010000011.1, from coordinate 18,926 downwards.
GGTGCCGGTGACGCGCGGCCCGATGTTGCTGATGTTGCCGTCGATCTGCGCGTCGTCCGTCTCCTCGAAGTTGCGGGCGTGCAGGTAGTAGAGCCCCCCGACCACCACCACGACAGCGAGGGCCGCCAGCACGAAGGGTCGCCGGCTCCGCTTCGCCGCCGGTGTGTCCGCCGCGGCGGTCGCCGCTGCGGGGGGGATCCTCGATCGACGGCCGCCGCGCCCCCGGATTTCGGGCTGTTTCCGTCGGCGGTCAGGACCTCTCCGGATGAGCTCATGGTTCTTTGTCTAGTTGGCGAGGGGCCCCCGTGCAAGCGGAAGTGACCGGAATCTGGACGCGCCGGGCGCGCCTCCGTCATCTATATATGGGGCGATGACGGGAGCCGGAGCGACGCAGGGAGCCGAACGGGTCGCGGTCGCCTGGTGGCTGCGGGGGGCCACCGCCCAGACCCTCTGGGCGCGTCTGGCTCGCTCGCGGCATCTGGTCAGGTTCCAGCGCGAGGTGCTGACCACCGACGACGATGACGATCTGGTCCTCGACCACGCCGCTGGCCCGGCCGGCGCCCCGCGCCTGCTGTTGCTGCACGGCCTCGAGGGGAGCGCCCACTCCCTCCACACGCAGGGGCTGGCGGTGCAGGCGGCGCGGGTCGGCTGGCGCTGCACGGTGCTCAACTTTCGATCGTGCGCGCGCGATCCCCAGCAGATCTCGCGCCGGCTCAAGAACCGGCGCGCCCGCCTCTACCACTCGGGCGACACCGCCGACCTCGACTTCGCGCTGCGCCTGCTGGCCGCGCGGGAGCCGGACGTCCCCATCTACGCCGTGGGATTTTCGCTGGGCGGAAACGTCCTGCTCAAGTGGCTGGGCGAGTCTGGCGCCGCCAGCACGATCCGGGGCGCTGCCACGATCTCCGTCCCCTACGATCTGGCCGCCGCCTCTCGCTACCTGGAGCGGCCCGGTGCGCGCTTTTACACCTATCACTTCCTGCGGCGGCTGAAACCCAAGGCGCTCGACGTGCTGGCGCGGTTTCCCCGCGAGACGGCCCACCTCGACGCCGCGCGCATCGGCGCGGCGCGGACCGTCGCCGAATTCGACGAGCGGCTCACCGCGCCGATGCACGGCTTCTCCAGCGCCGAGGACTACTACCGGCGTTCGAGCTCGCTCGGATACCTGCCGCGCATCGCCGTGCCGACCCTCTGCATCAGCAGCGAAGACGATCCGTTCTACCCGCGCGAGGCGGTGGAGCGGGCGCGTGCCGTCGGCTCGCAGGCGGTCACCTTCGAGGTCACGCCCTGGGGCGGCCACACCGGGTTCGTCGCGGGGCCTTGGCCCTGGCGGCCCCGCTACTGGGCGGAGGAGCGGGTCGTCGACTGGCTGGGCGAGCTCCACGCTGGGTCGGAAACGATCAATCAGCCTGTGGGTGTTGCAGAACTGTAACTGGACTGTCACCGGGTTGATGCGCAATGGTGATGGTGCTGTGGCGAACACCCTCCTGCGCAACGGGAATCAATGATGGCGGCTGGGTCGCCGGGGATCTCCGCCTGGATCTGGTTTCTGTGGGCGATCACCCTCCTCAACGTGGCGCTCTGGCTGCGGACCGCGGTTGCGCTGCAGCGGGAGCGGGCTCTGCAGGGGGCCGAGCGCCGCGACTACCGCCGGCGTCAGCTGATCCTCTCGGCGCTGTTCGTGGCGGGTTGCGCCTTCCGCTCGATCTTCCCCCGCGCGGATGTGCAGCGCATCTGCCTCTACGACAACTGGCTCTCGGTCGTCCTGATCGGACGCGCGGTGGCGACGGTGGCCGAGCTGGCCTTCATGACGCAGTGGGCGTTTCTCCTCGGTGAATCGGCCGGCCCGGGGCAGCGAGACCTGGCGAAGATTGTCTCGCGGGTGTTGGTCCCCATCATCGCGGTGGCGGAGATCTGCTCCTGGTACGCGGTCCTGTCGACGAACTACCTCGGCAACGCCATCGAGCAGTCCCTCTGGACCTTCGCCTCGGCGCTGGTGGTCGTCGGCCTGCTCGCGCGCGAGCGCGGGGCGCGGCAGCGGTTCGTGGGGATCGCGACCGCGCTCATCGGCGCGTACATCGTCTTCATGTCGACGGTCGACGTCCCGATGTACCTCCGTCGCTGGCGGGCCGACGAGCAGAGCAAGCGCCCCTATCTCTCCTTCGTCGAAGGGGTGCGCGACGCCGGCTTTCACCGGGTGGTGACGCGCGACTGGGAGCCGTGGCGCGAGGAGGTGCCCTGGATGTCGCTTTATTTCAGCACCGGGGTCTGGGTCAGCTTGTGGCTGATTCGCGCGGCCCCGGCCCGCAGACTGTCCGTGACAGTCGGTGACCAGAACGTCACCCAAAGTTCGCTTTCCAAAGCACGCAGTTAGCGGCTAATTGAGCCAACCTTGTTTGGCAGGCCGTTCGGCCCGCCAACGTTTGGCTCGCCGACGCGAGCGAAGGAGAGCACATGACCGGCTTTTTCGAGGAATTGAAAGAGCAGCGCTGGGATGACCATCGCTTCTACCACCACAGTCGCATCAACCAGACGCTGCACCTGATCAGCGCGATCAGCTTCTGCGTCACCTACGTGATGCTGTTCACCCACCCGGTGGCGGCGGCGCTGTTCGGCTGGACGTTTGCCATGTGCATCCGTCAAGTGGGCCACTTCTTCTTCGAGCCGAAGGGCTACGACGAAGAGAACCAGGCCACGCACGAGTACAAAGAGAAGGTGAAGGTCGGCTTCAACCTGCGCCGCAAGGTGATCCTGCACAGCATCTGGGCGGCGGTTCCGATCGCGCTCTACTTCGCGCCGACGGCGTTCGGGATCTTCGCGCAGCCCTGGACCAACCTCTCGACGTACCTCGAGCACCTGGCGCGTCTCTGGATTGGACTGGCGGCCGGGGCGCTGCTGTTCCGGACCGTTCACCTGTTCTTCCTGCGCAGCGTGAAGACCGGGCTGGTCTGGTTCACGAAGATCCTCACGGATCCGTTCCACGACATCTACCTCTATCACCGGGCGCCGCTGTATTTGATGCGGGGCGAGATGGTGGAGCCGCAGAAGCACGCCGCGGCCTGAGGCCTGATTGCCGTCCTCGAGGGCACGTGCAGCCTGCGGCCGCACGTGCCCTTTGCTAGTTCCGGTCCCCCTGCCCATTCGCCTTCCACCCATCCGTCCATCCGTCCATCCGTCCATCCGCCCATCTGCCCACTCGCCCATCCACCCATCCGCCCATGCGCTCGCTGCTCGCGCTCGCGCTCGCAATGAGCTCGGCGCGGGCCTCATGGTTGCAACCGGCTCGGCGCAGACGCCACGCTTGCAATCGAGCTCGGCGCAAATGAATCCGCCACAGGTGAACCCCGGGCATTCGCGGAATCAAGGTCGCCCGCACGAGCGGTCGTCCGCCTCCGCGAATGAACTTTTTTCCGGCGGCGGGGAGCCCCCTCCCAAATCGACGGCTGCGCTCCCCGCCGCCGGAAAAAAGTCCCGTGCGGAGGATGGGGGCGAATCGCGCGGGCGGCCCTCGATTCCGCGCGGCCCGCGGTTCGCCTTCAACCCAGCGGGCGGTTCTGAGAGCGGGCGGTCTGGCCTCCGGCGGTCTGGCCTCGGGCGGTCTGGCCCCGGGCGGTCTGGTCCCGGGCGGTCTGGCCTCGGGCGGTCTAGCCTCGGGCGGTCTGGCCTCGGGCGGTCTGGCCTCGGGCGGTCTGGCCTTGGGCGGTCTGGCCTCGGGCGGTCTGGTCCTGGGCGGCCCGGTCCGGGGCAGTCCGGGCAGGCGCTCCCTGCCGAATCAGCGGGCGCTGAGCCAGGGGACTGGCCCATGTTCGTGCCCGGGTTGGAGACGGTGCTAGAGCCGGCGCGCGAGCATCTCCCGAAGGATGCCGCGCTTGATGGTCTTGTCGGTCAGCGAGGGGCTGGACCACCAGAACCCGTCAGCCTGCATCGCGCGGGCGGCGGCCAGGAACTTGTCGGCCACGGCGTCGAAGTCGGCGTCGCTGTAGTTGAGACTGAAGATGAAGCGGCCGGTCCCCACCCAGGACAGCGCCAGCCCCTGGGCCCGCAGATAGAATTGAAGCATCCAGTTGTAGCGGCACGGCTGCGTGTAAAGGACGGTCCAGATCGTCTGCAGGTTCGCCACGCGCACCGGAAGCCCCTCGTCGGCGAGGCGCCGGTTGAGGCGTTGCGCGCGTCCGTTCCAGGTGTCGTCGAGGTTCTTGTAAAGGGTGCGGACCTCCGGGGTCTCCATCCGGTGCAGGAACTCGTTCATCGCGGTCATCACGTAGGGGTGCGCGTTGAAGGTCCCGCGGGCGAAGCAGATGTCCGCCGGGCGATCGTCGCGGAACCGCTTCATCAGCTCCTTGCGCCCGCAGAGGACGCCGATCGGCAGGCCGCCGCCCAGCGTCTTGCCGTAGGTCACCATGTCGGCCTTGACGCCGAAGTACTCCTGCGCGCCGCGCGGCGCCAGCCGGAACCCCACGAAGACCTCGTCGAAGATGAGCACGATGCCGCGCTCGCGGCAGACCGCGCGCAGCTTCTTCAGCCACTCGGTGTAGCCGGCGCGATCGAACTGCGCGGTGCGGTCGCTGGCGAGCAGCGTCGAGTCGCTGGGGGCGTTGGCGTTGGGGTGCAGCGCCTGCAGCGGGTTGACCAGCACGCAGGCGATGTCGTTCCGCCTGCGCAGCACGCGCAGCGAGTCTTCGTCCATCTCCTTCAGCGTGTAGGTCTCGTGCGCCGGGGTGGGGTTCCCCACGCCCGGCTGCACGTCGCCCCACCAGCCGTGGTAGGCGCCGCAGAAGCGGACCAGGTGCGAGCGGCGGGTGTGGTAGCGGGCCAGGCGCACCGCCTGCATGACCGCCTCGGTCCCCGACATGTGGAAGGAGACCTCGTCGAGCCCGGAGATCTCGCGCAGCCGCTTCACGTTGTCGGCCACCACCGGGTGGTAGGGGCCGAGCACCGGCCCGAGGGTGCGGGCGCGTTCGAAGGCGCGGTCGAGGCACTGCTTGTAGAAGTCGTAGCCGAAGACGTTCACGCCGTAGGCGCCGGTCAGATCGTAGGCCTCGTTCCCGTCGAGATCGGTCACCTGGACGCCGGCCGACGAGCTGACGAAGGCGCCGGCGGAGAGATTTTGCCGCACGAACCGGCTGTACTGAAACGGAACCCGGTAGGAGGCGGTGAACTGCAGGTCGGAGATGCCGGACTCCACCTCGCGGGTCAGCTTCACCGTCTCGGCGTAGCGCTGCTTGTAGATCTCGGCGAGCGCCATGAACCCGGCGCGGCGCCGCTCGGTAACGGCGTCGGGGGCGCCGTCGGTGCGGAAGAAGCGGGCCTCGTCGTACTCGTAGAAGGGCACCAGCTTGGCGAAGAAGCGCGACATCTTCGCGTGGCCGCGCAGCGAGGGGTGCTTCGCCTTGGACAACGTCAGTCGTGTCGTCACCCGGTGCAAAGACGCCGTCACTCCGACGGTGCCAGCCGCACTCAACGCATAGAGGGCCAATGTCATCAACGTCTCCTCCTGGTTCCGTGACCGCTCGATCCATATTGGCCCGCTTCGGCCAGCAGGAAGAGCTCAACTTCTTGCTGACGAATCGCATCCCGCGCCGCCTGGCGACCCAGTTCGTCGGCTGGGTGAGCAAGATCCGCCAGCCGCTGGTGCGCGATCTTTCGATCGGGCTTTGGTGCCTGTTCGCCGAGCCCAATCTCGACGAGGCGGCCAAGCCGTCGTTCGACAGCCTGCACGACTGCTTCATCCGCGAGCTCAAGCCCGGCGTACGGCCGATCGATCCCGACCCGAACGTGCTGGTGAGCCCCTGCGACGCCATCGTGGGCGCTTCGGGGACGGTCGACGGCGACGTGGTGATTCAGGCCAAAGGGCTCTCCTACACGCTGCACGATCTCCTCGACGACCCGGTGCTCGAACGACTCTACCGCAACGGACGCTACGTGACCCTGCGGCTGACGTCGAGCATGTACCACCGCTTCCATGCCCCGCACGACTGCCGCGTCGTTCACCTCAACTACTTCTCGGGCGACACCTGGAACACCAACCCGATCGCCGTCAACCGCGTGGAGAAGCTCTACTGCAAGAACGAGCACGCCGTCATTCAGACCCGGCTCGGGGTGGGAGATCACGTCGTCACCCTGGTGCCGGTGGCTTCGATCCTGGTCGCCAGCATCCGGCTCCGCTTCCTCGACGTGCCGTTGCATCTGGCGTACGAGGGGCCACGCGCCGTGCATTGCGACGCGACCTTCCGCAAGGGCGAGGAGATGGGTTGGTTCGAGCTCGGATCCACCATCATCGTGTTCGCGCCGGACGGATTCTCGCTCGCGGACGGGATCAGCCAGGGGACCACCATCAAGATGGGCCAGCCGCTCCTGCGGCTTCCGGGCGTCTAGTTCGGGACCCTGGGAGGGTCCCGCGCCCCCCGCGACGAGGTCGAGCCGGCGAAGCCGTCTCGACCTCACGCGATGTCGCATCCGCTCGCGCCTCAGGCCGCCTCGGCCGCGCGCGGAGCGGAGAAGGCGCGCTCGGGGCGCAGCGGGACGAGGTGAGCGCGGAAGAGATCGTGGCCGGCGCGCAGGGTCCGCTTGACCACGCTGGTGCGCGCGCGCTCGCGCGGGCAGGGGAGGGCGCGCAGGCAGGCGGCGTGAAGATCGTCGTCAATGGCGCCGTTCACGCCTTCGATGATCAGATCGACCGGACCGGGCGCGGGGACCGATGCCACCGGAAGTCCCGAGGCGAGCGCCTCGAGGATGACGTTGCCGAACGTCTCGGTGCGCGAAGGGAAGACGAAGCAGTCGGCGCTGGCGAAGTGCGCCGACAGCTCGGCGCCGAACTGGTAGCCGCGCCACAGCACATCGGGATAGCTGCGCTGCAGCTCCTCGCGCGAGGGACCGTCGCCGACCACCACCTTGGTGCCCGGCAGCGGCAACTTCAGGAAGTCCTCCAGGCTCTTCTCGACGGCCACCCGCCCGACGTAAAGCCAGATCGGCCCTGGCACCCCGGCGTAGACGTCGTCGCGCCGGTGCGTCGGGTTGAAGACGTCGGCGTCGACACCGCGGGGCCAATGAACCAGTCGCCCGCCAACCCGCTTGCCCTCGAGCTCGTGCAGCAGCGACATCGAGCTCACCAGCGTGTGCTCCGCGCGCCCATGGAACCAACGCACGAGATCGTAGCCCCAGGAGACCGGGACGACGGGGACGCGCGCGCTGAGGTACTCCGGGTAGCGGGTGTGAAAGCTGGTGGTGAAGCGCAGCTTCTTGTAGCGCAGCCAGGCCACCGTCGAGAAGCCGAGCGGCCCCTCGGTCGCCACGTGAACGGCGTCAGGGGCGAAGCCGCGGATGCGGCCGATCGCCTTCCAGGGATCGCAGGCCACCCGGATCTCGGGATACGAGGGGAGGGGCAGGGTGAAGTGGGCGTCGGGCGCGACCACCATCACCTCCATCCCCCCCAGCTCGAGGTGCTTCACCAACCGCACCAGCGTGTTGACCACGCCGTTGGTCTGTGGGCGCCAGGCGTCCGTGACCAACGCCAGACGGTTGATGCGCGGACCGAACGGGTCCGCAGCGTGAAATGCCTCTCGAGCTCGCCCCAGCAGCTGTATGGACGCCATGCTGAGACTCGTTGTTACCCCCGTTCGTTGGGGCGTGCGCCAACGACACCGCGACGAGTTCGTTAAGTCATGTTTCACAGGCGATCGAAATGGCCACGATTGTGACGAACAGGTAACGACCGCGGCGAATCTGTGGCCAGTCGTCAGCGCCTGCGGCGGCGGCCCTCCAGGTAGGGGCGAACGACGCCGCGCGCGGCGAGCGCCGTGCAGAGCCAGGTCAGCGCGACCGTCGCCGCGTCGCCCCGCGCCGGGCCGGCCACCACCTGTCCGACGATCCCCAGGAACGGACCCACGCAGTAGCCGACGCCGATCAACGCCTCGAAGTTGCCGCCGGCGTCGACGGCACCGTGCCCGATCGCCATCGAATAGTAGAGGGACATGTAATAGGTGAGGCCCATCCCGGCGCCGTAGACCAGGAGGCCGGCGATCAGGACCAGCAGCGAGTTGGCCAGGAGGACGAGCGCCAGGCCCCCGACCAGCGCCACGCCGGCCGCGCCGACCGTCTCCCAGCGCCCGTGCCAGAAGCGGCTCCGCCACATCAACAGGAGCGCGCCGAACCGGGTCGCCATCCAGATCGCGGCGACGAAGCTGGCCGATGCGCCGACGCCGACGGCCGCCAGCCGGTGCGGCAACACCGGCGCCAGCGTGGCGGAGATGACGTAGCTGAACGGAAGCAGCCACGAGGCCGCCCGGAGGAGCGCGGGGTACTCCGGTCCCACCGCAGCCTGCGCCGCCTCCTGCCCGTGGGGTGCCGGGTGCAGCGGCAGGGCGCGCGCCGCCAGCAGGGCGAGGCCGCTGGCGGCCGCCGAGATCGCGAAGCTCCCCAGCATCTTGTCTGGCCCGAACAGGGGGAGCAGCAACAGCGGCAGCGCGGTGGCGGGGGTCCAGGTCAGATTGAACTTGCCGATCGCCGAGCGCATCTCGGCGCCGTGGCGTCCGGCCGTCAGGTAGCTCTCCACGACCGGGAAGGTGGTCGCGGAGGCGGCCGAGCCGACCAGCGCGGCGATCCAGAGCGCGCTCACCGCGCCCGGGAGCAGCAGGGGCAGCAGCGCAGCCGCGGTCCAGGTCGCCAGCGCCAGCGACATCACGCGGCGCGGAACGCGCCCGTGGGCGAGCCGCCCCGCCACGCGCGCGGCGAGCGTGTAGACGGCGCCCATGGCGGTGGCCAGAACCAGGTTGGCGAAGACCGAGAAGCCGTACTTTTGCGCCGTGACGAAGAAGAGGCCGGCCCAGAACGTCCCGCTGCTGACGGAGCCCAGCACCGTCACGCCGAGCACGGCAGAGAGCGGGGCCGCCTTTGGTCCCGGCGCGTCGTGGAGGCCGGGTAAGCCTGAAAAACTGGGGTCGACTGTCATGGGAGGCGTCCAGGCGTGATCAAAGATCCGGGTCTCCCCTTGCGGGAGCCGTATGAGTGACTACTTAGGAATTTCACTGATTTTCGGCGGCTTCTTGGAACGAGGGGGTGGTTTGGCCGGGCCTCGCCGGTCAAACCACCGCCAGTCGGCAAGAGGGGACAACGCATGGAAGATACCCACAGCCAGGCCAATGGTCGCGTGCGTCCTGCGGCCGGCGGCGCGAGGAAGGCCAAGTCAGGCGATGTCAGTGCGCGGGGCAAGCGGAATGGCCGGGGCAAGGCGCCGCCCCTCGACGGGCAGCTCCGGGCGCTCCTCGATGCGCTGAGCGCCGTTCGCCAGGGCGATTTTTCGGCCCGGCTCTCCTTCGACTTCGCCCGGGCAAACGCGGGGAGCCCGGCCGGCTCCCACGCTGGCGACGAGCAAGCGATCCAGCAGTTGATGGCGGCGATCGCGCGCGAGTTCAACGCGGTGGTCGCGCTCAATGAGGCGTTCGCCAGCCAGATGGTCCGCGTCGAGCGGGTGGTCGGGCGCGAAGGGCGGATGACCGAGCGGGCGTCGCTGCGCGAGCAGAGCGGCGGCTGGGCCGCCAGCATCGGGTCCATCAACGCGCTCATCGGCGATCTGGTGCAGCCGACGACGGAGGTCGCGCGCGTCATCAGCGCGGTCGCCGCCGGCGACTTCACGCAGAAGATGGCGCTGGAGATCGAGGGGCAGCCGGTCAAAGGGGAGTTCCTGCGCATCGGGACCACCGTCAACGGGATGGTCGATCAGCTGTCGTCGTTCGCCGCCGAGGTCACGCGCGTCGCCAAGGAGGTCGGCACCGACGGCAAGCTGGGCGGCCAGGCGGCGGTCCCCGAGGCGGCCGGCATCTGGCGCGATCTGACCGACAACGTGAACCAGCTGGCCAACAACCTCACCGCGCAGGTGCGCAACATCGCCGAGGTGACGACCGCCGTCGCGCGCGGCAACCTGTCGAAGAAGATCACCGTCGACGCCAAGGGGGAGGTGCTGGAGCTGAAGAGCACCATCAACACCATGGTCGATCAGCTGAACAGCTTCTCGGCCGAGGTGGCGCGCGTGGCGCGCGAGGTCGGCACCGAGGGGAAGCTGGGCGGCCAGGCCGACGTCAAAGGGGTGAGCGGCGTCTGGAAGGATCTCACCGACAACGTCAACTTCATGGCCACCAACCTGACCGCGCAGGTGCGCGGGATCGTCAAGGTCGTCACCGCGGTCGCCAACGGCGACCTCTCTCAGAAGCTGGTCGGCGTCGAGGCCAAGGGGGAGATCGCCGCCCTGGCCGACACGCTCAACAGCATGACCAAGACGCTGGGCATCTTCGCCGAGCAGGTCACCAGCGTGGCGCGCACCGTCGGCGTCGAGGGGAAGCTGGGCGTGCAGGCGCAGGTCCCCGGCGTGGCCGGAACCTGGAAGGACCTCACCGACAACGTCAACCTGCTGGCCAACAACCTCACCACCCAGGTGCGCAACATCGCCGAGGTGACGACGGCGGTGGCCACCGGCGATCTGTCGAAGAAGATCACCGTCGACGCCAAGGGGGAGGTGCTGGAGCTCAAGAGCACCGTCAACACCATGGTCGATCAGCTGCGCGCCTTCGCCTCGGAGGTGACGCGCGTGGCGCGCGAGGTCGGCACCGAGGGGAAGCTGGGCGGGCCAGGCCGACGTGCGGGGCGTCTCGGGCACCTGGAAGGACCTGACCGACAACGTGAACCTGCTGGCCGGGAACCTGACCGATCAGGTGCGCAACATCGCCAAGGTGACGACGGCGGTGGCCAACGGCGATCTCTCGCAGAAGATCACCGTCAGCGTCAAAGGCGAGATCTCCGAGCTGAAGAACACCATCAACGCCATGGTCGATCAGCTCAACAGCTTCGCCGCCGAGGTGACGCGCGTCGCGCGCGAGGTCGGCACCGCCGGCAAGCTGGGCGGGCAGGCGCAGGTCCCGGGGGTGAGCGGCACCTGGAAGGACCTGACCGACAACGTGAACCTGCTGGCCGGGAACCTGACCGATCAGGTGCGCAACATCGCCAAGGTGACGACGGCGGTCGCCAACGGTGACCTCTCGCAGAAGATCACCGTCGACGTCAAAGGGGAGATCCTGGAGCTGAAGAACACCATCAACACGATGGTCGATCAGCTCCGCTCGTTCGCGGGCGAGGTCACCCGCGTGGCCAAGGAGGTCGGCACCGACGGCAAGCTGGGCGGCCAGGCCGAGGTGAAGGGGGTGTCGGGCGGCGTCTGGAAGGATCTCACCGACAACGTCAACTCGATGGCCTCCAACCTGACGGCGCAGGTGCGCAACATCGCGCTGGTGACGACGGCGGTGGCCAACGGCGACCTGTCGAAGAAGATCACCGTCGACGTCAAAGGGGAGATCCTGGAGCTGAAGAACACCATCAACACGATGGTCGATCAGCTGAACAGCTTCGCCAGCGAGGTCACGCGCGTCGCCAAGGAGGTCGGCACCGAGGGGAAGCTGGGCGGCCAGGCCGACGTGGGCGGCGTGGCCGGCGTCTGGAAGAACCTCACCGAGAGCGTCAACTTCATGGCCCGCAACCTGACCGCGCAGGTGCGCGGCATCGTCAAGGTCGTCACCGCCGTCGCCGACGGCGACCTCAAGCAGAAGATGGTCGTCGAGGCCAAGGGGGAGATCGCCGCGCTGGCCGACACCATCAACAGCATGACCGACACGCTGTCGACCTTCGCCGACCAGGTCACCAGCGTGGCGCGCGAGGTCGGCATCGAGGGGAAGCTGGGCGGCCAGGCGCGCGTCCCCGGCGTGAGCGGCACCTGGAAGGATCTCACCGAGAACGTCAACTTCATGGCCTCCAACCTGACCACGCAGGTGCGCGGGATCGTCAAGGTCGTCACCGCGGTGGCCAACGGCGACCTCACCCAGAAGCTGGTCGGCGTCGAGGCCAAGGGGGAGATCGCCGCGCTGGCCGACACCATCAACGACATGTGCGACACGCTGGGGACGTTCGCCGATCAGGTCTCGACGGTGGCGCGCGAGGTCGGCATCGAGGGGAAGCTGGGCGGCCAGGCCAAGGTGCCGGGCGCCGTCGGCACCTGGCGGCAGCTGACCGACAACGTCAACCAGCTGGCCGGCAACTTGACCTCGCAGGTGCGGGCGATCTCCGAGGTGACCACCGCGGTGACCAAGGGCGATCTGACGCGGTCGATCGAGGTCGAGGCGCAGGGCGAGGTCGCCGCGCTGAAGGACAAGATCAACCAGATGATCATCAACCTGCGTGAGACGACGCAGAAGAACGCCGAGCAGGACTGGCTGAAGACCAACCTGGCCAAGTTCAGCTCGATGATGCAGGGGCAGAAGAACCTGGAGACGGTGTCGCGCCTCATCATGAGCGAGCTGACGCCGCTGGTCTCCGCGCACTACGGCGCGTTCTTCATGATGGACGCCGAGGCGAGGCGCCGGAGCACGCCGCTGCTCAAGCTGACCTCGACCTACGCCTACCGCGAGCGCAAAGGGGTCGGCAACCGCTTCAAGACCGGCGAGGGGCTGGTGGGGCAGTGCGCGCTCGAGAAGAAGACCATCCTGCTGACGCGCGTGCCGGGCGACTACATCCAGATCAGCTCGGGCCTCGGCGAGGCGGCGCCGCTCAACATCATCGTGCTGCCGGTGCTGTTCGAGGGGCAGGTCAAGGCGGTGATCGAGCTGGCCTCGTTCCACGCCTTCAGCGCCATCCACCAGCTGTTCCTCGACCAGCTCATGCAGTCGATCGGCGTCGTGCTCAACATGATCGGCGCCAGCATGCGGACGGAGGAGCTGCTGCAGCAGTCGCAGTCGCTGACGCAGGAGCTGCAGTCGCAGTCGAACGAGCTGACCACGCAGCAGGCGGAGCTGCGACGCACCAACACCGCGCTCGAGAAGCAGGCGCTGGAGCTGGAGGAGAAAGCGCGGCTGCTCGCCGAGCAGAACACAGAAGGTCGAGGTCAAGAACCGCGAGGTCGAGCAGGCGCGGCTGTCGCTGGAGGAGAAAGCCGAGCAGCTCTCCACCACCTCCAAGTACAAGTCCGAGTTCCTGGCCAACATGTCGCACGAGCTGCGCACGCCGCTCAACAGCCTGCTGATCCTGGCCAAGCTCCTCTCCGACAACCCGGAGAAGCACCTGACGCCCAAGGAGGTGGAGTACGCCAAGACGATCTACGCCTCCGGCGGCGATCTGCTGACGCTGATCAACGAGATCCTCGACCTCTCCAAGGTGGAGGCCGGGAAGATGCCGATCGACCCGCGCGACATCCACCCCACGGAGATCGCCGACTTCGTCGATCGCTCGTTCCGCGCCCTGGCCGAACAGAAAGGCCTCAGCTTCGCGGTCGACGTCGAGCTGGGCGTGGCCCGCACGCTCTACACCGATCCGCAGCGGTCTGCAGCAGGTGCTGAAGAACCTGCTGGCGAACGCCTTCAAGTTCACCGCCGAAGGCTCGGTCACGCTCCGCATCCACCGGCCGCAGCCGGGGACACGCTTTTCGAACCCGATGCTGGCGTTCGAGCGGGTGGTCGCCTTCTCCGTCGTCGACACCGGCATCGGGATCCCCGAGAACAAACAGGAGCTGATCTTCGAGGCGTTCCAGCAGGCCGACGGGACGACCAGCCGCAGGTACGGCGGCACCGGCCTCGGGCTCTCGATCTCGCGCGAGATCGCGCGTCACCTGGGCGGCGAGATCCAGGTCGAGAGCGAGCCCGGCAAGGGGAGCGTCTTCACCCTCTACCTGCCCGAGCGCTACATCGGCTTCCCCAGCTCCGACGAGGAGCGTGGCACCGGCGCCTGGCGCTCGCCCGAGCGGGTCGCGCCGCGGGCGCCCAGCCTTCCGGTCCCCACCGCCTCGCCGCCCTTCGACCTGGCCGAGATCGCCGGCCGCAAGGTGCTGGTGGTCGACGACGACGTCCGGAACGTGTTCGCCATGACCAGCGTGCTGGAGGCGGCCGGGCTGGAGGTGGTCTACGCCGACAACGGTCAGGCCGGGATCGACGCGCTGGAGGCCGACCCGGCGATCGATCTGGTGCTGATGGACGTCATGATGCCGGGCAAAGACGGCTACGAGACCATTCGCGCGATCCGCGCCAACGCCACCTGCGGCGACAAGCCGATCGTCGCGGTGACCGCCAAGGCGCTGGAAGACGATCGTGAAAAGTGCCTGGAGGCGGGCGCCTCCGACTATCTCCCCAAGCCGGTCGACGTCAATCGGCTGCTGGAGCTGATCCGTCGTTTGAGCGGCAAGCCAGAGAGCTCACCAGCCCCCGATCCGACGACGAGCCCGTCGCCGCCCGTATGAGGTGAACGTGCCAGAACCGCCCCCGCCGCCCTCTCCGACAAAGCGCCAGCATCCTGCTGGTCGATGACCACCCCGCGAACGTGGTGGCGCTGGAGGCGATCCTCGCCCCGCTCGGACACGAGCTGGTCACGGCCTCCTCCGGCGAGGAGGCGCTTCGGCACCTCCTGCGGCGCGACTTCGCGCTCATCCTGCTGGACGTCCAGATGGCCGGCCTGGATGGTTTTCAGACCGCCAGCTTGATCAAGCAGCGGCCGCGCAGCCGCTACATTCCGATCATCTTCATCACGGCGGTGGGGCGCGACGCCGCCCACGTCTTTCGCGGCTACTCCGAGGGGGCGGTCGACTACCTGGTGAAGCCCTTCGATCCCGACATCCTCCGCTCGAAGACGCAGGTGTTCGTCGATCTCTATCTGAAGGAAGAGCAGCTCAAGGCGCAGGCGAAGCTGCTGCGCGAGCACGAGCGCGACGCGCTCCTGCGGGCCGGCGAGGAGCGCTACCGCCACCTCCTCGACGTGATGCCACAGAGCATCTGGGCCTCCGACGCCGAGCGGGCGCATCACCTTCTGGAACCGGGCCGGGCTCGACTACCTCGGCCACGAGGCGGGGGCCGTGACCGGCGAATCGCTCTGGAACGCGCTGCACCCCGAGGATCGCGTCAGCGTCCGCGAGGCCTTCGAGGAGGGTTTCGCCCGCAAGGAGCCCTTCGAGCGGCAGATCCGCCTCCGTCGGGCCTCCGACGGGACGTACCGCTGGCACCTGGCGCGCGTGGTGCCGGAGCGGGGGAGCGACGGCGAGGGCGCAGAGGCAGGCGCCATCACCGGCTGGATCGCCGCCGCGACCGACATCGACGATCAGAAGAAGGCCGAGCAGGTGCTGCGCGAGGCGATCGGCCTGCGCGAGGACTTCCTCTCCGTCGCCTCGCACGAGCTCCGCACGCCCGCTCACCTCGCTTGCGGCTGGAGGTGGAGAACCTGCTGCGGTTCGCCCGCCGCAACGCCGGCCAGGCGGCCGGGGACGTCATCCAGCGCGCCGAACGGATCGACGCCCAGGCGGCGCGGCTCAATCACCTCATCGACGAGCTGCTCGACGTGTCGCGCATCGCGTCCGGCCGGCTGGAGCTGAAGATCGAGGAGGTCGATCTGGTGGCGGTGGTCGACGAGGTCCGGACCCGGCTCGGCGACGAGGCGCGGCGGCGCGGCTGCGCGCTCGACGTCCGCGGGCACGACGCAGGCCGTCGGCGCCTGGGACGCCAGCCGCCTCGATCAGGTGATCACCAACCTGCTCTCGAACGCCATCAAGTACGGCGCCGGCAAGCCGATCGAGATCACCGTCGACGTGACGGGCGATCGCGCCGTGCTGGCGGTCCATGACCATGGGCTGGGCATCCCGGCGGAGGATCAAGATCGGATCTTCCGGCGCTTCGAGCGCGCGGCGTCGAGCCGCAACTATGCCGGCATCGGTCTCGGCCTCTGGATCGTCAAGCAGATCGTCGAGGCGCTGGGCGGGACGGTGAGCGTCGACAGCCGCCCCGAGCTGGGGGCGACCTTCACCGTCGAGCTGCCGCAGGACCCGCCCGCCGACCATCGCCGCGCGGTCGACCGCCGCCCCGGCGCGGGCGGAGGCGCGGCGCGGCGCGAACTGAGCGGCCGATGCCGCTGCGAATCGAAGACTACGCCGTCATCGGCGACACGCAGACCGCGGCGCTGGTGGGCAACGACGGCTCGATCGACTGGCTCTGCCTGCCGCGGTTCGACTCCGACGCCTGCTTCGCGGCGCTCCTGGGGGACGAGCGGCACGGCCGCTGGCTGCTGGCGCCCGACGTCCCGGTCACCGCGGTCCGCCGCCGCTACCGTCCCGACACGCTGATCCTGGAGACCGAATTCACCACCGAGGGTGGCCTCCTGCGCGTCACCGACTGCATGCCGCCGCGCGATCGCGTCCCCGACGTGGTCCGCGTCGTCGAGTGCCTGCGCGGCGAGGTCCCCGTTCGCAGCGAGCTGGCGCTCCGTTTCGGGTACGGCGCCTACCGGCCCTGGATTCACCAGGAGCGTGGCGTGCGCTGGGCGGTGAGCGGTCCCGACGCGGTGGCGCTCGACGCCGACGTCCCCGATGACGGTCGAGCCGGAGGCGCTGTCGTCGCGTTTCCTGCTCCACGCCGGGGAGCGGGCGCGCTTCGTGATGGCCTGGAGTCCCGCGCCACGATCGGCGCTGGCGCAAGATCGATCCCGACGCCGCGCTCGCAGAGACCGAGAAGTGGTGGCGCCGCTGGTCGGCCGCCAGCACCTACCGCGGCCCGTGGCGCGACGACGTGCTGCGCTCGCTGATCACGCTCAAGAGCCTCACCTACGGCCCCACCGGCGGGATCGTGGCGGCGCCGACCACCTCGCTGCCCGAGCGGATCGGCGGCGTGCGCAACTGGGACTATCGCTTCTGCTGGCTGCGCGACGCGACCTTCACGCTCTACGCGCTCATGATCGCGGGCTACAAGCGCGAGGCCCAGGCCTGGCGCGACTGGCTGCTGCGCGCCGTGGCCGGCGATCCGCAGCACGCGCAGATCCTTTACGGCCCGGCGGGCGAGCGGCGGCTCACCGAACAGACGCTCGACTGGCTCCCCGGCTACGAGGGCTCCCGGCCGGTGCGCATCGGCAACGCCGCCAGCAATCAGTTTCAGCTCGACGTCTACGGCGAGGTCATCGACTGCCTCTACCAGGCCCAGCGGGCCGACCTCCCGCGACGTCGACGACGCCTGGGCGCTCCAGCACGGGCCTGGTCGACTTCGTCGAATCGGTCTGGCAGACCCCGGACGAAGGGATCTGGGAGGTGCGGGGTCCCCGGCGCGATTTCACCCACAGCAAGGTGATGGCCTGGGTGGCGGTCGATCGCTCGGTCAAGATGATCGAGCGGTTCGGCTTCGCTGGGCCGCCTCGAGCGCTGGCGCGCGTTGCGCGACCAGATTCACGCCGACGTCTGCGCGCGCGGGTTCGATGCGGCGCGCAACACGTTCACCCAGTTTTACGGCTCGCGCGAGCTGGACGCGAGCGCGCTCATGTTCCCGCTGGTCGGCTTTCTTCCGCCCGACGATCCGCGCGTGCGCGGCACGCTGGAGGCGATCGAGCGGGAGCTGTTGCACGACGGGTTCGTCCGTCGCTACCTCTCGCTCGAGCTCGCGAGCGTCGACGGCCTGCCGCCCGGAGAAGGGATTTTTCTCCCCTGCTCGTTCTGGCTGGCCGACAACCTCGCCTTTGTGGGGCGGCAGCGACGAGGCGCGCGCTCTCTACGAACGATTGCTCGCCCTGCGCAACGACGTCGGCCTCATCTCGGAGGAGTACGACCCGGTGGCGAAGAGACTGACCGGCAATTTCCCGCAGGCCTTCACCCACGTCGCGCTGGTGAACACCGCCAGAAATCTGTCCAACGGAAGCGGCCCGGCCCAGCATCGGGCGGCCGGCGGAGCGGCCGGGACTGCCGGCGGGGCGGCTGAGGTTGCCGGTGGACCGACGGGGGGGGCCGGCGGACCAGCCGGCGTTGCCGGCGGACCGACTTGACCCGTGATCCGCGTCGTCGTTGGCACGAGAATTTCGGGGGCTGCGTTTCCGTTCGCCTTGTGTTACCGTTTGAAGCTCGGACGAACGATGAGAGTCGTCAAGGCCATTGCCGTACGGGAACCTTGGGCGTCGCAAATCGCCGCCGGCGCGACGACCACGGCCTACAAGAGCTTCCGCACGCCGTATCGGGGCGAGATTCTGATCGTCTCCGACGAGGAGCCCTGGTACGGCCTGGCGCTCGCCGAGCTGTGCGATGTTCAGGCGATCACCCGGGAGATGAACGCGCCGCTGCAACGCGGGTACGCCTGGGTGTTTAAGAACGTCACCCAGGTGA
Source organism: uncultured Pseudomonadota bacterium (assembly GCA_963847705.1). GTDB lineage: Bacteria > Myxococcota_A > Polyangia > Fen-1088 > Fen-1088 > JADGRB01. The sequence continues at coordinate 784 of CAWKBC010000011.1, read as the reverse complement.
CGCGCTTCCTGGCGATGCACCGCTCAGGCCTCTACACCGTGGAGGTCCCCGAGGGGGCGTTGCCGAGCGCGCTGCAGACGCCGGTCTTCTTCGCCACGCCCACGCCGCCGGCCGTCAACGAAGAGGCGATCAAGCTGGCGGTCGCCGGCGAGCTGCGCCTGGCCCGGGCGGGCCTCCGCCGCGTCCACGGTTGCTTCCGCGAGCTGACCGGGGCGCGTGGGGCCGACTGTTGCCGCCGCCTCTCCTGCAAGTCCGGAGACCGCCGAAGGCTCGAACGGGACGCTCCATCGGCTGGCCTCTGCGGTGCAGGAGATCCTCGAGCAAGACGGAGGATCTGGTCACCGACATGGTGCGGCTGGATGCGCTCTGGCGGCGCGAGCTGGCGCCCCCGAGCACCAACGCCGACATGATCGCCGAGCTGGGGAGCCCCAGCTCCCCGACCCGCGGGCGTCGCGCGCGGCTGGACATCCTGGTGGTGGAGGACGAGCCGAAGATGGCGCGTGGCCTCCAGCGCTCTCTCTCGGTCGATCACAACGTGCGCGTCGCCTCGTCCAAGCGCGACGCGCTGGCGCAGCTCCGCGAGCGGACGCCCCGACGTCCTGCTCTGCGATCACCGTCTCGAGTGGCAGAAGACCGACGATCTGTTCGAGCACGTGCGCGACAACTACCCGCGCGTCCGTCGCGTCCTCTATTCGTTCTCGCACCTCGAGGTCTGGAACGACCTGCTGCAGCGCAAGCTCATCGACGCCGTCGTCCCCAAGTCGGCCCCGCGCAACGCGCTGCT
>CAWKBC010000010.1:0-197889 GCA_963847705.1 uncultured Pseudomonadota bacterium | reverse complement strand
GGGGGGCGCTCAACCTCTTAAACATCGATCACGACAGCCAGGTCCAGGAGATGATCGATCTCGCGGAGATCGCCAAGCGCAGCCCGCAGCCCGTCCAGCACTGGATCTTGAGCTGGCGGGAAAACGAGCAGCCGACCACCGCACAGGCCGACGAAGCGGTCAGGATGTTCCTCGGTGAGATGGGGCTCGCCGAGCATCAAGCGATCTATGCGCTCCACCGCAACACGAACATCTGGCACGTCCATGTCGCCGTGAACCGTGTCAACCCCGAGACGGAAAGGCTCGTCACCGTCAACAAGGGCTTTGACCATGAGATCGCGCACCGGGCGATCGCTCGCATTGAGCTGTGGCAGCGGTGGGAGCCCGCGCCGCATCCTCTGTACGACGTTCGCCCGGATGGCGAGCCCGAGCGCGCGCGACCCCGCGGGGACGGTGAGCGCCAGCCATCGGCTCGGGCGCGAGACTTCGAGGAGCGTGCCGGCGAGCGCAGCGCCGAGCGGGTCGCGATCGAAGACGCCGCGCCGCTTATCAGGCGGGTCCATAACTGGCGAGAGCTGCACGCAGCCCTCGCGCCCATGGGGATACGGTTCGAGAAGAAGGGCTCGGGCGCCGTGTTGTGGGTCGGCGACCAGGCCGTGAAAGCGAGCGCCGCCGGCCGTGACTGCTCCATGTCGGCGCTTCAGAAGAGGCTCGGGGAGTACATGCCCGGCTCGACGGTCACGACGCCGCAGTCCGTTCCGCGTTCCCTCGAGCCCAAATCGCCGCTGCTGCAGATGTACACCGAGGAGCGGCGAAAGCACTACCAGGAGCGCGCCACCGCCCGGGCGCTGAATATCGACAAACAGCGCAAGGAGCTGCGCCGCGCGGCCGAGCGGCATCGGCAGGAACGAGCCGACATCCTCGGCGGGTCATGGAAGGGCAAGGGCGAGCTTCTCAACGCCCTCCGGAGCACGCTCGCGGCGCGCCAAGCGGGCGAAAAGGCCCAGCTGCGGGACCGGCATAAGCTGGAGCGGGCTGCCCTTCGAAGGAATAAGGGTCGCTTTCCCTCCTGCGAGGAGTGGCTGTCCCGGTTCAAGGGCGACTACGCCCAGAAGTGGCGGCACCGAGAGAGGCGTCCGGCGACCATCGAGGGACCGACATTCGACCCACCCGCGCCGCGGGACATCCGGGCGTTCAGCGCCGTGGTCGATGGCGGCAGGGTCCACTATCACTTGAGCGGCTCGCGAGGCGGACCCGCCTTCACCGACCGCGGCAAAACGATCGACATCCACGACAGCGGTCGACGCGAAAGCGTCCTGGCCGCCCTGCAGCTGAGCGCCCAGAAGTGGGGTGCCATCACAGTTCGCGGCAGCGAACAATTCAAGCGGACCTGCGTCGAGCTGGCCGCCGAGCATGGCTTCAAGATCACGAACCCGAACCTTCAGCAGGCGATCGCCGCAGAACGCGAACGCCTCCGGCCCACGAGAAGACCGGACCCTCCGGACCGTCAGGCACGGGCGCAACCGACGTCCATGACGCCGGCCGCGATCTATCGCCGCCATCTGGCCGAGATCATGCGAGAGCAGCCGCAGCGGCGCGCAGATCCTTCGCGGCTCGACGCCGAGGTCGCCGTTCGAATGGCGGTCACCGGCCATTCCCGCGGCGCGATCGCCGTCGCCATCAAGGAGGCCGCCCGAGCCGATCGACCAAAGGAGAAACGAGACTGGGACGCCTATGCAAAGCGAGCGGCCAGCTACGCGTTCAGCTCGCCGGGTAAGGAGATGCAGGGCCGGCTCAAAGGCCAGGAACAGAAATTGATCCGGCTCGAAGGTCGGGACGGCGAGATCGAGCTCCTGCGTCGGCTCGGTGGCCCGTTGAAGTATCTTTAGACCCTTGCGCCGATCGCGGTGGCGACACGGTGCGATTCATCCGACTGCCTGCACGTCAGTCCCGTGCGCCTTCCGCCAGCGGCGCGCGATGGACAGCGGGTCCCCGGGCGACTCGGGACCGAGGTGCTCAACGACGCGCAGGACCGTCTGCTTTTCGCCGAAGAGGGCTGGGCCCAGCAGGACGTGCTCGGCCTCCTGCTTCGCCACGCTCAGGATGCCGTGCGATCCCCACGGCACTGCGGCCGCTTCTGCCTCTCCGAGGAAGCCGCGCGTGTCGATGGTCTTTCGTTTGAGCGCGGCGGTGGAGGCAATATCGAGCGCCAGCGTGGCAGGCTGGCCACCGGGCCATTCGACCCGCGCTATTCGGGCACCAACCGCTCTTGCATGGCGAAGGAGCAGGCGCCCCACTTCGTGGCGGTGACATTCGCCAGAGCTTCCCGCACACGAGCAGAAATAGATGACCCGTCGGCGCGGTGTATCGAGAGCGAGCCGCAGGAGATCGGCCACGGCCTCGGGACGACGGATCTGGATCCCCCCTCTGCCCTGCTGGACGCGCTCGTTGCCGAGGTCGCGCATCCAGAGGTAGCGGGCTGAGCCGAGCAGCTGCTCGAACGCCTTCTCGCGAAACCCGATCGCCCGGACGCTGCGCGAGACGCGTGCGTCGACCCACAGCGGCGGCTCGAATCCACGCTCCCGTTCGACCTTGTCGACCGCGGCCACGAGACGCGCGGTGCCCGAGCCGCAGCCCTCGTACCCGAAGCTGAAGACAGTCGGGGGATCGCCAGCATCCGCGCGTCCGAGCGGCCGTGGAGACCCGGCCGGTAGGAACCTAGGCGTGTGGACGAGTGCGTACGGGCGGATGAAACCTTCGGCGATTGGCTGACCACTCTTGCGTAGAAGCAGCTCCTGCGTTCGGTGTCGTTTTAGGGGTCGCAGCTCGCTCGCCCAGACCCGCGTTCCGTCGTCCGCTAGCTCAACCCGATCCAGCACGGCCCAGCCGATCAGCGTCGAGCAGTCGTACGCCCCGTCCGAGACCAGCAACGCAACCCGCTGGCCTTGTGCGCGCGCCTCATCGAGCAGGTGCGTTGCGCCGGTCCATCGCTTTCCCTCCTTGAACGTCAGACCTCCGGCGGCAAGCGCCTGGGTGAAGACCGTCCCCGCCAGCGTGGTGTAGACGGCGTACGGAAATAGATCAGGGTGGTCAGCCACGGGGCGGCGCTCGGTGAAAGGTATGTCTGCCCACCGATCAACCCTCCTCCGAGAAATAGTCACCATCCACACGCTTGACCTCGTAGGTGCTCACCGGTGTGACGCCGATTCCGAAGTCGGTCATCAGCGATGCGAGCTGTTGGCCGTCGACCAGGACGATCTTCTTTTCGATCCGCGAGACGTATTCGCGGGCGTCGCTCGAGAAGGTGGACGTCGTGATGAACACGCCCTTGCGCCCGCGCACGCCTTCGAGACTGCCGGCGAACGCCTGGACCTCGGGGCGGCCGACGGTTCGTTCCCATCGCTTCGCCTGGACGTAGATCGCGTCCAGGCCAAGGTGGTCCTCCTTGATGATGCCGTCCAGACCGTCGTCTCCGCTGCGACCGATGGCCTTGCCGGCATCCTTGAGGGACCCGCCGTACCCCATCTTCACCAGCAGCTCGACCACCAAACGCTCGAAGAAGCGGAACGAAGCACCCCTGACGGCCGCCAACAGCTCGGTCTCGACTGCGCGCCTGAGTTGATGATAGGCGGCGTCCAGAGATTCCTGGGGCGTCGACGCGGGAGCCCCCACAGCGATAGTGTCGGGGCCGGCATCGCTCTTCGGCAGGTTATCGACGCCCTCGGTCTCGTTCTCAGCCTTCCGGCGGAACTCTTCGAACTCGGGGAACCGTGCCAGGTAGGCCACATCGACCCGCGGCGGCTTCGACGCGACGACGGAGCGACCGCGATCGGTAAGCTGATAGACGCCCCTCCTGACCGACGAGACCAGCCCGGCTTTGGCCAGGTAGGTCTTGGCCCAGCCGATGCGGTTGTCGAAGATGGGCTGCTTGCCGCTGGGCAACAGCGCCTCCCTCTCTGCCGCTCCCAGACCAAACTTGGCGGCTATGTCCTCGCGCACGTCCCTGACGAGGCGTTCCCGGCCATCGGCAAGCGCCTCTAGGAGGGGCAGCATGAGGGACTGGTAGTCGGGGATGTTCACAGGGGCCGGCCTCCGTCGCCGGCGCCATGGTATCGCCAAATGCCCGGTCAGCAACCCGCGACCCCCGCTCGGGGAGTTCGGGGGGCCTGGCCCCGGCGGTGTATCATCCCGCGCCGAAGATGACGTTCAAGCGACGCGCGCTGGGCGCCCTGACCAGGGCCGAATTGTTGGAGATCGGGCGCGGGCTGGAGCTGGACGTCAGCACCGGGATGCGCCTGGACGAGCTAATCGATACGGTCGCGGGTAGTAAGCGGGCCACCCTGGAGCGCATTTTGCCTTCGCTGTCGCGCGACACGCTGAAGTCGATCTGCTTCGCTGTCGGCGAGCCTGCCGAAGGACGGGAGAAGCAGATCATCATCGATCGGATACTGGCTGCGTCGGGCGCCGACGAACGCCCCGCGCCGAAGGGCAAGAAGGGCAGCCAGGCGGGCGTTGACGTCCCGTTCGCGCTCACCCCGCCGTCGCCGGCCCAGCCGTCGCTTCCCTGGGTCGCGCCGGTCGCGCGCGCCGTGCCCAATCCCACGCCCACACCGCCAGTCCAATCGGAAACGGCCGGCGATCAGCCAGCTCCAGCGCCGGTACCTTCGTTCTCGACAGGGCCAACGGCCCGCGCGCCATCCAGCCGCGAAATCACGTTGGAGGTTACCGCGCGCAAGCCGCGGCTGGCGTGGCAGGGGATGTGGCGCAAGGAGGCGGCGCTGTCGGTCCCCTCTCAGGTGGTGGAGATCGTGCGGCCCGGGCGCGCGGTGGATCGCGGCGCTGTGCTGAGCGGTATCGATACGCGGACCGTTGAGGCGCGAGAGGGCGGAGGGCTGCCGGCGAACCGGCTCATTTGGACGAACGACAACCTGGTGGCGCTGCAAACGTTACTGGACGAGAAAGATCCCGTCACGCGTGACTGGCGCTACCGCGGCAAGGTCGACCTCGTCTACATCGACCCGCCGTTCATGGTGAACAACGATTTCCGGGCCGACAACACCGTGGACATCGACCTCGACGACGAGGCGCACGTCCAGGTGAAGAAGGAGCCGTCACTGGTCGAGATTCTCGCCTACAAAGACACGTGGCGGCAGGGGCTGGATAGCTTCCTGACGATGCTGCGACGGCGGCTGGAGCTACTGAAGGAACTGCTGGGGCCGACGGGCAGCATCTACGTGCACCTAGATTGGCACGCGGTCCACTACGTCAAGGTGCTGATGGATGAAGTATTTGGGTATGAGCATTTCCAAAATGAGATTACGTGGAAACGACGCACCGGGTACATGGGTACGTTCAATAAGCTAGGTTCAGTCACCGATAGCCTTCTGGCCTATTCCTGCGGTGAGACTCCCTTTTTCAAAGGGCAAACAACGGCCCACGATCCGGAGTACGTGGGGCGGTTCAAATTCAAAGACGACAGGGGCCGTTTCTATAGGTTGGACAATCTGACAAGTCCGAATCCTCGGCCTAACCTCCGTTACGTCTACAAGGGTTACCCGCCCCCGGCCAATGGATGGGCGGTTTCACCGGAGACGATGCAGCAGATGGACGCGGAGGGCCGTATAGATTTCCCCGTCGACAAGACGAAGAGGCTGCAGCGTCGCAGCTTTCTTGAGGAAAAGGACGGAACGCCTATTCAGAACCTCTGGGATGACGTTCCGCCGGTAAATCCAATGGCAATTGAGGGGCTCGGATATCCGACTCAGAAGCCTCTCTCTCTGCTGGAACGTATCGTTGCGATTTCGTCTCCAGCCAACGGCCTGGTCCTCGACTGTTTCCTTGGCTCCGGCACCACCGCCGAGGCCGCAGAACGCCTCGGTCGTCGCTGGATCGGAATCGACAACGGGAAATACGCCATCCACCTCGCCCGCAAGCGCCTGATCCAACTGCACGGTCAGCCCCGTCCACCCGAGAAGGCGCAGCACGACTACGTCGAGTGCGACAAGTGCAAGAACATCGAGCGCAAGGAGAAGGCGCAGCGCAGTCCCGGCACCTTCAACGTTCGCCCCTTCACCGTCGAGAATATGGGCGTCTACCAGCGCGCCGAGGCCTGGCAAGACTTCCAAACACGTCGCTCTGTCTACCGCGACGAAATGATCCGCGTCTTCGGTGGTGAGCCGGTCGCGCAGTCCGCGCTCCTCCACGGCCGCAAGGGCAACACGTGGATCCACGTCGGCCCGCTGGACGGTCCGATCTCTTCAGGCCAGGTCTGGAACATCGCGCGCGAGGCCCAGCACACCAACACCCACGCCGTGACAATTCTGTCCGCCGACTTCGACACGTTGTCGGGCAGCGAGAAGGAGGACGTTCAGGCCAAGACCGGCGTGACGGTCACCATCCGCGTGATTCCCGCCCAGGCCATCGACGAGGTCCGGCGCCGGATGCAGCTTCTCAACCGTCCACCCGACGCACCGATCGAGTCGATGGCGATTCCAGCCTTCTACGCGCCGCTGTCGATCGTGCTGTCGCCCCAGCTCTCCGGCCGCATCGTCAAGCTGCACCTCGAACGCTGCGAGGTGGACATCGAGTCGTTCCTGGCCAGCCAGCGCCCAGTCCTGAAGCCCGTCACCGATGCCACGACTCCCACCGCGCGCCGGAAGCTCGAGGCCGAGGCCGAAAAGTGGAGCGCGCGCGAAGTCGAGCTGCAGAAGTGGCTGCAGAAGGCTGACAGTTGGCAGAAGTTCGTGGACTTCTGGGCCGTCGATTGGAACTACGGGACCCGCGTCGGCCAGGACGACAAGCCCATCTTCGAGACCGACTGGCAGAGCTTCCGCCTGCGCAAGTCGAAGGGCGAGACCGAGCCCCTGGTCTTCGTGGCCGAGCTCAAATACACCGACCCCGGCCAGTACCGCATCGCCGCGCGCGTCACGGACGTCTTCGGGAACGACGGCATCGCCACCGTGAACGTCGAGGTGAAATGACGACACCGGCGAAATCCCCTCTATCTTTTGATCGCCTGGTCACGGCGATAGGGGAGGCGCACGCCGAGCTATCGGCGCAGGCTTCCCGAGCGGTCAATTCGAGCCTTACCCTGCGCAACTGGCTGATCGGCCTGCACATCGAAGAGTACGAGCGTCGCGGCGTCGACCGCCAGCGGTACGGAGAGAAGCTCCTGGACCGGCTCTCCGAGTCGCTGACCCGGATGGGAGTGTCGCGGTGCGACCGGCGCGAGCTGTACCGCTACCGGCAGTTCTATCTGACCTACCCCCAGATCGTGGAGTCGCTGACTCCACAATTGGCGAAGACGCTCCTCCCAGGAACCGACGCCAACATTCGGGAGTCACCGACTCCACAATTGGGCGTCGGCGCTGCCGAAATCTTGACCAAGCTCTCATTCACCCACATCGCCGAGCTGCTGCAATGCGACGACGAGACCAAGCGCGCCTTCTATGAGCTGGAGTGCATTCGGGGAAATTGGTCCGTCCGCGAGCTGAAGCGGCAGATCGCCAGCCTCTACTACGAGCGCTCCGGGCTCTCGAAGGACAAGGGGAAGTTGGCGGCCCTGACTCAGCAGGGCGCCGAGCGTGCACAGACGGCACTGAATATTCGCGACCCCTACGTCTTCGAGTTCCTGGGGTTGAAGCCCCAGGAGGTCATGAGCGAATCCCACCTCGAAGATCAGCTCCTCGACAAGCTGCAAGAATTTCTCATCGAGCTGGGCCACGGCTTCTGCTTCGAGGCCCGTCAGAAGCGCATCCTGATCGGTGACATCCACAACTTCGTGGACCTGGTCTTCTACCATCGAGTCCTCAAGTGCCACGTCCTGGTCGAGCTGAAGGCCGCCGCGTTCAATCACGAGAACATCGGCCAGCTGAACACCTACGTGAGCTGGTACCGAAAGAACATGATGACCGAGGGCGACAACCCGCCGGTGGGCATCCTCCTCTGCACGCAGAAGGATCACGCCCTCGTGGAATACGCCCTGGCTGGCATCGATAACGGCCTGTTCGTGTCCAAGTACCTGCTGGAGCTGCCGAAGAAAGAGGAGATGCAGCGCTTCATCGAGGAACAGCTAGCGGCACGCGCTCCGGACGACAAGTGATGGCCGGCCCCTTCGATCGATCACCCGACCTCGGCGATCTGCGGGGCCAGGCACGTGTCATCGGCGAGATCCAGCGTCGCGTTGACGCCTGGCGCGGCTTCACGTTGGGCCGGGCGGCCGAGGCATACCCGCAACAGGCGCCGCGCTACCAGCCGGGCGCCGAGGGCGATCGCCCCGTCAGCGATACGACAATGCACCTCCTCCAGCACTGGTTCAGGCATGAGCCGCACTTGCTGGGAGGACCGCGTGGAACGCTGACCTTCAAGTACTGGCCGCACCAGCGCAGGCTGGTCGAGACGTTCATCTACCTCTACGAGGTTCGCGGCCTGCGGCGCACGGAGGATCTCTACCAGCTGGCCGGCGTGGATCCGCTGGGTCCCCAGCGCGATCCGTGGGCGAAGCTGGGCGGCCAACTGGCGACGGGCTCGGGCAAGACCAAGATGATGAGCCTGCTCATCGCGTGGTCTTACCTGAACGCGATCAACGAAGCGGAGAGTCCGCTCGGTTTCGGTCCGCACGCGATCCTGATCGCGCCGAACCTGTTCGTGAAGGATCGGTTGCTTCAGGATTTCTGCCCGCCTTATGGCGGGACCTCGGTGTTCCTGGGCGATCCCGTGGTGCCCCCCGCGTTCGACCAGATGTGGAACCTCAAGGTCTACGACCCCACCACTTGCCCGCGCGTGCTGGATCCCTCCCAGGGTGCGCTGGTGGTCACGAACTATCACCAGCTTCTGCGCGAGAGCGAGGACGCACCGACGCTGGGGCAGTGGGAGCAGCAGCAGATCGATCTCCTGTTCCATGTGGGCGAGCCCGACCGTCTGGAGGCCGTATCGACACCGCTGCTGGACCGATTCGCTCAATCGCGTGGGCTGTTGGTCCTGAACGACGAGGCCCACCACGTGTGGGACGAGACCCGGCACGCGCAGTTCGAGCAGAAGGCCCGCGACAAGGCGCGCGTCAGCCAGACCGACGACGAGGCCACGGCCATGGCCTGGATCCGATCGATCCGGCGCCTGAACGGTGACGGCGAAGCGACGGGGCGCGTGGCGTTGCAGGTCGATCTATCGGCCACCCTGTTCGAGGAGACCGGCTCGACTGCAAAGGCTTCGAAGTCGTCCAAGGGCGGCGCCAAGGCGGACAAGCAGTTTCGGCCGGCGGATCTCTTCAGGCACACGACGGTCTATTACCCGCTGGCGGACGCCATCCGCGACGGCATCGTCAAGCGACCGGTGCTGGAGAGGGTGGAGGTGAGGAACCAGAAGACCGGGGACATCGAGGCGCCGGTCCGCGAGGGGCAACCCAACGCCTGGGAGAAGTATCGCAACCTGCTGGTCACCGGCATCGAGCGCTGGAAGAAAGTGAAGGAGCAGCTCGCCGACGAGGGCGACAAGCGGAAGCCAATCCTCTTCATCTTGGCCAACGACCGGAATGAGGCGCGCGAGGTCGCCAACTTCTTGCGCTATGGCGAGGCCACACGCGACGAACTCGACGGGCGTGCCGTCACCGGCTATCGCGGAAAGGTAGAGGATGCGCCTCTATTCGTCGATCGTGAGGGCGGCGTCCCCCGATCCACCATCGTCGAGATTCACATCGGCGAGAAGGAGCAACGCAACGATGAGGCGTGGGAGGGCGTCCGGCGGGCGGTGAACGCCGTGGACCACGATGAGATCCCGAAGGTGGACGAGGACGGCAGGCCCATGCTCGACGCCGATGGGCGCCCGGTCATGGAGCCCAACCCCTACAACGTCGTCGTCAGCGTCATGATGCTGAAAGAGGGCTGGGACGTCCGCAACGTCAAGGTCATCGTCCCGTTGCGCCCGTGCGATTCACGCACCCTGACGGAACAGACCCTCGGCCGCGGTCTGCGCAAGATGCACCCGCCGATCCTCGACGAGGAAGGCGCTGCCTTCATGAAGACGGAGGAGCTGTACGTCATCGAGCATCCTTCGTTCAAGGCGATCCTCGATCAGATCCAGGACATCATCGAGGAACGCTCTTCCGACGAGATCGAGCACGCGCGCGAGTACGTACCGATTCTGCAGAAGGCCGACCTGAGGGAACGTCAGGCGCATGGCGTGCGGTTGGTGCGTTTCGAGGGACTGCGCGAAGTCGTGCCGGACTGGCGAAAGTCGTTCGACACCGCCAGCATCCCGGCGTTGATGCCCCGTTTGGCATGGATGGAGGAGATCGCCGATACCGAGATCAAGACGTACCTGAAAGAAGCGCTCGCGTTGGCAGAGACCGAAGGCCAGTCGTTCGTGGTCCCCGAGATGCCGTCGTACCGGGACTTCGACCACGTGATCGAGGTGGCGATCGCGGTCCCGATTCTGCGGGAGATGCGGGCCAGCTTTCACCACAAGACCGCGGTCAAGGGCATCGTCCGGGAGTTCCTGGAGCGGAAGACGTTCTCCGTGCCGAAGGGCTTGCCGCTGTACTTCGACCGGATCCCAGAGGGCGCCTACGCGCGGATCGCCCTGGGCAACCTGGCGCGCGCCGACGTCGTTGGCGCGGTCAAGAAAGCCCTGCTCCAGCCGCTGCAGGAGGCGATCATCGCCGAGCGGCGGGCGTCCGAGGCGCAGATGTCAGAGCGCCACGCCGAAGAGTTGGAGGGGTACCAGGCCCTGAAGAAACACGTCTTCGACGCACCCACAAAGAGCTGCTTCGAGCGCGCCGCGCTGGAGAACGCCGACGAGGAGGCCGTGGCGCGGTTGCTGGACGCCGCCAAGGACGTCACCGGCTGGGTCTACAACCACCGTAGCGGTGTCGGCTACTTCATCGAGTACGACTGGCAGGGCCTGGTTTCGCATTATTACCCCGACTTCATCGCGCGGGCGCGCATTGGCGAGGTATTCCACAACTTCATCATCGAGGTGAAGGGGCGATTCGACGACCGCGACCGCACAAAGGCCGCCCGGGGCCAGCGCTACTGCGAGTTGCTGACCGAACACGACCGCGAGCCGTGGCACTACCTCCTCCTGCTGGAGAACGAGCCGATCGGCCGCGAGGACATCAAGTGGTGGGGCCGGCAGTCGCGCAAGGAGATCGGCGACCTGCTGCGACACCTTGAAACGCTGCCGCTGCTCCCCGAGATGGATTCGCTCAAGCGCGATCGGTCAAAGCTGGACATCGTGAAAAGCGTGCCGCCCGACCAGCAGTTCCGCGAGGCCGTCCCGGTCCACGACCTTGCCGCCGCCGCCGGCGCGTTCAGCCCTTCCCAGGCCCCGGAGATCATCGGCTGGGCCAAGGTCCACGCCCAGCGCATCCTCGACCGGCGAATGTTCGTGGCCAAGGTCGTCGGCCGTTCGATGGAAACCGCTATCCCCGACGGAAGCTGGGCCCTTTTCCGCCTCTTCCCCGAAGGGGTCCCCCCCGCCGCCACCGCCCTCGACGGCCGCCGCGTCGTCGTCCAGCTCCGAGACGCCACCGACCCAGAGACCGGCGGCAGCTACACCCTGAAGCGCTGGCGCGTAACGGCGACGAGCCCCGACGGAGGCGCCGCCGATATCGAGCTCCGCCCCGACAACCCTGGGTTCAACCCGATCCGGATGCGCCGGGAGGACGGTGAGATCCGCGTGATCGCGGAGTTTCTCGAAGTCGTGGGTTGACGGCGCTCCGCCTGACTCGAATCGAATGGCGATCATTTCAAGCCCACCCAACATTTCAGATGTCTAACGCATCCCCCGGTAGAGCCCGGGGGGAGGCGCTGTGTGGGCCGCTCAAAGCGGCCGGGATTGGGGGCCGCTCACGAGCGGCCTGTGAGCCACCTGAATGTGGCGTGGTTAGACCAGATTCGGTTGGTCGACGCTTTGTCTTCCACCTACTCGTCCCACCCTCGGCGCAGATATCGACGGTCATCGACTGATCGCGGCCAAGGAGGCGGCGACATCCTCGGGGGTCACCTTCATGGCCACCCGGGTTCCCCCACGGCACGTGGCAGTCAGATCCTCTTTTGTAAGGGTGGAAGCGAGGCGAGCAGGCTCCTCGCTGCCATATTCGCGGCGTTGCGCCGCCATCACATCGACCAGGAGGTTGATCCGACGCTCCGGGGAAACGGTCGCAGCCGCCAGTACCTCCCGCAGGACGGCCGCCACCAGTGACCCCGGCGGTACGAACTGCAGGCAACGCGGGACAGCAGTCAGAACGACCTTCCCGGAAGTCTCGGCGAATTCGAAGCCCAGTATGTTCAAGAGGGGCTGCTTGTGCCGAAACACGAGTTTCAGTTGAGGATCCAATCGGAGAGGAGCCCGGTTCAAAAGCGGAACCGTCGCCACTTCGTTTGCCGCGAGTTCCGCGTGTAGGGTGCGCCGAGTCACCACCTCGGCGGCGGCGTGCGGGTCCACGATGTAGAGATCTTGGTCCAGAACGCACAGGAGATAGGCGCCCCAGGATTGGAGCAAGCGAACCGGCCCAGCTGGCTTTAGTAAGGGCGTCTTTCGCTCACCCTGAGGCGGTACCGCCGGTGGCTGGATGGGAGCCGGTATTTGAACAGTCTGAGGCGAGGGTGGCCTCGGGCGGGCGGGCTCTTCGCCGGCTTGTAAGGGGAGGGCCCGTTGCTCGGCTTGAGGTCGGGGAGAAGCGGCGAGCGCGCCGGATGGTGCGGCGCCCACAGTTGGCGTCGATGCTGACCCATACGAGGGACCCGTTTTGGGCGGCGAAAGATTGGCTTCGACTTGGGCGCGCAATGCCGCCCGCGAAGAGCCGAAAGCAGTGGGCTTCACCTTGCCTTCGCCCACCAGAGCTCCCACGGAGCTGTGAGACCGTGACGCCCGCGCAGCCCAAGGCGCCTTTGTTAGCGCATCGGCCACAATTCGCTTCACGGCCGCCGCGACCATCTCCGCCTTTAGGAACCGCACCTCCGTCTTCTGAGGGTGGGCGTTGACGTCGACTTCATCAGGCGGAGCTTCGAGGAAGAGAACGGCGAGCGGATAGCGCCCCTTCTCGAGCGCCGTTCCGCAGCCTTCGACCACTGCCCGAAGCAGGAATCGGTCCCGAACATAGCGGCGTCCGACGAAAAGAAACGTGGATCCTGATGAGGTGGTTGATTCCTCGGGCGGAGCCAGAAACAGGTTGAACCTGTAGGGGCCATCTCCTACGAGCACCTCGTGCAGCGCCGAAGCACCGCGGCGGGCCAGGGCCGCACGCACGCGCTCCCCCCGTGACCGGTGAACCGGCAAATCGAACGCCTGTCGACCGTCGACCATCAATCGAAAGTGGACGTCTGGGTGACCAATGGCCAGGCGCAACACGGTTTCGGTCGCACTCGCCGTCTCCGTGATGTCGCTCTTCAGGAACTTCAGTCGGGCGGGCGTATTGAAGAAGAGGTCGCCGATCTCGACTCGTGTCCCTTGCGGCACGCCTACCTGTTGGAATCCCTTCTCATGACCGCCGACTACATCCAGCTGCACCCCGGCCGCCGCTGAGGCGGGCTTGGTAGTGAGCGACAGCCTCGAGACTGCCGCGATGGAGGGGAGCGCCTCGCCACGGAACCCCAACGTCGCTATGCCCCACAGCTGCTCTGCCGACGTGAGCTTGGACGTGGCATGCCGCCGAAGCGCCAGCCTGGCGTCCTCGGCGGTCATGCCGGACCCGTTGTCCACCACCTGGATCAGCCTGCGCCCCCCCTCTTTGACGGTCACTTCGATCTTGGTGGCGCCGGCGTCGATGGCGTTCTCGCAGAGCTCCTTGACCACAGAAGCAGGCCGCTCGACGACCTCTCCAGCCGCTATGAGGTCGGCGAGCTCGGGACGCAGGACGCGGATCAGGGCAGGGCCCGGTTGGTTCTCCATGCGGTTACTCCTCCGGGGCCTTCATCTCGCCTGCGTCATCCTCGTCCAGGTCGTCCGCCCAACCGCGTCCAAGGGTCCAGTCGTCGTCCGCCTCTCCGTAGCCCGGAGGCAGATCTGCCTCCACGTATCCGATCGACCGGTAGCCGGCGAGGCGGCGCCGGAACATGCGATCGAGCATTGGGATGTTGCGGTCGACGTAATCGTAGATTCGGACTTCACGCTTCCCTGCGTGGAGGCGCTGGATTCGCCCCGCGTACTGGATCACGGTCCCCTTCCACGAGATCGGCATCGCCAGGAACAGCGTGTCGAGCGCGGGATCGTCGAACCCCTCCCCCACGTAGCGACCCGTCGCGACGATGACGCGAGGGCCAGCGCCAGATAGGGACTGCGTCGCCGATCGCGCACGTCGTACCGATCCCGCCCCGCCACGCAAGACCGCGACTCTTGGACAGACGCCTCCGATCAAGTCAGCGAGAAGCTCCAGATGGTCCTTTCGTTCGGTCAACACGATCGGGCATCGGCCCTCGTCGAGTGCCAGCCCCACGTCGCGGGCGATGAGCTCTCCACGCGCGCGGTCCCCGGCGACGGTCCGATAGATCGTGTGGATCGCCGGATTCTCCTCAGCGACGGCCAGCTCCGTCTCCCGGACGATCAACTTGTGCTCGAAGGGGCGCGCCGCCGCCTGCGCTTTGCCGCTGATGACGTGCCGCACCGGCCCGAGCTGCATCGCGCCGATGGGATGGTGCCCGTCTCGCCGTCGGGGCGTGGCGGTCAACCCGACGATGTATTGCGCTCGGGCGGACGCCAGGACACGCTCGAACGACACGGCGGGCACGTGATGGCATTCGTCGACGATGACCTGGCCGTAGTCGCCGACGGCTTCGCTCACCTGCCCGTCGCGGACGAGGCTCTGAATCATCGCGACGTCCAGCATCCCGGTCGGTCGCGATTTGCCACCGCCGATCCGCCCGACCTCGGCAGGATCGACGCCCAGAAAGAGGGCGAGCTGGTTGACCCACTGCTCGAGCAGCGGACGACGGTGAACCAGGACGAGAGTATTGACCCCGCGCGCCGCGACCAAGTAGGCGCCCATCACCGTCTTTCCTGCACCCGGCGGCGCCACGAGCACGCCCAGGTCGTGCGGCAGCATCCCCTGAACCGCGTCCTGCTGCTCGGGCGTTAGGGTGCCCTGGAATGACAGAGCGACATGCCGTCCGCGATTGCGCTGGTCGTCGCACGTGAGACGCGAGCCGTTGTCTTCGAGAAGCCTCCGAACGTCGCCAGTGCAGGCGCGCGGGAGTGCGAGGTGTTTGGGCAGATCCTCGGCGCAGACGACGATGCGGGGAGTTCGCGCCGTCGAAAGTCGGAGCTTCTGACGCTTGTAGAACTCGGGATTCTGGAACGCCGCAAGCCGTCGGAGGCGCGACACCAGCGGGGACGGTAGCTCTTGTTTGTCTATGAAGAGTCGTTGGGCGAGAACCGCCTTGACCTCCGGCGGCACCAGGAATGGGAGCTTCGTCGTCGCCGCTTGAGGATTTCGCCGGCTTCCAGGGCTCGTCGTCTTCGTCCTCCGCGTCGGGGATCGCCGGAACTGCGAGCACGCGCGCCGTGCGCACCGCCTCTCTCGCAAGGGTACGAACGCGATCCTCCCCGACTCGTTCGATGTCAGCGAGGAATTGCCACTGCTGTTCCCATGGAAGCGCCTCGAACCGGTCATCGACGAACAGGCTGTGCCCGACCTTCCGAGGGTGAAACTGGAACGGCAGTGCGATGAGATTCCCGAATCCACCCTGGGGGAGCGTGTCCTGCGAGGGGAAGAGACGATCGTACGATTCGAGATTCAGCTCTCGTCGCAGCCGCATCGTCTCGGTGAGCAAGAATGACGCCATGTCCCTGGCGTCACGCGCAGGAACGGGTGCCGTGAAGAAGAACCAGCCGTGCGCTCCGTTGCCCGATCGCGACCGCTCGATGGCGGGAGACAGCGCGTGCCCCCGACACGTCTCCGCGAATGCGCCGACGTCGTCCTTCCAGGACGCTTTGTCGAAGTCCACGGCGACGAACCAACACGTGTCGTCGGACAAGAGAGGATAGACGCCAGCGGTGTACTTGCCGCCCAGGTGGTCGGCGATGACTCGGTCGTCGACCGTGATGAACGCCTGGTGCGGGCACTCGCCGCACTTGACCTTGGGTTTCTCACAGACGCCCCGCACCCATTCGTTGGCGCAAGCCGGCGCGTAGCCACTCCGTCCCTTCTTTGCGTTCTCCCACCGTTTTGGGAACACGTCGGTACGACCGCGGAACAATGTTCGGAACAGGCGGATCTTCTCGGCCCCGGTTCGTGGAGCGCGAGTACTGTTTACGATCGGGAGCCGGAGCTGCGGTGGTGCGCCACCAGATGTAGAGCTGGAGGCCCGAAGCGCCGCCAATCGAGCCAGGGTCTGCTCTCGTGCATAGCCAAGAGCGGCCAACTCGGCCTCCGTCTCTTCTATCTGGGCGGCAAGCTCATCCTCGCGGGACACAGCGAGCGCATCGTCGCATCAGCCGGGGCCTGCGGGAAGGGGACCACGGTCGTGCGCCGTCGCGACTGTGGTCGGGTCGCGGGCGCACCGCGGGGAATTGCGGTCAACTGTCTCGGGACCTCGCGCGGGAGCCCGCGGTACACTCCAAAAATGGCGCTCCGCACGCTGAGTTTCGGTGGACAGGCTCCGGACCGGTCGGCGCTTTTATCTCAGCTGTCGGCCGCGCGAGATTTCCGAGACAGCGTCTCGGAGATCGACAACGATGCCGTTGCCGAGCGTTTCCGTCTGTCCTGGTCTCCAGGGCACGCGCGCCGCTCGGGCCGGAGACCAGATGAGCGAGTACCAGTGCTACGAGTTCGTCGCCCTTGATCAGCCGCTCACGCGCAAGGCGATGGCCGAGCTCCGGTCGATCTCAACGCGTGCGGAGATCACGCCGACGCGCTTCTGGAACGAATACGACTGGGGCGATCTGAAGGCCGATCCCGGCAAGCTCCTCGCCCGCTACTTCGACCTCCACCTCTACTTCGCCAACTGGGGTACGCACCGTTTCATGCTTCGCCTTCCGGCCACCAAGGTGGATTACGGTGCCCTACGTCCCTATTTTCCCGGCGGAGCAGCCGCGCTCACGAAGACCGGCCGCTACGTCGTGCTCGATCTACACAGCGACTCCGAAGAACCAGAGGACGACCTCTCCGAGGGCGGTCGCCTCGGCGCGCTCGCGCCGCTGCGCGCGGCTCTGCTCCAAGGCGACCTTTCCGTCGCATACCTCGCTTGGCTGTTGGCGGTGCAATCAGGCGAAGTACCCGCCGGGGCTCGCGAGCCTCCAGTGCCGGCCGGCCTCTCGACGCCATCGGCTCCGCTCTCGGCCTTCGTCGAGTTCCTGCGCATCGACCCTGACCTCCTCCGGGCAGCGGGTGAAGGCTCGCGCGCGGACGACATCGATGTGGCTTCGCTGCGCCGCTGGCTGAAGACCGTGCCGACGCCGGACAAGGATCGATGGCTACTTCGAGCCGTCCGCCATCCTCAGGAATCGCCGAACGCGGAGATCCTCGCCGCCTTTCAGCGCCAGAGTGGCGCAACGCCGAGCAAAGGCCGAACCGTCGCCGAGCTCCTCTATCGTGCGGCAGAACTTCGCAAGACCAAGAAACAAGAAGAAGCTCGTCACGCCGCGCAAGCGCGGGCGCGAGCCGAAGCAGCCCGCCGTAAACGTCTCGATGCGCTCGATCGGCAAGGCGACAAGGCATGGAGCCGCCTCGACAGGCTCGTCGATCTCAAGGAGTACGTCGAGGCAGTTCGCCTCACCATCGATCTCCGAGACCTGGCCCAGCGGGCCAGGCGCTCGGCAAAATTCGAAGCGCGCCTGGACGAGCTGCGGAAACGACATCCTCGCCGTCGCGGCTATCTCGACGAGGTGAAGCGCCGGCTGGCGGGCTGACAGAACCCTCGACTGCATCGGGCAGCTTGCGGGCGGCAAATGCATACCCCAATGCATACCCACGGCCCGTTACGAGGAGGACGTCCAGGCACGCCTCGGATTGTCTAAGTGCCTGATTCGTAACGGGCCGTAGCGCTCAGTGACGGCGCTTCCTCGCTTTGGGAAGCTGACACTCTACCAACTGAGTTAATCCCGCGCGTGTGACTGCTTTATGTCTTTATTTTCCTTCCAGGTCAACAGGTTAGGCCGATCGCCCAGAGGTGGGCGACCGCCGCGGTGACGAGCCCGAGGCGAAGCTGGTCATCGTCCAGCGACGACGTCGGGATTAGCGTGCCGGCCTCGCGTTGGGCAGCGAGGCGAGCGAGCTACTCGGCGAACGGATCGACCCAGGCCTTGGCCTTGCCCTTGGCAGGCTTCGCCTTCGGCGCCGCCGGTTTCGGCGCGGGCAGGGCGTCGAGCGACGCGGTCGTCGTCTTGTGCCCCGCCGCCGCAGGCCGGGCGGCGCGCTTGACCACCGGCTTCGGCGCGGGCTTGGCGGCGACGGGCGCCGCCTCTTCGGCGATCGGCGCGGCAGCTGCGGGCGGCGGCGTCGGCGCGGCAGCGACGGGCGTGGGCGGCGGCGTCGCCGCGGCCGTGGCGGGAGAGGGGGCGGCGGGCGTGGGCGCGGCTGGCTGCGCGACCGGCTGAACGACGACCGGTGCGGCTGCCGGCGCCGGCTGCGTCGCTGCCACGGTGGCCGCCACGCGGCCTCCGAAGACCTTCGCGCCGAACACCATTCCGAAGATGAAAGCGGCGACCACGAAAGCACCCACCGCCGCGACCGGCATCGGCGCGCTCCGGAAGAAGCCGGAGCTGGTGCCGGCGGTGGTCGCAGCGACGCCGGAGGGGGCCGGGATCTGCAGCGCCGGTATCGGTCCCGTGGTGGTCGCGCGCGCGCCGTAGGGCGAGCCCACCGGCGCGAGGCGCGCCGAGAACGGGGAGCTCGACGGGGCAGGGGCCTGTCCGGGGCTCGGCAGCGAGAGGCCGCCGAAGCCGGGGCTCGGCGTCGGGAGCCGCACGGCGCCAAAGCCGTCGGAGCGTGCCAGCGCCGGCGAGCCACCGAACGGTGAGCCGAGCGAGCCGAGCGAGCCGCCCAGCGAGCTCAGCGGGGCGGTCGGACGGCGCGGCGCCAGAACGGCCTCGAGCTCGGACGACGGCTCGTCCTCGCTCGCGGAGAAGCCGCCGGTGGAGATCACGTCGTCGTCGACGGAGATCCCCGGCGTGTCATGGGCCAGGCCGATCCCGTCGGAGTCCTCGGGGTCCTCGAACTCGGAGTCGCCGCCGTACGCATGCGGCAGCGGCAGATCGAGCGACGGCGGCAGCGACTTGCGCAGCGCGCGCTCCCGCTCGACGCTGGCCTGGGCCGACAGGGCGGTGGTGACCTCGTCGTCGTCCTTGCTCGCCTTCGCGTGCAACGCGGTCTCGGCCGGCTCGACCTTGGTGGCCTCTTCTTCGTCGTCGGTGACCGACGGCCGCGCCAGGACGGTGATGTCGTCGTCCGTGCTCGTCGTCGCCGCGGCGGTCACGCCCGGCAGCGGGAGCGACGGAAGCGGCAGCCCCATGAGGGTCGGCGCCCGCCGCGAAGGTGGGGGCGTCGCCGACGACATCGGCGGTGGTGTGAGAGGATAGGCGCTCTCGTCACTCTCCTCTTCGGCGATCTCCAGGGTCGCCTCCTCGGAAGCCTCCACCGTGACGTCGTGGGAAGGATCGACCGTGATCTGGTCAGACAGGTCCTCCAGATCGGTGTCTGCACTGTCAGACTGTCCGCTGGCCGCCATTTCGTAGGGGGGCTTCGAGGTCATGCCGAATGAATCCTTTCCAGCAGCGTTCCCGGGTTTGCTCCGGAAATCAGCGGTCAAGCCTACACTGAAGCCTTTGACAGGGGAAGCCGTGGTCTCTATAAGTGCCGCGCCGTGAGGAAGACGAACCGCCCGCCGCAGCGCCCGCCTCAGGTCAGCCCAGGCGTGCGGATGCGTGTGGGGCAATATCGGGTCCCGGCCGACGTCGCGACGCGGGTGCACACAGGTCATCCCTGGGTCTACCGTGAGGCTTTGGGGCCCCGCGGCATCGCCGAGGAGACCGGGGCGGTCGTCGACCTCATCGCCGGAAACCGGGAGTTCGTCGGGCGCGGCTACGTCGACCGCGACCACGCCATCGCCGTGCGGGTGCTGAGCCGCGATCAGGACGAAAAGGTCGCCCCGGGCAAGGGGGCGATCGCCGCCCGGTTCGCCCGTGCGGTCGAGCTGCGGCGGCAGCTCAACGCCGGCACGCTCCCCGAGGCGCTGCGCGTCTTCTCGGGAGAGAACGAAGGGCTGCCCGGGGTGGCGGTCGATCGTTACGGCGACTTCGTGGTCGTCCAGTGGCTGTCGTCGGGCGCGCTCGGGTGGCGCGACGAGCTCTACGGCGCGATCGAATCGGCGCTGGCGCCGCGGGGAATCTATGAACAGCGCCGGCTGCGTCCGCTGGGCGGCTCGGCGCCCCCCGAGCCGGCGACCCGGGTGCGCGGCGAGGAGGCGCCGGTCGAGCTGGTCGTCGGCGACGGCGCTTGCCGGTTCGGCGTCGACGTCACCGCGCCTCTTGGCGTCGGGCTGTTCCTCGACATGCGGCTCGGCTGGGCGGCGGTCGCCGCGCGCGCGGCCGGGCGGCGCCTCCTGAATCTGTTCTCGTACACGGGCGCCTTCTCCGTCCATGCCGCCAAGGCGGGCGCCTCCGAGGTGGTGGCCGTCGATCTGGCCGCCAAGGCGCATGCGCGCGCCCGCCGCAACTACGAGCTGTCGGGGCTGGATCCGGCCAAGCTCGAGGCGATCGCCAACGACGTGGTGAAGACGCTGGACAGGTTCGCCGACCGCAAGCGCCTGTTCGACGTCGTCGTCTGCGACCCGCCCACCTTCTCGCAGGGGCCGGCGGGGCAGTTCCAGGTCTCGCGCGATCTGGCGCGCCTCGCCGCGGGGTGTGCCCTGGTGCTGGCACCCGGCGGCCTGCTGGTGTTCGCCACCAACTCGACCAAGGTCTCCTCGGCCGAGGTCGATCGGGCGCTCGCCGAAGGGGGCGCCGCGGCGGGCGCGGAGCTGCGCATCATCGAGCGCGTGGGGCTGCCGCCCGATTTCCCGGTCGCCCCCGGTTTTCCCGAGGGCAACTACCTCAAAGTCGCGATCGCCGCGCGGACCTAGCGCCCCTTCGGGCGTCTGGCCTTCGGGCGGAAACGCCCTCGTAGCCGCTCCTAGCCGCCGCGGACGCGCTCGTTGCGGAGGCCGCGGGCCTTCACTTCGTCGATGAAGTGACGGACGGTCCCCTCGACCGACTCGTTGAAGCGGACGCGGGAGTCCGCGATCTCACGCAGCGCGGTGACGGCTGGCTTGTTGTGGCAGGCGACCAGCGGCCGCCCCCCGTTGGCGAGCTGACGCGCGCGCTCGGCCGCGAGCACGACCAGGGCGAAACGGTTGTTGACCCTCTCCAGACAATCTTCGACGGTGACGCGAGCCAAGACGACCTCCAGAACTGAGATTTTTTGACGGCGGGCAGTCTAGTCTGCGACCCCGCCGGAAGTCAAAGCGCGCTCGTTTCCGGACGTGGTGGGTGCCCGGTGGGTACCCGCCGCGCGTGTCCGGACGGGGTCATTTTCGTCGATGAGAACGTACGGCTGGGTTGCAAGGCTCGGAGCAGACTCGTAGACTTTCCCCATATTTATGCCGTGCTTCCTTCTGGGGAGGAGGGGTGCGGAGAAAGTGCCGACCGATGCCGATTACTGTGAATTGGAGTGATCTGGAGATCGCTTTCGAGCGAAATTCTCCGGATCAGGAGAGCTTCCTCGATCTGGAGAATGGCGACCTTCTCTCGATCGTCGAGGGTGAGCCCGACGCGGCCGCCCGCCGGGCCCGGGTCTCCGGGAACCCCGAGCGCTACCTGAGGGTCGATCCTGCCTCATCGCGCGAGCAGTACCGCTGGATGGAGCGGTTCGTGACGTCGGTCTCCGACCCGGCCCTGCACGAGCGGCTGCTCATCTCGATCGACGGCAAGGGGGCCTTCCGGCGGTTCAAGGACGTGCTGCTGGCGTTCCCCGCGGAGCGCGAGCGCTGGTTCGCCTACCGGTCCGAGCTGCTGCACTTCCACATCCAGACCTGGCTCGATCACATGAAGATCGACGTCGCCAACGTCCCGCCGTGGGGCCACGTGGCCCAGCCGGAGGAGCCGGCGGAGCTGCCGCGCACCGCCACCACCAGCGAGGCGCCGGGGGAGATCCTGCGGCGCCAGGCGCGTGAGCTGCTCGACGAGATTCCGGCCGCCGAGCTGCCGCCGGCGCTGGCCTTCCTCGAGTTCCTGCGCGATCGCGGACCGAGCTCCCTGCTCGGCTCCTCGCTGGCGCGCCGCCGGCCCAGCCTCGACGACGACGCATCCTCCTCCGCCTTCGACGATGACGACGACGTCGGTCCGGCGGTCGGCGCCAGGTAGCTCAGCCTTCGGCGGCTGATTTTTTTTCGTTTGCGCGCGGGGGCGGGGTCCAGATCCAGCCGTCGCGCAGGCGGGCGTCGTCCGGGCGCGGCTGGGCGGACGGCGGGAGTGCCCAGCTGTCGCGCGCCCAGAGAAATCCGGTGTAGGCGCAGATCACGGCCTCGAACAGGTGGTCGCTCTGGATGCAGAGCTCCCGCCAGACGCCAGGGCCGAAGCGCAGCTCCCCGGCCAGCGCCTCCAGGATGCGCGCGCGGGTTTCACGCTCGCGCAGCGTCTTCTTGAACCGCGTCCCGAGCCCGAGCACGGCCAGCGTCGCCTTGGGATAGGCCTCGATGAGGTTCTCGTTGAGCCGAAAGCGATCGGCGAGCGCACGCGAGAGGTGTGCGGCGCGAGCCGCGAGCGGTCCAGTCCCCTGGCCGAGCCCTTCCCGCGCCACGATCCCCAGGCGACCCGTGAGATGCACCTCCGTCGCGCGCTGGGTGTAAGGCGTGATGGGCGGCTTGCCGCGGCGGGCGTCGCGATCGCTCTCCCCGGCCCCCTCGTCGGCCAGCGCGCGCATCTCGAGCACCGACGGGTCGACGCAGGCGTTCTGCCCGGGGCAGAGCGAGACCGTGCAGCGCAAGCAGGGGGGCAAGGTCAGCGGCGCGTCGACGCAGAGCAGGGTCTCGTCCCCGTACTGGCGGATCGTGTCGATGAGCGCGGTGTCGTAGAACGGCAACGCACCGTTGCGCGGGGCGATGTCGACCACGGTCGCGGCCTCGCCGTCGACCCGCAAGGTGGCGAGAGCTGTCTTCTTCCCCTTGCCGCCGCCGAGGTCAATCCCGAGCACGTGGACGAAGCTGCGCGGTTTCACGCTTCGGTCAGCGTGCGGGATCCGGTCTCGACCGTCAACCTCCGACTTGCCGTTCGACAGGACCTCTGGTCGACTTGGGCCCGGACTGGGTTGCCGCTTTGACTTGTCTACCGGCGCTTCGTATTCTTGCTGTGAATCGACGCCGGGACCCGATGTGGCCTGGACGGAGGTTGCAAATGCGTAGGACCCTCTTCAAATCGAAGATTCATCGCGCGACCGTCACCCAGGCGGACCTCGACTACGAGGGCTCGGTGACGATTGACGCCACGCTGATGCGTGCGGCGGACATTCTCCCCTATGAGAAGGTCCACATCTGGAACCGCACCAACGGCGCCCGGCTGGAGACCTACGCGCTCGAGGGGCCGGAAGGCTCGGGCACGATCTGCGTCAATGGCGCGGCCGCCCACCTGGCCCACCCGGGTGACGTCGTCATCATCGCCACCTTCGCCGAGGTGCAGAGCGAGGACGAGGCGCGCGCCTGGACACCAACCGTCGTCCACGTCGACGCGCAGAACCGCATCGTGCCGATCGCCGGCGAGATTCCGGGGCCGCAGCGGCGGTTGCGGCCGGTCTAGGCCAACCTTGTCGCGCGCGGAGGCCTTGCGGGCGTTCATCGCCACCCACCCGAACGATCCGTTCCCGCGCTACGCGCTGGCGCTGGAGTACAAGAACGGCAATCGGTTCGAGGAGGCGCGCCAAGAGTTCGCGGTGCTCATGCGCGAGCACGCCGACTACGTCGCCGCCTACCTGCACGCAGGCAACACGCACCTCGCGCTCGGCGATCGGGCGGCCGCGCGCGAGACCTTCACGCGCGGCATCGAAGCCAGCGTCCGCAAGGGCGACGCCCACGCGCGCGGCGAGCTCGAGTCGGCCCTGGCCATCGTTCAACCGCGGGAACCCTGAGAGGGTTCCCGCCCCCTCCCGCGACGGGCTCCGCCGGACGGAGTCCGGCTGCGCCATCGTTCAACCGCAGGAACCCTGAGAGGGTTCCCGCCCCCTCCCGCGACGGGCTCCGCCGGACAGAGTCCGGCTGCGCCATCGTTCAACCGCGGGAACCCTGAGAGGGTTCCCGCCCCCTCCCGCGACGGGCTCCGCCGGACGGAGTCCGGCTCCGCCCACGCGGCGAGTCGCTCGCGTCGCGGCGGCGCTGTCTAGCGGCGGCTGCCCTTGCGCGGGGTCGACGACCTGCGCTTGGAGGAGGCCGAACGCCGATGCATCCCCTTCATCCCTGCCGCGCGCTTCCTGGCGCTGGCGCGGGAGGCGCGATTCCGGCGTGCCTTGGCGCTGCGGTTCTGGGCGGCCAGCGCGCGGCGTGACACGGTCGTCGTTCTTTCGCGCTCGAGCGCCCGGGTGCTCGAGCGTTTCCGTTTGGCCGAGGGTGCGCGCGGTTTCCGGCGCCCCTGTCCGGTCTCGTAGGCGAGCGTCGCCTCGCGCCGCGTGCGCGCCGAAGCACGTCCCCGCGCCGGCGGCTTGAGCGGCACCCCCGCGCGCCGCGCCTCGGAGAGCCCGATCGCGATCGCCTGCTTCGGCGAGCGCGCGCCGTGCTTACCCTTGCGGACGTGGTCGATCTCCTCGCGCACGAACTCGCCCGCTGCCGTCGAGGGGCGTTTTCCCGCAGCGAGGTCGCGCTTCGCCTTCTTAACTGTGCTCTTGGTTGGCATAGTGGAAACGTGAATCGCATGCGCGCGTGCACAAGAGGTCGATTCCTGAGATTTGGCCTCGCTCTGGTGTCGTTTTCGCTGCTGGCCCCGTCGGTGGCACGCGCTCAGATCCATTGTCGAGCGCCGGAGGGCGCAGCGCCGGCGCTGGCCGCGACCGACGGGCGCGCGCGCCTCGAATGGATCGACGAGCGGCTGTCGCACGAAGCCCACCGCATGAGCTACTGGAACTACGGCTGGGCGATCGGGATCGGCGCCAGCGGTGTCGGCAGCTTGATCCCGGTGCCGTTCGTGGAGCCCGAGGATCGCGTCGACTACTACACGGGCGCCGTGCTCGCGGGCCTCGGTGTGCTCCCGTTCTTGCTGGCGCCACCCGACGTGATCCACGACGGCCGCGAGCTGCACGCCAGGCTGCGCGACGCTCCACCCAGCACCGACGCCCAGGTCTGCGAGATGCTCGGCGACGCCGAGCGGCGCCTGCTGAACGACGCGCACAATGAGCACCTGCTCTCCGGCTGGTGGGCCCACGCCGCGAACCTGGCCATCAACGGCGGCGCCTTTCTCTTCCTGGGCCTCGGCTATCACCACTGGCTGTCGGCGACGATCACCGGCGCCTCGGGCGCCGTCATCGGCGAGGCCGTCATCTTCACCCAGCCCACCGGAAGCATCGATGCTCTGGCCCGTTACCAGCGCGGCGATCTCGGCCCGTGATGCTGTGACCGCTGATCTGATGTCGATCTGGGCTCGATCTGGTATCTTCCGCGAACGCCGCCGGAGTGGCGAAATGGTATACGCAGCGGACTCAAAATCCGCCGCCTTCACGGGCTTACGAGTTCAAGTCTCGTCTCCGGCACCAGCAGAATCATTCGGGAATCTCGCGGTGGGGGAGGGCGCGCAGCGATGTCGGTAGGAAGGCGGCCCGCGCCATCCGCGCGCTTTTCGGTATCCTCGCGTGTGCATGGCGCTGCTCGATCCCCGGCTCCTTGAGATCGAGATCCTGAGCGCAGTGGACCGCGATTCCTTCTCCGGCCGCAGCGATCGCGAGTAGCCGCCGCCGGGCAGCATGGCGAGCAACGATCGAAATGTGGTGGCGCAGGTTGCCGAGGGGCGCGAGGCCCGGAGGGGATGCGGGCGCGAAGTTGACCGTCAGATCGGTCGATGACGCTTGGGTGCCCCGGACTCACCCAGGAAGGCGCGGGCACGGGTGACGTCGACGGGCAGCGGCGGCGGCGTCGCCCAAAGCGGCAGCGGCCCCGCCCGCCGTTGCTGGACGGCGGAGCGCGCGCGGGGGGGTGGCGCGCGGTGCTCGACGACGGGCGGGCGCTCGCGGCGCGCCGATCCCTCCGGCGTCGCGTCGAGCGCCGCGGCGAATGCTGCCGCCGTGGGATGGCGATCACCGGGGGCCTTGGCCATCGCTCGTGCGACCACGGCCTCCAGCGACTCGGAGAGCCCCGCCCTTGGTGCCAGCTCGCGGATACGCGGGATCGGGCCTTCGATGTGCATGCGGATGATGTCGCCAATCTCCGACGACGTGAACGGCTTTGAGCCCGTGAGCATCTCGAAGAGCAGCACCCCGACCGCATAGAGGTCCGTGCGTTCATCGGTGATCTGCTCGCGGCTGCACTGCTCGGGCGCCATGTAGCTGGGGGTGCCGATTGCAAATCCCGCCGACCCGGTCGGGTCGTCGTGCAGCCGGGCCAGGCCGAAGTCGACGATGCGCAGGTGATCGTCGAAGCCGGGCTCATTGCTCACCAGCAGGTTCTCCGGTTTGACGTCGCAGTGGACGATCCCCTGCATGTGAACGTGCGCGAGCCCCGCGAGCAACTGGCGCGCCAGGTGAAGCACGCGCGGCGGTTGGATCCGACCGACCTTGCCGTTCAGCAACTGGCGGAGCGAGACGCCGCCGAGCAGCTCCATGACGACGTACGGAGTTCCCTCGACACCGAAGTCGATTATCGAGACGCAGTTGGGGTGGCAGACGCGACTGAGCGCGCGCAGCTCGTTGCGGAACTGATCGTAGAACGCCGACTGCTCGGCGACTGCGGGGCTCAGAAACTTGATCGCGACCGGCCGCCCGACGCCGAGGCGCTCGCCGCGATACACCGTGCCCATCGCGCCCGTCGCGAGCTGAGCTCGGATCGAGTACCGCCCCTGGAGGATCGCGCCGAGACGCGCGTCGATCAGCGGTGTCTCCGGCCGAGGTGCGACCCTGCCCGCCCTGCTCGTCGCCGAGGATGAGCTGTTCTTACGCCCGGGCACATGCACGACAGTGCACAGTGCGCGAAAGAAGGTTAGCTATGAAGTGAGCCCACGCGTTATTTCGTCAACGCACTCAAAATCCGCCGCTCGCAAGGGCTTACGAGTTCAAGTCTCGTCTCCGGCACTCCTAAATCATTCGAGAATTCCGCGTGTGTCGGCGTCTGGTCGGCCGAGTAGGCGACGCTGCGCCCCGAGTGCGAAAGACTACCCGGCGAACTCAGATCGCGCGTTGATCGGTCTCCTGCGCTGAGCCGGGTCTAGACTCCCGAGACCGATCGACAGAAGGGCATGGCGCCATGCGGAAACTGACCTACGGGATGAACCTGACCCTGGACGGCTATATCGCCGCGCCCGGTGACGATCTCGGCTGGAGCGGGCCGAGCGACGAGCTGTTCCAGTGGTGGCTCGACCAGGAGCTGGCGATCGACCTGCTCCTGTACGGGCGCAAGCTGTGGGAGACCATGAGCTCCTACTGGCCGACCGGCGACCAGCAGCCGGGCGCCACGCCGGCGCAGATCGCGTTCGCGCGGAACTGGCGGGACACGCCGAAGGTGGTGTTCTCCTCGACGATCGACAAGGTTGACTGGAACGCCCGCCTGGTCGCCGGTGACGCGGTCGCCGAGATCACCCGGCTCAAAGCCGAGGACGGTGGGCCGATGCGGGTCGGTGGCGCGACGCTCGCTGGGGCGGCCATGCGGGCCGGGCTGGTCGACGAGTACGCAATCGTCACCCATCCGATCCTGGTGGGTGGCGGCACACCGTTCTTCACCGCGCTGGACAGCTGGGTGAACCTGAACCTGGTGGAGACGCGGACGTTTTCCGGGGGCGTGGTCCTGACCAGGTACGACACGAGGCGCTGACGTGCGTGAGAGCGCCCGCGCCGACCAGGCGACCTATCGACTGGCCGTCAGCATTCCGAGCTGTTCGAAGCGCAGGTACAGCTCGCGGCAAGCCCAGGCATCGGTGGCGGCGTAACGGAGCTGCTGCTCCGAGAGGCGGGGCGCGGCCCAGTTCGATGTCTGGGCGCCCTTGGGAATCCTGAAGCCGAGAAAGAGTCCGGCCAGGTTGCGCACGCCCGACTGCTGGAGGCCGTGGCGCTTCGCGACCTCGCCCAGGTCGACCACCGCGGCGGCGTCGAACGGGAACAGGCGCTTCAACTGGCCGAGGTCGTACTGGAGGCCGATGCCCGCCTTGACGGTGGCCGGGCTGCCCAGCAGCTCGGCGGCGGCCGCTGAGCAATCGAGTCGGGACAGCGGGAACAGGTGCACCCTGCGCGCGGTGGCCACCTGGATCAGGGACGGAAGGTAACTCTCGCCCTTTCTGAAGGCGGGCCGCGTCTCGGTGTCGAAGCCGGCGACGCCTTCGGCGCGGATCTCCTCCATTGCCCGTTCGAGCTCCTCGGGCGTGGCCGCCAGGCTCACCTCGCCGTCGTAGCGCCGGATCGGCAGCGCGGCGAGCGCTTCTTTCGTGATTGCGCGGGGGAGCATGTCGGCCATTGGGCTGTTCAGCGTCCGCGTTGCTTGCGGCGGCGCTCGGCGGCCGTCGGAGCCGGCACGGGACCGAGGGACCGTCGCAGCTCGAGCAGGGCGCCCGAGGTGCGCGCGTCGATCAAGCGATGCGCGGCCAACAGCTCGGAGATCAACGTGAGACGGCGGCCGTTGCGCGCGTCGGGCGGCAACCCATGTAAGGCGTGCAGGAGCTCGGGCGCCAGCGCCGTGCCGCGCGCGAGCAGATCGAGGCTCTGCTCCGTTCGGCGGTGACCCACCAGACGACCGAGCGCGCCCAGCTTGTGGCGCCGCTCGGCGTGACGCAAGAGGCGCGTCGCCGCCAGGTAGCGGGCGGGCGACGGACCGTCGGTGAACGCCCGCACCGCGCCCACCGCCTCGAGCGCCTCGAGCGGCGGCACCGCGCCGAGCACGCGCGACGCCAATCGCAACAGCGGCGCCGAGAGGCGGTCGGCCGTCACCGCGACGCCACCGAGCCCATGGGGACGAGGAGGACCTCGATGCGGCGGTTCTTGCGCCGCGCGGCCTCGTCGGTGTTGGCGACGCGGGGGTGCTCGGCGCCGAAGCCGGCCGCCACGATGCGGTGGCCGTCGAGGCCGGCCCCGATCAGGACCCGCGTCACCGCCAGGGCGCGCGCCGCAGACAGAGCCCAGTTCGACGCGAAGGGCGCGTTGCCGCGCAGGACGCGGTCGTCGGTGTGGCCCCCCACGAACACCATCTGCCCAGGCTCCGCTTCCAGCAGCGTCTCGAGCTTCGGCCCCATGCGCTCGAGGAAGAGGCGCCCCTCCGGGCGCAGGGCGTCCGAGCCCGAGTCGAACAGGACCTCGCCCTGCAGGATGACCTTGCCCTCTTCGATCTCGATGGTGCCGCTGGGGGCGAGCGCGCGCAGGCGGCGCTCGATCCGCTCCTTGTCGGCGCGCAACGACTGCAGCGCGCGATCGCCTTCGCGAACGCGCTTTTGCAACGTCCGCTGGGCCGCCAGGGCCACGATCGTCAGCAGCACGAATGCCGCCAGCGTCAACACCACCGCGTCGATGAACGGTGGCCACACGTTGACGGGAAAGAGCTCGACGGGCGCGCGGCGGCGTCTCACGACTCGGCCTCGTGCGTCGCGACCTCGGTCGCGGCGGCGGCCCGCTGGCTCGACGCCAGGAGGCGCTCGACATCCTCGCCGAGGTGGACGAGCTCGTCGAGCACGGCGTTCGACGGCTCGGGGCTGTCAGCGCGCGCCGCCAAGAGCGCGATCTCGGCGCCCAGCGCGCCCAGCTGCGGCGCGAGATCTGCGAGCGTGGTCGACAGAACGCCGGCCGTGCCCCGAAGGTCGGCGGCGGCGGTGGCGAGCGCCCGCGATGAGCCCTCGAGCTGCGTGCTCAGGCTGCCACGCAGCTCGCCGAGCGACGCGACCGCCGCCCCCGTCGAGGTCGCGATGGACTCCGAGGTCCGCGCCGTCGTGGAGGCGAGCGCCGCGATGGCCGCCGCCATCTCCTGGCGCGTCGCCGCGGCTGCCGATTCGAAGGCCTGGCGGGAGGCCGTCGCGGCCAGGTCGACCGATTCGCGAGAGGCCTTCGCCGCCGCCCCGATCGCCTCGCCTGCGACCGTGGCCGCCGCCGTCATCGTGTCGCGCGAGGTGGTCGCGGCGTCGCGGAGCGACTGCCCCGCCGCCTCCGTCGTCCGCCGGAGCTCGTCCGTCAGGTTGGTGCCCGTGCGTTCCAGTGCCGCCGTCTGGTCGGCGGCCGCCGCCTTCATCTCGCTCCCGATCTGCGCGACGAGTCGCTGCACCTCCAGGCGCACGACGCCGGCGATCCTCTCGGCGCTCGCCGATGAGCTCGCGGTCAAGGACTCTGCGACGAAGGCCTGAAGCTCGCGCAGCGCGCGCACCGTGCGCTCCGCCGCGCTGGCGTCGGCCGGCCACAGCTCGGGGACGAGCACGTGGCGCGTTCGTTCGTGCAAGAGCGCGAGCAGCCGCTCATGGTGCAGGGTGACGTCGCCCTGGATCAACGCCAGCGCCAGCGTCACCAGGATGGCGACGACGCTGGTCCCGAACGTGACGTGCAGCCCGGCGAGCGGCCCAGCGATGAGCGCGAACGCGCCTGCCGGCCCGTCGGAGCTCGACGGCAGGTCGCCCTTGAGCAAGGGCGCCAGGCGCCCGAGCGTCTCCATCAGCCCGCCGAAGGTGCCGACCAGCCCGATGAGCACGGTCGTCGCCACCAGGTATCGCCCGGTGTACCCGCGCTCCGCCTCGTCGGCGGCCGTCGCGTCGGCGAGGACATCCAGATCGGGTTCGACTCCACGGCGGCGCAGCGCCACCAGATGCGCGCGGCGCGCCCCGTAGAGGGCACCCGAGGGCGTCTCCGCGCGGAGCGCCGAGAGCTCGCGCGCGATGTATCGCCGCGCGCGCGCCAGGCTGGCGAGGCCGATCGCCAGCACGCCCATGAGAACGACCACCGCGACGATCCCCACGACCAGCCGCTCCGCGACGTAGGTCGCGAGGGCTTCGCTGGCGACGATCATCGCGGCCGCGCCGATGAGCGCGCCGGTGAACCAGCGCGCGCGGGTCATCGCCACGCCCCCGCGACCTCGTGCAAGGCGCGCCCGAGATCCAGGAAGGGGCGCCCCTCGGGGAGAAGGTCGGGGGTGGCCGAGCGCAGCCGCAAACGCAGCAACGAGGCGAGGCGCCGCTCGAACAGCCGCACCAGCGCGACCGAAGCGTCGACGGCGAGGAGGCCCTCGAGCGCGATCGCCCGCCGCGCCCTGGAGGCCAGGCGCTCGCCGCCCCCCGCGAGGCGCCGCCGCAGCGCCGCGATCTCGTCCGCCAGGTCGGCGTCGATGACGGTGAGAGAGTCCGCCTGGTCCCACTCCTCGCGCGATCGCCGCAGGCAGGCGATCAGCGCCGGCTCGGTCCGGGCCGCGAGCCGCTCGAGCAGCGCCGCGATCGCCGGGCGCAGATCGTCCCGCTCCACGCGTGTTGGCTCCCCGGGCGACGCCGGTTCTGTGGCCGACGCCGGCTCGGCGACCAGGGCGCGCGCCCTCTCTGCAGCGAACGAGGCCACGCCGCCGGTGACCCCGCCGGGCTCGTCAGCGCCTTTGGGGGGAAGCGGCTCGGTCGCCGTCACGAGCGGCAGGTCCCGCGCGGCCTCCAGCAGATTTCGTAGCGCGTGCCGTCGAATGGGCCGGCGACAATACGGGCCGCCATCCTGGGTGTCAACGGCGGGAGTCGAGGGGCCCATGGCGTAGAAGCGGATGGAAATCCGTGACGCCTCGATCGGCCAACCCTCAAAATCCTGAGAGGCGACGGCGGACTGGCGACGCTCATTCGAAGGGTGAGGGGCGCCGAGGGCACCGCCTCGGCCGCGGCCGAAGCGTCTCAACGGGTTGGCCCGGAATGTGTAAGGTTTGGGGCAATGCGCTCTGCTTCGATCGGTGCCGTCATCCTTCTCGCACTCTCGTCCGCGCTCGGGCTCTCGTTGGGCTGTGATGGCGATCG
Source organism: uncultured Pseudomonadota bacterium (assembly GCA_963847705.1). Classification (GTDB taxonomy): domain Bacteria; phylum Myxococcota_A; class Polyangia; order Fen-1088; family Fen-1088; genus JADGRB01. The sequence continues at coordinate 165,822 of CAWKBC010000010.1, read as the reverse complement.
GCTGGGCACCGGCTCGCAGGTCGGCAGTCTCTCCTGTCAGTCTCCGGCGGGCGTTTCGGAGGCCCCGGATGCCGCGGTCGCGGGTTGCTTCCGCTCGTCGTTTCAGATCTGCACCACCAGCACGAGCTGCAAGCCCGCTTGCGCGGCGTCGGACTACTCGATGACCTGCACCGGCTCCAGCGCCGTTGGCGCGATCCCCGCGCCCGACGCCACGCTCGGGTGCACGGTCATTCCAGTCCCCACGCCGAGCGACGTGCTCTTTTATTGCTGCCCCTGCGCGAGCTGAGGGCGGCGCCTCCGCCCGTTCGATCGTTCCCCGGACGTCGCGGTCAAAAACCCTCGAGCACGATCTTCCCCCGCGCCTTGCCGCTTTCGACCAGGGCGTGGGCGCGGCACAGGTTGCCGGCGTTGATCTGACCGAAATGCTCGCCGAGCGTCGTCTTGAGGACGCCCTCGTCGATGAGCGCGGAGAGGCGATCCAGAATCTCGTGTTGGCGGAGCATGTCGGGGGTCTGGAACAGTGAGCGGGTGAACATCAGCTCCCAGTGCAGCGACAGAGACTTGCGCTTCAGGGGGACCGCATCCAGCTGCCTGGGATCGTCGATCAGGCCCAGGCTCCCCTGCGGGGCCAGCGCCTCGATCAGCTGATCGTAGTGCTTCTCGGTGTGGGTGAGGCTGGCGACGTACGCGACGGCGCCGAGGCCGATGCGCGCCAGCTCGGCGGCGAGAGGCCGCGTGTGGTCGACGACCTGATGGGCGCCGAGGTCGGTGACCCATTGGCGCGTCTCCGGGCGCGAGGCAGTGCCTATCACCGTGAGCCGCGTCAGCCTGCGCGCGAGCTGGGTCAGCATCGAACCGACGCCTCCGCCGGCGCCGACGATCAGGAGGCTCGCGCCGGCGCCGCCGTTCTCGGCGACGCCGAGCCGATCGAAGAGCAGCTCCCAGGCGGTGATCGACGTCAACGGAAGCGCGGCGGCCTCGCCGAATCCGAGTGAGGCGGGCTTGTGGCCGACGATTCGTTCATCCACCAGGTGGAGCTCGCTGTTGCTGCCCGGGCGAGCGATCGAGCCGGCGTAGAAGACCGGATCGCCGACCTTGAACAGCGTCACCTCGGGACCGACGGCGTTCACCACGCCGGCGGCGTCCCAGCCGAGGACGCGCGGCGCGGTCACCGCGGTGCCGCGGCGGACCTTGGTGTCGACCGGATTGACGGAGACGGCCTTCACCGCCACCAGAAGATCGCGGGGCCCCGGGCTCGGTGTCGGAAGGTCGATGTCGATCAGGGAAGCGGGATCCTCGATCGGCAAGCCGCTGGTCGTGTAGGCGATCGCTTTCATCGCTGCACTCTAACCGCGGGACGGAAAGAACGCCGGTCGTCGACGGCGTCGCGCGCCCGAACGACGACCCCCGTGCCGCCGCGCCATCGCTTCGATCTCAAGCGTCGTTGGCCGCGGTCTGCTTGGGGGTGGCGGCCTCCAGGGCGAGGAGCGCGCCGACCCACTCGGCGATGGTCCTGCTGCCGGCGCGTGGCGGGCAGAGCGCGGCCATGCCCTCCAGCGCCGACTCCAGCGCCGCGCAGTCGGCGAAGCGATCTTGCGGGTCGTAGGAGAGCGCCTTCATCACGATCGCCTCCAGCGCTAGGGGGACGTCGGCGCGCACCGACGAGAGCGGCGCCAGGTGGGGCCATCCGTCGCGACCCTTCTGAGCGAGGATCGCCAGGTCGAGGTTCACCGGTGTGCCGGAGAGAAGCTCGTAGGCGATGGCGCCGACGCCGTAGAGATCCGCGCGTCCGTCCACCGTCTGGGCCAGCCGCTGCTCGGGGGCCATGTAGCCCGGCGTCCCTTTGACCAGGCCGATCTCCGTGCGGGAGAGCCGGCTGGCCTGGGAGGCCTTGGCGATCCCGAAGTCGCCGACCTTGACCGCGCCGTTGCGCGCGACGAAGACGTTGGCGCTCTTGACGTCGCGGTGGACCAACCCGAGCGCCAGCCCGTCGGCGTCGTGGGCGCTGTGGGCCGCGTGCAGGCCGTCGCAGATCCGGCGGAGGATTCTCAAGGCCACGATGATGGGGACGTCGAGCCCACGCAGGCGGCTCATCTCGATGAGGCGCGACAGGTCGGCGCCGTCGACGTACTCCATGGCGATGAAATAGTGCTCGTCCGAGCGGCCCAGATCGACGGTCTGCACGACGTTGGGGTGATCGATCTGGGCGGCCAGGCGCGCCTCGTCGAGAAAGTGCTGAACGACCTGCGGCTGCGAGGCGAGCTCGGGCTGCAAGACCTTGAGCGCGACCAGCTTGGTGAACCCCGCCTCGCCGGTGGCGCGCCCGAGATAGACCTGCGCCATTCCGCCCCAGCCGATCGTGCGCAGCAGATCGTAGCGGCCGATGCGGCCGATCGGCGCCGCGGGCAGCCCGGTGGGCGTCGACTTGACGGCGGCGGCGACGGGTAGCCGGATCGGTCCCGAGCCCGATCCTGGCGACCAGATGGCCGGTGTGGCGAACCGAGGCGCTTCTGCTGGAGCGCGTCTGGCAGCGGACCGCCCGCCTCCGAGGAGGAGCAGGAGCGCCAGGCCGGCCAGCGCCAGCGCCACGATCCAGGAGGTGATCGCCCGAGGCGCGGTCGGGGGGAGCACCATCGCCCGAAGGCCGAGCGATGAATCGGCCAGCGGCACCGCTCTCCGCGGCGCGCCCTCCGCCGGCGGAGCGCCCAACGACAGCGTTCCGCCTTCCGCGGAGAGCTCGGCGCGCGCGCCCACGGCGAGCAGCGCCGCCTCCGGGCCAGCGAGATCGACGGGTCGGCTGACGGCGATCACGCCGTCGAGCTCGTCGGCGCGTTCCCGCGGAATCACCCGAACGGCCTGGGAGAGAAGCAGCCGCGCGCCCGAAACGGCCAGGTGAGAGGGCCCGACGTCGAGCGGGGGCGCCGCCGCTCCTTCTGGCGCGACCAGCAGCATGACGGGAGAGCGCGGGGCGGTGGCCGAGCCGCCGGTCTTTGGGAGCTGGCCGATCGCGATGGCCTCCTCGGGCTGCGGCCGGAAGGCCAGCTCGTCCTGGGTCAGATCCCGCACCGTCCGGCTGTCCGTCGAGACCGCCGCGGCCAGTTGCGGCAGCTTCGCCAGCTCCTCCACCCGGCGATGAAGCGCGGTCTTCGTCTCGGCGATGCGCGCGTCGAGCGCCCGACCGAACGACGCCGCATCGAACGTGGGTGCTCGCCCGCGCTGTCCGAGCGCCGCCACCAGGGCGGCAGCGACCAAGGTCAGCCAGCCGAGCCGCTTACCGGTGCGCCGTCCCACGGGGTGCTCCGAACTTGTCGGCCAGCGGCCCGACCGGACGATTGGCCGCCATGGAGATCGTGGCGCTGTTTTGCGCGGGCTTGATCTCGATCTCCTCGCTGTGCGGCGCCTCGCTGGCCTCGCTCCAGACCCGCATCACGTAACGACCGGGATCGAGGCTGCGGAAGGCGAACCGCCCCTGCGCGTCGGTGATGACGTAATGGGGCGCCGAGACGACCACCACCACCGCGGACATGTTCGCGTGGAGGTTGCAGCCGATCCGGACGATCCCTTCCTTCTCGAACACCAGCGCGCGCGTCTGACCGTTCTTGTAGATGCCGAGATCGAACGGCTTGGTCTCCGAGCGGGAAAAGACGTTGTGAAAGATGCCGTCGAAGTTGGGGAAGCTGACCGTCGAGCCGACCGGGACGGTCAGGATGCGCGGCGCGAACTGACGATCGCGCTGCTCGATCACCCGCTCCTTCGGTGTGCGGTGGCGAAACTTTCCCGCCACCGGTTCGAGCGTCACGACCGCCAGGCTGGCCGCCGTTCCACCGCCGGAGGTCAGCACCACGCCGCTCAATGAGCCCCGCTTCGGTTTGGGGTCGGGCTCGTCCTGCTCGGAGCTCCCCACCGTCGCCGGCTGGGGGGGCGTGTCGAGCGGCGTCATCGTGAGCGGCGCGGTCACCCGCGGTGGCGCGCCCTCCCGGAAGAGGGGCGAGAGGTCGGCCACCGGCCCTGGCCCGGTCAAGAGCTCCGCCGAGGTGAAGAGCTCGTCGGCCAACGATTGGTTGGCCTGCAGCCGGGCGCTGTCCGCCTGCTCCAGCAGACCGGCTGCGTCGCGAAAGGCATGCGCGCGGCCGAGCACCGGATCGGCGCCTCTGCCACCTCCACCGGCGACCGCCGTCGCCGGGACCTGCACGATGTCGGGCTTCATTCCGCCGAGCGCACTCAGGAGATCGTGCTCCTCCGCCCCGGGGACGTGGAACTTGTCGAGGGCGTCTTTCAGGTCGCCCACCAGGGCGTCGAAGTCGCCGGCGGTGATCTTCATGCCGGCGTGGGTCGTCCGCATGTCCTTGCCCGCGTACGCGCAGGGGCCGCCGGTCGCCTGACAGATCTGCTCGATCAGCATCGTGCGCAGGTGCGGCATGTCGGTGTTGGCGAAGCGCGCGTTGATGCGGCCGTCGTGCGCGACCCGCGAGAGGAAGTCGTCCACCACGGCGGTGATGGCCCCCTTGCCACCCAGACGATCGTAGAGAGACGGCGCCGAGGCCGCGGACGCAGCCGCCGTCGAAGGAGGCCGCGCCGGCGTCGCCGCGCATCCGAGCGCCGTCAGGATGACGGTCAGTCCCACAGGATTGGTCTTCACTGGTCGAGCCTTTCCACTGAGGGGAGATAGGGCGGGGCCCGGGTTTTGGATCCACGGATGGGAGGGCAAAAGTTCCGTGAAGGCTGTTGACGCGAGCTGTCCTGGGGTGTGCACGGGAGCATTCCGCGCACCTGTGCTGACAAACCCCGATGACCCGGGCATGCTCGCCGCCAAATGACCTCCTCGAAGACGATGACGACGGTTGGATTCGTGTTGCTGGCCAGCGCGGTCCTCGCTGCCGCCGGGGGCCCGGCCGCGGCCGCCGGTCCGCTGAGTCCCCCCAGGGTGCCCGCGGCCTTGGCCGTTCCGGCAGGCGCCAAAGTGGTCGCCCGTTTTCATGCGACCGGCGCCCAGGTGTACTCCTGTACGAGCGCGGCGGGCCTCTACAGCTGGCTGCTGGCGCGACCGGACGCCACGCTCGCCGATGCCTCCGGCGCGGTGGCCGGGACCCACGGCGCTGGCCCGAGCTGGAAGTCGAAGGATGGCAGCTCCGTGGTCGGCAAAAAGCTGGCGCAGGCTGCCGCGCCCGAGGCCGGCGCGGTTCCCTGGCTCTTGCTGGGCGCAGCCTCGACGACCGGAGCGGGGCAGTTCACGGGCGTGACGTTCATCCAGCGGGTCGCCACCAAGGGAGGGATCGCCCCTGCGACTGGTTGCGACGCGACGCATGTCGGCACCGAGGTCCGCGCCAGCTACAGTGCGGATTACTACTTCTTTACGGGCGGCGCCGAGACTGCGAAGAAGCTCTGAGCGGCGTCGCTCTCCTCGGGCGCTATGCTCGGCGCGATGATCAACGGCTGGCTGGTACTCGCCACGATGGCGCTCGGGACCGTCTCGCCGCAGACCTCGCTCTCGGCGCCGACGCCGACGCCGACGCCGGCCGAGCTTCCCCAGATCTTGAGCGCGGTCCGCGCGCCGGGCGCTCGGGCGGTGCTGGTCAACGTGTGGGCGACCTGGTGCGATCCCTGCCGCCAGGAGATGCCGGAGCTGATTCGCTTCTATCGTGACCACCGCGAAGACGGCCTCCGGCTGGTCCTGGTGTCGGCGGACGACGAGGAGAATGGCGGCGAGGTCGCCCGGGTGCTCGCCGCGGCCGGGCTGCCAGCCGAGGCCCTCTCTTTCGTGAAGCGCGGGGACGACATGAAGTTCATCAACGGCCTCGACCGCCGCTGGAGCGGCGCGCTGCCGGCGTCGTTCCTGTTCGACGGTCGTGGCCACAAGCGCCACACCTGGCGTGGGCCTGTCACCTATCACACGCTCGAGCTCGGCACCGCCGGTCTGCTCGACAGAGGACCCACCGAACGACCCACCAAGTCTGGAAGGAGAAGGCCATGACGTTCGCACCGTTTGTGCTGGCAACCGCGCTCTCGATGGCAGGCGTGCTGCCCATCGGCCAGCCCGCGCCGCAGAGCAACATCAAGATGAAGAACGCCGTCGACGGCAAAGCCGTCTCGATCGCCGACGTGACCGGAAAGGCCGGCACGCTGGTGATCTTCACCTGCGATCACTGCCCGTTCGCCCGCGGTTGGGAGGGGCGCATCGTCGAGCTCGGCAACGCCTACCTGAAGAAGGGCGTCGGCGTCATCCTGATCAACGCCAACGATCCCAGCGAGCACGAGGAGGACGGGTTCGCCGGAATGCAGGCGCGCGCGAAGAGCGCCAACATGCAGATCCCCTACGTGGTCGACGAGACCTCCAACGTGGCGCGCGCCTTCGGTGCCACCGTGACGCCGGAGGTGTTCCTGTTCGATCGTCACGGCAAGCTGGCCTATCACGGCGCCGTCGACGACAACCGGAAGGAACCCGACAAGGTGCAGAACCGCTATCTGAAAGACGCGCTCGACGCCGTCGTCGCGGGCAAGCCGCCCGCCCTGACCGAAACCAAGAGCCTCGGCTGCAGCATCAAGTACCGCCCGCCGTCGTAGCTCCGTCGAGCGTCGGGTTGCGGTGGAGAAACCTCAACCGTAGTCTTGGGGGTGCCTCAACGCCGGCTTCCCGCGCATAAACGCCGGCCTTCCGTACCGCAGCGCCGCGCCTGGAAACGCTACGGTGGTGCCGTCGTGGTGACCATGCTGGTGGTGGTGGGGCGCCTGGCCCTCGATCCCATCTGGGGACGACAGCACAACCGCCACCTGGTCTTCCTTCCCACGGTGATGCTCGCCGCCTGGTTCGGCGGCTTCGGTCCCGGCTTGCTCGCGGTGGCGCTCAGCACGCTGGCGCTGGGTCACTTCTGGACAGAGCCGGCGTTCGGGTTCCACATCAACTCGGATCTGGTCCTGTTCTTCTTCGTGAGCGTGGCGGTCTGCGAGCTGGTCGAGTCGCTGCACCTGGCCCGTGCCCACGCCGACGAGGCCAGGCGCGCCCACGAGCGGGTCATGGAGGTGGTCGTTCACGATCTCCGAAATCCGCTGACGGCGATCAAGGCGACCTCGGAGGCCCTGCAGAACAGCCCCGCCATGGAGGCGCATTCGCGTCACCGCCTGAAGATCATCGACCGGTCGGTCTCCCGGATGGAGAGCCTGATCCGCGATCTGGTCGACGCCGGCCAGGCCGAGCACGGCACCCTCCACATGATGATCGAAAAGGAGGGGGCTCTCTCGATCGTGGACGAAGCGGTCGAGCTTCAGACGCCGCTGGCGCGGGAGCGCGGCGTGATCCTGGAATCGAGCGGACCGGAGGGGACGATCTTCATCAATGGTGACCGGCACCGGCTCCTTCAGGTGCTGGGGAACCTGATCGGAAACGCGCTCAAATTCACCCCGGAGGGGGGGCGCATCGCCGTGCGGATCGAGGTCGATGCTCCGGACAGAGACCGGGTGGTCCGGTTCGTCGTAGAGGACACCGGCGCCGGCATCAAGCCCGAGCATCTCCCGCACGTCTTCGAGCAGTACTGGAAAGGGGACTCGAAAGGAACCGGGCTGGGGCTCTACATCGCCCAGAGCATCGTGCGGGCCCACGGCGGCGACATCGGCGTCAAGAGTGAGCCCGGACGCGGCGCTCTGTTCTTCTTCACGGTCCCCCGCGCCTAGCGCGGCCTGTCACTCGCCGTCGAAGTCGCCGGGCAGGCCGGTCCCGTCGCCCTGGTTCGAGATGTTTCCCGAGGGGACTGGATAGTCGCCGCTGTCCGGGCTGGGCGTGCCGAGCACTCCCGGCGGGATGCCGTGATAGACGATGTCGCCGCCGGCACCGTTGTGGACGCCGCCGCGCGCGACCAGAAGACCGTCGTTCTCCATCCAGTTGCAGGTGTTGCCGTGGGCGCCGTCGCAGTTGAGGAAGATGGAGATCTCCTCCTGGTGGTCGGGGAAAGAGGCAACCAGCCCCTGGATGCCGTCGTTGCGGCCGCTGCCACCCATCGTGCCGTCGCCGCCCGAAGCGTCCATCATCCCGGTGGAGGTGACCTCGAGGTTGCCTTTGCAGACCACGGTGGCGTTGTTGTTGTTGTCGGTGAAGAAGTAGATCATCCCGCCTTCACCGCCGACGCCGCCTGGATCGGGCGCGTCGCCGCCACGGACCGAGATCGTTCCGGCGATCGTCGCGTCACCGTCCTTGGTGAAGAACCAGACGTGGCCGCCGCCGCCCGCCGTCCCGGTGCCGCCGGAGGCGCCTCCTTCGACGGTGATCTTGGCGGCCATGTCGATCGTGACCGCGCCGTCCGTCGGGGTGAGCTCCATGTCGACCCGCCCGCCGTCGGCGCCGTTGCCGCTGCCGCCCATCAGGATCGAGCCGCCGCTGGCGTCGATCTCGCCCGTGACGTGGACGCTTCCGCTGCCCGGATCGGTGCGCGGGCCGCCCTCGAGCAGGCCGCCCGCTCCGGGAACCGACATCGAGTTGCCGCCGCGCAGATCGATCGCCAGCGGGCCGGCGATGTTGACGTTGCCGGTGCCCGGCGCCGGCGTGACGGTCCCGCCGGCGCCGGCCGAGGCGATCCCCTCGCCGCCGCTGGCGACCAGCGGAACGAGGACGGAGATCGTGGGGGGCGGCGCCGTCTCACCGACGTGGATGCTCCCGGCCGCTCCGCCGATGACGGTTCCGCCCGCCGCGCCTGCGCTGGCGGGGCCGCCGCGCCCGTCGACGATCCCGCTCAAGGTCACCGCGCTGTCGGCGTTGATCGTCAGCGGGGCCGCCGCGCCGCCTTGCGCCGGGCCGGCGCCGGAAGCGGTGGCCGCGCCGCCGCGCAGATGCACCGTGCCGGCGACGCCGATGGTTCCGCCCGCCTGCAACGTGAGGGCTGCCGCAGCGCCGCCCGTGACCGTCCCGGCGCCGCCGGCGTTGCCGCCCGAGGTGTCGACGGTGCCGGTCACGACGATCCCCTGCGTCGCCTGCATCGCGACCGCCCCGGCCGCGCCACCGGGGCTCGGGCCGTCGCCGCCGGCGCTGGAGAGCCGGCCGGTGAGGACGATCTGGTCCGCCACCAGTCGAATCGAACCGCCTGCCTGACCGGCGCCCGCGGCGCCGCTCGCATCGAGCGTTCCGCTCAGGAAGAGCGTCCCGCTCACTTCGAGGTCGATCCCCTGGCGCCCGGCGCCGAGATCGGCCGTTCGCAACGTGCCGGTCAGGTAGACATTGCCGCCCACGGTGAGCTTGCGGACCGCGTCGGTTCCGCTGGTCGTCACGCTGCCGTCGATCACCGCGTCGCCGGCGATCGTCGCGTCGGCCGCCAGCGCGGTCGAACCGATCGCCGTCGCGCCGGCCGGTGGGGCGGGGACCGAGGGCGCCGCCACCGCGGGCTGCGCCGGGTCGAAATCGGTGTCGCCTGAAGAGACCAGGTGGACGACGCCGCCCGGCTGGCCCTGACCACCGGAAGAGAGCGCCGTTCCCCCCTGCACGCTGAGCGTGGGCTGCGCCAGCTCGACCCACGGATCGCCCGGCGTGCCCACAGCTCCGGCAGCCCCGCCGGAGCCACTCGCGCCGCCGGGGCCGCTCGCGCCGCCGGAGCCGTTCGCGCCGCCGAGACCATTCGCGCCGCCGGGGCCGCTTGCGCCGCCCGAGCCGCTCGCGCCGCCGGGGCCGCTCGCGCCGCCGAGACCATTCGCGCCGCCGAAGCTGCCGATCCCGCCGCCTCCGACGGCGGCGGATCCTGTCCCGCCACCGTCGGAGGCACCCCCGCTGCCCAAGATTGAATCGGCACTCGCGTCGCTTCTGCTGCCCGCAGAACCGCCGGTGGTCTCTCCCGCGGGCTGGGTCGAGCCGCCGCCGCAGGCGAGGCCCGCGATCGCGAGCGCACCAACCACCGCCAGGAGACGCCGCGCCACGCCGCCGCCGTTCCCCATCCCCGTCTCAAGCCAAGTCAGTCTCATCCGACCCCTTTTCGTTTCTCATCGGGCGTCCCCGCCCGCATCCAGGCCGCCACCCAGGCCGCCGTCGGCGCCGCCATCCGCGCCGCACCCCTCGTCGATCAGGCCATTGCAGTTGTCGTCGATTCCGTTGCCGCAGATCTCCGGCGCCCCCGGATGCACGGCGGCGCTCTGGTCGTCGCACTCGTCACACCAGCGGTAGCCGTCGCCATCGGCATCGGTCGCCGCGCTGGCCACGCCCCGCTCACAATCGACGAAGGTCTGCAGGTAGGCGGCGCGGCTGGCGATCACGTCCCGGGCTGTTTGCGTGGCCTCTTGAATTTCGGCGGGGGTGGCCCAGGTGTGCGGATCGGTCGCCGCCGCGTCGGAGATCTGCTGCGACCAGCTGTCGATCCACCCCTGAATCTCAGCCACATCCCACTTCGCCAGCAGGCCGGCGATCGCCTCGGCGTACCTGGCGCGCCAGCCGGGGTCGGCGAAGACGATCATCCATTTGTCGCCGGGGATCGGGGCCGGCATGGCGCGGGTGAACCACCAGTAGACCGGGTGGTCGGTGACGCCGGCGGTATCGAACGTCACCAGCCAGTCGAGCGTCGCGTCGAGATCGGTCGAGAGAAAGACATAGCCGGCCGCGCCCTGATCGTAGAGATAGAAGTTGTGTGAGCCGCCGTAATAGCCGTCCGAGTCGTTGAGCAGCGCCTCCGCGCCCCAGGAGGTGATCGAATCCTGGATGTCGACGATCGCCGCGAGAGAGGTCAGATCCTGGGCGCCGTCGAATTGCAGCAGGCGGGCGTAGTTGGGGGCCGCCTTGTTGGTCTCGATCTCGGCCGCCCCCTTCCAGAGATCGCCGGACGGGTTTTGGGGGAAGAACTCGGCGACCACGTGGTTGCCCACGTTCTCCTCCAGAGAATAGAGGCCGTAGTAGGCGCCGTTGATCTCCAGCCGCGCGCTGGTCGAGCAGGGGGCGAGGAGGCCAGCCTGCCGCAGCCAGTGCTCGGAGACCCGGTCGTGCAAGAAGGTCCAGTCCGAGCGCGGCATGTCGAACACCAGCTTGCTGACACCGTGGAACTTGCCGTTCGGGTCGGTCTGATCGAACGACACCGAGAACTGCATCTTGGCGCGCTCGCCGTCGAACATGACGGTCTGCGCCCAGGAAGACTGACCGTGCAGCTTGATCGCCGCGTCGGTCACGGTCTCGCTTCCGAGGTGAAACGTCACCGGGTGGTAGACCGCGAAGTCCGCGCCGCTCTCCAGCGCGCTCAGGTTGTTGAACTCGGCCTCGAGGGCCGACCATTCGTCGGCGCTGATGTCGACCGAATAGGTCTGCAGCGTCCCCTCGTCGAAGAGGTCGGCGCAGGCGAGCCCACCGCCCCCGTCAGCGGTGCCGCCCACCCCCGCGCCTCCGGTCTGGGAGGCCGCGCCTGCGTCGGTCGCTCCGCCGGCGCCGCCTCCGCCGGGCGGCGCGGCCCCTCCGCCGCAACCGGCAATCAGCGCCGTGACGACCAGCAAAGACAGGTTCCGCATTGCGCTTCGTGAGACCTGAGCAAAGCGGATGCCTAGGTGAGAAGTCGTACGTCTTGCGGACCGCGACGCTGGGGCGATGCCCGAATGTTCCGGCGCCGTAACGGGCGCTGGGCCGGCGGGCACCGAACCGGAATTTTTTGCGGTCTTCCCGCACCGATCGCTGGCAGCGGAGTTGCTTTGGGGTGAAACGCATGGGGTCTCGGAAGCTGGTCCGGGTGGCGGGAATGGTTGGGCTTGCGGCGGCGCTCGTCGCCGGAGGGTGCGGTGGCGGTGGCGCCGCGACTCCCGGGCAGGTGGGGCCTGGCGGCGCGACGGGCGCGGTCGATTCGGGCGCGGCTGGCGCGGCTCCCGACGCCGGACCGCCCGTCGACCCCAGCATCGACGGGCAGCTGACCCTCAACGAGCTCATGCCCGACAACGTGCTGACCGTGAGGGATGACCGCGGCGCTGCCTCGCCCTGGATCGAGATCTACAATCCGACCGGGCAAGACATCGCGCTCGCCGGTTACGGGATCACCGACGATTTCACCGCGCCCGGGAAAGCGACGCTGCCAGCGGGCGTCGTGGCGCCGGCGGGCGGGCACCTCATCCTCTGGGCCGACGGAGATGCCTCGGCTGGGCCGACCCATCTCGGGGTGCTCCTGTCGCAGATGGGTGGGAGCCTGGCGTTGGCGCGCCCCGATGGGTCGTTCATCGATCGTCTGACCTACGGGGCCCAGGCGACCGATATCTCCGCCGCGCGCGAGCCAGATGGTTCGGGGAGCTGGATCAGCGAATGGAACGTCTCACCCGGAGCGGCCAACCCCACCGGCAGCGGGCAACCGTTCCCACCGCAAGCCGCCGCCGCTCCCCCCGAGGCGGTCCCGGCGGCCGGCGACATGAGCGATCGCGTGCTCGGCTATGACCTCATCCCGCAGTTCGATCTGGAGATTTCCGACGACAACATTGCGTCACTGCGCGCGGCGCCCGACACCTGGGTCCAGGCTTCGCTGGTCTACGAGGGGCGCTCCTACGGTCCGGTGGGCGTCAACCTCAAGGGGACCTCTTCGTTCCAGCCGATCGACGGCAAGCCGGGCTTTCGGGTGAACGTCAACAAGTTCGTCTCGGGCGCCAAGTTCTTCGGGCTGAAGGAGTTCCTGCTCAACAACATGACGACCGACCCCTCGATGTTGCACGAGCGGTTGGCCTACTGGATCGGGCGGCAGATCGGCAGCGTCCCCACCTCGCGCTGCAATCACGCGTGGGTGACGATGAACGGCGCGCCGCTCGGCCTCTACGCCACCGTCGAGGAGCCCAAGGAGCAGCTGATGGCCTACTACTTCCCCGATGCGAGCGGCCCGGTCTACACCATCAACTACGCCGACTTTCAGCCCGCGTACATCTCGGACTTCGAGCTGCAGGACGGCACCAACGACCTGACCCTGATCAACGGCGCCACGGCGGCGCTGCAGATGACGCCCGCGGACACGGCGATCGCGGCGGCCGGCCAGTTCGTCAACCTGCACGAATTCGATCGCTACTGGGCGCTGATGGTGCTGACCGGCCACTGGGGCGGCTGGCCTTACGCGCCCGATCCCGAGCCGGTGGGCGCCAACGCCGGCACCTACGCCGATCCCACCACCCATCAGCTCTACTTCATTCCCGAAGGGATCAACGACGCGTTCTCGACGGCCGACTTCGATTTCATCAACCAGGTCAAATCGGTGCTGGCCCAGGCCTGCGCCTCATCCTCGTCGTGCTTCCAGGACTTCTCGGCCCAGCTGAACGAGATCGTGGGGACGGCCACGCAGCTCAACTGGTCAGGCGAGATGCAGCGGGTGGCGGCGCAGATCGCTTCCTATGTGGCGATGGACAGCAAGAAGCCCTACAGCAACGACGACGTGGCGATGTACCAGCAACAGGTCGGCTACTTCATGACCGGGCGTGCGCAGTACGTCGCCAAGTACCTGGTGGCTCCGGCCGCGACGACCTCCCCTTGAGCCTCGGCCTCGGTGCGGCGCCCGGTCCGGGAATCAGTGCTTACCTTAGCGGCCATGAGCTCAGCCGTGCCCGGCCGATTGACCGTCAGCGATCGATTTCGGGTCTTCGCCGCCCGCTCGTCCGAGCGTCTGGGCAGCCCCTGGGCCTTCGTGATGGCGGTGGCGATCGTGGTCGTCTGGCTGATCACGGGGCCGCTGTTCAAGTTCAGCAACGCCTGGCAGCTGGTCATCAACACGGGGACCACCATCGTCACCTTCCTGATGGTCTTCCTGATCCAGTCGACCCAGAACCGCGACGCCAAGGCGACTCACCTGAAGCTCGACGAGCTGATTCGCTCGAGCAAGGCGCGCAACGTCTTCGCGGATCTGGAAGACGCGACCGAGGCCGAGCTGGACGCCTTCAAGGCGGAATTTCGGAAGCTGCGTGAGAAGCGCGTCGCGCCCGGAGAGGCGGCCGAGGTCGCGCACCAGCGGGTGCACAAGCCAGGCTCGCATTGACGCTCGTTCAGGCCAGGACGGCGCTGCTCACCGGCGCTTGCGGGCGGAAGCGCGGCGCCGGGGCCGCGCATAGCAAACCACCTCGATGTTGTTCCCCTCGCTGTCCTTGACGAAGGCCGCGTAATAGCTGGGCCCGTAGTCGGGGCGCAGACCGGGCTTGCCGTTGTCCTTGCCCCCGGCTCCCATCGCCGCGGCGTAGAAGGCGTCGACCTCTTCGCGGTGATCGACCCGAAAGGCGTAGTGTCCGTCGCCGGCAGCGCGCCGATCGCGGGTCAACCAGAACACCTTCTCGTTGCGCGAGCCCATGCCGAACGCCGAGGAGACGTCCAGGTTGATCCTCATGCCGATCGCGCCCAGCGCCGTGCCGTAGAACTTCCGGGCGGCCTTGAGGTCGCGAACGGCACAGCTGATGTGGTCGAGCGCGACGATCTTGGTGTGCGTGAGCTTGGCCATTTCAAACCCCGGATCGGAAGATGATCATTTCTCCCCGCCTTTTGCGGACCGTTTTCGACCTTGGCCGGGGTTCACATCTACAGGATCGACACTATGGTCTTCGGGCAGTACCACCATCCAACATCAAGGAGCAAAGCCCATGAACCTCGTACGTCTCGTTTTCCTCGGACTCGCCGTTCTCCTTCCCGCCACCTGGACCGTCGCCAAGGCCGAGGACGCGCCGGCTGGCGATACGACGACGACCAAGACCACCAAGAAGACGAAGAAGTCGAAGAAGAAGGCTGACGGTACCGGTTCGACCGACACCAAGACCGAGACCAAGACCGAGACCGACAAGTAGTCGGGGCGGAGGCGAACGCGGGGGCCGCAGGCGCTCGCGTTCGTCGTCCGTATCTCAGCAGACGGCTTCGATGGTGCTGATCAGCTTGTCGATGTTGAGGGGCTTCTGCAGCACGGGGAGGCCGGAGGGCGCCCGATGTCCCGCGGAGGTGATGATCAGGACGTTCATCCTTCCCAGGCGCCCGTCGGTTCGGAGCCGATCGATCAGCTGCCAGCCGTCCATGACGGGCATGAACAGATCCAGCAGAACGATGCAGGGGTCGATGGTCTCCAGGAGCTCGAGCGCCGCTCTTCCGTCGGACGCCGTCTCAACCTTGTAACCCTCGAGCTCCAGGAGCTCTCTCAGCGTTTCGCGCGACTCTGCTTCATCCTCGACGACGAGCACCACGGATTCGGGCTTGGCGGCCACCGCCCTCACGATACCAGGGCCTCCGGCGCTGGCGAAATTTCTCCGTCGGCGCCGCGCGGCAACACCACCGTCAGGGTCGTCCCGTCCTCGCCCGTCGACCGGCAATCGAGTCGACCCCCATGGGCCAGGACGATCTGCTGGGTGATGAAGAGGCCGAGGCCGAGCCCCTTCGACCGGCCGCTGCGCGCGCTGGTCCGGCGATAGGGGTCGAAGATCAGGGGAAGGACCTCCGGCGGGATCGGCGGGCCGAAGCTGTGCACCGAGAACCGGACCAGGTCGTCGTCGGTTGACAGGCGAACCGTGACGGGCCGGTCCGGCGCGCCGTGCTCCAGCGCGTTTCCGACCAGGTTCGAGACGACCTGGGTCAGACGATCGGTATCCCACAGGCCCTCGATCTCCTCGCCGGTCTCCAGCTGGATGTCTCGATCGCGGTAGACCAGCTGGAGCTCTTCGATGGCGCCCGCCACGATCGCCCGGAAGCCGGCCGATCTCCTCTCGATGGGGATCCCCCCGGCCAGCCGGGTGCGCGTCAAGTCGAGGAGCTGGCCGACCATGTTGGACATACGCTCGCTGCTTTGCAGAATTCGCTCCAGGACGCGAGCATCGGCGATTCCCTTGCGCTTGATGAGCGCGGCGCCGATCGAGATGGCGTTGAGGGGGTTGCGCAGATCGTGCCCCAAGATCCCGATGAACATTTCGGCGAAGCGCGTCTGATTCTCCGCTTCCAGCCGGCGCCGCGCCTCGAAGGCCAGCTCGCCCTCGGAGCGCCTGCGCTCCGTGAGATCGCGGGTGACCTTGGCAAACCCGCGCAGCTCGCCGCGGGCGTCTCTGACCGCGGTGAGGACCACGTTGGCCCAGAAGCGTGACCCGTCCTTGCGTACCCGCCATCCCTCTTCCTCGAAGCGACCTTCCCGGTCGGCGATCGCCAGCTCCCGCTCGCACTTCCCGGCCAGGACCTCCTCCTTGCTGTAGAAGCAGGAGAAGTGACGGCCGATGATCTCCTCGGGACGATATCCCTTGATGAGCTGAGCGCCGGCGTTCCAGGTCGTGACGATGCCTTTGGGATCGAGCATGAAGATCGCGTAGTCCTTGACGCTCCCCACCATCAGGCTGAAACGCTCCTCGCTCTGATCGCGCTGCACCGTGGCCACCATGCGCGCCGTCTCGAGCTCGCGAAACATTCTGGCGTTGTCGATCGCCAGCGCGGAGCGGTCGGCCAGGGCTTGCGCCAGCTCCAGATCTCTCCGGGAGTAGCGCCGGTTCGATTCGGCCATGACCATGGTGAGGGCGCCGATGACCTGGCCGCGAACCTTCAGGGGAACGCCGATGTACGAGCCGAGCTGGAGCTCGTCGATGAGCCGGAGGTGCTCCTCGTCGACGGCCGCGGCGATGAGCAATTCCCGCGGAATGTGGGGAATGAGCTCGGCTTTGCCGGTGCGAAGGATCTGGGGAACGCCGGTCCGCGAATGGGGATCGGGTGGATAGCGCTGCTCCAGGGCTGCCACGAAGTCCAGCTTTGCCGGGTCGACGTGCGCCACCGCGAGCCGCTTCCTCGCGCCACCGTCGAGGAGATCGATGGCGCACCAGTCCGCCAGCACGGGGACGGCCAGACGCGCCACCGTGGCCAGCGTCTTTTCGTAGTCGAGCGAGGAGGACATTTCATCGACGGCGCGGAGCAGGAAGGCGCGCTGGTGCGCGTCGCGGATCTCCTCGCTGACGTCACGGAAAAAATTGATGGCGTAGATGACCTCGCCGGTCAGGTCGCGGGCGGGGACGGCCCGCACCACCGCCCAGCGCTCCTCGGTGGTCCCCAGAACCTTGAATCGAAGCCGCATCTCCGGGGGGCTGCCGCCCTGGAGCACCGCTCTGCCCGGGAGCTGGTCGGGTAAAACCGGCGTGCCCTCGAAGGTGAGGAGGTTGAAGCGAGCGATGAGCTCCGCGGGCGGGGCGGCCAAGAGCTCGCTCGGCGCGGCGAATCCCACCAGCCGCGCAGCCGCGTCGTTGGCGTAGACCAGCCGTCCGCTCGGATCCTGGACGGTGACGCCGAGATCGGTGCCCTGCAGGACGATGCGAAACAGCTCGCTGGTTCGGGAGAGCTCTTCGGCGCGCAACCGGCGCGCCTCAGCCTCCCGGCGGCGGCCGGAGATGGTGAAAACGACGAGCGAGAACGCGAAGGCGCCGCCGATGAAGAGGACCATCGTCCAGCGCCATCGATTGAGAGCGTCATGCTGGCGAGCCTCCTCGAGGCGGCTCTCCTCCTGATCCATCGCGTGAACGAGGGTTCGGACCCGCTCGGTGGCACGACCGCCTTCTTTCATCGCCGGAGTGAGCTCGGAACCCTGGTGCCCTGCTTGGCGCGCAGAGCGCAGCTCTTCCAGAAGGGTGAAGCGTTCGCCCAGGAGAGCGCCCAGCTGATCGAGCCGCTCCTGCTGGGCTGGGTTGTCTCGGGTGAGGGCTCTCAGACGCTCGAACTGGGCCCCCCAGGTCGCGCGCGCGCGATTGTACGCCTCCAGGAAGGTGGGCTCGCCCCCCACGGCATAGCCGCCCATCCCGCTTTCGGCGTCGACCAGGGTCGACTGCAGATCCGCGAGGACCACGCGCACCTCGTCCGTGTGCGCGACCCAGGCGTGAGCGCGTCCCAGCGCCAAGAGGGAGTAGATCCCTCCGAACGTGAACAGAGAAAGGACCAGGAGGGTGGTGAACCACCAGCGGCGGGTCCCCTTCGTCGCAGTCGTCTCAACCGTGCGATCCATTGAGAAAACCGCCCCCAACCTACCTCGGACGGGACGAGGGTCAATCGTTAAGGGCTCCTGGGGTCACTCCTGGCCGCTGGCCACGATGGCGCGCATCGCCTCGGCGACGCTCCAGGCCTGCGCGACACAGCCGCGTGGATTGAAGGGGGGCTCCGCGTCGAAGATCTCGCTGATGGTTCCCAGGCAGGCCTCCGAGAGCTCCTTCTCGAGGCCGACCAGAAAGCGGCGGGCGCCGGCGCGATCGTCGGGAAACGTCTTGAGCCAGGCGTCGACGAACGGGCCGATCAGCCAGCCCCAGACGGTCCCCTGGTGGTAGGCGGCGTCGCGCGCGCGCAGATCGCCGTCGTACCGGGGCTTGTAGTCGGGGAGCCCGGGCGCCAGCGATCGGAGACCGAAGGGCGTCACCAGCTGCTCGCGCACCACGGTCAGCACCGCCTCCCAGCGGGCGCGCTCGAGGATCGGGTGGGGCAGGGAGATGGCCAGCAATTGATTGGGGCGAATGCTGGGATCGGCGCCGCCGGCGTGGGGGCCGTCCTGTGCGTCGACCACGTCGTAGAGACAGTTGGCGGCGGGGTTCCAGAACCGGCGGTTGAAGGTCTGTTGCAAGCGATCGGCGCGCGCGTCGACGTCGGCGGCGTGCAACCCGAGCTGGCGGGCGGGGCCCTGCGCGCCGCTCTCTTCCTCTTTCAACCACTGCGCGAGCAGGCGAAGCGCGTTGTAGAAGAGCGCGTTGATCTCGACCGCCTTGCCGCGCCGCGGGGTCACCACCCAGTCGCCCACCTTGGCGTCCATCCAGGTGAGCTGGTAGCCCTCGGCGCCCTGGCGCAAGAGGCCGTCGCTGTGGTCGACGCCGATCCCGAACCGCGTGCCGGCGAAGTGCTTCTGGGCCACCTCCACCAGCTGAGGGAGGAGCGACCAGCGGGTTTCGCGCTCCCCGGCCGCCTCCTCGTAGCGGTGTAGGGCGTGGAAGAACCAGAGGGTGGCGTCGGCCGTGTGGTAGAGCCCCTCGGTCTTCGCCTCCGGAAAGAGGTTGGGGATGAGCCCGTCGCGGATGTGGTGGGCGAAGGTCTGCAGCACGTCGCGCCCCTCGGTGGCCCGGCCGGTCAGCAAGGTCAGCCCCTCGAGGCTGATCATGGTGTCGCGCCCCCAGTCGGTGAACCAGTGGTATCCGGCGATGACGGTGCGGGCGTCGTCCCCTTCGGCGCGGAGGCGCGCCTCGTCGCGCGGCCGGACGTGGGGGCTGATGACGAACTGGTCGGCGGCCAGGACCAGCTCGGCCCCCAGCCCCTGTCGCAGGCGCGGATGGGCCTCGGCCAGCAGGCGCAGGCGGCGCTGGTCGTCGAGGCGCGTGGCCTCGGTCGCGTCGAGGGCATGGATGGCGTCCCAGCTCTCGGTCGAGGCGGTCAAGACCGCCTCCTGGCCGGGCGAGAGCTTCAGCTCGAAGATGCCCAGCGCGTGCAGCTCGCCGCGGCTCTCGTAGCCGCGCGCCTGCTCGACCCGGTAGTGCAGGGCGAGGTCGCGGGGCCGCGGCACGAAGGGGACGTGGCCGTTCACGGTGTGCGTGGTTAGATGCAGCGGGGGCAGGGACCGGCTCGCCTGCGCGATCTGGACGCCGTTGCGGCCGGCGGCGATGGTGTAATCGCTGGCGGCGCCGCCCCGATCCACGCGGTCGTCATGACCGCGAAAATCGACCGCCGGTTCCAGCACCAGCTTCGCGGGTGCCGACCCCTCGAGCAACCGGTAGACGATCCGGGTGGTGTTCTGGTGGTGGGTCAGCACGATCCGCTTCTCCAGCGCCACGCCGGCCTGCTCGAACCTCCAGACGGGGCGGCCGTTGTCGAGCCGGAACTCGACCAGCGCCTCGGGGAGCAAGAGCTGTCCGTTGCCCGGCTCGAACCCGCCGAGCGCGATGACCGTGCCGTCGGCGAGGTGCAGCGTCTCGCCCAGCTGGTTGAGGAGGGTGGTGCGCCCGGCAGGCGCGGGGAGGGCGGCGACCAGCAGGCTGTGGTAGCGCCGCGTGAGCACCCCGCCGACGGTGCCGCAGGCATAGCCGCCCAGCCCGTTGGTGAGGAGCCACTCGCGGCTGACCAGCGCCTCGGCCGCGTCGCCGCGCCGCCAGCCGATCCGCACCGGCCGCGTGATTGGCGGCGCTGCGACGCCCTGCCGGTCCGAGCCGCCAGCGGCGCTCACGCGCGCACCTCCGCGGTCAGAACCACCGCGGCGTGCCCCGGGAGGTGAAATCCGTCCTCGGCCTCGAGAGGGGCCGTCCCTCGACCGCCGTAGCGCGGCTCCTCGCTGGACCAGAGCGTCCGCCAGCGGGCGCCGAGCGGCGGCGCCAGCAGCGGCTCGGGCGCGACGTCGAGGTGGAGGTCGGTCCCCAGGTTGACCAGCAGC
Source organism: uncultured Pseudomonadota bacterium (assembly GCA_963847705.1). Lineage (GTDB taxonomy): Bacteria > Myxococcota_A > Polyangia > Fen-1088 > Fen-1088 > JADGRB01. The sequence goes on along the minus strand of CAWKBC010000010.1, from coordinate 145,543 downwards.
AGCCGATCGCCCGAGGCGCACCGGTAGCGGAGCAGCATCGCCTCGGCGCCGAGCACCGCCGTCAAGAGACGGGTCAGGTCCTGCGCCGCGAAGGCCGGGTCCTCGCGCCGCAGGCGCAGAAGATCGCGATGAAGGTCCCAGAGATGCGCGTGCCTTTCGCGTTCGCTCCAGTCGAGCTTGCACGACGCGAAGGTGTCGGGCGCGGCGGGATCGGGGATGCGCCGCTGGACCTCCGGGTCGGCCAGCGACGGGAACTGGGCCAGGAACTCCCGACGCCCCTTGGCCACGGCGCGCGCCAGCTCGTCGTCGTGGTCGGCGAAGTAGACGAACGGACGCGTCGATCCGAACTCCTGTCCCTGGAACAGCATCGGCGTCCCTGGCGCCAGCAGCAGGAGCGCCGTCATCGCGCGAAGCTGGTCCGGCGCGGTGAGCATGGAGAGCCGCGCCCCGAGCCCGGAGTTGGCGACCTGGTCGTGGTTCTCGAGATAGAGCACGAAACGCTCCGCGGCCAGATCGAGGGCCGGCGTTCCCCGTGGCCGCTTCTGCCATTTGTAATGTTGGCCCTGATAGAGAAACCCCCACCGGATCGCCGACAGCAGCTCCTGCGGGGTCCCACGGTAGTCGGTGTAGTAGGCCTCGTTGTGTCCGGTGAGCGCGACCAGCGCCGTGTGGTGGAAGTCGTCGTTCCAGAGCGCGTCGAGCCCGTAGCCGCGCTCATCCGGCGGCCCCTCCGGCGCCCGCACCAGGCGAGTCTCCTGGGGCTCATTCTCCGACACGATGTAGGTCCCCCGTCCTCTGGCTGCCGCGCGCACGCGGCGGCCGATCGCCGCCAGGACGTGGTCATCGGAGGCGTCGAACATCGCCTGGGTGGCGTCGAGGCGGAGGCCATCGAGGTGAAACTCGTCGATCCAGTAGCCGGCGTTCTCGATGAAGAACTCGCGCGACGGCGTGGCGTTGTTCCCGTCGAAGTTGATCGCGCCGCCCCACTCGTTCTGGTAGCGATCGGTGAAATAGCCCGACGAGAAGCACTCCAGGTAGTTCTCGTTGGGTCCGATGTGGTTGTAGACCACGTCCAGAATCACACCGATGCCGAGGGCGTGCGCGGCGGCCACGAAGCGGCGGAGGTCGTCCGGCCGACCGTAGAGACGGTTCGGCGCCCACAGATTGACGCCGTCGTATCCCCAGCCGAACCGCCCCGGGGCATCGGCCAGCGGCATCAGCTCGATGAGCGTGACGCCCAGCGCGCCCAGCGACTGCAGCCGTTCGGCCGCCGCCGCGTAGGTCCCCTCCGGGGTGAAGGTCCCCACGTGCAGCTCGTAGATGACCTGACCGCGCGACGAGACGCCGCGCCAGTCGTCGTCCCGCCAGACGAACGCGCGCGGCTCGATCACCTCCGACGGTCCGCCCGGTCCCTCGGGTTGAAAGCGCGAGGCGGGGTCGGGATAGAGCTTCTCCTGGTCGTCCAGACGAAACCGATACCGTCCCCCGCCGCCCAACCCGGCCGCCGAACCGGAGAAGTATCCGTTCCCCTCGGCGGGAAGCGCGATCTCGGGGCGGGCCGACCCGTCGATCACCACCGCCACGCGGCGACACTTCGGCGCCCAGACGCGCAGATGGGCCTGACCAGCCTGGAGCTCAGCTCCGATGGGAAACCGTCGTCGCTCGGCCTGCTCAACCATGGTCTCAAACTAGCCACGCCGGTGCGGGCGCGGCGGGCAATCGACGTGATCTCAGAGCGGCTTCGACAAGCTGGCCACGGTTTCGAGCAGCCGCTCCAACCGGATCGGCTTCGACACCATCAGGGCACCTCGCGGGGCGCGGGAGGGGTTGGAGGTGGAAACGATGACGGGGATCCGCGCCAGCGCCTCGTCCGATTGCATCGCCTGGTAGACGCGGTGGCCGTCCAGGACCGGCATCACCAGGTCGAGGATCACCACATGCGGGTGCGGAGACCCGTCGGTCAGGCGGTCGAGCGCCCGCTGGCCGTCGGCCGCGGTCTCGGCCTCGTAGCCGGCGTCCTCCAGCGCCTCTCGCAACGAGTCCCGAATGTTGTCGTCGTCCTCGACCACCAGGACCCGCCTGGCCACTTCGCCCTGCGCCCGGGTGACGGCGGCCAGCTTGGGAAGCTGCACCCGGAACGCGGTGCCGGCCTCCGCGGTCGACGCCACGCTGATCGTCCCCCCGTGCGCCGCGACGATCTGCTGCGAGATGAAGAGTCCCAGGCCAAGGCCCTGCGAGCCGGACAGCGTCCGGGCGCCCCGGAAGGGATCGAAGATCTGTGGCAGCAGGTCGGGCGGAATGGCGCCTTCGTTCTGGACGACGACCACGATCTCCTCGCCCGAGCCATCGATCGTCACGGAGACCGGCGTACCCGCCGTCCCGTGATGAAGCGCGTTGGAGAGAAGGTTGGAGAACAGTTGCAAGAGGCGGGTGGAGTCGCCGGCGGTGTGGCAGTCCCCCGCGCCCGAGACGGAGACCTGCCGCTCGGGCGCCGTCGCGCGCAGCTCGTCGGCGGCCCGGTTGACCAGCTCGGCGACGTCGAGGCGGCGGCGGCTGCGGACGAATCCCAGACCGCCCCCCAGGCGGGCGCGGGTGAGATCGAGGAGCTGCTCGATCATGTCCTTCATCCGCCCGGCCGAGGAGACCATCCTCCGCAGCGGGCGCAGCTGACCATCGTCGGCCAGACGTCGCTCCAGCAGCTGGGCGCTGGTCATGATGGCGTTCAGCGGGTTGCGCAGGTCGTGCCCCAGGATCCCCACGAACATCTCGTTCATCCGCAGGTTGCTGGCCAGCTCGATCTTCTGCTGGTGGAGCTGAAAGAAGACGTCGGCCTTGCTCTTCAGCACGCGCGGATCGACCGGCTTGAAGAGGAAGTCGACGGCCCCCGCCTCGTAGCCTTTGAAGACGCGCTGGGGATCCTGCGTGCCGGCCGTGAGGAAGATGATCGGCACATGCTTGGTGCGTTCCATCCCCCGCATCAGCTCGGCCAGCTCGAAGCCATCCATGTCGGGCATCTGGACGTCGAGGATGGCCAGCGCCACCTCGTGAACCAGCAACATCTCCAGGGCCTGGGCGCCCGAGCGCGCCTTGAGGACCTCCAGCCCCTCGCGCCGCAAGAGCGCCTCCAGCGCCACCAAGTTCTCCTCGGTGTCGTCGACCAGCAGAAATTTGACCGTCTCTCGAGTCATCTGGATTCCTTCTCTCCTCGGGCGAGTCGTCCCAGCAGCGAAGCGAGATCTTTGACCGACAGGACGTGGTCCGCCTCCACCATCGCGAGCGCAGCCCGCGGCATCTCCGGGGCGACCGCGCCGTCCGGTGATTGAACGATGGCGATGCCGCCCCGCCGCTTGACGGCCGAGAGCCCCCGCGCGCCGTCTGCGCTGGCGCCGGTGAGGAGGATCCCGGCCAGGTGGTTGCCGTAGGCGTCGGCCGCCGACTCGAACAGGACGTCGATGGCCGGACGCGAGAAAAGGACCGGCTCGTCCGCCGAGAGGGAAAACGTCCTGGTTCGTTCGATGAGCAGATGATAATTGGGAGGGGCCACGTAGACGGTGCCGGCGGCGATCGGCTCCTTGTCCTCCACCTCGCGCACCGGGAGAACCGTCCGGGCGCCCAGGACCTGGGCCAGGTGACTCGGCCGGGACGGCGGCAGGTGAACGACGATCGCCACCGGCAGCGGGCAGTGAGCCGGCAACGCCGGGAGAAGGGTCGACAGCGCCTCCAGCGCTCCGCTCGAACCCCCCATCACGATCGCTTCGATTTCGTTCGCTCCCATCGGTTTTACAACAGCTGGTAGAGGCGCTCTTCCGCCACCAGCTCACGGAAGGCTGGCCCGTGGTGGGAAAATCTCAAGGACTCCCTGCTGCCGAGCCCCAGGAAACCACGGCGGCAGAGCGATTCACGAAGAACCCCGACCGCGCGCTCTTGCAGCTCGCGATTGAAGTAAATCAGCACGTTGCGGCAGGAGACCAGCTGGACCTCGGCGAACGCGCTGTCGGTCGCCAGGCTGTGGTCGGAGAAGAGGATCGACTTCTTGAGTCGGCGGTCGAGCACCGCCGAGGAGTACCGCGCGGTGTAGTAGTCGGAGAGCGAGCCCTTCCCACCGGCCGCCAGATAGTTCTCGCTGAAGCGCGAGAACCGCTCGACATCGAAGATTCCGGCCTCCGCGGTCCGCAGCGATTCCGAGTTGATGTCGGTGGCATAGATCAGCGTCCTTTCGAGCAGCCCCTCCTCGGCCAACAGAATGGCCAGCGAATAGGCCTCCTCTCCGGTCGCGCACCCGGCCACCCAGACCTTCAGCGAAGGATAGGTCTCGAGGTAGGGGACGATCCTCTCCCGGATGGCCCGGAAATACTGGGGATCGCGGAAGAGATCGCTCACCTGTACGGTCAGGTAGCGGAGGAGCCCGGTGAAGGTCTTGGGATCCTGCAGCATACGTTCTTCCAGGGCGGTCACGCTCTCGCAGCGAAACTGGATCAGGGCGGCGCGCACCCGGCGCTTCAAAGAGGCGGCCGCGTACCTGCGGAAGTCGTAGTGGTACTTGTGGAACACGGCGTCGAGCAGATGGACCAGCTCACGATCCTCCTGCCCGTCGTCGCCGCTGGAATCGGTGGCGATCTTGTCGATCACTTGGGCATCCAGACCCGCGCCAGCGAGAGCAGCTTGTCGACGTCGAGCGGCTTGGCGATGTAGTCGTTGGCCCCGGCGGCCAGACACTGGTCGCGGTCGTCGAGCATGGCCTTGGCCGTCAGCGCGATGATGGGAACCGTGGCGCTGTCCGGCCGCTGGCGGATGAGGCGGGTGGCCTCCAATCCGTCCATCTCGGGCATCATCACGTCCATCAAGATCAGATCGACGCCCGGGCTCTTCTCGAGATGCGCGACCGCCTCCTTGCCGTTGCGCGCGATCTCGACCTTGGCGCCACGCGGTTCGAGCACGCTCGACAGCGCGAAGATGTTGCGAACGTCGTCCTCCACGACGAGCACCCGCTTCCCCTCGAAGACCGCCTCGCGATGTCGAGCATCCTTGAGCATCCGCTGTCGATCGGGAGGGAGCTCCGATTCCACCTGGTGCAGGAAGAGCGTCACCTCGTCCAAGAGGCGCTCCGGAGAGCGCGCCCCCTTGATGATGATCGAGTTCGACAGCTTGCGAAGCTCCTGCTCCTCGGGGCGTGACAGCGAGCGGCCGGTGTAGACGATCACCGGCGGGAACGCGTAGCGCTCCGTCTTCGACATCTCGTCCAGGAGCTCGAGGCCGCTGCGATCGGGCAGCGAAAGATCGAGCACCATGCAGTCGAAGGTGGCGGTCTCCAGCGCCGCCAGCGCCGCGGCCGCATCTCCGACCGCCACCGTCTCCACGTCGGGTCCGGCCAGCAGATGGCAGGTGCTCTCGCGCGCCACGTCGTCGTCCTCGACGATCAGGATCCGGCGCAACCGCTGGGTGAACTTGGTCTCCAGCCGCTTGAGCGCCCCGACCAGCTCTTCGCGTTCGACCGGCTTGATCGCATAGCCGAGGGCGCCCATCTCCAGCGCCGTCTGGGTGTGGTCGGTGGCGGAGACGACGTGGACCGGGATGTGACGGGTGGTCGAGCGATGCTTCAGCGTATCGAGCACGGAGAGACCCGAGCGATCGGGCAGCCCGACGTCGAGGACGATCGCGCTCGGCCGGTAGCGCTCGGCCATCGCCAGCCCTTGCTCGCCCGTCGTCGCCACCACGGTCTGAAAGTCCAGCTCGCGGGCCAGCGCCTGCAGCACGCCGGCGAACTTCGGGTCGTCCTCGACAATGAGAATGATGCGGCCTCCGGACATCGGGTCCGCCTCCCCCTGCGTCGGCGCAGCGGACGGTCGAGCGCTCGCGGTGGCCCGGTCGTTCGGCAGCGCTCCCGGGGATGGACGCGAAACGGGGGGCGTGGCGTTCGGAACCTCCGAGGAGGCGAGCCGCTCCGGCAGGACCAGCGTGAAGGTGCTCCCGCGGCCGGGGGCGCTGTCGAGCGTCAGCTCGCCCCCCAGCAGGCGGGCCAGATCGCGCGAGATCGAGAGCCCGAGCCCGGTGCCGCCGTACTTTCGGTTGGTCGTGCCGTCGGCCTGCCGGAAGGCCTCGAAGATGACCTCGTGCTGCTCCCGCGGAATGCCGATCCCGGTGTCCTTGACGTCGAACGCGATCCGGGCGCCGGCCACCCGCCGCACCCGCAGCTCCACACCTCCCCGGTCGGTGAACTTCAAGGCGTTCGACAGCAGGTTCTTCAGCACCTGCTGCAGGCGCGTCGAGTCGGTCACCATCGTGGCCGGAACGTCGGTCTCGATGGTGGCGGTCAGCTCGATCCCCTTGTCGCGCGCCACCGGGCGAAAGATGTCGGCCAGCTCGTCGCGGAGCCGGGGCAGGGCGATCTCCTCCGGCCGCACATCCAGCTTGCCGGCCTCGATCTTGGAGAGGTCGAGGATGTCGTTGATGAGCGTCAGCAGATCGTTGCCCGCCGAATAGATCGTGTCGGCGAACTTGATCTGCTCCGGGTTCAGGTTGCCGTCGCGGTTCTCCCCCAGCAGCTTGGCCAGGATGAGCGTGCTGTTGAGCGGCGTTCGCAGCTCGTGCGACATGTTGGCCAGGAACTCCGATTTGTAGGCGCTGGCGCGCTGCAGGTCGGCCTGGGCCCGCGCCAGATGGTCGCGCTGTCTCTCCAGCGCCTGCGTCTGCTCTTCGAGGTTGAAGTTGATCTGCTCGAGCTCGACCTGCTGGTTCTCCAGCCGCGCCTGCGACGACTGCAGGGTGTTGCTCTGCTGCTCCAGCTCCTCGTTCTGGACCCGAAGCTCTTCCTGTTGTGTTTGCAGCTCCTCGGCCTGGCGTTGGGTCTCTTCCAGCAGATTCTTGAGCTCGCTGCGATCCTTGGTGGCACGCAGGGCGAGGCCGATCGGCTCGCTCAGCCGCGCGAGCAGCTCGAGATCGTGGGGGCGGACGGAGCCAAAGAAGCCCAGCTCGAGCGCTCCGTTCGGGAAGCCGTCCGCGGTGGTCGGCGTGACGACCAGGTGACGGGCGCGACTCTTCCCCAGCCCCGAATTGACGGGAAAGAAGTCAGAGGGGACCTCCTCGGTCTTGATGGTCCTGTTCTCCGCGTAGGCCTGTTTGGTGAGCCCCGCGGGCCCGCCGGTCTCGGCCCCCTCCGGCAGGGCATAGGCCCCCACCCGTTCGAGCGCTCCTGCCGAGGGAGCGAAGTAGACCGCCCCGATCTGGGCGTCGAGATAGCGGCCCAGGAAGGCCGCCACCCGCTCGCCGAGGCCCGCGGTCAGCTCGACGCCCTGCATGGCGACCGCCATCTCGCTCTGCCCCGTGCGAAGCCACCCCTGCACGCGCTGTTCGAAGAAATCCTTGGAGGAGAGCGCGGCCGCGGCGGCGATGAGAAAGAGCAGCAGCGCCGAGCCGCCCCAGACGACCTCGATGACGAACGAGGAGGCGGCGGCCAGATCCTGCGTGCGCGCATCGAGGAGCCTTCGTTCGGCCTCCTTCATCGCCGCCACCTCGGCGCGGATCTCGTCCATGTAACGTTTTCCGCGATCGGTCTTGACCAACTCCAGCGCCGCCTCCGCGCGGCCGGCGCGGCGCAGATCGATGGTCTGCTTCAGCTCGGCCATCTTGCTCCGGCCATTTCGGTCGAGCGCGTCGAAGCGCTCCAGCTGCTGAGGGTTGTCCGCGATGGCGGCGCGCAGCCGCAGCAGCTCCCCATCGAACGTCGCCACCGCCTGGTCGTACGGCTCGAGGTAATGCCCGTCCCCGGTGAGCAGAAAGCCCCGCTGCCCCGTCTCGGCGTCCTGGAAGGTCGAGAGGATCACCTCCAGGTGCGCGGTGACCTCCAGGGTGTGGGCGACCAGCCGCGCCCCCTCCGCCCGCTGGGTGAAGGACCGATACGAGAGAAAGGCGATCAAGAAAACCGCGAGCGTGGCCGCCACGAATCCGGCCTGCGTCCGCGGCGGCAAGGAGGAGCGCAGAAAGCCGCTGCGAAGGGCGTCCCGCGGGGTGTGGGCGTCAGGGGGCTTGGGTGGTCCTGGAGCGGGGGGCATGAGACGACGGCAGAAACTAAGAACTACCTACACAAAAGTCTTAAAAATCGCCCGGGCCCGTTCTTTTTGGCTCTGGCGTGACGTGCCGGAAACAGGCGGCAGGTCCGGCCAACGACGAAAATAATCAGGCTAATCCTCAGGATGGGCCTAGACATCCTCGATGCGTACCCTACCTTCGGCGCTAGCCGAATGCTGAAGATCCTGGTGGTCGATGACGAGCCGGACATTTGCGCGCTGATCTCTGACGCCCTCGTCGATGAGGGGCACGAGGTCACCTGCGCCGCCGACGGCACCCAGGCGCTGTCGCTGGCCTGCGCCAGCACCTTCGACGTGGTGGTGGCCGACATGCGGCTCCCTGGGCTCGACGGGTTGGCGCTGTTTCGACGGCTGCGGGAAGAGTCGCCGACCACCGACATGATTCTCATCACCGGGAACGCCGCCGTCGCGGACGCGGTGGCCGTGCTGAAGGAAGGGGCCTTCGACTATCTGACCAAGCCGATCCACCTGGAGGAGCTGGTGATCCAGCTGAAGCGGATCGCCTCCTTCCGGGCCCTGCGCCGCGAAATCGTGGAGGCGCGGGCCGAGCTGAAGCGTGCGCCTGCTCTGGAACAGCTGATCGGCCACTCGCCGGAGATGCTGGCGGTCGTGAAACGGGCCGAAACCGTGGCCCACTGCGATGCGGCGGTCCTCATCCTGGGGGAGAGCGGGACGGGGAAGGAGCTGGTGGCGCATGCCCTCCACGAAGGGAGCGAGCGCCGGGGCAAACCGTTCGTGGCCGTCAACTGCGCCGCCTTTCCCGACACCCTCATCGAGGCGGAGCTGTTCGGACATGAACGCGGGGCCTTCACCGGCGCCACCCAGCGGAGGGAGGGGCGCTTCAAGGCCGCGCACGGCGGAACGCTGTTCCTGGACGAGGTCGCGGAGCTGTCGACCGCCGCGCAGGCCAAGCTGCTGCGCGTGCTGCAGGAAGGGACCGTCGAGCCGCTGGGGAGCAACGTCTCGATCCAGGTCGACGTGCGGATCATCTCGGCGACCCATCAGAATCTGAAGTCGCGCGTCGTCACCGGACAGTTCCGCGAGGATCTCTACTACCGGATCAACACGATCGATCTGTCGATCCCGCCGCTGCGCGCCCGCTCGGGCGATCTGGCCGTCCTGGCGCGCCTGTTCATCCAGCGCTTCTCGGCGGGGCGACCGTCGGTGCCGGAGATGAGCTGGCAAGCCTGGAACGTCCTGTCATCGTATGGGTTCCCAGGGAACGTGCGGGAGCTGATGCACGCGATGGAGCACGCGGTGCTGCTTTCGCGGGGTGGGACCATCGAGGTGGAGCACCTCCCGGTCTCGATTCGGGGCGCCCGGCTTCCCGAGATGGAGACCCACGGGACGCAGATGGCACCCCTGGGGGTGGCGCTCAAGGAGTTCGAACGGGACTACCTGGTGCGGGCGGTGTCGCAGTTCGGCGGGAAGAGAATTCAGATGGCCGAGTCGCTGGGGATCTCTCGCAAGAACCTCTGGGAGAAGCTGCGGACCCACGGCATCGATCAGGGGGACGAGCCTACTGGGTTGACGGCGGCATGACGTCGTCGCCGTCATCGACCAGGTCGCGGAGCCGCTCGGCCGAGACACGGTGACGGCTCTCGCGCGCGGCTTTGGCGCGGGCAGGTGAGGAGATGGCCGGCAGGGGCGGCGTGGTGGCGGCCGAGGCGACACTCTGCTCGGCGCCCGGGGCCGCAGGTGCAGGGGGTGCTGGAAGCCGTTCCAAGAGGACGAACACGGGCGACGGGAGGTTGGGCACCAGCGACGTGACCTTCGATTGATAGCCTTCTTTGTCCAGGCGATAGTCGACCGGCCTGTCGCTGTAGGGGATCTCGACCGACAGCGGCGTCACCCCCAACACGGCGCCGTCGCTCCTCGAGACGGAGGCGCCGGCCGGATCGGAGCTGAAGTTCACCCGCACCGTGGCGGGTCTCTTGGCCGCCGCGCTGCGCGCGAGCAGTTGGGTCGCCTGCCCGCGAACGCCGCCGTTCGCCAGGGCGACGACCACGAGCGCCGCGGCGGCGCCGAGGACGAACAATCCCCCACGACCCCGTCTGGGCCGAACATCGAGGGCCTCGCCCACCTCTCCCACGTGTTGTTGAAAGCTGACTGCGGACGGCGCCGGTCTGGAGGTCGCGACGCCGAGCGAGGCAAGCCCGGAGGGAGCTCGCTCGAGATCGCGCTCTCCCTCGCGCTCGATGACAGCCGGGGGCGGAGAGAGCGCGCTCTCGGTGCTGAGCAGCACCTCGCGAAACTCCGCCATCGTTTGAAAGCGCGCGTCGGGAGCCTTGGCCAGCGCCCGGCTGAGGATCGCCTCGAGAGCGATGGGAAGACCCGGAACGAAGCTCCGGGCGGCGGGCGGCGGCAGCGAGATGTGCTTGGTCATCACCTCGCCATATCCCTCGCCCGCGAAGGGGACCTGGCCGGTCAGCATCTCGAACAGGATGACGCCCAGCGAATAGACGTCGGTTCTGTGGTCGAGCTCCATCCGCCCCTCGCACTGTTCGGGCGACATGTAATAGGGCGTTCCCATGATGACTCCGGCGTCGGTGGTGTACGCCGGGGCGGCCCCGTTCACGGTGGTCAGCTTGGCCAGCCCGAAGTCGAGCACCTTCACGAAGTCCGGCTTGCCGTCGCGGGTGATGAGAAAGATGTTGTCGGGCTTGAGATCGCGATGGATGACGCCCCGCTCGTGCGAGGCAGCCAGGGCGTCGGCGATCTGGGCGACGATGTGCAACGCCCGGGTCGGCGAGAACGCGACCTGGCGACCTCTCTGGTCGGAGAGCATCTCGCCGCTCAGGTACTCCATGATGAAGTAGAAGTCCCCCGCGGGCGTGGTTCCGAAGTCGTGGATGTCGATGATGTGGTCGTGCCCGATCTGATTGACCGCGCGGGCTTCGTTCACGAATCGCGAGACCACCTCGGGGCTGCGCGCATATTCCGGGTGGATGGCCTTGAGCGCGACCCTGCTGCCGATCACCGGATGCTCGGCCAGAAACACCGTGCCCATTCCACCCTCGCCGAGCTTGGCGGTGATGTTGTAATTGCCTACGGTCTGCCCTACGTCGATCATCTTATGAAGAGGGCAACTAGCCAGTGGCTCTGATGGAGAGGGATGCCTTCGGCCTGGCTGTCGAGAGGCCAGCTCCGCCTTGAGCCTTCATTTGAACCTTTGTGGCTTCCAGGTCCATCAGCTGCCGCTGGCCGTGGATGGCCCGGCCGACCTGGAGGATCTGGCGGTAGAGGACCTGCCAGTCGTCGAAGTCGACCTGCAGCCGGGCGAGATCACCGCTGAGCTGCTCCAGGGCCTGGACCAGATTCTCCGAGCCCAGGATCTGGGCCGGCGCCGTATCGTATGTCTTCCAGACGCGCCGGATCCGTTTCTCCAGGTCCTGGGCCTTCGGGTCGACCGTCTGCAGCCCTTCGGTGTGGACGACGGATTCGGCGATGAGGCCGTGGGCCCAGGTCACGCTGTGGGCCGCGCCGCGCAGGAGCAACCCGCTTGGATAGAGCGAGAGCTCCAGGTCGGGGGAGACGAAATGCTCGAGCTGGCTCGGGACGTAGGATCGAAAGGCGTCACCGCCCAGCCAGGTGAGAATTCGGATCGGCGCCGCCACCCACCAGCCAGGAGCAGCCGGGCGCAGCGCAAACCCATGGCGGTTCAACACCTCGCAGATGGTGTCCGCCACCTGGTGGTACGCCGCTTCGTTCGTGACCAGCGGGACGTCAGCGCTCTTTCGGCGGCGCAGGATGGCCCCCAGGCGCATCACCGGGACCGATACGAACATGACGATGAAGGCCGCGGCCAACCCGACCGTGATGGGAAAGCCGCGGAGCACCGTGAGAACAGGCGACTCCTTCCGCGTGTCTTTCGAATCGGGCACGTCCTTGGAGTCGGAGGCCGGTGCCTTCGCCGGCGCCTTCTTGGCCACCGCGATCCCCACGGCGAAGGGGATGACCAGAGCCAGCGCCACCCACACGATCCGCACCGACCAGGCGGGGACCGCGTGCGGAATCGGCACGAACGCCAGCAGGAGCGCGGCGATCTTGGGCGCCACGATTCCCACCAGGAGAACCGGCCAGGCGACCGCCGCCGCCACCACCACGGAGAGGAAGGTCTGTTCACGCGCGGTGGTCTGCCCGAAGAGGGCGCGGACCGCCCACCCGAAGAGGGCGTTCAGGATCTTGCCGGCGGACTTACTGATGAGCGCCAGGAGCGCTTGGAGCAACGCCATGCTGAGAAGCTAGGCCCGGTCTCCTGGATAGATAGGCCGATGGAGGATTTCAGCCCCAGTTTCCCTCGGGCCATCGGCTGCGCGCTGACAACGAGCTCAGCGGTGCGGCCTCAACGCTTCGAGGCGACGAGCGGCGTGGTCCATCGCTCGACGCCGGTCGCGTCATCGATGCTTCGTTCGATGGCGCTCATCGTGGGCGGCGCCAGGCCGCAAGCGTCATCGTGCAGGACCGTCTTGGCGGTGGTGCCGGGGCGGTAGTCGAGGATCACCAGATGCGCTTTGTCCGTCGCGTCCGGGCAGACGCAGCACTGTTCGGAGCTGTCGAGGAAGTCCATCGCCTCGATCTGCGAGAGCAGCTCGTTGAGGCGCCCGGCCGACAGCTTCGCGGTCCGGTGGCCCAGCACCGCGACGTTGGCCTGACCGTCGTAGGCCACCGTTCCGTCGAGAAAAATGGAGATCGAATAGACCGGACAGACATCCGGGGGGCACCCGCCCCGGCGCATCTGGATCAGAGCGTCCGGCCGGCTCGCCAGCTGCTCGGCCCCCTGGCCGGTCGCAGAAGCTCTGTTGTATGCGCAGCCGGTCGCCACACTCGCCGCCATCGCCGCGAGCGCCCCCCACACCACCCTCGGTCCCATCCCCATCCTCACCCTCGCGGTCGTCGTGTTCGACAATGTTCCCCAAGGTAGTCACGGTTGCGGGTTCTCGGTCGGCGTTCCTTGTCGACGTAAGGATGAGCCTTAGGTTCGTCCCTCAGTGAGACAGACCAGGCCCGGGAAACCCTATCCCCTTGGCGCCACCTTCGACGGGCACGGCGTGAACTTCGCGGTCTTCTCTCGGGTGGCGACCCGAGTCGAGGTCTGCCTCTACGACCCGGCGGATCCCCACCGCGAGATCGATCGCTGCAACCTCCCCGAGGTCTCGGAGCACGTCTGGCACGGCTACGTCGCCGATCTCCGGCCGGGAGCGCTCTACGGGCTGCGCGTGCACGGCCCCTACGACCCGGCCCAGGGGCAACGCTGCAACCCCAGCAAGCTCCTCGTCGATCCCTACGCCAAGGCGGTGTGGGGGGAGATCGACTGGAAGCAACCGGTCACCGGCTACACGCCGGAGCACGAGGAGGGTGACCTCTCCTTCGATACGGCCGACAGCGCGGCCGGGGTGCCGAAGGGCGTGATCGTCGATCCCACGTTCGACTGGGGCGACGACCGCCCGCCCGAGACCCCCTGGCACCGCACGGTCATCTACGAGACGCACGTTCGCGGCTTCACCAAGCTGCATCCGGACGTTCCGGAGGAGCAGCGGGGCTCTTATGCCGGGCTGGCGCATCCGGCGGTCCTCAAGCACCTCGTCGAGCTGGGCGTGACGGCGGTGGAGCTGCTGCCGGTGCACGAATTCGCCGACGACGGATTCCTCGAAGACAGGTCGCTGCGCAACTACTGGGGCTACAGCACGCTCAACTACTTCGCGCCGGAGCAGCGCTACGCCAGCGATCAGCGGCCGGGAGCGCAGGTCGGCGAGTTCAAGGCGATGGTCAAGGCGCTGCACGCGGCTGGGCTGGAGGTGATCCTCGACGTCGTCTACAACCACACCTGCGAAGGAAATCACTGGGGCCCGACGGTGAGCTTCCGCGGGATCGACAACGCCACCTACTACTGGCTGATGCCCGAGGCGCGCTACTACCTGGACTTCAGCGGCACCGGCAACAGCCTGAACGCCTCCAATCCTCAGGTGGCGCGCCTCATCGCCGACTCCCTCCGCTACTGGGTGAGCGAGATGCACGTGGACGGCTTTCGCTTCGATCTCGCCAGCACGCTGGGACGGGTGCGGCGCGGGGAGTTCAGCCGCCAGGCGCCGATCTTTCAGATCCTCAGACAGGACCCGGTCCTCTCGCGGGTCAAGTTGATCGCCGAGCCCTGGGACGTGGGCCTGGGCGGGTACCAGGTGGGAAACTTTCCCGCCCCGTTTCGCGAGTGGAACGGCAAGTTTCGCGACGCGCTCCGGCGGTACTGGAAGGGCGACGAGAACCTCGCCTCGGAGGTCGGCTACCGGTTGACCGGCTCGGCCGATCTGTTCTGGGGCGAGCGGGGGCAGCCCCAGTCCAGCATCAACTTCATCACCGCCCACGACGGATTCACGCTGCACGATCTGGTGTCGTACGGGTCGAAGCACAACGAAGCCAACGGCGAGAACAATCAGGACGGCGTGGACGACAACCAGTCGTGGAACCACGGCGCCGAGGGGGAGACCGACGACCCGGAGATCGTGGCGCTTCGCGACCGGCAAGAGCGGAACATGCTGGCGACGCTGCTCCTGTCACAGGGGGTGCCGATGCTGCTCGGCGGCGACGAGATGGGACGCACCCAGCGCGGCAACAACAACGCCTACTGTCAGGACAACGCGCTGTCGTGGTTCGACTGGAACCTCGACGACCGCCGCCGCGGGTTGCTGGAGTTCACCCGGCGGATGATCGCGCTTCGGCAGCGGCATCCGGCGCTGCAGAACAGCCGGTTTCTCGTCGGCGATCAGATGTGGGACTCGCAGTTCAAGGACCTCGCCTGGCTGCGGCCCGACGGCGTCGAGATGGATCCGGAGGATTGGCAGAAGCCCTGGATCGCCTCGCTCGGACTCATGCTGGGCGGCGACGCGATCCGGATGACCAACGAGGCCGGGGAGCGCATCGTGGGGGACGGGCTTCTCCTCTTCATGAACGCGCATCACGAGCCGATCACCTTCCAGTTTCCCGCGGAAGGGGGGGCGGGGTGGCTGCTCGAGGTCGACACGGCCGATCCGCAGAAACCGGCCGGGGCGGCCTGCGCCGGCGAATATCAGGTCGCCCCGCGGGCGCTGGCGCTGTTCCGGCAACCGCTCGACCAGGAGCTGGCCCGCGACGCCGCCGCGGCGCCGGCCCGCCTGGCCCGCCGGGAGATGCAGCAGCGCCGCCGGCGCGCCGGCGTGGTGATCCCGCTGTTCTCGATTCGCTCCCCCTCCCAGTGGGGCGTCGGTGAGATCGCCGACATTCCGAAGTTCGCCGACTGGGCCAGCCAGGCGGGCTTCTCGGTCCTGCAGCTGCTCCCGGTCAACGAGGTCTCCGGCGTCGACGCCAGCCCCTACACGGCGCTTTCCGCGTTCGCGCTCGATCCGGTCTATCTGTCGCTGGACAGCTGCGAGGATTTCGTGGCGGCCGGCGGTCGGGAGGCGCTCTCCGCCGGGTCGCGCGAGAAGCTGGCCGCGCTGGCCTCGGCGCCCCTCGTCGACTGGACCGCGGCACGGGCGCTGAAAAGCGAAGGCATCGCGCTGGCGTTCGCGCGCTTCCTGCGCGACGAATGGTCGAAGGACACCGGTCGGGCGCGGCAGCTCACCGCCTACATCAAGGCGAACCGCCACTGGCTGGATGACTATGCGCTCTTCAGCGTGTGGCACGCCCAGTTTGGCCGGGGCTGGTTCGACTGGCCGAGCGGCCCGCGCGATCGAAACCCGCACGCCCTCGATGAGGCGCGGCGGGAGCACCACGAGGCGATCCTGCGGACCAAGTGGGCGCAGTGGCAGCTCGACCTCCAGTGGCGCAACGCCCGCCGCGGGGCCAGCGCCTTCGGCGTCGAGCTGATGGGTGATCTGCCGTTCGTGGTGGGCGTCGACTCGGCGGACGTCTGGTCGAACCTGGGGCTCTTCCGGATCGACCAGCATGTCGGCACGCCACCCGACGACTCCTCGGAGACGGGTCAGGACTGGGGCCTGCCGGTCTATGACTGGGAGGCGTTCAAGGACGACGACTTCTCCTGGCTCAAGGCGCGGGCCATGCGCGCCGGCCAGCTCTACAGCCTCTATCGGGTCGACCACGCCCTCGGCTTCTATCGGACCTACTTTCGTTCGACCGACGGCAAGCAGAGCGGCTTCACCCCGGCTGATGAGC
This sequence comes from uncultured Pseudomonadota bacterium, assembly GCA_963847705.1. Classification (GTDB taxonomy): domain Bacteria; phylum Myxococcota_A; class Polyangia; order Fen-1088; family Fen-1088; genus JADGRB01. Next base: position 129,311 of record CAWKBC010000010.1, on the reverse strand, counting down.
GCGGGCAGATCGCGCTGGGCGAGCGGATCATGCGGATCATGAGCCGCTGGGGCGAGGTGGTGGCGGAGGACCTCGGTGCGGTGCCGCCGTTCTTGCGACCGTCGCTGGACAAGATCGGCGTGCCCGGCTATCGCGTGCTGCGCTGGGAGCAGGAGGAGGAGCGGTTCCGCGACCCCGCCACCTGGCCCGCCCACTCCGTGGCCACGAACGCCACGCACGACACCGAGACCACGGCCGACTGGTACGACGCCCTGACCCCGGAGGAGCGAGACAAGTTGAAACGCGTCCCGGGGCTGGGCGACCTCGATGCCGCCGCGCCGTTCAGTCAGCGAACGGCAAATCTCATCCTGCGCGTGCTCTACCGCTCGCCGTCGACCCTGGCCCTGACCCTGTTCCAGGACGCCGTCGGCGGCCGCGAGCGGATCAACACCCCCGGCTCCGTGGGGGAAGGCAACTGGCGCTTTCGTGCCGCGAAGACCGCCGAGGAGCTGTTGGCGGATCGGGAGACCACCGGGCGGCTCTCCGCCCTGGCCAAGGAGACCGGACGCGCCCCCGCGAAACGATCCTGAGCTGGTCTGGTCACCATGGCCGGCGCCGCTTCGCATCACCGCTTGGATTCGTGGATCTCGGCACTATGTTCTGGCGGAGGCTCAGCTTGCGGATGATGATCGGAATCGCCTTCGCGCTCTCGTTGGGATGTATCGCGGTGTTGGCCCGCGCTGCGTTGCGGTCCGGCGCCGCTTCTCCCCGGCCTCTGGCTCTGGGCGCCGGCGTCACGCTGTCGATCGCCCCGGTGCGGCACCCACGAACCGCCGCTTCTGACGTGGTTCCGCTCCCCGTCACTCTGGCCAATCACGGCTCCGGCACGATTCGCGTGAGCTATCGCGACTTCTCGCTCACCGACGGCGCCGGCCAGCGCTCCATGGCGCTGCTCCCCGCGGAGCTCCTGTTCGAAAAGGTCTCCGCTCCCCTCTTGCCCGAGGGGGCCATCGCCAGCGGGCAGAGCAGCTCGGGGAGCCTCTACTTCCATCTGCCCTCGACGTTCGTGCGCCCCATCGGGCTGCGGATCGACCTGGAAGCGCCCGATGGCACGGCGCTCGGCCAGACCATCGTCCCTTTGTGATGTAAACGTTGGAACAAATGCGGGATTGACTGGTCTTGCGCCTCTTGCGCCTCGGCGTCTTCGTTCCTACTTCCTAGGGCAATGACGAACGTGATGTTGGTCGAGGACGAGGACGACGCGCGCGAAGTCCTGGCCACGGCGCTGGAGGACGCCGGCTACAAGATCCTTCGGGCCGACAACGGCGCCGTCGCCTGGCGGCTGCTCCAGGAGCACGAAGGTCGGTGCGACCTCATCCTTCTGGACTTGATGATGCCCACCATGAGCGGCTGGGATTTTCGGCGGAAGCAGCGGGAAGACGCCCGTTTCGCGGGGATCCCCGTGCTGCTGATGTCCGCGGGAGCGCACATCGCCACGGTCGCCGGCGAGCTCGGTGCCGCCGGTTACGTCTCGAAGCCAGTCGAGATTCCGGAGCTCTTGCAGAGCATTCGAAAGTACTCGTCATGACCTTCGTCGACTCTCCAGAGTCCAGCTACACCGTCGGGGGCGCGGGCCACCTCTCGCAGGTCGGGCGCTACGAGCTGGGGCAGCTTCTGGGCGTGGGCGGCATGGCCGAGGTCTACAAGGCCACCCACACCTTGCCGGGCGGCGGCCGGCGGACCGTGGTGGTCAAGCGAATCCTGCCGGTTCTCTCCCACAACGCGGCGTTCATGCGCCTGTTCGTCGCGGAGGCCCAGGTCCTCGGGCTGCTTCACCACCCCAACGTCGTCCAGGCGTTCGACTTCGGCGAATCGGACGGGACTCTGTTTCTCGTTCTCGAATACGTCGAAGGCCCTTCGGTGTCGACAGCGTTGCTGGGGCTTCGCGCCGCCGGCAAGAGGATGCCGCCGGTCGCCGCCGCCCATTTCGCCAGCGAGGTGTGCCGCGCGCTGGAGTACGTCCACAACCTGAAGGGCGGGGACGGCGAGGCGCTCAACATCATCCACCGTGACGTCACGCCGTCCAACATCGTCCTGACAATGGCTGGCGGAATCAAGCTCTTGGACTTCGGGGTGGCCAAGTACCGCGCGTCGCAGGCGCGCACGCTCGAAGGGACGATCAAGGGGAAGGCCGCCTATGTGGCTCCCGAGACGCTCGAGGGCAAGCCCATCGACCACCGGGTCGACATCTTCTCGCTGGGGATCGTCCTGCACGAGATGCTCACGCTGCAGAGTCTGTTTGAATCCGACAACCAGGCCCTGACGTTCCGGAAGATTCTGGAGCTGCCGATCGCGCCGCCTTCCAAGTCGCGCCCGGCGATCCCGCCGGAGCTCGACGCCATCGTGATGAAGGCGCTGGAGCGAGATCCGCAGCAGCGCTACGCCACGGCCAGCGCCATGGCGGACGACCTCGATCGCTTCCTGGTCGACAATGGGCTGCGCATGGACCACATCGCCGGCTTCGTGCGCGGTCTTCACGAGCGAACGGTCAAGGCCGATTCACAGCGCACCTCGCCGGATCGCCCCAAGGCCGCCGTCCCCACCGGGGCGCAGCCGCCAAAACGGCCGGAAGCGCGGACCCGATTCCTGGGAGGGCGGCTGGGTCGCCTGCTGTTCGGTGGCCCCCGCGCTCCCCGCAGCGAATAGCCACCGGAAAGCCCAGATGAAACTGTTCACCTGCCCGTCCTGCCAGCAGCCGCTTCACTTCGAAAATTCACGGTGCACGAAGTGCGGCCACTCTCTGGCGTTCGTGCCTGAGCACCTGGCGCTCACGGCGATCGAAGCTGTCGACGGGGCGCCCGGCACCTTCGTGGCGCTCGGGTTGAAAGACAAAGGCGCCCGCTATCGACTGTGCGGCAATCAGATCGACCACCGGGCCTGCAATTGGACCGTCGCCGCAAAAGAAGACGACAGGTTCTGTCGGGCGTGCCGGTTGAACGAGGTCATTCCGAACCTGGGGGATCCGAGGGCCGCGGAGGCCTGGGTCAACCTGGAGGCCAACAAGCGGCGGCTCATCTATACACTCCTGGCGCTGGGCCTTCCGGTCGAGCAGCGGACCAAGCACCCCGAAGGGTTGGCCTTCGCGTTCAAGCAGGATCTGCCAGGCGCGGAGCCGGCGTTGAAGAAGATCCGCTTCGTCCACGAGATCATCGAAGAAGCCAGCGCCGCGAGCAAGAAGGCCGCCTGAGGCGCGTCGCCGGCACCGCGGACCGCCGCCCCTGGCGCACGCGGCTGATCGTGGCCGTCACGGCCCTCGTGACGGCCCTGATCGTCATCGTCGCCATCAATCTGCTGTCCGGAGAGCGCAAGACCGAGCATGAGATCTCCTCCCTCTTCGGCGTGGGCGACCCGGAGTTCGCGCGCGCCGCCAGCGTCCTCTTCGGTTCACCGCTGGTCCCGGGGAACGAGGTCACGCCTCTCTACAACGGGCACCAGATCTTCTCCGCGATGCTCGACGAGATTCGGCAGGCGCGGAAGAGCATCACCTTCGAGACCTACATCTACTGGTCGGGCGACATCGGCGCCGCCTTCACCAAGGCGCTGGTCGAGCGCGCCGATGCCGGCGTCAAGATTCACCTCATCATCGACGCGGTCGGATCGGCAAAAATGGATTCGACCCAACTGCGAGAAATGACGAACGCAGGCGCCGAGGTCGAAAAGTACCGGGCGGTGCGCTGGTACAACCTCGACCGGATCAACAACCGCACGCACCGAAAGCTGCTGGTCGTCGACGGCCGGATCGGGTTCACCGGCGGCGTCGGGATCGCCGACAAGTGGGACGGTGACGCCGATAGCCCCGACCACTGGCGCGACACACACTTTCGGGTGGTCGGCCCGGTGGTGGCGCAGATGCAGGCCACGTTCGTGGCGCATTGGCTGGCGACCCGGGGCGTCCTCTTGCAAGGTGACGCCTATTTCCCTCCACTCTCCAAGGCGGGAGAGATGCCCGCCCAGATTGTCTCCAGCGCGGAGAACGACGGGACCGAGAGCGTCCGCCTCCTCTACCTGCTCTCGATCGCGGCCGCACGGCACAGCATCCTTCTGGCCAATTCGTATTTCGTCCCTGATGACCTCTCCGTTCGCACGCTCATCGCCGCCCGCCGGCGGGGCGTGGACGTCCAGATCATCGTGCCAGGCCCGCTGATCGACAGCGAGGTGACCCGCGCGGCCTCCCGCCGGAAATGGGCGCCCCTGCTGGAAGCGGGCATCTCCATCTCCGAGTTCCAGCCCACCATGTTTCACTGCAAGGTCATGGTGGTCGACGATCTCTGGGTGTCGGTCGGTTCGACCAACTTCGACAGCCGGTCCTTTCGGTTGAACGCCGAGGCCAATCTGAACGTCATCGATCGCGGTCTCGCCTCGCAGGAACGGCGAGCCTTCGAAAAGGATCGGCTCCGATCTCGCCGCATCACGCTCGATGACTGGCACCACCGACCTCTGCTGGACCGGATGGGCGACTGGTTTGCCGGCCTGGTGGGCGCCCAGCTGTAGACCGCAGGCGGCGCCACCGTGGGTCCAATGTCCAGGCGCATTCCGTGCGGCCTGGCCAAATGCATGTTCGTCCCTAGGTTGTTTTCTTACACCCCAACAGACGCGGCGTTTGTGGTCTTCCTGGCCGCGGAGCCCGTCGGAAAAGGAACCCCATGTTGTTTTGGCTCGGAGTCATCTTGCTCATTGCCTGGATCACCGGATTCGGCGTCTTCCATGTGGCTTCGGCGGCCATTCACGTCCTGATCGTGTTGGCGCTCATCAGCATCGTGATGCACTTCATCCGTGGAAAGCGGGTGACCTAACGTGGGCGAGAAGGTCAACGTGAACGCGGTCGACATGCTGGAAAGCCAGCACCGCGAGGTGGAGGACCTGTTCGCCAAGCTGGAGAAGGCCGATCGGGACGACCGCAAACAGAAGCTCTTCACCCAGATCGCCGACAAATTGGCGGTTCACGCCTCGATCGAAGAGCAGGAGTTCTATCCCGCCGTGAGGGCGAAACGCACCGAGGACATCCTGCTCGAATCGCTGGAGGAGCACCTGGGGATCAAGCGGGTCCTGGCCGATCTCATCGATCTCGATGCCAGCGATGAGACCTTCGACGCGAAGACCAAGGTTCTGCAGGAACAGGTCGAGCATCACGTGGGGGAAGAGGAAGACGATCTCTTCCCCAAGGTGAAGAAGATCTTCGACGAGGAGACCCTGGTCGCGATCGCCCAGCAGATGGCGCTCTTGCAAGAGGAGCTGCTGGCCAAGGGCAATCCGCGCCTGGCCGTCCCGGCCCAGACCGACGAAGCCGCGCCCCTCTGAGGCGCCGCTGGCCTCCGCCGGCCAAAGCGGCGGGGCCGGCCCGCATGACTTAACTTCCTGACTTGAGCTGGTCTGAACGGTGGCGGGGCTGCCGTTCAGACCAGTCGGCATTTGTGGCGCTTGTTCCGCGGGCGAGGGCCGCTCCGGCGTCGTTGGTCGCCCGCGGTCAACATCAGAAGATCTCGCCGGCGGCGAAGTAGGCGCCCACCGGCTGTGCGTCGGGGGACCAGGCGATGTCCCCACGCACGATGAAGGTCTGGCCCTCCTGCAGCCGCAGCCCGCCGCCGAGCCCGTACTTCAGCCCCAGCCCGGTTCCGTCGAGGGCCGGGTTGCTCTGCCCCAGTTGCGTCCAGCTGCGGCCGCCGTCGGCGAAGAGGGCCGCGCCGAGAATCATCCGCTTGTGCCGCACGCTGAAGTGCAGGACGTCGCTCCGCATCTCCAAGTTCCCGAAGAGCTTCACCTTGCCGTAGTACCGCTGCGCCGGCACCCCGCGCACCGCCTTCGAGCCACCGATGGCCGGCGTCTCGTCGAAGCGCGCCAGCTCGTAGAACGGGGGATCGCCCAGCAACGTGTCGCCGACGACCCGAAACAGCAGCGTGATGTTGGGAATCGGCGTGGTGTAAAAGCGCGCCGTCACGTTCAGACGCTCGTAGGCATAGGGCAGCTCGGTCCCGATGCGTGGGCTGATCCGGATCACGGCCGTGTGGAATTGCCCTCGGCGGGTCACCGTCTCGTTGTCGCGCGAGTCGTACTGGAGCCCCCCCTCCAGGAGCTCGACCCCGTGCGGGGCGAAGCTCCCGATGATCTCGCGAATCTCGGGAGAGGGTGAAGCCTGCGCCCGCGCCAGCAGGCCGTTCGGCGGAACCACCAGCCAGTTCTGCGTGTAGACGCTTCCCCCCAGCAGGTAGAACCGCTTGTAGAAGCGGTAGCGCGCCTCGACGGAGAGGGTGGGGTGAATGCGCTGGTATTCGGTATCGGCGATCGACACACCCGGTGGCGGAAGCGGCGTCGCGTTCCCGATTCCGTAGAACTTCAGCGTGCGTTCGTTGGTGAAGGCCGGCCTGATCTCCAGGCGCAGCCGCCGGCTGGAGGTCAAATCGGGGAGCGACAAGGTGAGCGAGTAGTCCTGGAACGGCGAGATGAGCTGGCCGTTGAGCGTGTTGAAGGTGACGAAGGCCTCCGAGGTCAGCTTCCACCGGTAGGGGCGATAGCGAGGATCCAGCCGCGCCAGATCTGCGACCTCACCGCCGCCGATCCCGACGTCGCTGTCGCCGCCGGCGATCGGGACGATGTTGAATTCCAGCGAGCGTCCCGACGGCGTCGCTGCGGCGGGTGCCGGCGGGCGCGGCGGAGCGACGAGCGGCGGGGGAGACGGCGGCGACGGTGGAGCGATGGTGGGCGGCGGCGCGAGCAACCATGGCGCTGTCTGCGCTTCGGGCTCCTGCGTGATTGAAGGTGCGAGGTCTGGTGATCCCGCATCGCGGCTGGCCTCGAGGCCGCCGCCGTCTGCTCCCTGCTGCGCCCGCGCCACGCCCTGAGCCAGGGCCCAGGAGAGGAGCGTCAAGGCGGCGGCGCCGCCGACGCTACAAATGAAGCCGCCGCGCGCCCGGCGCGGTCGGGGAAAACGCGATGTTTTCAGCGGCGCGCCTTCAGCCGGCGCCGTTCGCGGCATCCACCAGCGTCTGTCGGAGGCGATCGAGCCGAGCCTCCCCCCGGTCGCGACGCCGGCGCTTCAGGATGACCGCGGCGACGGCTCCGCCCAGCGCCAGGCAGGAGAGAGCCAGGGGAATCGAGTGGCGCGTCACGAACTGCCGCAGGTCGAAGGTGGTGACCTTGGCGCTTCTCGGATGGGCGAACGGGCTCACCAGGTTGACGTGAGTCTGGGCGGTGGCGTCCTCCGGTGGCGCCGCCGCAGAAGGCCTGGGTGACGCCTCCTTCTGGCCGAAGGTTACCTTCTGGTTCTTGCGATGGCCGGTGACGTCCATCGCCAGAAGCTAGGACTGCTTTCGGCGAATGATAGGGCGATCCCTGATTGTTTCAGCGCCGGCTTGCTCCCGGCATGCCTATGTTGCGGCCATGAGCTCACTCGTCTGGTTGGCATTTGCGGTCGTTCTCACGGTGGCCGTCGCCCTCACCGGCCGTGGGCCCAAAGGGGCCAAGCCGGTGGGAGGGACCCGGCTCATGAAGTCGGCCCGCTTCTTCCTGATCGTCGGAATCCTGATCTGCGGCGGCCTGGGCCTGGTGGGCGCCATTCGAAACTGAGTGCCGCCCGAAGGAGGCCTAGAGAAGGCCGTAGAGAAGGCCTAGAGACGGCGTCCGATCTCGGCGGCCATCGCGTCGATCAACGCCTGGCCGTCCGATTGATCGGCCTCCACGACGGCGCGAGGCATTCCGTAGACCACGCATGATCCCTCGGCCTCCGTGACGACACGCCCGCCGGCCCGGCGGATCGCGGTCGCGCCGGCCAAGCCGTCGTTTCCCATCCCGGTCAGGACGACCCCCAGAACGGCGGGCCCCAGCGGGGCGGCGCTCTCGAACAGAAGATCGACCGACGGGCAAAACGGCGCGGTCAGCGGATTGGAATCGATGTGGGTGGTGAGCCGTTGGCCGGTGGCTTTGACCCGCAGGTGCAGACCGCCGCGTGCGAGGGCCACAGTTCCGGGCGTGAGCTCCGCGCCTTCGAACGCCTCGATGACCCGCATCGGACAGGTCTCGTCCAGGCGGCGAGCGAGGGTCTCGGTGTAGCCGGGCGGAATGTGCAGCGCGATGGCGACCGCCGCCGGAAAATCGGCGGGCAGGCCGGCCAGCAGCCGGGTGAGGGCGGCGGGCCCGCCGGTGGAGGTGCCGACCACCACCAAGCGGACCGCTCCCGCCTTGGGGGTGGGCCGTATGACCGGCGGCGCCGCCGTGGGGAGGCGCGGGTGGGCGGTCGCGGCCGCGACCACCTTGGCCACCAGCTCGGCGGACAGGTCGTAGAGCCGGTCGGTCGCCAGGGCGGTCGGCTTTTGAACCAGGTCGACGGCCCCGCTCTGCAACGCCTCCACACCGAGAGCGCTGTCCCCGCCGGAGATGCTGACGATGACGACGCGCGGCCCGCCCTCCGGAGGGAGCGCGCGCAGCACGCCCAGCCCGTCGAGGTTCGGCATGACCAGATCCAGCGTCACCACGTCGGGGGCGAGCTCGGCGATCTTTTCCAGCGCCTCCAACCCGTCGCGGGCGATCCCCACCACCTCCAGCAGCGGGCTGCGGGACAACGTCTCCCGGAGCACCTTGCGTGCAAATGCGGAGTCGTCGACGACCAGGACGCGAATCGGCGGGCCGGCGGTCATGACGGCTTCTTGTACAGGAAGACCCCGTTCTTTTCCTCGCAGATCAGCGACGAGCCGAAGCGGAGGAGGGACTCCGAGACTCCGACGAAGAGGGCGCCGTTTGGCCTGAGGACACCGCTCAGCCGATCGATGATCCGGCGCGTGGTGGCGTCACTGAAATAGATGAGGACGTTGCGACAGAGCACGATCTCGAAGAGGCCCAGGGAGGCGACGGTGGCGTCGTCCATCAGGTTGATGCGCCTCCAGTCGATGGCCTTGGTGAACCGCTGGCTGACGGAGATCCCCTGGTCGGTGACGTCGAGCCAGGGCGCGGCGAAGCCGGGGATGTTCTGCCGGATGGCGCGGCGGGAGAACCGGCCCGAGCGCGCCCGCTCGAGGGCCTGGACGCTGACGTCACTGGCGATGAGCTCGACCCGCTCGAGAATCCCCTGCGCCGCCAGCAGCATCGCCACGGTGTGTGGCTCTTCGCCGGTCGAGCTGGCCGCGCACCAGATTCGGGGGCGCCGCCCTTCGTTCACCGCGGGCAGGACGAAGTCGGTCACCATCGTCTCGAGCGCGTTCAGCTCCCGGAACAGATAGGTCTCGTTCACCACCAGCGAATCGATCAGCGCGTCGAGCTCGGCCGGGCCGCCTGGGTCGTAGCGCAGGAAGTAGTAGTAGTCGAGCAGCGACTCGAAGCCGGCCTCGACGGCCCGCCCCCCGAGCTTGTCGGCGAAGACCGACATGTGCTCGACGCCGAAGTGGAGGCCGGCGTGCTCGGCGACGAGCGCGCTGAGGATCGAGAAGACCTGGGGCGACAACGGCAACTGCACGGGGACCTTCGTCAGCGGGAGAGGAGCACCGAGCAGATCCGCCGGACCTCGGGCTCTGGATCGTTCTCGGCCGCGACGCGCAGGACCTCCAGCGCGTCCGTTTGGCCCAGCCCGGCCAGCGTGGTGGCCGCCGCCTTGCGGGCCCGGCTGTTCGCGCTGGTCATGGTCCCCAGCAGCGCCGCGGTCGCGTCAGGGCGCCGCATGCGGGCCAGCGCAGAGGTCAGCGCGCCGGCGCTCTCGTCGTCGGCGGTCTCCAGCGCGGCCGAGAGGCCGGGAACCCGCCCTTCGAGGTGCACCGACAGCGCGGCCACGATCTGTTCCCGGGCGGGCGAGCGGGCCAAAAGATGCGCCAGCTCCATCGTGGCGGCCGTGCCGGGGACGGCCGAGAGCAGTCCAATGGCCACGGTGCTCACCCCCGGATCGGGATGGGCGGCGTTGTCGACCAGCGCGCGGAGAGCCTCCGGCGACCTCCACCCGGCGACGGCGGAGAGGGCGACGATCCGTGTCGCCGGATCGGGAGCGGCCGTGGCCGCCAGGATGCGCGGCAACGACTCCGTCCGGTGCGCCACGCCGAGGCCCACCAGCGCCGCCCGCTGAACGTCCGGCTCGGCGTCGGAGGCGGCCGTCTCGAGCAGACGCAACGCCGTCTCGCTCTTCAAGTGGGCGAGCGCCTCGACGGCGGCCACGCGCACCTGTCCGGCCGGGTCGGCCAGCAGGCGGCCGATCGCTTCGGCGGCGGGTTCGAAGGCCAACCTTCCCAGCGCCTGACAGGCGTAGTAGCGGGTCCAGGGGTCGGGATTCTCCGAGCCCCCGCAGGAGGTACGCGCTCACGCGCAGGTCGCCGACGCACTGGCCGAGGGCACGCATGGCAGCCGCGCGGGTCCGGTCGGTGGGATCCTTGGCGGCGGCCATCAGCGCCTCGAGGGCGCGAGGGTCTTCGAAGAAGGGCAGCCCCTGGATCGTCGCTTGGCGGACCCGCTCATCCGGATCGGCGAGCGCGCCGAGGAGCGGGTCAAGGGCGGCGTCGAAGGCGAAGTAGGCCAGGATCCGAACCGCCGCGCGCCGCACCCGCGCCTCCGGCGAACGCAGCGCGGAGAGGGCCAGCTCTTCGGCCTCCCGTCCCCCCAGCGCCTGGACGGCGCTCAGCGCCGTGAAGGCGACGCGCGGGTTGGGATCCGCCAGCAAGGGAAACAGGGCGGTCGCCGCCCGGGTCGCGCCCATCCGGCCAAGCGCTTCGCAAGCCAGCGCCCTCACGTCTGGGTCTGGATCAGCCAAGCAGGCCACCACGTCGGCCTCGGCCCTGGTGTGCGACACCAGGGGCAAGAGCGCGCGCTTGGCGCCCCCCCTGCGGATCTCCTGCAGGATCTGCGCGTCGGCTTCGGGCCCGATCCGCTTGAGCGCGTTCGACGCCGCCTCCGCCACCTCGAGCGGCCCGTCGAGGAGCGCGGTCAGCGCCGGCACCGTCGAGGCATCCCGAAGAACCGCCAGGACGAAGCAGAGGGCGGCCTTCTCGGTCGCGTCCCCGTCGGAGAGCGCGCGCACGATCTGCCGGACGGTCCCGCTTCCGCCTGCCCCGGTGATCGCCTCCTCGATCCGCTCGCCACTGCCGAAATGCTCGGCGTTGCGCTGGCGCAATTCGTCGAGCGCCAGCGCAGCGACCCGCACCATGGCCCCGGCCCCGCGGCCGATGAGCGCCATCAGCGGCGCCACGGCCGCGCGATCTCCGGTTCGACCGAGGGCGCGGGCCGCCTCGGCTGCGTACGGGGGATCGTCGAGCAGCGCGGTCAGCGGCGCGACCGCGCGCGGATCGCCGCTGCGGCCGAGGACGTCGATGGCGGGGAAGGTTCGAAAGAAATTCCCGCTCTCCACCGCTTCGACCAGGGAGGCGACCGCCGCCCGGCCACCAACCCGACCGAGAGCCTCGATGGCGGCCACGGCGACGTTGTCGTCCTGATGGTGGATGAGCGCCGTGAGCGTCGCCAGCGCCCCCTTCGACCGCCGCCGGCCCAGGACCTGCGCCACGTCGGCGACGACCGCCGGATCGGCATCGCCGGCCATCGCGATCAACGTCGCGTCGACGTCCGCGTCCAGGGCGGCCAGCGCATCGACGGTGGCCGCGATGCGGGCCTCGTCGTCGCGGCGGTCGCGCAAGGCCCGGCAGAGCGGGGCGACCACCGCGCCGCCGCCGGCCGCCAGGCCGTCCACCACGGCCCGGCGCACCGTCCAACTCGGGTCGTTCAACAGGTCGATCAGCGGGCCGACGCCGGCCGCACCGTCGGCCAGAAGCCGGTCGATTCGTTCCAGGCGCTGGCGCTCTTCGGCGGTGAACGCGAACCGATCGGGCGAGCTCATGCCGGGTCAGTCGACCTCGCGGCGGCCGGCCCTACTTCCCGCGCGCGCAGCGACGCCAGCGCGGTGGTCACGGCTTCCGTCGCTTCCGCCTGCTTTTCGTTGGCGGCCCGAATCTTTCCGATGCCGACCGCCACCGAGGTCACGTCGCCGCTGACGGCGACCGCCATCTTCGTCTGCTGCGCCAGCGCGGCGACGATGTTTCGCGTGTTCGCCCGGATATCGGAGACGGCCTTGTTGATCTGCTCGCTGGCCGCGGCCTGCTCTGCCGTCACCCGCGCGATCGTGGCCACGCCGCTCCCTTGCTTGGCCGCCGCGCTGGCCAACGTCGCCAGCGCCTCCGCCTGCTCGGTGACGGCGCGCGCGGTCTGTTTGGAGAGCTTCCGGACGTCGTCGCTGGAGGCCGAAAGAGCGGTCACCGCCTTGGACTGCTCGGAGGTCGCCTTGGTGACCTCCGAGGCCAACTTGGCGACCTGCCGCGCCGCGATTCTCGATCTGACCGAGCGCGCGCGCCTGTTCGCCGACCCCCCTGGCGTTCTGGAGCGCGCCCTGCTTGAGAGCTTCGACGACCGTGGCCACCTCGGCGGAGCCGCGCGCCTGTTCGCCCAGCGCCACGCCCATGCGCTGGGAAGAGGCGGTCACGTCGTTCGCCATGTTGCTGAGCGCGGAGAGCGTGCGGGTCTGTTCAGCCATGGCCACCGTGGTCTGCTGCGCGAGCGTTCGCATGCGCACCGAGGCCTTGGCGAGCTGCCCGGCCCCGGTCGCCTGCTCCTCGGCCGCGCGCGCGACCTTCTTCACGTTGGTGGCGAGGTGCGTGGTGTCCTTGACGGCGGCGCGCAGCGCCCGAGCCTGCTCCCCGGTGGCCTCCTTGGTCTGCTTGGCCATCCGGCGCATCTCGCTGGCCGCCTGGCTCATGCTCTGACCGGCGGCCACCTGCTCCCCCGCGGCCCGCGCGATCGCCTTGCTCTCCTCGCTGACGCGCGCCGTGCTCTGGGAGAGCGCCTGGACGGCCTGGGTCTGTTCGCTGCTGGCGCGTTCGATCTCGCCGACGCCGCGGCCGACGGTCTCGATCCCCGCCAGGATCGAGGCCAGGGCTTTTTCGGCATCGCCGGCCAGTCGGCTCCCTTCGTCGGCCACCTTGAGGCCGTCGTTGGAGGCGGTCACGGCGTCGCGCGCGGTCCCCTGGAGTCCCCGCACGATCTTGGCGATGTCGGCGCTGGCGGCCGCGGCGCGATCGGACAGCGCGCGGATCTCCTCGGCGACGACCGCGAACCCCCGGCCGTGCTCTCCGGCGCGGGCCGCCTCGATGCTGGCGTTCAGCGACAAGAGGTTGGTCCGGTCGGCGATGAGGTTGATCGTCTGCACGATGTCGCCGATCTCCTCCGTCCGCCTGCCCATCTCCTTGATGACCGACGATGACTCCTGCATCGCCTGCCGGATGCCCCCCATGCCCGCGATCGACCGGCCCACCACCGCGCCGCCGTTGCGCGCGGTGGTGGTCACGTCGTCGGCGGTGCGCCGGGCGGCCGAGACCAGCTCGACGATTCGCCGGGTGGTCCCCTCGGCCTGCGTCGAGGTGGCGGCGCTGACCGTGGCCAGCTGGCTGATCTGATCCGCCGAGCGCGCCACCGCGGTCACCGAGCGGGTGAGCTGCTCGATCCCCGCGGCGTTCGTCTCGATCACCGCCGCGTTCTTTTCGGCGGTGGCCGCCACCTCCTCGACGGAGGAGGCGAGCTCGGTGACGATGCTGGAGGTGCTGGCGACGCCCCCCTCGAGCTCCTTGACCTGCTCGGCCACGCCCCGGGCCGTCCTGGAGATCTGCTCGGCGGTGGCCGAGGTCTCTTCGATGGCGGTGCCCATCTCGGCTCCGTCCTTGGCCACCCGATCGATGGAGGCGGCCGCGTCGACCACCGCCGCGGTCATCGAGGCGATCCGCTCGCCCACCCCGCCGGCGTCGCTGTTCAGCTTGGCCACGCCCTTGGCGATTCCGCCCACGGTGGCGGCCATCTGTTCGATTGCGCTGGCGGCCCCCTGGCCACGTTCGGCGACGTCCTTGATGCTGGCGCTGGTCTCGACGGCGGCCGCCAGGAGCTCCTCGCTGGCCGCCGCCAGATCCTCGGCGTTGGCCCCCACTCCTTTGATCGATCGCGCCGCCTCCTCCAGCGTCGCCGCAGTCGAATCGATCGCCGCAGCCAAGGCGTCGCCGTCCTTCTTCACGCCGGCGACCGACGAGGCCACCTCTCGCAGTCCGGCCCCCGTCGACTCCTGTCCGAGCTGAACCTCCTTGGCGGTCTCCGCCACGTGGCCCTGCGCGCGGGCCAGCGACTGAACGGCGGTGGCGCTCTCTTCGATCCCCGCCGCCAACGACTCCAGCGAGGCACGGATCTCTTCGCTGGCGGCGCCCTGCTCGTTGCCGCCCGCTGCCAGCCGCGTGGCGGCCTCCTCGATCGTTTGGGCCAGGGTGGCAGTCTCGCGCAGACTGCGCGTCGTGCTGTTCGAGCTGGCGAGCGCCTCGTCCAGGCTGAACTGCCGATTTCCGTTTGGGCCCGCGGCCTTGTTGTTATTCGCCATGTCTCTGCTCCTGTCCCCGTTCGTGGCCGATCACCTTCGCGAGATCGACCAACATCAATAGACGTGTCCCCACCTGGGCCACCGCTTTCACCATTCCCTCGGTCTGCTGCGCGACCACCGAGGGCGGCGGCTGGAATTCGCTGGCGGGAATCTTCAACACCTCGCGCGCGCTGTCGACCAGCAGGCCGACCGTTCGCTCCCCGATGCTGGCCACCACCACGCGCGAGTCCATCGTGGGGGCGATCGCCGGGAGTCCAAAGATGATGCGCAGGTCGACCACCGGCACCACGCGCCCACGAATCTGGACCAGACCGGCGACCTCGCTCGCCGCGCCCGGCACCTTGGTGGCGCCCGCGAAGGACTCCATCTGCAAGACGTCCGCGGCGGAGACGACGTAGTTCGACTCGGCGACGCGACAGAGCACGTGCAAGTCGTTCATGACGGCGCCCCGCGCGAGGCCGCGAAGAGTCTGTCCCCCAAGGCCGCCAGGTCCAACACCAGCGTGGGGCGCCCGTCGCCGAGATCGGTGGTTCCGGAGATCCCCGTCACCTGGACCAGCGCGTCTTCCAGGGGACGCACGACGACCTCCTGCTGGCCCAGCATCCGATCGACGGTGAAGGCGAACAGCTCGCCGTTGCGTCGCACGATGAGCGCCTTGCGCAGGGAGCCATCCGAGAGCGGCAACCCCAGCAGGTCGTCGAGCGCCAGGACCGGGACGGCCTGACCGCGTCGTTCGATCATGTCGCTGGCGCGAGGGGCGCGGCGGCGATCGGGTTCTCCGCGGGAGGACTTGCGGCGATCCGGGCCGCGAACCGTCTTGGTCAGGTCGATTTCGCGGATCTCTTCCACGGTCGAGACGGGCACGACGAAGGTCTCGCCGCCGCACACGAAGGAGAATGCGTCGACGATCGTGATGCTGAGCGGGATGTGCAAGGTGAAGGTCGTTCCCTGTCCAGGGGTGGTCGCCAGCGACAGCTCGCCGCGGAGATCGTCGACCGCGATCCGCTTGACCACGTCCATCCCGACGCCGCGGCCGCTGGTGGTGGTCACCTCGGCTTTCGTCGACAGGCCGGGGCGCGCCAGGAGATCCAGCAGCGCCTCGGGCGTGGCGGGCACCGGGAGGCCGGCGCGCGCGGCCACGGCCGCCGCGTCGACGCCCCGCCCGTCGTCGGAGACGGTCAGCTCGAGCTGGTTGTTCGAGCGCTCGAAGCAGGCGACGCTCACCAGGCCGACCTCCGGTTTTCCGGCGGCCCGCCGCTCCTCGGGCATTTCCAGGGCGTGGTCGACGGCGTTTCGCACCAGGTGCACGATCGCCGGAAAGATCCGCTCGGCCACCGCCTTGTCGAGCTCGGCGCGACCGGTTGCCACCTCCAGGCGGGCCGCCTTGCCGGTGGCGCGGCTCAACCCGCGAACGATGAGCGGCACCCGTTCCAGGAGCTCGGCGACGGAGACCATCCGGGCGCGCATGATCGCCCCCCGCAGATCGCGAAGCTGCCGCGCGTTCTCGCCGATCACCTGCGCCAGCGCGCGCACGTCGGCGCCGGACGCGCGCAGATCGGCCGCGGCGCGTCCCAGCCGAAACTGGGTGACCACCAGCGCGGAGAGCCTTTCGAGCGCGTCGTCGAGGCGCTTGACCTCCACCCGGACGAAACCGCTTCTGCCGAGCTCGTCGTCGTTCAGCTCGTCTCCGAGCCCGCCCTGGAGGCCGCCCTGGAGCCCGGCTTCGGCCGCTGCGACCGGGGGCGAGGCCTCGAGGTGAACGGGTTTCAGCGCTTCGGGCGTGCTGGCAGCCGCCGCCGCCAGGACGTCGTCCGCCGCCCCCGAAACAACGATCAGGGCGAACGCCAGGCCGGCCGGGGCCTCGGGCGTGGCGGGGATCGATTGCGGCACGACCTTGACGATCTCTGCGACCGTCGCCACCCGTTCGCGCACCGAGGTGATGTTCACCCCGGCGGCGGCTTTCTCCGGCGTCGGCAAGAACTGCACCACCAGCGCGCGCTGGCCGGCCTCCAGCCCCTGAATCAAGTGCTGGCGCTCGGCGTCGCTCAGCTTCGCCCACAGCTCTGCGGGGAGAGAGGTCGAGGCTGCTGAACCCCTCTTGTCTCCCGGCACCTGACGGAGATCCGCCAGGGTGTTCAACAGCGTCTGGGGCGCCACGGGCACCGGCCTCCTCTTGGCGAGCGCGCGCACCCCCTGCTCGATGGCCCGAATGCCGGCCAGCAGCGGTTCGACCGAGCCGGGCGGCAATCTCCCGGCGGCCCGATCGGCGTCCCGCAGGACCGCCTCCATCGCATGGGCGACGTTGACGATCGGCTCGACCCCCACCATCGCCGCCAGCCCCTTCAGCGTGTGCAGCGAGCGGAACAGATCCCTCACCTGCCGCGGCGTCGACTGCCCTTTGGCGGCCGCCTCCTCCACCGAAAGCAGGTTGGCGTTGGCCAACGTCAGATGCTCTTCGGCCTCCGCGATGAACCCGGCGATGAAGTCGGCCGCGTCGAAGCCGCCGCTCATGCGGGAACTCCTGGGCGCGCGCCGATCAAAGCGCGGACCTCGCCCAGGAGCGCCGTGGGAGCGAACGGCTTGGTCATGAAGCTGGTGGCGCCGGCCCCGAGCGCGCGGGCCCGCGAGCTCTCGTCCCCCCGGGTGGTGACCACCAGGATCGGCAGCTGGCGCAGCTTGTCTTGCCCGCGGATGAATTCGATCACCTCGTAGCCGCTGATGTCCGGCATGTTGAGATCGAGGACCACCACGTCGAAGCTCTGGAGCGACAGCTTCTCGAGCGCCTCCAGGCCGCTGCCCGCGTGGGTGAACGACAGCCCCTCGTGCGCCCGCAGGCACGCGATCACCATTTCACGCATGACCTTGCTGTCGTCGACGATCAGCGCTTGAGGCACGGTGGATCCAAGAAATACCAGGGAGGGCTTGAACCGTAAGAATGACACCTTACAGTGTCAAGGTCCCCGGGCCCCGAAAGTCCGTTTCTCGTACAACAACCACCAACCAGCCACCAGGATCCTTGGCGAAACGAACCAACGTCTGGATCGTCGACGACAGTCCGCTCGACGCGGAGCGCGCTCGGCTGGTTCTCGATGGCCACTATGAAGTCCAGGTGTTCGGGGACGGCTCGGCGGTGCTGGAGCAGCTCTCCAGTCAGGCACCCCCGGATGTGCTGGTGCTCGACTGGGTGATGCCGGGGGTCTCGGGGATCGAAGTCTGTCGGTTTCTTCGTTCGGCCCATCGTCCCCAGCGACAGCTCTCCATCCTGTTGCTCACCACGCAGACGCAGACGCAGCAGATCGTCGAAGGGCTGGAGGCGGGCGCCAACGATTACCTCGTCAAGCCCTACGCCGATCCGGAGCTGCGCGCGCGGGTCGACGCCCTGGTGCGTTCAAACGCCCTCTTGGAGCGCGCCCTGAAGGCGGAGGCGCGGGTGCTCGAGCTCCTGCAGCATTCGCCCGATCCGCTCATCACGGTCGGACCCGAGCATCGCATCACCTTCGTCAACGCCGAGGCGCAGCGCATGCTGGGGCAGAGCGCGGAGGCGCTGACCTCCAGGACGCTCGCCGAGGTTCTCCCCACGATTCCCCTGGACGACATGGTCCCCTCTCTTCCGCTGGCCAGGCCGCTCCCTGACATCGAGATCGGCGGTGAGGTCTTCTCGCCCAGCATTCGAACGTTGCCCACCGAGGCGGACGACGAGCTCACCATCGCCCTGCGCAACGTCACCGCGCGCCGGAAGAAGGAGGCGCGCCGGTTGGATTTCTATTCGATGATCGCCCACGATCTGCGGTCCCCGCTGTCGGCGCTCTTGATGAGGACCGATCTCTTGTTGCGGGGCCGTCGCGGCGTTTTGTCGGCCGAGATGATCGTCGACCTGCGGAAGATGGAAGCCAACATGCGCAGCTTGGTGGCGCTCATCAACGACTTCCTGGATTTTGCGCGGATGGAGGAGGGCGCCCACAAGATCGAGCGGACTCGCTTCGACGTGGGCGCGCTCATCGCGGAGATCGTCGACGACTTCCGGCCGCTGATGGAGAGCACCCGGCAGGAGATTCGCATCGAGGCGGCGGCGCTGATCTTCGTGCAGGGAGACCGGCGCCGCCTTCAGCAGGTGCTCACCAATCTGATCGCGAACGCCATCAAGTTCACGCCGGCCGGCGGCACCATCGTGGTTCGTTCGGTGCTGGTCGGCCCCTGGTGCGAGGTCCAGATCGAAGACGACGGTCCCGGGATCGAGCCGGAGCTCCTCCCGCTGCTGTTTCAACGTTACACCCGCGCCCCCAAGCGTCCGGGGAACGCGGAAGGGACCGGCCTCGGTCTCATGATCGTTCGCGAGATCGTCGAGGCGCACGGCGGAACGGTCGGGGTGGAGAGCACGCTGGGCCAGGGGAGCCGATTCTGGTTCCGTGTTCCCGGGGTCGAGGCTTCGCCGCCGGCGCACACCGCGATTTCTTCACCGCCGGCGCAAATCTAGCGGGAGATTCTCTCTCGCTGACGATCCGCTGCTCACGAGGCCGGGCGTTTGCGCAGCTCGGCTTCCAGCTCGGCGATGCGCTGGTCGCGCGCCGCCAGCGCCGCCTCGACGTCGGCGGCCTCGAAGCGAACGGGGATGTGTTGCGGGCAGTTCGCATCCCAGGTCGCGACGCTGACCACGATCGCGCGCTCTGGGCGCCCTTCGTAGCCGGGAACCACCAGCCTTGCCACCAGCGCGGGGTCGTCCTCGACGACGCGCGCCTCGCCCCACACCTTCACGCGCTGGCGGTGGACGTAATCGATGAGGAAGAGGCAGACCTTGGCGTTCTCGGCCAGATTCCCCATCGTGACGTACTGGCGATTGCCGCGAAAGTCGGCGAAGGCGAGCGTGTGGTCGTCGAGGAGACGCAGGAACCCCTTGGGCCCCCCGCGGTGCTGGATGTACGGCTGCCCGGCGGCGCTCGCCGTGGCCAGGAAGAAGCTGGTCTGTTCGCCGATGAACCCCGCCAGATCGGGCGAGATCGTCGTCTCCCAACCGTGGCCTGTCTCGAGACGTGCGTACGACTTGCGCGAGCCGAGCCGCGTCTGGACGGCCTTCACGGAATCAGAGAACGCGACGTCGCTCGCCGGACGACCGGGGCGTGACATGCGGTTGGGATGCCGGACGATGCGCCTGGATTCAGGGGCGGGCCTTGCGGGGCGGGTGCAACGTCTCCTGCCGCGCGCACATCTCGACGAAGCTCTGCAGGCGCCGGGCGCGCGTCTCGGGACGTTTGGCCGTCTGCAGGCGGTAGAGGATGGCGTAGCGGTTGGCGCCGTCGAGCTTCTCGAAGAACGCCCTCGCCCCGGCGTCGCGCGCCAGCGCCTCGACCAGATCGGGCGGAACGGTCGCCGCGCGCGCGCCGTCGTAGGCGCGGTCCCAGCGACCGTCCTTCCTGGCCCGTTCGACCTCGGCCAGGCCGGGCGCTTCCATGGCGCCGGCCGCGATCAGGGCCTCGGCCCTGGCCCGGTTGATCTTCGACCACCCGCTGCGCGGCGTGCGCGGCGAGAAGCGCTGAAGCCAGGCGCCGGCGTCGAGCGCTCTCTTCTGGCCGTCGATCCATCCCCAGGCCAGCGCCACCTCGAGCGCCGTGGCGTAGGTCAGCGGGGTGCGGGTGCTTGCCGACGTGGCGCCCGACGTCCTGGCCAGGCGCAGGAAGACGCCCGTGGAGCGCGCGTGGTGCGCGCCGAGCCAGGTGCGCCAGGCGGCGGGCGTGGCCAGCGAAAGGCAAGGCGTGGTGTCCGGGGAGATCGCCATTGGACCGCGAGTCTGGGCTTCCCGGGGCGGCCAGCGCAACCGCGTCGTCTCTCGTAGAGTGGTCGGATTGTTCGCCATCACGGGATGTACGCCCGGCGGGAGGCCCCACGGCATTACCCCGATGCGCCGGATACGGATTCCGCTGTCTAGGACGGGGGAAAGCGCGGCTTACCTTCCAGGCGTGGCGATCCTCAAGCGCTTCTGGCGCGGATGGGCGGTGAGCGCCCTCTTTGGTCAGACGACGAGGAGCGAGGGGCTCCTCCTTTCCTTGATCGTCGTGGCCGCCGTGGCCTGGCCGATTCTGCTGGCCGCCATCGTGGCGCCCAAGATCGCGGTCCAGATGATCGCTCTCGTCCCGCTCCCCGACTGGGTTCCGTCCTGGACGGTCCGGCTCGGCTGGCTCGGTCTGGCGTTGCTGATTCCGCTCAGCGTCGGGGTCGCCGTGTCGATCAAGACACCACCGGCGATGCGGGATGGGTCGCCCGTCCTCCGTGTTCTGCGCGGCTTTCCCATCACCTTCGGTCTGGCCAGCGCCTTCGCGATCATCTTTGTTTCCGTGCCGCTCATGCGGGCCGCAGCGCTCATGCGCCGACAGAAGATCACCGACATCCCTCTCATCATGAGCGCCTCCGCCTATCACGAGGTGGCGGCCAAGATCTGCGAAGTCCTGAACCGCCAGGGCCTCTCGTTGCACGCGGCAGAGCCCGGCTGGTGGGTCTCCGCGCCCCTGCGCCTGCTCACCTGGCTGGGCGGCGAGGCCTTGCGCTCGCACGTTCCCAAGCGCTTCGAGCACTTCGTGGCCCACGATCTCTCGTTGTCGTTGTACCCGAGCGGCTTGGTGCTGCGTGGGAGGGCGGCGCAGTTGACCTGGGCGCACGGTCTGGTCGCCGAGGCGGTCGTGCACACCGAGGGGCTACAGACGACCGATCCCAAGGCGCAGGCCCTGGAGCAGCGCCTCCGCCCACTTTGGAGAAGCTACGACCTCGATCCGGCGCGGAGCGCCAAGAGCGCCGACGTGGCCCGGGAGCTCGACCGCGTCACGCGGGAGCTGCGGACCCTGCAGGTCGACTGGGATGACTGGCAGGTCCTCTACCGGCAGCTCCTGCAGCTCGGCCGCGCTGCCCACGGCCAGCGGCAGCTCCTCGACGCCGAACCATCGTCGCCGGTGCTGCCGGCCTCAGATGCGCCGCCCTGATCGCGTCCCTGAGCTCAGGGCGTCGGCGTGGCGCTGCCGGGCGGCTGAGCCGTGACCGACAGGAGCGAGACCAGAACCTTGGCTCGGTCGCCGAAGAGACGAACATCCGGGACCTGCCGCCGCGCCTCTCGTTCGAGCTGATCGATCATCTGCGAGAGCTCGCGTCCATTTCGAGAGGCGGTGGCAAAGGCACTCTGTCCGGTGTGCGAGCGGAGAAACGCCGCCACCTTTTCCATGGTGTGCCTTTGACCGGCCGCGATCTGGGAATCCAGGTCGTCGACCATCTCCTGGATCACCCTGAGCTGGCGGTGAAAGAGTGACTTGCCGTCACCGAACCGCACGCTCGAGGAGGGGCCCAGGTGCTCGCTGTTGGGGACGAATGCGCTCACTGAGTGTTGTGTAGCGCCGGATTGGGCATCCGCAAGGGTGGCAGCTCTGCCGTCTCATCGATGGGGCAACGACTCAGGCAATGACGGGTCCCTGGACCGCGCAACGGCGCGCAATGGCCGAGCTCGGCAGGCTACCGGGCGGCGACGCGGAATTTACTCCTTACGGTTCGGTCCGACATCTGCCCGTAACGCATCTCTCTTTATCCTCGCAGAATGAGAGCTCATTCGTCGCTGGTCGCCGCCGCGCTGTTCAGCTTTGCTTCGCTCGCATCCTGTAGCAAAGAGCCTGCCCCGCCCGCGGCCCCGGCCATGGCTCCGGCGCCGGCCGCACCGGCGCCGCCGCCGGCCAAGCCGCCCCTGAGGGTCGCGTTCTCTGACTGGCCGGGATGGACGGCGTTCGAGATCGGGATCCAGAAGGGCTGGTTCAAGGAAGCTGGAGTCGACGTCAAGTTCGACTGGTTCGAGTACGCGCCCTCGATGGACGCCTTCACGGCCGGCAAGGTCGACGCCGTCATGATGACGATGGGCGACGCCCTGGTCACCGGCGCCCCCGGCGCGCGCAGCGTGGCGATCCTGGTGACCGACTACAGCGCCGGCAACGACATGATCGTCGCCAAGAAGGGCATCGGCAGCCTCAAGGCCTTGAAAGGGAAGAAGGTGGGGCTCGAGGTGGGATTGGTGGAACACCTGATGCTGACCAAGGCGCTGGAGAAGAACGGCCTCAAGATCACCGACGTCAAGCTGGTCAACGTCCCGACGCACGAGACCGCGCAGACGCTGGCTTCCGGGAGCGTGGATGCGATCGGGGCCTGGCAGCCGAACGCCGGGCAGGCGCTCAAGGGGGCGGCTGGCTCGAAGGCGATCTTCACCAGCGCCGACCTGCCGGGCCTCATCTATGATCTCGTCTGCGTCAGCCCGCAGAGTCTGGCCACGCGGCGCGCCGACTGGGTCAACTTCGTGAAGGTCTGGAACCGCATCGTCGCCTTCGTCAAGGATCCGGCCAACAAGGATGAGGCGGTGAAGATCATGGCCGGCCGGGCCGGCGTTCCGGCCGCCGAGTACGCCACCTACATGCCGGGCACGCATTTCCTGACGCCCGAGGAGGCCCTCACCCGCTTCACCCCGACGGACACGCTGGCCTCGCTTCTCGGCAGCGGCAAGGTCGCCGACGACTTCAACGTCGCCAACAAGGTCTACGCCAAGCCGCAGCCGGTGGCGTCCTACATCGACGGCTCGCTGTCCAAGGACGCGCTCGCGAAGTAGCCGGCTCCGTCGGCGCCAGCACGAGAAAGGGAAAACGCGGTGAGCGCCATGCGCGGCTCCTGGACCAGGCCCTTGGCGGGGCTCTCGCCCCGGGCCAGCGGGAGGTTCTGGGCGGCCTCGTTCCTGGGGCCGCTGGTGCTCTGGTGCGCGGTCAGCTACCTGCCGTTCCTCTGGCACCCGATGGTGCGGGTGGGCGATCCGGGGGACAGCAGCTGGCTGACCACCGGCGAGCTGGTCGACAAAGCCGCGTTCGCCAGCGAGAACGGCGAGATCGCCGGACGCCACGGCCGCGAGGCGGTGGGACGCCCGGCCAACCCGGTGTTTCTGCCGGCGCCGCACGAGGTGGCGCGGGCGCTGGTGACCGGCTTCACCACGCCGCCCGCGCGCCCCGAAGAACCTTGGCTGCATCAGGCGCTCTGGCACAGCATCCAGGTGATCTTCTGGGGCTTTCTGTTTTCCTCGCTCATCGGTGTCCCGCTGGGGATCCTGTGCGGCGCGCTGCCCGCCGTCGGGCGGCTGACCGAGCCGTTCATCGAGTTCTTTCGCTACCTGCCGGCGCCGGCGTTCGGGGCGCTGGCGGTGGCGGTGATGGGGATCGAGGACGCGCCCAAGGTGGCGATCATCTTCATCGGCACCTTCTTCCAGCAGGTCTTGATCATCGCCAACACCACCCGACGGATCGATCCAGCGCTGCTGGAGGCGGCGGAGACGCTGGGGGCCTCGCGGCGCGCGCTCATCACCAAGGTGGTGCGTGCCCGGGATCGTCGTCGACGTCTACAGCGACATGCGGGTGCTGCTCGGCTGGGCCTGGACCTACCTCATCGTCGCCGAGCTGATCGGCGTCAGCTCCGGGATCACCTACTTCATCAACCAGCAGGGGAAGTACCGGGCCTACGATCGGGTCTTCGCCTCGATCATCCTCATCGGCCTCATCGGCCTGGGGACCGACATCGTGCTGGCTTCGTTGGGACGGCAGCTCTTCCCCTGGATGAAGACGGCCAAGGAGGGGTGGTTCTCGAGGACGCTGGCGCGCGTGCGTCGTGGCGGACGACAGGCCCCCCCCGCGGCAGCGGCCGGCGGCGCCGCCGAGGAGGCCGCGGCGTGAGCGCCGAGACGAATCCGGCCGAGGCGTCGCTGGCGGTCCCGAGCTACCTCGATCAGTCGCCCGAGGTCTCCGCGCGGTTCGCGCGGATCAAGCAGCGACCGGTGATCCTCGACGTCGCCGAGCTCTCCAAGAGCTTCACCTCGCCGGGCCGCCCGCCGACCGTGGCGCTCGATCGCGTCTCGTTCCAGGTTCACCGCCGCGAGCTGATGTGCGTCATCGGGCCGTCGGGCTGCGGCAAGTCGACGCTGGCCCGCCTCGTGGCGGGGCTCGAGCCGATGACGGGCGGACAGATGCTGCTCGACGGCAAGCCGATCCACGGCCCGGGCCCCGACCGCGGGATGGTGTTCCAGAGCTACACGCTCTTCCCCTGGCTGACCGTGCTCAAGAACGTGATGTTCGGGATGGAGGTCGGCGGCGGGATGTCGAACGCCGAGGCCGAGAAGGACGCGCGCATGTGGCTGGAGGTGGTCGGCCTGACCAAGTTCGCCTCCGCCTATCCGCACCAGCTGTCGGGCGGGATGAAGCAGCGGGCGGCGATCGCGCGCGCGCTGGCCAACCGGCCGCGCGATGCTATTGATGGACGAGCCCTTCGGTGCGCTCGACGCCCAGACGCGCTGCCAGATGCAGTCGTACCTCCTGCAGATCTGGCGTCAGGTCGACATCACGATCCTCTTCATCACCCACGATCTCGACGAGGCGGTCTATCTGGCGGACCGGATCCTCGATCCTGGACGCGCACCCGGGCCGCGTGCGCGAGGTGATGGAGGTGGCGGTCCCGCGGCCGCGCAGCGCCGAACAGTTCCTCTCGCCCGCCTTCATCGCCGCGCGCCACCACCTGGAGGAGCTGATTCACCCGCGCGCCGCGCAGGCCGCTGACAAGTTGCCGGTCTTTCGCATGACCGTGGTGGGAGACGAGGTCGAATGACGCCCGGGCCGGTGACGAAAACGGAAGTCGGCTTGCGGGGCGGTCAGGCCTGGTCGGGCCGGCTGCGCCGGAACCAGCGGCTGCGCCTGGTGGACGCCGAGGGGCGCGCCTGCGTGTCGGCGCTGTTCTACAACGCGGACGATCCGCTCGAGCGCTACAACATGGCCGACACGCTGAAGGCGCAGTACACCGCCTTTCTCACCACTGGCCGGGTGCTCTATTCGGACATGGGCCGGGTGCTCGCTTCGATCGTCGCCGACGATTGCGGCTGGCACGACACCATCTCGGGGCTGCGGGACGCGGCGGCCAACGCGGCCCGCTTCGGCGCCGGGTCGCTACCAGGATGCTGCGCAACGAGTGGCACCGCAACGCCCGCGACAACCTGCTCGTCGAGCTGGGCAAGCACGGCCTCGGCAAGCGCGACGTGGTGGCCAACGTGAACTTCTTCGTCCGGGTCGGCGTCGACGAGGCCGGCGGGCTCGGCTGGGTGGCGGGCAACTCGCGGCCCGGGCGCCGCCGTCGAGCTGCGGTTCGAGATGGAGACGCTGGTGGTCCTGTCGAACACGCCGCACCCGCTCGATCCCGCGAACAGCTACGGTCCGCCCCCGGTCGAGCTGGTGATCAGCGACGGACCGGCGGCCGCCGCCGACGACCCCTGCCGTCTCTCGCGCCCGGAGAATGGCCGCGGCTTCGCGCTGACCGCCGCCTACCTGAAAGAGATGGGGGAGGTGACCGCGTGAGCGCCCGCCTGGTGGAGAGCGCTCGCGATCCGGCGACAGCCGCTGTCGACGTCACGCTGCCGGCCGGCGAGGGGTGGACGCAGGAGATCGGTCGCGGGCGACCTCTTCCGCATCGTCGATCTGGAGGGGAACCAGGCGGTCGACACGCTGTTCTTCAACAGCCGCGACCTCGACGAGCGCTACAGCGCGACCGAGACGATCCGCGCCCAGACCCACATTTACCTCACCACCGGGACGCGGCTCATGTCGAGCGAGGGGCGCTCGCTCTTGACCATCGTCGCCGACACCTGCGGCCGTCACGACACGCTGGGGGGCGCCTGCTCGGCCGAGAGCAATCAGGTGCGCTACGCGCTGGAGAAGAAGTACATGCACAACTGCCGCGACAGCTTCCTGCTGGCGCTGGCGCGCGCCGGGCGCGGGATGACCAAGCGCGACCTTCCCAGCAACATCAACTTCTTCATGAACGTGCCGGTCACGCCGGCGGGCGCGCTCACCTTCGAGGACGGCGTCTCCGGGCCGGGCCGCTACGTCGAGATGCGGGCCGAGACGCACGTGCTGGTGCTGATCTCGAACTGTCCGCAGCTGAACAATCCCTGCAACGGCTACGATCCGACGCCGGTGCGGCTGCTGGTCTGGAGGGCCGGCTAGCGGATGTTCAAGAAGGTCCTGGTCGCGAACCGAGGCGCGATCGCGCTGCGCATCTTCCGCACTCTTCGCCGCCTGGGCGTCGGCTCGGTGGCGGTGCACTCCGACCGCCGACGCGGGCGCGCTGTTCGTGGCCGCCGCCGACGAGGCGGTGGAGATCGGCGGCGCGGCGCCCGCGGAGAGCTACCTCGACGCCGATCGGATCTTCGAGGCCGTGGCGCGCACCGGCGCCGAGGCGATCCACCCCGGCTACGGCTTTCTGGCCGAGAACCCCGAGCTGGCGGCGCGCTGCGAGCGCTCCGGGATCGTCTTCATCGGCCCCACCTCGGAGCAGATGCGCGCCTTCGGGCTCAAGCACACCGCGCGGGCGCTGGCGACCGAGGCCCGCTTGCCGCTCCTGCCGGGGACGGGCCTCCTCGCCGATCTCGCGGAGGCGCAGGCGGCGGCCAGCCAGATCGGGTTTCCGGTGATGCTCAAGAGCACGGCCGGCGGCGGCGGCATCGGGATGCGCCGCTGTGCCGGCGCCGACGAGCTCACCGCGGCTTTTGATTCGGTGGCGCGGCTGGCCGGCGCGCACTTCAAGGACAAGGGCGTCTACCTCGAGAAGCTGGTCGATCCAGCCCGCCACGTGGAGGTGCAGATCTTCGGTGACGGGGCCGGCCGCGTGCTGGCGCTCGGTCAGCGCGACTGTTCCCTCCAGCGCCGCAACCAGAAGGTCGTCGAGGAGACGCCGCCGCCGGGGCTCTCCGCCGAGACGCGGGCCGGCCTCGACGAGGCGGCCGTCCGCCTGGGCGCGGCCGCGCGCTATCGCTCGGCGGGCACGGTGGAGTTCGTGCTCGATCCGCGCGACCAGCGCTTCTACTTCCTGGAGGTGAACACCCGCATCCAGGTCGAGCACGGCGTCACCGAGGAGGTCACCGGGCTCGACCTCATCGAGTGGATGGTGCGGGTGGCGGCGGGCGAGCCGCTCCCGCTGAGCGTGGCGCCCGCGCCGCTGGGCGCGGCCATCCAGGCGCGGATCTACGCCGAGGATCCGGCGCGCGGGTTTCAGCCCAGCGTCGGCGTGCTGACCGAGGTGGCCTTTCCGAAGGCCGAATGGCTGCGCGTGGAGACCGGCGTCGACACCGGCAGCGAGGTGACGCCCTACTACGATCCGCTGCTGGCGAAGGTGATCGCGCGTGGCGCCACGCGCGCGGAGGCGCGGGCCCGGCTGGTCGAGGCGCTGGGACGCTGTCGCCTCGCGGGGGTCGAGACCAACCGCGCCTATCTGATCGACGCGCTCGAGCTTCCCGCGTTCATCGCCGGCGAGGTCTACACTGGCCTGCTGGCGTTCGTTGACTACCGGCCCGCTGCCATCGAGGTCGTCGAGGGGGGCGCGCAGACCACGGTGCAGGACTGGCCGGGGCGTCTCGGCTTGTGGCACGTCGGCGTCCCGCCGTCGGGGCCGATGGACGCGCTGTCGTTTCGTCTGGCCAACCGGCTGGTGGGGAACCCCGAAGGGGCGGCCGCGCTCGAGTGCACGGCCGTCGGACCGACGCTCCGCTTTCACACCGCGGCCGTCGTGGCGCTGACCGGCGCCGACATGGAGGCCACCCTCGACGGCGCGCCGGTGGAGCGATTTCGGGCGGTCGAGGTTCCGGCCGGCGCGCTGCTCCGGATGGGGCCGGTGCGCGGCCCCGGCAGCCGGGCCAGCCTGGCGATTCGCGGCGGCTTCGACGTGCCGGCCTATCTCGGCAGCCGCGCCACCTTCACGCTGGGCCTCTTCGGCGGCCACGGCGGCCGCGCGCTGCAGCCGGGCGACGTGCTGCGCCCCGGCGAGTCACCCGCCGCGGCCCCGTCGGCGGCTCCCTTGCCGCCCGCGCTCATCCCCGCCCTGACCGAGACCTGGGAGATTGCGGTCATGCCGGGTCCGCACGCGGCGCCCGATTTCTTCGCCGACGAGGACATCGCCGCGCTCTACGCCACCGGCTGGCGCGTTCACCACAACTCGAGCCGGACGGGCGTTCGGCTCATCGGGCCCAAGCCACGCTGGGCGCGCACCGACGGTGGCGAGGCCGGGCTGCACCCGTCGAACATTCACGACAACGCCTACGCGATCGGCACCATCGACTTCACCGGCGACATGCCGATCCTGCTCGGCCCGGACGGACCCAGCCTGGGCGGCTTCGTCTGTCCGGCCACCATCATCGAGGCCGAGCTCTGGAAGATGGGCCAGCTCAAGGCGGGCGACGTGGTCCGCTTCGTCCCGGTCTCCCTGGACGAAGCGCGCCAGCGGTCGCGCGCGCAAGCGCAGGCGCTCGAAACGCTCTCGCGGCCGTCACCGGCGCCGCCCGCTCCGCCGGCCAAGCGCGCGCCGCCGTCAGCTCCCGGCTCGCCGGTCTTGTCGAGCGCCGCCGCCCGGGACGATCGCCCCGCGGTGGTGATTCGCCAGGACGGCGACGCCAACCTCTTGATCGAGTACGGCCCGCCGGTGCTCGACCTCGCGCTGCGCTTCCGGGTCCACGCGCTGCAGGAGGCGCTGGTGGCGCGGCAGCTTGCAGGTCAGCTCGCCGGGGTCGTCGATCTCACCCCCGGCATCCGCTCGCTGCAGATCCACTACGACGACCGCCGGCTGCCGCGCGAGCGGCTCCTGGCGCTCCTCGAGGAGGTCGAAGGCGCGCTCCCGGCCACCGACGAGATCGAGGTCGCCTCGCGGATCGTTCATCTCCCGCTGTCGTGGGACGATCCCGCCACCCAGCTGGCCATTCGCAAGTACACCCAGTCGGTGCGCCCCGACGCCCCCTGGTGTCCCAGCAACATCGAGTTCATCCGCCGCATCAACGGCCTCGACAGCATCGAGGACGTCCGTCGCATCGTTCACGAGGCGAGCTACCTGGTCCTCGGTCTCGGCGACGTCTACCTCGGCGCGCCGGTGGCGACGCCGCTCGATCCGCGCCACCGGCTGGTGACGACCAAGTACAACCCCGCCCGCACCTGGACGCCCGAGAACGCGGTGGGAATTGGCGGCGCCTATCTCTGCGTCTACGGCATGGAGGGTCCGGGCGGTTACCAGTTCGTGGGGCGCACCTGCCAGATGTGGAACCGCTTCCACGAGACGGCGGCGTTTCCGGGCAAGAACCGCTGGCTCTTGCGCTTCTTCGATCAGATCCGCTTCACCCCGATCGGCGAGCGCGAGCTGCTGGCGTTCCGCGCCGCCTTCCCGCGCGGCAACGTCGGCCTCCAGATCGAGGAGACCACCTTTCGCTTTGCCGACTACCGGGCGTTTCTCGAGCAGAACCGGGCGTCGATCGAGGCGTTTCGCCTCAGACAGCGGGCGGCCTTCGCCGAGGAACGCGCCCGCTGGGCCCTGCTGCCGCCGCCGCCCGAGGAGCCCGATCCCCCGGCTGACAACGCGGGGGAGGGCGAGGCGCTGCCGGCCGACGCCGTCGCCGTCCGCGCGGCGATCACCGGCAGCGTCTGGGAGATCGCCGTCGCGCCGGGCGCGCACGTCGCCGCCGGGGAGCGCCTGATTGTCCTCGAGACCATGAAGATGGAGACGCCGGTGGTGGCGCAGGTCGCGGGGACCGTCACGACGATCTGCTGCGCCCGCGGCGCCTTGGTGCGCGCCGGGCAGACGCTCCTGGGGCTGCGCCCGGATGTGTGAGGCCTGTCGGCTCGAGCAGCGATTCGACCGCAGCCCCCGATCTGGCGCAATTTCCTTCGCGAAGCTCGTCGACCCAAAACCGCCTGTGCTACTGTCCGTGTGTGAGGATGATCACAAGGCTGCTCGTCGCCTGCGCGGCTGTCGCGCTGCTGCTGGCCTGCCTGAACATCGATCCTCTCGGTTCCGGCTTTTCCGGAGACGACGGCAATGACGACGCTCCGTCGGCGCTCGACCTCTCCATCGTCCTGCCGGCGGCTCAGCCCGAGCCGCTGCATCTGCCCTCACTCAGTGGGTCGGTGTTCTTCGATCACCGGCCGCCCCCCTCGCGTCTGACCACGGCCGAAGTCTTCCGGCCGCCCCGCGTCCGCGTCTAGTCCCTGGTCGAGTTCATCCCGCGCCGTCCGTCGCTGCTGCGATGGGTGCGCGCTTGGTGGCGGTTGTGTGCGCGCAGGTCCGCGCGGCCGCCGTCCGCAATCTCAGCGAGGAGACAGGTTCATGCGTTTGCTAAGGAAGAGCTTTGGATTCGTCACGTGTTCGTTCTTGCTGGCGGCGGCACGGCCCGTCGCGGCGGCGCCTCCCGTCCCGGAAACGCAGGCGAGAGTCGGCGAGGCGCTGACCCTGGCGGAGGCGCTCGCCCGCGCGGAGGAGGCCAGCCCGCTGCTTCGCCGCGCGCGCGCCGAGCGCCAGGCGGTCGCGGCGCGCGAGATCGGCGCCTCGCTTCTGCTCCCCAGCAACCCGGTGGTCTCGGGCGCGGCGGGTCCGCGGCGCGATCCCAACGGGGACGGGATCGAGTATCTGTTGCACGCCGAGCAGACGATCGAGATCGGCGGCCAGCGCTCGGCACGACGGGCGGTGGTGGGCCGTGCGCTGCGCACCGCCGAGCTGCGCGAGCAGGTGGCGCGCGCCGAGACCGTGGCGCGGGTTCATGCCGCCTACGTGGGGGCGCAGCTGGCGCGGGCGCGGGTGGACATGGAAGGGGCCCGCGAGGCGCTGGTGGCCAAGCTGCTCGACGCGGTTCAGAACCGGGTGCAGGGCGGGGCCTCGTCCGACGTCGACCTGGAGCTGGCCCGTCTCGAGCGGGGGATCGCGCGGCGGGCGCGGGCCGACGCGGCGCTGGCGGCCACCGACACTCTGGCCCGCTTGCGGCTGTTGATCGGACTGCCGGCGGCGCAACCCCTCACGCTCGACGCGGCCGTCATCGCGCCAACCGCGCGGGCGGCCGATCTGCAGGCGCTGATCGGGCGGGCGGAGAGCCATCGGGCCGAGCTGGCGGTCATCGGCTCGAGTCAGGAGGAGATCGACGCTGAGATTGTCCGCTTGCGGAAGGAGGCGATCCCCAGCCCCACGCTGTTCGTCGACCTCGAGCGCGATCTGCCGGGGCAGGTGTACCTGGGGGCTGGGCTGGCGGTGCCGATCCCGGTGTGGCGCCGCCAGCAGGGGGAGCTGGCGGTGGCACGGGCCGAGCGCTCTCGCCTGGACGAGGAGCTGGCGCTGGCCGGGCGCGACGTGGCCCTGGAGGTGGAGCGCGCCTTCAACGCCGAGAGCGCGCAACGGCAGATGGCCGACCTGCTCGACCGGGAGGTGCTCCCGGCGGCGGAGAGGGCGGTGACCCTGATGACCGAAGGGTGGCGCGCCGGGAAGTTCGATCTGTTCCGGCTGCTCCAGACCTCGCGTGACGCCAGCGAGGCGCGGCGGCTCTATCTCGAAACGCTGGGGCTTCTGTGGGACGCCACCATCAACCTCGACCGCGCGGTGGGTGCAGAATGACGGCGCAAACGAAGATCCTCGTCGGTGTGGTCGGCGGGGGGTGTCTGCTGATCGGGCTCCTCGTCGGGCGCGGCCGCTCGAGCACCCAGGCCGGCGCGGCGGTGGCCGAGACCCCGGTGACGTCCGTGCGGCCCCTGGAGCTCACGTCGCAATCTCGCCAGAAGAACCCGGTCAAGATCGCGACCGCCGAGCTGGCCCGCATCGCGGGCGACCTCCAGGTGGTCGGCACGGTGGCGTTTCATGAAGACCACTACGCGGTGGTCGGCCCGCTGGTGGCCGGGCGCGTCTCGCGCCTGGCGGCGGGGGTGGGCGATCAGATCCACCGTGGCGAGATCCTGGCCGAGATCGAGAGCGCCGAGGTCGGGCAGGCGCGCGCCGATCTGGTCGCCGCCAAGGCCCGCTACTCCGCGGCGGACGCCAACCTCCACCGTGAGAGCGAGCTGGCGGACAAGCGGATCTCCTCGGAGCGCGAGCGCGAGCTGGCCCACGCGCAGTGGGTGACCGAGCAAGCGGGGGTGCGCGCCGCGACGATGCGGCTGCGCGCCATCGGTCTGTCAGCCGCCGACATCGAGGACGTCGATCGTGGCGATGTGGCCGGGCGGGTGCCCATCCGCGCGCCGATCGGCGGCACGGTCATCGAGCGCAAGGTGACTCTGGGGCAGGCGGTCGAGCGCGCCACCGACGCCTTCAAGCTCGCCGACACCTCCCGCGTCTGGGTGACGCTCGATCTGTACGAGAAGGATCTCTTTCGCGTTCACGTCGGGCAAGAGGTGGAGCTCTGGACCGAGTCGCGGCCGGGAGAATCCTTCCGCGGCAAGGTCGCCTTCATCGTCCCGGAGATCGATCAGGCCACCCGCACCGCCAAGGTCCGGCTGGAGCTCGCCAACCCGAAGGGGATGCTCGAGGCCGGGCAGCTGGTGACGGCCCGGATCGTCGCCGACGACCGGCGCGACACGGCCGAGGTGGTGGCCGTCCCGCGCAGCGCCGTCGAGCAGATCGAAGGCAAGACGGTGGTGTTCGTGCAGACGGGGGAGGGCTTCGAGCGCAGGAACGTGCTGACCGGCGCTTCCGGGGGCGCCCGGATCGAGATCCGGCAGGGGCTGGCGCTCGGCGAGCGGGTGGCGGTCGAAGGGGCCTTTCTCCTGAAGAGCGAGCTGCTCCGATGAGCCTCGCAAGCATCGTCGAGCTCTCGGTTCGCCGGCGCGGCGTGGTGCTGGCGATCTGGGGCGCCATCTTCGCGGCGGCCCTGGCCTCGATTCCGCGGCTCTCCATCGATGCCGTGCCCGACGTGACCAACACGCAGGTCGCCATCCTCACCAGCGCACCGGGGCTGTCGCCGCTGGAGGTGGAGCAGTACCTCACCTTCCCGGTGGAGATGGCGATGAACGGCATCCCGGGGCTGGACGAGATCCGCTCGATCAGCCGGACCGCGGTCTCGGCGGTGACGGTGATCTTCAAGGACGGGACCGACGGCTGGCTGGCCCGCCAGATGGTGTCCGAGCGGGTCAAGATCGCCGAGGCCGACATCCCGCCCGGCTACGGCCACCCCGAGCTCGGCCCCGTCTCCACCGGTCTCGGCGAGATCTACGAGTTCTATCTGGTCTCGAAGAAGCACACGCCGATGGAGCTGCGCACGATGCTCGACTGGGACGTGTCGATCAAGCTGCGTTCGGTCCCCGGCGTCGTCGAGGTCAACGGCATGGGGGGCGAGGCCAAGCAGTACCAGGTGGTGCTGGACCCCAAGCGGCTGGCCGGCTACCGGCTGTCGCTCGGGGACGTGCAGAGCATCCTCGAGCGCAACAACGCGGCGGTGGGCGGCGGCTACATCGAGAAGAACGGGGAGTCGTTCTCCATCCGCGCCGACGCCCAGTTCCACAGCCTCGATGAGATCGAGAACACCGTGGTGACCTCCGACGCCGACGGGACGCCGGTGCTGGTCAAGAACCTGGGCAGCGTGCGCATCGGCTCGGCGCTCCGCTTCGGCGCGGTGACCAAGCACGGCGACGGCGAAATCGTCAAAGCCACGGTGATGATGCTGACCGGCGCCAACTCGCGCGACGTCGTGCGGGGGGTCAAGGCGAAGCTGGCCGAGATCCAGCGCGAGCTGCCGGCGGGGGTGGAGATCCGCTCGTACTACGACCGCGCCGAGTTCATCGGCCGCATGCTGAAGACGGTCGGCATGAACCTGGCGGAGGGGGCGCTCCTGGTGGCGGTGGTCCTCTTCTTCACCCTGGGGAGCTTCCGCGGGGCGCTGATCGCCGCGCTGGCCATTCCGCTGGCCATGGGGCTCGCGCTCATCGGGATGGTCCAGCTCGGCATCACCGGGAACCTCATGTCGCTGGGGGCGATCGACTTCGGCCTGCTGGTCGACGGGGCGATCGTGATGCTGGAGGTGGCGCTGCTCGAGATCGCCGTGCGCCGGGCCCAGAGCCGGGAGGACGTCTCCTACCTGGTGGCCCAGTCGATGGGGAAGGCGGCCCGCCCGGTGGTCTTCTCGCTGCTCATCATCCTGCTGGTCTATCTGCCGCTCATGGCCCTCGAAGGGGTGGAGGGGCGGATGTTCAAGCCGATGGCGGTCACCGTCGCGCTGGCGCTCGGCGGTGCGCTGCTGTTCTCGCTGACCGCCTTCCCGGCGCTGGCCGCCACGGTGCTCGGCCCCGTGAAGCCGCACGGCAAGCACGACGGCCTGTTCGGGCGGGCGCGGCTGCGCTACGAAGAGCTGCTCGACCGCCTCTTGCCGCGGCCCAAGCTGGTGCTGGCGGTGGCGGCCACGGCGCTCATCGGGACGGCGGTGGTGGCGACCACGCTGGGGGCGGAGTTCGTCCCGCGGCTCGACGAGGGGGAGCTGTCCCTCGACGTCAAACGGTTGCCCTCCATCTCCATCACCGAGGCCCAGCGCCTGGGCGTGCAGGTGGAGGACGTGCTGGCCCGCATCCCGGAAGTCAAATCGGTCGTCACTCTCACCGGGCGCTCGGAGGTGGCGACCGATCCGGTCGGCCCCGACGAGACCGAGGTGATGGTCAAGCTGCGCCCGCGGGACGAATGGACCAGCGCCCACGATCTCGACGATCTGGGCGAGGTGATCAAGCAGCAGGTGGAGTCCCAGGTTCCGGCGACCTTCGTCTCGGTGTCGCAGCCGATCGAGGATCGGGTGAACCAGCTCCTGGCCGGCTCGCGCGCCGACGTGGTGATCAAGCTGTTCGGCCCCGATCTGGTGGTGCTCAAGAAGACGGCCGACGAGATCGGTAAGGTGGTGCGCGACGTTCCCGGGCGGGGCGACTGGCGGGTCCAGCGGGTGCTCGGCCTGCCCCTTCTCGAGGTGACGCCGGACCGACAGCGGCTGGCGCGCTACGGGATGAGCGCCGATCGGGTGCTGGAGGTGGTCGAGGCGTCGCGGGTCGGCCGCTTCGCCGGGAAGATCTTCGAGGGGTCGCGCCGCTTCGATCTGATGCTGCTGCTGCCGCCGGCCACGCTCACCCCCGAAGCCTTCGGCGAGCTGCTGGTCGGCTCATCGACCGGGCACCTGGTCCCGCTCGCCTCGGTGGCCACCATCCGCGAGACCGAAGGGCCGGCGGTCATCAACCGCGAGTCGCTGCAACGGCGGGTCCTGGTCGAGGTCAACGTCCGCGGGCGCGATCTGGTCAGCTTCGTCACCGAGGCGCGCGCCCGGGTCGAAAAGGCGGTGACGCTGCCCGAGGGGGTCACGGTGGAGTGGGGCGGCCAGTTCGAGAACTTCACCCGCGCCAGCCAGCGGCTCGGCTACGTGGCCCCCATCGCCCTCTGCGTGATCTTCGCCATGCTGTTCCTGATGTTCGGTGAGCTGCGCTACGCCGTGGCGGTGTTCGTCAACGTCCCGCTGGCGCTGGTGGGCGGGGTGCTGGCGCTGTCGCTCCGGGGGTTGCCCTTCTCGATCCCGGCGGCGGTCGGCTTCATCGCCGTCGCCGGGGTCGCGGTCTTGAACGGCGTCGTCATGGCCGGCGAGCTGGCGCGCCGCTTCGCTCAGTCGGCCGGCGACGCCCCCACCGAGATTCGCGCCACCGCGGGGACGGTCTTTCGTCCGGTCATCACCACCGCGCTGGTGGCGGCGCTCGGTTTCATCCCGATGGCGATCTCGACCCACGCGGGCGCCGAGGTCCAACGCCCGCTGGCGACGGTCGTCATCGGCGGGATCCTCTCGTCGACGATCCTCGGCCTCATCGTCCTGCCGGTCATGCTCCGTTTGCTGGTCGGATCGCGCCCCACCGTCGAGGAATAATCGAGAAATACTCGAGGAAATGACACATCTGTGCACGCAATTGCCGGCCGGGAAGGCGCTGTGACGTCGATGTTACGAAAGTCTGGTTCCGACGAAATCAGCCATTAACACCCGTTCGATATGGTCGGCCTTGAAGTCGGATCGAGGAAATTCGAATCGAGGTCGGCCGGTCCTGAGCGTGATCGCCCGGGCTGACCCGAGATGTTCGCCCGGAAGGGGTCCGGGCGGCGTCAGCGCCACAGCTGCGATCACGCGATGGGAACCAAGAAGAATATGGAAGAGCGACGACGGTTGGCACCAGCCAAGGTTTGGGGAACTACGCTTGCAATCCTCCTGACGGGTGCAGCGGGTGTGGC
Organism: uncultured Pseudomonadota bacterium; assembly: GCA_963847705.1. Lineage (GTDB taxonomy): Bacteria > Myxococcota_A > Polyangia > Fen-1088 > Fen-1088 > JADGRB01. Next base: position 92,860 of record CAWKBC010000010.1, on the reverse strand, counting down.
CCGCGCTCAGGCGGCGGACGCCCCGCCGCCGCCCGCCCCCGCCGCTCCGCCGGCCGCTCCGGCGGCGCCACCGCCGCCCGCGGTGGTGGTCATGCCGCCGCCGCCGGCCACGCCGCCCGCGGCCGTAGCAACCGAGGCGAAGCCGCCGACCTCGACGGACGCGATGCCTGCCACCCGTCCCGACGTGCTCCCGCCGATCGACGTCGGTGCCTGGCTCCGCGCCAGCAGCATCTTCCAGGGGAATCCCCCGAACAAGATCAACGACTGGCACATGGACAACGCCTACGTGGAGCTCCACGCCGGCGGCAAGATCACCAAGAACATCGGGGTGACCTTGAATTTGAATGCCAACATGACGAACTTCGGCAACGCCGGGGCGTCGGTCGCCACCGGGTCAGACGCGCAGAATGCGGTCGGGAGCTTCGTCGCGGTGGAGGACGCCATCATCTCCTTCGATTTCGTCGACGAATTCCACCTGTGGGCCGGCCACCTGCTGGTTCCCGTCGACCGGGCGAATGCCTCCGGCCCATTCTTCATGATCCCCTGGAACTACCCGGGCTTCCTGTCGGTGGGCAGCACGACGGTCATCGGCGCGCCGCGCGAGGGGCCCTCTGGTCGTAACAACGGCGGCGTCATCTGGGGCGACATCAAGGGCGGTCTGTTCAGCTACTTCGCCGGTGTGTTCGACAACGCCGCCGTCGGAACGAGCCCGCTCTTCTCGGGCAAATTGCGGCTGGCGCTCCTCGACCCGGAGCCCGGGTTCTGGGGCAACGGCAGCTACTTCGGCGACAAGAACATCCTCTCGATCGACGTGGGCGGGCAGGCCCAGGGAACCCAAGGGCAACCGGCCGGCAGCAAGACCTACGGCGAGTTCAACGTCGACGCACTCCTGGAGAAGAAGCTCGGCGGCGGGAGCTGGTTCACGGCGGAGGGCGCTTACTACTACGACAGCGTCACCTCCGGCTCGGTCACCGACTCGTTCTACCTGCTGGCGGCCTTCGCCAGCCCGGTCGTCGGCGTCGGCAACATCCAGCCGATGGTTCGCTACCAGTGGGAGAAGATCAAGGACGGCACCGGGACGAGCCCCTGGAACCTGGATGTGGGGCTGTCGTACCTGATCAAGGGCCCTGCGCTGCGGGTCGTCGCCACCTACAGCCACACGTATCTCGCCACGGACACGACCGCCAACGCAATCCAGCTCGGGGCGCAGGCAATCTTCTTCTAATGTTTACGTGCCGGAAATTGGCAATCGCCAAAGATTCACTGTTTCCAAGACAAACACCTGAAGGAGAGAGATCGATCATGCGCAAATCATTAACCGGCTCGTTCATTGCCGTCCTGTCGCTCGCGAGCGCGATGGGCTGCAGCACCCCGCCGCCCGCTCCTGCGCCCGGCGCGGCGCCGGCGGCACCGGCCGCACCGGCCGCGCCCGCCGACGACAAGGGTCCGATCAAGATCGGCATCCTTCACTCGCTGTCGGGGACGATGGCGATCAGCGAGACGTCGCTCAAGGACGTCGCGCTGATGACCATCGAGGAGATCAACGAGGCGGGTGGCGTGCTCGGGCGCAAGCTCGAGCCGGTGGTGGTCGATCCGGCCTCCAACTGGCCGCTCTTCGCCGAGAAGGCGCGCGATCTCATCCAGAACCAGAAGGTCGCCGTGACCTTCGGCTGCTGGACCTCGGTCTCGCGCAAGTCGGTGTTGCCGGTCTTCGAGGAGCTCAACGGCCTGCTCTTCTACCCGGTGCAGTACGAGGGTGAAGAGTCGTCCTGGAACGTCTTCTACACGGGCGCGGCGCCCAACCAGCAGGCGATCCCGGCCGTCGAGTACCTGATGGGCAAGAAGGGCGGAGGCGCCAAGCGCTGGGTGTTGCTCGGCACCGACTACGTCTACCCGCGCACGACCAACAAGATCCTGCGCTACTTCCTGCACTCGAAGGGTGTGGCCGACGACGACATCATGGAGAAGTACACCCCGTTCGGTCACAGCGACTACCAGACCATCGTCGCGGACATCAAGAAGTTCGCCACCGGCAAGCGCACCGCGGTGGTCTCGACCATCAACGGCGACTCCAACGTTCCGTTCTACAAAGAGCTGGGGAACCAGGGGATCAAGGCGACCGACATCCCGGTGGTGGCCTTCTCCGTCGGTGAAGAGGAGCTCCGCGGCATCGACACCAAGCCGCTGGTCGGACAGCTGGCCGCCTGGAACTACTTCGAGTCGATCGACAACCCGGTCAACAAGGCCTTCATCGACAAGTGGATGGCTTACGTGAAGAAGAACAACCTGCCGGGCGGCGACAAGCGGGTCACCAACGATCCGATGGAGGCCACCTACATCGGCATTCACATGTGGGCGCAGGCGGCCGAGCAGGCCCACTCCGTCAACGTCGACGCCGTTCGCCAGGCGGTCGGGTACCAGCACTTCGCCGGGCCCGACGGGTTCGACATCACGATGGACGCCGAGAACCACCACCTGCACAAGCCGGTCTACATCGGCGAGGTCAAGGCCGACGGCCAGTTCCACGTGGTCTGGAAGACCGATGGGCCGATCAAGGCCGAGGCCTGGAGCCCGTACATCCCCGACGACAAGGGCAAGAAGGCCGATTGGCTCTATCCCTGGGCTTGCGGCAACTGCACGGCACCGAAGTTCAGCGCGGGCGGGGCGGTCACAGCAGCCAAGTGACGGATCACGCGGATCAAGAGGGACGAAGAAGGGCCGGCGTGGGCATGATCCGCGAAGAGTCTCGCGATAATTTCGTGGGGGGGCGCGGAGGCTCAATGAGAGCCTCCGCGTTCAGACCGGGACGACGGTTGTTGCTAACCTCCGTGATCGTCGCAGTCACGGGTGCCGCCGCCTGGTCGACTGCTCACGCCGGCCCCCTTGAAAACGCGGGGGATGGGGCTCTGCAGGCGGCAATCGACGGGCTGGCGTCCTCCACGGACGACAAGATCTCGGAGAGCGTCACCAAGCTGGGAGTGCTCGACGATCCGCGGGCGATCCCGGCGCTGGACGCGCTCGGGGATGAACGCCTGCGGCTGGGGACAGACGGTCACGCCTATGTTTGGGATTCGAAGACCCGCGACCTCCGCAACGCGGTCACCGGTCAGGTCGTCACGCCGGAGCCACGACCCCTGAAGGAGGTCGAGGTCAGCAACGAGGTCCGGCGGGTGATCGACCCGGTCATGGCGCAGCTCAAGCTCGGATCGCCTGATACCGCGGTTCGGCTGGCGGCGGCCAAGGAGCTCTCGAACGGGGGCGACGCGCAGGCGCCGGCGCTGCTCCACCGGGCGCTGACACGGGAGAAGGACGGCAAAGTCCGGGATGCGCTGATGCTGGCGATCGCCCGTGTCGACCTGGCGAGCCCCGACCCGAACGTTCGGCTGGGGGCTCTGGAGGTGATCCGCAAGAGCGGCGACGACGACTTCCTTTCGACGCTGCAACAGATGCTGTCTCCCGGTGACAACGGCCAGCCGCGCGAGCCCGACGCGCGTGTTCGCGCTGCCGCGGCGCACGCCCGCGACGGCATCATCAGCAATCAGCGCATGATCGGGTTCGTGGGCGATCTGGTCCACGGCCTGTCGCTGGCCAGCGTGCTGCTGTTCGCGGCGCTTGGCCTGGCCATCACCTTCGGCCTCCTGGGCGTCATCAACATGGCGCACGGCGAGATGTTGATGCTCGGCGCCTACGCGACCTACACCGTGCAGACGATCATGCACGGGTCGCAGTACTACCTCTTCGTGGCAATCCCGGTGGCCTTCCTGGCGACCGGGCTGGTGGGCGTCATCCTGGAGCGGACGATCATCCGGCACCTCTACAAACGACCCCTCGAGACGTTGCTCGCCACCTGGGGGATCAGCCTCGGCCTCATCCAGCTGGTCCGCACGATCTTCGGGGCGCAGAATGTCTCGGTTGCCAACCCCGACTGGCTGTCGGGCGGATTCGAGATCGCGCACGGGCTGGTGCTCCCCTGGACGCGCATCGCGGTGGTCGGCTTCGTGATCGTCGTGTCGGCGGCGGTCTGGTGGGTCCTGCAGCGCAGCCGGTTCGGCCTGGAGGTCCGGGCGGTCACGCAAAATCGCGCCATGGCGGCCAGCATCGGCATCCCGACCAAGCGGGTCGACGCGCTGGTGTTTGGCCTCGGCTCCGGGATTGCCGGCCTGGGCGGCGTGGCGCTCTCGCAGCTCGGCAACGTCGGGCCCGAGCTGGGGCAGAGCTACATCATCGACTCGTTCATGGTCGTCGTCCTCGGCGGCGTCGGGCGTCTGGCCGGCGCGGTGGCGGCGGCGCTGGGCCTGGGCGTCGTCAACAAGCTGCTCGAGCCGATGGCCGGCGCGGTGGCCGGCAAGATCGTCGTGCTGGTGTTCATCATCCTCTTCATTCAGCGACGGCCGCAGGGCCTCTTCGCCATCAAAGGACGAGTGGAGGCCTGAGCTTGGAGCGCCTGCGGGAAATGCAATCGCCCCGCGCCTGGATGTTCCTGGGCGTCGCCGCGCTGCTCATCGTGGTGGTGGTGCCGCTGGTGGCGCCCGTCTACCTGGTGCCGCTCCTGGGCAAGTTCCTCTGCTTCGGCATCGCCGCGCTGGCGATGGACCTGGTCTGGGGTTACGCCGGGATCCTCAGCCTCGGCCACGCGCTGTTCTTCGCGATGGGCGGCTACGGCATGGGGATGTACCTCATGCGGTCGATCGCCGGCGAGGGCGTCTACCGCAGTGAGCTGCCCGACTTCATGGTCTTCCTCGACTGGAAGACGCTCCCCTGGTACTGGCACGGCTTTCAGAGCTTTCCCTTCGCGGCGGTGATGTGCCTGGCCGCCCCGGGAATTCTGGCGCTGGTGTTCGGGTGGTTCATGTTCCGGTCGCGCATCCGCGGCGTCTACCTCTCGATCGTCACCCAGGCGCTCACCTACGCGGCGACCCTCTTCTTCTTCCAGAACGCGGCCGGCTTCGGCGGCAACAATGGTCTCACCGACTTCAAGCGGATCCTGGGCGCCTCGCTGCACGATCCCGGTACGCGCAAGGCGCTCTACCTCGCCTCGGCGATCGCGCTCTTCGGGACTTATCTCCTCTGCCGCTTCATCGTCACGAGCCGGCTCGGCCGGGTGGTGACGGCGGTACGCGACGCCGAGCTCAAGAGCCGGTTTTGCGGCTACGAGTCGACCAACTACAAGCTCTTCATCTGGACGCTGTCTGCGATGCTCTGCGCGCTGGCGGGCGCGCTCTACGTGCCGCAGGTCGGGATCATCAACCCGAGCGAGATGCAGCCGTCGAACTCGATCGAGATGGCGATCTGGGTGGCGGTGGGCGGTCGCGCCACGCTGTTCGGTGCGGTCCTGGGCGCCTGGCTGGTCAACGGCGGCAAGAGCTGGCTGACCGCGGCGCTCCCCTCGGCCTGGCTCTACGTGCTGGGTGCGCTGTTCGTGGCGGTGACGCTCTTCCTGCCCGACGGCCTGGTGGGGCTGAGCGCGCGCATCAAGGCCAAGCTGGTGGCGCGCGCCAATGCCAGGACGACGGCGCCCGCCCCGACGGCGGCGTCCCCCGAGGTCTCGGCCGCCGCGGCGGTCGGCCAACCAGCCCCGCCGCCGACATGAGCGCGTTGCCCGTGATTCCCATGGAAGAACCACAAGACGATCGTCCGACGCCGATCTCCAACCTCCCCATCCCCGAGGGGGCGAAGCCGACGCTGGCGCTCTGGGTGGAGAACCTGTCGGTCAGCTTCGATGGTTTCAAGGCGCTCACGGACGTGACGCTCACCCTGGAGAAGGGCGAGCTGCGTTGCCTCATCGGTCCCAACGGCGCCGGCAAGACGACGCTCATGGACTGCATCACCGGGAAGACCCGACCCGACAGCGGCGCCGTCTATCTCGGCAGCCGACTCAACAACCTGACCAGGCTCTCCGAGGTCCGGATCGCGCAGCTCGGCATCGGCCGCAAGTTCCAGCGGCCGACCGTCTTCCAGGGCCACTCGGTCTACGAGAACTGCGAGCTGGCGCTCAAGGGCAACAAGGGGGTCTTCCACGCGCTGTTCGCGCGCCTGACCGCCGCCGAACGGACGCGCATCGACGAGATCCTGGAGCTGATCGGTCTCAAGGACCAGGCCAAGCGCCAGGCCGGCCTCCTCGCGCACGGGCAGAAGCAGTGGCTGGAGATCGGGATGCTGCTGGCGCAATCGCCCAGCGTGTTGCTCGTCGACGAGCCGATCGCCGGGATGACCCACGCCGAGACCGAGCGGACGGCTGAGCTCCTGCGCAGCCTGGCCGGTGACCACACGGTCGTCGTCGTGGAGCACGACATGGAGTTCGTGCGCAGCATCGCCAAGAAGGTGACGGTGCTCCACCAGGGCAAGGTGCTGGCCGACGGACCGATGGCGCAGATCCAGAAGGATCCGCGCGTCATCGAGGTCTACCTCGGGGAATGATTGGCGACTGACATGCTGGCGGCGACCAAGATCAATCAGTTCTACGGCGGCAGCCACACCCTGTGGGACGTGGACCTGGAGGTCCCCAAGGGGGACTGCGTCTGCTTGATGGGGCGCAACGGCGTCGGCAAGACGACGCTCCTCAAGGTGATCATGGGCCTCTTGCCCACGGTGTCGGGCGAGATTCGCTTCGGCGACACCAAGCTGAACGGCGCCCCGCCCGAGGCCCGCGCCCGCGCCGGGATCGGCTATGTCCCGCAGGGGCGCGAGATCTTCGCCCAGCTCACCGTCGAGGAGAACCTGCGCATCGGACGCGGCCGGAACGGCGCCGTCGGGGCCATTCCGGAGCGCGTGCTGACGCTCTTCCCGGTGCTGAAGGAGATGTTGAAACGCCGCGGTGGCGATCTCTCGGGCGGTCAGCAGCAGCAGCTGGCCATGGGGCGGGCGCTGGCGATCGATCCCCAGCTGCTGATCCTCGACGAGCCGACGGAGGGGATCCAGCCCAACGTGGTGCACCAGATCGGCGACGTCATCATTCGCCTCGTCGACGAGGGGGTGACCGTGCTGCTGGTCGAGCAGAAGCTGACCTTCGCGCGCCGCATCGGGCGCAGCTTCCGGATCCTCGACCGAGGCAAGGTGGTGGCCGGCGGGAAGATCGCCGATCTCACCGACGACCTCGTCCGCCAACATCTGACCGTGTGAGGCGATCATTCTGAAACGAAAGGACGGGCCATGAGCAAGGTGACCATCAAGGCAGAGCCCGGTGAGATCGTCGTCGATCCGGCGCGCACCGCCATCGTCATGATCGACATGCAGCGCGACTTCCTCGAGCCGGGCGGCTTCGGCGAGACGCTGGGGAATGACGTGTCGTTGCTGACCAAGGCGATCAAGCCGGCCAAGGCGCTGCTGGCCGCGGCGCGAAAGGCGAAGATGCTGATCGTTCACACCCGCGAGGGGCATCGCCCGGACATGGCCGACGCGCATCCGGCCAAGGTGGAGCGAGGCGCCCCCTCGATGCGGATCGGCGATCCGGGCGCCATGGGGCGCATCCTGATCCGCGGTGAGGCGGGGCACGACATCATCCCCGAGCTGGCGCCCGAGCCAGGGGAGCCGGTGATCGACAAGCCGGGCAAGGGGGCCTTCTACGCCACCGATCTGCAGACCATCCTGCTCAGCAAGGGGATCGAGAACCTCATCGTCGGCGGCGTCACCACCGAGGTCTGCGTGCACACGACAGTGCGCGAGGCCAACGATCGGGGCTACCGCTGCATCGTGGCCGGCGACTGCTGCGGCTCCTACTTCCCCGAGTTCCACGAGATGGGCCTGAAGATGATCAAGGCCCAGGGCGGGATCTTCGGCTGGGTCTCGGACTCGACCCGCATCCTGGCCGCGCTGGCCTGAAGTCGGGCTGAAGCCCACCGAGAGCCTCGGCAGGCGTCGGCGTTCTTACCGGGCGCTCTCGCCCTCGCGCAGCCCTCGCCCGCTGCGTCGTCGCGCTGACCAGCTCAGCGTGACATCTCGCCGTACCTCCTGTCAATTTCATGGCCGGGCTGCGCTGAGCTTAGATCGCGGCTTCGCCGTGCTCCTCGGTCCGGATCCGGATGGCGTCGTCAATGGTGGAGACGAGAATCTTGCCGTCGCCGATCGTGCCCGTTCGGGCCGTCTGAGCGATCAACGCCACGACGGCGTGAAGCATCTCGTCTTTGATGAGAATCTCTATCCGGACCTTGGGAACGACGTCGACGAAATAGGCGGAGCCTCGGTAGACTTCGCGGCGCCCTCCGGTGCGGCCGAATCCCTTGACGTCGGAGATCGTCATCCCACTAACTCCCGCCTGCCGCAACCGACCCATCACTTCATCCAGACGATGCGGTTTGATGATTGCTTCGATCTTTTTCATGGGACTTCGTGAGTGCAAGGGGTGGACCAGGCGAGCGTCGGGCGGTGCGGCCCAAGGAGCCGGCCGCTCCAGGCGATCGGGGCCGCGGCTCCGCTCGCATCCGGTTGCAACGTGCGGCCTCCCCGGCCAGCGAGAAAATGCATGATGCGAGCAGCCGCGTTCGCGACGCCGCCAAAGACTCAGTCGCCCGTCAATCCGCCAGCATGCCCTGCTGGATCACGAAGTCGGCCACGGCCTCCACGCCCTGGCCACCGCGGATCGAGGTGAAGAGAAACGGTCGGTCGCCGCGCATCTTGCGCGCGTCGCGGTCCATCACCTCCAGCGACGCGCCGACGTGGGGCGCGAGATCGGTCTTGTTGATCACCAGCAGATCGGACCGCGTGATCCCGGGGCCCCCCTTGCGCGGGATCTTGTCGCCGCCGGCCACGTCGATCACGTAGAGGGTGAGGTCGGCCAGCTCGGGGCTGAAGGTGGCGGCCAGGTTGTCGCCGCCGCTCTCGATGATCACCAGGTCGAGCATCGGGAAGCGCGCGGCCATCGCCTCGACCGCGTCGAGGTTGATCGAGGCGTCCTCGCGGATGGCGGTGTGGGGGCAACCGCCGGTCTCCACGCCGACGATTCGCTCTTCGGCCAGCGCGCCGCTGCGGACCAGGAACTGGGCGTCCTCCTTGGTGTAGATGTCGTTGGTGACGACCGCGATCTCGAACCGGTCGCGCAAGAGCTTGCAGAGCGCGTCGACCAGCGCGGTCTTCCCTGAGCCCACCGGGCCGGCCACGCCGACCCGCAACGGTTGCAGTCTGGTCATGCGGAATCTCCCCGACGGGTCATCCGGAGCTCCCGTCGCTTGCTCATGAGCGGAACAGCCTCGAGTAGAGCGTCTCGTGTCGGGCGCTGGCGATCGCCTGTCCCGGCGCCGCCGAGCCGATCTCGTCGTCGGGCAGCGCCAGCGCGCGGTTGACCACCGCCGGGATCGCCGCGCCGGCGGCCGCCAAGAGGCGCTGCCCGGCGCTCTGACCGAGCGGAACCAGCCGCACCGCCGCGCTGGTGATCGCCTCTGCCCAGGCGAAGGCATGCCCGGCCAGCGCAGCTTCGATCGGCACCTCGAACCGCACGGCTGCCAGCGCGAACATGGCGGCGTGGGTGACGTGCATGCGGGTGCTCCAGGCCGCGGCGTCGTCGATCCCCAGCGCCCCCAGCACCCGCGCCAGCGCGGCGCCGAGCTGCCGGTCCTCGGCGCGGATCTCGCGCGTCGGCCGGCAGGCGGCCAGCCAGGCGCTCCAGCGCTCGACAGCGGCGACGTCGCCTTCGCGCCAGGCGGTGATGAGCCGCGCCAGCACCGGCAGATCGAGGGTGGAGAAGCTCGATTCGAGCAGGCCCAGCAGCCAGGCCGCCGCCTCGGCCTCGTCGGTGACCCACCCCTCGGCGACGGTCTGCTCCAGCCCCTGCGAGTAGGCGAAGGCGCCGATCGGCAGCGCCGGGCTGACGATCTGAAGCAGCCGCATCAAGGCCAGGTCACCGCTGCCGAACGTGGCACCGTCAGTGCTCATGGTGATGGCCTCCATGGGAGGGCGCTTCGCCGCCGTGGCGATAGCCGCCCGCTTCGGGTTCGAACGGCGCCCGGCGGGTCGTCACCGTCAGGCCCATCTCTTCGAGCATTCCGTCGAGCACGTGATCGTGCTCGTAAGCCAGCCAGCCCGGGCCGATCTGCACCGGCACGTGGCGGTTTCCCAGGTGGTAGGCCGCGCGCGCCAGCAGCAGCCGGTCCTCGGCGCCGACCCAGGAGAGCGTCTCCTCGGCGGCGCGCACCGCGACCACCAGCTCTCCCGACTCGTCGCGCAGGCGATCGCCGTCGAGGAGCCGCGAGCCGCGCGGGAGCAGCAGCGCGACCTCGCGGCCGTCGTCGAGCCGCGCGCGCAGGCGGCTGCGCCGGCGATCGCCGAAGGCGAGGGTGAGGGTACCGGCGGCCACGCCCTCCTGAACGACTTCGGTGAGGCTCGGCATCTTCACGACTGGCCTCTCAAAACAGGAAGTAACGCTGGGCGAGCGGCAGCGTCTCCGCCGGCTCGCAGGTGAGAAGTTGGCCGTCGGCGCGGACCTCGTAGGTCTGCGGATCGACCTCGATGACCGGCAGCGCGTCGTTGAGGATCAGATCCTTCTTTCGCACGGCCCGCGTCCCCTTCACGGCGACGGCGCGCTTTTGCAGACCGAGCCGCGCCGGCACGTCCGCCTCCAGGGCCGCCTGCGACAGGAACGTCAGGCAGGTGGCGTGGCGCGCGCCGCCGAGCGCGCCGAACATCGGGCGGTAGTGGACCGGCTGCGGCGTCGGGATCGAGGCGTTGGGATCGCCCATCGGCGCCGCGATGATCATCCCCCCCTTGATGATGACGGCCGGCTTGGCGCCGAAGAAGGCCGGCCGCCAGAGGACCAGATCGGCCAGCTTGCCGACGGTGATCGAGCCGACCTCGTGCGCGATGCCGTGGGTGATGGCCGGGTTGATCGTGTACTTGGCCAGATAGCGCCGGACGCGAAAGTTGTCATGCAGCCCGCCCGCCGTTGCATCCGTGCCGAGCGCGCCCCGCTGCGCCTTCATCTTGTGGGCGGTCTGCCAGGTGCGGGTCACCACCTCGCCGACGCGGCCCATTGCCTGCGAGTCGCTCGACATCATGCTGATGGCGCCGAGGTCGTGCAGGATGTCCTCGGCGGCGATGGTTTCGCGCCGGATGCGCGACTCGGCGAAGGCCACATCCTCGGAGATCCCGGCGTCGAGGTGGTGGCAGACCATCAGCATGTCGAGGTGCTCGTCGACGGTGTTGACGGTGTAGGGGCGCGTCGGGTTGGTCGACGACGGCAGCACGTGCGGCACGCCGCAGACCTTGATGATGTCGGGTGCGTGCCCGCCGCCGGCGCCCTCGGTGTGAAAGCTGTGGATGGCGCGCCCCTTGAACGCCGCCAGCGTGTCCTCGACGAAGCCCGACTCGTTGAGCGTGTCGGTGTGGATGGCGACCTGAACGTCGTGGAGCTCCGCGACGCTCAGGCAGCAGTCGATCGCCGCCGGCGTGGTCCCCCAGTCCTCGTGCAGCTTGAGCCCGACGCAGCCGGCGACCACCTGCTCGACCAGCGATTCCGGCCGGCTGGCGTTTCCCTTGCCGAGGAGGCCGATGTTCATCGGCAGCGCGTCGGCCGCCTGCAACATGCGCGCGATGTTCCAGGGCCCGGGCGTGCAGGTGGTGGCCGCCGTCCCGGCCGCCGGGCCGGTGCCGCCGCCGATCATCGTGGTCACGCCCGACATCAGCGCGTACTCCACCTGCTGGGGGGAGATGAAGTGGATGTGCGTGTCGATGGCGCCGGGGGTGAGGATGCAGCCTTCGCCGGCGATGATCTCCGTCCCCGGCCCGATCACGATGGTGACGCCCGGCTGCACGTCGGGGTTGCCGGCCTTGCCGATGGCGCTGATGCGCCCCTCCTTGATGCCGACATCGGCCTTGATGATCCCGCCCGTGTCGAGCACCACGGCGTTGGTGATCACCAGGTCGGCGACCTCGGGGCCGACGCGCTGGCTCTGCCCCATGCCGTCGCGGATCACCTTCCCGCCGCCGAACTTCACCTCCTCGCCGTAGACCGTGTGATCGCTCTCGATCTCGATCAGGAGGCCGGTGTCGCCCAGACGGACGCGGTCGCCCGTGGTCGGCCCGTACATCTCGGCGTAGGCGCGGCGATCGATAGACTTCATAGTTTGCCCATGACCTCGCCGCGGAACCCTTGCACGATTCGTTCGCCGTCGTAGGCGACCAGATCGACGGTGCGCGTCTGGCCCGGCTCGAAGCGCACGGCGGTCCCCGCCGGGACGTCGAGCCGAAACCCGCGCGCGCTCTGGCGATCGAACTTCAGCGCCGGGTTCACCTCGAAGAAATGATAGTGCGAGCCGACCTGGATCGGCCGATCGCCGCTGTTGGCGACCTCCAGCCTCGTCGTCGCACGCCCGGCGTTCAGCGCGATCGTCCCCGGCAAGGTGGTGACCCCGCCGATCCCCATCTCCTTGCCCACCGGGATCGGCTGGTGGACGGTGACCAGCTTGGTTCCGTCGGGGAAGGTCGCCTCGACCTGCACCTCGGTGATGAGCTCGGCCACCCCCTCCATGACGTCGTCGGCGCCCAGGATGCGGGTCCCCTCCGCCATCAGCTCGGCGACCGTTCGTCCGTCCCGGGCGCCTTCCAGAATGGCGGCCGAGATGTACGCCACTGCCTCGGGATAGTTCAGCTTGAGGCCGCGCGCCTTGCGTCGCTCGGCCACCAGGGCGGCGGTGAACAGCAGCAGCTTGTCCTTCTCGCGGGGGGAGAGCTCCATGGTCCTCCTAGGTGGCCCAGATGCGCGGCGCCGTGCCAGCACGACCGAGCAACGTCGGGCGGACACTCTGCCAGATCGTCTGCGCGAAGGCGCGCGCGCGCTCGCCGCCGCCGCCCAGGTGCCGCACCACCAGCGCCGCGCCCTCGCCGAGCACGGTGACCGCCGCGCGATCGCCGAGGGGCGTCCTCGCCGCCAGCGCACGCAGCCCGTCGACGACGGCCGCTTCCGGCGCCGGTGCGGCGACGATCAAGGTCAACACCGTGGCCCCTCCCAGGCCCCACAGGGCGCCCTGCACGGGGGCGCCTCCTTCGAACCGGCCACGCTCGATCAGGAGGGGCGCCCCGGCGCGCCGCAGATCGAAGATCTGCCGGCACGAGCCGCGGGCGAACGGCTCGCCGCGGGCCGGAAGCCCGAAGCAGAGCGTCTCGGCGCCGAAGAAGCGCGCGCCCGACGCCAGCTCGACGCGCGTCTCGATCTCCACCGAGGCGCCGTCGTAGACGATCGTCTCCTGCGGCAGCCACTCCAGCGTCCCTCCGGCCTCGACGGTGAGCGCGTGCGACTGGCGCGCCACCGGCCCCAGGGTGCGGTAGGCCTTGCCCGCCGCCGGCGTCGTCACCAGCGTGTGGGCCGCGGGACCGACCCGCAGGTCGAGCCGCAGCTCGTCGCCGCCGACCAGACCGCCCGGGGGGTGCAGCAGGTAGACATGGCAGACGTCGCGCCCCTCCGGGAAAAACGGGCGCTGAACGACGAAGGGCCCGCGGTGCGCCCGTCGGGCGAGGCGGGTGGCGCCGCCCTCGGCCGCGAACCCGAGCTCCAGCGCCGCGCGCCATCCCACCGGCCCAGGCGCCACGGGCTTAAGCGCCCGCCGGATCGACCCAGGTGTTGGGCTCTTGCCAGATGACCAGCACCACGCACCCCTCCGGGCTCTCGACGGTGTGGCTGGACCCGGGCGGGTTGACCACGTGCGAGCCGGTGGGATAGACGCCGCGCAGATCGCGCTGCCAGCCGCTGAGGACGAAGATCTCCTCGACCGCCTCGTGGCGGTGCGCGGGGACGAAGCCGCCTGCCGCATAGCGGAGCAGCGCCGCCGCTTCGCCGGAGCTGTCCATGTCGCCCCACAGCCGGTGGATCTCCACCCCCTCGCGAAATCGTTCCCAGGGAAAATCGGCTTCCTGGGCGCGAGCCCAGATCTCGTCCAGACGGAGGTCGTCACGTTTCATCCGGGCGACACGGTACAACGCGGTGATTGAGTCGGCCAGCCGTCAAGCGTGGCCTGCCATGTGGCGGCCGATCACGCCCAGGTCGGCTTTGGCGATCGGCGTCTCGTGCACGGCGTGCCCGTCGCTGATGACCACGATTCGATCGGCCAGCGCGAAGATCTCGTCGAGATCAGCGCTGATGAGCAGCACGGCCGCACCGCGGTTGCGCGCCTCCATCAGCCGCGTGCGGATCTCCGCCACCGCCGCGAAGTCGAGCCCGAAGCAGGGATTGGAGGCGATCAGGACCGACACGTCGTCCGAGAGCTCGCGGGCCAGCACCGCGCGCTGCACGTTGCCGCCCGAGAGGCTGCCGATCGGCGCGTCGGGGCCGGGCGTGCGGATCCCGTACTCGACGATCAGCGAGGAGGCGTTCTTGCGCAGCGCGCGCCCGCTCACCAGCGCCTTCAGGAAGGTGAACGGATGCCGGTCGAAGAGGCGGAACCCGATGTTCTCCGCCACCGACATGCCGCCCACGCAGGCGTTGCGCAGCGGCTCGTCGGGGAGGCAGCGGACCTTGAGGCCGCGCATCTCGAACCGCTTGGCGTGGTAGGGGGTCCCGTTGACCGCGATCTTTCCGGCGCTGGAGCTGCGCTGCCCGGCCAGCACCTCCACCAGCTCTTCTTGCCCGTTGCCCGACACGCCGGCGATGCCGACGATCTCGCCGGCGCGCACCTGCAGCGAAAACTTGTGCACCGCGGGGGTGCCCAGATCGTCCTCGGCCGACAGCCCTTCGATCTCCAGCACCACCGCCTCGCCGGCGCCGGCCTGCCGGGTCCCGCTGGCGCGCGGGGGCTCATCGCCGACCATCATGCGTGCCATCAGATCGGGCGTCAGATCGGCGACGCGACCGCTGCCCGCCGGCTTTCCCCGGCGCAGCACGGTGACCTCGTCGGCGAAGGCCATCACCTCGCGGAACTTGTGCGAGATCATCAAAATGGTCAGGCGGCCTTCTTGCGCCATCCCGCGCAGGAGGCCGAGCACGTCGTCGGCCTCGTCCGGCGTCAGGACCGAGGTCGGCTCGTCGAGGATGACGATCGAGCTGCCGAGATAGAGCTGCTTCAAGATCTCCAGCTTCTGCTTTTCGCCAGCAGCCAGCATGCGCACGGGGCGATGCGGATCGAGCTTGAACGGCATCCGCGCCATGAACGTCTCGACCGCCTTCGTCTCGGCGGCCCAGTCGAAGATGAACGGGTGCTCGCGGCGCGCCAGGACCAGGTTCTCGGCCACCGTCATGTTGTCGACCAGCGTGAAGTGCTGGTAGACCATGCCGATCCCGAGCGCGGCCGCGTCGCGTGGGCTCTTGATGTGCGCGGCGACGCCGTTCACCAGCACCTGCCCGACGTCGGCCGAGTAGTAGCCCATGATGCACTTGACGAGCGTGCTCTTGCCGGCGCCGTTTTCGCCGAGGAGCGCGTGCACCGATCCGCGCGCCAGCTTCAGCGACACGTTCTCCAGCGCGCGCACCGACCCGAACTGCTTGGAGATCCCCAGCGCCTCCAGCGCCGGCGTGGCTGCGTCGACGACCGCCCGCGCGCCGTCGTCGATCTCCAGGCTCATGACAGCGCCTCCAGCAGGGCCCGCGAGGTCGAGACCGTGCCAAACACGCCGTTCTGCATCTTCACCATCTTGATCGCCGCCGCGTGGTTGCCGGCGTCGGTGGCCGCGCAGCAGTCCTCGAGGATCAGGCACTCGTAGCCGCGATCGTTCCCCTCGCGCATCGTGGTGTGCACGCAGACGTCGGTGGTGATCCCGGTCAGGATCAGGTTGGCGATCCCGCGCTGGCGCAGGATCAGATCGAAGTCGGTCGCGCAGAAGGTCCCCTTGCCCGGCTTGTCGATGATCGTCTCGCCGGGCAGCGGCGTCAGCTCCGGGATGATCTCCCAGCCGGGCTCGCCGCGCACCAGGATGCGGCCGCAGGGGCCGGCGTCGCCGATGCCGACCCCCTCGTTCCCCTTGGTCCGGCGCGAGCGCCAGCGCTTGTTGGCCGGCAGATCGGCCAGGTCGGGGCGGTGGCCTTCCCGCGTGTGCATGATGTGATAGCCGCCGGCGCGCATCTTGGCGAGGACCGCCCGGATCGGTGTGATGCAGGCGCGCGAGACAGAGATGTCGTACCCCATCAGATCGATGTAGCCGCCTTTGCCGCAAAAATCGGTCTGCATGTCGATCACGACCAGCGCCGTGTTCTCCGGCCGCAGATCGCCGTTCCAGGGGAAGGGGTAGGGATCGCCGGGCACGTAGCGGGCCGTCTTGGAGGTCGCGTTCGTCTCGCTCATCGTTTTGTCTCTACCTTCTTGCCTTCTTGCCCTCTTGCCTTCTGCCTACCTGGCCACCCGCAGCTCGGCGGGTTGACCGTTGAGCGCCCGATCGCGCGAGCTGGTCGCCACGATGATCGCCAGCGTGAGCGCGTAGGGCGCCGCGTTGAAGAGGTAGTACCCCGACGTCACCCCCACCGACTGCAGGGCCGGGCCGAGCGCGCTGGCGCCGCCGAAGAGCAGCGACGCCAGCAAACAGCGGACGGGATCCCAGCGCGCGAAGATCACCAGCGCCACCGCCATCAGCCCCTGTCCGCTGGAGAGCCCCTCGTTCCAGCTCCCGGGATAAAACAGCGAGAGGAACGAGCCGCCGATGCCGGCCAGGAAGCCGCCCGCCATGGTGGCCAGCTGGCGCACCCGGGCCACGTCGTAGCCCATGGCGCGCGCGGTGTCCGCGCTCTCGCCCACCGTGCGGACGATGAGCCCCCAGCGCGTTCGCCGCAGGACGAAGCGAACGGCGAACGTCGTGACCAGGCCGAGGACGAACAGCGCGTTCACCTGCAGCGCCGAACGCACCTGCGACGAGGCGCTCCACCAGCCGAGCGACACCGCCGGCAGATGCGGCGCGCTCGGCCCGACCAGCGGCTTGCCCAGGAAGAACGCCAGCCCGACACCGAAGAGCATGAGCGCGATCCCGACCGCAACGTCGTTCACGCGCGGCCGCGCGCAGAGCCAGGCGTGCAGCGCCCCCAGCACGACGCCGCAGCAGCCGGCAGCCAGCACGCCGAGCCAGGGCGAATTCGTCAGGTAGGAGACGCCGTAGGCGGCCATCGCCCCCATGACCAGCGTCCCTTCGAGCCCGAGGTTCACGCGGCCGCTCTTCTCGGTGAGGCACTCGCCCAGGCTGACGAACAGGAACGGCGTGCTGATCCGGACCGCTCCGCCGATCATTCCCAGCGCGACGCCACCGGCCGCGCTCACGCCGCCACCGCCTTGGCCGGCTTGGCGCGGCCCCAGCGCCGGCCGTAGAGCGAATCCGAGAACAAGATCGCGATGAAGATCGTCCCCTGCAGCACGTTGACCGTCGCGTCCGGAAGATCGAAGACCCGCTGCAGGAGCCCGCCGCTGGCGCCGATACCGCCCAGGAGCAGCGCGACCGGGATGACGCCGAACGGATTGGCGCGCGCGATGAAGGCCACCAGCACCCCGGTGTAGCCGTAGCCGGTGACGAGCGACGCGTTGGCGTTGCCGTGGATCGCCGCGACCTCGACCGCGCCCGCCAGGCCGGCCCCGAGGCCGCCCAGGAAGGTCGCGATCACGATCAGGCGCCGCACCGGCAGCCCGTTGAGTAGCGCCGCGCGGACGTTGCCGCCCACCATGCGCGCCGCGAAACCGAAGGTGGTCCGCTGCATGAGGAACCAGGCGATGAGGCAGGCGATGAGCGCGAAGCCCAGGCCCCAGTGCACGTCCAGCCCGGGCAGGTTGCCGAGCATGTTGTCGTCCCCGATAGGCAGCGTCGAAGGCTTGTTGAGGCTGGCCGGATCGCGCAGCGGCCCCTCGACGATGTGGTTGAGGAGCGCGATGGCGATGTAGTTGAGCAGCAGCGAGCTGATCGTCTCGTTGACACCCCGGTAGGCGCGGAGCGCCCCGGCGCCGGCCACCCAGAGGCCGCCGACCAGCGAGCCGGTCACGAACATCCCGAGCTTGATCGTGAACGGCGTGTGCAGGTGGATCCCGATCGCCGCCGCCGCCAGCCCGCCCAGCACCATGGCCCCTTCGCCACCCAGCACCACCAGCCCGAGCCGCAGCGGGATCGCCGTGGCCAGCGCGGTCAGCATGATCGGCGCCGCCCGCTGCAGCGTGTTCTGGAACGAGAAGGCGGTCCCGAACGAGCCGCGGAACATCTCGTGGTAGACCGCCAGCGGGTTGCGTCCGGTCAGCGCCATGAAGACGCCGAACAGGATCAGCGCCGCCACGATGGCGCCCAGCGGAATGGCGACCGATTCGATCGACCTCCGCCAGGCGTCGCGGCGCGCCTCGGCCGCCGCAGCCGCCACGGCGGCCGCTTGCGGCGACCGCTCAGTGGCAGGTGAAATCGCGCCGATGCTCACGCCGATTCCCACTTTTGGCGCCCCGCGTCCGTCCCTGCGTGGCTCAGTGCGTCTTCCCGATCACGCCGTCGACCAGGTAGTCCATCTTCTCGAGCGCGATGTCGGTCTGCTTTTCCTCGGTCCCGGCCGGAATCACGACCTTGCCGGTGTTGTCCTTGAGCGGCCCCTTGTAGATGACCATCGTGCCGGCCATGAACTTGGCCTTGGCGGCGTCGGCCTTCTTCTTGGCGGCGGCCGAGACCGCCTTGCCGTACGGCGAGACCTTGACGAATCCCTCCTTGAGCCCGCCGCGCAGGAGGTGCGGCCAGGGCTTGCCGTTCTGAATCCAGTCGACGTAATCCGTGTAGACCTTGCCCCAGTTCCACTCGGCGCCGGTCAGATACCCCTTCGGCGCCAGGGCCGACTGGTTGACGTGGTAGCCGGTGACGAAGACGCCGCGGCGCTCGGCGGTCTCGACGATGACCTTGGGCGAGTCGACGTGCATGGTCAGAACGTCCACGCCCTGGTCGATCAAGCTGTTGGCTGCCTCCGCTTCCTTGACCGGCATCGACCAGTCGCCGGTGAAGATGACGCTGGTGGTGATCTTGGGGTTCACCGACTTGGCGCCGAGCGTGTAGGAGTTGATGTTGCGAAGCACCTGCGGGATCGGCTTGGCGGCGATGAACCCGAGCTTGTTCGACTTGGTCGTCAACCCGGCCACGATTCCCGCCACGTACTGGGCCTCGTCGATGTACCCGAAGTAGCTCCCCACGTTGGTGGGGGTCTTGCCCTCCTGGTACATGCCGCCGCAGTGCAGGAAGGTGACCTTCGGGTACTTGACCGCCTCCTTCAAGATGTGCGGATCGAAGTAACCGAACGAGGTCGGAAACAGCACCGTCGCGCCGTCGAGGTTGATCATGCTCTCCATCGTCTTCTGGACGGCGGAGGTCTCCGGGACCATTTCCTCTTCGCGAATCTTGATGCCGGGCAGCTTGGCGATCACCGCCGCGCCCTCTGCGTGAGACTGGTTATAGCCAAAATCGGTCTTGGGACCGACGAAGATGAAGCCGACGGTCAGCGGCGTGGGAGCCGCCTTGGCGGATCCCTCTCCAGCGATGCCGAGGACACCCAGAAAAACGGAAACCGCGAGGGCACGAGCTACCATCGAGCGAGCGAACAGTCGAAATTGATTCATGGATTGCTTATAGGCCGCCGCATGTTTCTCGATTCTTTCGTCGCCCCGAATTATTGGTAACTTCACTTTCGCGCGGTTGACGGCAGTTGTCGTCGACGGTTCGGTTCGGCATTCTCCGTTCCGATGTCGACGAAGCCTCGCGCCGCGAACTTTCCCAGCCTCGATCTCGGTGTCCTCGCCCGCAGGTACGAGGACGGCGGGCGGCCGGCCGAGGTTCTGGCCGAGATCTTCGCCCTCATCGACGAGCGCGGAGACGACGGCGTCTGGATCGCGGCGACCGATCGGGCCCAGCTCTTGACCCAGGCGAAGGAGCTCGAGCGGCGCCGGGCCGGCGGCGAGGCTCTGCCGCTCTTCGGCGTCCCCTTCGCCGTCAAGGACAACATCGACGTCGCCGGGCTGCCGACCACGGCGGCCTGCCCGGCCTTCACCTACACGCCCAAGGCGGACGCGCCGGTGGTGGCCCGCCTCCGGGCCGCCGGCGCGCTCTGCCTGGGGAAGACCAACCTCGACCAGTTCGCCACCGGCCTGGTCGGTGTCCGTTCGCCCTACGGGATCCCGCGCAACCCGTTCGACGCGCGCTACATCCCGGGCGGTTCCAGCTCCGGCTCCGGGGTGGCGGTGGGGGCTGGCCTGGTGAGCTTCGCGCTCGGCAGCGACACGGCCGGGTCGGGGCGCGTTCCGGCTGCCTTCAACAACATCGTCGGTCTCAAGCCGACCCGCGGCGTCCTGAGCACGACCGGCGTCGTCCCCGCCTGCCGCTCGCTCGACTGCGTCTCGGTCTTCGCGCTCACCGTCGAGGACGCCGCCCAGATCGCCGAGCTCATGCGCGGCTCGGACGACTCCGATCCCGGCGCGCGCCCCGACGCGGGCGCGGTTCGCTTCACGCCCACGGTCGCGCCGCCGCGGTTTCGTTTCGGCGTTCCGGCGGGCGCGGCGCTCGACTTCCGCGGCGATCTCGCCGCCCAGAGCGTCTTCGAGCGAACGCTGGAGACGCTGGCCGCCTCGGGCGGCCAGCGCGTCGACGTCGACTTCGCCCCCTTTCGCGAGGCCGGCGGCCTGCTCTACGACGGCCCGTTCGTGGCCGAGCGGCTGGCCGCCACCGGCGGCCTGCTGGCGTCGGCGCCGGGCGCGATCATCGGGCCGGTCCGGACGATTCTGGAGAGCGCCGCGCGCTTCGACGCGGCGGCCGCCTTCGAGGCCCAGCACCGGCTGCGCCAGCTCCGTCGTGCCGCCGGCCGCGCGCTGGCCGCCGTCGACTTCCTGCTGGTCCCCACCACGCCCACCATCTTTCGCATGGACGAGGTGGAGGCCGATCCGCTGGGCCTCAATTCGGCGCTCGGGGCCTACGCGAACTTCGTCAACCTGCTCGACCTGGCGGCCGTGGCGGTGCCGACCGGATTTCGCGCCGACGGTCTCCCCGCCGGCGCGACGGTGATCGGCCCCGCCGGGAGCGACGCCCGCCTGGCCGCCTTCGCCGCCCTCGTGCACCGGGCCACCAGCCGGACCATGGGCGCCGGGCCCCACCTGATCCCCGCGACACCGCCGGTCTCGGCGACGGCGGGGCTCA
Organism: uncultured Pseudomonadota bacterium; assembly: GCA_963847705.1. Taxonomy (GTDB): domain Bacteria; phylum Myxococcota_A; class Polyangia; order Fen-1088; family Fen-1088; genus JADGRB01. Next base: position 71,836 of record CAWKBC010000010.1, on the reverse strand, counting down.
TCTCGATCGCGGTGGTCGGCGCGCACCTGTCGGGCGAGCCGCTCAACCACCAGCTCACGATGCTGGACGGCCGATTCGTTCGAGCCACCCGGACCGCGCCGGTCTATCGGCTGTACGCCCTCCCCAACACCACGCCCGCCAAGCCCGGCCTCGGCCGCGTCGACAGCGACGGGGTGGCGATCGAGATCGAGGTCTGGGCGCTGTCGGCGGAGGCCTTCGGGACCTTCGTCGCCGCGGTGCCGCCCCCGCTCTGCATCGGCAGCCTCTCGCTCGCCGACGGGACGCGCGTCTCCGGGTTCCTCTGCGAGGGCTACGCGCTCGCCGGCGCGGCCGACATCTCGAGCTTCGGCGGCTGGCGCGCCTACCGCCAGTCGTTGAAGAGCTAGCGCCGAAGACCTAGCGGATCGTCTACCGGCCGGCGTCGGGCGCCGGCGTGCTTGGTCCGCGCGGCGCGGCCGCAGATCGATCCCGGTCGCCGCCTGGTGGCCGGGTGGGTTCGGGCGAAGCGGCGACACGGAGATGGCACAGGCCGCGGGTCGAATTCGTGATGCAGACGCCGAGTCCGAAACATTGACAACAGACAGCTCTCCCGGGCAAACGCCTTCATGGTTCGCTGGGGACCTTGAGCCGAAAGATCGGCGACACGGCACCTCTCGATTGCATCAATCCACGACCAGCGGACCCTTTCCAGGTGGTGGGTGTGCCCCAGGGGTCCCCGGTAGGTCCGCGATATCTCACGCTGAACGAACCCTTCGGGAGTCTCTCTTGTCCCCCAGCCACAACCGGCCCCGCTGGTCCCGATCGAGGGACCTATGTACCTGGAGATGTCGCAAATGAAGAAGATTCGCTCCGCCGCACCACTGTCCCTCGCGCTGTCGCTCGGCGTCCTCGTCGCTTCATGTTGGTCGTTTTCATCTGGCAGCAGTGGCGGCGACGGTGGCGGCGGCTCGTCGGGAGATAACACCGGCGGTTTCACCGGGACCGGCGGCACCAGCGACACAGGTGGTTCGACCGGAACCGGTGGCGCGACTGACACCGGCGGCTCCACCGGCACCGGCGGCATCGTCGGCAGCGGCGGCGGGCCGGGGGCTGGCGGCACGCCCGGCAGCGGCGGCACGCCCGGCACTGGCGGCACGCCGGGGACGGGTGGCACGCCGGGGACCGGTGGCGCTGGCGGCAAACCCGGCACTGGTGGTACGCCCGGCAGCGGCGGCACACCGGCCACCGGCGGAACGCCCGGTACCGGGGGCACGCCGGCCACCGGCGGCACGACCGGCACCGGGGGCACGGTTGCTCTCACCGGGCCTTGCGACATCCTGGCCAGCGCCGGCAACGCTTGCGTCGCCGCCCACAGTACGGTGCGCGCGCTCTACGGCAGCTACACCGGGAATCTCTACCAGGTCTGCAAGGGGTCGTTCGTGACGGGACCGAATTCTTGTAAGGGGACGACCAAGGACATCGGGGTGGTGGCCGGCTACGCCGACTCCGCCTCTCAGGACGCGTTCTGCTCCGGCGGGAGCTGCACCATCTCGATCATCTACGATCAGTCCCCCAACGGAAATCACCTCAAGCCGGGTCCTGGCGGCGGCGCCGTCGCCACCGCTGACAATCCGGCCAGCGCCACCGACCTCAAGACGACAGCCAACGGCCACACGGTCTACGGCATTCTCATCAAGACGGGGATCGGCTACCGCGCCGGCTGCACCGGCTGCGGAGTCGTGACCCCCAAGGGGACCGCCACCGGCGACGCGGCCGAGACCGAGTACATGGTGACGAGCCAGAACAATCTGATCGACGGCTGCTGCTTCGACTATGGCAACGCGGAGACGGACTCGCATGACGACGGCAATGGCACCATGGAGGCGGTCTACTTCGGTGGAGGCGTGGTCTGGGGCACCGGCTCTCCGGGTGGCCACAACAATGGTCCGTGGGTGGAAGCCGATCTGGAGAACGGTCTCTACGCCGGCTGGGACGGTGATGACCAGGACATCGCCACCAACACGCCGCTCAAGTTCAACTTCGTGACGGCCATGGTCGTCGGCGACGTGGCCTCGCAGAACTCGGGAAAGGGGCGCTTCGCGCTCTATGGCGCCGACGCGACGAACGGCGCCTTGACCACCGAATACGACGGAATACGGCCGGCCAAGACGGGCTACGTTCCGATGCACAAGCAGGGGTCGATCATCCTCGGCATCGGCGGCGACAACAGCAACAGCGACGGGGGAGAGTGGTTCGAGGGCGTCATGGCCAGCGGCGCCGCCTCGCTGGCCACCCTCAACTCCGTTCAATCCAACATCGTTGCTGCGAAGTACGGCAAGTAGGCGGCTCGTCGATCCGATGCGCAGAAAATTCCAAGCGTCCTTCGTGTTGTTGACGTCCCTGGTGGCCCTTCGGGCGGTGGCCGCACCCCCGACGGCTGACCCGACCGACGAGTCCCCGGCCGGGGAGGCAGAGCCGCCACCCGCGCTGCCGACCGCGCCGCCCCCGGCGCCGCCGACGGCGCAGCCGCCCCAACCGCCGGCCGCCAGTGAAGTGCAACCGGCCCCCGTCCCAGGGCCTTGGCACATCGACGTCAACGGGTACTTCCGTGCGCCCATGGCGCTGGGCATCAGCTCACGCCCGGGGCCCGACAACCCGACGGGGCCCTCCAGCACGCAGGTGTCGTACGGGCCCAATCGAACGGTCGACGCGAACTACTACAGCTTCGCCTACACACGCCTGCAGGAGCAGGACTGGGCGGAGGTCTTCATCCACGCCCGGAAGAAGCACGTCGACGCCGCGGTCGGATGGATGGGGTACTGGTTCCAGTCGGTCGGGTTCCGGAACTACGACGCGGCGTGGGCGCCGGGCCTGGCCTACGTCGCCCTCGATACGGATCTCGGCGATGGCGATCTCAAACCGAACATTGCCTTCACGGCGGGCGCCTGGTGGCCGAGCTTTGGGTACTTCGAGAAATACGACACTTACACGCTCGGGCGCTTTCGCCAGTTGGGTGGGCAATTGAAAGCGACGGTTCCTTTCACTCCCGACTGGACGTTCACGGGGGTGGGAGGGTTCGGGACCGGACGGGACGGCAGCTTCAATCCTGGGGCTCCCGCCTTTTACGGGGCCATCACGGGTGTCGATCTGCTGGCCTACCTGAATCTCAAGGTCAACTACGCGAAGTACGCGGACCTGGCGTTTCACATCAACACCGAGTGGACCGCCGACCCGAACCTGACCCAGCAATCCACGCCGGGTGACAAGTCCTATGCGGCAGCCCAGCAGGCGCATCTCTCGGTCGTCGGCTTCGAGGGCAACGTGCGTGCGCCCTACTGGGGTCATCTGTGGCTCTCCCCGTCGTTTCTCAGCGTTCGAAATGGCTGGGCGCTGGCCAGCGCGGGGACCGAGGTCATGCACTCGCTCAGCGCCGCGGGCATCGCCACGAACTACATGGCCTATACCGGCAGCCCCACCGACTCGACCGGCAGCGGATCGATGCTCAATTTCGGCTTCCTCTATGAGAACACGCTCTCCGGGGTCCGGGGTATCGCGCCGGGTGGGGTGCCCGACGTGACGGTGAGCGTCTTCGGGCTGCTGGCGGACAGCAAGCTCAATTTGCCGACCGGGTCGACTCTCAAGCAGTATTCGATTCTCGCCCAGAACGAGATCAAGCAGTTCAAGTACGGTGTGGACGCGACCCTCCAGGCTACGACCTGGTTCGCCTTCATGCTTCGCTTCGATGAGGTCAATTACGCTCTGGGCCAGTCCGGATACGTCTTCGCCGCCTTCACGCCGCGGGTCATTTTCTCCTCGCATTTCCTTTCCAGCGAGCGCATCTACTTTCAGTACTCTCGATACTTCTACGGCGACAACATGAAGCTCAATCAGCAATGGCCGTGGAACGCACCGCTCGTGGCGGGAGCCAATGTCCTCCAACAGGGCCCGTATTCGGGCATGACGCCCGACCAGAACGTCGTCAAGCTGCAGGCCGAGGTCGCCTTCTGAGCATGACGTCGGACGGTGCTCCGCAGACCTGGGAGGAGCGGTGGCACCCCTTGCGCGAGGAGTGGGTGATCGTCGCCGCCCACCGTCAGACGCGGCCCTGGACGGGTGAGACCGTCGCGGCCACGACGACGCGGCCGGTCCGTCACGATCCCCGCTGTCATCTGTGCCCGGGCAACATGCGGGTGAGCGGCCTGCGCAACGCGGACTACACCGGGACGTTCGTGTTCGACAACGACCACCCTTGCGTCGGGCCTGACGCCCCCGCAACGGTTGCTCCGCCGGCCCCCTATCAGTCGCGGCGCGCCACCGGCATCGCGCGCGTCGTCTGCTTCTCGCCCCGTCACGATCTCACGCTGGCCGAGATGCCCGCCGCCGCGATCGGCGAGGTGGTCGAGGTCTGGCGGCGCGAGACGCGCGATCTCTGCGCGCGGCCCGAGGTCGAGCACGTCCTCTGCTTCGAGAACAAAGGGGAGGTGGTCGGCGTCTCCAACCCCCACCCGCACGGGCAGATCTACGCCACGAACTTCGTGTTCAGGACGGTCGAGGTCGAGCTGGCGGCGTCGATTCGCCACCGCGACCGGACCGGGCGTGCGCTCTTCGACGACCTGATCCGCGCGGAGCAGCAGGACGGCCGGCGCATTCTGTTCGAGGACGAGCGGGTGATCGCCTTCGTCCCCTATTTCGCCCGCTACGCCTACGAGGTCTACGTCGCGCCCAAGCGCCGCGTGCCGCACGCCTTCGGGCTCGACGACGCCGAGGTGGCGTCGCTGGCGGCAGCGCTGGGGAACGTCACGGCGCGGTTCGACAACTTGTGGAAGGTCTCCTTTCCCTACGTCATGGCCCTGCACCAGGCGCCGGCGAAGCTCGGGCTCGGCGCCGATGTCGGCGCCGGCGACGCCTACCACTTCTTCATCGCCTTTCACCCGCCACTGCGGCGGCCGAGCCTGCTCAAATATCTGGCCGGTCCGGAGATCGGCGGCGGCAACTTCCTGGCCGACACCTCTCCCGAGGAGAAGGCAGCCGAGCTGCGGGCCGTCCCGGGCCTTCACCACGCGTCGACGAGCGGATCGTGAGCGCGCTGCGCGACGTGGCCGATGTCGATCGGCTGCTGGCCCGGATTCGCGGCATCCAGGAGAAGATCCGCGATCGCGTGGTGGCCAGCTGCGAGACGCGTCCGGGCGACGAGCTGGCGGCGGTGGTGGGCGACGACGCCGGTGACACGCTGTTCGCCATCGATCGGGTGTCGGAGGAGGTGCTGCTCGCGGAGTTCGAGTCGCTGGCCCAGGAATGGCCGCTGCTCCTGGTGGCCGAGGGGCTGGGCCAGGACGGCCGGCGCGTGCTGCCCGAGGGGACGCCACCGGAGGCCGTCGAGATCGTGGTGCTGGTCGATCCGATCGACGGCACGCGCGGCCTCATGTACCAGAAGCGATCCGCCTGGGTGCTGACCGGCGTGGCGGCCTTCCGGCCCGGGGGCGGGTCGCGAGGGGCGAAGCGCTCGGCCACGCTCGCCGACATCGAGCTCGCCGTGCAGACCGAGATTCCACTCGTCAAGCAGCACCTCTGCGACGTGCTGTGGGCCGTGGCGGGCGGCGGCGCGCAGGCCGAGCGGTTCAATCGCCTGACCGGCGAGCGCCGGCCCTTGCCGTTCGCCCCCTCCCGCGCCCAGACCATCGCCCAGGGGTACGGGGGGCTGTCGCGCTTCTTCCCCGGGGCGCGCGCCGAGCTGGCGGCGGTCGACGACGCCGTCGTGGCGCGCCTCCTGGGACCAAGCGAGAAGGGGCGCGCGCGCGCCTTCGAAGATCAGTACATCTCCAGCGGCGGGCAGCTCTACGAGCTCATGGTCGGCCACGATCGCTGGGTGGGCGATCTCCGCCCGCTGGTCGAGCCGGTGCTGCGGGCGCGCGGCGAGGCGCTGGGGCTCTGCGCCCATCCCTACGATCTCTCCACCGAGCTCATCGCGCGCGAGGCGGGGGTGATCGTCACCGACGAGGCGGGCCGACGGCTGAGCGCGCCGCTCGACGTCTTCTCCGAGCTCGCCTGGATCGGTTACGCGAACGAGGCGATCCGCGCCCAGGTGGAGCCGGCGCTCCGGGAGGCGTTGGGCGAACGGGGTCTCTCTCCGTCATGACACCTCCGCCGCGCCTGCCGTGGCGTCTCGAGGCCGGGTCTCGCGAAGGCGAGGCGCCCCCCAGGGGCTCGGAGCTCGGGCGGGCCATCGCCTGGATCGCTTCCCGGGCCGATTTCTTCGATCCGCGCCGCCCGCTCCTGCTGGCGCGCGCGCCGGGCCGCCTCGATCTGATGGGCGGGATCGCCGACTACTCGGGCTCGCTCGTGCTCGAGCTGCCGCTGGCGGTCGCGACCTTCGTGGCGGCGCAGGAGACCGGCGGCCAGGAGATTGTCATCGAGAGCGACCAGCTCGGCGATCCCGGGGCGGAGGCGCGCGCGACCTTCCCGCTCGCCGAGCTGGCCGCGGGAGAAGCGCCGCTCGACATCGCGGCGGCCCGGGCGCTGTTCGCGCGCGAGCCGCGCCGCGCCTGGACCGCCTACGTCCTGGGTGCGCTGGTGATCCTCCACCGCGAGCACGGCGTCCCGCCGCGCCCCATGCGCCTCTTGATTCGCTCCGACGTTCCGACCGGCAAGGGGGTGAGCTCGTCGGCCGCGCTGGAGGTCGCCGCGCTCGAAGCGATCGCCGCCCTGCAAGGACTCGCCCTCGACGGCAGGGCGCTGGCGCTGCTGGCGCAGCAGGTGGAGAACTTCATCGTCGGTGCCCCCTGCGGGGTGATGGACCAGCTGACCTCTGCCTGCGGCGAGGCGGATCACCTCCTCGAGCTTCTCTGCCAGCCCGCGGAGCTCCTGGGCAGCCTGCCGCTGCCGCCGTCGATCGAGGTCTTCGGGATCGACTCGGGCGTCCGGCACGCCGTGTCGGGGGCGGACTACGGCAGCGTCCGGGTGGCCGCCTTCATGGGTTATCGGATGATCGCTGCCGCGGCGGGGCTCACCGCGCGCTCTGTGGGACCGGGGCGCGTCGCCATCGACGATCCGATCTTCGGTGGTTACCTGGCGAACGTCACGCCCTCCCGCTGGCGCGGGCAGTTTCGGACGCTGGTTCCGGAGCGGATCGACGGAGCGCACTTCCTCGCCGAGTTTCAAGGCACGACCGATCCCGCCACCCGCGTCGACCCGGCGCGGAGCTATTCCGTCCGGGCCGCGACCGAGCACCCGATCGAGGAGCACCAGCGGGTCCGCCTGTGGCGGGCGCTTTTGGCCGGAGGCGCCGAGAGTGAAGAGTCGCGGACGCTGCTTGGCGAGCTGATGTACGAAGCGCACGCCAGCTACGCCACCTGCGGGCTGGCCGCCGCCGCGACCGATCGCCTGGTGGAGCTGGTGCGCGCCGCGGGACCAGCAGCGGGGCTCTACGGCGCCAAGATCACCGGCGGTGGAAGCGGCGGGACCGTCGCCGTCCTGGCGCGCCGCGGTGGTCGAGCGGCGGTCGACGCCATCGCCGCGCGCCATGGCCAGGAGACGGGTCGGGCGCCAGTCGTCTTCGCGGGCTCGTCGCCCGGAGCGCACGCGTTCGGCGTCCGGCGATTCTCCGTCGCGAGGTGAGTCAGTCAGCTCATCGGTGCGGGGAGGGCGGTCGACTCGATCCGCGCCGCGAGCGTCTCGACCTTCTCCAGCTGCATCCGCAGACGCTCCTTGAACTCACGGGCGTCTGCGCTGGTCAGCTCGATCATCAGGCCGTGTCGCTGCTCCTCGAGCGCGAGCGTCAGCTCGCGCAGCTCATCATCGGTAAATTCCAGCATCACGCTCATATCGACAATCTAGATCCGGAATCCAGCGGTGCTTGATGCCCTGGGGGCCGGCTGCTCAGCCGCTGAGCTGGCGCGCTCAGTTCACGAACTTCGAGAGCAGGCGGATGTACTTGGCCTGATAGCCGTCGTCGGGCTCGGTGACGGACCAGGAGTCGAGCGGCCAGCCGTCGTTGAAATCGAGGTACGACTTCTGGTCAGGTTGCCCGGCGGGCGGCGAGGCCTGCGCCGCTCCGCAGGAGTAGCCGCTGCAATTGTTCGGGCAGCAGCTGTCCCAGGTGTAACTGGGGTTGGGGCCGCCGGTCAGGTAGCCGGGGGGCGGCCCGTACTCCGAGACGCCGGCGGCGTCCCAGTTCGAGCCCTTGGCGTACCAGGAGTGGAAGAAGCGGGTCACCGACTTTTGCGCGCCGTAGCTCCCCATGTTCGACAGATAGACCAGCTGCAACGGGTTCACGCCGTGCAGCCAGTGGACGTAGCGCTCGGCGCCCCTGGCGGCGGTGGCGCTGCTCGACGCATCGAGCGCGAAGGTGACCACGTCGTAGAGCAGGTTCCCCTGGTCGCTCTTGATCTGGTTGATCCCCCACCAGTAGCCCTCCGAGAGGTAAGCCAGGTACGGATCGGGGTTGCTGGTGATGGCGCCCAGGTTGGCGCTGGTCTGCGCCGCGCCCAGGTAGGCGCTCTTGATCTTGGAGATGACCGAGGCAGTCGCGTTGGGCGCCTGCGTATAGGCCAGCAGCGTCTCCTGCTCCTCGCCGTGCGAGCCGTCGGCGTAGCCGGTGGCGACGACGTTGATCCCCGAATAGTGGGCGTCGAAGAAGTCGCGGTAGCTGGTGGTGCCGGTCGCTTCGAAGAGGTAGAGCGCGGCCTGGAGCTGCTTCACCAGGAGCGCATAGGTGCGGTCGGAGGCGGCGCTCGGAACCTCCTGCTCGCCGGCGCCGACGGTGGGGCTCGCCGACGCGTTGTAGAAGAAGACCGCCGGGTTCGCCTGTGCCCAGGTCCAGGCCTTCTGCGCCTGCTGAGCGAGGGCGGCCGCGTAGCCGGGGTAGGCGGTGCTGGCGCCGGGGGCCGCGCCGAACACCACCGCACCGTAGGCGTAAGCGGCGGCGGCGGTGAGGGAGGCCGACGTCGAGGCCGGGCCGTACGCGCAGGGGTCGGTCACCGTCGAGGGCGCGGTGTTGGGCGAGCCGCCGAAGGCGGGTGCCTCGGCGGCTGCCTCGCCGACGATGCTGAGCACCGAGCCGTCGCTCTGTTGCATGCGGCCCAGCCAGTCGAGCTCCCACTTCACCTCGTCGAGCAGATCGGCGACGCCGTTGCCCGACTCGGGGATGTTGGTGGCGTCGGAGAAGGCGGCCGGCGTCTCGGCGTAGGCGTGCATCAGCTCGATGACGTCGCTGGCGCCCCAGTTGGTGTACTTGTTGAAGTCACCGGCGTCCCACCAGCCGCCGTGCAGATCCAGGTTCAACGTCATGGTCGTATCGCTGTAGAGGTAGCACTTGCCGGTGTGGGCGGCGCCGTCGGCCCAGGCGGCGCCTGCGTACTGCGCGGCCTTGGCGAACCCATCTCGCTGATAGAAGAGCATGCGCGTGGCCTGCGTCAGCACGTCCCGGTAGACGCTGCCCGAGATGCTGAAGACGTCCGAGCGGACGTTTTGCGTCTCATCGAGGACGAAGTAGTCACCGGCGGTGGTGACGGTGGAGAAGTCGAACCACCAGGCCTTGTCGCCCGAGGAGCTGTCGGTCATCCCGCCGTTCCACTGGGCCGGCGCCGCCTCCAGCAGCTTCGCGCCGCTGTGCGCGTCGACGAGCGCGTACTTGGTGCCCGGCGTGAAGGTGCCGGGCGCATCGAATCCCTTTTGCGGGTTGCGGACGACCGCGATCTTTTCGTCCGTGGGCCGGTAGCCGAACTGATCGACCACGATGTTGGGGCTCAAGGTCTGCGTCGCGACGATGGTCCCGCCGGTTCCTCCGCCGGAGCTCCCACCGGTGCCCGACGCGCCACCGGTGCCCGCGCCGCCGCTTCCGGGCGCGCCGCCGCTCCCCGGCGCGCCGCCGCTTCCTGGCGCGCCGCTGCCACCGCCCGATCCTGGGCTGCCGGTGGAGCCCGCGCCGGAGCCGCACCCGGCCGCCAGGGCCAACGAGGCGAAGGCCAAGGAGAAGAACAGCGCCCGAGACGCAACGCGCGCGCAAGCTATGTCTTTCACGCCGCCATTGTATCACCGGGAGGTTCGTGAAAGATGGGGGCTCGACGGCCCTGTCGGCCCGCAGTGCGGCTCCCGGACCTAGCCCCTCAGGCCCTGCGCCACCAGGCCGTGATGATGCGCTTCGTGCATCGCGTCCTCGTCCTCGGCCGCCAGGTGGGGCTGCAGGTCGAAGGAGACCTGGTGGATCTGCCCGGTGAACGCGAAGGGCGACCTGTCGGCATAGCTGCGGTCGACCGGCAAGCCGTTGTCGCGGCCGATGTCCATCCCCGCGTAGCCCGAGAACCGGAACGGAACCGTGTGCTCCATTCGCCCCCCGCCGACCTTGTGCTCGTTGACGTAGAGCGAGACGTCGCCGCCCGTCCCCATCTTTGCCGCGTCGGCGGCGAACTCCAAGCGTACGTTGACCCGCCCGCTCGGCAGCGGCGCGGTGGCCTCCTGTTTGTAAACGTGGATGCCCATCATGCTGTAGGTGTGCTTGAGCTTTCCGTCCTGGACGAAGAGCGAGAAGCCGCCCAGGTGATCGGCCTCGGCCACGATCACCCCCTCGACGCCGTCGTGGGGGATCTCCAGATCGGCGCTGATCGTGTAGGAGTGATTGAAGATGCGCGGGATCATGCCGGAGGCGATGTTCTCGACCTTGCCGTGGTAGGTGAACTTGGTCTGCTTTCCCAGCGGCGGGACGATGCCGAAATAAAATGAGAAGCCCGCGAGCAGCGGCGTGACGTTGTACTTGTCGGCCTCCTTCCAGAACAGCTCCTTCAGCTCCTTGAGCTGCTTGGGATTCTGGGCCGCCAGATCGTTGGCCTGCGAGAAGTCGTCCGGCAGGTGGTACAGCTCCCAGACATCCTTCTCGGGATCGTAGACCTCGGGCGCGAACTTGGCGATGGTGGCCGGCGTGGCGTCCCAGGGGATGCGCGCGAGCTTGCACGCCGCCCACCAGCCGTCCTTGTACATGGCGCGGTTGCCGTAGATCTCGAAGTACTGCTGGGTGTGGCGCTCGGCCGCCTCCTTGTCGTCGAAGGTGTAGAGGAAGCTGGTGCCGTGCATCGGCTCCTGCTTGATGCCGTTGACCTCGGTCGCCACCGGCAGCCCGACCAGCTCGAGGATGGTGGGGCCGATGTCGATGACGTGGGTGAACTGCTGGCGCAACCCGCCGGCGTCCTTGATCCGATCCGGCCACGCCACGACCATTCCGTTGCGCGTGCCGCCGAGGTGGGAGGCCACCTGCTTCCCCCACTGGAAGGGGCAGTTGCCAGCCCAGGCCCAGGCCGCCGAGTAGTGCGGCGCCAGCAGCGCGCTCCCCCAGGCCTCGGCGCCGCCGTAGTGCTCGACGAGCTGCACCTGCTCGGCGCCGGTGAGCGGAATTCCGTTCTGCATGGTGAGCTCGTTGAACGAGCCGGTGAGCGTCCCTTCCAGGCTGGCGCCGTTGTCGCCCCAGATGTAGATGACGACCGTGTTGTCGCGCTCGCCCATGGCGTCGATGGCGTCCACCAGGCGCCCGACGTTGTGGTCGGCGTTCTCCTGGTAGCCGGCGTAGACCTCCATCTGACGGGCGTAGAGCTTCTTCAGATCAGCGGAGAGGCTCTCCCAGGCCGGCAGGGCGTCGGGCCGGGGCGTGAGCTTCGCCTCCGGGGGGATGACGCCCAGGCGCTTCTGACGGGCGAAGGTCTCCTCGCGATATTTGTCCCAGCCTCCGTCGAACTTGCCCTGGTACTTGGCGCTCCATTCGGCGGGGACCTGGTGCGGCGCGTGGCTGGCGCCGGTGGAGAAGTACATGAAGAACGGCTTTTCGGGATCCTGCGCGCGAACCCCGTGCAGCCAGTCGATCGCCTTGTCGGCCATGGCGTCGGGGAAGTAATGGTCCTTCTGGTCGGGCACGCCGATCGTGGTGTTGTTCTCGGTGAGCAGCGGATCGTACTGACCGGATTCGCCGCCCAGGAAGCCCCAGAAGTAGTCGAAGCCCCAGGCGTTGGGCCAGCGATCGAAGGGACCGGCCGGCCCCTGCTGGTGGTCGGGCGTCATGTGCCACTTGCCGAACGCCGAGGTGCAGTAGCCATTCATCTGCAGGATCTGCGTGAACGGGGCGCAGGACAGCGGGCGAGCGGCCGAGTAGCCGGGGAACGGTCCCGGCAGCTCGCCGATCGAGCCGAAGCCGACCGCGTGGTGGTTGCGCCCCGTCAGCAACGCCGCGCGCGTGGGGGAGCAGAGGGCGGTCACGTGAAAGTGGTTGTACTTGAGTCCACTCTCCGCCAGGCGGGTGAGGTTTGGGGTGGCGATCGGTCCTCCGAAGGCCGATGCGTTGCCGAACCCGGCGTCGTCGATCAGCACGAGGAGCACGTTCGGTGCGCCCTCGGGGGGCCGCACCGATTGCGCCAGCGCCCAATCGGGCTTCGACCCCGCGAGCGTCCGGTTTCGCTTGCCCGCGAACCTGGGATCATTGATGGGCAGCTTGGTGCGATCGAAGTCCTTGGCCATGCCAGTTCTCCTTTTCGTGCGCCCGCGAGCCGGGTTTCCCGGCGTCCGTTCGTCGTCGCAACACGGTGGTGAGTGACGCGCTCCTCGACAAGTCGGGGATTCGCTGATTGCGGTCGGTCAGGCACCTCGGGCCTTGCCTGAACCGCACGGCCTTCGCCCTTGTGCGCTCACGGAGCGGCGCCACCATCCAGCCCATGACGCGCAAACGACCTCTGTCGGCCTTCGTCGGGTTCCTGGCGGTTTCGGCTCTGGTCGGGGTGCAGATCGCGCGCATCGGACTCGCCGCCGATTCCACTCTGTCCACTCCCGACAAGGACAAGAAGGTCCCGATGCTGTTCGTTCAGACAGCCAGGGGGGCCACCCTGGTCAACGGGAAGCTCACCATGAAGGGGGTCAGCCCGCTGACGGTCTTCTTCTCGGACCGGCCGACGCGGGTCGCGGGGCACATCGCGACCCACGAGATGATCCCTCTGTGGTCAGAGGGCAAGGACAGCTTCCTGAAAGATCCTCCCAACGCCACGCTGTCGACCTTCACGCCCGAGGGCAAGGTGGGCAACGTGGTGGTCGAGCTGAAGAATCCCGCGTTGAACGGCGAGCAGATGACCTACGACGTGCGCGTGCTTCAGGGGAAGCTGCCCGACAACGCGGACGCGGTGTCTCTCTTCATCGATGTGGTCGGGATGCCGTTGACCCCCGTTTCGTACGCCGGCGCCGCCCGGCGCGCCTCTCGTCGCACTGTGGTCGTCGTTCACTGAGGCGGTCAGGGCCGGGGCTCGATGGATAGCGCATAGCTATCACGTCGATGTAAACGATATCTTGGACCACTCATGCGGAGAAGCTCATCGTCGGATCCTCGAGGAGGACAGCGATGAACGAAAAGACCGCGACGACGAACACGCTCACCACAGAGGCCGGCGCGCCGGTCGCCGACAACCAACACTCCCAGCTGGCGGGCCCCGGCGGTCCGACGCTGTTGCAGGACCATCACCTCCTGGAGAAGCTGGCCCGCTTCAACCGCGAGCGGATCCCCGAACGGGTGGTGCACGCTGTCGGCTCGGGCGCCCACGGGTATCTGGAGGCGACCAACCCCGAGACCGCCCGCTGGACCAAGATGAAGATCTTCTCCGCGCCCGGCAAGCGCACCCCGGCCTACCTGCGCTTCTCCACCGTGGCCGGGTCGAAGGGTGCGCCCGACACCGCCCGCGATCCGCGCGGCTTCGCGCTCAAGGTCTACAGTGAGGACGGCAACTGGGATCTGGTGGGCAACAACACGCCGATCTTCTTCATCCGCGACGGGATCAAGTTCCCCGACTTCATCCACTCGCAGAAGTACGACCCCTTCACCAACCGCCAGGAGCCCGACAACATCTGGGACTTCTTCTCGCACTCACCGGAGGCGACGCACCAGTTCACCTGGCTGTTCGGCGATCGCGGCATCCCGGCGTCGTACCGCGAGATGGACGGCTTTGGCTCGCACACCTTCCAGTGGGTGAACGCGGAGGGGCAGCGGTTCTGGGTCAAGTTCCACTTCAAGACCGACCAGAAGATCCGCTGCTTGACCAGCGCCGAGGCCGCGCAGATCGGCGGTCGGGATCCGGCCTTCATCCACAAAGACCTCTACGACGCAATCTCGCGTGGAAATTTCCCGTCGTGGACCATCAAGGTGCAGGTGATGCCCGAGAAGGACGCCGCCTCCTACCGGTTCAACCCGTTCGACCTGACCAAGGTCTGGCTCTACCAGGACTACCCGCTCATCACCATCGGCAAGCTGGTCCTCGATCGCCTCCCCGAGAACTACTTCGGCGAGGTGGAGCAGGCGGCCTTCGATCCGTCGAACTTCGTCCCCGGCGTGGGACCCTCACCCGATCCGATGCTGCAGGCGCGCCTCTTCGGCTACGGGGACGCCCATCGCTACCGGCTGGGGGTGAATCACACGCGCTTGCCGGTCAACGCACCCCGAGGCGTGGCGGGCGGCGCGCGCAACTACGGACGCGACGGCGCCATGCGCTTCGACGACAACGGCGGGCGCAGCAAGAATTACGAGCCCAACAGCCACGAGGGGCCGGCGCAGACGGGAGCTGGCTACGACCTCGGGTACGACGTCTCGGGCTCGGTCGGCCCGCGGGGGTTGGTCAAGCACGCCGGGGACGACGACTTCCGCCAGGCCGGCGCGCTCTATCGCCTGATGAAGGAGGACGCACGCGCGCGCCTCATCGACAACATCGCCGGAGGGCTGGCCGCGGTCAGCCGTCCGGATGTCGTCGAGCGCTCGATCGACCATTTCCGCCAGGCCGACGCCGAGTATGGACGCCGCTTGACCGAGGCGGTGGCGGCGCGGCGCAAGGGCCAAAACGGCTAGGCCCTCGTCCGACTGGTGGATGCTGCTGGCAACCTGGTCCGCCAGCAGCGCGGGCTCGGGCTCGGGAACCCTGGCGAAGGGGATCCTCCGCGGTCCCGTCGCGACCACCACGGCGGCGATCGTGTTGGTGCCCGGGCGTTTCGGATCCATGCTGAGGGGGTGTCGGGGCGTTTGCTGGCCACCACGCCGCCGGAGATCGTCGTTCGTGACGAAGAGGACGACTGTGTCTACCTGCCCGGGCGTCGGGCGCGGCAGCCCCTGCGCCAGCCGATCCGCCGGCTGACCGCCGCCGAGTTCGACACGCGGCTCGCGGCGGGCGACCGGCGCGCGGGGTCTCTGCTCTACAATCAGACCTGCCCCAGCTGCACGGCCTGCCAGGCCATCCGCGTCGACGTGCAGGCGTTCGCTCCGTCGCGCTCCCAGGGGCGGGCGCAGGCCAAGGGGGACGTCGCCGTCACGGTCGAGCTCGGACCGATCGTCGTCGACGATCTGCGCCTCTGGCTCTATCGCGCGCACGAGCAGGGGCGCGGGCTCGACCAGGGTGGGCGGCCGCCGATCGAGGCGCTCGAGTACGAGAGCTTCTTCGCCCACAGCTGCGTCGAGGGGTTCGAGGTGCGGTACCTCGTCGGGGGACAGCTGTGCGGCGTGGCGGTCACCGATCGCGGCGCCCGTTCCCTGTCGGCCGTCTACACCTTCTGGAACCCGGCCTACGCGGCGCTGTCGCTGGGGACGTATTCGATCCTCACCCAGGTCGCGCTCGCGCGCGATTGGCACCTCGACTGGCTCTACCTGGGGCTGGCCATCCGGGAGAACCGCTCGATGGCCTACAAGCTGGCCTTCATGCCGCACGAACGCCGGGTGGACGGCGTCTGGCAGCGCTTCTCCCGCGGGTGAGCGCCCCCGCGCCCCGGTGACCCGTCCTGCTGCGTCCGAGGAGGCCCGTGGGCGCCGCGCCCGGGTCCAACGAGGCCCGGGCGTCGCGCGCGGCCATTGATGGAGCTTATCGCGGCCAGAAGGACTATTGATTTGCGTAATGGCCCCCGTGTCGCCACTCTGCCGGGATGACGAGAAAGACGCCTGGGCCGAAGTACGTGGCGGCTGCGCCGGTCGCGCTGCCGGATCGTGGCTGGCCGAATCAGGTCATCAGCCGACCGCCGCTCTGGTGCAGCACGGATCTCCGCGATGGAAACCAGGCGCTGATCGAGCCGATGGACCAGCCGCGCAAGCTGCGCATGTTCGAGACCCTGCTCCGCATCGGGTTCAAGGAGATCGAGATCGGATTCCCGGCCGCCTCGCAGGTCGAGTTCGATTTCGTCCGCCGGTTGATCGACGAGGATCGGATCCCCGCCGACGTGACCGTCCAGGTGCTGACCCAGGCCCGCCCCGAGCTGATCGCCCGGACGTTCGCCTCGCTGCGCGGCGCGCGGCGGGCGGTCGTCCACGTCTACAACGCCACGGCGCCCCTGTTTCGCCGCCTGGTCTTCCAGAAGGACCGGGCCGGGGTTCTGGAGATCGCCACCCGCGCCACCGCCCAGATTCGCGACCTGGCGGCGGCGAACGCCGAGACCGCCTGGGGCTTCGAATACTCACCCGAGACGTTCAGCGCCACCGAGCTGGACTTCTCCAAGGAGATCTGCGACGCGGTCGTGGAGACCTGGGGGGCGAGCCCGCAGCGCAAGGCGATCGTCAACCTGCCCGCCACGGTCGAGCGCTCGACGCCGAACGTCTACGCCGATCAGATCGAGTGGATGCACCGCAATCTGGCGCGGCGCGACTCCATCGTGTTGAGCGTCCACCCGCACAACGACCGGGGCACCGCCGTGGCGGCCGCCGAGCTGGCGGTGATGGCCGGCGCCGATCGCGTCGAGGGCTGCCTGTTTGGCAGCGGCGAGCGGACCGGCAACGTCGATCTGGTCACCCTGGCGCTGAACCTCTATTCGCAGGGCGTCGATCCCGGGCTGGATTTCTCCGACATCGACGGCGTCCGCTCCGTCGCCGAGCACTGCACGCAGCTGCCGGTGCACCCGCGGCACCCGTACGCCGGCGACCTGGTCTACACCTCGTTTTCGGGCTCGCACCAGGACGCGATCAAGAAGGTGTTCGGGGCGCGCGCGGCCGATCCCGAGGGCAGCACCCTCTGGGACGTCCCCTACCTGCCGCTCGACCCCGCGGATGTCGGTCGCAGCTACGACGCCGTCGTCCGGGTCAACGGACAGTCGGGCAAGGGAGGCATCGCCTTCCTGCTCGGCGCGGAGTACGGCCTGGAGCTGCCGCGCCGCCTGCAGATCGAATTCGCGCGCGTCGTTCAAGAGCGAGCCGATACGATCGGTGGCGAGCTGAGCGCGCGCGACCTGTTCGCGCTGTTGGAGGGCGTCTACCGGAGCGACCAGCCGCTCCGGCTGATGGCGCATGGGGTGACGCCTGCCGGTCCGTCGCAGGGGGTGAGCCTGGAGGTCCATCTGGCCGCCGGCGGGGTGACGCAGGCGCTGCGGGCCGCGGGGGCCGACGCGCTGGCGGCGCTGTTCGCCGCGACGGCGGCCGATGTCGAGCTGGTCACGGCGGTTGTCCAGCCGGTGCGCGGCCTCGCCCAGACGCATGCCGCGATCGTGGAGGTTCGCCTGGCCGGCGCCCCGGCCCTGTTCGCTCTGGGCCTGGCCGACGGCGAGGATGCCGCGCTTCTCACCGCCGGCGTCAGCGCGCTGAACCGGGCGGGCCTGGCCCCGAAGGCCGTGGCGCCCCCGGCGCGGGCCATGGGCGGGTAGCCGCCTCGCCGGTGCTGCCCGCGCGACACGGCCGCTCAGCCGCAGAAGAAGCTCGTGCGCGCTGGCAGATATTCCCATGGAGATGCCGGAGGTTGTGCGCATGCCGCTTGCGAGTGAGCGCTCACTCAGTTAAATAGGACGACATGGTTCGCGCGGCTCCGCTCTCTCCCGATGCGCGTCGCGCGAGCATCATCGCGGCCACGCTGCCGCTCCTGCGCCTCTACGGGCGGGAGGTCACGACGTCGCAGATCGCGCTCGCCGCCGGCGTCGCGGAGGGGACCCTGTTCCGCGTCTTTCCCGACAAGGAGGCGCTGATCTCCGCGGCGGTCGCCAGCGTGTTCGATCCGACCTCGGACGAAGCGGCGGTCGCGCGGATCGATTCCCTGCTGCCGCTGCGCGACAAGCTGATCGCCGCGATCGAGATGCTGCAGCGTCGCGTCGGCGAGGTCTGGCAGCTGATCTCGATGCTCGGTCTCACGGCGCCGCCCGAGGCGCGCCGGCCGTCACCGCCGCAGGTCGACGACTCGCGGCTGCGCGCCGCGCTCGCGAAGCTGTTCGAGCCCCACCGCGACGAGATCCGCTGTGCGCCCGAGGAAGCGGCGAGGTTCCTGCGGGCGACCGCGTTTGCGGGCACGCACCCGCGGCTCACCGACAAACCGATGACCCCGCACGAGATCGTGACGCTGCTGCTCGACGGCATCCGCGCCCGCGACGAAGACGCCTGACGAAGAGACCTGAAGGAGACCTGATGCTCTGGCGCTTGCTCCGGACCTACCTGGCCCCGTTTCATACCCAGCTGGGGCTGGTCGTGTTGCTCCAGCTCGCCAGCACGATCGCGTCGCTCTACCTTCCGAGCATCAACGGGCACATCATCGACAAGGGCGTCGCCACCGGCGACACCACCTACATCCTCGTGCGCGGCGGGATGATGCTGGCCATCGCGATGGGCCAGATCGCCTGCTCGTTCTGCGCGGTGTACCTCGGCGCACGCGTCGCCATGGCCTACGGCCGCGACCTGCGCGGCGGGATCTTTCATCACGTCGGCAAGCTGTCGGCGCGCGAGGTCGGCAAGTTCGGCGCGCCGTCGCTGATCACCCGCACGACCAACGACGTCCAGCAGGTGCAGACGCTGGTGCTCACGAGCATGACGATGCTGGTGGTGGCGCCGATCATGTGTGTCGGCGGGATCGTGATGGCGCTGCGCGAGAACCTGGGGCTGTCGAAGCTCCTGCTGGTGTGCATCCCGGCGATGGCCGGCAGCATCGGCCTCATCATCGGCCGGATGATCCCGAAGTTCCGGCTCATGCAGCCGAAGATCGACACCGTGAACCGGGTGCTGCGCGAGCAGATCACCGGTATGCGGGTGGTGCGGGCGTTCGTGCGCGAGCCGGCGGAGGCCGCCCGGTTCGCGGGCGCGAACGACGACCTCACGGCGACCGCGTTGCAGGCCGGCAAGCTCCAGGCGCTGATCTGGCCGACCATGACGCTGGTGTTCAACGCCTCGAGCGTCGCGCTCTTGTGGTTGGGCAGTCACCGGATCGCCGCCGGCTCGCTGGAGATCGGCGCCCTCACGGCGTTCCTCGGCTATCTGATGCAGATCCTGGTGGGCGTGATGATGGCGTCGTTCATGTCGATCATGATCCCGCGTGCCGCCGTGTGCGCCGAGCGCATCGTCGAGGTGCTCGACACCAGGCCGGAGATCGCGCCGCCGGCCGCGCCGATCGTGCCCGCCGAGCTCACGCGCGTGGTCGAGCTGCGCGGCGTGGAGTTCCGCTATCCGGGCGCCGCCGTGCCGGTGCTCGCCGACATCTCGTTCGTCGCCAGGCCGGGCCAGGTCACCGCGATCATCGGCGCAACCGGTGCGGGCAAGAGCACGATGCTGGACCTCATCCCGCGGCTCTCCGACACCACGGCCGGCACCGTCCTGCTCGACGGGGTCGACGTCCGCCAGCGCGCGCCCGAGGAGCTGTGGGCGCGGATCGGGATGGTGCCGCAGCGGTCGTACCTGTTCACGGGCACCGTCGCTTCGAACCTCCGGTTCGGCAACCCCGAGGCGACCGATGACGAGCTGTGGGCCGCCCTCGAGCTCGCGCAGGGTGCGGACTTCGTGCGCGCGATGCCCCAGCAGCTGGAGGCGCCGATCGCCCAGGGCGGGACCAACGTCTCCGGCGGCCAGCGCCAGCGGCTGGCGATCGCGCGCGCCCTCTTGCGCGAGCCGGCCGTGTACCTGTTCGACGACGCGTTCTCGGCGCTCGACCTGGCGACCGAGGCGAGGTTGCGCGCGGCGATCGCACCGCGGCTGGCCAAGGCGACGGTGATCCTCGTCGCGCAGCGGGTGGCGAGCATCCGCCACGCGCATCAGATCCTGGTGCTCGACGCCGGCAAGCTCGTCGGCAAGGGCACGCATGCGCAGCTCGTCGCGACCTGCCCGCCGTATGCGGAGATCGTCGAATCGCAGACCGAGCAGGACGAGGCGGCGGCGTGAGCACCAGCCGCCCCGCGCCTCCGGCGCCACGCCCGATCGGCCCCGCGATGCGCGGTCCGATGGGCGCCATGATGGGCCCGCCCCAGAAGGCCAAGAACTTCAAGGGCTCCGGGCGCCGGCTTCTCGGCCTGCTGGTGCCGCATCGCGGGCTGGTGGTCGCGGTGCTGGCCTGCTGCATCGTCTCGGTCGCGTTCATGGTGTCGGGCCCGAGGATGCTCGGGCACGCCACCGACATCATCTTCAAGGGCTACCTTGGATCGCGCTCGGCGGGCACGAATTCGACCGACCTCGTGCGGGCGATGCACGTGCGGGTGGGGCAGGGCATCGACTTCGGCGAGCTCGCCGGCGTGCTCGCGCGGGTGATGGCGCTCTACGCGGGCGCCGCCGCGTTCATGTGGCTGCAGGGCTACATCCTCAACCACCTCGTGCAGCGCGTGGTCAACCGCCTGCGCGCCGAGGTCGACGCGAAGCTGATGCGCGTGCCGCTGGCCTACTTCGATCGCCAGCCCCATGGCGAGGTGCTCTCGCGTGTCACCAACGACATCGAGAACGTTGCGGCGGGCCTGCAGCAGACGATGAGCCAGATCGTGACGGCGACGATGACGGTGCTCGGCGTGCTGGTGATGCTGGTCGTGATCTCGCCGCTCCTCGCGGTGATCGCGCTCGTCACGGTGCCGCTGTCGATCCTGATCACCGCCAAGATCGGCAAGCGCGCTCAGAAGGGCTTCATCGCGCAGTGGAAGCACGTCGGCGCGCTGAACGGCCAGATCGAGGAGGCGTTCACCGGCCACGCGCTGGTCAAGGTGTTCGGCCGGCGCCGCCAGGTCGAGGAGCGGTTCCGCGCGAAGAACGACGAGCTGTTCGAGGCCGGGTTCAGGGCGCAGTTCATCTCCAGTCTGATCATGCCGGCGATCACCTTCGTGGGGAACCTCAACTACGTGGCGATCGCCGTGGTGGGCGGCCTGCGCGTCGCCACGGGCGCGATGCTGCTCGGCAGCGTGCAGGCGTTCATTCAGTACTCGCGCCAGTTCACCCAGAACCTGTCGCAGCTGGCGCAGGTGGCGAACGTCTTGCAATCGGGCGTGGCCTCGGCGGAGCGCGTGTTCGAGCTCCTCGACGAGCCCGATCAGTCCCCCGATCGCAGCGCCGAGGAGCTGGCGGCGTCGCCGGGCGGCGAGGTCCGAGGCCAAGTCCGAGGCGAAGTCCGGTTCGACGACGTCAGCTTCCGCTACAAGCCCGAGGTGCCGCTCATCGAGCACCTGTCGCTGGTCGCGCAGCCCGGTCAGACCATCGCCATCGTCGGGCCGACCGGCGCGGGCAAGACCACGCTGGTGAACCTGCTGATGCGGTTCTACGATCTCGCGGGCGGCGCCATCCGGATCGACGGCATCGACATCGCGTCGGTGCCGCGGCGCGACGTCCGCAGGCAGTTCGGCATGGTGCTGCAGGACACCTGGCTGTTCGGGGGCACGATCCGCGACAACATCATGTACGGCCATCCGACGGCGACCCTGGACGACATGCTGGCGGCCGCGAAGGCGACCTACGTCGACAGGTTCGTGCGGGCGCTGCCGGCCGGCTACGACACCGTGCTCGACGAGGAGAGCTCGAACCTGTCGGCCGGCGAGAAGCAGCTGATCACCATCGCGCGCGCGTTCCTGGCGGAGCCGGCGATCCTGATCCTGGACGAGGCGACGTCGTCGGTCGACACGCGCACCGACGTGCTGGTCCAGCGCGCGATGGCGACGCTGCGCGAGGGCCGCACCAGCTTCGTGATCGCCCACCGGCTCTCGACGATTCGCGACGCCGATCTCATCCTGGTGATGGAGCACGGCAAGATCGTCGAGCAGGGCACGCACGAGCAGCTGCTCGGCGCCGGTGGCGCGTACCACACCCTCTATCACGCACAGTTCGCGGCGCCGGCCGCGGCCTAGCTCGACGGGCGCGCGCGACCCCTGGGCGTCAGGCGGCCTGCGCCTGCACCGCCGGTGCTACCGGCGCGCCGAGGGCGGCGTTCTCCGCCTTGCGGGCCTCCAGCAGGAGCCGTCGGACCTCCTCGGCGATCTCCGGGTGCTCGGCGACGTAGGCGCTGGCCTTGTCGCGCCCCTGGCCGATCCGCTCGCCGCGGAACGAATAGAAGGCGCCCGCCTTCTCGAACAGGCCGGCGGCCGACGCCAGGTCGACGACCTCGCCGGGGGCGTTGACGCCGACGCCGTAGAGGATGTCGAACTCGGCCTCCCGAAAGGGCGGCGCGACCTTGTTCTTCACCACCTTGACGCGGGCGTGGTTGCCCACCACCTGGTCGCCGTTCTTGACCACGCCGATCTTGCGGATGTCGAGCCGCACCGAGGCGTAGAACTTCAGCGCGTTGCCGCCGGTGGTGGTCTCCGGGTTGCCGTAGACCACGCCGATCTTCTGTCGAAGCTGGTTGATGAAGATGACGGCCGTGTTGTTCCTGGCGGTCGCGGCGGTCAGCTTGCGCAGCGCCTGGCTCATGAGCCGCGCCTGCAGCCCCATGTGCGCGTCCCCCATCTCCCCCTCGATCTCCGCCTTGGGCACCAGCGCCGCCACCGAGTCGATCACGATCAGATCGACGGCGCCGGTGCCCACCAGCTTGTCGGCGATCTCCAGCGCCTGCTCGCCGTGGTCGGGCTGCGACACCAGCAGCTCCTCGGTGCGGACGCCCAGCTTGCGGGCGTAGCCGACGTCCAGCGCGTGCTCGGCGTCGATGAAGGCGCAGACGCCGCCGGCGCGCTGGGCCTGGGCGATCGCCTGCAGCGTCAGCGTGGTCTTCCCCGACGACTCGGGCCCGTAGATCTCGATCACCCGCCCGCGCGGCAGACCGCCCACGCCGAGCGCGACGTCGAGGCCGACGGAGCCGGTGGGGATGACGCCGATCGCCTCGATCTCGCCGCCGTCGAGGGACATGATCGCTCCCTTGCCGAACTGCTTTTCGATGGCGGCAATCGCGCCCGCCACGGCCTTCATTTTCTCTTTGATGCTGGACATGGTCTCTCCTTTTGATTGGTCGGGTTCAAGCGGTCACGGGTTCAAGCGGGTTCAAGCGGTCACGGGCTGATCGAGCACGCGGTACTGCAAGGTCTCGGCGAGGTGGACGGCGCGCACGGCGGCGCTCCCCTCGAGGTCGGCGATGGTGCGGGCCACGC
This sequence comes from uncultured Pseudomonadota bacterium, assembly GCA_963847705.1. Classification (GTDB taxonomy): domain Bacteria; phylum Myxococcota_A; class Polyangia; order Fen-1088; family Fen-1088; genus JADGRB01. The sequence goes on along the minus strand of CAWKBC010000010.1, from coordinate 48,592 downwards.
GGCGGATGCGGATGATGGCCCGGGCCGACAGGCCCAGACGCGCGGCCGCGCGTTCGAGCAACGCATGGCCGGCGGTATCGAGGGGCGCCACCGAGGCCAGCGCGGCCGAGCTGAGACGCGCGTTCCAGCCGTTGCCGCGCCCGAGCTGGAGCCCGCGGGCTGCCACCACCCGCCCGCGCACGATGGCGGTGGATTCGCCCGCTTCGCTCTCGGCGAGCTGATGGTACGGAAGCGCCGGGACGTCGACGTGCAGGTCGATGCGGTCGACCAGGGGACCGGAGAGGCGCGCGCGATAGCCCCCGATCGCCGTCGACGAACAGGTGCAGGTGCGGACCGCGCTGCCGAGATAGCCGCAGGGGCAGGGGTTGAGCGCTGCCACCAGCATGAAGTCGGTCGGATAGCTGACCGCGCGCCGGGCACGCACGATCGTCACCCGCCGATCCTCCAGCGGCTGCCGGAGGCTCTCCAGCACCGAGCGCGGATACTCCAGCAGCTCGTCGAGAAACAGCACGCCGTTGTGCGCCAGCGCGATCTCGCCGGGGCGGGCCAGGGCGCCGCCGCCCACCAGGCCCGCGGTCGAGACCGTGTGGTGCGGCGCCCGAAACGGGCGCGCGCTGACCAGCGCCGAGCCGCCCAGCAGGCCGGCGATGGAGTACACCATGGTCGTCTGCAGGGCCTCGTCGAAGGTGAGCGGCGGCAGGATGCCGCCCAGCCGCTGGGCCAGCATCGTCTTGCCGGAGCCGGGCGAGCCGACGAAGAGCAGGTTGTGCCCGCCCGCCGCGGCGATCTCCAGCGCCCGGCGCGGCAGCTCCTGGCCGCGCACGTCGGCCAGATCGGGCAGGGGCCCGAGCGCGCGCGGCGGCGCGCTCGGAATGGCGCCGATCGCCGACACGTTGAGCGGCTCGCCGCGCAGCAGCGTGACCAGCTCTGCCAGGTGCCGCGGTGCTTGAACCTCGCATCCGCCGACGGCCGCCGCCTCGCAGGCGTTCTCGGGCGGCACGATCAGCCGCCGCACCTCCTGGCCGCGCGCCCAGGCGGCGATCGGCAGGACGCCGCGCACGGGGCGCAGCGTTCCGTCGAGCGCCAGCTCGCCGACGAAGAGCGTGCCCGCCAGCGCCGCCGCGTCGACGACGCCCGCCGCGGAGAGCATCCCCACGGCGATCGGGACGTCGTAGGCAGCGCCGTCCTTGCGGAGATCGGCAGGCGCCAGGTTGACCGTGATCCGGCGCGGCGGCAGCTTGAAGCCGCTGTTCTCCAGCGCGCCGCGGATCCGGACCCTTCCTTCGCGAACCCCGGCGTCGGCCAGCCCGACGATGTTGCAGCAGGGGAGGCCGACCGCCACGTCGACCTCGACGTCGATCGGAGCGGCCTCGATTCCCACCACGGCTGCGGAGGCGACACGCGCGAACACGTCGCCAGACACTGCGAGCCGAGTGCCAGCCCCCGCCCGCGATTTCCCGCCCTCAACCGGCGGCGCCCGGCCGTCGGTCGGTCAGGTCGTCCCGGCCTCGGCCGCGGGTCCTAAAACGTCAGCCGCAGGCCGAGGCGGGCGCTGAAGGGATCCTGGTAGGCCAGCGGTTGACCGAAGTTCGGGTTCTTGGTGATGGGGCCACCGCCCACGGTCTTGGCGAACTTCAGGTCCTGCTGCGTGCCGTTGGCGATGGGCGGGGCGGCGTCGAACGTGTAGTTGTCGTCGGTCAGGATCGCCGTCTGCTGGTTGAAGATGTTGAAGAGGTCGAGGAACCCTTCGAGCGTCATCTTGGTTCCGATCGGCCGCGCGTAGGCGAGCTTTCCGTTGAACTGGGTGACGGTGGGCGTGCGCCCCGCGTCGCCGCGCGGCAACAACAGGACGAGCTGGTACGCGGTGCCCGGCTGGAGGTTCCCGAAGTAGTTGCGCGGCGTGCCCGACTGCGCGGTGAACGAGAGGCCGAACGTCACCATCCCCTTGCCGAGGGGGTGGCGGTAGAAGCCGTCGAGCTTGAAGAGGTGCGGCCGATCGTTGGGAAGAGGGCCGTTCTGGTTGACGTTCAGCTCGTTGAAGTCGTAGGCGTTGCCGCCGTTCGGAGCGATGTAGTTGGTCTCCTGTTGATAGAGGCCCTGATAGTTCCCGATCAGCCGCGAGTAGGTATAAGCGGCCCGGGCCTGCCACTCCTTGGAGAACCGCTTGTTCAAGGAGACGGTGATGGCGTCGTAGTTGCGCTCCGGCTTGGGGGCATTGGCAAAGTTCTGCAGCGTGCCGAGGTTGTACTGCGCGGTCGCGGCCGCCGCCTGGGCGGCGGGGTCATTGGGGTTCGCCGCCGCGGCCGCCTGCGCCTGCATCAGCGTGTGGCTGGCGGCGTCGAGCGCGGACTGGGGGATGTTGCCCGGGTTGGCCAGCACGCCGTTCTCGTAACCGGGGCCGTAGCCGTCCTCGATGATGTTCCCCAGCCAGCGGTGCTGGTAGTCGAGGCGCAGGGTCATGTCGTCCATGATCTGGCGCTCGGCGGTGGCGACGATCTCGTTGTGGTACTGGCCCTGGAGGTTCGCCTGGGCGGTTTCGCTGTTGAAGAGCGGGGCGGTGCCGAGCGGAGTCCCGCACTTCGCGTACTCGCCGGCGCCGGTCCAGTTGTACCCGTTGGAGGTGTTGCCGGGGCAGTTGGCCAGAAAGCCATACTGCTGCACGGTGTTCTCGCCGCCGAAGTAGCGGGCGGCGATGTCCAGCGGGACCGCCTCGTAGAAGCGGCCGTAGGCGACCGACAGCTTGGACCGCCCGTCGTTGAACGGGTCGTAGACGACGCTCAGCCGAGGCGACAGGTTGTCGGTGCTGAGGAACGGCGAGCCGTTCGAGTCGTAGATCTTTTGAAGCTCCAGCCGAACACCGGCGTTGAGCGTGAGGTTGCGAAGCTTGTCCGGGCTGTAGCTGTCCTGCACGAAGAAGGCGTTGGAGATGCTCTTCACGTAGGCGTCGAGCTGGTCCTTGTAGTCCGCGCCGGTCAGATCCAGGTTGGGCGTGGCGGGCGTCTCGCCGGGCGCCAGCCCGAAGAACGTCGTCGAATTGTAGAGGTTTCCGGGGAGGCCGCTGGCGTTGCCGGGGAAGAAGATCTGCGAGAAGGCGTGGTTGCCAGCCGTTCCCGAGTAGGAGCGCTGCAGGTCGAACGTCCCCACCTCCAGGTGCCAGCCCCACTTGAGCTCGTTGTGGCCCCCGGCTTCGATGATGTGCGTCGACTTGACCTCGCCCGTCCAGCGGTACCCGGTGTACTTGTCGATCTCGCCGAAGCCGCCGGCCTGGTAGAACGGGCTCACCGGGCAGGGCTGGAAGTTGTCGGCCAGGTTCATGGCGGTGGGCTGGCAGCCGGTGGCATGCTCCAGATCCCACAGGTTCGCCCCGCCGTACTGGACCTCGTTCTGGTTGTTGAGCGCGGAGTAGGGCGAACGGTCGTAGAGATATTCGTTGTGCATGCCGGCCAGGATGTCGAGCTGCCAGCGGCGGTCGTAGAGCTTGGAGACCCAGTGCGCGACCACGTCGGTGTTGGCCCGGGTCAACGACTCGACGGCCGACTGCGGGTCGGAGGCGTAGCTGTTGATCCCGTACTGGCTCTTGAGCTCCTGGTTGAAGCTGGGCGTGCCGACGATGCTGAGGGTCAGCTTGTTGTCGGGGAGCGGGAGCCAGTCGAGCGTCCCGGCGTAGAAGTAGGTCCGGTGCGTCTCGGGGATGCGCGCCGTCCAGTCGGTCTGCGTGGTGACGGGGAGCCCGTTGGCGCCGAGCGTCGGCTGGCCGGGGTTGTTGGGATCCTCTTGCTGCGCGTAGGTCAGGCGCAGGACGTGCTGGTCGGTGATGCGGGGGGAAAAGCCGACCCAGAAGAACAGCTTGTCCTTGATGAGCGGGCCGCCGACCTCCGCGCCGATGCTGTCGTCGTAGTCGGGCTTGCGCACGCCGGCCAGGGCGCTGTTCACCGGCTGCACGACGTTCGGATTGCCGGAGAGCCAGTAGGGGGACCAGTAGCCAAAGGCGCTGCCGTGGAACTCGTTGGAGCCCGATTTGAGGACGGTGTTGATGACGCCGCCCATCGCGCCGCCGTACTCGGCCTGATAGCCGCCGCTGTTGACGCTGACCTGGGAGAGGAACTCCAGCGGGAGGTTCGACCCTCCGCCGATGCTGGCCGCACCGCTCTCCAGGTTGCCGTAGCGCAGGCCGGTCACGTTTTGGCCGTTGACGAGGTAGATGTTCTCCAGGCCGGTCGCGCCGCCGATCGAGACGTTGCCGCTGCCGTCGACGAACGCGCCCGGCGCCCGCTCGATGACGTCGCCGTAGGTGCGTCCCAGGGGGACGTTGTTCATGAACTTCTCGTCGAAGTTGGACTCGATGCGGGCGCTGCCGATGTCGATGGTCGGCGCCTTGGAGGCGATGACGTAGGTCTGCTGGGCCGCGGCCGCCGCGGCGGCGGAGATCTTGGCGTTCACCCGGACCGTCTTTTCGGCGGAGACGATGACGCCGGGCTGCTCCACCTGCGTCGCCGTGTTCGCGGCGTAGAACCGGATGACGTAGCTCCCCACCGGGAGCGTGGTGAAGCTGTACTCGCCCTTGTCGGTGGTGATGACGGCGTCTTCTCCCTGGGGACCGACCACGATCACCGTGACGCCGCCGAGCGGCAGCCCCGTGTCCTGATCGGTCACCCGGCCGGTCACCCGCCCGGTCGTCTCCTGCGCCTGGGCCGCACCGGCGGCCATCACTGCTGCCAGTCCGAGGGCCGCGGCACCAATTCGAATCCGGATCATCAGTCCTCTCTTTCGGTGCGTTTGGTTGGCCAAGACCTTGAAGGCGCCAGTCACATCGCGCTCGTGGTGAAGGTGGCCGAGAGCCCGGGCGCGCCGATCGTCTCGCCCAGGAGATCCGCGGCGGTGGGGTCGAGCGCGAAGTTGATGATCGAGCTCGCCGGCCAGTTGGCGTTCGGCGTGATGCTGACGTTCAGCCCGTCGCCGGACGTGGCCGTGAACGCGATCGAGGTCGCCGCGCCGCCGGCCAGCGGCGTGGCGGTGAGCGTGACGTGCGCGCCGATCGCCGCGGGATCAACGAGGTTGTTGAAGGTGAGGACGATGGGTGTCATGTCGAGCGGCACCGTCGAGGGCGGCGGCGCGCAGACGCCGGCATCGGCGGCCGGCGGCGGCGGGGTGGGCGTTGCGGTGACGGCGCCGCCGAACGGGGCGGTGGTGAAGGCGAGCGAGCCGTCGAGGAGCCCGCTGCCCGCGAACGGGGTCTTGCCGTCCTTGGCGCGCACCTTCGTGGGGTCGAGCGTGATCGAGATGATGGAGCTCGCCGGGAGCGCGGGTTGGGCCACGAAGAAGAGGCCGGGGCCATCCGAGAAGAAGTCACCCAGCAGCGGGAAGAGGATCTCGTTGGGCGAGCCGTTCGAGTTGTAGGTGGCGCCCAGAGCGATCGCCGCCGCCGACGGCGGCGTGGTGGTGAACGTCGAGAGGTCCGTGACGCTGGAGGCGGCGCCGTCGCCGAGCGGCGCCGTATCGAGCAGGCGGTCGAACACGAACAGGGCGGCCGTGTCGGGTGAGAAGGGGCCGCAGTTCCAGCTGCCGCCCAGCGGCGCGGCTGCATCGGTGGCGGCGGCGTCCGCGCCGGCATCGGCGGCGGCGCCGGCGTCAACGGTGGGGGTGCCCGCGTCGACCAGCCCACCGTCGACACAGTTTGGTCCGGGCGGCGTGGGGGCGGCGGGCGCGGGGTTGGGGACGCAGCGGCACCAGTTGCTGGCGCTGGTGAGGCGGCAGATGGAGACGGAGGGGTCGCACATGCCGCCGTTGATCCCGGCGTCCGAGCCGCCGATCGCCGTGGCGGGGCATTCGGCCACGTTCGCGGGGATGGTGGTGACGGAGCTGCCGTTTTCGACCAGCTTCATTTCGGTCAGCACGGGCGCGCCCGGTTTGACCGACGTGTTCGGGGTACAAGCGCCAGCCAGCGCAAGCGCGGCCGTGAGGCCCAAGACCTCAGAACGAGGGAACGGCCGGTTCATTCAAGGCTCCTTGTGACCAGTGGGATCGACGTAAAGGGGCAAAACAGGGCACGCGTCGGCGGGCATCGTATCAGTGATATGACTGCCTGTGAATTCGGCGGCTCTCGTAGTTTCTTGACCCACACCGACTTTGGCGGCGATCGGGACCGTGAGGACACTGGCCAGATTTGGACGAGATTTGGACCAGATTTGGCCGGGATTTGGGCCTCGGTTGGCCCGGATTTGAGCTCGACTGGCGGCGCAGTTGACGGAATCAGCGATCGTCTTTGGTGACGATCCCGAGTGTCTTCGCGCCCGCGCCCTTGCAGATGTCCATGATGCGAACGGCGCGCCCATAGTTGGCGTCGTCGGCGATCTTGAAGAAGACGACCTTCTGGCGATCGTGGGCCAGCCGGTCGCCGACCTTGCTTCCCAGCGCTTCGGGGGCGACGCCCTCGCCGTTGAGCGACAGCTGATCGTGCGCGTCCAGCTCGACCACGATGGTGGTCTCCCCCGGGGGGAGCGGCACGTTCTCGGTCTGCTTCTGCGGCACCTTGGCCACCAGCTCCTTGAGCATCACCGGCGTCATCACCATGAAGATGATGAGCAGCACCAGCACCACGTCGATGAGCGGGGTGACGTTGATCTCCGCCTGGGGGCCGCGCTTGCCGTTGCCGACGGAGAAGGCCATCTAGCGCGCGCCCTCCGCCTGGGCCTGGCCTGAAGCCGGCTTCTGCTCTTCGGTGCCGAGCTGGACGTCCTCGACGCCGGCGCGGTGAATCGACTCCATCACCGCGCGCGCTTCGCCGTAGTGAATCCGGCGGTCGGCTTTGACGAAGACGCCCTTGTCGGGGTAGCGGCGCCGCTCCTCGGCCACGGCGGCGGTCAGCTCGCCGGGGGGGACCTTGTCGGCGTTGACGTAAATGTCGCCGCTGGCGTTGATCGACACGATCAGATCCTTGTTGTCGTCGTTCTTCCGGTCGTGGTGGCTGGTGAGCGGCAGTTCCACGCTCACGCCACGGACAATCATCGGGGTGACCACCATGAAGATGATGAGCAGCACCAGCGTCACGTCGACGAGCGGGGTCACGTTGATCTCCGCCCGCACCTGCCCCTTGGGGTGGCGCTTGACCGCCAGGTGCCGGCGGCGGCGAGGGGCAGCCAACGGTGCAGCCGGCGGCGCAGCCGGCGGTAATCGTCCGGCTGGCTCGCTCACACGCCGCCCCGCAGGATGGTGTCGACCAGCTCGGAGGCGGTCTCGTCGATGTCGATGGTCAGGTCGTCGAGCCGGGCGGTGAAGTAGTTGTAGAACCAGACGGCGATGATGGCCACGCCGAGCCCGACGGCGGTGGTGATGAGCGCCTCGGCGATGCCGGCCGAGACGGTCCCGATGCCGCCGCCCCCCTTGGTCGGGTCGGAGAGCTTCTGGAAGGCGGTGATGATGCCCCCCACGGTGCCGAAGAGACCCACGAACGGAGCCGACGAGGCGACCGTCGCCAGCACCGGCATCCCGCGCCGCAACCCGGCCAGCTCCCGCTCCTTGTTCCGCTCCATCACCCGGTTGACGATCTCGGCGACGTCGAACGACGGCAGCGTGCCGCTCCCGGCCGGGCGGTCCAGACCGCGGGCGTACTCGTGCAGCCCGGCGCCGATCACCTTGGCCACGGGGCTGCCGACGAAGCGCTTCTCCAGGCCGACCGCCTCGCGCAGCCGTCCGGCCGCCTCGACCAGCGGCGCCAGCGCCTCGACGTAGCCGCGCGACTGCTTGCGCCCCTTGCGGAAGGTGAGCAGCCGATCGCCCGCGATGGCCAGCGCGTAGAGCGACATGACGATCAACACCACCACGACCGCCCGGGCGGTGAAGCCCATCTCGTTCCAGAGTCCGACCAGCGTGAAGTCCATCGTGTCTCCCCTTTTTACGGCTTCCTGTCAGTGGCTCGTGAACTCGAACCGTCCGAAGTAACAGAACGGGACGGCGAGGTTGTCCGCCATGAGCGGGCGGTAGCGCCACCCCTTCACGGCGCGTACGACGTCGTCGTCGAGCAACGAATCGGCGCGCTGAACGACGGTGACGCTCTCGACGGTGCCCGTGCGCGCCACGCAGATCTTGGCGCTCACCACGTAGCTGGCGCCGGCGCGGTTCAGGGATGGAGGGAGCGCCGGCATCTCACCCGATTCTTTCTGCAAGGCACCCATGTTCGGCGGCAGGAACTTCCGCGCCGGCCCGGTTCCGCCGACCGTCCCGCCGATGACGCCCCCCTTGGTGCCTCCGATCTCTCCACCGATCTTGCCGCCGATGGTCCCGCCGATCGTGCCCCCGATGGTCCCGCCGATGACGCCCCCTTTGACGCCGCCCCGCTCGCCGGGGCCGTCGCTCGGGTCGGGCTTGCTCTCCTTCGGCTTCTCCTCGGGCGTCTCGCGCGGCTGGACCAGGTCGGTCGGCTTGATCGCGGTCTTCGGCTTGACCACCGCCTTCTTGCGGGCCGCTCCGCCGCCACCGGCGGGCGGGGGAGGGGGCGGCGGTGGCGGCGCGGCTGACAGGAAGGTCACCTTCACCGACGGCGGCGTCAGCTCGTCGACGTGCCAGAACGAATAGGCGATCCCCGCCGCCAGCAGGGCGCCGTGAAAGGCGATCGACAGCGCAACCGTGAGCCGCCCGCGCGCCGGGCGTGGCCGAGACTCCGCGCGAAAGGCCTCGAACGCCACCGATCACAAGCTTCCGGCACGGGCGTTCGCGTCGGAGCCAAGCTCTGCTTGGCGAAGTCCTTCGCGGGGGGGATCGGGGACCCTTTGAGGGTCCCCGCGACAGATCGCTGCGCGCTGCTGCCAGGTGTCCGCCTCGTCGACGGCCCCCTGCCAGGCGATCGGATCGGTGAAGAAGGCGAACGACTTTTGCCGCCAGAGCAGCGCCAGGTAGGTCATCGCCTCCGGATAGCGGGGGCGCCGGGCGAGGGCCTTTTCCAGATAGGCGATCCCCTGATCGGCCAGCGCCACGCGCGCGCTGTCGGTGATGTCGCCGCTGGCGGCCGCCGGGGGCGCGACGGTCATCGAGCCCGTGGCCCCGGCCACGTCGGGCCAGGGGCTGTAGCCCGCCATCTGCGCGCCGCCGCCGTGGGTGGAGAGGATCTGCCAGACGAAGGTGCCGACGCCGTATTGCGCCTCGGCGTCGTCGGCGCGCAGCGCCGCCGCCCGCTTCGACCACTCCAGCGCCTCCGGCCACTTCCCCCACTTGAAGTAGACGTCCTGGAGGCCGTGGACCGCGTCGAGGTCGTCGGGCGCCTGGCGGCGGCGCTCGAGGTACGCGGCCTCCAGCGACGGATAATCCTGCATGTCGAACCAGGTCTGCAAGGTCAGCTCGCCGGCGCGCGGATCCCTGGGCGCCACCTCGCCGAGCCGGCGGAAGGCCTCGAGCGCGCAGCCGGCGGCCCGGCGGCTCTCGGGATCGTGACCGCCGGGCGCGATCAGCTGCCGGCAGGTGTAGCCCTCATTCAGCCAGAGCGCGGGCAGTTCCGGGACCATCGCCTCCGCCTCCTGGTAGAGCGTCACCGCCTCGGCGTACTTGCCGCGGTGGTAGAGCTCGTTCGCCTCGCGGATTCGCTTGCGTCCGCGCACCTGGCTGCAGGCGGACAGAAGACAGAGCGCCAGCGCGACCGCGCTAACGGAGCTCGAAGATCTGAAACTCATCGCCCCCTCGGGCGAAGCTCTTGAAGCGCTTCAACACCACCAGCGTCTGGGCCCTGGCGCGATAGGTCACGGGACGTGGCGTGAAGACCCGCCCGCGCGCCTTGATCGCCCCGTCGGCAGTGTCGGCGACGTAGAGGTCGAGCATCGGCAGCTCCGCCTTCTTGCGCTTGATCGCCTCGGGGTTCAGCGGATCGACGCCGATCCCGAACGTCAGCTGGTTGGGCGCCGGCCCTTCCTCGAAGAGAAGCGTCTTGGGATCGTAGAGATGGAACGGGACCTCCAGCGAGGCGGGAACCTTTTTCCCCATCGCATCGATCACATCGACACCCGAGCCGTCTTGATTGAGGTCGACGAAGAGAGATTGTCCGGGATGGTCGCGGCGCAGCTGGCCGGTGACGGCCCAGCCGACCGGATCGGCGATCTCGGTTTCACTGGCGGTCTTGCCGGTCAGCGCGTCGACGACGACCTTCTTGGGCGGTTGACGCACATCGGTCGCCTTGTCGTAGGCGCCCGGCTTCTCGCCCAGGATCCGCGTATATCCCTCGTAGAAGCCGATGAGGCGGACCGGCGGCGCCTTGAGCCCGCCTGCCACGTCGGTCTTGTAGGCGCGTGGCTTTCCGAGCTGGCCGGTCGGTGCCAGGGTCGCCAGCGTGTAGGGGGTGACGGTGTAGGTCGCTTCCGCCCCACGTCCGCCGAGCTTGCGGTCGAAGGCGACCAGCAGGGTGGCGCGCGGCGTGCCATCCTGAGGCGGCCGCTCGAAGGCCGTCACGGGGCCGACCTTGGCGGAGACCTTTCCGGTCATGTCGACCAGGAAGGCGGTGAGCGGGGCGCTGTCGTCGGGCCTGTCGCGCCCGATGAGGACCATCCCCTTGCCGGCCGGCAGCAGCTCGATGCGCGTGATGATCAGGTTCTTGCTCGGGGGATCGAACGAAGCGGTCAACCTCGGAGGTTTGGCCTCGAGATCGTAGGTCTCGATCTTCGAGAAGGTCGCGCCGTCGCCGCGGATGACCGCCAGCTGCTTGCCGGCGTCGTCGAGCCCGAAGACCTCGTCGAAGTAGCCGTCGCCCTCTCCCGGCGTGCCCTCGTGCGGCTTGATCGACCAAAGAGGCTCGAGCGGCCTGGGATCTTTTTCGCGCGCCGACGCCGGGGAGGCGACCAGCGGGAGGGCCAAAAACAGGGCCAAAAGGGCGGTGCCCGAGGTGCGGCGGACCATGCGCCGCTAACTTAGACCGAGCGCGGCGCCTTCGTAAATGGGGCTTCGCGGATGGGCTTTGGCCCTGGCGATCTGAGCTGAGGCGACGGTCAGGCGCCGGCGCGGGCCAAGAAGGCGTCGATCCGCACGCGGGCCTCCGCGCCGAGGTTGGTGAACTTCACCCCCATCCGCAGGTCCTCGGGAGCGGTGGCCGACACGATCTCGCCGGTCACCTCGATGGGAGCCTTGTCCCCCGGCAGCGTGAAGGTGAGGTTCACCTTGGTCCCCGCGGGCAATGGAATGGTGTGCTCGAGGCGGAGGCCGCCCCGCGACAGATTGCCCGCGCGCCGGAAGTAGCGCTCGGAGCCGGTGGTCTCCTCGACCCACATCTCCAGCGGAATCCTCGGGCCACCGCGACGTTCCTGGGCCACTTCGGACATGTGAAGGATGGTATCACGGGCAAAAAGGGGCGCCACTTCGGGACCGATCGGAGGTATGAACGCGCGATGTCGCGACAACGAATTCTGGTCAGTGGAGGCTCGGGATTTGTCGGTTCCCACCTCTGCGATCGTCTCCTCAAAGAGGGGCACGAGGTGGTCTGCCTCGACAACTTCTTCACCGGCTCGCGTGCCAACATCGAGCACCTGCTGGACCATCACCGCTTCGAGCTGGTGCGCCACGACGTGACGGAGCCGATCACGATGGAGGTCGATCAGGTCTACCATCTGGCCTGCCCCGCCTCGCCGATTCACTACCAGCGCAACCCCGTGCGCACCATCCGCACCGCCGTCGAGGGGACGCTCAACATGCTGGACCTGGCCCGCGAGGTCCGGGCGCGGATCCTCATCGCCTCGACCTCCGAGGTCTACGGCGATCCGATCGAGCACCCGCAGCGCGAGAGCTACTGGGGGAACGTCAACCCGATCGGGCCGCGTGCCTGCTACGACGAGGGGAAGCGCTGCGCCGAGTCGCTGGCCGTGTCGTACGCGCGGCAGTATTCGGTCGAGGTGCGCATCGCCCGCATCTTCAACACCTACGGGCCGCGCATGCACGAGAACGACGGGCGGGTGGTGTCGAACTTCGTCGTGCAGGCGCTGCGCGGAGAGCCGATCACCGTCTACGGTGAGGGGCAACAGACCCGCTCGTTCTGCTACGTCTCCGATCTGCTGGAGGGTTTCGTGCGGCTGATGGCCAGCGAGCACGGCGTCGATCCGGTCAACCTCGGCAACCCGCGCGAGACCACGGTCCTCGAGCTGGCGGAGATGACCAAGCGTCTGGCCAAATCGTCGTCAGAGATCATCAGGGCCCCGCTGCCCAAGGACGATCCGACCCGCCGGAAGCCCGACATCTCCCGCGCCCAGAAGCTGCTCGACAATTGGGGCCCCAAGATCTCCCTGGAAGAGGGCATCTCGGCGACCATCGAGGATTTCAGGCGCCGCCTGGCCGGGGTTTGATCCGGCTTCATTCGGGACCCTGAATGGGTCCCGCGCCCCCGCCGGTCTGACCGACGGATCGGGCGCCGCGCGATCGAGGGGCTCGCCGGTGACGGGGTGGCGCAGCCCCGGCGCCGCCACGTCGCGAAGGGGGATGCGCACGAACGGGCGCTCGAGGAGGCGCGGGTGGGGGACGATCAGCGCCGGCGGGTCGGCGATCACCTCGGCACCATAGAGCAGGAGGTCGACGTCGATCTCCCGCGGCGCCAGCGGGCGGCCGGCCGGCCGGCGTCGGCCGAGCGCCCGCTCGACCTCCAGGGCGAGCGACAGCAACGCGTGCGGACCCAGCGCCGTCTTCGCGCGCAGCACGGCGTTCAGGTAGTCGGGCTGTGGATCGGGTGCGACCGGATCGGTCTCATAGAGCGGCGAGCGCGCCAGGGGGACGACCCCGCCCGCCGCGAGCAGCTCGATCGCCCGGGCGATCGTTCGCGCGCGGTCGCCCAGGTTCGAGCCGAAGGCGAGGTAAACCGTGGTCAGTTTTTCTACCGTCTGCGCGCCTGGCCCCGACATCGTCTCTGTATATAGTGAGCTGACCTTGGGTGCCGGAACTCTTCCCGCCGCCATCTCCGGGCTGGCCACCAGCCTGGGGGCGCTGCCGTTCCTGTTCGTGCGCGAGCTTCCTCGCAAAACCTACGACGGAATCCTGGGCCTCGGCGCGGGGCTGATGCTGGCGGCGGCGACGCTGGGTCTCGTCGCCGAGGCTCTCGGCGGCGTCAACGACGGGGGCGTCTTCCACCTGGGGCGGTTCGCGCTGGTGGTCTCCGGCTTCGCGGTCGGCGCCGGGATCGCCGCCGCGATGGATCGCCTGATCCCGCACCAGCACGCCGGCGGTCACCACGAGCACCTGGGGCATGAGCCCGGACACGACATGCACGATCCCCAGCCGGCGCTCTCCCCGCGGCGCGCCTATGCGGTCGTCGGGGCGCTCAGCCTGCACCGGATCCCCGAAGGGCTGGCGATCGGAGCGGGGTTCGCGGTCCCGCGCACCATGCACCTCGGGATCCTGCTGGCGGTCGCCATCGGCGTGCAGAACGTGTGTGAAGGGATCGTGATGTCGGCCCCTCTGCGCCACGAGGGGGTGGAGCGCTGGCGTGGGTTCACGATCGTCGCGCTCACCGGCCTGGTCATCCCGGCCGCCGCCGTCCTGGGCGAGCTGATGGCGGGCGTGGCGGTGGCGACGATGCCGTTCGTGCTGGCGCTGGCCGGCGGGACGCTCACCTACGTGACGTCGAACGAGATCATCCCCGAATCGCACAGCCACGGGAACGAAGGGGTCGCCTCGGCGGGGCTGGTGGCCGGCTTCCTGCTGACGATCTCGCTCGAGGCGATTCTGCGCTGAGCCGGCGTTCCGGCCGCTCGGCTGGCGGGGCGCTCGGCGCGCCGACCGCCGGCCAGGGCGCGGCGCTCAGCGCGACGAGACGTCGACCGCCAGCACGGGCGCTCCGTCCATCGGGAAGCTCGCCATCCGGTGCGCCTCCTCCTTGAGCTCGGGTCCGAACAGCTCGGCCACCAGCGCGGCGGCTGGGCCTCCACCTTGTCGGGCCGCCGCTTCCAGATCCGCCCCCATCTCGCGCGCGTTGGCGTAGCGTCTCTCCAGCGCCGCGTCGGTGGCCCGCTGCACCACCGCGGCGATCGGGTCGGGGAGCGTCTGGATGGCGGTCCGTTCGTCGGCGCCCGGGCCGGCCCCCGCCTGCATCAACAATCCGTAGGTCGTGTGGGCGGCGTAGAGCGGATAGCCGGTGCAGCAGAAGTACATCACCAGCGCGAGCGAGAAGAGGTCGGCGCGGGCGTCGACCTCCAGGCCCCGCGCCTGCTCGGGGGACATGTACGTCACGTTCCCCTTGACCACCCCGATCTCCGTCTTGGCCGCCCGCCCCTCGGTCGACTTGACCACGCCGAAGTCGAGCAGCTTCACCTCGCCGCGCGGCGAGACCACGATGTTCTCCGGCGAGACGTCGCGGTGGACGATCCCCATCCAACCGCGTTCGTTCTCCATGCTGTGCGCGTAGTCGAGCCCCTTCAGGATCTCGTGCGCGACGTAGGCGATCACCTCGGGCCGGGGCGGGCGGCCGTCGCGCGAGAAGCTGGCGGGGACCAGGCGGCCAAGGTCGCGCCCCTGCACGTACTCCTCGGCCAGGAAGAGCTGGTTCTCCCAGCGCCCGAAGTCGTGCACCGCGACGATGTTCGGGTGATGGAAGGCGGCCAGGAGGTTGGCCTCGTCGCAAAACTGCGCCACGGCGTTGGGATCGGCCGTCAGCTCGGGGCGCAGCCGCTTGATCACCACCGGGCGGCGAAAGCTCCCCTCGCCGGTGGTGAGGGCCGAGTAGATCTCCGCCATCCCCCCCAGGCCGATGCGATCGACCAGCGTATAGCGACCGATGACGGAGAGCGCCCCGGCCGTCGTCACCTCGACGGACGGAGCGCCGTCCACCTTCGTCTGGCGCGCCAGCAGGAAGAAGCTCCCCATCGCCAGCGCGAGACCAATCGCCAGGATCGTCAGCACCACCGCGGGGAGCGGCAGCGCCCCCGGCGCGGTCGCTGGCGCCGTCACGCCGGCCAGGATGCGCAGCCCGCCGGCCAGCGGCAGCGCGGCCACGGCCACGCCGCCGTAGGTCCCGACCCCCGGCGCCGGCAGCTCCAGCGCTTGCGCGAGCGGTCCGAGGCCCGGCGCGTTCGATGCGTCGGGCGCGGCGGTCGCACCCGCGGCGGTGGCCACGACCAGCAGCCGGCGGCCGTCGGAGAGGGCGACCGAGGCGCCCGCGCGCTCGGCGATCCCGGAGAGGATCCCGACGTCGAGCGCCCGCGTGGCCAGCAGGACCGGCCAATCCGAGCGATCGGTGAGCGCGACGGGTGCGGCGGCAACGGCCGTCACCTGCGCGCCGGTCACCACCAGCCCCGAGGCTGTCCGGTGCGAGAGCCGCGCGTCGTGGACCAGATCGCGCGCCTCGAATCGGGCAGGGAGCCGCGAGGTCACCACCGCCGCGGTCTCGTCGCTGTAGACGCCGAAGCCGTCGACCGAGCGGCGGAACGGCTCCCACCAGGGCTCGGTGTAGAGCAGATCGCGCAGCGTCGCCTCGTCGACCTTGGCGTCGAGCGCGGCGACCAGGCGCGGGTTGGCCGTGCCGTTTTCGACCTGCGCCTCGAGGGTGGCCGTCAGCGTGCGCACGCCGTCGGAGGCGCGCAGCCCGGCGGCCCGCGCCTCGTCGACCAGCCGCCCGCCGACGCGCGCGCGCTCGAGGCGCCCCAGGACGATGGCCGCGGCCAGCGACAGGGCGAGGATCGCCAGCGCCGCGAGGAGCGCTCTGGCGCGTCTCTTCACCGCTCCCCTTTCGGGTCCCGTCGCGGTCGCATCGCGAGCCCCGTCGCGAGTCCCGTCGCGAGTCCTATCCTGGATCCCATGCGGGGTCCCATCCGTCCACAGCCCCCCTGGTCTAAGGCGGTCAGTATCCTAGCTGAGGCTGGCGCTTATGCCCGTACTTGTCGGGGACGAACGGGCTCGGTCGCTTGTCTCCGCCGACCGACACCGCCAGGTCGTGGGCGCCTGCCGGTCCCACGGTGATGGGCTTGCGGGTGATGGTGGAGGCCGCCTCGTGCCAGGCCGACAGCTCGTAGCGACCGGGGGCCACCCCATGAACGACGAAGTTGCCCGACGCCTGCGCCTTGGCGTAGAGCGGCGAGTCGACCACCAGCACGTAGGCGCTCATCGCCGAGTGGATGTTGCAGAGCAGCTCGACGACGCCCGGGTGGGTGAAGGTCTTGGTGTACGTCGCGCCGGTGGCCCGGATGCCGGCGTCGAACTCGTTCGGCTTGGCGATGGAAAAAATGTCGTGATAGATGCGGTCGTCGTTGCGGAACTGCACCGAGGTGCCGAGCGGGACCGCCAGCACGTGCGGCAGGAAGGTCTTGTCGCGCTGGGTGATGATCTGGTTCTGCGCGGGGGTCACGTGCGGCGTGGGGCCGTCCAGCCGCCGCAGCCAGAGCACGGCGCCGCCGGGGCCGATCTGTCCGCCGCCGCTCACCGTGCCGCTCACCGTCACCGTGCCGGCGGGGTGGTGGGTGAGCGTCGGTCCGGCGTGCCCGTGCGCCTCGGCGGACGGCTTGTCCTCGACAGGAGGCGGTTCGGCGGCCTCGGGCTCGGTGCGCGGTGGTTCGACGTGGGTCCCCGGCGTCGCCGGCTGTCCCAGCCGGACGCGGGCATCATCCAGGAAAGGTTCCACCGCCCGTGCGATCTGGGGATCGAGGCCCGGCATGCGCAGCAAAGTCTCCCACTTGTCGACCGCCCCGGCGTGGTCGCCGCGCTGGTAGGCGAGCTTGCCGCCCGCCATCAAGTTGAAGATGAGGTACTGGCGCTCGGCGGCCGACTTGAAGCCGATGTCCTGCGGCGTCTTCACCGGCAGCGGCAGCGGCAGCTCGTCGCCCAGCCACTTCGCCTCGCTGCCCGCGGCGGAGGCGCCGCGCCCGGCGCCAAGCAGACAAAGCGCGAGCGACCCGGCGATCGAGAGCTGCAAGAGCTGGCTTTCAGTCCTCATCCGCATCGGGTGTGGTGTCCTCGTTTTCCGTTGCCGGTCGCCCTCACCACGTCCAGACCGCCGACGAGGTGAAGACGTTGTTGGCGACCTGGGGCGCGCCTTCGAGCTCCTGGTTCACCAGGTACTCGGCCTTGAGCTGGAGGTTCTCCCCGAGGCCGACGTTGAGCCCGCCGGTGATTCGAGCGACCAGGATCGTCGCGCCGGCAAAGTCGGGGAACTGTCCGTGCCGTTGCTCGTAGCGCGCGTAGAGCGTCAGGCGGAACGGGTCAATCGGCAGCGGCAGCTCTTCGGCCGCCTGGATCCAGAAGCCGTGCGCATAGAACTCGGTGATCTCCGGGTAGCTGCCGGTGCCCGCCAGCTTGGGGACCGTCACCCCGGGCAGGGAGTCACCGGCGTCCTCCTCTTCGACGTGCACGTACTCGCCGGAGAGCACCAGCGTCGGCAAGATGATCCGCACGTCGAACCCCAGCAGCGTCTCCGGGGCCTGCGTCGTCAGGTATTGATCGTTGCGCGCGCCGTACTCCGCGCTGCCGCCGACCTTGATCGACACCCGCGGCAGGTTCAGCTCGTAGCCCAGGCGCCCCGCGACCATGGGGACGCCGGTCAGGCTGCGCGACGGCCCCTGCAGCGCCTCGACGAACGTCCCGCTGTTGGTCGCCGCGACATTGACGCTGATCGCCGACGAGGCGGGGATGATCTGGTAGCGATAGAAGAGCTTGAGGCCGGTCGATTGCCCGGTGGTGTAGCGGGCGATGAGCGAGGGCGTGACGCCGACGCGGAAGTTCGCCTCGTTGTCGAGGTACTCGATGCCGAACACGGAATCGAACTTGCCGAGGCTGATGGCCAGCTCGGCGCTCTTGAGCGGTGTGATGCGGCCGAACGCCTGCTCGAGGTAGAGACGCGTGTACTCCCCGGCGGGCATCCCCTCGCTGGTGTCGGGCGTGGTCGGCGTGGTCATGGGAATCGGGTTGTAGAGCCGCGGCAGGACCTGGAGCCGCGTGAAGATCATGATGGGAAGCTCGGGCGCGGTGTAACGAAGATCGACGTCCGCCGTGTTGATGAGGAAGGACGGTTTTCCGCCGATCCCCGCCGAGCGCGGCAAGAAACCGGCGATGCTGGTGCCGGGAGGCGCCGCGATCGACGCCGCCTCCCCGCGCGAGTTCACCGCGGGCGCGAAGGTATCGACGTAGTAGTCCGCGGGCCCCGGCGGCTGTCCGGGGCCGAACGAGGCCGGGAAGCTGGTGCCATCTCCCTGCGCCTTCGCGAACCCGACGTCGACGTAGCCGGTCACGACCAGGGGGGAGGCGTTGGAGGGGGGGGACGGCGTGACCTCCTCGGCCGGGTCCGCCTCGGCGGGCAGCGGCTCCGCGGGCGGGGCTGCCGCGGCCAGACTCAGCGGCGGCGCTGGGGGTGCCGCCGGGGCACCCCCGACCGGCGAAACGACCGGCGCCGCGTGCGCCGAAGACGGAAGAACTGAAACTATGAGCAGCGTCGAGAGCCAGCCGCCAATCGTGAAGCAGACCCCGCTGCGTTCCGGACCCACCGTCGCCTCCTTTGGTCTATCCGGGAGCCTGCCCCAACGCCCTGAAGACAAATGAGCGGCTCATGCTAGCAGATTGCCTGCGGGAACAAGCATTTCCCCGATCGCTGCGGTGTCCGACCCGCTGTCGGAGAGGTCACCGGGCGACGAAGGACGCCACCGGCCGCAGCGGGGGCTGCGACGCAGCTCCGCGGAATTTCGGTAGTGGGTCAGTTTGAAAAAGGCGGCAAGCTTTCAAACTGACCCACTACCGAAATTTCCGCTGCTGCAGGCAGCCAGGCCGGATCAGCCGCGGGCGACGGGGAGGGAGCGCCGGCGCTGCTCTTCGACGGCAGCCGGGTCAGACAGCTCGCCGATCACCTTGCGCAGGGTGGCGGTCAGGCGGGTCTTGAGGTCGAGCGGGAGCGCCGCCAGCGCGGCCGGGGGCTCGAGCAGCCGCTTGACCAGCCGGTCCCGCAACGAGCGTCCGAGGTCGGTCACGCAGAGCATCTTCACCCGCCGGTCATGATCGGCGCCGCGGCGGGCGATGAGGCCGCGCGACTCCAGCTTGTCGACGATCCCGGTGACGTTGGAGGCGTCGCAGGCCAGCACGTCGGCGAGCGTGCTCATCGGCAGCGGGCGATCGAGGTTCTTGAGCGCCATCCCTTGCGATGGCGTGAGGTCGAGCTCCTCGCAGAGCGCGCTCCACCAGTCCCGGACGCTGAAGCAGAGCGAGATGACCGTGGCCCAGGCGTCGTCCGCCTGGACGTGAGGCGGCCCGCCCGAATCCGGCTCGGGGTGGCCTGGCAGGCCATCCGGCGGTGGAGCTCCCCTCAAGGTCATGAATGTATATTGTCCACACTTTTGATGATTGACAAGGTCAAATATCGTCGTATACGACTACACCCTGAACCCGACCACCCCTTCGCGACGAGAGAATCCATGAAAGACGAGACGAAAAGGGTCATGCGAATCGAGGCTTGGAGCCGTTGGTCCTTGATTGTGCTGCCGATCGCGCTGGCCGGCGCCGCCGGTTGCGGGCGGTCGGGGGCGGAGGCGGCACCCAGCACCGACACGGAGGCGGCGCCCATCGCCGTGAAGCTGGTCGCCGCCGAGGTGATGAAGACGCCGCGGGTGGTGACGCTCTCGGGGTCGCTCATCGGCTCCGAAGAGGCGCAGGTGGCCGCCGGCGCCGCCGGCAAGGTGATCGCCACCTACGTCGAGCGCGGGTCGATCGTGAAGAAAGGGGCCATCCTGGCGCGCCTCGATTCTCGGGCGGTCAGCGCCCAGGCAGCGCAAGCCGCGGCCGACGCGGAGTCGATGAAGGCGCAGGCAGCCGGGGCCGCGCTCGACTGCGGCCGCGTCGAGCGCCTCAACGCCAAGGGGGCCATCTCCCAGTCCGACTACGACAAGGCGCGCACCCAGTGCCAGACCACCAAGTGGTCGGTCGAGGCGGCGGAGGCCAGGAAGACGCTGACCGCCGAGGCGCTGCGCGACACCGAGATCCGCGCGCCGTTTTCCGGGATGGTCGAAGAGCGCGCGGTCACCGCGGGGGAGTACGTGCGGGTCGACTCGCGCGTGGTCACGCTGGTCAACACCGACGCGCTGCGGGTGGAGATCACCGTCCCCGAGTCCGATGTGGCGCTGGTGCGCCAGGGGATGGAGGTCAGCTTCCGCACGGCCGGCGAAAGCGGCGGGCGGGTCTACAACGGCAAGATCCGCTATGTCGGACCGTCGGTGCGCAAGCAGAGCCGCGACGCGGTGGTGGAGGCGGTGTTCGCCAACGACACGCACGAGCTGCGGCCGGGCATGTTCGTCACCGCGCGGCTCGCCGTCGGCGAGCAGGACCTGCCGGCCATTCCGGCCACGGCGGTGCGGAGCGACGGCACCCTCCGCCACGTCTACGTCGCCGTGAGCGGGCGCCTCGAGGATCGCCTGGTCCAGGCGGGTGACAAGCTGGGGAGCCAGGTCCCCATCGTCAGCGGCCTCAAGGCCGGCGAGCAGGTGGTCGCAGAGCTCACTCCGGACGTGCGCGACGGCGCGCGCGTGAAGTAGGGGACCGTCATGCAGTGGCTGGCCAGTATCTGCGTTCGCCGCCCGGTCTTCGCGACCGTGCTCATCCTGTTCATCGTGGTGGTCGGCATCGTCGGCTACAAGCAGCTCAACGTCGATCGCTTCCCCAACGTCGATCTGCCGGTCGTCCAGGTGATCACCACCCTGCCCGGTGCCGCGCCGGAGGAGATCGCCACCGAGCTCTCCGACAAGATCGAGGAGGCGATCAACACCATCAACGGCATCGACGAGCTGCGCTCGATCTCGACCGAGGGCGTCTCCCAGGTCATCGTCAGCTTCAAGCTCGACAAGGACGTCAACGTCGCGGCGCAGGAGGTGCGCGAGCACGTCTCCACGATCCTGAACGATCTGCCCGAGGGGACCAAGAGCCCGGAGATCAGCAAGCTGGATCCCGACGCCGCGCCGGTGCTTTTTCTGGCCTTGCAGTCGACCCGTCCCATCCGGGAGGTGACCGAGTACGCCGACCACGAGATCCGCGAGGCGCTGGAGAACGTCTCCGGCGTCGGCCAGGTGTCGATCGTCGGCGGGCGCAAGCGCCAGATCCAGGTGGTGCTCGATCCCGAGCGGCTGCGCGCGGCCTCGCTGACCGCGGTCGACGTGCAGCGGGCCATCGTCAGTCAGAACGTCAGCACGCCCGGCGGAACGGTCGACACCGGCCCGTCGTTGCTCACCTTCCGGGTGAGCGGCCGCGTGCCGAGCGCGGAGGCGGTGGGGGAGATCGTCATCCGCAACGTCGAGAATCACCCGATCATGATCCGCGACGTCGGGCAGGTGATCGACGGTCAAGAAGAGGCCGCCACCGCCGCCAGCATCGCCGGCAAAGAGGCCGTCGTGCTCTCCATCCGCAAGCAGTCCGGCGAGAACAGCGTGGCGGTGGTCGACGCGCTGCGCGAGCGCATGAAGGAGCTGGCCCCCTCGATGCCCTCGGGCTACAAGCTGGAGGTCATCCGCGACAACACGGAGACCACCCGCACCAGCGTCGACGCGGTCAAGGAGCACCTGGTGCTGGGGTCGATCCTGGCCTCGCTGGTGGTGCTGCTTTTTCTGGGAAACTTTCGCAGCACCATCATCGCGGCGCTGGCGATTCCGACGTCCATCGTGGGGACCTTCCTGCTGATGTGGCTGATGGGGTTCACGCTGAACACCATCTCGCTGCTGGCGCTGGCGCTGGCGGTCGGCATCGTCATCGACGACGCCATCGTCGTGCTGGAGAACATCTTTCGCTTCGTCAACGAGAAGAAGATCCGGCCGATGCCGGCGGCGATCTACGCCACCAAGGAGATCGGCCTGGCCGTGCTGGCGACGACGCTGTCGCTGCTGGCCGTCTTCCTTCCGGTCGCCTTCATGAACAGCATCCCGGGGCGCTTCCTGCGCAGCTTCGGCCTGACGATGGGCGCCGCCATCGCCATCTCGCTGTTCGTCAGCTTCACCCTGACGCCGATGCTGGCGTCGCGCTGGCTGCGGCTCGACCTGCGCCCGGACAGCGAGCGGCGCAAGTCGTTCCTCGAGCGGCTGGTCGACGGGTTCTACCTGCCGATCGAGCGCTTCTACATGAAGGTGCTGGCCTTCGTGATGCGGCACCGCTGGATCGTGGTGATCGCCGCGGTCGGCGCCATCGTCGCCATCGGCCCCCTGGCCAAGGCGGTTCCCAAGGGCTTCTTGCCGAAGAACGACGAGGCGCAGTTCGAGATCAGCCTGCGGACGCCGGAGGGGAGCAGCCTGGCGGCCACCGCGCTCTCCGCCGAGCGGATCGCCCGCGAGGTGCGCGGCTGGCCGGAGGTCTCGACCACGCTGGTCACCATCGGCGACAACAGCCAGCAGACGCCCAACCTGGCCTCCATCTTCGTGCGCCTCTTGCCGCCCGACAAGCGCAAGGTGTCGCAGGACGAGCTGCAGGCCCGGGTGCGCACCCAGATCGTCCCCAAGCAGCCCAAGGAATTCCGCATCAGCGCCTCCGCGGTGGCGGCCTTCGGCGGCGGCACCTTCAGCACGGCGACGGTGCAGTACATCCTGACCGGGCCCGACCTGAACGGCGTCATCAATTACTCCCAGAAGATCGTCGACAAGATGAAGGCGATCCCCGGCGCGGTCGACGTCGACACCACGCTGGTCACCGGCAACCCCGAGCTGGTGGCCACCGTCAGCCGGCGCAAGGCGGCCGATCTGGGCGTCAACGTCGCCGACGTGGCGACCGCGTCGCAGCTCTTGATCGGCGGGGTGAAGGTCTCTCGCTACGAGGAGGCGGGACGGGAGTACGACATCCTGGTGCGCGCCGACGAGTCCTTCCGCAACAGCCCCGACGCGCTGGCGCAGCTCACCGTCCCCTCCTCGCGGCTGGGCTCGGTGCCCCTCCTCGACGTCGTGGAGATGAAGCGCGCCGAGGGCCCCTCGAAGATCGACCGCTACGCGCGCCAGGTGCAGGTGACCTTCCTGGCCAACACGTCGCCCGGCGTCGGCTCGGGCGAGGTGGGGGCGGCGCTCGAAAAGGCGGTCAAGCAGCTGAACCTCCCGTCGCAGTTCCGCTTCGTGCCGTTCGGGCAGTCCAAGGAGATCGCCCGCACCGGCAAGGCCTTCCTCCTGGCCTTCGGGATGTCGTTCATCTTCATGTACCTCATCCTGGCGGCGCAGTTCGAGTCCTGGCTGCACCCGATCACCATCCTGCTGGCGCTGCCGCTGACGGTGCCGTTCGCGTTGATCTCGCTCCTCGTCCTGGGGCAGTCGCTGGACATCTTCACCATGCTCGGTGTCCTGGTGCTGTTCGGCGTGGTGAAGAAGAACTCCATCCTCCAGATCGACCACATCAACCAGCTGCGCGCCGAGGGGCACTCGCGGCTCGACGCCATCCTGCACGGAAACCGCGACCGTCTGCGCCCCATCTTGATGACCACCATGGCGTTCGTGGCCGGCATGCTCCCGCTGCTCACCTCCAAGGGGATCGGCGCCGAGTTCAACCGCGCCACCGCCGGCCCGGTGGTCGGCGGTCAGATCCTGTCGCTGCTGCTCACGCTGCTGGCGACGCCGGTCGCCTACTCGCTGTTCGACGATCTGGCCAACTGGACCCGCCGCGTGCTGCGGCTGAAGACGCGCCCCGACTCCGAGACCGGCGCCGACGAGATCATGCCCAAGCCCGAACAGCTGGCGGCCGCCAACGGGCACGGCCCACCGCCGGTGGTGGAGATCCGACAGTGAGAGATCCGACAGTGAGAGATCCGATGATGAGAGATTCGACGATGAGAAGAGCAGCCGTTGTTTCCGCGACCGTGGCGCTGCTGGCGTTGGCCCCGGTGGTCACGCGCGCCCAGACGGCGGCCCCTGCCCCACGCGAGCTGACCATGGAGCAAGCGCTGGCGATGGCCAAGCGCGCCAACAAGAACCTGGTCGTCGAGCGCGCGCGGCTGGCCGCGGCGCACACCAACATCGAGCAGGCCTGGTCGGCGCTGTTCCCGGTGGTTGCCGCGCAGGGAAGGTTCACCCGCAACTACAAGAACGCCACGCTCGACTTCGGGGCGTTGCTCATGGGTCTCGGCTTCACGCCGATGCCAGGGGCCTCGAACGGCAGTTACAACGTCACGATCCTCAAGCAGGACCAGTTCGACGCCAACATCAGCGCCACCATGCCGCTCATCGCGCCCGCCGCCTACCCGGCGCTCGACGCGGTGAAGAAGGGCTACGGTTCATCGGAGGCGGACTTCCAGGCCTCGGAGGACACCGTCCTCTACTCGGTGGCCCAGACGTTCTACGCGGCGGCCGTCTCCGACGAGGTGTTGCTGGTCCGGGACTCGGCGATCAAGGTCGCCCAGGCGACGCTGGACAACGCGCAGAGCCGGTTTTCCGCCGGCACCGTCACCAAGGTCGACGTCGACCGCGCCGAGCTGGCGCTGGTGCGCGCCAAACAGGGGGAGCTCGACGCGCGCTACGCGCAGGAGCAGTCGTACCGGGCGCTCGCCACGTTGATCCAGGCCGACGGACCGCTGAAGGCGGTGCCACCCGAGGCGCTGCCACCGCCCGGAGAGACCGATCTCGACCTGGCCCTGCACCTGCGGCCCGAGTTCCGCAGCGTCATCCTCTCGCAGGAAGCGTTCGATGCTCAGCGCCGCGCCCACGCCTGGCAGTGGGCGCCCACGCTGTCGGCCTTCGCCAAGGCCAACATCGGCAATTACGTCGGCTTCACCGGCGACAACTACGCCTGGTCGGTGGGAGCGGAGCTCGACTGGACATTGTTCGACGGCGGCACGCGGGACGCGCAGCGCCACCTGGCGGCGGCGCAGGCGGCGCAGGCGGCGGCGCAGGCCGCCGTGCTCACCGACTCCATCCGCGACGATCTGGCCAACAACCGCAGCTTGCTCGAGACCAGGCGGGAGGGGATCAAGGCCGCGCAGCGGGGCGACGAGCTGGCCCAGGAGACGTTGGAGCTCGTCCGTTCGCAGTACGAAGCGGGGACCGTGGCCCAGATCGATCTGCTCAATGCGCAGGACAACCTGGTCATCGCCCAGGAGTCGCTGGCCGAGGCTCGCTTCAACGCGGCGATCGCCGATCTGGCCCTGCGCCGGAGCGCCGGCACCTTTCCACCGCGCTGAAGGGCGGGCGCCCGCCGCGCAGGCGCCGGCCGCCGGGCGCCAGATACAAGAACGCGGGGCTCAGCCGGCTGGCCGAACCCCGCGTGGCGCTCGCGGTCCGAGGACGGTTACGGGAGCGTGTTCTCGACCGTGTCGATCTCCGCGTCGGTGAGGGCGCGGTTGTAGACGCGGATCGAGTCGATGGCGCCGTTGTAGTGGTTGCGGAAGTTGGTGTCATCGTTGGTGGTGGTCTCGCCGCCAATCCAGAGCTCGCTGGCCTGGGTCATGGGGTTGGTCCCCAGGTCCTGGTCCGCGTACGCGCCGTTCACGCGGACGTGAATGTGGTTCGGCGCGGTGAAGCTCACGGCCACGAAGGTCCAGGTGGTTCCGTCACTGGGGATGGTGAGCCCGCTTCCGAAGTCGTTGCAGCCGCCCCAGAAGGTGGCCGAGCCCTGGTACCCGAGCCCCCACATGTTTCCGGTGCAGTCATTCTTTCCCCAGTAGACGATCCCCCACAGCGCGTTCCCCGGGTTGGGGTTGAGCCACATGGTCAGCGTGCGGCTGGCGTTTCCGATCGGGAGGGAGTCGCCCACCGCCTCGATCCATGACGATCCGTCGAACGCATAGGCGCTGTTGGCCGTCCCGTTGCGGTCAGTCACCAAGGTGGCGCCGTTGACCATACCGTCATGCCCGTTGCCGCTCTTGTCGGTCGCGTCGCCGTCGAACGGGTAGTAATAGACCAGCGGCGGGTTGCAGACGATCGTGATCGCTGTGTCGGCGGCGGCGATCGCTCCGCTTCCGTTGGTGATGGTGCAGTCGCTGAGCGGCGTGGTGACCGAGACGTCATACGCCGTCCCGCTGGTCAGCTGGGTCGGGAAGGCAAAGTTCCCGTTGGCCACCGTGATGTCGTCAGCGCCGTTGTGCAATGACACGGTTCCCACCACGCCGGAAAGCGTGCCGGCCACGTTGTAGAGGTTGTCGGTGCAGTTGACGGTCACCGTCGCGTCGGTGGCGCCCACGGTCCCGCTGGGGGAGACGAGGAGGCAGGTCTGCGTGGCGGGCTGGGCGGCGACGGCGAGCGTGTAGCCCGTGCCGCTCAGGACCGCGGCGGAGACGGTCACCGTTCCGCTGGCGGTGACGGAGACCGAGTCGGTCCCGTTGGTCAGCGTGAGGCCGGGCTGCGTCAACCCGTTCACCGACGCCAGGACGTTGTAGCTGTTGGTGACGCAGGCGATCTGCGCCGTGATCGGGGCGCCGGCGATCGTTCCCGCGCCCGAGGTGACGGAGCAGGTCTGGCTGATCGGGCTCAGCGGTTGGGTCAGAACCGTGACCGCGTAGGGCTGGCCGCTGGCGACGGGCGTCGCGAAGGCGAACGAGCCGTTCGTCGACACGGTGACGTCGTCTCCGCCGTCGTCCTCCAGCACGACCGTCCCCGCGAGGCCGCTGACGTCGCCGCCGACGGTGAACGAACTGGTCATACAGTTGATGGTGATGCTGCTGACGTCACCGGCGCCGACGTTGCCGCTGCCGCCCGCCACCATGCAGGCTTGCGAGGGCGACGAGGGTTGGCTGGGGATGGTGACCGCGAACGGAGCGCCGCTTGCCACCTTGGTCGGGAAGGTGAACGAGGTCGCATTGGCTGGCACCGCCAGATCGTCTCCGCCGTTGTCGCGAAGGACCAGCCCCGAGCCGGTGAGGCCGGCGACCGAGCCGCCGACGGCGAACGAGGTGGTCGAGCAGACGATCGAGACGCTGGTGACGTTGCCGCCGGCCACGTTGCCTGAGCCATCGGTCACGGTGCAACTCTGGCTGGGCCCGCTCGGCTGCGTGAGCACGGCGACCTGGTAACCGGAGCCCGAGGCGATCGAAGTGGCGAAGACGAATGAGGTGCTGTTGGCGGCGACCGTCAGGTTGTCGCCGCTGTTGTTCTGCAGCACCAGTCCGCCGCCGGTCAGCCCCGAGATGCTTCCGCCGACGGTGTACTTGGTCGGGGGAACGTTGGTCCCGGCGGCGCCGGAGTTGCCCGCGCTGCCGGAGCTGCCGGCGTTGCCGGAGTCGCCCGCGCTGCCGGAGGCGCCGGCGTTGCCGGAGGCGCCCGCGGCGCCGGAGTTGCCCGCGTTGCCGGAAGCGCCCGCGTTGCCTGGGGCGCCGGCGTTGCCGGAGCTGCCCGCGTTGCCGGAGGCACCGGCGTTGCCGGAGGCGCCTGCGTTGCCGGGGGCGCCGGCGTTGCCGGGGGCGCCGGCGTCGCCGGAGCTGCCCGCGTTGCCGGAGGCACCGGCGTTGCCGGAGGCGCCCGCGTTACCGGTGCTGCCACCGCTGCCGTGTCCCGCGAGGCCACTTCCCCCGCCGCCACTCCCCGCCGAACCGCCGCCCGTCCCGTCCGCCGGACCGCCGCCGCCGCAACCGAACGCCAGCAACGAACAAGCTTGGACCAACAACAGTGCTCTCTTGAGCTTCATGCTGAATCTCCTGGAAAAGGAACCTTGAACGAGTCTCGGAGCCCGTCGGATCCACGTGATGAAGGGTCTGACGCAATGTCAGGACCGACCGAGCGGGAGTCGAGACAGGCCGGGGCTCAAGCAACCGGCACCTACATCGGCGCTTCGTCGCGTCGCTTGAGCTGCCCGCCAGGATTAGTGCCGGTCCGGCCAGCGCCCCTCAGGCGCGCTTCTCTTCGCCGTGAAGAAGGCGGGCGATGTTCTGGCGGTGCCGGAGGGTCACCAGCGCGGCCCCGCCGATCGCCAGGCCGACGAGCGGGGCGGCGGGCGCGCAGCGGAGAACGAAGAAGAGGCTGAAGGTCCAGACGCCCAGCAGGGACCCCAGCGACGACAGGCGCGTGGCGGCGAACACCACGACGTAGACGCCAAATCCGAGCAGGGCGGCCAGCGGCGACAGCGCCAGCGCGACGCCCAGGGAGGTGGCGACACCCTTGCCGCCGCGGCCGCGCAGGAAGAGCGTGAACATGTGGCCGACGATCGCGGAGAGACCGGCGATGGCGATCGGCGCGGCCGAGAACCCCAGCCGGCGGCCCAGCCAGACCGGCACGAAGCCCTTCGCCGCGTCGCCCAGCAGCACGGCGATCGCCCACCCCTTGCCGAGCGCCCGCGCGACGTTGGTGGCGCCGATGTTGCCGCTGCCCACGGTGCGGAGGTCGACGCCCTTGCCGCGCGCCACCAGCACGCCGAAGGGGATCGAGCCGGCGAAGTAGGCGCCGAGGCAGAGGCAGAGGCTGGGCAGGAGACCCGTCATGACGATGACGAGCCAGGCGCGCCCGGCGTGGGGGCGGCCGCCAGGGGGGCCGCCGGGGACGGGCGCACCCGCGCCCAGAAGGCCGCCACGTCCTCCAGCGATTCGGTGCGCGGGCAGTCGGGCGGCAGGCTGGCCCGCAGGGTGGCGCCGTAGCTCTTGCGCCCGACCCGACCGTCGAGGATGCCGACGATGCCGTGGTCGCCGCGGTGGCGAATGAGGCGGCCGAACCCCTGCTTGAGCGACAGCGCCGCGCGCGGCAGCTGGTACGACCCGAACGGATCGCCCCCCTCGTCGCGTATGCGATCGATGCGGGCGGCGGTGAGCGGGTCGTCGGGGACGGCGAAGGGGATCTTGTCGATCACCACCAGCGACAGCGCCTCGCCCGGAACGTCGACCCCCTCCCAGAAGCTCTGCGTCGCCAGCAGCACAGAGCCGATCCGGGAGCGCAGGGCCGCCAGCAGGAAGTTTCGCGGGCGCTCCCCCTGGACCAGGAGCGGAAAGGGAAAGTTGGGGTTGCCGCGCAGGTGGGCCTCGGCGACGCGCAGGTTCTTGAAGCTGGTGAAGAGCAGCAACGCGCGCCCCCCGGTGATGGCGCAGAGCTCCCCCATCCGCGCGGCGGCGGCGGTGGCGAAGCCGTCCTGATTCGGCTCCGGGAGATCGGGCGCCAGGTAGAGGAGCGCCTGGCGGGCATAGCTGAACGGCGAGGGAAAGGTCGCCTCGGCGGCGGTGTCGCCGAGGCCGACGCGGGTGCGCAGGTAGTCGAACGAGCCGGCGACGGTCAGCGTCGCCGAGGTGAGGATGATCGGCCCCGGGCAGGCGTCGAGCGCGCGTCCCAGCAGCGGACCCACCTCGACCGGCGACGCGTGGAGGGCGACGTTGCGCGGCGAGGCGCCCAGCCAGCGGACGTGCTCGCGCCCCCGGCCGTCGATCAGCACCGACAGATCGGTCTGCACGGCGGTGGCGCGCCGGCCCAGCGCCGCCACCTCCGCCGGGCGCCGCGATTCGGCCACCGCGCTGCCGTCGGGATCCAGCCAGGCGGCGATCTCCTCGAGCAGCCCGTCGAGCTGATGGTAGGCGGCGCGCGCCGGGCCGGTGCCGAGGTCGACGGGGAAGGGGGCGCGCGTCTCGTCGGCGCCCGCGCGCGGCGCCGGGACCAGCCTGCGGAGCGCGTCGGCCAGCGCCCCGGCTGCCACCGTCAGCCGCCCCGACGCCGACTGCGCGCGGGCGAGCGGCACGCCGGTCTCGCGCCCGAGATCGCGGGCCAGCGCGAACAGCCGCTGGGTCGAGGCGTGGACGCCGAAGAACTCGGTCGCCACGTCCTCGATCTGGTGGGCCTCGTCGAAGATGACCACCTCGTAAGGCGGCAGCACCTGCGCCTCGGGCCAGCGGGCGCGCAGCGCCAGATCGGCGAAGAAGAGGTGGTGGTTGACGATCACCAGCGGCGCCGCGGCGGCCCGGCGGCGCATCGACGTCACGAAGCAGCTCTCGAAGAAGCTGCAGCGGGGGCCGATGCGGGTCTCGGGGGTGGCGGCGATCTCGTTCCAGAGCGGCGCCTCGTCGGCCAGCTCGGCGAGCTCGGCGCGGTCGCCGGTCGACGAATAGGCGGCGAAGGCCAGCAGGCGGTCGAAGGCGGGATCGGCGACCAGGCTCTGCTGGCGCTCGCGCTCGGCCAGCCGGCGCCGGCAGACGTAGTTGCCGAGCCCCTTCATCACCGCCCAGTCGAGGTTCTCGTCGCCGATCCCGGCGGCGGCGAAGATGGTCCGCAGCCGCGGCAGATCGACGGTGGCGATCTGGTCTTGCAGCGTCTTGGTCCCGGTGCTGACCACCACCTTCCGGCCGGAGAGCAGCGCGGGGACCAGATAGGCCAGCGTCTTGCCGGTGCCGGTCCCGGCCTCGACCAGGAGGCGCTCGTCACCGTCGATGGCGTCGGCGATCCGTTCGGCCATCGCCAGCTGTCCGGCGCGCGCCTCGTAGCCGGGGAGAACGTGAGCCGCCGCCCCCCCCGGCCCCAGCAAGAGTCGAATGTTGCGTCGAACCTCGCTCCGGATCGCGTCGCGCGCCGACGACGATCCACTGATCATTTCCTGCGGCTCGCTTTTTCGTCGAGGCCGGAGATCCCGAAGCGTTTGCGCAGCTGAGCGAAGACGTCGTCGAGCGGCACGCCGGCCGCTTCCAGACCCACCAGGGTGTGGAAGATCAGATCGGCCGCCTCGTGCGCGGTGTGCGCCGCGTCGTTCTCGGGCAGCGCCTCGATGAGCTCGCGCGACTCCTCGGCGATCTTGCCGTTGATCTTGGGCAGCCCGGCGTCGAGCAGCGATACGACGTACGACTTCTCGGGGCGGGTGCGCTTGCGCTCGGCGATCACCTCGGCCACGCGCGCCAGCACCAGCGCCGGCGGATCGGGCGGACCGTCGTCCTCGACGAGGGTGCCGTCGTCGCCGGCCTTTCGATAGAAGCAGGACGTCGCGCCGGTGTGGCAGGAGGGACCCTCGGCCTCGACCAGATAGAGGACCACGTCGCCGTCGCAGTCGATGCGCATCTCGCGCACCGCCAGCGTGTGCCCGGAGCTCTCGCCCTTGCGCCAGAGCGCCCTGCGCGAGCGGCTCCAGAAGTGCGCCGCCCGGGTTTCCGCGGTCAGCGCCAGCGCTTCGCGGTTCGCCCAGGCCACCATGCGGATCATCCCGGTGCGCGCCTCCTGGGCGATCACCGGGCAGAGACCGCTTTCGTCGAAGGTCACCGCGTCGAGGAGGGGTTTCGTCGTGTCGGTCATGGAGCTCCCTTGGCAGCGTCTTCGCGGACTCCTTCGCGGACTTCCTCGCGAACCGGAACGCCGCGCGCGCGCAGGTAGGCGTGCGCCTGGCCCACGGTCGCCTCGCCGAAGTGGAAGATCGACGCCGCCAGCACCGCCTCCGCGTGCCCCTCGGCGATCCCCTGGTAGAGGTGCTCGAGGCCGCCCACGCCGCCCGAGGCGATGACCGGGATCGGCACCCGATCGGCGACGGCGCGGGTGAGCTCGAGGTCGAAGCCGTCGCGCGTCCCGTCGCGGTCCATGCTGGTGAGCAGAATCTCCCCCGCCCCGAAGGCCGCCATCTTCTCGCACCAGGCGATGGCGTCGAGCCCGGTCGGGCGGCGCCCGCCATGCGTGTAGACCTCCCAGGCGAGCGGGCCCGTACCCGGCCGGCGGCGCGCGTCGACGGCCACGACGATCGCCTGGTTGCCGTAGGCGTCGGCGGCGCGGCGCACCAGCTCCGGATCGGCGACGGCGGCGGTGTTGATCCCGGCCTTATCGGCCCCGGCCAGCAGCAGCTCGCGGACATTCTCGACGGAGCGCACGCCGCCCCCGACCGTGAGCGGAAGGAAGACCCGCTCGGCGGTGGCGCGCACGACGTCCAGCATCGTCGCCCGTCCGTCGGACGAGGCGGTGATGTCGAGGAAGCAGATCTCGTCGGCGCCCTGGGCGTCATAGGCGGCGGCCACCGCCACGGGATCGCCGGCGTCGCGCAGCTGCTTGAACTGAACGCCTTTTTTGACCCGCCCGCCGTCGACGTCGAGGCAGGGGATGACCCGCTTGCACAACATGCTTGAAGCTCGAGCCTCCCAATCTCCCACGCCCGAAGGCCGCGGGCAAAGCTCAGCGGACTTTAGGCGCCACCTGGCAGGATGCGAGCCCTGGCCAGCGCCTGCTCGACCGTGAACACGCCCTCATAGAGCGCCTTGCCGACCACCACGGCCGTGGCGCCGGTCGGGACCAGCGCGTCGAGATCCTCCAGCCGCGACACGCCGCCCGAGGCGATCACCGGGCAGGGGTGGAGCGCCCGCGCCAGCCGCGCCGTCGCTTCGAGGTTCGGTCCCGAGCGCATCCCGTCCCGTCCGATGTCGGTGTAGAGCACCGCGCCGGCGCCGGCGCGGGCGACCGCCAGGCCGACCTCGGTGGCGTCGGCCGTGGTCTGTTCGGTCCATCCCTCGACGGAGATCTTGCCGGCGCGCGCGTCGACGGCGATCACCAGCCGCTGCGGCCAGTGCGCGCAGGCCGCCTCGACCATGGCCGGGTCCTTCACCGCCGCGGTGCCGAGGACGACGTAGCCCACGCCCAGCTCGAACAGACGCGCGCAGTCGTCGAGCGTCCGCACGCCGCCGCCGGTCTCGACCGGAACGCCCGCCGCGTCGACGATCTTCTTCAGCGTCGCTCGGTTGTCGACGCGGGTGTCGGTGCCGCGCGTGAAGGCGGCGTCGAGATCGACGACATGAATCCGCGTCGCGCCCGCGGCCGCGAAGCGCGCCGCGACCTCCCAGGGGGCGCGGTCGTAGATCTTGGCGCTCTCGCGTCGCCCCTGCTCGAGGCGCACCGCCGCGCCGCCCAGTAGATCGATGGCCGGAAAGACCTGCATGTTTTCGCGCTGACGTTCTACGCGGAGGCGAAGCCGCGGAGAAGGGCCAAACCGGCGGCCTGGCTTTTTTCCGGGTGAAACTGGGTGCCGAAGACGTTGCCGCGGCGGACGGCAGCGCAGAAGGGCGCGCCGTGCTCGCTGGTCAGCGCCACGTCCTCGGGCCGCTCGGGATCGGGAAAGTAGCTGTGCACGAAGTAGAAGAAGGCGCCCTCGGCGACGCCGGCGCCGGCCGCCGGGCCGCGCCGCGTCTGGTTCCACCCCATGTGCGGGATCTTCAGCCCGGGGCGGTCGACGAAGCGCCGGACCCGACCGGGGAGGATCCCGAAGCCGAGCGCCTCGGGGTTCTCGTCGCTGCGCTCGAACAGGAGCTGCATGCCGATGCAGATCCCGAAGAACGGCCTTCCGCTGTCGATGAAGGCGAGCACACCCTGCCGGATCGCGCCGCCGCCCTGATCGAGCGCGGCCGCGCAGGCGCCGAACGCCCCCTGACCGGGGACCACCAGCTTGTCGGCCCGCGCCAGAACGTCGGGGTCGGCGCTGACGACCGCCTCCGCCCCCACGCTGGTCAACGCCTTCTCCACGCTGCGGAGGTTGCCGCTGCCGAGATCGGCGACCACGATCTTCCCGGCGTTCACGCTGCTCACGCGGTGAGCGTCCCCTTGGTCGACGGCACGCCGACCACCCGCGGATCGATCCGCACCGCCGCCGAGGTGGCGCGGGCGAACGCCTTGAACAGCGCCTCGATCATGTGGTGGGCGTTCTCGCCGTAGCGGATCTCGAGGTGCAGGTTGCAGAGGGCGGCGGCCACGAACCCGCCGAAGAACTCACGGCCGAGCTCGACGTCGAACGTCCCCACCACCCGCCCCTTGAGCTGGTCGGCGCGGTAGACGAAGGCGGCGCGGCCGCTGAAGTCGACGGCGGCCGCCACCAGCGTCTCATCCATGGGGACGGTCGCCTCGCCGAAGCGGGAGATGCCGCTCCGATCGCCCAGCGCCTCGCGAAAGGCCTGCCCCAGACAGATTCCCACATCCTCCACCAGGTGGTGGGGATCGACCTCCACGTCGCCGGTGGCGTTGACCTCGAGGTCGTAGAGGCCGTGGCGCGCGACCGCCTCGAGCATGTGGTTGAAGAACGGCACCGGCGTCGCGATCCGCCGCTGGCCCGAGCCGTCGAGGGCCAGGGTCAGCTCGATGTTCGTCTCCGAGGTCTTGCGCTTGATCGTCGCTCGCCGCGTCATGGGCGCGAAATCTTACCCCGGAGGGGGTGGGGCGCAACAGCCGCAGGACCCTCACAGCCGGCGAAGAGGCGGCGAACGTGCCAGGCAAGAGAGCGGATGGAAGCCAGCAAGACGCGAGATCTTCAAGGAATATTGGACGCCCAGCGATATACTCGAAGACCCCCCTTGACGAAGCCCGGTCGCAGCCCCGTCCTGGGGTACAACCACAACCTCCGGTACGGCGGGCGCACCTTCCACGTCCAGACGGAGGACTCGGGGCAGGGGTACGCGCGGGTCTACACGCATCTCTTCTATCAGGGGACGATCCTCTCTTCGAAGAAGGAGGAATACGATCCCGCGGCGCCGGAGGATTCCGTCCGCGCGGCGATGCAGAAGCTCCACAAGGCGATGATCCGGGAGCTGACGCATCAGGAGCACGACGCGCGCAT
This sequence comes from uncultured Pseudomonadota bacterium, assembly GCA_963847705.1. Lineage (GTDB taxonomy): Bacteria > Myxococcota_A > Polyangia > Fen-1088 > Fen-1088 > JADGRB01. Next base: position 14,269 of record CAWKBC010000010.1, on the reverse strand, counting down.
CTCCGCCTTCTTCATCGCGCGCGGCGAGCCCGCGATGTTGGCGAGCCCGACGGCACCGGTGCTCGTCGAGCTGGCGGCGCCGGTGCCGGTGGCACCCGTGCCGATCGATCCGGTCGCACCACCGATGGCGACCGAGCCGCTCGTCTTCGATCCCGCTTCGGTCGGGCAGGCCCTGCCGCCGCCCACGCCCCCGAAGATGACGCCCAAGCCGGTGGTGGTCGTCCAGCCGACGGCGCTCAAGCGCTCGCCGGTGCAGGTCTCCAACCCCGCCGACGGCGTGGTGGTGCGGCGCAACGTGGTGATCAACGTCGGCGCCGGGCAACCCCAGGTCAAAGGGACGATCAACCCCGGCGGTTCGCCCGCGGCGGCGCCGCCGACGCGCCCGCGCGCCGGCGCGCACTACGCGGTTCGGGACGGCGGCGGATTCGTGGCGGGCAACCGGGCGCGCGCGGCGGACGGCCAGTCGCAGCCGCTGGCCTCGTCGCGCGAGATCCGGATGCCCTGGGAGACCCCCGGGCCGACGCGGATGTCTCAGCCGGTCGCGGTCCCCGCCGGCGCCCAGCCGATCGCCGAGGCGCCGGTCTCTGGCAGCTCCGGCAAGATCCGGATGCCCTGGGATCCGCCCGCGCCCGCCAGCGGCGAGGCGTTCTCCGGCGGTCTGGTCAGCGACAAGAGTCTCGACGAGGTGATCCTCGAGTACCTCGCCGACGACGGCGAGACCGAAGAGCGTTGAAGGTCAATCGACGTCCGCCGACGATCGCTGACCGGTCCTTATCCTAATCGACGCGCGCCACCAGCCCGGCGTCGCCGTCGACGAGGACGCGATCGCCCTCGGCGAAGGCCGCCAGTGCGCCGGGCGCGCCGACCACGGCAGGGATCCCGCGCTCTCGGGCCTGCGCGGCGACGTGATCGAGCGGTCCGCCGGTCTCGACGACCAGCGCGGCGGCCGCGATGAGCGGCAGCTCGGTCGGAAGGATCGTCCTCGCCACGATCACGGTCGGCTCGACGCCGCGCTCGGCGCCGCCAGCGGCGTCGCCGCCGGCCTCGTTCCAGAGCTTGACGCGGCCGATGCAGACGCCGCCCGCGCCCGAGCGTCCACGGACGAGTCCTGGCAGGTCGGCCGCTCGGCCGGCGTCGGCGAGCGACGGGGGCGCCTTGCGCGCGTCGGCGTCGGCGCGTCGGGCGTCGTCGACCAGCCGGGTGGCCTCCGCGCGGGTGAGCGTCGTTTCAGCTCGCGCTTCGCCGCGCGCGTGCTGGCGGACCAGATCGAGCGGGAGCCAGAAGATCTCGTCGGCGCCGCCGAGCAGGCCGCGCGCGGCGAGGCGGGCCCCTTCGCGGAGGAGCGCGCGGCGCACGTGCGCCTGCGCCCGCGCGTAGAGGGCATCGTCGTCCTCGCCGGCGGCCACCCCCGAGCGCGCTTCGGTCAGGAGGTCACTCCACGCCGGGCGTACCGAGGGGGGCAAGGCGGCGCCAACGGAGTCGGCGGCGGCCCGCCAGTCCTCGTCAGGGGATTGTGCCAATCTGCCTGCCGGCTCGACGGAGGTCTCGCGCCAGGTCGGCACCGCCACGTCCCAGCAGGGCGATTCGTCGCCGAAGCGCTCGAGATAGGCGGCGCGCGCGGCCGCCCGCGCGACGGGCTCGGCGGCCCGCGCGAACGCCCGGGCCAGCTCGACCCGCTCCCGGGCCGCCGACGGGACGGCGGCCAGAAGTCGCGGAAGGAGCGGCGTCGGATCGAGCCCCTGGCCTTGCAAGAAATCGCTCAGCGCCTTGCGCGCGGCGCGGGCCGCCGGTTGGACCACGCCGAAGAGAGGCTGGTAGATCGCCACGAAGTCGTCCAGCGCCTCATCGAGCGAGACCGAGCCGTCGCTCCCGGCGCGGGGGAGGCGCGCGTCGGCCAGCGCCCGCAGCGCGGCCAGCGCCGCGGTCACCGAGGTGGCGGTGCGCCTGGTGGTCCCGGCGGGCCGCGGCGCGTGGGAATAGAAGAGATATCCGCGCAGCGTCTGCTGGCGCAGCCCCGTGTCGCACACCCGATCGACCAGCGCCACCAGCCCGGCCTGCGCGGGCGACAAGGGGAGAGGATTGTGGGCGGCATCCCAGTGCCACCCGAGGTGCAGGCCGAAGTGCAAACCGCTTTGACCGACCGCCGCGAGCCGCACGCGGGTGGGGCGCCGGTAGGGACGCATCTGCAAGAAGGTCACCTGGTAGCCGCTCGCCGCCCATTCGATCTCGACCGGGCCGTGCGTGACGGTCAATCGCGTGAGCGCGTCCTGGATCCGCGCGCGGGCGCGGGTCGCGTCGCCGTGGTGCGCGTCGATGACCGGGGCCCCGTGCGAGGAATCGAGGGCGGCAGAGCCGGCGGCGTCCCCGGTGACGAACGGATGAATCAGCGCCGCGAAGCCGGGTCGGTCAGACGACAGGCTCCGGCGTGCAAAGTAGGCCACCACGCCCGGCGCCAGGGCCGACGCCAGCACCTCGCGCAGCGCCGGCTCGACCTCGGCCGCTCGAAGATCGAGCCGCGAAAGAAACAGCCCGGCCCCGAGCGCGTCGGGCCGATCCTCGATGGCCGCCGACGAGCGGACCACGAACCGGGCCTGAGCTCGGCCGTCGAGCGCGGCCAGCGCCCCTGCGAGCGTCTCGGCGAACCCCGCTGGCCACGGCGCTTCGCGCAGCGCCCGGGCGGCCGATGCGATCGCCGCCAGCGCGCCGGGAGCCGCCAGCGTTGCTGGCAGCGGTGGTCCGCCCGCGCGCAAAGCCGAGAAGAGCTCGGTGGAGAGCGCGAAGGCCGGTGGGACCGGCAGCCCCGCAGCGGCGAGCTTCACCAGCGAGCGCGCCTTGCCGCCGATCTTCTCGGCGGGCGCGTCGCGGTCGAGCTGCACGATGAAGCTCATGATCGGTCACAGGGCCGTGGTAGCTTCCGCCGGCAGATGCGCGGTCCGTTGCTCTCGGGTCCTCTCGGCAGCCAGCCGACGCTGGAGGCGTTGCTGCGCTGGACCCAGATCCCGGGCGAAGTCCCCACCAAGGTCTCGAGCGAGGTCTCGACCAAGGTCGCGACCGCGGCCGACCCGGCGCGCCCGCCGGTGGTCGTGCTTGGTCCCCCCTGGCTGGGCGCGGCGCTCGCGCGTGGGGGGCGGACGCTGCTGCTGGTCGAGAGCGAGCTGCGGCCCCAAGCGCTGCGCACGCACCGGCGCGCCAAGAAAGAAGCCCGGCCGCTCGACGTGGCGCTGGCGGCGGCCGAGCTCCCGTTCGGGCGCGGCACGCTGTCGGCGCTGGTGGTCGAGAACGTGGCCGGGCTGCCGCCCGCCGAGGGGGAGCGCTGGATCGCCGCGCTGATGCCGCTCCTGCGCCCGGGCGGGCGCCTGATCGCCGCCGACGCCACCTCCAGCGACGAGGCCGCCGCGCGGGTGGCCGGCGCGTTTCTCGCGGCCGCGCTGCTCGAGATCGTCCAGGAGTGGCCGCGCGAGGGGGCCGTCCTCACCGTCGGCATCGCCCCGCCGGCCTCCGTCACCGCCGCCCGCTTCGACTTTCCCGTCTGACCCGTGCTCACGCGCTCAGCGTAGCGCAAACGCGCCGCGCGCAGGCGCCGTGCGCGACGGTGTCGCGCGCGAGCCGTGACACGCGCAAGCCGTGGGGATCGCAAGCGCCCGTATAATGATCCTGGATGTCGCGGCGGTGGAGCCTAGCTCTCGGGCTGTCGGTGCTGGTTCACCTGGCGCTGATCGCCATGGGCCTCGGCCTGGGGGCGCGTCCGTTCACCGGTCGGGTCGACATCGAGCTCACCGGCATGCGGCTCGACGAGCTGAAGGATCTGCCGCTCGGCGGGCCCGCCGCAGGCCACGGCCCGGGGCAGGCCCCGCGTCGCGCCCATCGCCGCGCGCCGCGGACCGCCGCCGCCGAGGGGACGCTGGCCGCGAAGGCCGATCCGCGCGAGCGGGCGGGACAGGCCTCGCCGTTCGAGGACCCGGACGCGCCCGCGCCGACCAACGATCTGTCGGCGTATGGACCGAAGGGGTCGCGTCTGACGGTGCTCCTGCGTCTCGATCGCCTGCGGGGCACCGACTTCGTTGCTCCCGTCGATGCGCTGCTGGCGCGGCTGCCCGACCGGCGCGACCTGATGGAAGGGACGGAGCTCGATCTGTTCCAGTCGTTCGACGCGCTCCTCATCGCCACCCCGCACCCGCTCGATCCCAGCGTGACGTTTCTGGCCGCTCGCCATCACCTCGACGACAGCGGGCTGCGGGCCGCGCTCAGCCGGGGCGCCAAGGCGACGGATCGGGTGATCGCCTGGCGCACCGAAGGCGGGCGCCCGGTCGGAGAACGTCACCCGCGGCGCGGGCTGCCGCCCGGGACGGCGCCCTCGCGCGACGATCGGATCATCGTCCTGGCAGCGCCCGGGCTGGCGATCGTCACGCCGCCCTCCTACCGCGCGCTGTTGATGGCGCCGCGCCTCCCGGCAGCGGAGGCCGACGCGGGGGCCGCGCCGGACGGCGGCGCCAGCGCCCACGCCGACGCCGGCGCGCCCGGCGCGATCGACTGGGCCTCGATGCTCTCGCGCATCGGCGCCGAGGAGGGGCTGATGCCGCCCGGCGGCGCCCTCATGGTGAGCGCGGTCGATATCTTCAAGACGGCGAACGGCGCGGGGGGGCTGCCGCCGGTGCTCTACGGGATGGAGGTCCCCAACGCCGTCAGCGCGGTCATCGGCCTCGACGGGGACGACGTCTCCCTCGACGTCGAGGGGACCTTCCTCGCCGACCAGCCGGCGCAGCACTGGGAGACCGAGTGGCCGACGGTGCAGCACAAGCTGAGCAGCAACCCGCTCGTTCTGCTGGGCGGGTTTTCTCCCCTGGTCTCTCACGCGACGCTGACCCGCGAAGGGCACGTCGTGCACCTGCACCTCTCCGCCACGCACGAGGAGACGCAGCGCCTGCTCGCGCTGGCGCTCCACATGATCGGCGGTTAGGGCTCACCGATCCGAAGCGGTCACTAACCGGTCACTGGCAAGTCATGGGGAACTGCGCGCCCACGCTGCCCCCGCTCGACGAAGGGATGGTCCCCGTGACGACGTGCCCGACGCTGTCGGTGAGGGTCACCGACATCCCGCCCACGGCGCTGCCGAAGTCCCAGTAGCCGAACGCCTGCGTGGCGGTGTGCCCGCCGGCGACCGCCTTTGCCACCGGGAAGGTGACGTTCTGGAAGTAGACCTGCTGCGACGAGCCGTTGAACACGCCGACGATGTTGCCGGTCACCGGGCAGTCGACCGCCTTCCAGGTCACGCCGCTCTTGGCGTCGCCGGTGGCGGTCCCCTGGCCGAGCCCCAGCGCCGCCGCCGCCGACAGGCTCAGGTCGATGTGCGAGGAGGTCGGGCAGGTCGCGCATTCGTCGACGATGGTGGCGGTGATCGTTTTTCCCATCCAGGTGACGTCGACGCACATGCCGCAATAGGTCCCCTGGCCGAAGGTCCCGACCGGGAAGGCGGCGAAGTACGAGGTCCCGGTGTTGGGGACGCCGTCGGTGATCCCGGTGGGGCAGGTCCCGCCGTTGTTGCTGCCCGACTCCGTCCCGCAGTAGCCGCAGTAGGTCTTGAAGCTCCCGCAGCCGCCCCCCTTGGCCGTCCCCTGTCCGAACCAGTAGCAGGTGATCTCTCCGTTGGTCGACGACGGGCCGCCGTTCCAGGTGCAAGGCCCGGCGCTGGTCGAGCCGCAGGTGCCGTTGGCGGCGCTGCAGGTCGTGCCGCTGCTGCAGGGGGCGCAGGTCGCGCCGCCGCTGCCGCAGAGGGTGTTCGACTCGCTGGCGTAGGCGAGACAGGTCGTGCCGTTGCAGCAGCCGCCGCCGCAGGAGCTGGCGTTGCAGGCGCACGTGCCCGACGAGCAGGTGGTGCCGGTCCCGCAGGCGGCGCAGGCGACACCGCCGGTGCCGCAGGTCGGGTTGCTCGAGGTCTGGCACTTGCCGCTCGAATCACAGCAGCCGTTCGGGCAGGAGCTGGCGTTGCAGACGCACTTGCCGCCGCTGCAGGCCTGGCCGGTGGCGCAGGGGGCGCAACTCGCGCCGCCGGTGCCGCAGGCGCCCATGCTCTCCGCGCTCTGCGCGACGCAGGCGGTGCCGTTGCAACAGCCGCCGCTGCAGGAGCTGGCGTTGCAGACGCACTGGCCGTTGCCGCCGCAGGCCTGACCGGTGGCGCAGGCGGTGCAAGCGGCGCCGCCGATGCCACAGGTCGTGGTGCCGGAGGTCTGGCACTGGCCGTTCTTGTCGCAGCAGCCGCTCGGGCACGAGGTGGCGTCGCACACGCACTGCTCTTGCGGACTGCACTCCTGCTGGTTGCCACAGGGCGTGCACGCGCCCCCGTTGGCGCCACAGGCGGTCTTCGAGGCCGTCACGCAGGCGCCGTTCGAGCAGCAGCCCGCGCAGCTCGCGCCGCCGCAGCTGCAGGCGCCGCCGCTGCAGGCCTGCCCCGAGGCGCAGGTGCCGCAAGCGGCGCCGTTGGCGCCGCAGGCGCTGGTGCTCTGCGCCGCGGTGAGGACGCACTTGCCGGTCGCATCGCAGCAGCCGCCCGCGCAGGAGGCAGACGTGCAGGTGCAGAGGCCGGCGGCGCCGCAGGCCTGGCCGGTCGCGCAAGGGGCGCAGGTGGCGCCGCCCGCGCCACAGCTGGGCGTCGACTGGCTGGCGTAGCGGACGCACTTGCCGGTCGTGTCGCAGCAGCCGGTGGAGCAGGAGGTGGCATTGCAGACGCAGGTCCCCGACCCGTCGCAGGTCTGTCCGTCGCCGCAGGGGGTGCAGCTGCCGCCGCTCTTCCCGCACGCGGCGCTGGTCGGCGTCGCGCACTGGCCGTTTGAATCGCAGCATCCCGACGCGCAGGAGCCGGCGTTGCAGACACAGGCGCCGCCGCTGCAGGCCTGGCCGTCGGCGCAGGTGACGCAGGCGGCGCCGTTGCGCCCGCACACCGACGTCGACTGCTCCGTCACGCAGCCGCCGCTGGCGTCGCAGCAACCGCTCGGACAGGAGGTCGCGTCGCAGGCGCCGGTCATCGCGCCGCCGCTGCCACCGCCGCCGGTCCCGCTGCCGCCGGTGCCCGTCGCACCACCTGTGCTCGTCGCGCCGCCGGTGCTCGTCGCGCCGCCGGTGCTCGTCGCGCCACCTGTGCTCGTCGCACCGCCGGTGCTCGTCGTCCCGCCACCGCCGGTTCCGTTGTTGCCGCCAGAGCCGACGCCCCAACCGGTTCCGTTCGTGCCGCCCGCCTGGCCAGCACCGCCGGTGCCCCCCGGGTTGGGATCCTGGACCGGCTTCAGGCACGAGGTGCCGAAGAGGGCGACGAAGGAGGCGACGAAATAAAGTGAGCAAAGGGAAGACGAAAGCGAATGGGAACGCGAAAGGGAAGGCATGGTGATCTCCCTACATGAGAGCACCTCGACGCTTCGATTCGTCGGCCTTTCGTTACGTCCAGATTTCAGACAGGTAAATAGTTCACCAACTGTCCACGTGGGTGATCTGCTTGATAAAACCCGGCGTACAGTTTTGGTCCAGAGGCGATCAGGCATGGACGACGAGGCGGGCATCCGGGACGGTGCGAAGCGGGCCATCGACGGGGAGTGGCGGGTTTTCTACGGGGGATACTGGATCAAGGCGTATGAAGCGCCCGCCGACACCTTGCTCGCCAAGAAGACGCTGATCGAGGCGCTCACCCGGCGGCTCTTCAATCACGTCGAGCACGGGCTCAACATTCCCGGGCGGCGCCTGGCCGAGGCACGGCAAGCCTTCAACGCAGAGACCGATCGCGCCAAGCAGCGGGTCAAAGGGGCGATGCTGGCCGGGGCGCTCTTCAACCGCGCCGGCGATCTGTTGACCAAGGCGGTCGAGCTGCAGGCGCTGGGGATCGCGATCGATCCCGACAACGCGCTGATGCGCGAGTGCGGTGATCACCTGCAGGAGGCGCTGGCGCTGGGGCGCCTGGTGCTTCACCGCAGCGGCGACGAGGGGATCGACGAGCTGTGGGGCGAGCCGCTCAAGGCGTTCGCCTTTCCGATCGAGGACTTCTACAAGAGCCGCTACCTCAAGATCTCCGTCACCATGCGGGACATCGACCGGATCGCCGACGCGCTCTGCGAGACCTTCGGCGGCACCCGCGCCTTCGCCGGCATCGTCCCGGCCATCGGGGAGTTCGCCCGTGCGGCGAAGGTCAAGTGCGAGACGCTGCACACCGATCCGACCATCTTCGAGGCCTGGTCGATGTTCGTGACCGCGGGCGAGCGGATGCTGGCGTTTCAGCCGGTGGGGTCGCAGCGCTCCCCGGTCGACGAGCGGCTCCGGATCTCACAGGGGCTGGAGCTGATCGCCGCGGCCAAGGCGCTGGTGACCCACGTGACGCGCGCCCGTGTGCCGATGCCGAAGAGCACGCGCGAGTTCCTCGAGCGGCTCGGGCAGTATGCCGCGGCCTGGGCGCCGCGGACCGGTCGCAACGGGCACGAGCCGCTGGCGAATCTGGTGGTGGGCGGCGACGAGCCGGCGACCACCGACCCGTCGATTGCCCTCTCTCGCTAGCGGCGCGCTCGCCGCTCGCCCGCTGGCTGGCGCTTACTGGGGTGCCTTGTTTGGTTCCTGCAGGTGCGCCCGCGGCGCTGCAGCTGTGGGCGGAATCGGCGTCGGGGCGCGGGGCGCCACCCGCAGCGGCTTGTGCGCGGCGGTGGCGGCGTCGGTCTGTCCGTCGGCCAGGACCTCCTCCATCGTCGTGCGCAGCTTGCCGCCCGTGTCGTCGGATTTGACGCCGGCCGGGCGCTGCCAGGGGACATCGACCAGCGGCTGCTTGGCCGCCACCTCGGTCAGATAGCGGGCGAACATCGGGACGGTCAGCATGAACGCCGCGTCCTTCTGGCCGAGCGAGCGCTCGCGCAGGTCGTCGCCGATCCAGGTCGAGGTCATCCAGCGTGAGGTGTAGCCGATGAACCAGGTGTCCATCGTGGCGCTCGAGGTGCCCGTCTTTCCGGCCGCGGGGAGGTTGGCGGTCCGGATCGCCGGCGCGTGGCCGCGGGTGACGACGTGGCGGAGCAGCGTCGAGGTGAGCCAGGCGGTGCGGGGCGGGATGGCCGGCGCCGGCGTGCGCGCCGCGGCCAGCACCATCAGGCGATCGAGCCGCTCGGACGGCGTGCCGAACGGATCGCCGATCGAGGTGTGGTCCTCGATGACGGCGCCGATGCGGTTGCGGACGCGGCGGACGTAGATCGGATCGATGACCTGCCCCTCCTTCGCGAAGGCCGAGAAGGCGCGGGTCAGCTCGTCGATCCGCGTGCACGACGCGCCGAGCGCCAGCGCCTGGTCCGGGATGATCGGCGTGGTGATGCCGAGCCGGCGCGCCCAGGCCTCGACGTCCTTGCCGCCCATCAGCTTGAACAGCTGCACCGAGGGGACGTTCTTCGACCAGATGAGCGCGTACTCCAGCGTCACCTGGTAGTCGACGGTGTTGTTGAGGTTGGTCGGCGTCCAGACCTCGCCGGTCACCGGATCGACCTCGGCGCGCGGCACGTCGTTCAAGAGCGAGGAGAACCCGTAGCCGCGATCGAGCGCCAGCGAATAGTAAATCGGCTTGTAGACCGAGCCGGGCTGGCGGCAGGCCTGCGAGACGCGGTTGAACTCCGAGCGGTCGTAGTCGTCACCCCCCACCATCGCCAGCACGTAGCCCGAGCTGTGGTCGTAGCTGAAGATCGTCCCCTGCACGCGCGGCGTCTGCTCCAGGGTCAGCTCGACCGTGCGCGGGCGCTTGGGCGTCTTGCCCGGCGCCGTCTCGTCGTAGGCGGGCAGCCACTGCACCTCGCTCTTGTTGTCGTAGGTCCAGTCGGAGAACCGCGCGCGCTTCGACTGGTGCGCGTTCTTCACCCAGATGACGTCCCCGGTGCGCAGCACGCCGACCGTCGAATCGAGCTTGCGGTCGTTGACGGCGTCCTTGGCGCTCCAGGGGACGGCCCACAGCATGTTGGCCGACGGCAGGAGGTAGACGCCGCTGCCGACGCGCACGCGGTAGCTGCCGTCGGCGGTCGCCCCCTCGACGAGGCCCAGGTAGAGGTGCCCCTCGGTGGGCGGCTCGCCGCCGTAGTGGGCGGCGACGCGGCGGCGGAGCTCGTCGGCGGCCGCACCGGTGAGGTGCACCACCGGCCCCCGCCACCCTTGCCGCTTGTCCAGCTTGCGCAGCGAGAAGTCGACGTTCTCCTGCCCGGCGATGTCGACCCAGGGGAGCACGGAGGTCTCGATGTCGAGACCCCCTTCGTAGAGCTTCTTCTCGCCGTAGCGGCGGATGATGTCGCGCCGGACCTGCTCGGCGAAATAGGGGGTGACGGTGTGAAAGAAGTCGGGGCGCTGGCGGATGATCACCGGGCGCGCGCGCCAGCGGTTGGCCTCGTCGTCGGTGAGATAGCCGGAGGCGACCATCGCCGCCAGCACCTGATCGCGGCGCGTGCGCGCGGCGTCGAGGCTGGTGAGCGGCGAGAAGCGCGAGGGGGCGCGGACCAGGCCGGCCAGCAGCGCCATCTCCCCGAGATCGAGATCCTCGATCGGCTTGTCGAAGTAGATGCGCGCCGCCGCCGCCACGCCGTAGGCGCCGTGGCCCAGGAAGACCTGGTTGAGGTAGAGCGTCAGGATCTCGCGCTTCGAATACTGGCGCTCCAGGCGGCGGGCCAGGATCGCCTCGCGGATCTTTCGCTGGATGGTCCGCTCCGAGGAGAGAAACGACTTGGCCACCTGCTGCGTGATGGTGGAGCCACCCTGCGCCACCTCGCCGGCGCGCAGGTTGGCGCCGAGCGCGCGGGCGATCCCGCGGTAGTCGAGTCCCTGGTGCTCGTAGAACCGGCGGTCCTCGGCGGCGAGAAACGCATGCACGAGCTGCGGCGGAAATCTGTCGAACGGGAGGATCTCGCGCCGCTCCGTGGCCAGCTCGGCCAGGGGTGTGCCGTCCCACCCGCGCATCACCGTCGTGGTGGCGGCGACCTCGTGGTAGGTGGCCAGGTTCGGGATGGGCGGCAGCGAGCCGGCGAAGTGGAGGTAGACGCCGATGCCGCCCAGGAAGGCGAGCCCCAGCACGCAGCAGAGGCCGAAGGCGTAGAAGCGCAGCAGCCAGTAGAAGAACCCGCCGTCGGAGGGGTTGGTCACCTCGACGGAGAGCGCCTCGGGCTCCCCGGGCGGTGGCCCCGGCGGCGCGGACGGCGGCGGGACCGCGGGCGGCGGTGGTGCGGGGGGAGGCGGCGGCGCGGCCGGCGGGGACGGGGGAGATCTTGGCGGCCGGCGGGCGTCGGGCGGCAGGGGCGGCGGCAACGCCATCGCCGACAAAATTAGCATGGCTGGCGCGGAATCCGTGTGGTCCCATGAGGCCGTGGATTTGTTCGACCGACGTCGCGCGCCCGCGCCCGGCGGGGCCTCCCGCGCCGGCGAGGACGAAACGCTGCTCGGCACGGTCGAGCGGGTCGTCTATTCGGGCGGCGACGGGTCGTTCACGGTCGCCCGGCTGAAGCTCGAGCGCGACGGCGAGGTGATCACCGTGGTGGGCGGCCTGGTCGGCGTCCCGGCGGGCGCGTCGCTGCGCGTGATCGGCCGCTTCGAGACCACGGCCCGCTACGGCGCGCAGTTCCGGATCGAGCACTACACCGAGGTCGCGCCCGCGACCCTGGAGGGGCTGCGCCGCTACCTCGGCTCGGGGCTCATCAAGGGGATCGGCCCCGAGCTGGCCTCGCGCATCGTCGACCGTTTCGGGATCGAGACGCTGGAGATCCTCGACCGCGAGCCGGCGCGCATCGGCGAGGTCGCCGGCATCGGCCAGTCGCGGGCGCGCGCCGTGCGCGACGCCTGGGCCGCGCAGCGGCAGGTGCGCGAGGTGATGGTCTTCCTGCAGGGGTACGGCGTCTCGCCCGCCTTCGCGGCGCGCATCTACAAGCGCTACGGCGCGGCCTCGATCGCGCGCGTGCGCGAGAATCCCTACCGGCTGGCTTTCGACATATGGGGGATCGGGTTTCTCTCGGCCGACAAGCTGGCCGGGGCGCTCGGCGTGGCGCGCGATGCGCCGGCGCGGCTCGAGGCCGGCGTTCGTCACGTGCTCGACGACGAGTCGGGCAACGGGCACGTCTTCGTGCCGCGCGCGCGCCTCTGCCAGAAAGCCGCCGCGCTGCTCGCTCAGCCTGAAGACGCCCTGGCCGCGGCGATCGATCGGCTGGCCCGCGCCGGCGAGGTGGCGATCGACGCCACCGTGGTGGAGGAGCCGAAGGATCCGGCGATCTACGAGACACTGCTCTACCGCGCGGAGACGGCGCTGGCCGCGGGGCTCGCGCGCCTCCTCGACACGCCGGCGCCGGCGCTGTCCGTGGAGGTCGACAAGGCGATCGCCTGGTACGAGCGCGAGGCGGGGATTGCGCTGGCGCGCCAGCAGGCCGAGGCGGTCAAGCTGGCGCTCGGCGCCAAGGTGGCCGTCATCACCGGCGGACCCGGCGTCGGCAAGACCACCATCGTGCGGGGGATCGTTTCGATCCTGAAGCGCAAGGGGCTGACCGTGGCGCTGGCGGCGCCGACGGGACGCGCGGCCAAGCGGCTCACCGACGCCACCGGCGCGCCGGCCTCCACGCTGCACAGGCTGCTCGAGTGGCGGCCCGCCAGCGCGACCTTCGGCCGCTGCCCCTCGAACCCGCTCGAGGCCGACGTTCTGATTGTTGATGAGGCGTCGATGCTGGATGTCCGTCTGGGGGCCGATCTGGTGGCCGCCCTGGCGTCGTCGGCGCGCCTGGTGCTGGTGGGCGACGTCGATCAGCTCCCCTCGGTCGGGCCGGGGTCGGTGCTGGGTGACGTGATCAGCAGTGGCGCCGTCCCGACGGTGCGCCTCACCGAGATCTTTCGCCAGGCGGCGGAGAGCCTCATCGTCGTCAACGCGCACCGGATTCAGGAGGGGGCCGAGCCGGAGCTGGGCGCCGCGGCCACCGATCGCGGGTCCGATCGGCGCGACTTCTTTTTCCTGGAAGAAGAAGATCCCGCCGCGGCGGCGACGCTGATTCGCGACCTGGTGGCCGTCCGGTTGCCGCGCCGCTACGGCTTTTCGCCGCAGGAGATCCAGGTGCTGTCACCGATGCACCGGGGGGAGCTGGGGGCCGGCAACCTCAATCGCCTCTTGCAGGAGACCCTGACCGCGGGGGCTGCCGGCATCGAGCGCGGCCAGCGGACGTTGCGCGTCGGCGACAGGGTGATGCAGGTGAAGAACGACTACGACAAAGAGGTCTGGAACGGCGACAGCGGCACCATCGAGGGGGTGGGGGACGAGACGCTGGCCGTCCGCTTCGACGATCGTCTGGTCGAATACACCCTGGACGAGCTGGACACGCTGGTGCTGGCCTACGCGGCCACCGTCCACAAGTCACAGGGGTCGGAGTACCCGGCGGTGGTGATCCCGGTGCACACCCAGCACTACGTGATGCTGCAGCGCAACCTGCTCTACACGGCCGTCACGCGCGGCAAGCGCCTGGTCGTGCTGGTCGGCACCCGCAAGGCGCTGGCGCTGGCCGTGCGCAACGCCGACGTCGCCGCGCGCGCGTCGGGCCTGGCGGCGCGACTCAGAGCCAGCCGCCGATGACGAGGTCGAGCCCGTACTGCGTGTCCGGGCCGCCCTTCACGAGGTAGCTGAGGAACGGGCCGGCGCCCAGGAAGAAGTGCGGCGCCACGTGATAGAGAAACGGCGCGAAGACCTCCAGCGCCGCGGTGCTGCTCGACCCGGTGTTGTGGATGTACGAGCCATCGACTCCGATGGTCGGCCAGAAGCTGACGTGCTCGGTGAGCCCCTGATTGAACCCGGCGCGGGCGCCGAGGTTGACGACGGTCGTGGCCGGGCTCCCCGACGTATACCCGAGCCCGACGTGGCCGCCCACGGAGATGCCGTTGCCGATGAAGTAGTCCAAGCCCGGTTGGACGAAGACGGTCGAACCCCCGCTCGCCTGCTTGGCGAAGAAGAACGACGGGGTGGCGCTGCCGGCGTTGAAGCTCTGCACCGAGATGACCCAGGCGCCCGCGACGCCGAAGTTGCTGGCGGGCGCCGACGCCGACACGGAGCCACCGCTCGGCGCGCTGGTCGCGGCGGTCGGCGGCGCCAGCTCCTGGCCCCGGGCGGCGCCGGGTGCGCTGGCGAGGGCCAAGCCGAGAGCGAGGCCGAGAGAGGCGCGGGGAAGAACGCGGACGGGAGAGGTCAAGCGCATGGGTCCTCCATGGTTCTAGGATCGGGGGCCCCTCTACCTTCGCACAAGACGGGCCAATCCGCGCCGTCACCGAC
>CAWKBC010000009.1:0-41781 GCA_963847705.1 uncultured Pseudomonadota bacterium | reverse complement strand
CAGCGTTCCCGCGTCGATCGCGCGGTGCGGGCCCCCGTTTCAGCAACCTTCCTGATATCGATCTGGCGGCGCTCTCGCCCTCCATCGCGGGGCTCCCGAGCCGCGGAAACCCTCCCAGTCGTTCCCCTATTGGACGCGCGGACGGAGCCGAGCTCCGCTCGGCGCAGTCCCTCGCGGGGGGCCACGGGGACCCTCTCAGGGTCCCGTTTACAACCAAAGGTTTGTGGTAGATTCCGCCCCGCCATGCTCGAGCAAATGCGGAAATCTTCGCAGTCGGTGCTCATCTACGCGCTGTTTCTGTTTCTGATCGCGATCTTCGTCATCAGCTTCGGACCTCAGTCGCGAGGCACCTCCTGCGACCAGGTCATGAACGGGGACGATCACTACGCGGCGCAGGTGGCGGGCGGGACCATCACCCAGAACAGCTTCCGCTACGGCTTCATGCTGGCGGGGGGCGGGCAGATCCCGGCGCCGATGGCCAAGCGGGACCGGCTCAAAGAGATCGTCATGGACAAGCTCATCGAGCGCGAGCTCCTGGCGGCGGAGGCCGACCGGCTGGGCTACGTCGTGACGGACGAAGAGGTCGAGGATCAGATCGCTGATTCCAAGATCATCGGGCTCGGGTCGATGCATACGGTTCCCCGGCTGCAGAAGGACGGCAAGTTCAACTACGACTCGTTCAAGACGTTCCTGCAGTACGACCTCGGCCAGACGCCCAAGAGCTTCGTCGCCGAGCAGAAGAAGGAGCTCCTCGCCTTGCGCCTGCGTGACCTCATGCGCGCCGGCGTCTCCGTCTCGAACGACGAGGTGAAGGCCGAGTTCGTCCGCCGCGGTCGCCAGGTGAACCTCGAGTATCTGCGCTTCGCCGGCACCCGCTACAAGAACGACGTGGTCCTGACCGACGCCGAGATCGCCGACTACGCCGCGAAGAACGAGGCCAAGCTGAAGGAGCTCTACGAGCAGAAGCGCTTCGTCTACGAGAAGGTCGCCGACGAGCGGAAGCTGCGCCAGATCCTGGTCAAGGTCCCGCACGACGCCACCGACGCCCAGGACAAGGCGGCGCGCGACAAGGCCAACGCTCTGGCGGACAAGCTCAAGAAGGGGGCCAAGGTCTCCGGCAAGGACGGGGTCACCTTCGCCGAGCTGGCCCGCAACTCCTCCGACGACGTGGCCAGCAAGGCGCAGGGGGGCGAGCTCGGCTGGCGGGCGCACGGCGCCGCCAATCTGCCGGCGGTCGTCGAGGAGAAGGTCTGGAAGGCGCAGAGCGACGCCATCGTCGGTCCGCTGCGCGGCACCGACGGCTACGTCATCACCAAGGTCGAGGGGCAACGCGACGGCAGCGTGTCGTTCGAGCAGGCCAAGCTGGAGCTGGCGGAGCAGAAGCTGCGCGAGGAGCGCTCCGACGCCAAGGCCAAGGCCGCCGCGGGTGACGCCGTCGCCAAGCTGCAAGCGGCCCCCGGCCAGTCGATGAAGGACCTCTTCCCGACCGCCGCCAACGACAAGGACGAAGCGAACACCACGCCCGATCCGGCCGCCGGACCACGCGTCGAGGAGACGGGGCTGTTCGCCCTGCGCGCCTCGCGCGAGGGGGCGATCGTGGAGGGGATCGGCGTCTCCAATCCGCTCGCCAAGGCCGCCTTCGCGCTCACCCCCGCCGCGCCCGCGGCCGGGCCGTTCGAGGTGGGCGGCACCTTCGTCGTCGTGCGGCTCAAGGAGCGCAAGGATCCCGATCTGGCCGATTTCGAGAAGCACAGGATTGAGCTGGCACGAGAAGCCGAGCTCACCAAGTGGGACCGGGTCCTCTCCGACTGGACGACCGCGCGTTGCCAGGAGGTGAAGCAGGCCAAGCGGATCAGCGTGAACGCCGACGTCCTCAAGTACGACGACGGCGGCGAGCCACCGGCGTACGAGCCCTGCGCCCCTCACCGACCGTTCGGAGGCTGAGGAGGCGACAATGGCCGACACCACGGCGGCGATGGCCCTCGCCCTGGTGGATGGCCGGGCGGTCCTGACGGTCGCCGCCCGCGATCTCGGGCCGGTCTTGGTCGAGCGCCTGGAGGTCGAGTGGCCGGGGACCCGCCGGGCGCTGGCGGTCGCCGAGCTGCGCAACCGCCGGGGCCTCCTGCGCGCGGCCACGCTGGTCGTCGATCGCGCGCGGCTGGAGAGCCAGGTCGCGGGCGCCAAGCTGTCGTCCGGTCAGGTTCCGGGCCGTCTCTCCGAGCATCTTGGCGTCGCGCTCGAGCCCGGACGGCTGGTGCTCTCCGGTCGCAGCAATGGCGCGCCGGCGTTCTCCGCCCGCCTCAGCCTGGGCGCCGGCGATGGGCGCAAGCTGCGTGTCTCCGTCGACAGCGGCGAGGCGCGCCCCGCCGACGTCCGCTCGATGCTGGCGGCGGTGTTCGGCGCGCCGGCCTCCGGTGACGCGACGTTCGAGCTCGATCCGCTGGCCGCGGCGCTCGACGAGATTCTGGTCGCCGACGGATTCCGCCTCCCCGACAGCGGTGACCTCCGCCTCGGCGTGGTTCGCATCTCCGCCGGCCGCATCGCCATGCGCTGGAGCTCCGCCGCCGAGCCCGCGGCGGGCGAGCTGCCGACCGACGACACCGACGAGGTGACGGCGCTCCGGTGCGCGCTCGACGCCGCCTCCCCCGGTCCGGTCCGCGCCGAGGTGGCGCATCTGCTCGCCGCCGCCTACGAGAAGATCGGCGAACAGGAAGGGGCCATGGCGGCGTTGCGGATCTGCATCGACAACGCGGAGGCCGGGCCGCTGGTCGGCACCGCCTGGCGCCGGCTGGTCGAGCTGTTCGCCCGCCGCGGCGATCCGCACGCGGCGGCCCGGGCGTTGATCGCCTCGGCCGACGATCCGCGGGTCGGTGCCAGCGAGGTGGAACGCGCCGGGACCTTGGTGGCCGCCGCCGAGATCCTGCGCAAGCGGCTGGGGCTGCCGGCCGACGCGGGAATGCTGCTCGAGCGCGCGGTGACCCTCGATCCGACCTCGGCCGAGGCGCTGGAGGCGCTGGAGGTGCTCAGCGTCGATGCGGGAAACTTCGACCGGCTGGCCGAGGTGCTGGAGCGCAAGATCGAGGTGGTGGCGCGGGGCCCGCGCGAGCAGAAGACGATCCTGGCGCGGCTCGGCGGGCTCTACGCCCAGGAGCTGGCGCGCCCTCCCCTTGCCCGCCAGACCTACGAACGACTGCTGAAGATCGATCCCGACAACGCGGAGGCCCTCGCCTACCTGACGCAACCGGCAGCTCCCCTGCGACCGGACGAGCCCGAGGTGACCGCAGCGCCCCGACGAACCGGGACGCTTCCGCGCCCCGTGCTGGCCGCGACGCCGCCCTCGGACACGACGCCGCACGTCGAAACGACCGTTCCCACCGCCGCCACCCGCGACGACCCCGCCCAGCAGCAATACTGGCGGGCGGCCGGCGTGGAGTCGGAGCCCGTGCTGCGCGCCAACTCGTTGGTGGCCAAGGCGCGCGTGTCGCTTTCGCGGGCCGAGATCACCGCCGCCACCGACGATCTCGAGCAGGCGCTGGCCGCCGCCCCACAACACCCCGGGGCGCTGGTGCTTCTGGCGGAGATCGCCTATCGCAAGCAGGACTGGCACCGCGCGCGCGAGCTCTACGTCGCGCTGGAGCTCTCCCCGAACGTCGCCGAGGTGGTCCCCCGCGAGCAGATCGTCCAGCGGCGCGCGGCGCTGGCGCAGCGCCTGGGCGACACCGCCGAGGCGGAAGCGCTCTACCGGGAGCTGGCGATCCTGAACCCGCGCCACGTCGAGGCGCGCCGGGTGCTCGCCGAGCTGGCGCTGGCGCGCGGCGACACCACCACCGCGGCGCTCAGGCTGGAGGAGCTGCTGCGTCTCTTGCCGGCCGGCTCCTCCGCCGATCTCGGCGATCTGCGCCACAGGCTGGGCGCGATCTACGCCGAGACCGGCGAGTGGAACGGCGCCCGCTACTACCTGGAGCTGGTGGTCGATCAAGATCCCGGCCGTCTGGCAGCCCTGGAGCTGCTGCTGCAGACCTACCAGAAGCTGGGTCTCTACCACGAGGCGGCCGAGGCCTGTGGGCGGCTGGCGCGCCTCTACCCCGATCGCGCCCACCGCGCCGCCGTCCTCTACCGCCAGGCGGAGCTCCGGCGCAACGAGCTCCACGACGAGCCCGGCGCGCTCGACGCTTACCTCCGCTCCTCGGACGCCGACCCGCGCTTCGTTCCGTCGCGCCTCCGGCTCATCGATCACTTCTGGGCCGAGGGGGACATCGACGTCGTCGCTGATCTGGCGGGGGACCTGGCCGAGGTGGAGCTCTCGGTCGACACCGAGGCCGAGCTGATGGCCCGCCTGGCCATCGCGGTGGCGGGGCCGCGCAGCACGACCCCGGCCCGGTTTTCGCTGACCGCGCATCCTTCTCTGATCGACGCCGGGGTGCGGGTGCTGGCGCAGGCAGGCGATCGGGCGGCCGCGCGGGGGATCGACACGATCGATCCTTTTCTCACGCGCGCGAGGTTCTGGGCCGGCGCCGAGGGGGAGCGGGCGCTGGTCGCTGCGCTCATCGAGCTGGTGCTCGCCGATCCGGGGCGCCCGGGGCCGGCCCTGGTCCTCGGCGGACTGGCGGCGCGCACGCGCCGGCTCGCGCTGGCCCGCGCCGCCTACTCGCTCCCCGCCTTCGTCCAGCCCGACGGCCTCGGCGCCAGGCTGCTCGACCTGCTCCCCGCGGCGGAATCGGTCAACCCGGAGGCGGTCCGCGCCGGCACCCCGGTCGATCACCCGGACGTCGCCGGGCCGGTGCGTCGCGCGCTGTCGCGGCTGGCGCCCGCGTTGCTCGGGCTCGACTACGATGAGCCGGCGCCCAAGCCCCTCGAGGGGAGCGGCCTGCCGCCGGCGCGGGCGATCGAGCTGCGGCGGATCGCCGATCTGCTCGGCGCGCCCGCCTTCGTGGTGGCGCCCGACGCTGAAGGGCTGCGGCGAACGCCCTCGCCGCAGGGCGAACGGCGGCGGCTGCGCCTCATCCCCTCGCAGCCCGCGGGGCTCCTCATCAGCCCGGGGGCGGTCCTGCTCGGACCGCGGGCCTGGTCGTTCGTCGCCGGGCGCGCCATCGAAGCGCTCCGCAGCGGTCTGGTGACGGCGGGGTTGACCGGCGGCGACGGTTTGGCGCGCCTGCTCGAGGGGGCGCGCGCGGCGCTCGGCGGCGCCACATCCGATGATCCCCGCGCCCGCGCCGTGGCCGACTGGCTGAGCCGCCCCGAGGCGACCGTGGCGCTCGGCTCGCCCGAGGCGCGCGCCGAGCTGCTGGCCGAGGTCGAGGCGGCGCTCACCGCGCTGCCCGACTGGCAGACGTTCCGTCGCGGCACCCGCCACACCTGCAACCGGATCGGCCTGCTCGTCTGCGGCAGCCCGGTCGACGCGCTGCTGGTCGTCTCCGAGGGAGAGCTGTTCGGTGACGACGACGAACCGCCGACCGCGGCGATTCGCGCGGAGTTTCTGCGGGGCGAGTCGGCGCACGAGCTCGTCACCTTCATGTTCTCGCCCGCCTACGAGACCGCGTCCGCCACCCCCTAGGGCCGCCAGAGCGAACTCGGTGCGCGCGTTTCTCTGCTCGGCTGGATCGGAGCCGGCGCTGGCCGAGGAGCTCGCGCGCGGCGGCGCAAGGGCGACGGAGCTCGGGCCCGGCGTCGTGGGGTCCGACCGTGACATCGATCCGATCTTCGCCCGGCAGGCGCTGCCGGACGCGCGTCTCGTCGAGGGGGCATCGGTGCGCGCGCTGGCCGAAGCGATCTTCGCCGCCGTCGAAGCGACGATCGATCGCTCGACGGGACCCTTCGTCTTGCACGCGCTGGCGCACGCCGGGCCGCCGCCCGGGCTGGCCAGCCGCGCGGCGCTGGTCGGCCGCGAGCTGCTGGCGCTGCTGGCCGCGCGCAGGCGCCGCGCCTTCCGCCGGCATCGCCCGCTCGACAGCGCGGCCGGCACGGTCGGCGCGTTCGAGCCGTTCGAGCCCTTCGAGCCGTTCAACGAAAGCTGGCTGTTGGTCCAGCTCGTCGCGCTCGGGCGCGATCGCTTCCTCGTCTCCGCGGCGGCTCCCCACCCCCTCGCCGCAGGCGGCTTCGACCTCGCGCGCTGGCCGGCCGGCGATGCGCCGGTGACCATCGACCGCGCGCCACCGTCGCGGGCTTACCAGAAACTGGAGGAGGCCTTTGCCTGGATGGACACCGCGCCGCGGGCCGGAGAGACCTGCGTCGATCTGGGCGCCGCCCCCGGCGGCTGGACCGCCACGGTGATCAAACATGGCGCGCGCGTGGTGGCGGTCGATCGCGCCCCGCTGGCGCCGCCCCTGGCACGCCACCCGCTGGTCACGACGGTGATCGGAAACGCCTTCACCTACGTCCCCGCGGCGCCGGTCGACTGGCTGGTCTGCGACGTCGTTTGCGAGCCGCCGCGCAGCCTGGCGCTGTGCGACACCTGGCTCTCCGGCGGGCTCTGTCAGAACCTGGTGGTGACGGTGAAATTCAAGGGGCGCGCCGGCTATGGCATCCTCGCCGAGCTGGAGGGGCTCTTCGCGCGCCTAAGGCCGAGCTTCGCGCGCGTCAAGCAGCTGGCCCACAACAAAAACGAGGTGACGGTGATGGTCCAGCGTAAGAGGAGGCCCCAAACGGCCGCCGCAAAATAGCGGGCCGCGGCCGGTGGATATACACTCCCGCGGATGGACGACGTGTTGGCGATCATCCTCGGTGGCGGACGCGGCACGCGCCTCTTTCCGCTCACGTTCAAACGATCGAAACCGGCGGTTCCGATCGGCGGCAAGTATCGCCTCATCGACATTCCGATCAGCAACTGCCTGAACGCCAACGTGCGCAAGATCTTCGTGCTCACGCAGTTCAACTCGGAGAGCCTCAACAAGCACGTCGCGTTCACCTACAAGTTCGACGTCTTCTCGTCGGGCTTCGTCAGCGTGCTGGCCGCCGAGCAGACCGAAGAAGGGGGCAACTGGTTCCAGGGGACCGCCGACGCCGTCCGCCAGAGCCTGCGCCACATGCGGCGCACGACCGGCCGCGACCTGCTGATTCTCTCCGGCGATCAGCTCTACAACATGGACTACCGGGAGATGATCAAGACCCACCGCGAGAGCGGCGCCGACGCCACCGTGGCGGTCATCCCGGTCTCCCCCGAACAGGCCGGGGCGTTCGGCATCCTCAAGATGGACGCCACCGGACGGATCGTCCACTTCGACGAGAAGCCGCCCGCCGATCGTCTGCCGGCGCTGCTCTCCGATCTCCCCGGCGGCGCGCAGGGACACCTGGCCTCGATGGGCATCTACCTGTTCAAGCGCGAGGTGCTGGAGCAGTCGCTGGCCAGCCCGCGGCTGGTCGACTTCGGCCGGCACGTCATCCCCGACGCGGTTCCCCGCCAGCGGGTGCAGGCGCACGTCTACCGCGGCTACTGGGAGGACGTGGGGACGATCCAGTCGTACTTCCAGGCCAACCTGGCGCTGTGCGAGGCGATCCCGCCGTTTGATTTCTACGACGAGGATCACCCCGTCTACACGCACCCGCGATTCTTGCCCGCCTCCAAGCTCGAGCGCTGCAACATCCACAACGCGCTCATCTCCGAGGGGTGCATCATGCACGGGGCCGAGATCGATCGCGCCATCGTCGGCATCCGCAGCCGCATCGGCGCCCAGTGCCGCATTCGCAACAGCCTGCTCATCGGCGCCGACTTCTACGAGACGCTGGCCGACATGGAGGCGACCATCGCCCGCGGCATCCCGGCGGTGGGGATCGGATCGAAGACGGTGATCGAGAACGCCATCATCGACAAGAACGCGCGCATCGGCAGCAACGTCCGGATCGTCAACGAGGCCGGGATCAAGGAGAAGGACGGCGACGGCTACTTCATCCGTGAGGGGATCGTCATCGTCCCCAAGAACGGCATCATCCTCGACAACGTGACGATCTAGGCGGGACCCTCAGAGGGTCCCGCGCCCCCCGCCATGAGCTCGGTCGAGCAAAGCTCGCCCTCCCTCACGCGATCTACTAATCTATGGGCCGCATGTTGCGCTTTGGGATCCTGGGCGGGTCGCGGTTTGCGCTCCGGCGGATGCTCCCCGCGATGCGGATGGTGCCGGACGTCGAGGTGGCGGCGATCGCCTCGCGCGACGGTGCCCGGGCTGCGGAGCTGGCGCGCGCGCAGGGCATCGCCAAATCGCACGCCTCCTACGAGGCGCTGCTGGCCGACCCCGACATCGACGCCGTCTACATCCCGCTGCCGAACCATCTCCACGTCCCCTGGTCCGAGCGCGCCGCCGACGCCGGCAAGCATGTCTTGTGCGAAAAGCCGATCGCCACCAGCGCGGCCGAGGCGCGCCGCCTGATCGCCGCGCGCGATCGGACCGGCGTGGTGATCTGTGAGGCGGCCATGGTGCGCGTGCAGCCCCGCTGGCACGCCGCCCGCGAGCTCCTGCGCGCGGGGCAGATCGGCGACCTGCGCGCCTTCATCGGCACGTTCGGCTACACCCTGTCGGACCCGAACGACATCCGCTATGAACCGGCGATGGGGGGCGGCGTTCTCTACGACACCGGGTTCTACCCGGTGACCATGAGTCGCTTCTGCTTCGAAGCTGAGCCCGTCGCCGTCCTGGCGCGCGCGGTGCTCTCCGACCACGATGGGGTCGACGTGCTGTCGAGCGCGCTGCTGGAGTTCCCGAGCGGGCAGGCCACGCTGACCTGTGGGATGGAGCTGGGACCGACGCAGCGCGCGCTGCTGCTCGGGACCAAGGGGAACCTGGACCTCCCGATCGCCTGGACGCCGCCGAGCGATCGCCCGTCGGAGCTCACGCTGGAGACGAGCCCAGTGCTGGAGAAACCCAGCGCGGAGCGCCGGTCGTTCGACGCCGTCGATCAGTACGCGGTCCTGGTCGCCTCGTTCGCGCGCGCCGCCGCCGGCGCCGGCCCGGCGCCTGTCCCGCTCGAGGATTCGGTGAAGAACACCGCGGTCCTCGAGGCGCTCTACCGATCGACCATGAGCGGCCGTTGGGAAACCCCCGAAACCTAGTCGGCGCGCTGCTGGCGCTGGCCGCCACAGCCGCCCCTGGCTGCCGCCGTGACGGGTCTCCCTCGCCCGCCGCGGTGCCCGCGCCGCCCGCGCGCGTGACGATCTCGCTGGTCGGCACCAACGATCTGCACGGACGGATCGAGACGCTCCCCCCCTTCGGCGGCTATCTCGCCAACCTGCGCCGCGCGCGCGCCCGCGACGGTGGCGCCGTCCTGCTCGTCGACGCCGGCGACATGTTCCAGGGGACGCTCCCCTCCAACCTCACGGAGGGGGCCGCGGTCGTCCGTGCCTACAACGCCCTCGGCTACGCCGCCGCCGCGCTCGGCAACCACGAGTTCGACTTCGGTCCCGTCGGTCCGGAGGTGATCGCCAAGCACCCGGGCACGACGCCGGGCGACGATCCGCGCGGAGCCCTGCGCGCCCGGGCCGCGGAGGCCTCCTTCCCCTTCCTCGACGCCAATCTGGTCGACGTGGCGACCGGCGCCCCGCCTGCCTGGAAGAACATCGTCCCCGACGTCTTGCTCGACGTGGCCGGGATCAAGGTTGGCGTCGTCGGCGTGGCCACCACCAGCACGCCGCGCACCACCCTGGCCGCCAACTTCGCCGGCCTGGCGATGAAGCCGCTGGCGCCGGCGATCGCGGCGGCCGCGGCAGACCTTCACCGCAGAGGCGCGACCGTGGTGGTCGCCGTCGCCCACGCGGGCGGTGTCTGCAAGCGCTTCGACGAGCCCGAGCACTTCGACTCCTGCGAGGCCGATGGCGAGATCTTTCAGGTGGCGCGCGACCTGACCGCCAGCGGCGGTGTGGTCGACGCCATCGTGGCCGGGCATACCCACGAGGGGGTCGCCCACCGCGTCTCCGGCATCCCCATCGTCGAGGCTTTCGCCAACGGACACGACTTCAGCCGGATCGACCTGACGGTCGATCGCGCGAGCGGCCGGGCGATCGACGCGCGGATCTTCCCGCCGCAGCGGATCTGCGCGCCCGAGCGCTGCGGGGGTGAATCGTACGAAGGGGCGCCCGTGGTGCCCGACGCCGCCGTCGCGGCGGCCATCGCCCCCGCGCTCGAGGCGGCCCGCGCGCAACGGGAGCAGAAGCTGGGCCTGGCGGTGGCGGCGCCGATCAAGCGCGCGCAGAAGGTCGAGTCGCCGCTCGGCAACCTGTTCGCCGATCTGATGCGGGCCGCGCGCCCCGGCGCCGACGTCGCCCTCACCAACGGCGGTGGCCTGCGCGCCGATCTGCCGGCCGGGCCTCTCACCTACGGCCAGCTGTTCGAGGCCGCCCCGTTCGACAACCGCTTCGCGACGATTCCGGTCACCGGCGCCGAGCTGAGCGACGCCGTCGCACGCAACCTCGAACGCGACAATGGAATCATCTCGCTCTCCGGCGTTCGCGCCGAGGCGCGCTGCAAGGACGGCACCTTGGCGGTCACCCTCTTCCGCTCCGGCGGCCGACCGATCGCCCCCAAGGCCCGCCTGACGCTGGTCACCAGCGACTTCCTGGCCACCGGCGGCGACGGTCTCTTCTCGGCGGAGACCAAGGAGCGCGCCAAGCTGGACGACGGTCCGCCCATCCGCGACGCGATGGCCGACTTGCTGCGCGCCCGCAAGACGCCCCTGGCTCCCGACGATGCCACGCTCTTCGATCCGGTACACCCCCGCATCGCCTACCCGGGTCCACGCCCGGTGCGCTGCCGCTGACAGAGCGGTGGTCGACGACGGCGAGAATCGCCCAGTCCGGACTACTCGCGCATCCAGTTGACGACGAACTGGCCGTGGCCGCCGCCCTTCTCGCCGCCGTCGATGGGCGTGCCGCCGGTGTCCTGGGTGAGGTAGTTGTCGGTCCAGGGGCCGTCGACCGGTGCGTCGGCGGTGAGGATGCAGCTCGAGTCGGTGCACTGATCGAGCTTCCACGACGCGCCGCTGATGTTGTTCTGGGCCATCCAGGCGAACCAGACGTTGGTCTCCGGCTCGCAGACGTCGTTGTCGCCGCTCTTCGTCACGCCGCCGTCGGCGGGGGTGGCGCCGAACTCGGTCACGAACAGCGGCAGCCCCAGGAGAGCGCCGTGTTGGCCTTGTCGATCAGCGCCTGACCGTGCGTGCAGGCGTAGAAGTGCAGCGTGTAGAGCAGGTTGGTCCCGGTCAGCGGATCGGCCGCCGCCAGGTCGACGTCCTGCGACCAGGTCGGCGTGCCGAGCACGATCAGGTTGTCGCTGTCGACGGCGCGGATCGCGGCCATCACCGCCTCGTGGTACGGCTTGATCTGCGCCCAGGTCACGCCTTGCGGTCGGCTCGTTGTAATCGGCTCGTAGATCACGTTGGGAGATGTCCCGTACTGCGTGGCGATCTGGGTGAAGAAGGCCGAGGCTTGCGTCGCCTGGGTGGTCGTCCCCTTGGAGGTGACGGCGTCGCTGGTGTGCCAGTCGACGATCACGTAGATGCCGAGGTCGATCGCGTTCTGGACGATGGTGTTCACCTTGGACAGCATCCCCGCCTGGTTGGCGTTGGCCCCGGTGCCGGTCCCCAGGTAGCCGCCCGAGGTATCGACGCCCATCGCGGCGCGGATGACCGACAGCTTCCAGTGGTCGCGCGCGTATTGAATGGCCGCCTTGCTCTCGGGGAAGGTCTTGCTCTCGAGGTTCAGCCACTGGCTGCTGACGCCCTTCAGCTGCACCGGCTGGCCCGATTGATCCTGAAGCTGCGTGCCGACCACCTTCAGCTGGCCGTGGGTGGCCACCGGATTGAGCGCCGTCACCGGCCCGTCGGCCGCGGCGTCGATGACCGTGGCGCCGCCGTGACCGCCGCTGGCGCCGCCGCTGCCGGTGGCGCCACCGTGACCGCCGCTGGCGCCGCCGCTGCCGGTGGCGCCGCCGCCGCCCGGACCGGCCCCCCCCGAGGCGGAGCCGTCACGTCCTGGGCCGGTGCCGCCGGCGCCCGACGGGGAACCCAACGACGATGAGCTGCAGGCGGCGAGCGCGAGCAACGACGCACAGGCGGCGGAACGGAATCGCGCGCCCCGTACCAGGAGGTTCGTCTTCATAAGCGAGGCTTCCTTCTTTGGCAGGCTTCCCGCTGCCACTGCATAGGCCAGACCGTCGAGCTCCCGACGGTGAGGTCCCACAATACCACGACGGGCCAGCGGCTCTCGCCGGGCGGGTCGTGCCGCTCCGGGTCATCCGAGGGACGAAAAGCCCCCGCCGGGCGGAAGTTTTCAGCCGGCTGAGGTCACGAAGCCGGCCCAGCCTCCAGCCAAGGCCATTTTTTGCCGTTATGATCTGGGAGACGTGGCTCTCGCCCCCAAACCGGCGGCACGTCCGCCGGACCTGACCACCACCAGGGCGCCCTTCATCGAGGAGGCCCGCGCCCACGGCGAGATCTACATCATCGATCAGCCGTACGAGCTCTACTCGGAGGAGAACCAGGCCACCTGGGGACGGCTGCTCGAGCGGATGCACGATCCGTGGGCGCGCTACGCCAACCGACGTTTTCTCGAAGGGATGGACAAGCTGCAGCTCTCGGCGGCGCGCATCCCGCACCTCGACGACATCAACCGGTTCATGCAGCCGCTCACCGGGTTCCGCGCCCGGGCCGTCAGCGGCTACGTGCCGTCGTACGTCTTCTTCGACTGCCTGCGCCGGCGCGAGTTTCCCACCACCGTCACCATCCGCGACGGAGAACGGCTGGAGTACCTCCCCGAGCCGGACATCTTCCACGACGTGGCCGGTCACGTCCCCATGCACACCGACCAGGCCTTCGCCGCCGCGCTGGTCCGCTTCGGGACCTGCGCCGCGGCCGCCGCCCAGCGGGCGACCGCCGTCCGCGATCAGCGCGAGCGGTTGCATCGCCTCACCAGCAACATCCGGGCGATGTCGCGCTTCTTCTGGTTCAGCGTGGAGTTCGGGCTGATGCGGCACGCGCCCGGCGACAGCGCCGGCGCGCTCAAGGTTTACGGCAGCGGGCTCCTCTCCTCGTTCGGCGAGATCGCCAACGCCATCGACGCGCCCGAGGTCGAACGGCGGCCGTTCGAGATCGGCGAGGTGGTCAACCAGCCGTTCGAGATCGATCACTACCAGCCCCGCCTCTACGTCGTCGATTCCTTCGACCACCTGTTCGCGCTGGTCAGCGAGCTCGAGAGCTGGATGCTCGCGGGCAAGCTCGACGACGTGGCGATGGGCGAGCCCACCGTCAGCGAGGCCGATCTGGCCAGCTTTCTAGTGGCCTCCTGAGCCCTGATCGTCCCCGTCGTCGGCCGCCGCTTCGGCACCTGGCGCCGCGGGCTTCGATCTCTGGGCCGCGGTCAGCGCGCTGAAGCTGGGGCGCTTTTGGGGGGAGCAACCGGCCTTGAAGCTTTCGGCGCTGAATTCGTAGGTGAGATCGCCGGTGTCGCCCGGGACCGCGATCTCCAGCCGCAGCTTGTGGTCCCCTCTTCGCTTGGGCGTGCAGTAGGAGAAGATGTAGCGGCCGTCGCTGGTGGTGGCCAGCTTGGTGGTCACCTGGTCGAACCCCTTCTTGAAGGCCTTGGGGTCGTTGGAGATGAAGATCCCGCTGTGGCCGATGGCCGCAATCTCCGGGCGGCTGACCTTCTCGCCGGTGGCGATCACGTAGACGTCGACCGGCGCGTCCTTGAGCGCCTGCTCGAGCACCGACGGATTCACGCTGTGGGCCAGATCGCCACGGTCGGTGAACACCACCAGCGAGGCCCCCTTTTCAGGCGTGGTCGCCTGCGCCAGCTGCTCCTTGAGCGCGGCGAGCCCCTGAAAGACCGCGCCGTTCAGGTTGGTGTTGCGGTTGCGCGGCCGGAACTTCCGCACCGCCTCGATCACTTTCGCCGTCTCCATGTTGGCGCCAAAGCCGAACAGCGGCGCCACCTCGTCGCCGCCGTCGAACACGCTGACGGCGACGCTCTGGCTGGCGCCGACCTTGTCGACGAACTGCCCCACCGCCTTGGCCAGCTCGGGGAGATCCTCCGAGTCGACCATCGGGCCACTCAGGTCGATCAGCAGCAGCGAAGAGCGCGAGCTGGCGATCCCCGTGTCGAGCAGCGCCCGCTTCCCCTTGGTTTCGGAGATCAGCTTCTTGTCTTCGTAGACGCGGAAGTTCGCCAGCGCCAATCCGCCCACCGGCTGCCCCGCCTTGTCCATGACGCTCAGGAAGAGGGCCACATTGGCCGGCCGCTGCGCCGAGGCGCCCAGCTTGGTGACCTGCAGCGTTCCGCCGCAGCCGCCCGCGGCCGCGGGCAGCACGAGCGCGCTCGTCAGGACAACCACCACCAGCGCGCGGGGGCGCGCGTTCCGGGCCGACACGGGCCGGAGAATACTCTCGACCCGCAAGATCAGGAAGTGGCGGTCTCGCTCTCGGTGTCGCCCCGGGCGAAGCCGACTTTTTCGGAAAACGCGCGCAGCGCCGGGTTGGGGCGGCCCCGCGCGATCAACGCCCAGACCCGCTCTTCGATGGCGCGCCGTTCAGGCGAGCCGGCCGGGAGCGCCAGCAGGTCGAACAGCGCACCGCAGATCTGCAGCGTCTCGGCGCCCGGCGTCTCCTCACCCTCCCCGAGCAGAATCGAGACGACACGCGCGAGCAGCGTCCGGCGGGCGACGCCCGCGGGCGTGTCACCGTCGGGCGGGACCTCACGCGCCGCCGCCGCCACCAGCCGCGCCACCTTCGGCGAGCGGATCTCCGGCAGCAGCATCGGCAACGCTCCCATCACCAGCGTCCCCCGCGCCTCGTCGCCCAGATCATCGAGCGACAGCCGCCGTCCGCCCACCCGCGCCTCGAACTGCCCGTCGGGCCGGGTGATCGCCGTGAAGGTGAGCTCCTCCTCCACCCCCAGCCGTCTCTGGCGGGCTCGCGCCGTCCCCTCCAGGCGCCGCAGCCCGGGCGCCGCTTCTTCCAGATGCCCCGAAAGCGTCACGTCGAAACCGGGCACCGCCTGGGTGTCGAACGCCTGGGGTGAGACGAGCGCCTCCAGGGCGGCGCCCGCGACCGCCTGGCTGGCGGTCACCTGGTGCTCGGCCACCTTGCGGAAAACGTCGGCGCCGTTGCCAGCCTCGGGAAGGTTGCTCTTCCCTTCGGCCAGCGCCTCCAGCACCTGACGCACGGGCGGCGTTCCCCCCGCCTGGCGCATCAGATCCATCGCGTGCGCGCCGATCCGGATCACCAGCGAGGCCTCCAGGCCGGCGATGTCGTCGAAGAACCAGGCGCAGCTCGCGTACATGAGCAGCGTCGCCCGTTGCAGCTCCAGGAGGTGCCGCACCCGCTCGCGCGCCGCCTCGCCGCCGGCCGCCAGCGCCGGCCGGCCGAACGACTCCATCGCCCGATCGCGCACCGGGATCGGATCGTCGACCACCGCGCCATAGGCGTCGCGCGCCCCCCAGGGGTCGACCAGGAGCTCCCCGGCCGCGTCCTCATAGAAGCGCGCGGCGGCGTCGCGGATCAGATCGAGCCCGCGGCGCAGGGGTCCGCGCCAGGCCTGATTCCAGCCGGGACCGCTCCCCATGTTGCAGCCGCAATCGCGCCGCCAGCGTCCCACGCCGTGCCCGCAGCTCCAGGCGGTTCCTTCGCCGTCGGGCCCGGGGGCGAGCCGCGCCTCCCAGACCGGAGGGTGGGTCGCCAGGTAGGCGCCGAGGTTCGTCACCTCGACCCCGCGCCGGGCCGCCTCGACGCGCGTCGCGAAGGCCAGCGTCAGATTGGAGAACTTCTTGTGATGCCCCCAGAGCTCGCCGTCCGAGGCACAGAGGACCAGCCGCTGTCCGCCCGCCTTCGAGCGGTCGGCCGAGGCGCGGGCGGCGTCGAGCAGGCTCTCGGCGCGGCTGGCGGCGTCGCTGAAGGCGACCGCGCGCGACATCTGGCCGTCGAACACGGCGAGCGCGATGGTCCGCCCCGAGCCGTCGGGGTGGCGCCAGTTGTAGACGCGCCCGGTGTCGAGGCTGTCGCGATCGACGTCCACCCATTCGTCGCCGGCTCCGGCCCGCACGCCGTCGATCTGCTCGGGCGCCAGGATCGTGTACGAGACCCCGAGGTCGATGAGCGCGGTCAGCGTGGCCGGGGAGACGCCCGTCTCGGGGAGCCAGAGTCCGTCGGCCGGGCGGCCAAACCTTCGCTCGAAGTCTTGCAGCCCCCAGAGGAGCTGCGTCCGACGGTCGGCCGGATCGCAGAGCGGAATGATCGGATGCGCATAGGCCTGGGCGATGGCACCGCCCGCCCCCAGCCGTTGCCGCTGCTCCTCGTCGGCGGCGCGCAGCCGGGCCGCCACCGCGGGATCCTGCCGCGCGATCCAGCGCGCCAGGGTGGGGCCGACGTTGAACGACAGCCGTTCGTAGTTGTTGACGATCGACTCGATCCGTCCGTCGGCGGCGTGGATGCGCGCGAAGGCGTTGGCCCGGTAGCTCTCGGCGTGGATGCGCTCGTTCCAGTCGTGGAACGGCGCCGCCGAGGGCTCCCGCGGGATCTGGTCGGTCCAGGGGTTCTCGCGCGGCGGCTGGTAGAAGTGCCCGTGGACCACGAGCGCGATGGGCAGATGAGACGGCGGGGATGACGACGACTGCGCCACGTCAGAAGTTTCGCGATCTCGTGAGCAGCGTGTCCCGCGCCTTCTGGACGACGGTGATCCCCCCTTCGCTCACCGTGTAGCGGAGGGCGTCGCGCGCCAGGTCGTGCCCGATGTGATCCCCTTCGGGGACGCGCACGTTCTTGTCGACGATGGCGCGGCTGACGTGCGCGCTGCGGCCGACGTAGACGTTGTCGAACAGGATCGAAGCCTCGACCCGGGCACCGGCGTCGATGAAGACGTTCCGCCCCAGCACCGAGTCCTTGACGAACCCGCCGGCCACGATGCAGCCACCCGAGAGGATCGACTGGAGAGCGATGCCGCGCCGGACATCCTCGTCGAACACCAGCTTGGCGGGGGGGTCGGGGTAGTTGGCGGTGACGATGGGCCAGTCCCAGTTGTACAGGTTCAGGCTGGGGACCACGTTCTTGAGGTCCATGTTGGCCTCGTAGTAGGCGTCGATGGTCCCCACGTCGCGCCAGTAGGCGTTCTCCACCTCGTCGGAGACCCCGCGGATGCGATTGAGGCCGAAGTTGTAGGCGAACACCTTGCCCGACTTGACCATCGCCGGCAGGATGTTGCGGCCGAAGTCGTGGTGCGACTCGCGCTCCGCGTCGGCCCGCAGCTCCTCGATGAGCGGGCCCGGGGCGAAGACGTAGTTCCCCATCGAGCCCAGGCAGTGCTCGGGATCGCCGGGGATGGTGACCGGGTCGTTCTCCGGCTTCTCCTGGAAGCCGACCACCCGCCACTGCTCGTCGACCTGGACGATGCCGAACTGGTTGGCCTCCGACTTCTTGATCGGCAGGCAGGCGATCGTCGCCATGGCCCCCTTCTGGAAGTGGAAGTCGGTCATCTGGCGGATGTTCATCTTGTAGATGTGGTCCGCCCCGAAGACGAGCACCGCGTCCCCGCGATACTCCTCGATCAGATGGAGGTTCTGGAAGACCGAGTCCGCCGTGCCGCGGTACCAGGATTCTCCCATCCGCATCTGCGCGGGCACCACGGTGACGAAGGCGTCGTAGGAGCTGCGCGCCCCCCAGGTCCGCTGGACGTGCTCGGCCAGCGACTGCGACTTGTACTGCGTCAGCACGTAGACCGAGCGCACGCCGGAGTTCGCCAGGTTGGAGAGGACGAAATCGATGATCCGGTAACGCCCCCCGAAGGGCACCGCCGGCTTGGCGCGGTCGAGCGTCAGCGGGAAGAGCCGAGAGCCTTTGCCGCCGGCCATGACCAGCGCGATGAACCTTTGCTGTCCGTCCATTGTTTGGGTGCGCGATCTGGCCGGCCAACTATAACCATTTCCCGCCGGTGAGCGCCGACGAAAAACTGGTTTATATTCCCCCGGCCCATGACCCCCGGCGAAAAGCTACTCAGTCAGCTCAAAGATCTCTCCGTCAATCTGTGGTGGGCCTGGAACCCCCACATCATCAAGCTGTTCCGGGACCTCGATCCCGATGGTTTCCGCGCCGCGAACCACAATCCCGTCTCCGTGCTGGCCGGATTTTCGCTGGATCGCCTGGAAGACCAGGCGCGCGACGCCGTCCTGCGGGCCCGGGTCGACAGCGCCCACCGCGAGCTGCGCGAGTACCTGGGCGCCACCCGCACCTGGGCCTCGGTCAACGCAGGGCCGCTCCGGGTGCGGCCGGTCGCCTACTTTTCGGCGGAGTTCGGGATCCACGAGTCGCTGCCCATCTATTCGGGGGGCCTCGGCGTCCTGGCCGGCGACCACCTCAAGAGCGCCTCCGACCTCGGGCTGCCGCTGGTGGCGGTCGGCCTCTTCTACCGGGAGTCGTACTTCCGGCAACACATCAGCCGCGACGGCTGGCAGCACGCCGAGTACGTCCGCTCGCCGGCGGAGCTGCTCCCCGCGCAGCCGGCCAGGACCCCGACCGGCAAGCCGATCATTATCGAAGTTCCGCTCTCGCGCGAGACGCTGCTGGCCCAGGTGTGGGAGATCGCGGTCGGGCGCAACAAGCTCCTGCTGCTCGACACCGACGTCGACGGCAACTCCGAAGAAAACCGGCAGCTGGCCGCCCGCCTCTACTTCGGCGATCAGCGGATCCGCATCCGGCAGGAGCTGCTGCTCGGCGTGGGCGGAATCCGGGCGCTGCGGGCCGCCGGCATCCACTGGGGGGGCCTGCACCTGAACGAAGGGCACAGCGCCTTCGCCACCCTGGAATACGCCCGCTTCTTGATGGAGCAGACGGGGGCCGACTTCCGCACCTGCGCGCAGGAGGTCGCGCAGAACACCGTCTTCACCACCCACACGCCGGTCGACGCCGGGCATGACCGCTTCCCGCCCGAGCTGGTCGACGATCACCTGGAGCCGCTGCGCCGCTCGCTCGGGCTGTCGCAACCCGACTTTCTCGGCCTCGGCCGCATCCGCCCGGACGATCACCGCGAGGCGCTCTGCATGACGGTGCTGGCGTTCAAGATGTCCCGCTACGCCAACGGCGTCTCGGCGCTGCACGGCCGGATCACGCGCAAGTCCTGGCAGGTGCTCTGGCCCCACCACCGCGAGGACGAGGTCCCGGTGGGTCACATCACCAACGGCGTGCACGTCCCGACCTGGCTCGCCCCCGCGATGCAGGACCTCTATTCGAAGTACGCCGGCACCGACTGGCGCGAGCACCTGGCCGACCCGCAGATGTGGTCACGCATCGACAGCATCCCGGACGCCGAGCTCTGGGAGACGCACCGGGTGTTGAAGGCGGCGCTGGTCCAGTTCGTGCGCCGCCGCGTCTCGGAGCAGCGCCGGCGCAGCGAGTACCCCGACGACTCGATCGCCGCCGCCCAGACCGCGCTCGATCCGGAGGCGCTGACCATCGGCTTCGCGCGCCGCTTCGCGACCTACAAGCGGGCCAGCCTGATCTTCAGCGATCTGCCCCGCCTCAAGCGCCTCCTCACCGATCCGAAGCGCCCCGTGCAGCTGGTCTTCTCGGGCAAGGCGCACCCGGCCGATCGCCCCGGACAAGAGGTGCTGCGCCAGGTGCACGACGCCGCCATCGCCGGCGACCTCAAGAACCACGTCATCTTCATCGAGGACTACGACATCAACGTCGGCCGCCACCTGGTCCAGGGGGTCGATGTCTGGATGAACAACCCGCGCCGCCCGCAGGAGGCGAGCGGCACCAGCGGACAGAAGGCGCTGCTCAACGGCGGGCTCAACTTCTCGGTGCTCGACGGCTGGTGGGCGGAGGCGTACGACGGCCTCAACGGCTTCGCCATCGGCGACGGCATCACGCACGTCTCCGTCGAGGAGCAGGATCGGCGCGACGCCGCCTCGCTGTACGAGACACTGGAGAACGTGATCATCCCGACCTACTACGAGCGCAACGACCAGAATGTCCCGCACGGCTGGGTCGAACGGATGAAGCGGACCATGCGCACGCTCGGCTGGCGCTTCAACACCGACCGGATGGTCATCGACTACACCAACAACTGCTACCTCCCCGCCGCCGGCGCCGAGAATTGCCGCATGCCGTAGGCTGTCGTCTCGAAGGCTTGCCCTCTCCCCGGCCCTCTCCCGCAAGCGGGAGAGGGAGATCTCCCGCGGGGCTTCGGCTCGCCTTTCAGCGGCCTGCTGGAGGTTTCGTCTCCGTCAGACCCTTGACGGGGCGGCGCTTTCGCGCCGCGATGCTCAATTTGTGACGCGCCTCCGCCGATGGACCTCTCCATGCGGGGAAGGTTCGTCAAAGTCGCCGTCACGCTCTGCGCGCTCGGGGGGGCTGTCTACGCGGCGGATCAGGTGACCGCTCCGCCCAAGCCAGATCTCAACCGCACGATCGCCACCCAGATGGTGAACGAAGGGCAGCTCGCCAACGCGCTGCCCAACGCGCCGGCCGACAGCAAGTACACCTCCGAGCAGATGATGATCCTGGCGCCCAAATACGCGGCCGAGATGGAGACCGCGATCGAGCACGCCCAGGACGTGCGCATCGTCGCCTACCGCTCGCACGACATCATCCGCATGACCTGCATCGACGACAAGATCGCCCAGATGAAGACGCTCTCGAACCTGGCCTCTCCGCGCATGCTGATGCTGCGCACCTTCAAGGCCGAGCCGATCGTGATGCGGACCGAGTTCGACGTCATCAGTCAGGTGCACGATCGGGTGAGCGCGCTCGGCCTCGAGGTGGACAGCTGCATGGGCGACAACCTCGACGCCGTTTCGGCCGGGCGGATCCAGGAAGAGAACCAGCCCACCACCGACATCAACGATCCGACCCGTCCGCCCATGCCGATTCAGGCCATCGACCGCCCCCCCGAGGCGAGCCCTTACAACTGAGAGGGCCGGGCGGGTTAATCTCCCCGCCGTGTACGTACCGCTGTCGCGGTTCCTGCTCCGGGCACCGCTGCTTCCCACGGCGTCGCTCGCGCGCGCCGCGCGGGCGCTGACCGCGCATCCGCTGGGCGCGGCGGCGATCGCGGTCGCCAGCCCGACGCTGGCGGCCGCCGCGGCGGGACCGGCGCGGGAGCGATCGCTCACGCGTTATGCGCGACGGGCGGCCTTTCGCGCCACGCCGAGCGGCCTTCTGGCCGGCGTCTGCGTGGGGGAGCTCGGACCGAAGACCGAGATCGCGACTGGCACCCCGGCGCCGCACCTCGCCCCCAGCTGGGCCCGGGTCGACGCCCTGGCCCTGGCGCTGCTCGACGAGCCGGAGATCCGCGACCAGGTCCGGCTGCGGGCCGCCCCCTCGGTCTGGACGGACGGTGTCGAGGTGGGCTGGGTCGGCCCCGGCCAAGAGCTCGACGGGCCGTGCACCGCAGACCTCGACGGGGCGCGGGCGCTGACCGCGGTGCTGGCGGCCACGACCGACTGGGCGCCCTGGCCGGCAGTCCGGGCGCGTGCCCAGGCCGCCCAGCCGGAGGCCGGCGATCTCGACGAGCTCTTGCGCACCCTGGTCCACGACGGGCTCCTGCAGACCGATCTCTCCCCGCCGCTGATCGGGCCGCCGCCCGCCAGCTACCTGCGCGACCGGCTGGTGGCGCTCGGCCGGCAGGCCGAAGCGCGCGCGCTCGACCAGGCCCAGGCCGCCTTCGCGGCCGGCGAGCTGGCGCGCGGCCGCGCCCTGTGGGCGGCGCTTCCCGGTCGGGCGGCCCCCGACGTCACGGCGGTGCTGACCCTGCAGGCGCGAAAGCCGCCGCGCCTCGAACGGACGGCCGTTGCGCGCGCGGCGCGGCTGGTCCCGCTGCTCTGCCGCCTGCAGGAGGCGCTGGCCCCGCCCCTCTCGGAGCGCTTCAGCGCGCGGGCCTGGAACGACGCGTTCGATGCCTCGACGGAGATCTTCGGTGCCGGCGCGTTCGCTCTGGGGGCGCTCGCCGCCGGCGACTACGGGGTGGACGTCGAGGATGCGGGGACCGTTGCCGAGGCTTCGGTGGCCGCCGCGCCGCCGGCGCTGCTGGTCCTCCTCTGCGACGCGATCGTCGCGGCGGCACGCACCAAACGGCGCGAGGTCACGCTGGACCTCACCGCGCTCGAGGCCGCGCTCGGCGATCTGGCGGGGACGCCGCTGCCGCCCACGGCCGAGCTCTTCCTGGTCCCGGCGCCGCGGCCGCCGGGAGCGCCTGCCGGCACCGGCTGGTTGCTGGGCCTGCACGCCCCGGCCGGCGCGTCCCTGGGGCGCTTCATCCACGCCCTCGGCGCCCCGCTCGCCGACGCCTGCGCGGAGATCGCCGCCGCCGAGCGCCGCCTGCGCCCCGATGAAGAGCGGGTCGACGTGGCGTTCGCGCCCAGCGCCGCCCTGGCCGACCTTGGCACCCACCCGCCCATCCGCCCGCGCGCGCTGGCGCTGTCCCGCTGGAGCGCGGCCGGTGGTGACCTGGCCGCCGGCGATCTGGAGCTCGAGGCCGATCCGTCGGATGCGCAGGCGCTGACGCTGAGGGCTCCGGGTGCAATGACGATCGTCCCCTCGCCTCTCCTGCGCGCCCGGTCGGCGACCGCGGCGCCCGGCGCCGCCCAGCTGCTCGTCGGGTGGAGCCTGCAGCGCCAGCACGCCCCCTGGGCCTTCACGCCGGGCCCGCTCGCCGAGCTGGCGTTCCTTCCCCGCATCGTCGTCGATGGGTTCGTGATCGCCCCCGCCAGCTGGCGCCTGCCGCCGGAGCTGCGCCAGGGGCTGAAGCCCGCGGGCGCCGGGCGAGCCCTGGGGCGCTGGCGGCGCGCGGCCGGCGTGCCACGGATGGTCCAGGTCGGTGAAGGCGACGAGCTCTACCCCCTCGATCTGCTGGCGCCCGGCGTGGCCGCCGATCTGGCCGCCCACGAGCGGGTGTTCGAGATCTGGCCGCCGCTGGCGTCGGTCGTCGATCGGGACGGACGCCGCGTGGAGGCCATCGTCGCCGTCGTCGACGAGGACGGCGATGGCGAGACGCCCCCTGCCCCGCGCACAGCCCGCGCCGGGCGCGTCCCGCCGCCACGCCAGGAGCCGCCACTGGCCGGCTGGCGCACCTTCAAGCTTTTCGGCTCGTCCGCCCGGCAGGACCGCCTCCTCACCCGGACCGTCCTGCCGGCGGTGACCGAGGCGCGCGCCGCCGCCGAGGTCGACGCCTGGTTCTTCCTCCGCTATCTCGACGGCCCCGGCGCGCGGCCGCACCTCCGCCTCCGCGCCCACGCCCCGGACGGTGACCCGGTGGCCTTCGAGCGGCGGCTGCGGCGCGCGCTCGAATCGGCGCGCGCCGACGGCACGCTCGCCTCGCTCGAGACCGGCGACTACTTTCCGGAGCGCGGTCGATTTTTCGCCGGCGACCTGGCAGCGATTCACGCCATCTTCGAGTCGGACAGTGAGGCCGTGTCCGCGCTGCTCTCCGATCCGGAGCTCGACCGTATCGCGACCCTGCCGCTGCTGTTCGACGCGCTGGCGCGCGGGCTGGGGCTCGATCTGGCGGCGCGCCACGCGGTCGGTCGTGAGCGCCGGCGGGCGGCGGAAAGCTGGACCGGGCTCGACGCCGAGGCGCGCAAGGAATCGGACGCGGTCTTTCGGCTCCAGGCGCGCAGCCTGCGGGCCGCGCTCGGCGCTGCGCCGGCCGCCGACCCGCTCCTGGCCGGCCACCAGGCGCGGGTCGCCGCGGCAGCGAGCGATTTGATGGAGGCCGACCGCGCGCGGCTCTTACCAACGTTGCTGCACCTCTCTGCCGTGCGCCTGATTGGTTCCGACCCGGACGCCGAACGACTGGGCTACACCTTCTGGGAGCGAACGCTCGAAGGGCTGCGCAAATCGAGATGACTCGACCGTCGACCCGGAGCCTGGCCGCGCTCGCCGGCCTGGCCGTCAACCTGCTGCTTCCCCTCCCGGTCGTCTCGGGAACGACGCGTGAAGCGCCCCCGCACGACGCACCCGCCGACAACGCACCCACGCTCGCTGGCACCTCGTCCGATTCCGCCGCCCCCCCAGCTGACGCGGCTGTCGCTTCCGTTTTCAGGCACCTGGGGTGTCATTCAGGGGTTCGAGAGCGGCGACACGCACATCGGTTACGCCGCCTACGCGATTGACTTCGTCCCGGCGCAGCCGATCGGCACCCGGGCCCCACGACACGGAGCGCCGCTGGCGCGCTTCGTCTGCTACGGCCGGCCGGTGCTGGCGCCCGCCGATGGAACAGTGGTGGTCGCGCACGGTGGCGCGCGCGACTGGCCGGCCTACGTGAAGGGACACGACGAGGGGAACTACGTCATCCTCGAGCATGCCGCCGGCGAGTACACCGAGTTTCGCCACCTGGCGGCCCACTCGGTCGCCGTCCACGTCGGCGACCACCTGCACCGCGGTGACCTGCTCGGCCGCTGTGGAAACTCGGGCAACGCGACCACCCCGCACCTCCACATGGGGTTTCTGTCGTCGATCGATCCGATCACCACCCGTCCGATGAGGCTGGCGGGCTACGAGGTGATGAACCCCGACGGCACCTGGCAGGCCGGCGGGGGCACCCCCAACAAGGGCGAGATCCTGCGTCCGTTCGCGGATTGAGTGGCCGGCGGGCGCGCGCCACGGTTGACCTTGTCGCCGATCTCTTTTCTGTGTTAGGCGATCCGTTTCCGGAGGATTGAAATGTCGACGAAGCCCCTGTCCTTGCTTGTCCCCGCGCTTTTTCTCGCCGCCAGCTGCGTCAAGTCGGAGGCCCCTCCGGCGCAGACCGCCGGAACGACCGCCGAGGCTCCCGCCGCCGAGGCCTCACCTGCCACGCGCTCGGGCAAGCCGGGCGAGGCGCCCATGCCGGCGATGCCGCCCTGGAAGCACGGCGAGAACATCTTCGCCGGCCCCAAGCTCGGCTGGGTCGATCCGTACGGACCGGCGCACCTCAAGTCGATGCTCGCGATCAACAAGGCCAAGGACCCCGAGCTGGCGGCGCTTTATGCCAAGATCGCCGACAACGGCGGCGCCGAGTGGATTGGCGACTGGACGGCCAACGTCGGACGCTACATCGGCAAGCGCGCCGACATGATCCTCAAGAGTGGCGTGCTCCCCTACTTCGTCGTCTACAACATCCCCAAGCGCGACTGCGGACAGTACTCGGCGGGTGGCGCGGCGGCGGGCGACAAGTACAAGGCCTGGATCACCGAGTTCGCGACCAGCCTGGGCAACCGCCGCGCGGCCATCATCCTCGAGCCCGACTCGCTGGGTCTCCTCAAGAAGTGTCTCAGCGAGGAGGACCAGAAGGAGCGGCTCGAGCTGCTGCGCTTCGCGGTTCACACCTTCGTCGCGCTGGGCAACACCGCCGTCTACATCGACGCCGGACACTCGGGCTGGCTCAAGCCGGCCGAGGACGCCAAGCGGCTCAAGGAGGCCGGCATCGACGAGGCCGACGGCTTCGCGCTCAACACCTCCAACTACAAGTCGACCAGCACCGAGATCACCTACGGCAAGGAGATCTCCAGGCTGCTCGGCGGCAAGCACTTCGTGATCGACACCAGCCGCAACGGCAACGGTCCGCCCAAGTGTGACGAGAGCGCCGACGACGAGAAGTGCTGGTGCAACCCGCCCGGCCGCGGGCTCGGATCGCCGCCCACGGCCAGCACGGCCGATCCGCTCATCGACGCCTACCTCTGGCTGAAGAAGCCGGGCGAGTCCGACGGGCAGTGCAACGGCGGTCCGAAGGCCGGCGTGTTCTGGCAGGACCGCGCGCTCGAGCTGGCCCGCAACGCCAAGTTCTGAACGCCAGGCTCTCGACGACCAGGCGAGCATTCCCCCGGACGGCCGACCACGGCTCAGTCACGGGGACGTAACAGATCCCAGCCATTGCCTCACGACTGGCGTGCCCTTCGGGCTGGCACGCCCCTTGGATATTCGCCCCCTGGAAGATCCACGATGCGAAGGGGGACGGGTGTGCTCAGCCTCTATCTGTTGCGGCATGGGGAAACGGAGTTCAGCCAACACGATCGGTTCTGCGGTCGGATCGACGCGCCGTTGACCCCCGACGGGCACGAGATGGCGACGCTGTTCGCCTCGGCCTACGGCAACCTCAGCTGGCGGGCCATCACCACCAGCACCCGGGCCCGCGCCATCGATTCGGCGGCCCCGCTGGCGGCCCTGGTGGGGATCGATGCCTGCAGGGACGAGCGGCTGGATGAGATGCACTACGGGGCCTGGCAGGGGCTGTCGAAGGCGGAGGCGGCCGCGCGAGATCGGGAGTACTTCGCGCGCTGGCAGCGAGATCCCAGCATCGGACCGCCCCTGGGCGAGTCGCCGCGGCAGGTCGCCGCCCGGGCGGCGGCTGCGGTCGAGCAGCTCCGCGATCGCCACGCCGAGGGAAACGTGCTCGTCGTGTCGCACAAGGCGCTGCTCCGGATCCTCATTTGCGCCCTGTTCGACACCGAGATTCGACACTACCGCTGCGGTCCGAGCTGGCCGGCCGGGGCGGTGACCCAGATCGATCTCGGCGCGGAGGGACCCACGCTGCGGCGCTTCGCCGACCTGGCGCACCTCGGGGCGCGCGCTACGTCGGACAAGCAGTCGCCCCTCCTGCAAGCGGCGTCCGCCTGAGGAGGGGCTGGCCCGGAGCGCCGCCGGCCACCCAGGGTGGCCGCGGCGCGCGGGGATCAGCGGGCCGGCGCGGCCGCAACCGGGGCGGTGGCCCAGACGCGGGAGCGCGTGACCGGCTTGCGGGCGACCGCGACGGGTCGCGGGCCCACCGCGGCGGTCCCCACCACCCCGGGGGCCCCCACCTGGCCGAGGTCGACGAACGCGCCGTCCTGCATGATGACGAAGGGGCGCTCATCGAAGCGCAGGTTGCCGTGGCCGTCGTGGTCGATGACCTGCAGCTTCCCCATCCCGTAGCCCATCGGCCCGCGGCTGTAGTAGTGCGCCTGCAGCTGATATGGGGCGGCGCGGCCGCCGGCAGGCCCGCGGATGGTGAAACACTCCGGACCGTAGCCGGTCGTGACGTCGGCGTAGAGATCTCCGCCCGAGGGCAGGTGCGGCGCGCTGTAGAACGCGTGGCCGCCGCGCGCGTCGTGGATGTGGAAGTCGACGTCGTTGGCGTCGGTCTCCCAGTTGAGGATGAAGCGCATCGACGGGCCGCTCTCCGGCGTGCCGCCCGCGCGCAGCAGGCGCTCGCGGATCTCGCCGGCGCGCGCAGGCTCGGCGTGGGTCCAGGCGGCGGCGAGGAGGCCGAGGTCCTCGCGCAGGATCCGATCGACGCCCAGAAACCTGCCCGCCGGATACTTCTGCGCGGCTCCGATGACGAGGGCCTCGAACGCCTCGCGCGGATGCCCGGCCTTCAGCAAGGCGAAGCCGAGCAGGTGGTGGCCGGCCGGGTGATCGGGACGCTCTTCGACGGCCTTGCGGTAGCTGTCGATGGCCAGCGCCAGCGGACGCCCGCCCGCCACGCGCTCCAGGCGCTCGCCGGCGAACCGGCGCATGTCGGCGCGCCCGGGGAAGAGATCGATGATCGATCCGTAGGCCCGCGCCGCGTCCGGGGCGTCACGCAGCGCCTCGAAGCACTCGCCGAGCGCGACCAGCGCGAGCACGTCGCCCGCATCGCGGTCGCGCCAGGCGAAGGCGCGCGCCAGACCCTCGCGCGCCCGGCCGGCGTGGATGAGGCCGAGGATCTCCTGGAACGGACCGACGACAGGCGCCGCTCCGCGCGAAGCCCCTTCCGACGCCCCTTCCGAGACAGCCGCCTCGTCGGGAACTGCGATTGCGCCCCGCGGACGGGCGGCGCGCATCGGCAGGGGCGCCGCATGGGCCTGGCCGCCCACGGCGTTGGCGCTGGCGCCTCGAGCGCCGTCGAGATCTTCGAGCGCCGTCGCGGAGGGCTCGGGCCTGACGGTCGCCGGTGGCGGGGGTGCCGCGGCCTGGGCCGCCACCGGCGCGCCGGCCGGGCCGCGGTCGAATGACTCTTCCATCTCGAGCCCGTCGGGCCGCGAGCGCGCGTCAACCTGCTTGGCCTTTTCCTCGCCGAAGCTCGCCGCCTCGCCCTTGGCCAACGCACGCGCGTCGGCCGGGAGCGCCTGGTCCTCGGCCGCGGTCGACCAGCGCGGCTCTGCGGCCGGCGCCGCGACCTCGACCCGGTGAAGCAGCGTGACGCCGCTCGGGCCCACGGTGAGGATGTCGGCCAGCGCGCGCCGCTCGATGCCGAAGCGCGCGTAGTCCTGCTCCGTCTCCAGCACCAGGAGCGAGGTGAACGGGCAGAGCACGCGGTTCTGGATCGACAGGTCGATCGCCTGCTTCTTCAGCGCCGCCGCCAGATCGCGATCCTTCGCGGCGATCGTGTCGCGCTGCTCGATGATGCGCGCGATGCGGGCCCGCACCCAGGCGCGCTCGAGCAGCGGGCGGGGCGTCGGCGTCAGCACGCCGGCGAGCGCCACCGGCGCGCCCGCGACCTTCAGGCGGAACGGAACGGCGGGCGGCAGGTCGGCGTAGACGAGGATCTCGTCACCCGGCTGGACGCCGTTGACCACGCTCGGCCAGACCCACCCGGCGCCGTCGACCGCGATGGTGATCCCCGACCGGGTGGCGTGGGTGAGGCGGCGAACGAGCTCCGGGGCTGCCTCGTCGGCGCGGAGGACCACGCCATCGTGCGCCAGCCCGGCCGTCACCAGGCGCGAAAGCATCACGTCGTCGCGGATCCCGCCCACCGCCATGACGTCGAGCCGCTGAACTCCGAAGCGCCCCAGCGCCGCCACGCGCGCGCCAAGCTTGTCGGCGGTGATCTCGCCCGCGGTGGCCACGCCGTCGGTCACCAGCAACAGGCGCGAGCGGCGCGACCTGCCGGGCACCTCCAGCGAGCCGAGCGCGCGCTCGAGATTGGAGGCGCCGAGCGCACCGCGGGCCACGATCCGCTTCTCCACGACCCCGAGCCCCGCGCTGGCCTTGCCGGCGAACAGCGGGACCACGTCCTGGTCGAAGGCGGCGACGGTGATCGCCGGATCGCCGCTCTTGCGCAGCTCCGTCAGCAGCCGCTCGACCGCGGCGGCCTCGTCTCGCAGGCCGAGCGCGCGCGACGCGCTGGTGTCGATCAGGACCTGGAGGTCGCCGATCTCCTCGTTCGCTGTCGTCTGGGCGAGCGGGACGACGCGCGCGACGACGAGGTTGTCGTCGCGGAGGCCGAGGCGGCCGCCCGGGACCTGGTGCGGCAGCTCGAAGTCGGCGTCGGGCCTGAAGTCGCGCCGCTCGAGCCGCGTCTCGGTCTTTCCGACATCGGTGACCGCGCGGATCGCCAGCGTCCCGAGACGGGGCAGTCCCCGCAGCGGCAGCCGGTAGGGCTCACCCGCGCGCGTCAGCTCCTGCGCATAGGAGATGACGATCTCCTTGGTCGCCGCGGCCGGGATCGGAAACACGCGCGCCGAGAACTCGTTGCCCGCCTCGGCCTCCAGCAGCGCGGGGTCTTGCTTGTGGTGCAGGAAGTCCTCGTAGGCGACGCGGGCCGCCTGTTGCTCGACGACCTCCCCCTCCTGCCAGCGATCGCCGATCCGCATCGCGAACCGGCTGATCGTGGCACCCGACGGCAGCGTGATCCGGAAGCGCCCCTCACGCACCCTGTTTTCCGGGTTGCGAAAGGTCAGGTGCAGCTCGGTGAAGGCGAGCGGATCGTCGATCGCCGCGTCGGCCGACAGCGACACCAGCTCCAGCCCAGCCCCGTCCGAGGCGGTCAGGCTGATGGGCGGCGGTGCCGCGACGACGACGCCCCCGGCGCGGGCCTGGTCGCCGGCGACGAGGGAGACGAGGCCCCAAATCAGGAGACGGC
Organism: uncultured Pseudomonadota bacterium; assembly: GCA_963847705.1. Taxonomy (GTDB): domain Bacteria; phylum Myxococcota_A; class Polyangia; order Fen-1088; family Fen-1088; genus JADGRB01. The sequence continues at coordinate 12,023 of CAWKBC010000009.1, read as the reverse complement.
CCAGGAGTCGGCCCAGGAATCGGACTGGGCCAAGGACAGAGAAGCCGCGTGGAGAGGAACCGAGTTTGGTGGTCATACCGGTCCAGACGCACGACCGGCCATTTCGATCTGAACCGTCGCCGCGTCAGCGCGCCGGCGCGTCAGGACAGCTGGAACGCCGCGCCATCCAGACAGGTGGGTGCCAGGCTCACCATCCCCATTGCAGATCGCGTTCAGAACTGCGCGTGCAGCCCGACGGTGGGGAGGGTCAGGTTGATCCGGTCCTGCGCGATCGTCATTCCGCCCGTTTTCGGATCGTAGACGGAGTCGAGCTGCAGGACCTCGGTGTCGTGCGTGACGTTGGCGAAGTCGGCGTAGACGTCCATCACGAAGCGATCGAAGACGAAGCGGCGCTCGGCGCGCAGGTCGAGCTGGTAGTAGGTGGGGAGCTGCTGGTAGTCGCCCGCGCCGCCGACCACCGGCGCCCAGCGGCCGGTGTTGAGGTGAAAGCGCGCGCCCACGGTGTAGTTGCGCCCCAGCCGGCTGCCGGCGACGAGGTTCAGGATCTGTCGCTCGTCCCAATCGGAACGGCCGAGCACGCCGTCGTCGTCATAGCGCAGACTCCAGGAGAGCGTGTAGGCCAGCCAGCCGAACAATCGCCCGTTGCCGCGTCCGGTGTCGGCGAGCCGCAACAGCAACTCGGCGCCGTAGGCCCGGCCGTCGCGCGCCACCAGGAAGTCGGGGGCGGTGGGATCGTTCTGCTCGATGTCGATGTTGCGCACATCGCTGACGCGCAGCTTCTGGTAGTAGCCGGTGACCGCGAGGGTGAGGCGTCCCGGCAGGCGCGCCTCGACACCCAGCGAACCGCCCAGCGAGGTCTGGGCCCCGAGATCGGCGAGGCCGAACGCCTCGAACCCCGGCACGCTCACCGGGAGGCTGGGCATCTGCGCGTATCGCCCGCCGTCGCCCCGGAGGGAGAGGGTCTCGCTGATCTTGAACAGCAGATCCAGGCGCGGCGCGAGGAAGAACGCTTGCGTCCCCTCCTCGGCGAACAGATCGGCGCGCAGCCCGGGCGAGATCACCAGCCGGTCGCCGGCGTGGATCATCACGGTCGCGTACGTCGCCTGCGACAGCGCCTGGCGCGGCCGCCCGAGATCGCTCTGCTTGCCTTGAAAGGCGGGGACATCGGTGGCGAAGGTCTGGGCGTTGGCGTCGACGCCGACCTCCAGGTCGAGCCAGGCGCTGAGCGGGCGCGTGTAGATCGCGCGCGGCATGGCCGAGAGGGCCCGGACCTTGATGGCGCTGCTGAACAGCGTCGAGGTGGCCCAGTCAGCGCCGCCGGTCAGGCGAGGAGCAGCCGGCCGCCGCCGAGCGCGCGCCGCCAGCGCAGATCGAGGCGATGGAACTGCAGCGCCCCGTACTCCTCGGTGCTGGCGAGGTTGGTCCAGCCGACGTCGTCGAGCGCGCCGAAGGCGAACAACGTCGCCTGCCCGCCGGCGAACGAATGGTCGACGCGCAGCTGATAGTCGCCGTAGCGCAGGATCGTATCGTTCTGCAGGGCGGAGAACAGCGCGCCGGTGTACGAGTAGCGCGCGGCGACGAGCACGGTGCCGCGCCCACCGTCCCAGGGCGCCGTCATGATCCCGCCGGCGTCGAAGCCGGTCACGTCGGCGGCGGCATGGACGCGATCGGCGGGCGGCGCGACGGTGCGGGCGGCCATGATCCCCGAGACGTAAGGGCCGTAGTTGGCCGGCGCTCCGCCCGGGTAAAAATCGACGCCGTCGATCAAATAGGGATGGATGACCGACAGCTCGAGCCCCAGGTGAAACAGCTCGGGCACGCGAATGCCGTCCAGAAAGAAGCCGGTGTTGCCCGGATTGGCGCCCCGCACCACGTAGAGCGCTGCCGGCCAGGCGATCTGCACGACGCCGGGCAGCGAGCCGAGCACGCGCAGCGGATCGCCCGACGAGCCGGGCAGCTGGCGCGCCTCCTCGCCGGAGACCTCGACCTTCGGGATCTCGGGGCGACTGGCGCGAACCTTGGTGGCGTAGCGCGTGCCGCTGGCGCCGGTGAGCACGCGGAAGATCTGCTCCTCGGCCGGGACCCCCGCCGTGAGCTCGATCTGCCGGCGCACGACCTCCTGACCGCCGATCACGACCGCCAGCTCGTGCGAGCCCGCGGGGAGCGTCAGCTGGAAGTGTCCATCGGCGTCGGTCTCGCCCAGGACGGCCTCGTCGACGGCGATCGCCGCGCCCGCGATCGGATTGCGCGTCCCCTTCTCCAGCACGCGCCCCGCCACCGGCACGACCATCGACGGACCGACGGCGTCGGGCGGCGCGCGACCCATCATCCCCCCGTCGGGCGGCGCGGCGTCCGCCCCGGCCTCCGGCGGGTTCGCCGCCCCGTCGCGCTGCGCCTCGGCGTCTGCGATCGTCCCGTCGACACCCCCGTCGCGGGCGGGCTCGAGCGCCAACGCCGCCCGCGTGACGAGCCCCAGGCCCAGCACCAACGCGGCGACGGGCCGCGGGCTCACTGAAGGTCGGCCGTCGTGATCGTCGCCGACCAGATCCCGTCCTGCGGCGAGGGGTTACGACCGCGCACCACGTAGATCACGTCGAGCACGCTCTCGCCGGAGGAGCCCGCGAAGAGTCCCCCATCCGCGCCGGCCGTCTCGAGGAGGACGATGAACTGCGAGACGTCAGGGGAGATCGGACGTTTCTCGCCCGTGTTGCGGTTGACGAGCCCCACCGTGGCCGTGGCCGCCTGGGTGCTGTAGTCGTAGCCCGTGATCAGCCAGCCGCCCACCCCGATGTCGTAGATCTCCTCGAAGACTTGTTCGGCGACGTAGTGCAGCTGGACGGTGCTGTCGTGCAGGTCGAGCCAGACGAGATCGCCGTTCAGGATCAGCTCCAGCTGGGCCTCTCCAGGAACGACGAAGTGAACGTTCTGCAACACGCCCGCCCCGATCATGTGCGCGCCGCTGCCGTCACCTGCGGCGACCCACAGTTGCGTGTCACCGGTGGTCGGCTGGATCATCCAGAACATGGCGCTCCCGTCCGGCGAAAAGGCGGCGGTCACCACGTCGGAGGCGGCGAGCTGCGTGCAACTGCCGGTGTTCCCCTGACCGTTCCCGAGCGTCAGCAAGCTGAGCGGCCCCGACCCCAGGTACTGGCAGCACGACTGCGGCGTCACGAACAGGACCTTGCTGCCGTCGGACGAGCGGACCCCGGCCAGATGGGCCTGCGGCGACGACGGACAGGCGGTCACCTGCTGGTTGACGTCGTCCCAGACGATGAGATCGCTGGAGGCCCCCGCCACGCCGTTCAGCTGCCAGCCGATCAGCTGCGACGACGTCACAGAGTAGCCTGCGGAGGAGTCGCTGGAGCCGATCCCCTGGGCCCCCGGAAGCGGCGTCCCCGGGGGAACCTGAAACAACGCCAGCTCGCTCGCCGGTCCTGACGAGAACGGCCCGGCGAACATCGTCGTCCCGGCGTCGCTCATCTTCCGCGGATAGAGGTAGTGGTCGCCGAACGAGAGCGCCGGGCCCTCCACCGAGGTCGATTGCAACGAGCCGGCCGGCATCGCGCCGGTGGCCCAGGCGACGCTGGCCGGGATGGCCGGGACGTCAGGGGCGATCGCGTACGAGGAGAGATCGATGGTGTAAACGCCGAGCTCGTCCGGCGCCGACGGCAACGCACCTTGCACCGTCACCGCCGTGGGGAGGCCGGTGACGGGATCGTAGCTCCACCAGTCGACGCCGTTCACCTGCAGGGCGAGAGGCACCGGTGCGAGCGCGGTGAACGGGCCGGTCGACAGCACCGTGTTGCCGCTCGCGTCGATGGTGAACGCGATCAGGATGCCATCCGCGCCGGGACACTGGGCAGAGGAGACGAAGTTGGCGATGTCGGTCTCCGTGCCCGTGTCGTTGTCCACGATCTGGAGTGTCAACATGGTCCCGGTTCCGTCGACGGCCACGCCGCAGGAGTAAGGCGACGGCGGGGGCGGCGGCGAAGAGGAGGATGCCGGGGGCGGCGGCGCCTGGGACCCGTAGCTCTGGACCGCGCCGGTCGACAGGTCGAGCGTCCAGTAGGTCCCGCTTTGAGGGACGCCCCCGGGACCGCCAGTCCCGTAGACGAGGATGCCCGGACCATTTTCACCCTCGAGGTAGAGGGTGGAATCCCGGATCGGCTCGAGCTCGGTCGATCCGAAGCCGCGCGCCGCCGGCTGACCGCCGCCGCAGGCCGAGGCGCCCAGGGCGCAGGCGACCACGCAGCACGCGATGGTCCACCACGGCCGGCGTCGCCGAAACGACCAGAGTCCCTGGGAACCTCCCGGCATCGCCCTTGGGGCCGGATGATAGCGCGAACCACCAGTGGCGGGCGTAACCGGACGCCGGCGCGCGCGTAGTGAATCCGGTGAAGCCATGATCGACGTCAAGCAGGTGATGCGGATCGCCGTCTTGTCGCTGCTGGGCGGTGCCCAGGCGGCGCGCGGCGCCCCTCCGGCGGCAGAGCGGCCCGTGCTGGTCGAGCTCTACACGTCGCAGGGCTGTAGCTCGTGCCCGCCCGCCGATCGGTTCGTGCACGACCTTCCCGCGCGCGGGCTCGGACGGGACAAGGTCGTGGCCCTCACCTTTCACGTCGACTACTGGGATCACCTCGGGTGGGCCGATCCCTTCGCGACGCCGAGCTTCACCGCCCGGCAAGGTTGGTACGCCGATTCAGGCCGTCTGCGTGCGCCCGACGGTGACCGGGCGATCTCGGGCGTCTACACGCCGCAGATGATCGTCGCCGGTCAGGTCCACTTTCCGGGCGGGCAGAGCGAGGTGGCGCTCCGCCAGATCGCCGCGGCCGCCGCCCGCCCCCACGCCGCCACCGCGACGCTGTCGCTCGACGCGACCGTCGCAACGGGTGCAACCGGCGCAGACCGCGATCAACAGGTGGCCACCGTCCGGGTGCGGGTGGCCGGCGCCGACGCGCTCGATCGCACCGAGGATTGGCGCCTCACCGGAGCGCTGGTCCAGAAAACCGCCCAGACGCAGGTGCACCGGGGCGAGAACAGCGGCGAGACACTGCAGGAGGCGTCGATCGTGCGGACGCTGTCGCCGCGCCTCCCGCTGCCGCCGAACGGCGGCGCGGAGGTGGTCCTCACCCTGCGAAAGCCGGCCGACCTCGCCTGGCGAAACACGGCGCTGGTCGCGTTCGTTCAGTCGGAGAAGACGCGCGCGGTGGCCGCCGTCGCGGAGATCGACGCCCCGGCGCCGTAGACGATCGGGCCGCCGTCAGCGCGCGCTGCCGTCTGGGTGACAGGTGAAAAGCTCCGCTGGCGAGCTGCAGATCGGCGCGACGAACGCCTCCGGGCCGGCGATGCAGTGGCTGGTCGCACCGGTGCTGTAGCTGATCGCGTAGAGCTTCCCGGCGCTGTCGAAGACGTAAATGTATTCCGCCGTCCCGTCGTTGCTCGTGTCGATGAGCTCGTGCTCGGCCCCGCAGGTGTAGCTCAGCACCTCCGGGCGGCCGCAGAGGTAAGCGTTGCTGGTGGTGGCGGCCCAGGTCGCCGCGCAGTGGAACGCGAAGGCGCCCGCGTCGGCCGTCGACGCACAGGCCGTGGTGATCGACTGATCGCAGGCGACAGCTCCGTCGATGGGACCCTTCGGATCTTTGGCGTCGCCCAGGGCGTCCCGCGATCCCGCACCGTCGGTATCGACAGGGTGGTCGCCCGGCGTGAAGGCATCGACCGACGCGTCACCGTTGCAATGCGACGTGCACTTCGTCGAGCTGCTTCCGCAGGCGGAGAGACCGGCCAGCAACAGCGCCACCCCCCCCAGGCCCCCCATCCCTCGAACGGCGAATTTCATTTTTTCGGACTATGCACCAACATCAGCGCTCCTCGCGCCAAAATCGGCCGGCGATCTCGTCGGCAAACAGCACGCCGGCAGGCGTCAATCGAACGCGGGCCTGGTCGATCAGCAGCCAGCCAGCGGCGATCGCCCAGGCGACGGCCGTCTCGCGCCCGGCCAGCGGATCGCGCCCATGGCGCGCCTGGTGCGCGGCGCGGTCGATCCCATCGCTGGTGCGCAGGCCCAGCCAGACCGCCTCGTTCTCGAGCTCGGCGGCGGTCCGCCGCTCGACGTGCCGGGCGGCCGGGCTGCCGGCCCCCGCCCGGGCCGCGGTCAGGTAGACGTCGGTGGCGCGCGGGTTCGAGAAGCGCCAGCCCCCGCCGTCGGCCAGCGGCCGGAACGAAGCGGCCGACGCCCCCACGCCGAGGTACGGCGCCAGCGACCAGTAGAGCTGGTTGTGGCGGGCGCGGCGGCCGGGCCGCGCGTAGCTCGACACCTCGTACGGCTCGAGACCCGCGGCAGCGAACGCCGCGCGCGCATGCTCGAACATCGCCGCCACCGCTTCGTCGTCGGGGCGCGGCAGCTCACCGGCCCGCTCGCGGGCGCCGAACACGGTCCCCCGCTCGATGGTGAGCGCATAGGCCGAGAGGTGGGTGGGGGCGAGCGCGAGGGCGGCGTCGACGGCGCGGCGCCAGTCGTCGAGCGACTGGCCCGGGACGCCGAAGATGAGATCGATCGAGACGTCCTCGAAGCCGGCCGCGCGCGCCGCGGCGACGGCGGCCGGACCGGCGGCCGCGTCGTGATTGCGCCCGAGCGCCACCAGCAGCCGGTCTTCGAGCGCCTGGACTCCGATCGAGAGCCGGTTGACGCCCTCCCCGCGCAGCGCCCGCAGCTGTGCGGCGTCGGTCTCCCCCGGGTTCACCTCGACGGTGATCTCGAGGTCGGCGGCCGGAGGCGCCCCGAACGCGCCGCGGGCGGCCGCGATCACCCGCCCCAGTGCCTCGGAACGCCAGAGGCCCGGCGTGCCCCCGCCGAAGTAGATCGACACCAGGGGACCGGCGCCTTCGAACCAGCGCGCCCGCGCCACGAGCTCGGCGATCACCGCGTCGGCGTAAGCGTCGTGCGGGATCTCCGCGCGCGTGTCGACCGCGAAGTCGCAGTACGGGCAACGGACCGAGCAGAACGGAAAATGAACGTAGACGCCCAGCGGATCGCCGGCCCGCAGCGCCCCCGACGAGACGTCGACCTGGGCGCCAGGGCGGCTCAGGCCTTGGGGGCCGGCATCTTTTTGATGTACTCGATGCATTGGCGGATGCGGCGCCGGACCAGCTCCCGGCCGAGGCCGGCCAGCGTCTCGAACAGCGGCGGGGTCGCCTTCTTGCCGGTGGCGGCCAGCCGCAAGAGCATGAAGAGCTCCTTGCTCGACCACCCCGACTTCTCGGCGAAGGCGCGCGCCAGCGCGTCGAGGCCGGCGACCGAGAAGTCGCGCGCGGCGTCCAGCTCCTCGCCGAAGGCGGTGAGCGCGTCCATCACGTCCTTGGGTGTCCGGTTCTTGAGCGCCAGCTCCTTCTGCACCGGGGCGTAGTCGACGTCGCCCGAGAAGAAGAAGTCGGTGAGCGGGACGAACTCGTCGAGGCGCTGAATCCGCTCACGGACGAGAGGCACCAGCGAGACCAGCTTCTCGTCCGAGAGGCGCCAGGCCCGCAGCCGGCGCACGATCTCGGCGTCGGGCAGCGCGCGCAGATAGTCGGCGTTCATCGCCGACAGCTTCACCAGATCGAACACCGGCCCGCCCAGGCTGACGCGGCCGAAGTCGAACGCCTCCACCATCTCGTCGAGCGTGAACTTCTCGCGATCGCCCGAGATCGACCAGCCCATCGTGCCGAGGTAGTTGAGCAGCGCCTCGGGCAGGAACCCGGCGTCCTGGTAGTAGTCGAGGGAGACCGGGTTCTTGCGCTTGGAGATCTTCGACTTGTCGGCGTTGCGCAGGAGCGGCATGTGCACCCACTCGGGTGCCTCCCAGCCGAACGATTGGTAGAGGACCACGTGCTTGGGCGTCGAGGAGAGCCACTCCTCCGCGCGGATCACGTGGGTGATCTGCATCAGGTGATCGTCGACCACGTTGGCCAGGTGGTAGGTCGGAAAGCCGTCGGTCTTGAGCAGGATCTGGTCGTCGATCTGCGCGTTGTCGAACTTCACCTCGCCGCGCAGCTTGTCGACGAACACCGTCTCGCCCGTGCGGGGCATCGCCATCCGCACCACGAACGGCTCGCCGGCCGCCGCCCGCCGCTCGCCCTCTTCGCGCGGGCGCCCTCGGCACAGGCCGTCGTAGCCGACGAAGAGCCCCTGCCGCCGCTGCTCGTGGCGCACGGCCTCCAGCCGCTCCGCCGTGCAGAAGCAGCGGTAGGCGCCGCCGCTGGCGATCAGCTGGGCCGCGTGCGCGGCGTAGATCTCGGCCCGCTCCGACTGCCGGTAGGGGCCGAACGGACCGCCGATGTCGGGCCCCTCGTCCCAGGCCAGCCCCACCCAGCCGAGCGCGCGCAAGATGGCCGCCTCCGAGGCCGCCGTCGAGCGCGCGCGGTCGGTGTCCTCGATCCGGAGCACGAACGTCCCGCCGTGCTTCTTGGCGAAGGCGTAATTGAAAAGCGCGATGTAGGCAGTTCCGACGTGCGGATCGCCGGTGGGCGACGGCGCGATGCGGACTCGGACGGGGGGCGACATGCGCCGGGTTCATAACATGGACCAGGCGGACGCGGCCAAGCCCAGTTCCGCGTGAGGGCGGACGAGCTTGGCTCGGCCGACCTCGTCGCGGGGGGGCGCGGGACCCTTCGAGGGTCCCGAACTACTAGATGCTCGACCGACCGCCGCCGAATCGCAGGTGCAGGCGGCGGGAGAGCCCGCGCAGCAGGGCGGGAAGGCGGGTGGCGTAGATCGAAGCCTCGTCATGCAGAGTGCCACCTTCGGCACCCCAGCGGGACTTCCAGGCGGTCGGCCCCGGCGGGAAATCGAACCGCTGCACGCCCTGCTCGATGGCGGAACGAATCCGGTGCGCGGTGATGATCGTGAGCGGGCTGTAACGGTAGTACCGGTCGTCGTAACCGGAGTAGTAGACCGAGACGCAGCCGGGCATTTCCACGAAGGCCTGAGCGGCGATCACCTCGCCGGCGATCTCGATGCTGACGATGGAGATCTCGTCTCGGGCCGCGGCGCGCCCGAACCATCCGCGAAGAAACCCCTCCTCCGTCGGGCCGGGAATGTGGTTTCGGTGACTGATTCCGGTGCCCGATCGACTGCGACGTCGGTGCAGGTCGATGAGCTGTTCGGAGGCCACGGCGATCGCCTCGGGCGTGCGCGCCGTCTTGATCGTCCAGTCCCCGATCTCCCGACTGAGCCGCCGCGGGTAGTAGGCGATGTTGTCTCGCATCGACTTCGAGAGACCGGAGGTGAACGCCTCCCAGGACCGAGGCAGCGGCAGCAAGATCGCTCCGCTGGTCGGCCGGGTCAGCTCCACGCTCTCGAACGGACGCGACCAGACCAGCGAACGGCGCCCTTTCAAACCTCTGTGCGGGAGACCCGAGACGACGGCGAGATCCCATCCGCCCGACCTCAGGCGGCGGGCCACATGGTCCGTGAGCGCCCGGGCGCCCTCCTCCTCGCATCCTCGCCGGAGCAGGCAGATGGGCTCATCCGTCATGGTCTCGAAGGATTGGCCGCGCCCGAACGGCTGCAGGATCGACCCGAAGGCCGCTGCGCCGAGAGCGCGCTCCTCGAACATGGGAACCGCGCCGATCAGCCTGCCATGTTGATCCTTGGCGATCACGATCTCGAAGCGCCCGGTGGCGCCGCCCACCCGTCCGAGGACGAATTGCCGGTACCACTCGACGGTGAAGTCCCAGCTTCGGAACGGCGATGCGTCCGACGCCCGGGCGTAGAGCTCCCGCCAGGCCGCCTCCAACCGATAGAACGCCCGCTCGGTGGTCATCGAGACGCAGCGCTCGCGGCTCCGGGATGGCGGCAGCAGGGAAGCCTGAGCGCGCGCCTCGGCCGGGGAAGGTCTGCGGGCGACGCGCCGGCTCGAGCCGAGCGCGCGCTGTGGCGCCGCGCCTCCCGGGTTGAAGACACGACGGTCGCTTCCCCAGGCGATCGCCATGGAGGCCCATTCGGCACATTCAGCCCGCTGCTTGAGCCAGAGCCCACCCCCCTGGGCGGCGGGCCGGAGGCCTCCGGGGCGATGGAATCAAGGCGGCTAAGCAGGTGGCAACCAGGCTGGCGCGGGCGCGCCGGCGTAGAACCGACGGAGGCGTGCCGCCGAGGCACCGGCGCGCGGACGGCCGTCGTCGTCGAGGAATCCGAGGAAACGGAGCGCGTTGCGCCCCATCAGGTCGGCCAGGCCGTCGGGGCCGAGGAGGCCGCCGAGCGTGGCCCGGAACTGAGCGACCGCCGCGCCCGCGTCGGGGTCGAGGCCGGAGAGCCACCAGTCGCTGCCGTACATCAGGCGCCGTTTGACCTTCGGATAGCGGGCCATCACGTCGGCGAGCAGCGCGGCGAGCCGCCTGCCATAGGCCGGGTCGTAGACCAGCGGCGAGTTGGAGAGATCCGCGTAGACGTTGGGGAAGCGGTCGATCAGCGCGGCGGCCTGGTAGATCCAGGCGTCGGCGATCCTGACCGGCCCGTCGGTCTGAGGGACGCCGTAGTCGTGGCCGAAATGGCCGAAGTTGAGGCGAAGCGTCGGGTGTCGCTCCAGCGCCGGGCGCCAGAGCTCGGGCGAGACCAGCCGATGGAGGCCAAGACCATATTCGTTGGCGGCGCTGGTGTGCGTGAGGATGGGCGCCTCGGCGACGGCGCAGTAGCCGTAAAGGGCATCGAGCGCACCGTCGAGCCCGGCGGCGAAGGAGAGATCGCTGCGGAGATGGACGTTGTCCCAGGGCGCGAAGCCCACCGGCGGGTAGAGCTTGACCCCCAGGAAGCCGCCGGCCTCGATGGCGTAGCGCACCAGCTCGAGCGCCGAGCTGGCCGCCGAAGGGAGCGCCACCGACAGCGCCGGCGCCGTCACCGGTGCGACGCCGGCCACCGGCGCGGCTGGCTTGGGCAGGGCGGCCTGCGGACCTTCGATCTGGCGGCGCGGATCGAACGCCACGAAGGGGTGAAAACGCGCGTCGGATCGCCCGATTCGCCCCGCCACCGAGAGCCGCGAGATCGACTCCTGCAGCAGCACCTGCTGCCAGAGCGGCGTTGGCGCGCGGTCCTCCGACCAGGCGTCGTAGTCGACCAGCGCCGGCGTGAACAGGGCGATCGTGGGAAAGAGCTGGGCGATGGAGGCGGCGATCGCGGCGCGCGGGTGCGCCACCAGGTAGAGCGTCTCCAGGTAGCGGACGATGATGCGCCGCTTGTCGGCGCCCACCGAAAAAGGGAGGTGCGCGGTCAGCTCGGCGAGCAAGGACTCCAGCAGCTCGGGGGGGAGCGTGGGGACCGCGGCGAGCGCTCCGGCCGCAGGATTCGCCAGGGCCGCCCGCAGCCTGGCCAGCTCGGCCTCGCCGGTCGGTGCGACGGCGTTCGGCAGGGTCGCCACCGCGCCCACCAAGGCGCGCACCACCATCTCGGGCCAGTGGCTCACGAAGCGCGACAGCTCGGTCAGCCCGGGGATGAAGTGCGCGACGAACCCCACGATCGGCAGATCGGCCGAGCAGAACGTGTGGCAGTGGACGTCGACCGCCACCGGCGGCAACGTCGGCAGCGCCGGGGGCACGGGCGGCGGCGGCGCGGGCGAGGCCAGCAACGGCGCTGCGGCCCTGGCCCTGCCGCCCAGCGCCGCGAGCCCGAGGGCACCCGCGCCGGCGAGCAAGAAATCGCGGCGCGGCAGCAGATGGCGACGCCCCGGGAGGCGCCGGCGAGGCGTCCTCGGCCGTCGCGTCATCGGGTCGTCGGGGAGGTCATCGGAGGCCATCGTCTCAGGGGACCAGCTTGTAGCCGGTGCCGTAGATGGTGACGATGTGGCGCGGCTTGGCGGCGTTCTCTTCGATCTTCTTGCGCAGCTTGACCACGAAGTTGTCGACGCTGCGGGTGGTGGCGTGGCCGGAGACGCCCCAGATCTTCTCCAGGATCTCCTCGCGCGTGACCGGTTGACCCGACCGCTCCCAGAGCAGACGCAAGAGCTCGACCTCATAGAACGACAGCGGGCTCACCTTGCCCTTGCGCTGCAGCTCGT
>CAWKBC010000008.1:0-135592 GCA_963847705.1 uncultured Pseudomonadota bacterium | reverse complement strand
TGGCTGCGCTGTTTTAGCGGGGAATCACCCTGCGCGGGGCAGCTCGACGTAGAAGCGGGTGCCGCGGCTGGCGCGATCGAGCTCGATCGTGCCGCCCAGCCGCTCGATGATCTCGTGGACGATCGGCAGCCCGAGGCCGGTGTTGGCGCCGCCCTTCTTGGTCGAGAAGAACGGCTCGAAGATGCGGGCCGCCACCTCCTCGGAGATGCCGCGGCCGGTGTCCTCCACGACGAAGCCGCAACGATCGGCCTTGACCAGCGTCGTCACCGTGATCTGATTCTTCTCCGGCGCGCCCGGCTCGATCGCCTCGTAGGCGTTGAGGAGCAGGTTGACGATGACCTGGGTCAGCTGGGTCGGCTCGCCCCGGACGAAGGCCTTGTGGGAGGTGTCGAGAATCAGGCGCGCGCGCTCGCTGATCCGCGGGCGGACGATCCCCGCCGCCGTCTGGATGGCGCGATCGAGGCTGGTCCCGCCGTCGTGCGAGGCGAGCGGCGCCTCACCCTGGCGGAACTGCTCGATCCGCCCGACCAGATCGATGGCCGAGTCGTGCGCGTCGGTGAGCGCCGGCACGAGGTCGCTGGCCACGCGCGGGACGTCCGGATCGGAGGCGGCCGCCATCCGGGCCAGCTGGGTGACGCCGTCGACGACGAAGCCCAAGTTGTCGCGGATTCCGATCGCCGGTGACACCACCTCGTGCAGGATCCGCCCGAGCAGGTAGGTGGTGGTCGACTGCTGCTCCTGCTGGAGGAGCCGGATCTGCAGATCGCGCGTCACCGTCACCAGCTGGAAGGCGTCGATGCCGGCCCGGATGGCGTCGGCCAGCTCCTCTTCGCGCCAGGGCTTGATGAAGTAGCGGCTGACCTGGCCGCCGTTGATCGCCTCGACGACCGAGCCGATGTCCGAGTAGGCCGTGAGGATCATGCGAATGACGTCGGGGAACCGCTGCTTGACCGTCGCGCACAGCTCGGAGCCCGTCATCTCCGGCATCCGCTGATCGGAGAGCAGCACCGCCACCGGCTCGCGCGCCAGGACCTCCAGCGCCTCGCGTCCCGAGCTGGCGGTGACCACGCGGAACCGATTCTTGAACCCCAGACGGAAGGCGTGCAGGTTGCGCGCGTCGTCGTCGACATAGAGGACGGCCGAGTGCGGAAGGTTCACGCCGGGAGGGGCCGAGGTCGCGCTCACGATCGCGTCATCTCCGGGCGATTGTTCGGGCCGGGGCCCGGGAGCCACAGCTTGAAGCAGGCGCCCCATCCAGGTGCATTGATCAGATCCAAGGAACCGCCGTGATCGTACGCGACTTGCCGGCTGAAATGGAGCCCCAGGCCAGTCCCCTCGCCGATTTCGCGGGTGGTGAAGAACGGATCGAAGATGCGCTGGGCGAGATCGGGCGGGATTCCCGGGCCGTTGTCGGCGATCGTGATCTCGACCCCCTCCCGGTCGGGCCGCGAGGCGACGCGGACCCGCCCGCCTTCGCCGGCCGCGCGCAGGGCGTTGTCGAACAGGTTCAGGAAGATCTGGTTGAGCGCCGGCGGCCGCCCCAGGATCTCGCCGTGAAATTGGAAGTCCCGATCGAACGAGACGTGCTGCGTCCGGTGGGAGAGCAGCCGGATGGCGGCCTCGATCCCCTGGTGCGGATCCCACGGCTCGATCCCCCGATCGCCCCGTCCGACGTCCAGCAGATCGCCGACCAGTCGAGCAATCTGATCGCCCGCGTCGATCGCAATCTGCACCGAGGTCAGGTAGTCGGGATCGCCTTGCAGCTCCTTCAGATAGCGATGCACCGGGCGCAGGCCGTTGACGATGGCGTTGGCAGGATTGCGCACCTCGTGCGCCAGGCCGGCCGCCAGCGTTCCCAGCACCGCCAGCTTCTCGGTGTGAACCCGCTTCTCGGTGGCGGTGCGCAGCTCGGCGGTCCGCTGCTCGACGCGCGCGTCGACCTCGGCCTTCGCCTTCTGCAGCTCGACGAAGCGGCGTTCGGTGGTGTCGAGCGCGGCGGTCAGCGCCAGCGTGTGCTCCCCGACGAAGGCCTGCAGCTCGCGCCCGTGCGCGCGCAGATCGACGATGCGTCCCAGCCCGCCTCCGGCGCAGAGCGCGACCAGCGCCGCCCAGACGCCGTGCACCTGGGCGACGGCGATGGCGCCCCCGGCCAGGAGGCCCAGCAGCAACCCCCGGATCGACGCCCGCTCGACCCAGCGGACGCTGTAACGGCAGGCCTCGCCGCCCCGCACCTGGCACTCGCTCTCCTCGACGCGCGCGGCGGGGAGCCTCCAGAGCGTCGGCCCGGCAGCGATCTGCGCCTTGCGCAGCAGGCAGATGAGGGGCGAGTGCTCCTTGTGATCGGCGGAGGCCGGACGGTAGGTGATCTCGGCGGCGCCCCGCCGCACGCGGGCCACGGCCACCGCGCTGACCTTGTTCATCCGCGGAACGAGCTGGGCGAGGGCGCCGTATCCGACGCGCGGCGAGCCGAACGCCCGCAACACCGGGTACATGACCCCCAGCGCTCGGGGCGCGTAGACCGCGCGGGTGATGCTCTCCGCCAGCCGATCGGGGCCTAGCTCTCCCCCCATCCAGTCGACCAGATCCTCGCAGAAGCGCAGCGAGACCCAGTTCGACTCGTCCCGCAGCTCGGCCCGCGTCACGCTCCAGCGCGCCAGCAGGTCGTCGACGCCAGAGGACCGCCCTTCCGCATCCGCCAGGTCGAGCAGCGGGATGACGTAGCGGCAGCTCAGCTCATGGGCGAGCGCGGGCGTCGTCCCAGCCATCCGGTTTCCTCGCGCCAGCCATCCACCCGAGAGCGTAGCCGAATCCGCCGCCGCCGGTAGCCCAGGCGCGAAGCTCGTCCCACCCCCGTTGCACCGCCGGGCCGTCCAGCAAATCGGCGTCGATCTGCCGCGCCGCGGGCGCCAGCATCGTCTCCACGAAGGCTGGCGGCGGCAGATCGTCCGAGCTGACCGGGAGCCCGATGGTGGTGACGTCGACGAGACCGGCCGCCACCAGCAGCCGGTGGAGCTTGCGCCCCACCAGCGGATCGCCGCCGCGGCGAACGGCGGACGCCGCCAGCGCCGCCTTGAGCGCCGGCCACGACGGCGGCTCGGGATCGAAGGCGGTCGCCGCCTCGTCGACGTCGACCGCGCACACGATCCCGCCGGCCCGAAGCACGCGCGCCGCCTCCTGAATCAGCCGCTCCCGGGCCGGGGTGTGGCGAAGCACCAGTCGGATGAGGACGAAGTCGAAGACGCCGGCCTGAAAGGGGAGCCGGGCGCCGTCGGCGCGCACGACCTGTCCGGCCGGGGCGTTTCGGAGCAAGCCTTGATTGAGGTCGGCGCCGAAGGGCGCGCAGCCGAGATCGGGGGCCAGACGCTCCAGCATTCCCCCGGGGCCACACCCGAGGTCGAGCAGGCGCTGTCCGGACGCAAGGCCGATGCGGCCGAGCGCCGCCCGCTCGCGGGTCCAGACCGCGGCCGCCTGCCGGCGCAAGCGATCCGTCTCGCTCTCGACCACGGCGGCGCTGGCCGCACGGTAGCTGCCGCCGTCCGCCATCAGGCGGCCTCCGGCAGGTGCGTCGCCCGCCGGCGAAGGCGCGCTTGCAGGAGGCCGTACTTGTCGGCGATGTAGCGCTGGTACTCGACGATCCCCAGGCGATGCAGGGCGAAATAGGTGCATTGACCGATCGGCCTCCACCCGGATGCCAGCACCGGTCCGTGGTCGGTGTTTTCGGGGACGAACAGGAAGCGGTTGGGCGGATCGCCGGGCACGCGCGCCGCCCGCGCCAGGTCGCAGAGCGCCAGCTGTTTGGCGCCGTCGGGATCGGCGCCCTGCAGGACCGGCAGCAGAAAGGACGCGGACATGAGCCCGCTCAAACAGAGCCCGGGCGAGGCGGTCTCTTGCAGCAGGACGGCCACGCACTGGTCGCCCGAGAAGGCGCCGAACGCCTCTCGCCGGCGCTCGAGCCCGATCTTGGCGTAGGCGGCCTGCGTCTCGGGAAGCTCGATCTCGCCTGCGCGCAGGCTGAGCGCGCGCGCGCAGACCGGATCGAGCTGGCGCGCGCCCACGTGCTCGACCAGGCTCTCGTCGCGTCCGCGCAAAGGTCGGATGCAGCGGTCTAGGGGGGCCTCGCCGTCGCGCCCTGCTTCCGGCCGCGCCGGCGCCGCGTAGAGGGTCAGCCGCATGGCGCCCCGGTGCGCCGGCGCAGACTGCGCGAAGAACGAGCTGACCAGGCCGTGCATCGTCCTGGCGCTGGCGTCGATGGCGCCGGCGATGTACTCGCCGTCGCGGCGATGGGCGGCGAGGCGCATCAAGATGCCATGCAGCTGCCCGGCACCGGCGGGCACCGCGCCGGAGGCCACGGCGCTGTGCTGAAAGACCCAGGTTCGTTCGTAGGCGCGCACTGAAGTGAGCGCGGCGCCGACGCCGCCACGCCAGGGGACGATCGCCGTCCGCATCAATCGAGCCGAACGATCGTGGGCCAGCCGCCAGGTGCGGCGGGTCTCGTCGAACGTCGCCGCCAGGTTGGCCTCCATGTCGTGCTCGAGGAGGTTCATCGAGCGATGGAAGGCGACCAGCTGGTCGAACTCCCGGCCGTCGTGAAATCGCACCGACTCCGGGCCGTGCTCGATCAGCTGCTCCCGCATCAGATCGGCCTCGCGGTCGGGCAGGGCGCGCATCTCGGCGCTCACCCGGCTCGGCGACACCGAGCGGACCGCCGCCTCCGGGGCCTTGAAGGCGAAGGTGCCGAGCTGAATCCTTACCTCTTTGAGCGGCAGCCCGGGCCACAGCTCCTCGTCGCTGGCGCCGGGCGGAAAAGAGAATCCGTGCGAAGAGAGATCGACCAGCGGGTGCACGCGGCGCGCGCCGGTCAGGGCGTGACGGTAGCTGACGATGGCGCCGCTCTGCGGGCCCAGCGGGGTTCGCTCCTCGCTCCGGCGGTGCCATTCGCGCAGCTTGGGAGAGGGCGAGAGCGTGAGGACGTCCCCCTTGCGCTCGGTGATGCGCGCGTAAAAACGGTAGCCGCTGCCGAACAGCGAGCACTCCACCGTCACCGCGCCCGACCGCAGGGGGAGGCGGTCGGCGTCCCGGACCCGGCAGCGCAGCTCGGGCACCCGGGTGCGATCGATGGCCCCTTGCTGCAACATCCGTCCCTTGACCACCCCGGTCGGTCCTGACACCGCCACCTCGTACCCCAGATCGCAGAGCGCCCAGAGGATGGCGCGCACGCGCGAGATGTCGTCGATCTCGACCCGGTCGTTGCGCTCGGTGCGGTCGCTCATCACCGGATCGATCCGGGTCCTCCCGGCGCTCCGATGACGGACGCCGCATTCGTAGACCAGCCGTCCGTCTGGATAGAGCGCCGGCGTGCAGCTGGTGACCACCCCCTCGCCGCTGCGGAGGACCTCACGCCGGTAGAGCACGATGAGGTCCCCCAGCACCGTCCCCAGGGCGATCGGCGCGCTGGTCTCCACCCGGAACCCGCGCACGCCGATGTCCAGGATCGGATAACAGTGTCGCCCGCCCCCCTCGACCTCGACCACGCAGATGGCGAAGGCGACATCGGCGGCGGGCGTCAGCCGGGCGGAGCGAGAGGGGCGCTGGGCCGGCTCCGACTCGACCAACAGCTCGGCGGCCCCGTCGGCGGCCTGGGTCAACAGGCCGGCCAACCAGAATTCGCGTCCAGCACCATCGGAGAAATCGACCACGGCCCGTGTAGGGCCCGGAGGGCAGCTCGGCACCGGACCGAGGGCGAGCACCAGACCTCCACTTTTGCGGGTCAAGCCGACGAGGAAGGTGTGACGACGGGCCTCCTTGCTCCCGACCCGCAACGAGGCCGGGGTGACCCTCCGACACAAGCTTCGAAGAAACCGAACGTCCACGACGATGGTATTTTATCGCACGTTCGCGTAATGGGGGGCACTGTTCTGCGTGCCAGTGCTGTAACGATGTTTGGAGGGGGGTTCTGGGGACCGCGATCCAGACGGGGTTGCCGGCAAGGAGAGGTCCCGCCGCACGTTGCGGGAATGGAAATCGCAAACCGAGGCGCGCCGATCGGGCAGACAGGTCCGCTGAACGTCAGAGTCGCGCGCTGAGCCGGGCCGCGCCGACAGCGATGTCGCTCGCGGCGCCGAGCGAGGTCACTGGCAGGCGGGGAACTGCTTGCCGGTGTCCTGGTTCTGACCCTGGCTGGTGCTCGACAGCTGCACGGACAGCGTGCGGTTCGCGGCGTCGGTGAGCTGAAGCGACTGACCCGAGGAGAGGTTGCTCCCGAAGTGCCAGGTGCCGTACGACGTGCGGGAGGCTCCCTGCACCCCGGTGATCGCCAAGATCGTGTTCTCGATGAAGATCTCGTTGGGGTTGTTTGGCTTCACTCGCACCACGATGTTGCCGGTCACCGGGCAGGGGACGAACTTCCAGTTGGTCCCCGAGGGGTTGCCCGTCGAGTACCCCAGCTGGTTGAACACGTTGTAGCTGAGATCGAGGTGGCCGCTGGGGTTCGCGGCGCAGGCGGAGTTGCTTCCGTCGCTGCCGTAGGGACACTCATCGATGATGGTGGCGATCACCTGCTTGCCGTTCTGACCGGTGATCTGCACGCAGGCGCCGCAGTTGCTCTTGGAATCGAACCCGTTCTGGCCGGGGATCGCGGCGAAGTAGGTGTTGCTGGCGGGGCTCGACATCGCGATGTTCTGGACGGTGTCGACCATCCCGCTCTCGGTCCCGTAATAGCCGCAGGCGGTCCGGTAGCCGCTGCCGTCCTTGGCCGTCCCCTGGCCAAACCAGTAATAGGTGAACGAGCCGCTCCCGCTGTGATTGGTGAGGCTGCACGCCGTCGAGGTGACCCCGCCGGTACCGAGCGCCCCGCCGGTGGCCGACCCACCGGTGCCGGTCGCTCCACCGGTGGCCGTTCCGCCGGCTCCGTTGCCACCCGTGCCGGTGGTGCCGCCGCGGCCGGCGCTGCCGGACGTCCCGTTGCCTCCGGTGCCCGTGGTGCCGCCGCGCCCGGCGCCGCCCGACGTCCCATTGCCCCCGGTGCCGGTGGTGCCGCCGCGCCCGGCGCTGCCGGTCTCGTTGCCGCCGCCGGTGCCGGTGGTACCGCCGGCGCCGGGCGTGCCTCCGGTGCCGCCGCTGGCGGTCGTGCCGCCTGTGCCGGTGGCGCCCCCCGTGCTGGTCCCTGCCAGGCGGACGCACTGATTCAGGTTGGTCGCGCAGATCAGCCCATCATCGCAGCCGCCATTCGAGAGGCAGGAGCAGCTCTCTGCACCGGTCTGGCAACCGGCGTCCGACGACTCCGACTTGCTTCCGCAGGCGCCGGCGGTCAGAACGGCGATTGCGAAAAGTACACCTAACGCCTTCGAAATTCTTGAATAAGTCAGCATCGGGGGCGCGTCAGTCTCTCAAAGACGACCCCTTCGTGCAACGGCCGTGCATTTAAATGAGCCGTTTGCGCGCCGCCCATATGCAGGGGGAGTGATCTTCGACGCCCCCTGTATCTAGATGATCTTCGAGGACTAATGCCTGGCGATGAGCGCGCGCGCGGCCTCGGGGTGGGCCTTGCACTCGAGCAGCGCGCGCATCATGAGCGGCACGACGATGGTGGCGTCCGATTCGACGACGAACATCGGCGTCTCGGCGGTCAGCTTGTCCCAGGTGATCTTCTCGTTGGGGGTGGCGCCCGAGTAGGAGCCGTAGGAGGTCGTCGAGTCGGAGATCTGGCAGAAGTAGGCCCAGGGCTTCACCGGCTTTTCGAGGTCGTACTTGATCGACGGGACGACGCAGATCGGGAAGTCGCCGGCGATGCCGCCGCCGATCTGGAAGAAGCCGACCCCGGCGCCGGAGGACAGCTCCTGGTACCAGTCGTAAAGGGCGCCCATGTACTCGATCCCCGACTTGGCGATGCCGGCGCCGCACTCGCCCAGCTTCACGTGCGAGGCGAAGATGTTGCCGAAGGTCGAATCCTCGTACCCGGGGACGACCATCGGCAGCTTGGCCTGTGCCGCCGCCAGCAGCCAGCACTGGTCGGCACGCCCCTGGTGCAGCGTGGGGTCCACCGCCTGCACCAGCTCGAAGAAGTACTCGTGCCAGAACCGCCGCTCGCCCTTCTCGCTGGCGCGCTTCCACATCGGGACGACGTACTTCTCGACGGCGCGGAAGGCCTCGTCCTCGGGGATGCTGGTGTCGGTCACCCGGCGCATCCGGTCGTTCAGGATCTTGGTGTCGTCGGCCTTGGTCAGGTAGCGGTAGTCGGGGAAGTCCTTGTAGTGATCGTGGGCGACCAGACGGAACAGCGACTCCTCGATGTTGGCGCCGGTCACCGACAGGCCGTGAATGAGCCCGGCGCGGATGGCCGGGGCCATGGTGATGCCGAGCTGCGCCGACGACATCGCGCCCGCCACCGCCCAGAACATCTTCCCGCCGCGCTCGATGTGGCGCCAGTAGGCGAGGGTGGCGTCGCGGGTGGCGCGCGCGTTGAAGTTCTTGTAGTTCTCGAGGATCAGCTCGAGGACGGGGAGCTGAGGGGACTTCTCGGTCGACATGCGGTGACTCCTGCGGGTTCCTGTTGGCGGGAATGTATAGCGCTTCCGCCGCGCGCGTTGAAACAGTTCTTGCGGTACCGTTGCCGGCGATGAAAGACCCCCTGGTCCGGTTCGGCGTCGCGGTGGAGGGGTCGCTCTTGCGCGAGCTCGATGCCCTGGCCCGCAAGCGCGGCTGCACCCGGTCAGAGCTGCTGCGCGACCTCGGCCGCGCCGAGGTGGGGCGGGCCAAGGTCCCCGACGGCGTGGACGCGGTCGGGGCGCTGACGCTGGTCTACGACCACCACACCCGCGATCTGAGCGAGAAGCTGACCGCGCTGCAGCACGACCTCGGCGACGACGTGCGGGCGGCGATGCACGTCCATTTGTCGCACGATCTCTGTCTGGAGGTGATCGTGCTGCGCGGCCGCTCCGATCGGCTGGCGGCGCTGGCCGACCAGATCCTGGCCATCCGCGGGGTCAAGCACGGCGGGATCGAGATCGTTTCATCGATCGAGGTTGCCGGGCACACGCACGACGACGGGCAGGCGCATCTGCACGACCACGACCACGATCACGACCACGACCACGATCACGCGCATCCGCATCCGGCCACCACGCCAGCGCCGCGTCGATCCCGCCGCACCCGTCGCAAATAGCACGCGGTTGTCGCACGGTTGTTGCGACGAAAGGGGGTGGCACGAATTTTAAAGGTCGTGTTATGACGCCCGCTACCATTCCATGGATTCGTGCTACCGTTTTGTCCTCGTGACGTTGCTGTTGGCGGCGACGCAAGCGTCGGTGCGGGCGGAGGGGGTCGCTGCAGCGGAACCGGTGGCGCCCGTCTCGGCCGCGTCAGGCACGCCGACGCAGATGCCGGAGGTGGTCGTCCATGGCCGCGCCGAAGATCTCCTGGGGAACGCCCTCAGCGCCTCGCAGGGGGCGGTGGGCGAGGTCGATCTGGCGGACCTGCCGATCCTTCGCCGCGGCGAGCTGCTCGAAACCGTCCCTGGCATGGTTGTGACCCAGCACTCCGGGGACGGAAAGGCGAACCAGTACTTCTTGCGCGGGTTCAACCTCGATCACGGCACGGACTTCGCGTTCTCCGTCGACGGCGTGCCGGTGAACTTGCCCAGCCACGCGCATGGCCAAGGGTACTCCGATCTCAACTTCCTGATCCCCGAGCTGGTCGACGAGATCGTCTTCAAGAAGGGGCCGTTTTACCCGGAGGTCGGCGACTTTTCGGGCTCGGGCGCGGCCAACATTCGTCAGGTGAACACACTCCCCGAGGGGATCGCCAACCTGCAGATCGGTCAGTTCGGCTATGCGCGGGCGCTGCTGGCGGAGAGCCCGACGCTCGGCCCGGGCACGCTCCTCTACGCGTTGGAGTACAACCACTACGACGGCCCCTGGGATCTGCCGGAGAACTCCAACCGCTACAACGCGCTCCTGCGCTACCACTGGGATCACGGGCGCGACGACTACACCCTGACGGCGAGCGGCTACTGGGCTCCGCAGTGGCACTCCACCGATCAGGTCGCCCAGCGGGCCATCGACGAGGGGCTCATCGACCGCTTTGGCGCGATTGATCAGAGCGACGGTGGGAAGACCGGCCGGGCGGCGCTCACCTTCGATTGGCTCCGGAACGACGGCGATGCGGTCACCAAGCTGCTGCTCTACGGCTTCTATTACCGCCTGAATCTCTGGTCCGACTTCACCTACGCGCTCGCCGACGGGATCTCGGCACCGCCCACCAACACCGATCAGTTCGAGCAGATCGATCGTCGCTTCGTCACCGGCGGCGAGCTGAAGCGGGTCTGGGAGCGTCTTTGGGGGGGGAAGAAGGTCGAGAACACCGTCGGCATTCAGATCCGAAACGACTACATTCCAGACTCGGGCCTCGACAACACCGTCGAGCGCGAGGTCGTGAAGGTGGAGATCTACGACCACATCGAGGAGTTCAACACCGGCCTCTACGCCAGCAATCAGGTCCAGTGGACGCGTTGGTTCAGGAGTCAGCTTGGTCTGCGCGGCGACGTCTTCGCGATCGACGTCAACAGCAACACCGCCGCCAACTCGGGAAATTCGACCGCCGGTATCCTCAGCCCCAAGGCGACGCTCGTCTTCGGGCCCTGGAAGAAGACCGAGATCTACCTCGACGCCGGCTCGGGCTTTCACAGCAACGACGCCCGCGGCGTGACGATCACGGTCGATCCCGTGACGCTGCAGCCGCAGGGGCAAGTCCCGCTCCTGGTCCGGACCAAGGGGGCTGAGGTCGGGGCGCGGACGTCGATCGTTCCGGGACTGGTGACCACGCTCTCGTTCTGGTTCCTGCAGTCGAACTCCGAGCTGACCTTCGACGGTGACTCTGGCGACACCGAGGCCAACGGCCCCTCTCGCCGGTACGGCATCGAGTGGGCCAACTTCTACAAGCCGACGCGGTGGCTGACGCTGACCGCCGACTTCTCCTTTGCCCACGCCCGTTACACCGACCCGCAGGAGACCGTCACCGGCACCACCGGTTTCTACATCGCCAACTCGATCCCGGTCGTCATCTCGGCGGCGGCGATCGTCGAGGCGCCGAACGGGCTGTTCGGCGGCGTGCGGCTGCGTTACTTCAGCTCCCAGCCGATCATCGAGGACGACAGCCAACGCCAGCCCGAATCGACCATCGTGAACGCGCTGGTTGGGTATCGGTTCAGCAAGTACGAAGTCAGCCTCGGGATTCTGAACCTCTTCGACTCGCAGGCCGATGACATCGCCTACCTCTACACGTCGCGCTTGCCGGATGCTCTCACGGGGGGCCCGGGATCGAAATACTACGAGCCCGCGGCGGGCATGAACGGTGTTCACATTCATCCCGTCGAGCCGTTCCAGGTGCGCGGCAGCTTCACGGCCCACTTCTGATGGGGCGGCGCGGCGGATGCGACTGACGCTCAGCCTCCTCGTCGCCTTCGGCTTGCACGGAGCGCTGTTCGGCGTCGCGGCCGCGCTCCTGTCGCATGCCCCCGCAAAAGCCGAGCCGGCTGCGGCGATCGAGGTCGACCTCGAGGTGGTGGCGCCGAAGCCGGAGCCGGTTGCCGACAGCGCGCCGCCGGCGAAGCCAACCTCGGCAGGGCCGAAGCCGCACGTCCCCCGGCACATCCGCGAGGTCGCCTCGGTCGACAATCCCACACCCACGTCGGCCTTGGCAGATCCGTCAGCCGGCGCCGATGCGCCGACGGTCGCCGCGGCCGCGCCGTCGAGCTCGCCGTCACCGGGGCCGGCCACCACCGTTCGCGCGTCGGCGCCTGCTGCGCAGAGCGGAGGCGCCGTGAGCTCCGCCAGGCCCCGCTACCACACCAACCCCAGACCCGATTACCCGATCCCCAGCCTCCGGCGCCGGGAAGAAGGGATCGTTCTCTTGAACGTCCTCGTCCAAGCGGACGGAACGCCGGCCACGATCTCGCTCAATCGCAGCTGCGGCCACCCGCTGCTCGATCGCGCGGCGCTCGAGGCTGTCCACCGCTGGACATTCGAGCCGGCGCGCGCCGGGGGCGTCCCCGTCTCGAGCCTGGTGGTCGTGCCAGTCCGGTTCTCCCTCGCAGAGGAAGAGTGACCTTGGGCTCGCCGGCGCTCCTCGCGTTGGGTTTCTTCCTGGGGATGCGACACGCCACCGACGCCGACCACGTGGTGGCGGTGACCACCATCGTCTGTCGCCAGCGCGGGCTCCGCGTTGCGGCCGCCATCGGCGCGCTCTGGCGCCTCGGGCACACGGTGACCATCCTGGCGATCTTCGGGGTCGGCACCGTGCTGGGGATGATGCTCATGACCATGCTGCCCTTCTCCGGCGCGCCGTAGCGCCGTCGGTCAGTCGCGCAGCTGTTCGGAAAGATACCGCTCGCGGCCGATGTCGCTCACCAGCTTGAGCTGGGCCTCCAGCCAGTCGATCGAGTCCTCTTCTTCCTTCAGCAAGTCCTCCAGCAGCTCGCGGGTCCCCGCCTCCTGCTTGCTCAGGCAGAGGGCGATCGCCTTGTTGAGCCGGGCCACCGCCTCACGCTCGAGCTCGAGGTCGAGCTTGTGCATCTCGATCGGCTCCTCGCCCACCTTCACCGGCCCGAGACGCTGCAGGTTGGGGACGCCGTCCAGAAAGAGGATGCGCGCGATGATCCGGTCGGCGTGCTTCATCTCCTCGATCGATTCTTCGCGCTTCTTCTTGGACAGCCGCGCGTAGTGCCAGTTCTCCAGCATCTTGTGGTGGATGAAGTACTGATTGATGGCGGTCAGCTCGCTGGTGAGGATGTCGTTCAGCGCGGTGATGATTTCCTGGTCTCCCTGCATGTCTTCTCCTTGAGCGGGCGGCGGGTCTGTCCGGTCCCTGGCGCGCCCGATTCTGCTGGCGCGAAGCGGGGTTGTCGAACCGGCGTCGAATCTAGTTGATTTTGATAATGACTATCAATATCCTTAGGGACTCTTCAGGGAGGTATCTGTGCTCGTCTGTCACTGCCATCGAATTTGTGACCGAACCATTCGCGAGTCCATCCGTGAGGGTGCCCGTTCGATCGACGAGGTGGGCGACGCCTGCCGCGCCGGGACCGGCTGCGGCGGCTGCCGTCCGGCGATCGCCGGCCTCCTGCGCGACCAAGACGAGCCCGCGCGCTGCGCGCTGACCGTCCTGCAATCGATGTCGTTCCGCCTGGCCAGCTGAGGGCCTCCGGTCATGACTTCGACGCGCCCCCTGACGCCCCCCTTGCGTTTCCGGATGCCGCTGAGCTGGCTCCTGTTGGCCGCGGCGGCGTTCGGCTGTGGGGGGGGCGGGGGCGGCATGGGGACGACCCCTCCGCCCGACGGGTCGGGGCTGGAGAACCTGTTCGACGTCCCCATCGCGGGGATCGGCTCCGACGGGGTCGCCAAGTTCAACGACGGAGACCAGCTGTTCGAGGTCATCCTGCGCGATCCCGACGGCCTCGGTCCGCTCTATACCCGCCAGTCCTGCGGTTCCTGCCACGACGCCGAGGACGGCCTGCGCGGCCCTGGCGCCGCCCAGAAGATGTCGGTGGTCGAGGCGGACGGTCTGACGCCCTCGCCGGATCAGTCGGCGCTGCCCTGGGGGCCGACCGTCCACCCCTTCGTGGTGGCCCCCGCGGTGACGCCGATCGTGCCACCCACGGGGGTGTCGAACGTGCGGGTCACCACCCGCGTCGGCCCCTCGGTCATGGGCCGCGGATACCTGGAGGCGGTCGAGGACAGCGAGATCCAGCGGGTGGCCGCCCTGCAGGCGGCGCGCACCGACGCCATCCACGGGATCGTCAACACCTACGTCTTCGCCTCGCAGCCCAACCCCGATCCGACCTTCGACGCCCACCAGCCGGGTGACACGGTCATCGGTCGCTTCGGGCTGAAGGCGCGCATCGGCACGCTCGACGAGTTCGTGGCCGACGCGCTCCAGAACGACATGGGGATCACCAGCCCGCTGCGCCCGACCGAGTTCCCCAACCCCGACGGCCTCACCGACGACGACAAGCCGGGCATCGACGCCACGGCCGACGACGTCAACCTGCGCGCCGACTACCTCCGGACGATCGCCATCCCCTGGCGCGCCACGCCCGATCCGACTGCGGTGGCGCTGTTCGACCAGGTGCAGTGCAGCGCCTGCCACGTCCCGACCCTGCACACCAGCCCCACCTACCCGATCGCCGCGCTGGCCGACATGGACGCGCCGATCTACACCGACCTGTTGCTGCACGACATGGGCGACGGCCTGTCGGACAGCCTCGACGACGGCGAGGGGGTGGCGACAGCGCGCACGTGGAGGACGGCGCCGCTCATCGGATTGCGGTTCTCGCGCGAGTTCATCCACGACGGACGGGCGACCGACGTCGCCGGCGCCATCATGGCCCACGACGGCAACGGCTCGGAGGCGCACACCTCGGTGCAGCTCTTCTCCAACCTCTCGACGGATCAGCAAAACGCGCTGATCGCCTTCGTCACATCTCTCTAAGTCCGCTGTCCTCGCTTGTCGAAAAGGAAACTCTCATGCGTTCACTTCGATTGCTTCTCGTCCCGGTCGGCGCCGGTCTGTTGGGCGCGGCCTGCTCATCGTCGCCCTCGTCGCCCATGACCGACGTGCAATACCAGGCGGCCGTCGTCTCGGGAATGCGCACCTCGTTCATCACCGACCTCGGGAACCTGGTCTCCTACTCGCAGATGTTGCAAGCGGCGGCACCGACGCCGGCCGACCGCGGCTGGGATCCCACCATGGACGCCGCGGCCTTCACCGCGATGAAGGCCGCCTGGACCGGCTGCCGCGCCGCCTACGAGCACATCGAGGGGGCCACCGCGCCGATCTTCCCGGACATCGACGCCACCATCGACTCACGCTACGACGACTTCCTGGCCGCGCTGCCGAACGGTGATTCATATCTGTTCGACGACGTGGGCGTCACCGGGATGCACGCCGTCGAGCGCATCCTCTACTCCGACGTCACGCCGGCGCGGGTGATCGCGTACGAGTCGACGCTCACGGGCTACGTCGCCTCCGCCTTCCCTGGCACCGCGCAGGAGGCCAGCGACTTCAAGACCAAGCTGGTTCAAAAACAGATCACCGATGCGAAGACGCTGCAGACCGGCTGGGAGAGCGCCCAGACCTATGACCTCGGCGCCGCCTTCCAGGGGCTGGTCTCCCTCATGAACGAGCAGCAGGAGAAGGTCGACAAGGCCTCCACCAATCAGGAGGAGTCGCGCTACTCCCAGACGACGATGCTCGACATCCGCAACAACCTGGTCGGCACCGAGCGGGTCTACGCGCTGTTCCAGCCCTGGATCCAGTCCAAGCCGGCCCCCACGCCCGACGGCGGCGCCGCTGGCGACGGCGCCGCTGGTGACGGCGGCGTTGGCGACGGCGGAGCAACGCAGGACGGAAAGGCGATCGACGCTGCCATCGAGGCTGGCTTCGCCAAGCTTCAGGCGCTCTACGATTCGGTGAGCGGGGACGCCATCCCCCAGCCCCCCGACACCTGGAGCAGCGTCAACCCGACCACCACCGATCAGGCGACGCCGTTCGGGATGCTCTACGAAGGGGTGCACCAGGCGGTCGATCCGAACGTCCCCGGCTCGGTCGTCGCCGAGATGAACCAGGCGGCCATTCTGCTGGGGTTCCCGCAGTTCGTCTCCGAGTGACCGACACATGAGATCCCGTCATCCCTGGCTGTCCGTAGGTCGTCGCGCCTCGCTGGCGCCTGGCAGATCGCTCGCGCTCGGCGCGTCGCTGGCATTCGCGCTCGGCGCGGCTGCCGGCTGTAGCGTTGCGCCATCGACGGCGGGAAACGACGGCGGGATCTTCGTGGCCTTCGACTCGACCTTCAACGGATTTCATTCCTGGCCGTCGGCGGCGGCGATGCCTTCCCCAAGCTTGCCGCCCGTCGATGCGGGCGGGGTCGGCCCCGACGGAGGCGCGGGCGACGGCGGCGTTCATCCGCTGCCGGAGACCGAATACTGGCAGTTGCCTCCGATCACCCCGGGCAGCACGACCTTTCCGATCGGCTCGATCATCGTCAAGGAGACCAACGAGGCCGATCCGACTGCGCGACAGGTCTTTGCCATGGTCAAGCGGGGCGGCGGCTTCAACGCCAGCGGCGCCCTCAACTGGGAGTTCTTCGAGCTCGTCAACAAAGCCAATGACGTCGAGTCGATAAACTGGCGGGGCTACGGCCCCACGAACCCGACGATGGACATCTACGGCGGCAACCCGAACGTCTGCAACGACTGCCACGGCAAGGCCGCACCCAATGACTTTGTCTGGTCGGCGGCTTTGCAGCTCTCCGCCCTCGAATCCGCGCCGTGACAGGCGCAAAAGGACCCCGATGATCCGCACGCCCTTTCGCGCCGCGCTCCCGGCGCTCGTCGCCCTCGCTCTGTCCGGCGCGCTCGGCCGTCCCGCGCGCGCCACGCCAGCCCCGCTCCCCTTCACGTACATCTACGAGACGCTGCCGGCGGGTGACGCCGAGCTGGAGCTCTACACCGACCTGACGCCGCTGCACCTCGAGACCGTCAATGGCGCGAAAACGCCTTATCTGGTGCCGCAATTCCAGGCGGAGATCGAATACGGGCTCACCGATCGGCTGGAGCTCGGCCTCTACCTCGTGCTCGTCCCCACCGACTCAGGGGGATTCGCTCCAACGCCGAGCACGATGGAGGGGACGGGGGTCAAGCAGCGGTTGCGCTACCGGTTCGCAGATGCGG
Organism: uncultured Pseudomonadota bacterium; assembly: GCA_963847705.1. GTDB lineage: Bacteria > Myxococcota_A > Polyangia > Fen-1088 > Fen-1088 > JADGRB01. The sequence goes on along the minus strand of CAWKBC010000008.1, from coordinate 118,871 downwards.
GACGCTGGCCGATCGACCTGGCCGTCTACGGCGAGGTGGTCGAGAACGTCCACGAGATCGAGCTGGAAGGAAAGATCATCCTCCAGCGGCGCGTGGGACCGTTTCGGATCGCGGCCAACGCCTGGGCGGAGCGGGAGTACTACTTCAGCGGCCAGCGCGAGTGGGTCTTGAATCCGACCGCCGGCGTCGTGCTCGAAAAGTGGATCACCGCGCAGCCGGGCATCGAGTACTGGATGCACGGCGAGCTCAACGACCAGGGCAGCTGGAACCTGGTCCCCCAGCACTACCTCGGCCCCACCGTCCTCCTGCAGCTCGGCAGGATCTGGTGGTCGAACGGTTTCTACTTCCGGCTCAATGGCCTCACGACCCCGGCCTACGGGACCAGCGACGCCTATGGGGCAGTCTGGGCCCGGACGATTGTCGGCTTCAGTTTCTGACGCATCGGTTACGAGGGGGCCGCGGAGGTCGAACTCTGCGGTAAACTCCAGGACGTTGGCTTCGTTCAAGTTGTCCGCGATCGGGCGCGCGTCGCTCGCGCTCGCGCTCGGTGGGGCTGCCGCCGGCTGCACCGCCGCACCTTCCGCGGCTGCGACCGACGGCGGGATCTTCCTGGCCTTCGAGTCGGACTTCAACGGCTTCCACAATTGGCCCCACATGGCGTCGCCGGCGGTGCCGTCGCCCAACCTGCCGTCGGTCGACGCCGGCGGGGTGGCGCCCGACGGGGCGGTCACCGACGGCGGCGTTCACCCCGCGCCGCTGGCCGAGTATTGGAACAGATCGCCGCCCCACGGGAGCACGGCGTTTCCGCTGGGCACCATCATCGTGAAAGAGACCGAAGAGGTCGATCCCACCGCGCGGCAGGTCTTGGCGCTGGTCAAGCGCGGCGGTGACTTCAACCCGACCGGGGCCGTCAACTGGGAGTGGTACGATCTGACGAACAACGCCGACGGCAGCGTCGTGATCAACTGGCAGGGTTACGGTCCGCCGACGGGATCGGCGAACATTTACGGCGGCAATCCTGCCGTTTGCAACACCTGCCACATCAAGGCGGCGGCGAATGACTACGTCTGGTCGGAGGCGTTGCAGCTCGTGAACTTCTGAGCGTCAGGGCCGCAGCCCGGGGCGCCTGAGCAGGCCGATCTCCGGGCTGTCGTAGACGGTGACCCAGCCCGCGGCCTGCGCCTTCGAGACCTCCAGGCGATCGGGCGGGATGGGATCGATCTTGGTGTAGAGAGCGTAGTCGGCGCCCTCGGTCCCGACCGCCAGGTTCCAGCACTCGATCCGGTTGGAGACGTGAGAGAGCTCGCGATCGCTGGCGGCCAGGATCGCCTTCTTGGGAACGAGGCGCATCGCTTCTTCCAGCGCCTTCAACCGGCGGCGCTCCTGCGCGGTGGGGGGGGCGAAGCTGATCACGCCGTAGCTCGAATGGAACACGCGGCGGGGCGGGAAGGCGCCCCAGGCCGCGGTGGCGATGAGCGAGGCGAGCACCATCGTCGCGGCCGCCGCGCGACGCCGCGCGGTCCCCGTATCCCTCTCCTGGTTGGCTCCGAGCATGGCCAGCGCCAGCGCCACCGCCGGGAAGACATAGGGGACGAAGTCAGCCCCATACTGATACCCGATGTCGAGCGTTGGTCCATAGCCGGTGGTGAGCAGGGTGAGGATCGCGGCCGGAAGCAACCAGACGGCCAGCCAACGTCGCCGCAGCGGCAGGAAGGCCACCGGGGCCACGATTTGCAGCGCGTATCTCAGCTTCTCGGGCGTCAGCAGGGTGCGGAGCGTGTAGAGGGGGTTGGTCACCAGCGTCTTGACGACCGCGCCGAACCCCCCTTCGCCGGCCGGGATCAGGTCCTTGTAGATGTCGGAGAAGCCCCAGGCGCCGACCGCCGGCATGATGAAGAAGCGCATCGCCACGAAGTAGGCGGCCGAGATCGCGGCGACGAGCGCGCCCTCCCGCGCGCGGCGGCCGGCCAGGACGAGAAAGATGCCCAGGATGGCGAACCCGATCGACACGTCCTCGCGGCACCCCAGCGCGATGACGAAGAAGACCCAGAAGAGCCGCATCCGCCTGGCGTCGAAGGCATCGATCGCCGCCAGGATGAAGGCGGCGGCGACCGGCTGAAAATGAAAATCGAAGAACTGCGCGCCGTGCATCGGCGGATAGACCAGGTACGAGAGCGTCACCAGCACCGCCAGCTCCGGCGAGAGCCGCCGCGCCGCGAAGCGGTAGAGGGGGATCGCGCCCAGGCCGAGCAGCAGGCACTGCAGCACCAGCAGGGTGCTGGCGGCCGGGTGGAGCGCGTAGAGCGGCAGCAGGGCGTAGACCGAGAACGTCGCGTGATCGCGGAGCTCGGCCCAGTTGTTCGGCTCGCGGAAGAGCGGCGTGCAGCGGAACGGCCGGCCGTGGAGCGCGTTGTAGAACTCGTTGTCGAGCTGGCCGAGGTCCCAGTTGTAGGTGTTGAACCTGGCGTGCTCGCGCAGGGTGAAGAAGATCATGTAGGCGATGTAGCCCGCCACCGCGACGCCGACGACGACCGCGCACCAGCGCCGGCGTCTGGCCTCCGCGCGGGCGGCACCGGCGCTGTCGAGGAGCGCCGCGGGGCGGTAGACGCCGAAGTGCAGCCGCCAGAGCGGCTCGATCGCCAGGACGAAGACCCCCAGGCTGCTCGCCAGCACCAGGGTTTCGGACCAGGGATTGAGCGCGAACAGGCCGGGTACGACCGCCGCCAGCGCCAGCGGCGCAGCGAGGCGCGCCAGGCGATCGAGCCGCGCGGTCGCCAGGCCGGGCGGCGCGCGCCGCCAGAGCCAGGCGGTGACGGCGGCCATCAGCAGGACGCTTGCCGGCAGGAGGCCCAGCAGCAGCTTCCGCCGCGGGGCAGGGAGGAGATTCTGGGTGACGAATCCGGCGAGGTCGGGGACGGCGAGCTGGCCCAGCGCCAGCGCCACCGAGGCGCCGATGACGATGAGCCCGAGGAGCGCGCGCGTCCGGGCGCCGGGTCTGTCGTCGTCCTGATTGCCGTCGTCCAGATTGCGGAGGGGGGCCTCTGCGGTCATCGCGCAATACCGTAGCGCAGCGGCGATCGTTCTTGGGCTATACATTTCGACCCAGGAGGACGAAGCGATGCAGCTGGGAATGATCGGACTTGGGCGAATGGGCGCGAACATGGTGAGGCGGCTCATGCGCGGAGGCCACGGCTGCGTGGTCCACGACGTCTCCGCCGAGGCGACGCGCGCGCTCGCCAAGGAGGGCGCCGAGCCGGGGCTGTCGCTCGCGGAGCTCGTCGCCAAGCTGGCCCCCCCGCGCGCCATCTGGATGATGGTGCCGGCTGGCGTGGTCGACGCGACGCTGGCCGACCTGACGCCGCTGCTCGGGAAGGACGACGTGGTGATCGACGGCGGGAACTCGTTCTATCGGGACGACGTCGATCGCGGCAAGCGGCTCGCCGGCGCCGGGATTCACTACGTCGACTGCGGCACCAGCGGCGGCGTCTTCGGTCTCGAGCGCGGCTACTGCCTGATGATCGGCGGCGAGCCCGAGGTGGTGCGCCGGCTCGATCCGATCTTCGCCACGCTGGCCCCCGGCCGCGGGAATGTGTCGCCGACGCCGGGGCGGGAGGGGCGCGCGGGAACCGCCGAGCAGGGTTACCTGCACTGCGGTCCCTCCGGCGCCGGCCACTTCGTGAAGATGGTGCACAACGGGATCGAGTACGGCCTGATGGCGGCCTACGCCGAGGGGCTCAACATCCTCAAGCACGCCGATGTCGGCCGTCGCACGGAGAAGGCCGACGCCGAGACGACGCCGCTGCGCGGGGCCGAGTACTACCAGTACGACTTCCCGCTGGACGACGTGACGGAGGTCTGGCGGCGGGGGAGCGTGATCTCCTCCTGGCTGCTGGATCTGACCGCCGCGGCGTTCGCGGGCGATCCCCAGCTGGCGAACTTCGCCGGCCGCGTCTCGGACTCCGGCGAGGGGCGCTGGACGCTCGACGCGGCCATCGACGAAGGGGTCCCGGCGCACGTGCTGGCGGCGTCACTGTTCGAGCGGTTCAGCTCGCGCGGCGAGGCCGAGTTTCAGAACCGGATCCTCTCGGCGATGCGCTACGGGTTCGGCGGCCACCTGGAAAAGGGTGCCGGCAAGTAGCCAGGCAAAGTAGCCGGGGCAATGACCGAGAACAGAGCCGCGCTCTGCCGTCGCGTCGTCACCAGCTCAGGCGGACGTTGGTGACGTACCCGTCGGCCGTTCCGTGGCCGATCCAGTCGTGGGCGTAGCCGACCCGCAAGAGCCACCGCGGCAGCGGGTTGCGCCCGGTCGCCGACAGCGGGAACGGCGTGGCGGCGTTCCGCAACGCACCGACGTCGAGCTCGAACCCGGCCTCGAGGACCCCGTCGCCATAGACGGGTGGCGTCTGTGGGTTGGCGCTGCTGGGCGTCGGCTGCATGGCGATCAGCAGCTGCATCTGGCCCCCCAGGTAGGGGCCGAGCCGGATGGGCTGTTTCGGATCGCCCCAGGAGGAGAGCGGCAGCGTCAGGTGGGCGTCGAGCCCGGTGCCGGTGAACGACGAGCTCGACGAGCGGAGCTCCCCCTTGACCTGCACCAGGACCGACGAGACATACCCGACGTCCCAGAGAAAGCGCCCCGCGCGCGAGAGGCGCGCGATCTGGGTCGAGATGGAGGTGGCCTGGGCATAGCCGCCGTAGAGCGAGCCGCTCCGCACCCCCAGAAACCAGGCGCCGCGGGTCGGTGGCACCTCCCAGCGCAGAGCACCGCGCGCCGGTTCGGCCAGCGCCAGCTCCAGCGCGCGCCCCTCGGTGTCGGGCATGGTCAGCGTGATCCGCCGCGGGAGCTCGCTCCCGGCGAACTGGTAGCCGCGGAAGAGGACCCAGAATGATCGCCTCTGTCCCGGCGCGACCTCGATCGGGCCGAGATCGGCCCCTTCGGGCGGCGCGCCGGGAAAGGCGCCGTCACCGTTCACCGATGGCGGCAGGAGGCGCGTCTCGGTCGGCTTGCGCGGGTCGATCTCCATCAGGCACCAGAGGGCCGTCGGCTTGAGGGTGTAGGGACGAGCGGCGCCGTTGGTGAGGGCCAGCTCGACGACCAGGCCCATTCCCTCGGCCACGCCGTTTTCGATCGTGTCGTCGGTCAGCAAGACGCGCTGGACCTCGACGCGGAGGCCTCCGGCGGCGGCCCCGAGGGGCTCGCTCGGCCGCACCTCACGGTAGGTTGCCGCACCGCACCCAGCCACGGCGAGCGCCAGCGCAAACCAGAAGATCGTACGCCATTCCCGCAGGCGACCCGTTGCGGCTGGGGCGCGGCGTGAGCAAATTTCCATCCGGGATGGCGGGTGTGGGATGTGGCTGATCATCGCCTTGATGTCGTCGCTTTGCGCGGTCGCCGCGCGACCCACGGCGCCGCGGCCCGATCCGCGAATCGACGCGCGTGTGCAGGTGAGAACCTTGGTGGCAGGCATTCAACAGATCGAGCGGATTCGGGCGAAGACGCCTGCGATCGGCCTCGACGGAGGCTGTGTCGACGAGAAGCTAGCCGAAGCGCGCGCCGGACTGCAAATCGCAGCGGCCGAGCTGGCACGCCTGGATGAGGGTCAGGCGCGAGGCGACGCGAGCGAGGACGACTACGCCGCGCGCCGGCTGCGGCTTCTGGTCGAGCGCTCGGGAGAGCTGGCCCGCGCGGCACGGATCTGCGCGACGGAAGAGCTGAGCACCATCGACACGACCAAGGTCGAGGTGGAGATCTCGCCGTCGGTCCCGCCCGGGGATCCGACCGGCCCGCCGGGCGAATGGCAGATTCTGCAGCGCCCGCCGCAGTGACGATGCTCAGCCGCGGCGGTTGAAGGGGCGCCCCGAGAGGTCGATCCGCTCGACCAGCTCGAGCCCGATGCTTCGCTCGATGGCCGGAGCGGCCAGCAGCGTCGGACAGTCGGTCAGCACCTCGGTGTCGATCTGCTTGGCCGAGAAGCCGTACTGCTCGAAGAGGCTGGCGGCGGCGCGGGCGGCCACCCGGTTGGAGAACGAGATTCGCATTTTCCCCCCTCATAACGCCCGTCGAGGTCAGATTCTTCCCGTTCGCTCGAGGTTGCCCGACGAAGAGTGACGTTCACTGCGGCCGATCTCGCCCGCGCTGATAGATTGGGCACCACGAAATGACGGCGATCGAAAACGAGGCGGCCGCATCCCCCCTGGCCGCCGGGGCCGCGGCGCTGCGGCGGTTCTGGCGGCCCTTCTTGCTCATCCAGGCGGGCGCGGCCCTGCTGGCGATCGCCTATCGGGTCAGCGTCCCGTTCCGGGAGGCCTGCGCGCTGGCCGCCGCCTGGAAGACGGCGGGAGGGCTGCTGCTCTCGGCGGCCATCAGCGCGCTTGCGGGTGGCCTTCTCCCCGAGATCGCCAAGCTGGCGGCTGACCGCGGCCGCAGCACGCTGCGGGGGCGCGGCGGTGAGGTTCTCTTCAACACCGCCTTCTTCGCCTTCGATGGCGTGGTGATTGACCTGCTCTACCGCGGCGAGGCGCGGCTGTTCGGGGGCACCGCCCAGCTCAGCACGGTGGTCGAGAAGGTCGCCTTCGATCAGTTTGTCTTCTCGCCGCTCTGGTCGATCCTGATCGTGCTGCTGTTCCTCTGGCGCCAGCGTGGCTACTCGTTGGCCGCGACGCTTCCGGCGATCGGACCGGGCTTCTATCAGTCGCGCGTCGTGCCGCTGATCGTCCCCAACTGGCTGTTCTGGATCCCGATGGTCTCGATCATCTACGCGCTGCCGGTCGCGCTTCAGTTTCTGCTGTTCGTTCCGGCGCTGGCGGCCTGGAGCCTGATCATGGTCTTCATCGCCGACGGCTGACCCGCCCGCGCGCTCTGGTGGCCCTGCGCCAGCGCCTTACCTTGAACCACGAACTTTCTTCGTTGGTTTGGAGGTCGGAAATGCGCGTGGCCTGCCTGCTTCTCGGGATCTTGGTGATGGCGGGGCTGGGATGTGACGACGGTTTTGTGGAGCAGCTCTTGCGTGGTCGCGCAGGCAGAGACCAGGGCGGGCCAATCGCGGCCCCACCCCCGGACGCAGGCAGCATCGGTGGCACGGGAGGCGCACCCGATGGTGCAACCGGCGGCGGTGGCCAGGGGGGAGCGCCCGGCGCCGCCTGCGGGCCGCTGAGCTTGAGCTCCACGATCGTCCTCGGGCCGGTCGCCGCCGGGCAGAGCTACGTCCGCTGCCAGACGCTCGGCCCCGAAACAGGCTGGCAGACGCTGCTCTCGCCGACCGGCGACCGGCTGGCGGCGCGGACCGGGGCGGGGACCTTGCGACTCCTCGCCACCGACACCTGGACCGAGATCGCGCAGCTCGGAGCGCCGCTGGGAGCGATCGACGCGGTCGCCTTTTCGCCCGACGGCGCGACGCTGGCGACAGAGTCGGCGGAGACGGGCGAGGTCACGCTCTGGAGCGCACACGACGGGACGTTCCAGCGCAGCTTCGCTGCACCGGCCGTTTCGGGCGTCAACGGGACGGCCTCGGCGCTGGCGTTCTCTTCGGACGGCCGCCGGCTGGCGACCTCGCTGGGGACGATGATGATCGATCTCCGCAGCGGGACGACCGCCAGCTGGCTGCCGGTCGCCGCCGCGGGGGGCGGAATCCCGCTGATCCGCTTCACCGCCGGCGACGCGAAGCTCTTGGTCGAGACCGACTATCAGATCGGTAATTCGCCCACCAGCACCCGGCTCGACCTGCGCGATCCCGCCACCGGGACCGCGGTCGTCCTCTTCAATTTCTACAGCCGCGGCCTGCTCGGCTACGCCATCTCCCCGGACGGGCGTACCGTGGCGCGGGCGACGACGGCCGAGGCGGGTGCGCAGGGATTTGCCGCCGGCCTGGTCCTCTTCGACGCGACCAGCGGGGCACAGCTGGCCTCCGACCCCAGCTTCGCCGGCACGGTGATCGGCTTTTCGCGCGACGGAACGCAACTCTTCACCGAGACCGGCACCACCGTCGCCGTCGTCGGCGCCGCCGACCTGCATTCCGTCGGCCAGTTCACCGTCCCCGCGGGCGTGACCTTCCTGGGCGTCTCGCCCGGCAATGAGCTGGTCGGCTCGGCGTCGGGGACGACCTCCTGGTGGAACCCGGCCACGGGCGCGATCGTCAAGACCTCCAGCTATCCGCTGACCGCTGCGACCTGGTCCGGGGACGGACGCTTCGCCGCTGGCAGCGGCGATTCGACTGCGCTGTTTCACTTCTGGCGGGAGTCCGACGACGCGCAGCTCTGTGGGCCGCCGGCCGACCTCACCAGCGCCCCGGCGCTGGCGTCGCTGGGGACGCCCGGACCTGCCGGCGAGGGCCAGAGCGTGACCTCCAGCGACGGCACGGTGAGCGTCTCCTCGATGCACATCATCCACGATCACGCCACGAATTACGACGCGCTCACCGTGACGGCGACCGCCACCGGCGCCTTGCTGCGCCAGTTCGGGGCCACGCCGGGGACCCAGCCGAGCGCGATCTCCAACCCCTCGGGCGATCGCCTGTTCACCTCCCAGGGCGCTGACGTGGCGGTCTGGTGCCGGTAGCGGCTCCGCTGGCCGGGCGCCTCCGATCGCATACTCTAGGGCCGCATGGACAAGGCGCGCCTCTGGGCCGTGGAATGGGCAGCGGAGGGTGAGACGCTGACCGCCCTCGAACCGACCGACGATGAGCTCCGGCGCGCGGCGCCCGAGCTGGCCGCCTCCTACAACGACGGCCACAACCGCGTGATGATGGGGCACGACGGCCAGCCGCACAGCGCCGCCGACGTGATCGCCTATTACGACGAGCTGCGCGTCGAAGGGGGGCGACCGTTTCTCCTTCATCTGGACGGCGTGCTGATGGGGGACGCCGACTTCCGCAACATCGGGGCGTCCACCGGCGAGTTCGCCATCATGATCGGCGGGCGGGCCAGCCAGGGGCGCGGCCTCGGCACGCGCTTCGCGCTCATGCTGCACCGGTTCGGCTTCGACGTGCTCGCGCTCGAACGGATCTACGTCTCGGTGATCCCCGCCAACGCCGCCTCGCGCCGGCTGTTCGAGAAGCTCGGCTACCAGCTCGACGACAGCCCGGAGGCGCGGGAGCTGATCGACGACGAGACCGACCTGACGATGTCCCTGGCGCGCTCGGCGTTCGACCGCACGCGCATCGGCGACCGCGCCGCCATCCGGGTCTTCGAGCGACCACCGGCGTGACCCGCCGCGTCCGTCAGAGGTGACGGGGCAGGGGCCGGACGGCTCAAAAAAACGGCGCGCCCGGGCCACCTCTCACCTGCTCCGCGGCGGCCGATTCTGACGAGCCGTGCGGGTGAGATGGCGTCACTTCTTCCCGGCATGGCCAATCATTCGACAAGGAGCGCGATGAAGAGACTGTCCGCCGTCACCTTGGTGGCGGTGTCGCTGTCGGCGTTCGCGACCGGGGCCGGGGCGCAGACGCTCTCGAACAGTTACTTCAAGGCGCAGATCGGGACCAACGGCGAGATCTCGTCGCTGCAGCTCACCGGCGACACCTTCCCGACCAACTACGTCTTGAACGCGACCAACGCCCCCGGCCAGAACACCTCCGATCACGAATGGGTGGGCGAGCTGATGTTCAACTACCGCCTCGGGACCGGCGCCTGGACGCAGGCGCTGACCAACCAGTCGGCCGATGTCCGCGCCATCACCAGCGGCACCAACTCGGTCACGGTCACCTATCAGAGCTCGGCCAACGCAAAAGGGGTGAAGAACTTCAAGCTCACCGAGACCTACGCCCTGGTGAACGACTACCTCTCCTGGCAGATCACCGTCACCAACACCAGCACGCAGACGATGGAGATGGGCGACTTCGGGCTGCCGCTCCCCTTCAACGAGTACTGGAACCAGGCCAACGACGTCATCTACGAGACGCGCACCATCTACCACTCGTTCACCGGCAACAACGACTCCTACCTCACGGTCGGGCGTCCGAGCGGCGTGGGCCCCTTCATCCTGATGACGCCCGATCAGACGACCGGCGCCGGCTTCGAGTACATGGACAACTGGGTCTCCAAGGAGCACTCCGGCAGCGCCTGGGCGGCGGGCGGCGGGACGCCCAAGTGGACCAACGGGCTCGACGTCTTCTACATCCACTCCAACGTCATCAAGAGCACCAACCGCGGCTATCTGCCCAACACCAGCCTCACCCTGGCGCCGGGCGCCAGCCAGACCTACGGCTTCAAGTTCTTCAACGTGGCCAGCCACACCGACGTGCAGAACCGGCTCTACAGCGAAGGGATGATCGACGTCAGCGTCGTCCCCGGCATGATCGTCCCCACCAACATGACGGCGAAGATCGATCTGCACACCACACAGACGATCAATTCGCTCACCCCGCAGTTCGCCTCGAAGACGACCATCACCGCGCTCGGCACCGTGGCCACCGACCACAAGATCTATCAACTGAGCTTCAGCCAGCTCGGTCAGAACGACGTCACGGTCAGCTACGGCACCGGCCTGACGACGACCTTGCAGTTCTACGTCATCGAGCCGGTCGAGACGGCCCTGCAGCGCCACGCCACGTTCATGGTGGCCAACCAGCAGTGGCCGAGCGGCGACATGAAGGGCCTCTTCGACGACTGGATGATGGACAGCAAGACCAAGCGGGGCGCCGAAGGCGGCAGCGGCTGGGGGGACGACTGGGGCTGGACGCACGGCCAGTTCCTGGCCGAGAAGAACGCGCAGACGCCGGTCGCCTCCGAGGTGACCGCGCTCGACGCCTACCTGGCCGCGGTCTGGGGGCGGGCCATCGATCCCACCTCGTACATCGTGCAGGACTGGTGGTGCCCGGTCGGGACCAGCGCCTCGAACATCATGGGCTGCTACTACGACCGCGCCTACGCCTACCCGCACGCCTTCAACACCTACTTCTCGATGTACAAGATCGCCAGCCAGTATCCCAAGCTCATCACTTACCAGCAGACGGCCGACACCTACCTGCTGCGCGCCTACGACATCATCCACACGCTCTACTCGGGGCACGGCGACACCGGAACCGGCTACATGGGCGAGCAGACGCTCCCCGACATCGCCGCCGCGTTGACCGCGGGCGGTCACACCACCGAGGCGACGTTCGTCACCGGCGTCATCGCCAAGCTCTACAACGCGTTTTCCGCCAGCAAGTATCCGTACGGCTCGGAGTACACCTACGACAACACCGGCGAGGAGGCCGTCTACATGGCGGCCAAGCAGAGCAACGACAGCGCGGTGCTGTCCAAGGTCAACGCCAAGACGCGCGCCTGCCGCGGGCAGGAGCCGGTCTGGTACTACTACTCGGACCCCGTCACCAACAACGGCGAGAACTGGTGGCAGTTCCAGTACACCGCCGCGCTGGCCGGCTCGTGCATGGACGACTTCGTCCGCACACAGTCGACCACGCCCGAGCTCGACGAGCGGCTGTCGTACGCCGCCAAGATCGCCAACATCAGCGCCATCAACTCCGGTCAGATCGACGGCGACGCCGCCAACCTGGGGACGGTGAGCTGGACGTACCAAGGAATGAAGGGGAACGTCTACGTCAACAGCTTCGACCCCGCGACCAGCAACCTCCACAACGACTGGCGGCAGATGAGCGGCGAAGCCGATCTGGGCCTCTTCGGCGCGCTGCGGATCCTGAGCGCCGACGTGGCCAACGATCCGATCTTCGGGCTGACCGGCTACGGCTGCAACGTCTCCAGCGCCAACAGCTGCGCGTCGATCACCCCGACCGACGGCGTGTTCAAGCGGCTCAACATGATCTCGCAGAAGATGTCATTCAACCTGAACCGGGATCGCTACACGTCGGCCAGCGTCAGCTCGGCGAACAACTACCTCGGGTTCACCCTGCAGAATCAGACCGGCGACGCGCACGCGACGACGCTGACCGTGGTCGGCCTGGCGGCCGGCACGTACGCGGTGTCGGTCGGGGGCGCCAGCGCGGCCTCGGTGACCGCGGCCGCGGGCAAACCGACCGTCATCTCCCTCGCCGTCGGGACGGCCGCCACCAGCGCGGTTCTGATCGGGACGGGGTGCGGCAGCTCGGTCGGGGGCGCAAGCGGCACGACCGGCACCGGCGGTACGACGGGCGCCGGCGGTACGACCGGCACCGGCGGTACGAGCACGGGCCTGGGCGGAGCGACGGGGACCGGCGGCGTCACCGGCTCCGGCGGCAGCGTCACCGGCACCGGCGGCACCACGACCACCACCGGCACCGGCGGCAGCAGCACGGGGACCGGTGGCAGCAAGGGCGCTGGCGGAACGAGCGCCAGCGGGGGCACCATGGGGACCGGCGCCGGTGGCGCCAACGGCACCGGTAGCACCACCGGGACCGGGGGGAGCGCGACGGGCGAGGGCGGGACCGCGGGCACCGGCGAGTCCGGTTCGAGCGGCTGCTCTTGCGCCACCGCGGCCGAGGCCAAGGGCGGCTCGTGGGGCACGCTGTTCGGCCTGGTGCTGGGTCTCGCCGCGATGCGGGGCCGCCGGCGCAGATCGCCCCAACGCTAGCCCACGCTGCGGTCGACCTTCCGGGGGGGGAAGGGTGAGATGGATGTGATGGATTTCCCCGGACCGAGGTGTCGAAATATGACCTGAGATGACGCGGGTCCGCGAACTACCGGACATGAGCCCACGACGCGGAGCCGTCCCCGTTGGCGCGAAGGCCGCCGTCCTTGCTCTCGGCCTCGGCCTGGTGGCGGGTGCCTCGTGTGCCTCACCCGAGCGCGACGGGGCCGTGGAGACGAAGGCCGTCCAGATCGCGGCTGTCACTCCCGGCGGGGAGCCGGGCGATCTCGATGTCCTGTTCATGATCGACGACTCGTCGGGGATGGCGTCGATGCAGACCAAGCTGGCGACGGAGATGCGGGCTTTCATCGATGCGCTGGAGAGCCTCCCCAATGGGCTCCCCAACATTCACATCGCGGTGGTCTCGTCGGACCTGGGGGCGCCCGGCGACGCGACGTCCGTCACCTGCACGACGGCCGGCGACCAGGGGCTGTTTCGGCTTGCGCCCAGCTGCGCCAGCTCGACGCTCGCCGACGGCGACACCTACCTCTCGAATATCGGCGGGAACGCCAACTACACGGACAATCTGGCGGATGTCCTGGCCTGCATCACGCCGCTCGGCGAGACGGGGTGTGGCTTCGGACACCAGCTCGGCTCCATCGCGCGTGCGCTCGGCGCCGACGGCGCCCCGGCGCCGGCGCGGAACGCCGGCTTTCTGCGTCCAGAGGCCGACCTGGCCATCATCATCCTCTCCGACGCGGACGATTGCTCGGCGCCGCCAACCACCGACCTCTATTCGCTCAACAGCGGGAAGAACAACATCGCCAATGAGTTCGGCCCGCTGACCAGATATCGGTGCAACGAGTTCGGCCACCTGTGTATCGACCCGTCCGGGGATCCGCAGAGGCTGATCCAGCCGCCCGCGACGGCGCCGGCCGACGCACAAGGGACGCCCTCTGCGCCGACCTTGACCTTGACCGACTGTGAATCGCTCGACGACGACGGGCTGCTGACGCCGGTGAGCACGCTCGTGAGCGGGCTCAAGGCGCTCAAGCCTGAGCTCGACCAGCAGATCTTCGTCGGTGCCATCGTCGCGCCAGCGGCGCCCTACACCGTGGACTGGGTGCCCCCGGTCGGCGGGCAGAACCTGAGGCAGGGCGAGCTCTGGCCGCAGATCGAGGACGCGTGCGCGTCGGGCGACGGCAGCGCTGGTGAGCCGGCCGTCCGCATCAACCAGCTCGTGCAGGGATTTGGCGACCACGGCCTGTCGACCTCGATCTGCAACCCCAGCTACGTGAGCTTGCTCGCCGGCCTGGCCGCGAAGATCGGCGCGCATCTCCAGGGGGGCGCCGCGGACGGAGGCACTCCGGAGGGGGGCGCCGCGGACGGCGGTGGTGACGCGGTGGCGATCGACGGAGGCCCCGGCCTCCCGGGCGGAGATGGCCTCAAAGGTGATGTGGGCGGCGGCGGCTCGTCCTCCTCTGACAAGCCGCACAGCGGATTGACGAGCGGCGGCTGCGACATCGGCGGTTCGGCCCCGAGCGGATGGAGCCTGACCTTGCTCTTCGCGCTTTTGATCGCCGGGCGGAGGCGTCGTCGGGGGGCGCGGCGAGCATCCCGGCCGACCTGGCGCGGCTCCGTCGCGGCCAGCTCGCGCCCGTCCGCCTGCCTGGCAGGTTGCGTCGCGCTGGTGCCCCTCGTCTCCTGTGCGCCGCCAGAGCGAGGAGCCGCGGCAGACACCAAGCGCGCGGCCATCACCAGCACGGACGCCGGCGCCAGCGACCGAAACGTCGACATCCTGTTCATGATCGACAACTCGTCGGAGATGACCAGCATGCAGAAGAAGCTGGCGCTGCAGATGCCGACCTTCGTCCAGGCGCTGGAGAGCCTCTCCGACGGACTTCCCAACCTTCACATCGCCGTGATCTCTTCCGACCTGGGCGCACCGGGCGATTCCACGACGGCGCTCCTGTGCACGGCGGCCGGCGACCAGGGGCGCTTCCAGGTGGGAGCGGGTTGTACCACCTCCCCGCTCGCGCCGGGCGCGACGTTCATCTCCAACGTGGACGGCGCCGCCAACTACACCGGCAATCTGGGGGACGCGCTCGCGTGCGTGACGGTGCTCGGTGACCAGGGTTGCGGCTTCGAGCACCAGCTCGGCTCGATCGCCCGCGCGCTCGGCGCCGACGGCGCGCCGATGCCGGTGGAGAACGCCGGCTTCCTTCGCCCGGACGCCGAGCTGGCCATCATCGTTCTCAGCAATGAAGACGACTGCTCGGCCCCCTCGATGACCCCGCTCTATTCGCTCAACGGCGAGCCGGAGAACCTGACCAACTCGCTCGGGCCGCTCGCCAACTACCGCTGCAACGAATTCGGCCACCTCTGCCTCGATCCGGCGGGCGACCCGCAGCGACCGATTCAACCGCCGGAGACGCCCCCCAGTGATGCGCAGGGGACGTCCGCCGCGCCGACCCTGAACCTGACCAGCTGCGAATCGCTGGACACCGATGGGCTCCTCACCCCCGTCAGCGCGCTGATCAGCGGCATCAAGGCGCTCAAGAAGGACCCCGACCGGCAGATCGTCGTCGGTGCGATCATCGCTCCGCCGACGCCGTACACGGTGGCCTGGGTTGCCCCGGAGAGCGGGCAGAATCTCAGGCCCGGCGAGCTGTGGCCGCAGATGGAGCACTCGTGCGGCGCGGGGAGCTCCGTGAACCCGCTCGGCCAGGTGTCGACCGATGGCAGCTGGGGAGACCCGGCCGTCCGCATCGCGCAATGGGTGAAGGGCTTCGGCGACAACGGCGTCGTGACCTCCGTCTGCGACGCCAACTACGCCGGCGCCTTTGGCGCGATCGCCGCCCAGATCGCTGCTCACCTCCCGGACGGGAGCGTCACCACGGGCGCGGGTGGCGCGGTTGGCGCGGGCACCCCGGCCGCCGATGCGGGGGAGCTCGGCGCGACGGGCGCCGGAGGCACAACAGGGATCCCCGAAGCCGAGGGCTCCACGCCGGTTGGTCTGAACGGCCAGCGAGGGACCAGCGGGCTCAGGGACGGTGGCTGCGACATCGGCGCTTCGGGCTCGGGGAGCTCGGGGCTGGTGCTGGCCGGGCTGTTTCTGCTCCGGGCGCGGCGTCGGCGCCGCACCTCGATCGGCTCGGCAGCCCCCGGCGCCGAGTGGCGTTTCCGCCCGCCGCTTCTCAGGCGTGCGACGGGACGAAGCTGACGGCGCCGATCCGCACCGGCTCCGCGCCTTTGGTGATACCAGCGGCAGCCTCGAGCTGCATCGGCTTCGTGCAGGAGAGACCGCCGCGGCTCATGAACCGAAGCTCGAACGTGCTCGCCTGGCCTGCCTCGATCGACAGGGTATCGCTGGCTCTCCAGGTCGAGGTGGGAATCGCTCGCCCATCGGCGCCGCGCAGGCGAAAAGCATCGCGGTGGATGACCACCGGAGGCGGGGCGGCGTTGCGCACCTGCACCTCGACCGCGGCTTCGACGAGGTTGACGCCGGGAAGGTCGGTCTCCACGGTCTCGGTGCAGCTCTGGCCGACGACGGAGATCTCGACGCCGCTCGGATCCACCGCTGCGCCGCTGTTCTGAACGGGCGGACGGAGCGCACAGGCGGGCGCGAGCGCGGCGAGAGCGACAGAGGTGAAGAAGAAGACTCGGGTGTGATCGATTTTCATGAGCGGTGCCTCCGTGGCCAACAAGAGCAGCCGCCGTGCCAGCGTTGAAAGTCAACAATATCAGCCGGTTGCATCCGGCGACGGGGTCAGACGCGGAGATTCTCCCGAAAGGGGCAGGAATTTCTCCCTTGACGGCACCTCAGCCGGTTGATAGTCCATGCACCACATAGGATGACTAATCTGTCCCGCAAAGCTCGGTACGCATTGAGGGCGCTCTATGCGCTCTCGGCCGAGGAGGCGCGCGGGCCTGTGCTGATCGCGGAGCTCGCCGAGCGCGAGAAGATTCCGCACAAGTTCCTGGAAACGATCCTCCTCGAGCTGAAGAACGCCGGCGTCCTCAAGAGCAAGAAGGGGAAGGGGGGCGGCTACTCTCTGGCGCGCCCGCCCGAGCAGATCACGATGGGCCAGGTCATTCGGGTCATCGACGGCCCGCTGGCCCCGATCCCCTGCGTCAGCGAGCGCGCGTTCGTGCGCTGCGAAGAGTGCGTCGACGAGGCGACCTGCGGGACCCGCCAGGTCATGAAGAAGGTCCGCGACGCGATCGCGGCGATTCTCGACAGCACCACGCTCGCCGACGTCCAGACGCAGATTGCCCGCGCAAGACTTTCGCCCGGCACCCCGCTGACCTACAGCATCTGAGCTGACCCCCACAAACCGAGAGGACAGAATGAGCCCCTTCGTACGACAATCAGTCTACAAAATCGGTAGAGTTACTGTGATAATCGCGGCGGGATTGGTGTCGGGTCGGGCACGAGCGCAGGACGCGCCGGTGCCCCCACCGCCGCCCACGGTCACCACCCCGGAAGCCACGCCGGCGCCGGTCGCCCCCGCGGTGGCGCCGACACCCGATCCGGTGGTGCAGGGTCGGATCGACGCGCTCGAGCAGCGCACGCAGGTCCTCGAGTCCAAGCTGGCGGCCGCCTCGGCGGCTGCCGCGCCGCTGAAGTCGACGACGACCTTCCAGACCGACGAAGGCGGGTTCGCCATCACCAGCGCCGACCGCCAGTACCAGATCCGCTTCAAGGGGGTCCTCCAGGTCGACGGCCGCCGGATCTTCGACAACACGCCGCTGCAGAACAGCGTGGACACGTTCATCGTCCGCCGGGCGCGGCCGATTCTCGCCGGGACCCTGTTCGGGCTGACCGACTTCATGTTCGTGCCCGACTTCGGTAACAACACCGTCGCGCTCTTCGACGCCTACGCCGATACCCACCCGTTCCCCTGGCTGCGTTTGAGGGTGGGGAAGTTCAAGGGGCCCGTGGGGCTCGAGCGGTTGCAGTCCGACACGGACCTCGTCTTCGTCGAGCGGGCGCTCCCGCAGAACCTGTCGCCTCAGCGCGAGGTGGGTGTCGAGCTGTGGGGCGACATCGCTGGCGGGATCATCCACTACGAGGGTGGCGTCTTCAATGGCAACCCGGACAACGGGAACAACGACATCGACAGCGATCACGCCAAGACCTTCGAGGGCCGCGTCCTCGTTCAGCCTTTCAGCGCCCCGTCGCTGAAGGGGCTGGGCCGGCTTGCGGTTGGCGTCGCGGCCAGCACCGGCAACGAGCTGGGAACGGCCAGCAACACCTGGGTGGGCGCCTTCAAGTCGTTCAGCCAGAGCACCATCTTCAGCTATCTGGCGACGACGACCGCGAACACCGTGTTCGCCAAGGGGCGACACACCCGCGTCAACCCCCAGGCCTTCTACTACTTCGGGCCGTTCGGGGTGCTCGCGGAGTGGGTGCACGAATACCAGCAGCTCGCCAACTCGGTCGGCTCGGGGGCGGTGAACAACTCCGCCGGGAACGTGGTGGCGTCGTTCGTCATCGGCGGCGACGAGACCTATGAAGGCGTCAAGCCGCACCACAACCTCGATCTCGCGAACGGCGGCTACGGCGCGCTGGAGATCGCCGCCCGCTACAACTGGCTGGACATCGATCAGTCGGCCTTCCCCACCGCGGCCAGTCCGACGGCCTCGGTCAACCGGGCGCGCGCCCTGGGCGTGGGGCTGGGCTGGCAGTTGACCCGCAACTTGAGGGCGGCCGCCGACTACGAGCAGACCTGGTTCGACGGCGGCGCCAAGGGGGCCAACCGCACCACCGAGAAGATGGGGATCGCACGGTTCCAGGTGGCGTTCTGACATTCGGGAAAATGGGAGGCGATGCAATGAAACGGACAGTCTTGAAACGGGTCATCACGCTCGGTCTGTTGGGTCTTGGTGTGACGGCGGCGGTGCTGGCGACACGGACGGCGCCGGCGCGCGCCGAAGGGAGCGTGAAGCTGCTCAACGTTTCGTACGATCCGACGCGGGAGCTCTACCAGGACGTCAACACGGCGTTCGGGAAGCAGTGGCAGCAGAAGACCGGACAGACGGTGACCATCAGCCAGTCGCACGGCGGCTCCGGCAAGCAGGCCCGTTCGGTGATCGACGGCCTCGACGCCGACGTGGTGACGTTGGGTCTGGCCTACGACATCGACGCCATCGCGGCGCAGTCGGGGCGCCTGGCCAAGGACTGGCAGACGCGGCTCCCGGACAACAGCTCGCCGTACACGTCGACCATCGTGTTCGTGGTGCGCAAGGGGAACCCCAAGGTCATCCGCGACTGGGACGATCTGACCAGGCCGGGGACCGTGGTGGTCGCGCCCAACCCCAAGACCTCGGGCGGCGCGCGCTGGGCCTACCTGGCGGCCTGGGGCTACGCGTTGCAGAAGCCGGGTGGCAGTGAGGCGTCGGCGCGAGAGTTCGTGCGCAAGCTCTACAAGAACATCCCGGTGCTCGACTCGGGCGCCCGCGGTTCGACGACGACCTTCGGTCAGCGCGGCATCGGTGACGTGCTGGTGTCGTGGGAGAACGAGGCCTATCTGCTGGTCAACGAGCTCGGCAAGGACAAGTTCGAGATCGTGAACCCGAGCGTGAGCATCCTGGCCGAGCCGCCAGTGGCGGTCATCGACAAGAACGTCGACAAGCACGGAACGCGCGCGGTCGCCGAGGCATACCTCAAGTTCCTCTACACCGACGAAGGGCAGGAGATCGCGGTCAAGAACCACTACCGGCCGCGCAGCGCTGCCGTCGCGGCCAAGCACGCCTCGGCGTTCCCGAAGATCAAGCTCTTCACCATCGACAAGGTCTTTGGCGGGTGGCAGAAGGCGCAGACCACGCACTTCGCCGACGGCGGCACGTTCGACCAGATCTACCAGCCGGGCTCTTGATGACCGGTGTCTTACTGGGGGACCCCGGGCCCGTCTCCACGCCCCCTCGCAACGGCCTCGGTCCGGTGAAGTCTTCCGGCGCGAGCACGGCTCCCAGGGCGTCTTCGCGGGGGAGCCTGCCGGGCTTCGGGCTCTCGCTGGGCGTGACGCTCACGTTCCTCTCCCTGGTGGTGCTGATCCCGCTGTCGGGGCTGGTCTGGAAGACGGCCTCGCTCGACGGGGCGTCGCTGGCGCGGGCGGTGCTGTCACCGCGGGCGCTGGCGGCGTATCGCCTCAGCTTCGGCGCGGCGCTGGTGGCGGGCCTGGTGAACTTGGTGTTCGGTGTGCTCCTCGCCTGGGTGCTGACCCGCTACGAATTCCCGGGACGGTCGCTGATCGACGCGGCGATTGATCTGCCGTTCGCGTTGCCGACGGCGGTGGCGGGGATCGCGCTCACCACGCTCTACGTCGAGCAGGGCTGGCTGGGTCGTTTTCTCGAGCCGCACGGGATCAAGGTCGCCTTCGCGCCGGCGGGCGTGGCGGTGGCGATGGTGTTCGTCGGGCTGCCGTTCGTGGTGCGGACCGTGCAACCGGTGCTGATGGATCTCGATCTGCACATGGAGGAGGTCGCCGCAACGTTGGGCGCCTCGCGCCTCTACACATTGCGCAAGGTGATCGTGCCGGCGGTGCTGCCGGCGGCGCTGACCGGGTTCGCGCTGGCGTTCGCGCGCGCCGTCGGCGAGTACGGCTCGGTCGTCTTCATCTCGGGGAACATGCCGGGGAGGACCGAGATCGCACCGCTCTTGATCGTCACCAAGCTGGAGCAGTTCGACTACGCCGGCGCGACGGCGATCGCGCTGGTGATGCTGCTGGCTTCGTTCGTGGCCCTGTTCGCCATCAACATCCTGCAATCCCGCCTCGGACGGGTGGGGCGGATCGGGCGGGGCTCCCGATGAAAGACCCACGTTGGCTCCGCTGGTCGCTGCTGGCGCTCGCGCTCGGCTTCCTGGTTCTGTTCGTCGGCCTTCCCATCGCAACCGTCTTCGTCGAAGCCTTCCGGAAGGGCTCGGCGGCGTATCTGGAGGCGATCCGCGATCCGGAGACGCTGTCGGCGGTCAAGCTGACGCTGCTCACCGCCGCCATCTCGGTCCCCGTCAACCTGGTGTTCGGCATCGCGGCCTCCTGGCTCATCGCCAAGTATCGCTTTCCGTTCAAGGGCACCTTGCTGACGCTGATCGATCTGCCGTTCAGCGTGTCGCCGGTCATCGCGGGTCTGATCTTCGTGCTGCTGATGGGGGCGCGCGGTGTGCTGGGGCCGTTCTTGGAGCGGCACGACCTGCACGTCATCTTCGCGGTGCCGGGGATCGTCCTGGCGACGACCTTCATCACCTTCCCCTTCGTGGCGCGGGAGATCCTCCCCATCATGCAGGACCTCGGCAACGACGAGGAGGAGCAGGCGCTCACGCTGGGGGCCAGCGGCTGGCAGATCCTGCTGCGGGTCACCTTGCCCAAGGTCCGCTGGGGGATCCTTTACGGTGTCATCCTCTGCAACGCCCGGGCGATGGGGGAGTTCGGCGCGGTGTCGGTCGTCTCGGGACACATCCGCGGCCAGACCAACACGGTCCCGCTGCAGGTCGAGATTCTCTACAACGAGTACAACCTTTCAGGCGCGTTCGCCGTCGCGTCGATTCTGACCATCCTGGCGCTCGGTACGCTGGCCGGGAAGAAGCTGATCGAATCGCGCATCCGTGTGCGCGCCTGATGCCATGAACCCAACGAGGAGACCCATGAAACGGACAGCAGCAGCGGCAATCTTGGCTTTGACCTTGGCAGCGACCGGCCTGGTGGGATGCGGCAGCTCGGAGAGCCTTCCGGGGGTGGACGGCGGCGCCGGCAAGACCGGCTCGACCGGTGGAGCGGGCGGGGCCGCCGGTGGCAAGAGTGGCGCCGCTGGCAACGGTGGAGCACCGGGCGGTGGCGGGGCGGCAGGGGGCAAAGGTGGATCGGCCGGCGCGGCTGGCAGCGCTGGCAATGCGGGAGCTTCCGGTGGCGGGGGTGCCGCGGCCGGCGCGGGCGGTCAGGCCGGCGCCTGACACCGTCGGACAACCGTCGGTCTTTGGCGCGCCCCGCGTGAGCCTTCGCGAGGGCGTCCGGCTACTTCCAAGGTAGCAAGCCGCGAGTCGGTCGAGGGAGCACCTCTCGATCGACCTGGCGACCTTGCCCTTGGCGCAGCGGCGCCGCTCGCTCTATGATCCAACAGTTCTCGATGACCCGCGCGGGGGCGCGCTGACCATGCGGTACGACTTCACCGGTCGGACGGCCGTTCTCACCGGAGGGACCGGCGTCCTGGGGGCGGAGATGGCCCGGGCGCTGGCCGGCTGCGGCGCCGATGTCGTCCTCTTGGGACGGAACGTGGCGCGCGCCGAGCAGGTGCTCGCCAGTTTCTCCACATCGCCTGCGAAATCGCCGGGCCGGCACCTGGCGCTGGCCGCGGACGTGCTCGATCGGGCGGCGCTCGAGGAGGCCTGCCGGCGCGTGCTCGGCGAGCGCGGCAAGATCGACTTCCTGGTCAACGGCGCGGGCGGGAACGACCCGCGGGCCACCACCACCCCCGAGGCGCGCTTCTTCGACGTCCCGGTCGCCGCCTGGCAGGCGGTCACCAATCTGAACCTCCTGGGGACGATCCTGCCGTCGCAGGTGTTCGCGCGCCCGATGGCGGAGCGCAAGGAGGGGGTCATTCTCAACATCTCGTCGGTGAACGCCTCGCGGCCGCTCACGCGCATCGCCGCCTACTCGGCCAGCAAGGCGGGGATCAGCAACTTCACGCAGTGGCTGGCGGTCCACCTGGCGCAGGAGTATTCGCCGACCATCCGGGTCAACGCGCTCATGCCGGGGTTCTTCCTGACCGAACAAAATCGATTCCTGCTGACCGACCAGGAGACGGGCGGGCTCACCGCGCGCGGAAAGAAGATCCTGGAGCACACGCCGATGGCGCGCTTCGGGAGGCCGGAGGATCTGACGGGCGCGCTGCTCTGGCTGCTGTCGCCGGCGGCCAGCTTCGTGACCGGCGTGGTGCTCCCGATCGACGGCGGCTTCACCGCCTACTCCGGGGTCTGAGGGAGGGCCTGACGATGACCGGCAGCGGCGCGAAAGGGACCAGGCTCGACGAGGCGGCCGTGCGCGCGCTCTGCGGCGAGGAGATCGCCAGGTGGGGCCTTCGGGGCAAGCGGGTGCTGGCGATCGTCCCGGACCACACGCGAACGGCGCCCATCGACCTGATGTTTCGCGTGCTGCAGGAGCTGACGACCGAGGCGGGCGCCACGGCGTTCGACGTCCTGATCGCGCTCGGGACGCACCCGCCGATGAGCGAGGCGGCGATCAACCAGCGGCTCGGCCTGACGCCGGGGGAGCGAGCCGGGAAGTACGCGCGCACCAGGATCTTCAACCACGCCTGGGACGACCCGAACGCGCTGGCGTCGATCGGGTCGATCAGCGAGGCCGAGGTCGCCGAGATCTCGGGCGGCCTCATGCGGGAGCGGGTCGACGTCACCATCAACAAGCTGGCGCTC
Source organism: uncultured Pseudomonadota bacterium (assembly GCA_963847705.1). Lineage (GTDB taxonomy): Bacteria > Myxococcota_A > Polyangia > Fen-1088 > Fen-1088 > JADGRB01. The sequence goes on along the minus strand of CAWKBC010000008.1, from coordinate 95,943 downwards.
GCCTACGACCTCCTGCTGATCATCGGCCCGACCTTTCCGCACGAGGTGGTGGGATTCTCGGGCGGCAACAAGTACCTGTTCCCGGGGATCGGTGGCCCCGAGATCCTGAACATGTTCCACTGGCTGGGTGCGCTCATCACCAACCCCTCGATCATCGGGACCAAGTCCACGCCGGTGCGCGCGGTCGTCGATCGCGCGGCGGCGCTGGTCCCGGTCGAGCGCAAGTGCGCCAGCCTGGTGGTCGAGGGGACCGCGCTGGCGGGGCTCTATCTGGGGGCGCCGGAGGAGACCTGGAAGGCGGCGGCGACGCTGTCGAACCAGCTCCACGTCATCTACAAAGACCGCCCGTTCAGGAGCGTCCTCTCCTGCGCGCCCGCGATGTACGACGAGCTCTGGGTGGGCGGAAAGTGCGCCTACAAGCTGGAGCCGGTGGTCGCCGACGGCGGCGAGATCGTCATCTACGCGCCGCACATCCAGGAGATCTCTGTGGTGCACGGCGCGCTCATTCGCCAGATCGGCTACCACGTGCGCGACTACTTCCTGAAGCAGCCGGGGCGTTTTCCCGGCGTGCCGCGGGGCGTGCTGGCGCACGCGACGCACGTCAAGGGGATCGGCCGCTACGAAGACGGCGTCGAAACGCCGCGCATCACCGTCACCCTGGCCACCGGAATCGGTCCCGAGGAGTGTGGCGCGGTGAACCTCGGCTACCGCGATCACCGGACCATCGACGCGGCCGCCTGGCGCGACCGCGAGAACGAAGGTTTGCTGTACGTCCCCAAGGCCGGCGAGACGCTATACCGCTTGAAGAACGATCCGTTCACCACGAGGGTTCAGACATGAGCGAAAGAGATCACGGGAAGCTGGCCATCCGGCCCGACGGGGCGCTCGACTTTCTCAGCCTGGGGGCGCTGGTGCACCGGCTCGACCCCGGCATCATTCCCTTCCGCAAGGCCAGCCACTGCGACATCCACGTCAGCGGCGGCGAGTTCAACGTGGCGGCCAACCTGGCCGACTGCTTCGGGATGAAGGCCGGCCTCGCCAGCGCGATGGTCGACTATCCGATCGGCGATCTCATCGGGGAGCGCGTCCGCGCCATGGGCGTGAGGCCGTTCTACAGGCGCTTCTCGCACAACGGCGTCAACGGTCCCAACATGGCCACGGTCTACAGCGATCGCGGGGCTGGCATGCGCGCGCCGGTCGTCTTCTACAACCGCGCCAACGAGGCGGCCGCGGAGCTGAAGCCCGGCGACTTCGACTGGGCGACGATCTTCGGGGCCAATGTGGGCGTCCGCTGGTTCCACAGCGGCGGGATCTTCGCGGCGCTGTCGAAGACGACGGGCGCCCTCATCGCCGAGGGGATGAAGGCCGCCAAGGCGGCGGGGGCGGTGACCAGCTTCGATCTCAACTTTCGCGAGAAGCTCTGGAACCTCTGGGGTGGGAACGGCGACGGCCGATCTGGACAGAAGGTCGCCGTCGAGGTGGTCGAACAGATCGTCCAGAACGTCGACGTGCTGGTCGGCAACGAGGAGGATCTGCAGAAGGGGCTGGGGATCGCCGGGCCCGAGGTGGCGGCCAAGTCCAAGCTCGATCCTTCCGCTTTCATCGACATGATCGACAAAGTGGTGGCCAAGCACCCCCACGTCAAAGCGGTCGCCACCACGCTGCGCGAGGTCCATTCGACCAACCGCCACAGCTGGAGCGCCGTCGCCTGGCTGGACGGCAAGACCCATCAGGCGCCGACCGCGGAGCTGGACGTGGTCGATCGGGTCGGGGGGGGCGACGGTTTCGCGGCCGGCTTCATCTATGGGCTGCTCTCGGGGGCCGCCCCCCAGGAGGCAGTTTCTTTGGGTTGGGCACATGGCGCCTTGCTCACGACCTTCCCAGGCGATACGACCATGGCCACGCTGGACCAGGTCCGGGCCTTCGCCAGGGGGGGCTCGGCGCGGATTCAGCGCTGAACAGCTCCACGAACTTCTACGGATCGAAAAAGGACAAACACGAAAATGGAAAAGGCGGACATCGGGCTCGTCGGGTTGGCGGTGATGGGCGAGAACCTCATCCTCAACATGGAGAGCCGCGGCTACACCGTGGCGGTCTTCAACCGGACGGTCGACAAGGTCGACAAGTTCATGGCCGGGCGGGCCAAGGGGAAGAAGATCATCGGCGCCCACACGCTGCAGGAGCTGGTCGGCGCGCTGAAGTCGCCGCGCAAGGTGATGCTGATGGTCAAGGCCGGCGCGGCCGTCGACGAGTTCATCGAGCACCTGACGCCGCTGCTCGACAAGGGCGACATCATCATCGACGGCGGCAACTCGCACTTCCCCGACACCATCCGGCGCACCAAGGCGGTCGAGGCCAAGGGAATGCTCTACATCGGCACCGGCGTCTCGGGCGGTGAAGAGGGGGCGCTCAAGGGCCCGTCCATCATGCCGGGCGGCTCTCCCGCGGCCTGGCCAGCGGTGAAGCCGATCTTCCAGGCCATCGCCGCCAAGGTCGAGGACGGGACGCCCTGCTGCGACTGGGTCGGCAGCGACGGCGCCGGCCACTTCGTGAAGATGGTCCACAACGGGATCGAGTACGGCGACATGCAGCTCATCTGCGAGTCGTACCAGATCATGAAGGACCTCCTCGGCATGTCGGCCGACGAGATGCACGAGGTGTTCGCCGAGTGGAACAAAGGGGACCTCGACAGCTACCTCATCGAGATCACGCGCGACATCCTGGGCTTCAAGGACAAGGACGGCTCGCCGCTGGTCGACAAGATCCTCGACACTGCCGGCCAGAAGGGGACCGGGAAGTGGACCAGCGTGACGGCGCTCGATCTGGGGATTCCGCTGACGTTGATCAGCGAGGCGGTGTTCGCCCGCATCCTCTCGGCGACGAAGGACGAGCGCGTCGCCGCCTCGAAGATCCTGCGCGGCCCGACGCCGAAGTTCACCGGCGACAAGAAGGCGTTCATCACCGACATCGGCCACGCGCTCTACGCGTCGAAGATCGTCTCCTACGCGCAGGGCTATCAGATGATGCAGGCGGCGGCGGCCGAGTACAAATGGGACCTCAGCTATGGCGGTATCGCGCTGCTCTGGCGGGGCGGCTGCATCATCCGTTCGAAGTTCCTCGGCAAGATCAAGGAGGCGTACGACGCGGACCCCAAGCTGTCGAACCTCCTCCTGGCGCCGTTCTTCCAGCAGAAGATCGAGGCGGTTCAGGACAGCTGGCGGCGGGTGGTGGCCACGGCCGCCCAGAACGGGATCTGGATCCCGGCGACGGGGACGGCGCTCACCTACTTCGACGGCTTCCGCAACGGGCGGCTGCCGGCCAACCTGCTGCAGGCGCAGCGCGACTACTTCGGCGCGCACCAGTACGAGCGCGTCGATCAGCCGCGCGGGCAGTTCTTCCACACCAACTGGACCGGGCGGGGGGGCGACACGGCCTCGTCCGCCTACATCGTGTGACCTTCGGGGTCTGAGCTGTCTGACCTCGGGGGTCTGAAAGGGGCTTGATGCAGATCGAGAAGTTCTCGCTGGGGATCGGCGACCGGTTCGGCCGCGAGGGGCTGGCGCAGCTCCGCGCGGTCCAGCAGGCGGAGAAGGCGGGCGTCGTGGTGGTGCCGGTCTGGAACAAGTCCTTTCGCGAGCACTCTCTCATCGGCACCACGCCCGACGACGTCCGCGCCGAGGCCGACGAGGCGGTTCGGCGCGGCGGCTGGAAGCACCCGTACCACGTCGACGCCGACCACATTGGCGTCAAGACGGTCGACGGATTCCTGGCCGCCAGCGACTTCTACACGCTGGACGTCGCCGACTTCATCGGGCAGCCGCCGGATCCCACGGCGCTGGCGGCGTTCCTGCGCGACATGGCGTCGTTCAAGGGGACGTTGCGCATCCCCGGCGTCGACGCCGCGTTCGAGGTGACCGACGCCGTCCTGGAGAAGATCGGCCGCAGCTATCTGGCGGCGGTGCTGGAGGCGGGGAAGATCTACCGCCGCGTGCTGGCGGCCAAGGGCGAAGGGAACTTCATCGCCGAGGTCTCCACCGACGAGGCCACGGAGCCGCAGCTGCCGTTCGAGCTCTTCTTCATCCTGGGGGCGCTGGCGCGCGAGAAGATCCCCGTCCAGACCATCGCCCCCAAGTTCTCCGGCAAGTTCCTGAAGGGGATCGACTACGTCGGCGACAGGGAAGCCTTCGCCCGCGAGCTCGACGCCGATCTGGCGGTGGTCAAGCACGCCATCTCCGTCTTCGGTCTGCCGGCGTCGCTCAAGATCAGCGTCCACACCGGCAGCGACAAGTTCTCGCTCTACCCGATCATCAACCGCGCGCTGGCCAAGCATGGCGCGGGCCTTCACCTCAAGACGGCGGGGACCAACTGGCTGGAGGAGGTGATCGGTGTGGCGCTCTCCGGCCCCGGCGGGCTGGCGGTCGCCAAGCAGATCTGTCTCACCGCGCTGCCGCGCTTCGACGAGCTGGTCAAGCCGTACGCCACCGTCGTGGAGATCGACCGGGCCCGGCTGCCGACCCCCGCGGCCCTCGACCGCTGGACCGCCGACGACTTGGTGGGGCGCCTGCGCCACGAGCAGGCGAACCCCGCCTACGACCTCCACCTGCGCCAGTTCGTGCACGTCGCCTTCCGGGTGGCCGCCGAGATGGGCCCCGCCTGGACGGGGGCCCTGGAGGCCGCCCGCGAGGTGGCCGGGCGCTGCGTGACCGAAAATCTCTTCGATCGTCACATTCGTCCCCTGTTTCTATAGATCGGGGGGCATTCGCTCGCTTTGCTCGCTCGGTGCCCCCCGCGCGCCCGCTCGCTCCGCGTGGCAAAGCCACGCTGCGCTCGCCTCACGTCCACTCGCATCACGTCGACACCCTCCTAAGCGATCCATATACTGCCACCATGAGCGCAGCTCACTCGGACGCCTTCGTTTTCTTCGGTGCCAGCGGAGATCTCGCCTTCAAGAAGATCTTCCCGGCGCTCTACCACATGACCCGGCGCGGGCACCTGGAGATGCCGGTCATCGGCGTGGCCAACTCCCCCTGGACGCTGGAGCAGTTTCAGGCCCGCGCCCGCGACAGCTTGAAGGAGCACGTCAAGCCGCTCGACGAGGCGGTGGTCGGCAAGCTGCTGGGCAGACTTCGCTACGTGCGCGGTGACTACGCCGATGCGGGGACCTTCGAAACCTTGAAGCGAGATCTGGGCGCCGCCGCCCGCCCCACGCACTACCTGGCGATCCCCCCCAGCGTCTTCGCGACGGTGGTCACCGGATTGGCCAAGTCGGGCGCCGCCAAGGGGGCGCGCCTGGTGGTGGAAAAGCCGTTCGGCCGCGATCTGGCCTCCGCGCGCGCCCTCAACCAGACGCTGCACGCCGGCTTCGACGAGTCGGCCATCTTCCGCATCGACCACTACCTGGGAAAAGAGTCGGTGCAGAACCTGCTGCTGTTCCGCTTCGCCAACACCTTCCTGGAGCCGATCTGGAACCAGCACTACGTCGAGAGCGTGCAGATCACCATGGCCGAGAGCTTCGGCGTCCAGGGGCGCGGGCGCTTCTACGAGGAGGCGGGCGCCATCCGCGACGTCATCCAGAACCACCTCCTCCAGGTGATCGGCTTCCTGGCGATGGAGCCGCCGCTCGGGACCTACGCCGAGTCGATTCGCGACGAGCAGGTCAAGGTCTTCCGCGCCATCCGGCCGCTCAGCCCGGAGGATCTGGTGCGCGGCCAGTTCATCGGCTACCGGGAGGAGGAGGGGGTGGCCACCGACTCCACTGTGGAGACCTACGCGGCGGTCCGGCTACACGTCGACTCCTGGCGCTGGGACGGCGTTCCGTTCTTCATCCGCGCCGGCAAATGCATGCCGGTCTCCACGACGGAGGTGCTGGTCACGCTCAAGCGCCCGCCGCTCCGCCGGGTCGGCCCCGAGGAGACCAACCACTTCCGTTTCCGCCTCTCCCCCGAGGTGATCATCGCGGTCGGCGCCCGGATCAAGAAGGCGGGTGAGCAGATGGTGTCGGAGCCGACGGAGCTGAAGGTGATGCACCAGTCCGACGCCGACGAGATGGACGCCTACGAGCGCCTTCTGGGCGACGCGATGGCCGGGGACGCCACGCTGTTCTCGCGGCAGGACGGCGTGGAGGCGGCCTGGGCCATCGTCGATCCGATCCTGGGAGGCGCCACCCCCGTCCACCAGTACGAGCCGGGCACCTGGGGCCCCCCCGACGCTGCGCGCCTCACCGCCGACGTGGGTGGCTGGCATGCTCCCGCGCCCTAGTTAAGATACCGAGCGATGAATCCAAAAGGGACCGCCAAGGGGACACCGGGCGCCGCGACAGATCCGGGCGTCCTGGCCGCCGCCACCCGCGCCGCCGAGCTGGTCACCGACGGCGCCCTGGTCGGGCTCGGCTCGGGGCGCGCCGCATCCGCCTTCATCGCGGCGATCGGCGCGCGCGCCCGGCGCGGACTGAAGGTCTCGGGCGTGCCGACCTCGGAGGCCTCCGAGCGGCTGGCCCGCTCGCTGGAGATTCCGCTCATCGACATCACCGAGGAGACGCTGCTCGACCTCACCGTCGACGGCGCCGACGAGGTGACGCCCAACCTGGATCTCGTCAAGGGGCGGGGCGCCGCCTTCGTGCGCGAGCGGATCGTGGCCGCCGCCTCGCGCCGGCAGGTCATCCTGGTGAGCCCCGAGAAGCTGGTCCCGGTGCTGTGCGCGAACGCCGGGTTCCCGGTGGAGGTCATCCCCATGGCCGCCGGCCTGGCCACCCGCCGGCTGAAGGCGCTCGGCCTCAGCCCGGTCGCGCGCGTCGACCCCGCGACGGCAGGTGGGCGTCCGCTCATCTCGGTCAACGGAAACCTGATCTTCGACTGCGCCTGCGCGCGGCCGCTCGCCGAGCCGGCGCTGGCGCGCACGCTGGAGACCGCCATCTGCCGGATCCCCGGGGTGGTCGACACCGGGCTCTTCCTCGGCACCGCCGAGCGCGTGCTGGTCGGCTACCCCGACGGCCGGGTCGACGTCCTCAAGCGCTCGGATTTGCCGTGAGCGGCCCGGGCAAAGTCGTCTTTCTGTTCGACGTCGACAACACGCTGCTCGACAACGATCGGGTGAGCGCCGACCTCCGCCGTTACCTGCTGAACGAGGTGGGCGCTGGCCGGGCCGAGCAGTACTTCGAGATCTTCGAGACGCTCCGGACGGAGCTCGGCTACTCCGACTACCTGGGCGCCCTGCAGCGCTACCGGCTGGTCCACCCGCGCGACCCGCATCTGCTGGCGGTCTCCTCGTTCCTGGTGAACTACCCCTTCGCCAACCGGCTGTTCCCGGGATCGCTCGACGCCGTCGAGCACGCGGCGAGGTTTGGCCAGACCGTCATCCTCTCCGACGGCGACGTGGTGTTCCAGCCGCGCAAGGTCGAGCGGTCCGGTCTGTTCGACGCCGTCGAAAGGCGCGTGCTCATCTACATCCACAAGGAGCACGAGCTGGACGACGTCGAGCGCCGCTACCCCGCCGATCACTACGTGCTGGTCGACGACAAGATCAGGATCCTCACCGCGGTGAAGAAGATCTGGGGCGAGCGGCTCACCACCGTGTTTCCGCGCCAGGGGCACTATGCGCTGGCGCCCGAGGTGGCCAGCTTCCCACCTCCCGACATCACGCTGGCGCGGATCGGCGACTTCTGCGACTGCGATCTCCCCGGCCTGCTGGCGGCGGCGCGACAGAAATAGCAGATACCCTCTGGTGGAAGGCCAGGAGGCTAAGACCCCGCGGGGATCGAGTGATGTTCGTGCACGACCGTCCATCGGCCGCCCACCTTGCTGAGGCCGACGGTCAGGCGAAAGTCGAGGTCGAGATCCGTGCCGTCGGGCTGCTTGCTCCCACAGCGCATGAGGGCCACGGCGAAGGCGACCTCGTTTCCCGCGCGGATCTCCATCCGAGTGATGTCGAACAGGACCGGTTTCCGCGCCCATCGAAAGAACAGCTCCCAGGTTGCCTCGTAGGCCTCGATGCCGCGCGACTCGAGCGGGGGCGGCACGTCGAACATGACGATGTCCGGCGCGTGATCGCGGAGAATCCCTTCCAGGTCTTGCCGGCGGACGGCCGCCGCCCAGTCCTCGATCAGCCTTCGAATCGCGGTTTCATCGGCGGTGTCATTCATGGTCTTGGTCCCTCTCGCCCCTTCTACGATCGCTCGGTCCCCGCGGTCACGCTGGCGTGAAGATGTTCCGGCTATCGCCTGTCAGTCGGTGAGCCGCCCGGCGGGTCCGACGCGCGAGCGGCTGATGGCGCAGTCGTCGATGTAGAGGGTCGCCGTCGCCGGCGTCAGGTTTTCGCCGACGCTGCAGGCGTCCCACTCGACCCACGAGGTCGGGCTGGTGGCCGCGCCGGCGACGTCCACGATCTGCTGGCCATTCAACCAATAGGTCAGGCGTCCGGTATTGTCGTCGGCCGCGCGGTAGAACGCCTCGACCTGAAACCACTGCTCCACCGGGACGATCGGATTCGAGACGTCGAGCGGGATGTCCGCCGAGGTCCGGTGATCGTAGAGCCGGAGGGTCATCTCGCCGCTCGGCAGGGTGGCCAGATCCATGTCGAAGAGCTCGCCGGCCGTGCTGGCGTCGTCGGCGTTGGTGCGCATCCGGAACTTGAAGATCACCCAGAACGGTCCGACCGACACGCTGTAGGGCAGGTAGTACCAGGCGCTGTAATAGGCCTCGGGGGGCAGGCCGCCGGCGCGCGAGAGGCTGGCGTTCTCCTGCGCGCCATCGCTGCCGGCGGTGATGGTGAGCGCGGCAGATTCGCTGCCGGTGTGCGCCTGCCCGTTGGAGACGGCGATCGTGTTGGGCGGCGCGGGGAACGCCTGCGCGTCGCCGCCCGCGACGCCGGTCCACTCGCTGAAGTCGCCGGTCTCGAACCGCGCGGTCCAGAGGAGATCCGACCCGACGTCGAGCGGGCTGCATGCGGCGGCGAGCGCCCCCAGCAGCAAGATCATCGGCAAGATCGGGCGCCCGCGCATCAGAGGAATCCCAGCGACGCGCCGGCCGTCGCGCCGATCCAGAAGATGGGTGTGTGCCCCACGGTTCCCGCGGGCAGCGCGAAGATCGCCGGGGGAGCGGGGACCAGCTCGCCGGAGAGGGCGGCGAAGGGTGCGAAGCGCGCGTGAGAGGCGTACACCCCGACGGCGAGCCGCAGGCCGAGCTCGAGCCCCGTCTGCGATCTCGAGGTGGCGAGATCGAGCGCGCGTTCCGAGAGCAGCGCCGCGGAGACGCCGAGCTCGCCGTACCGTTCGAAACGGGGGCCGGCGATCCGGGCGCGCAGGCCAGCGTCGATCGGCAGCCGCCACTGCCGCAGCCGCACGCCCCCCACGGTGTTGTCGACCGGCAGCAGCGCCGTCACGCCCACCTCGGGAACGAGCCGCCGGCGCCCGGCCGACCAGCGCAGCTCGGCTCCGACCTGACCGACGCGAGCCTCTGGTCCGAGACCGCCCACCGCCGTCGCGCCCAGATCCAGGCGGGCGCCTGGCGACGGCAGTGCCTCGACCGGGGGCGGCGCTGCCGGCGACGGCGGGGCAACGGGTGGCATCGGCATCGGCAGCTGTGCGGGCAACTGGGCCGGATCGATCGCCAGCGCCACGAACACCGCCGCGATGCGCGCGCGGTAGGCGCAGTCCCGGCTGTCGTCCCGGTACTCGCGGATCTGCCCCGCCATGAGGATCCGGTACGGCACGCCGAGATCGACGAGCTCGACGAGCGGAGTCTTGCCGCGCGTCGCCGTGCGCAGGCGGGCCGCGAGGCGCTCGGGCGGCACCAACGTCACGAGCTCGCTCCAGACGGCGTCGGGACGCGGGCAGGTGCTGGGTCCCCCGATCACGGACGACGCGTCGAGCGGCGCGGGACCCGTCGGCGCAGTCGGCCCGAGCGGCTTCGCGGGCGCGGGCGCTGACGGCAGCTTCGACTCATCGGGCGGCGCTGCCTGGGCCGGCGCGCCCATTGCGGCGGCGAAACCGAGCAGCGCCGCGGCGGCCGGGCCCGCGCCGCGAAGGAGCGCTTCACGCACCAGGCCACGATATCCGAATCGCCTCTGGTTGGGCGAGACGTTGGCGACGTCCCTCGGATACAATCGCCCGGCCATGAAGGTCCTGGCACGGACGCGCCCTCTGAGCGGTGCGCATGAAGCAGCCCGGGCAGCGGGCGTCCTCCAGGACTTTCGGTCGTTCTACGACGCCTGGTTCGAGGAGGTCGCGCGCTGGATCCGCGCGCTCGGTGGCGCCGAGGCCGACCGCGACGACATCGTGCAAGAGGTCTTCCTGGTCGTGCGCCGGCGACTCGACGCCTTCGACGGTGCGAACCCCGCCGGGTGGCTCTACCGGATCACCCGCCGCCAGGTGCGCGACTTTCGCCGCCGCAGCTGGGTCAAGCACATCTTCACCAAGCGCCGGGTCGAGGATCCCGACGCCCTCCAGAGCGGCGCCGGGGGTCCCTCCGCGGCGCTGGAGCGGCGAGAAGACCAGCGGATCCTCCTCGCCATCCTGGGCAAGATTCGCGAAGAGCGACGGACGACCTTCGTGCTGTTCGAGATCGAGGGGCTCTCGGGCGAGGAGATCGCCCGCATTCAGAGCGTTCCCCTCAACACCGTCTGGACCCGCCTCTATCACGCGCGCAGGGATTTCGCGGCGCTGGCCGCGCGGTTCCGCGAGGCGCAGCGACGCATGAGGGGCGACGCATGAGGGGCGACGACGATTCCCGCGACGGACAGGCCCTCGAGAGAGGCAATCCACCGCGCCTGACCGAGGAGTCCGGGGTCGACCCCTGGCTCGTCGATCTGGTGCGGTCGACGGGGCCTTACAAGTCGCCGCCCGGGCGGAAGCAGCGCGTGCTGCTGAGCCTGGGCCGATCGAACGCTCCTCGCCGCGCGCCGCGCCTCCTGCGCCCGGCGATCGTGGCCGGTGTGTTGATAGGCGGCTGCGCATTCGCCAGCGCGGCGATCGGGCCGTGGCGTGGCTGGATCGGGCGCGCCTACGAGCGGCTCGTTCCCGCCGCCTCGTCGGTCGCCGTGTCGCCGGAACGTGCACGGACGCACAGGCTGGTCGACCGTCACGCCGTGTCGGTCGCGGCCCAGCCGCTGGCGGTCGCCAGACCGCCGGCGTCGGGTCCGCTGCCTGAGGTCGCGCCACCGCCGGACGCGCCAGTCACGAGCCGCGAGCAGATCGTACCTCCGCACCTCCGGTCTGCGGCGCCGCCCTCTGCGGCGCGCGACGAGTCCGGGCACCAGGAAACCAGGCACGAAGCGGCGCGGGACCGCGAGGATGAAGAGACCCGGTCGGTGCTGGCCGGGATGCGCGCCCTCCGCGTGGAGCACGATCCGGTGCGTGCCCGCGGGCTGCTCGCCCGATACCTCGATCGGCACCCCAACGGCGCCCTGGCCGAGGAGGCACTGGCGCTGACCATCGAAGCGGCGGTGGCCCACCGGGACGGCGACGCTGCCACGCTCGGGGCCCGCTACCTGCGCCGGTACCCCGGCGGACCGTTCGAGGAACTGGCCCTTCGGGCACAACGCTGAGCCGAATCAGGCCAGCCGCGGCACTTCCAGTCGTTCGAGTTGTTTTCGCGTCTGTGCGATTCCGTGAAGGTCCGCGAGCGGGGGCGCCCTTGGCGCCGGTGACCCCCGTTGCCCCTTGCCCCGTCGCCCTTCCTTATCGGAGGAATCATGAAGCCTGCCCGTGTTCTCCCCCTGTTGTTGACCCTCTCCCTCGCTGCCTGCGCCTCGCCCGAGAGCACCGATGACGCCGGGGGCGGGTCTGGCGGTGCTTCCAGCGAGGGTGGGAACAGTGGGGCCAGGGGGGGGGCCACCGGCACCGGTGGGACCACCGCCACGGGCGGTTCGATTGCCACGGGCGGCAACGTTGCCACCGGCGGCACCCCGGGCACCGGGGGCACGACGGCGACCGGCGGCACGACCGGCACCGGCGGCACGACCGGCACCGGCGGCGCGACGGCGACCGGCGGCACGACCGGCACCGGCGGCACCAGCGCCACTGGCGGGACGATCGGGACCGGCGGAGCCTCCGCGACCGCCGGGGCCGGCGGCAAGGGCGGGGCGACCGGCACGGGTGGCAAGGCCGGGGCGACCGGCACCGGCGGCACGCCTGCGACCGGGGGGACCACGGGAGCGGGCGGCGCTGGCAGCCCGGCGATCTGCAAGTTCGCCAGCGGCCTGAACGTCGCCTGGGTGAACTTCGCCAACGACATCCCCAATCCCAATCTGGCGACGTTCAATACGATCTTCACCAACAGCGCCTCGGTGGGCGGGCGGGTGATCCGCTGGTGGTTTCACACCAACGGCACGGTGACGCCCGGCTACGACTCGAGCGGGATGGCCATGCCGCTCACCTCGGGCGCGCTCAACGACGTCGTGAGCCTGGCCAACGCCGCCCACACCGCGGGCGTGGCGCTCAACATCAGCCTCTGGTCGTTCGACATGCTGCAGGGGGGCGAGAACATCACGACCACCCTGCGCACGCAGAACCAGAATCTCCTCACCGTCGACGCCAACCGCAACGCCTACGTGACCAACGTGCTCGTGCCTCTGGTCACGGCGTTGAAGGGGAATCCGGGCGTCTACTCGTACGAGATCTTCAACGAGCCCGAGGGGATGACCACCCAGCATGGGTGGACCGCGGCCAACGGCGGGACCGAGGTCGACCAGATGTACATCCAGAAGACGGTCAACGTGTTCGCGTCCGCGATCCATTCGACCGATCCCAACGCCCGCGTGACGAGCGGGGCGCAGACCTTCAACACCTGCTCGACCGCCAGCGGCTTTTCCAACCTCTACTCGGACGCCGCCCTCACGGCCGCGGGCGGCAAAGCCAACGGCACGCTCGACTTCTACGAGGTCCACTACTACACCTCGAACGGCTCGGGCGTCTCCTGCTTCACCCACCCGGCGTCCAACTGGAAGCTCGACAAGAACCTGGTGATGGGCGAGTTCTGGGCCGTCACCACCGACGGCGTGAACGGCTCCGACCTGTACACCAACCTCTATAGCAACGGTTACAACGGCGCCTGGGCCTGGAACTACGAGACCAACGACGACAACGGCGGCAACCCGATGACCGCCTGGCCGACGATGAAGACCCCGATGCAGAACCTCTACACCGCGCAGATGGCGACGCTGAACGCCTGCCCCTGACCGGGTAGACTGACCAGGTGCAACCGACGACCAAACGGGTCTGGGCCGCGCTTGTCGTGGTGGCCGGGGTCGGTCTCGGCGCGGCGGCGTTTTTGCGCGCCAGGCCCGCGCCGGTCACTCCGCCGCCCGCAGAGCCCTCGCCGGTCGCCCCGGCCGCGCCCGTCGCGGTCGCGCCCCCGCCGGCCCCTGCGCCCCCCGCGTCCCATCCGCCGGGTCCCGACCGGTCGCCCTCGACGACCGCGCCGCCGCCGCCGGCCGGTTCGGAGGCGGCCGCGCCGCTCAAGGAGTCGGTCCTGATGGCGCGCCTGCGGAGCGTCGCCGGCAGCAACTTCGCGCTCGCCGTCGAGCTGGCCCGCGCCGGCAACCGGCGCTTCCCGGACAGCCCTGACGCCCCGGAGCGCGCCTCGATCCTGGTTCACGCGCTGGCCGCGCAGGGGATGGCCAAGGAGGCGCGCGGCGAGGCCGAGTACGCCGTGAACCACTACCCCGATTCGTCCTGGGTGCAGGAGATCGAGGGATTTACCGGCGCGCATCGCCACCGAAACCTGATCTTGACCGACGGCGGGGTGATTCAGGCGCGCTAGTCGGGGTAGAGTGGCCAACGATGCACGAGCGTCGCACCAAGATCATCGCCACCATCGGACCGGCCCAGGATCCTCCAGGCGCGCTCGAGCGTCTGCTCGACGCGGGGGTCGACGTCCTGCGGGTGAACCTCTCGCACGCGGGGCCGCGCGATCAGGCCGGCCGCGTTCGCCGCGCGCGCGCGCATCGCCCCGACATCGCGGTGCTGGTCGACCTGGCGGGGCCCAAGCTTCGCCTCGCGGATCTTCCGGCCGAGCTGGTCGTCAAGGAAGGGGACTCGCTGACGCTGGGAGCGGGCGGGGTGCCGGTCGGCGACCCGTCGCTCTACGAACGGGTGCACGTCGGAGATCCGATCTACATCGCGGACGGAACGATCGATCTCGTCGCCACCAACGTGGGCGCCGATCGCGTCGTCTGCCAGGTTCGCGTCGGTGGGACGCTGCGCTCGCGCAAGGGAATCAATCTGCCGCGCGACAGCTCGTCGCTCCCCGCGCTGACCGACAAGGACCGAGCCGATCTGGCGAACCTCGACGTCCTGGCGCCCGACTTCGTCGCCATCTCGTACGTTCGCCACGAGCGCGACATCGCGGAGGCGCGGACCCTGACCAAGCTGCCGCTGGTGGCGAAGATCGAAAAGCAGCAGGCGCTGGAGCGGCTGGACGCGATCGTCGCGGCCACCGACGCGATCATGGTGGCGCGGGGCGATCTGGGGGTGGAGATCCCGATCGAGCGGGTGCCGGCCACACAGAAGCGGATCATCCGGGCCGCCAACCGGGCCGGGCGGCCGGTCATCACCGCCACCCAGATGCTGATGTCGATGGTCTCGAGCCCGCTGCCGACGCGCGCCGAGGTGACCGACGTGGCCAACGCGGTGCTCGACGGCACCGACGCGGTGATGCTGTCGGAGGAGACCGCCGTCGGTCACGATCCGGCCGGCGCGGTGAACATGATGATCCGTCTGCTGGTCGAGACCGAGCCGCTGCTGCCGCCGCACGAGGGGCCCGCGCGCACCGCGATGACCAACGCGCTGGCGCACGCCGCCGCCGATCTGGCGGACGATCTCGACGCCGCCGCCATCATCGTCCCCACCAGCACCGGCGTCAGCGCCCAGAGCCTGGCTGCCTTTCGCCCGCGCCGTCCGATCCTGGCCTACAGCCGCGTTCCCGAGACGACCCGGCGCCTGCACCTGGCCTGGGGCGTGCGGGCGATCGCGCTGGTAGTTCCGGCCGGGAAGGACTCGCTGCAGGCGACGCTGGAGGCGGCGCGCCGCGACCTGCCGCCCGGTTCGCGCGCAGTCGTGCTGGACATCGCGCCGGCTGGCGCGGTCGGCGTCCCCTCGCTGGTCAACGCCATCACGTTCTGATGAAGCGCGGGCGTGAACTGAAGTAACGTCGCGCCGTGCACCGCGCCAACGAGGTCAAACGGATCCGCGAGCCGGGCGCCGACTACGAGATCCGGATCGTCGGCGATCGACGCGCGCCGCTGACCGATTTTTACCACGGGCTGCTGGGACTCCCCTGGTGGGTGTCGATCGCCGCCATCAGCGGCGCGTTCCTTCTGGCCAATGCGCTCTTCGGCCTGCTCTATCTGATCGTCGGCGGGGTCGCGCACGCGGGGGAGGGGTCGTTTCGCGACGCGTTTTTCTTCAGCGTGCAGACGATGGGAACGGTCGGCTACGGCGCGATGTTCCCCCAGTCGACGGGCGCCAACCTGCTGGTCACCGCCGAGTCGATCACGGGGCTGACGTTGACGGCGCTGGCGACCGGTCTGGTGTTTGCCAAGTTTTCCCGTTCGACGGCGCGGCTCATCTTCACCCAGAAGGCGACGATCTTCGTCCACAACGGCGTTCCCACGCTGTCGTTCCGCCTGGGAAATCAGCGCCGCAACTCGATCGTCGACACGCAGATCAAGGTGTTGCTGGTGCGGACCGAGCGGACCGCCGAGGGAAAGACCTTCTACCGGATGCTCGATCTGGCGCTCACCCGCCAGCGGGCGCTGTCACTCTCGCGCTCCTGGAACGTGCTCCACGTCATCGATCGCGACAGCCCGCTTTACGGCGAGACGCCCGGTTCGCTGGCCGCCAAGGAGATCGAGCTGCAGGTTCAGGTGATCGGGCTCGACGACGCGACGATGCAGATGGTGCACGGCGAGCACCGCTACTTCGCGCGCGACATCCTCTGGGGACAGCGGATGGCGGACGTGCTCAGCGAGACGCCCGACGGTCATCTGCTGCTCGACCTCCGCAAGTTCAACGACCTCGAGCCGACCCAACCGACGCCGGAGTTCCCCTACCCATGACGTTCGACGCGATCCTGTTCGACAACGACGGCGTGCTCGTCGACACCGAGGAGCTCTACTTCCGGGCCAACCGGGAGGCGCTGGCCACCGTGGGGGCGGTGCTCGACCTGCCGACCTACGTCGACTGTTTGCTGCGGGACGGGGTGGGGGTCTGGCATCTGGCCGAGGCGCGCGGGGCTTCGCCGGCGGAGATCGAGGCGCTGCGAGCCCTGCGCGATCGCCACTACTTCGAGCTGCTCGAGGAGGCCGAGATCGTCATCCCCGGCGTCGCCGAGCTGCTGCCCAAGCTGGCGGCGCGCTTCAGGCTGGCCATCGTCACCAGCTCGGAGCCGGGGCCGTTCGCACGCACGCACGCCCGCACCGGCCTTTTGCGACACTTCGAGCTGACCCTCACGCGACACGACTACGTCGAGTCCAAGCCGCACCCCGAGCCCTATCTCACCGCCGTCGCGCGCCTGGGGGTCGCGCCCGCGCGCTGCCTGGTGATCGAGGACTCCGAGCGGGGCCTGCGCGCGGCCACGGCGGCCGGCCTCCGCTGCTGGGTGGTGCCCTCGGGCCTCACCACCTCGGGCAACTTCGCCGCCGCCGACGCTGTGCTCCCTGATCTGGCCGCCGCCGTTGCGCGGCTGCTGCGCGAGCGCTGAGCCGCTACGAGCTCGGCTCCTCGTCAGCGGCGAACGGTGCGCCGTAGATGGCGATGAACGTCCGATCCTGGCTGGCGTCGCGCGCGTGGGCGGCGTCGGTCGCAGCGTCGGTCGCTCCCTGGCTGCCGGCGTCGGTGACGCCACCGGCGCCGCCCAATCCAATGCTGCCGATGTTGCCGGTGCCGCCAGTGCCGCCTTCGCCGCTGGTTCCGCCCGTTCCGAGCAGGACCGGCCCGCCATACGCCGCCACCACGCGCGAGCCGTCGTACGACGGGGTGGCGTCCTTCGTTTCGATAGCGATGGCGTCGCTGGCGCTGCACGCCGCGGCGCCCATCAGCGCAGCGCCCGCCGTCATCAAGGCCGCCCGCCCCAGCCGGCGAGATGGCGGCCCGAGGGGGCGCGTCGCGCGGAACGAAGGCGCGAGCATGGCCGCGCAGAATGGACAGGCGCTCTCGTCCACGTCGACGTGGCGGTTGCAGGCAGGGCAGGGTGCCAGGTGGCTCATGGGGTGATCTCCTCGACGATGATCTCGAACTTGCCGTGATCGAACGGGGCGCCGGGCGGCGCTTCGACCTGGACCAGGCGCTCGCGCTTTCCCTGCCGCCGCATCTCCAGCGCGCGGTGGTGACAGAGAGGATTGTTGCCCGGCTTGCCGAACAGACTGAAACCCGTCCAGGTGCAGCCCGCGCGGCAGACGTCCGCGTAGTAGCAGGTGCGGCAGTAGCCCCACAGATCGTCGGCGGTGCGGTCGCGCATGTAGCGGAGCGGCGCCGATCGCTCCCAGATGTCCTGCAGGCTGGCGTCGCGGACGTTGCCGCCCGTCCAGGGGACGCTGTGCAGGGAGGGGCAGCCCTTGATGGCGCCGTTGGCCTCGATGCCGAGCGTGGTGCATCCAGCCCCGCACGAGGCCATGTGCCCGCGCTGCAGGCCGCCCCGCAGGACCGATTCGTAGGGGCCGAAGTAGCCGATGTTGTTCCCCGGCCAGAGCGCCACCCCCGCCTGGTCGCAGCGCGCCTTCAGCGTCGCCAGCAGCGGGAAGAGCTCCAGCAGATCCTCGGGCTGCAGCAGCAGGTCGGGCGCGTCCCCCGCGCGCCCCATCGCGACGGTGAGCTGGATCTGCCAGGCGCGGGCCCCCAGGGCGATGATCGTCTCCAGCACGTCGGGGAGCTCGCGCATCGACAGCCGGTTGATCTGGGTGTTGACCGAGAGGATGACCCCGGCCGCCTTCAGGTGACCGGCGGCGGCCAGCGCCGCGCGGTACGCCCCGGTCACGCCGCGCAGCCGATCGTGCGTCGCCTCGTTGCCGTCGATCGAGACGCTGGCGTTCCGCAGTCCCGCTTCGGCGCCGGCGCGCGCCAGCTCCGGGGTGACGCCGCGTCCGCCGGTCGTCATTGAACAGTGCATGCCAGCGTCGCGGATGGCGCGCACGATCGTCAACCAGTCGGCGTGCAGATAGGCCTCGCCGCCGATCACGGTCACCTCGAGGACGCCGAGCGCGGCCATCTGCGCGACCAGATCGAGACAGGCGGCGGTGTCCAGCTCGTCCGGGCGCGTGCGTCCGGCGCGCGAGCCGCAGTGTCCGCAGGCGAGGTCGCACTTGAGCGTGAGCTCCCAGACCGCGTAGATCGGTCGCCAGGCGCGGTCGATGTCGCGCGCCTCGGCTGCCAGCGGGAGGTGGCGCTGCGCCGGCAGGGCGCGGGGCGCGCGGGGCAGGACTGGCAGCGAGCTGTGACGCCCGTCAATCACCGGAGGCATCGTCCGTCAGCTTGGAGCAATTGCTGCGCCAACCTCGAAGCCAGTCTGCGCAACCGGAGGTCATTCCGAACCATAGTAATTTCGCCGCTTTCTGCCGTCCAGGCTGCTGTTCCGGCGCGTCCTCGACTCAGAAATCTGAGCCGCCCCAGGGCGAACCGCGCCGTTGCGAAATCGTCACCGGAGAGTCGCAGGCACGGCACGGTCGGATGGGTATTGTGCGCGCCCTATGACCACAGACGCCGCCGCACTGGAACAGCCGAAACCTCACGCTTCCGCCATCCACGCCAAGCTGGCGGGTGGCCCTGGCAAGCTCGGGATGGCGATCTTCGGGATCGCGCTCACCGTCGGGATCGGCTACGCGGGCTCGCAGCTCCTCTCCGACCTCGCGGACGTGCACCCCACCTCGGCGATGCCCTTCATCCTGCTGGGGATCGCGCTCCTGGTGGCGCTGGGCTTCGAGTTCGTGAACGGGTTTCACGACACGGCCAACGCCGTCGCCACCGTCATCTACACGCACACGCTGGCCCCGCAGATCGCGGTGGTCTGGTCGGGGATGTGGAACTTCATCGGCGTCCTCGTCTCGACCGGCACCGTGGCGTTCGGGATCATCTCGCTGCTCCCGGTCGAGCTCATCCTGCAAGTGGGCGGCGGCACGGGGTTCGCGATGGTGTTCGCCCTCCTGACTGCGGCGATCATCTGGAACCTCGGGACCTGGTACTTCGGCCTGCCGTCGTCGAGCTCGCACACGTTGATCGGCTCGGTCATCGGCGTCGGCCTCGCCAACCAGTTCATGGCGGTCCACACCGCGACGAGCGGCGTCGACTGGCACCAGGCCTCGAACATCGGCAAGTCCCTGCTGATCTCGCCGCTGGTCGGCTTCGTCTGCGCCGGGGGCCTGTTGCTCACCATGCGCAAGGTCATCAAGAACAAGGAGCTCTACGCAGCGCCGGTGGGTGAAGCGCCGCCGCCGTTCTGGATCCGGGGCCTGCTGCTCCTCACCTGCACGGGTGTCAGCTTCGCGCACGGATCGAACGACGGGCAGAAGGGGATGGGGCTCATCATGCTCATCCTGATCGGCACCGTCCCCACGGCCTACGCGCTCAACCACGCCGTCTCGGCCAAGGAGTCGCAGGACTTCATCGCCGTCTCCGCCATGGCGGCCGGTACGATCGGACACTACGCGGATTCGAGCGTCACCGTCGCCGGCGACGGGCGCGAAGAGGTCACCACTTACATCCGCACCCGCGCGCTCGCGCCGACGACGCTCCCCGGGCTGAAGCAGCTGGTCACCGCGGTCGGCAGCGACATGTCGATCTACAAGGAGCTGCGCAACGTCCCCGCGACCAAGACGCGCAACTTCCGCAACGACATGTACCTCATCGGCGAGGCGCTGCGGATGATGGACAAGTCGCACCTGCCGGCCATCGCACCGGCCGATGCGGACGTGCTGAAGAACTACAAGAAGCACATCGACAAGGCGACCAAGTTCATCCCGACCTGGGTCAAGGTGGCGGTCGCCATCGCGCTCGGTCTGGGGACGATGATCGGCTGGAAGCGGATCGTCGTCACCGTCGGTGAGAAGATCGGCAAGGATCACCTCACCTACGCGCAGGGCGCCGCCGCCGAGCTCACCGCCATGGTGACCATCGGGGCCGCGGACGCCTTCGGCCTCCCCGTGAGCACCACCCACGTGCTCTCGTCCGGTGTCGCCGGCACGATGGCCGCGAACAAGACCGGTCTGCAGTGGGGGACGGTTCGCAACCTGCTGATGGCGTGGGTGCTCACGCTGCCGGTTTCGATCCTGCTCTCGGGGACGCTCTTCTGGGCGTTCACCCGGATGAGCAGCGGCCACTAGGCCGCCTTCGGGCGGCACGTCGTCGGGAATAGTCCGGTTCGCTCACCGTTGCCTTACGGCACGGCCCGCCTCGCAAGAACGACCGCCACGGCCCGCCAGGCGCGGTATCCTGTCGGTTCGCCCGTGGCAGCGACCGCACCCGAAAGGCCGGCGGGGGTTCCGGAGGGAGGCTTCTGGAACCCCGAGATCGGCGGCTGGGAAGTCTCCCGGCTGAGCGCGCAAGGCGTGCGCGAGGGGGAATGTCTGCTCTACCGGCGCGACGGAACCTTGCAGTCGCGTTGCGGGTTCGTGGCGGGCGTGCGCGAGGGGCCGTTCGCGATGTTCCATCCCGACGGGAGCGTCTCGCGGCAGGGGATCTTCAACGCCGGATGCGCGGAGGGGATCGTCTCGGCGTTTCCCGGGGTCGGCATCGGGGCCGAGCCGTTGCGGTCGTGTTGCGTGCCGCCGGGCGCCGTCCGCCTCGACCTTCTCTACGAGAAGGGAGACATCGTCCAGGAGATCTTCTATGGCACGGACGGTCGGCCGATTCTCTCGGACGGGCGTCCCTGGCCGCCGCGCCCGTCCGGCGTCCCCGACGACGCCGAGTACGACGAGGCGGGCAGCCAGTGGGCCCGCCGGCGCCCCGAGCTGCACCGGTTCTGGACCGATGCCGGCGTGCTCACCTCGGAGATCGAGTATGCGAACGGGCGGCAGCGCGCCGCGCGGACCTTCGACGCCGCCGGGCGGCTCGCGGAAGCATGCGCGTTTTCCCCCGCCGGGGCCCGTCACGGCGCGTTCGTGCGGCGCTTTGCCGCCGAGACCGAGAGCCCGTACGCCGACCCCCACATCCGCGAGGAGCGCGGCACCTTCGACCACGGACAGGCGGTGGGGCTCTGGTCGTTCCTGGACGCGGCGGGCGTCGAGCTGAGGACGGTGGAGCGTGGCTCGCCCTTCGCCGAGGGAGCCGAGGCGGGCTCTCCGGCGTTCGCGGCGGACGGCGGCCGGGGGACGTACAGGACGGGGCAAGGAACGGCAGAGGACTGGTGGGCGCTGGCCCGCACCCTTCGTGCGGAGGGGCGCGTGCGCGAAGGGCTCTGCGCGGCGGCCCGCGCGGCGGCGCGCGATGGGGATCGCGCCGCGCTCGAGCGTACGATCGCCGCCGCGGTGGTGGCGCTGGCGCCGGCCGTCGCCGCGCATCGCGGGGAAGCGCTCGAACAGTCGGTCGAGATGAAGGTCTGGACGATCCTCGACGCGCTCGTGGGTGGCGCCGACGCGGCGTCGGCGTTCCGCGCGCTGGCGGCCCTCCTGCCGGGGGTGAGCGCCGCCGCGGCGGACTTCGTGGCGGCGTCGCTCCTCCTGGCACCCGAGCGGCGCGCCACCCATCTCACCCGGGCGCTCGTCCGGCTCCAGCGGGGCGATGAAGAGGGGGCGCGCGCCGATCTCGGGCTCGTCGCCGCCGAATCGCCCAACGCTGCGGCCCTGCTGGTCGGACAGCTCCAGGCGGTCTTGCGCCCGTTCGACAGCTGGCCCGCGCGGGAGCAGCTCCTGGTCGATCCCTCGCTCGCCGAGCTGGGCGCCGGCCTCGTGCGCGAGCTCGGCGAGGTGTGCGCGGCGATCGGCGTCTACGCCACCCGGATCGGACGCGCGCGCGGGGCCATCCAGGCGTTGATTGGCGCCGGCGCGACGCCGGTCTGGTTGCCGCCGGATCTTCTCCGCGCTGCTCCCCGGCGGGCCGGTTGCGTTGCGGCGCGAGAAGGTCTCCGTCGAGCGCGGCGCAGGCGATCTCGGCCAGGGCGAGACGGCCGAGATGACCGAGGTCGAAATCATCGAGGAGCTCACGACCGACGGGCTCGGCGTGCCGGCGCTCCTGAACGAGGCGCAGGCCGATTGGGGGGCGCTCTCCTGGCTCTGCTGGTCGGTGGGGCTCGATCGGGTGGCGCTCCCCGGGGTGCTGGCCGAGCCGCCTCTCTTCGCAGTCGCGATGAAGACGATCGTCACCCGCTGCTGGCGTGCGCAGGATCGGCTCAAGACCGGCGGCTTGCTGGCCCGGGCCAACGGCGTCCCCGGGTTCGCGTGGCAGGGGATCGATCTCGACGCGCTGCCGCTGCACCTCGCGCGCGCCGCCGCCGAGGAATACTTGCGCGCGCGCGCGGTCTTTCTGTGGCTGGCGGACCCGGAGACGGTCTCGCCGTTTCAGACCGATCTGCGGGACGACTGATCCGGATCAGCGCCGCGGCGGGGGCGGAGAGGCCACGGCGGGTGCCTGGGCGGAGGCCGCCTCCTCGGAGGCGGCGAGACGCTGGCGCCAGCGGGCGGCGTCGCGGTTGTGGGGATCGCGGCGCAGAAGCTCGCGGTAGGCGCGGGCGGCCGCCCCCCACTGTCCCTGCGCGAACAGACGATTGGCGCGCGCCACCGGCGACTCGGCGACCGGCCTGGATTCCGCTCCGGTCTCGGACTTGGCGTCGGCCTCGAGGCTGTCCATGTCCGAGGGTATCTCCGCCTTCTTGGACTCGGTCTTGGCGCTGGCCTCCGCCTTGGCGTGCACCGCCGGGGGCGCCGCGCCGGCGCTGGCGGCGACGTGGCCCAGGGCCCCCCGAGGAGGATTGGGGGGAGGGGCATCGGTCTCTTCGAGCGCTTGGGCCTCCGTGTCGCGCTCTCTCATCTGGTTCGCGGCCGACGTGGACGGGCGCGCGGGCTCGACGAGCGGCGGGGGCGGCGGTGCGAACTCGCGCTTGGTCGGTTTCAACCCGGCGGGTGGCGGAGCCGCCAGGTCATCTTCGAAGGAGACCCCGCCTGCAGCTGGAGCCTTGGCTCGTCCCGCGCTCGTGGCACCGCCCCCCTTCGTGAGACCGAGCGCACCGAAACCGTCGGGGGCGGCGCGCCGGCGCTGCGCCGCCGGGGCCGCCGCGATCGATCGGGCCGGCGCGTTGTTCGCGACCGGAGGTTGCAGCCGTTCTGGCGCCTCGTCCTGGCGCTTCTTTTCCGCCGGGGCCGGTCGCCCCTCTTTCGCCTGTTCGTCCTCATTTTGCGTCGCTTCTCTCGGCGTCGCTTGCGGTTCAGCCGGCGGTCCCGGCACGGGCGGGGTGGCCGGCGCCTCCGCGGGCGCCGATTGGAGCGCCCGACGGCCGAGCTCGACGGTCTTGTCGGGCTCGAGGAAGACCTTGCTGGCGAGCACGACGACGGCAACCGCGCCGATCGTGGCGAACGTCGGCAGGGTCCAGCGCGCGCGCCAGCGCTCCCAGAATGAGGGCTGCGGCGCGACGAGGCGTGCCCCGGTCGGCTTCGCCTCCTTCGCCGCGACGGCGGCCGCCGCCGCCCGCAGGATCGCCTGATGTGCGCGGGCCGGCGGCTCGTCGCCCTCGAGAGCGCGTCGGGCGACGGCGCGCGTGCTCTGGAAGGCCGCCAGCTCTGCGGCGCAGCTCGCGCACCCCGCCAGGTGCGCCTCGAGCGCGGCGCGGTCGTCGCCCGACAGCTCCCCGTAGAGGAGCTCCATCACCCGGGCGGAGACGTCTTGGCAGCTACTCGCCATCTGAGCCGTCCATCCTCATCCTGCCTTATCCTGACCCCGTTGATTCGGTTGCGCCCGAGCTGGTGTCGCCGAGGTCGCCCAGCGCTGCCCGCAGCTTCTCGAGCGCGTAGCGCATCCGGCTCTTGACCGTCGGCTCGGAGACGCCCACCACGGCCGCGATCTCGGCGAACGGCATCTCCATCACCTCGCGCATCAGGAAGACCTCCCGCTGGTCGTCGGGCAGCTCGGCGACCGCGCGATCGATCCGGCGCGCCGCCTCTCGTCCCGCCACCACCGCGTCGGTCGAAGGACCGGGCGCGGCGATCCGCTCGTGCAGGGTCATCGCCTCCGCGTCGCCCTCGGTCAGACCGTCGATCGACGGCGACGCGGAACCCCGAACCGCGGTGCGGCGCGCGCGGTCGATGCAGAGGTTGCGCGCGATGGTGTAGAGCCAGGTCGAGAACTTCGCCTGGCCCTTCCAGGCCGGCCCCGACGCCTGCGCGTCGCGCACCACGCGCAAGAACACCTCCTGCAACAGATCCTCCGCCGCTTCGGCGTCGCGCACGAAGCGGCGGAGGAAGCTCCAGATCGGTTTTTCGTAGCGGGCCAGGAGTCGTTCGAAGGCTCGCACGTCACCACCTCGGTAAGCCGCCAGCAGCTGTTCGTCCGAGGAGTCGCCGTCCACCGAGACGGCATCCTCGCCGTCCCTAGCGCCAGCCGCAAGAGCGGCGCCATCCGGGCGGAGGCGCCGCGTAACGGCCGTCGCTGGCGGGAAAGGGGTCGGCCCTGTTGCGCAGATCGGCGTCATCCTCGCAGGTCTCCGGCCCATCGACGGGGATCCCCATGGCCAGGAGGCCGTCGTGATCGTTGTAGTGCGCACCCAGGAATGCGGCCGGACGGCCGGCGTTGGCGCGGACGAACTCGACCTCATAGATGGGCGAGCTCACCGCCTCGCCGTATTCGGTGCCGAGGCCCGGCCGCGACCTCTTGGCGGGCACAGCCTGCGCCTCGGCGTCCATCGGCGCTCCGCTGGCGCTCCGTCCGAGCCCACCGGCTCGCTTGGACTCGGCCGATGCCTGCGGGGAGGCCGGCGGTGGAGCGGCCTTGTCGTCGGAGAAACCGCCGCCGCGCGAGCTCTCCTCGCGCGAGCGCGACGAATAGGGAAGCTCGTCCGGCCGGCGCGGAGAGTAGACGGGCGGCGCCGGCGGAACGTACCGCTCGGGGAAGACCGCGACGCCGATGACGCCCACCTCGCGCGCGTTGCCCGTGCGCGCGGCGTACGATTCGGGGACCGAGGAGAAGCGGAACGCCGCCGCCTCGCTGTGCGGAATCCGCCACCCGTCGATCTCGACCGAGCCCCAGGCGGGGATCAGGTAGCCGCGCTTGCCGCGGAAGTCGGCCGGCCGGCCGTCGATGGCGTCGCGCCCGTCGACCGAGACGACCGCCTCGACGCGGCGGCCGGAGTGGTTGGCGACGCGGAGCGTGTAGCGCGCCCCGAGCTGGCCGAGCACGTAGGTCCCGCCGCCGTACTCGTAGGTCGCCGCCGGGACGCCGTCGACGAGCACCGTCATCTCGTAGCCGGCAGCCCGGTCCCGCAGCGGCTGGCCGCCGGGGAGCGGTGACGCTGCGCATGAGTCGGCCGCCAGCAACAGAGCGCCGATTCCAATCAGGGTGGCGAGCCAGGTCCGTCTGCAAGTCCGCGTGGTCATTTGAAGCCTCCTGGTTGTTCGGACGCACGGTCGGGCCAAAAGATCTGGCCGCTAACCTTTTCTTGCCGGGTCGGGTCAACCCTCCGAAGCACGAAGCGAAATTCGCGAAGCCAAACTGCGCGAAGCCAAACTGATCGAAAGGAGACAGCTCATGCGCACCGACATCGAGACCCCCGAGACCCACATCGCCACAGTTCGCCCCCGCCGGCGGTCGTGGCTGCTGCTCATTCCGGCGCTGGCGGTCCTGGGGATCGCCGGTGGCGCCTACACCTCGGCCCAGGCACAGACGACCGAGAGCGCGGACGCTGGCCCGGCCGGCGGCTTCGGCGCGCGCCATCTCGAGCGGCTGCTCGACAAGGTGAACGCGACCGCCAGCCAGCGGAGTCAGATCGAGGCGATCTGGAATGGCCTTCGCCCCCAGCTGAAGTCGTTCCATCAACAGCACCAGGCGGTGCACCAGCAGATCGCCGCCGCGCTCTCCGCGCCGACGATCAACCCGGCCACCGTCGAGCAGCTGCGCAAGCAGGCGATGGGGATCGCCGATCAGCTGTCATCGACGTTCACGCAGGGCCTGGTCCAGACGGCGCAGGTCCTGACCCCCGATCAGCGCAAGACGGCCGCGGCCGCGATGGCCGAGGCGCGCGGGCGCTTCCAGCATCACCACGGAATGATGGGGCAGTAACGACGCGCGTTGGTACGCGCGACCCGAAGAACGGCTCCGGCGTCTGGGACGTCGGGGCCGTTTTCGTTTGTCGGCGGCCGTTGTTTGGTCGCTCGTGGGTCGGCTGGCCCGCGATCGTCTGGCCGCCGCCGCGATCCCCTGTTCGAGCGCAGCGAGCAGGTCGCTGTTCCCGTCTTGCCGGTGGCCTGCGAGCTAGCGCTCGAAGTCGGGCAACCGTTTCGATGAAGGCGCCGAGCCGCTGCACATGCGCCGCCTCGGTGCGGACGAGCATGCCCTCTGCATGCCGCCGAGCGAGGAAGCGGGCGGGCCGCCCGTCTAGGTCTCGACAGTCGCGCTCTGGTGCTCGACGGCGCGGTCGCGGCGGAGGCGATCGAGGTAGAGATAGATGACCGGCGTCGAGAAGAGGTTCATGAGCTGTGAGACGCAGAGGCCACCGACGATGGTGATGCCGAGCGGCTGCCGCAGCTCGGAGCCGGCGCCGAAGCCGATGGCCAGCGGGACCGCGCCGAAGAGAGCGGCCAGGGTCGTCATCAGGATCGGACGGAAGCGCAAAAGGCAGGCGCGGCGGATCGCTTCGGCCGGTTCGAGCCCCTCGCGCCGCTCGGCCTCCAGCGCGAAGTCGATCATCATGATGGCGTTCTTCTTCACGATCCCGAGCAGCAGCACCACCCCAATGAGCGCGATGATGCTGAAGTCGGTGCGGAAAACAAACAGCGCCACCAGCGCGCCGAGCGCCGCCGACGGCAGCGTGGAGAGGATGGTGATCGGGTGGACCAGGCTCTCGTACAGGATTCCCAGCACCACGTAGACCACGAACAGCGCCGCGGCGATGAGCCAGGGCTCGCTGGAGAGCGAGGCGCCGAACGCCTGCGCGGTCCCCTGGAAGCTGGCGCGAACGCCGGAGGGGAGGCCGATCTGCCGCGTGGCCGCGTCGACCACCTTGACCGCGTCCCCCAGCGCGGCGTTGGGTGCCAGGTTGAAGGAGAGCGTGGTGGCGGGAAACTGCCCCTGGTGCGTGATCGCCAGCGGCGTCGGCGTGGGCGTCACCCTGGCGATGCTCGGCAGCGGCACCAGGGTGCCGTTCGCGCCGCGGACGTAGACGTGCACCAGCTGGTCGGGGCTCGCCTGTTGCGCGGGCGTCGCCTCCAGCACGACGCGGTAGTAGTTGAGAGGGGTGAATGAGGTCGCCACCTGCCGCTGGCCGAAGGCGTCGTAGAGCGTGTCGTCGACGGCCTGCAGGCTGATACCGAGACGGCTGGCGCTGTCGCGATCGACGTCGACCGAGAGCATCAGGCCGGCGGTCTGCTGGTCGGTGGCCACGTCGCGCAGCTGAGGGAGGCTCTTCAGCTTGGCCAGCACCTTCGGTCCCCAGGCCTGCAGCTCGCCCAGATCGGCGTCCTCCAGCGCGTACTGGTACTGCGTGCGTGACGAGCGCCCCCCCATGCGCACGTCCTGCACGGACTGCAAAAACAGCGACACGCCAGGGATCTTCGAGAGCTTCGGGCGCAGGCGGTTGATGATCTGATCGGCGGTGCTCTTCCGCTTGTCGTAGTCCTTGAGGCTGATGAACATGGTGCCGGTGTTGCCGGCGCCGCTGGTGCCGCCGACGAAGGCGATGGTGTGGTCGACGTCGGGATCGTCCTTGACGATCTGATTCAGCTTCTCCTGCGCGCGCCGCATCGCCCCCGAGGAGATGTCCTGCGACGCCTCGGAGAACCCCGAGAGCATTCCCGTGTCCTGCTGCGGGAAGAGCCCCTTCGGGACCCGGATCGCCAGCAGCACCGTCAGGCCCAGGGTGGAGATGGTGAGGAGCAGCATGAGCAGCGCGTGGCGGAGCACCCAGCGCAGGGCGCGGTCGTACCCGCGGACCAGGGCGTCGAACCCCCGCTCGGAGGTCCGGGCGAACCACCCGAGCTTCTCTTCGTTCACCGGACGCAGCAACCGTCCGGCCATGGTCGGCGTCACCGTCAGCGAGACGATCGCCGACAGCGCCACCGCGATGCTCAACGTGACGGCGAACTCGCGGAACAGTCGCCCGATGATCCCCCCCATGAGCAGGATGGGGATGAAAACGGCGATCAGCGAGACGGTGATGGAGACGATGGTGAAGCCGATCTGCTTGGCCCCCTCCAGCGCCGCCTCGAGCGGCTTCTTCCCGTCTTCGATGAGGCGGGCGATGTTTTCGGTCACGACGATGGCATCGTCGACCACGAAGCCGGTGGAGATGGTCAGCGCCATCAGCGACAGGTTGTCGATGCTGTAGCCGAGCAGGTACATGATGCCGAACGTCCCGATCAACGAGAGCGGCACGGCGATCGAGGGGATGATGGTGGCGCGCGCGCTGCGCAAGAAGATGAACACCACCCCGGTCACCAAGAGGACGCTCAGGATCAAGGTCCGCTCCACGTCGTGGACCGAGGCGCGGATGGTGGTGGTGCGATCGACGGCGACCTGCACGTCGATGGCCGGCGAGATCGACTCCCGCAGGAAAGGGAGGGCCTGCTTGACGCCTTCGATGGTGGATAGGATGTTGGCGCCCGGCTGTCGGCGGATGATCATGAGGACGCAGCGCTCGCCGTCGATCCAGCCAGCCAGCCGGTTGTTTTCCACGTCGTCGAACACGGTGGCCACGTCGCCGAGGCGGATGTTCGAACCGTTCTGGGTCGAGACGATCAGCTGGCGATAGGCGTCGGCCCCCAGGAGCTGGTCGGTGGCGGCGATGTTGTAGGTGGTGTTCGAGCCGGTCAGCGTCCCCTTCGGCTGGTTCGCCGTCGAGGTGGAGAGCGCCGCGCGGACGTCTTCCAGGGACATTCCGTGCCCGGCCAGCGCCTCCTGATCGATCTGGACGCGCACGGCCGGCTGTTGCCCACCCCCCACGAACACCTGTCCCACGCCGTTGATCTGCGAGATCTTCTGGGCCAGCACGCTGTTGGCGGCGTCGAACACCTGCGCCAGCTGGAGCGACTTCGAGGTGAGCGAGAGGATCAGGATCGGCGAGTCGGCCGGGTTGACCTTGCGGTAGTTGGGGAGGCTCGGCAGGTTGGGCGGGAGCTCGGAGAGCGAGGCGTTGATGGCCGCCTGCACGTCGCGCGCGGCGCCGGTGATGTCGCGATCGAGATCGAACTGCAGCGTGATCGAGGTGGAGCCCAGCGTGTTGACCGAGGTCATCTCGGTCAGGCCGGCGATGCGGCCGAAGCGGCGCTCGAGCGGCGTGGCCACCGAGGAGGCCATCGTGTCGGGGCTGGCCCCGGGCAGCGCCCCCGAGACCTGGATGGTCGGGAAGTCGACGCGGGGGAGCGGCGCCACCGGCAGTCCGTTGTAGGCGACGAGCCCTGCCATGATGACCGCCGCCGCCAGGAGCGAGGTGGCGATGGGCCGGCGGACGAACGGCGCCGAGATGTTCATGGCGTCTCGGGAGCGGGCGTACGGCGGACGGGTGCGGGAAGGTGAGGGGCGCCCTCGGGCTCGGGGGACGCTTTCTTCCCGCGTCGAAACCGGGCCGCCAGCCGCTCCATGTAGAGGTAGATGACCGGCGTGGTGAACAGGGTCAGGACCTGCGAGACCAGCAGGCCGCCGACGATGGTGATGCCGAGCGGCCGGCGGAGCTCCGCGCCGGTCCCGGTGCCGAGCGCCAGCGGCACGCCGCCCAGGAGCGCCGCGACGGTGGTCATCATGATCGGGCGAAACCGCAGCAGGCAGGCCTGATGGATTGCCTCGCGCGGCGACTTGCCCTGCTCGCGCTCCGCCTCGAGCGCGAAGTCGATCATCATGATGGCGTTCTTCTTGACGATGCCGATGAGGAGGACGATCCCGATGAGCGCGATGATGGAGAACTCGGAGTGGCAGATCAGCAGCGCCAGGAAGGCCCCCACGCCCGCCGACGGCAGCGTCGAAAGGATGGTGATCGGGTGGATGTAGCTCTCGTAGAGCACGCCGAGCACGATGTAGACGGTGATGATGGCGGCCAGGATCAGCAGCGGCTCGCTCGAGAGTGAGTCGCCGAAGGCGGCTGCCGCCCCCTGGAAGTCGGCGTGCAGGCCGACCGGCGCGCCCATCCCGGCCACCGCGTCCTTGATGGCCCGCACCGCGTCGCCCAGCGCCGCGCCGGGCGCCAGATTGAAGGAGAGCGTCACGGCCGGGAACTGCCCCTCGTGCCCGATGGAGACCGGTGCAAAGGTCTGCTGGAAGTGGACGAAGGCGGAGAGCGGCACCGAGTCACCGGTGGCCGCCCGCATGTAGATCTGACTGAGACCGTTGGGGTTCGACTGGTACTGCGGCGAGACCTCCAGGATCACGCGGTAGAGGTTGAGCTGCGTGAAGATCGTGGAGACCGGGCGCTGCCCGAAGGCGTCGTAGAGCGTGTCGTCGATGGCCTGCGCGGTGATCCCCATCCGGGAAGCGCTGTCGCGGTCGATGACCAGCGTCATCTGCAGCGCACCGTCCTGTTGATCGCTGGCCACGTCGGTCAGCTCCGGGATCTGCTTGAGGCGCGCGAGCACCTGGGGCGTCCAGGTCGCCAGCTCGGTCGGATCGGCGTCCTCGACCGTGTACTGGTACTGCGTGCGGCTCACCTGGCTGGAGAGCTGGAGATCCTGCACCGCCTGCAGATAGACGGTGATGCCGCTGACCTGGCCCAGCTTGTTGCTCAGCCGATCGATGATCGCCTGCGCGCCCGACTTTCGTTGCTCGCGATTCTTGAGGGTGATCGAGAGCCGCCCGCTGGAGAGGGTGGGGTTGGTCCCGTCGGCGCCGATGAAGGACGCGACGTTGTCGACGTCGGGATCGACCCGGATGACATCCACCACCTTCTGCTGCAGGGTCATCATGGCGGGGAAGGAGGTGTCGATCGGCGCCTCGGTGATCCCCAGCAAGAGGCCGGTGTCCTGCTGGGGGAAGAGACCCTTGGGGATGACCACCGCCAGGAAGAAGGTCAGCGCGACGGTCGCCACCGTGGCCGCCAGGGTCAGCGCCTGGTGATTCAGCACCCAGCCGAGGCCGCGGTCGTAGACCTTCACCATCCAGTCGAAGGCCGCCTCCGAGGCGCGCGCCACCCGCCCCTCGTCCTCTTTGCGGAGCGGACGGAGGATGTGGCCGCACATCATCGCCGTCAGCGTCAGCGAGATGACGGCCGAGGCCACGATGGCGGTGCTGAGGGTGACCGCGAACTCCCGGAAGAGACGCCCGATGATCCCGCCCATGAACAGCAGCGGGATGAGGACCGCCACCAGCGAGACGGTGAGCGACACGATGGTGAAGCCGATCTGCTTCGACCCCTTCAACGCGGCGGTGAAGGGCGCGTCCCCCTCCTCGATGTGGCGCGCGATGTTCTCGATCATGACGATGGCGTCGTCGACCACGAAGCCGGTGGAGATCGTCAGCGCCATCAGCGTCAGGTTGTTGAGGCTGTAGCCGAGGAAGAGCATCACGCCGAAGGTGGCGATCAGCGACAGCGGCACCGCGACGCCGGGGATGATCGTGGCGCGCATGCTGCGCAGGAAGAGATAGATGACCGCGACCACCAGGATCATGGTCAAGAGCAGGGTGAACTCGACGTCGCGGACCGAGGCGCGCACCGTCTCGGTGCGGTCGGAGAGGATGTCGACCTTGATCCCTTGCGGCAGCGACGCCTCCAGGCGCGGCAAGAGCGCCTTGACCCGCTCGGCGACCTCGATGAGGTTCGCGCCCGGCTGGCGCTGGACGTTCAGGATCACCGCCGGGTGCTCGTTGGCCCAGCCGGCCAGCTGCGCGTTCTCCACGCCGTCCAGCACCTTGGCCACGTCGGAGAGGCGCACCACCGCGCCGTTCTGGTAGGCCAGCACCAGCGGCCTGTAGCCGTCGGCCGAGGGGAGCTGATCGTTGGCCGACACCAGGTAGTTCTGGCGCGGGCCGTCCAGGTTTCCCTTTGGCTGGTTGACGTTGGCCAGCGCCAGCACCGAGCGAACGTCCTCGAGACCGAGGCCGCGCCCGGCCAGCGCCACCGGATCGACCTGCACGCGCACCGCCGGCCGCTGGCCGCCGTTCAGCGTCACCAGGCCGACGCCGGAGACCTGCGACAGCTTTTGCGCCAGGATCGAGTCGGCGTAGTCATCGACGACCGAGAGCGGCGAGGTGTCCGAGCGGACCGCCAGCGAGATGACCGGCACGTCGGCAGGGTTGCTCTTGCTGTAGGTCGGCGGTGTGGGCAGCGTCTTGGGCAAGAGGTTGGAGGCCGCGTTGATCGCCGCCTGCACGTCCTGCTCGGCGGAGTCGATGTCGCGATCGAGCGTGAACTGCAGGGTGATCTGCGAGCTGGCGGCGCTGGAGACCGAGGTCAGGTGCGCCAGCGACGGAATCTGCCCGAGCTGCCGCTCGAGCGGCGTCGTCACCGCCGAGACCATGGTGTCGGCGCTGGCGCCGGGCAGGATGGTCGACACGACGATCGTCGGGTAGTCGACCTGCGGCAGCGCCGAGACCGGCAGCTGGTTGTAGGCGGCCACTCCGGCGACGGCCACGCCGATCATCAGGAGCGCGGTTCCGACGGGACGCCGGATGAAGACTTCGGAGACGTTCACTGCGACACCTTGTGGCCTCCGTGCTTGCCGTGAGCGCCCGCCCCCGGCGCACCGCCCGCGGAGCCGCTCTCGCCGGATCCCCCGGGGGGCTGGGCGGCGCCGCCCATCTTGCCCGCGCCGGCGCCGTTCTTGCCAGCGCCGCCGCCCTTGCCCGCACCGCCGCCGCCACCTTCGCGCAGCGCCAGCTTGGAGCCGGGCCGCAGCTGGCTCTGCCCCTCTCGCACCACCTTCTCGCCAGCCACCAGGCCCTGGGAGATGAGCGCCTCCTCCCCCTCGATGCGCTCGACGCCGATGGGGCGCAGCTCCGCCTGGTCGCCCTTGGCGACGTAGACGAACGCCCCCTGCGGCCCGCGCTGGACCGCCACCGCCGGGATCACCAGGGCCCCCTTGCGCACCGTCAGCCGCAGCCTCGCCTTGACGAACGCGTTCGGCCAGAGCGTGCGCTCTGGATTGGGAAAGATCGCCTTGAGACGCATGGTCGCCGTCCCCTGGTTGATCTGGTTGTCGATGAGCCCCAGGGTCCCGGTGGCCAGCACCTGCGACCCGTCGCGGCTGTCCGCCTCGACCACCAGGGGGCCGAGCCGCAGCTGGCGAGCGACCTCCGGCAGGTCATCTTGCGGCAGCGTGAACAGCACCGCGATGGGATCCATCTGTGTGACAACCACGATTCCGCCGGTGTCGGCGGCGTGGACGATGTTGCCGGGATCGACCAGACGGACGCCGGTGATCCCGTTGATGGGCGACTTGATGCGGGCGTAGTCGAGCTGCAGCTTGGCGTTCTCGATCGTCGCCTTGTCGTTGAGGACCGTCCCCCGGAGCTGCTCGACCAGCGCCTTCTGATCGTCGATCTGCTGCTGCGGCAGGAGGTGCTGTCCGCCGACGGCGACGTAGCGATCGTAATCGCGCTGGGCGCCGTCCAGCTGGGCCTGATCGCGGGCCAGCGCGGCCTCGCCCTGGTGCAGCAGGATCTCGAACGGGCGCGGATCGATCTGGGCCAGAAGCTCGCTCTGCTTGACGGGCTGTCCCTCCTGGAAGACCACCTTGTCGAGGCGGCCGTCGACCTGCGAGCGGACGTTGACCGTCTTGTAGGCGGTCACCGTCCCCAGCCCTTCGAGAAAGATCGGGACGTCCTTGCTGACCGTCTCCGCGACCAGGACCGGGACCGGACGATCGGCGCCGCTGCCCGCGCCCTTCGCGCCCGGCGTGGCCGCCGCCGCGCCGGCGCCGGCACCCTCCTGGCCCTTCCCGCAGCCGGACAGCGCCAGGCCGGCGGTGGCGGCGAAACCCAGCGCCCAAGTCAACGTCAACGCCCGCGAGAACATCTTTGGGATCCCTCTCATTGGTCTCCTAGCGCCGCCAGCAGCTGTGCGCGCGCCGAGGCCAGGTTGAACTTCGCTTGCACCACTTGCGCCTCTGCAGTCGTGTATGCCACCTGCGCGTCGTCGAGCTCAACCGCGCTGCCGAGCCCGTGCTCGTACCGCTTCTCGGCCAGCGTCAGCTGACTGCGGGCGTTCACCAGCGCCTCGCCGGCGGCGTTGATGGTGGACTTGGCCGCCTGCACCCCGAGACGCCCCTGCTCGATGTCGACCTGCACCTGAAGGCGCAGCGCCTGCTCCTGGCCGACCAGGTTCTCCAGCGTCCCCTTGGCCTCCCGGACCTGCCCGCGCGTCAGCCCCCCCTGCAGGATGTTCCAGGTGAGGCCCAGGCCGACATACCAGTTCGGGGCCAGCGAATCCGCGGCCACGCCGGCCTCCGAAAGGTTGGCGATCGCGCTCAGGCTGGGGCCGTAGGACCCTTTCACCGAGCTCACCGTCAGCTCCTGGGCGCGCCGCTGGGCCATCAGGTTGGCGATCTCCGGGCGATTCTTTTCGGCGTGCGCCACCAGCGCCACGGAATCGCCGTCCTCGCCCGCGATGGGCGGGATCTGCTCGTCGGACAGCGTGTACGACTCGTTGACGGAGACGCCCATCGCCTGGGAGAGCTGCGCCTCGGCCACCGCGAAGTTGTTCTGCGCGGTGACCAGCTGCACCTTGGCGTTGGCCAGCGCCGTCAGGACGGTGGCCAGGTTGATGTCCGGCTGGATGCCGGTGCGGACGAACGCCTGCGTCTGCTCCACATGCTTCTCCTGATTGCGCACCGTCTCTTCCGCCACCGCCACCAGATCCCGGTTGGCGCGGGCCGCGAAGTAGGCCCGCCGGACGTTGAGCAGCGTCTGCAGCCCGACGGTGCGCGTGTTGTCGGTGGCGGCGTCCCGGCTGGCGCCGGCCGCCGCCCAGCGGTTGCTGGTCTGGCCGAAGTCGTAGAGCAGCTGGCTGGCGCCGACGTTGAGCTGGAAGAAGTTGTACTTCGGATCCCAGCTGACCGGCGTGGCCCCAGCCATCACGGCGGTCCCCGTCCCGCCCCCCATGCCGTTCGTCGTCAGGCTCGTCGGCAGGACGCCCGGGCGCGTGGCGAAGTTGCCGGTCGTGCGCTCGTAACTGCCCGTCACGGTCACCTGAGGGAGGTAGCCGGAGCGCGCCTCCTCGACGCGCCCCTCGGCGGCCTCCTGGAGCCCGTGTGCCGCGCGCACGTTCGGTTGGTTCTGCAGCGCGGTCTGCTCCGCCTGCTGCAAGCTCAGAGGCGTCGTGCCGGCGGCCACACCGTCGCCACTGTCTGCGGCCTGCGCGCCGACGAAGATCCCGAACATCACGAGAGGGATCAGCAGGATGGCAAGGGGGCGGGGGAGCATGGGCGGCGAGATTAGCTTCAAGGATGGGGGAGTGGTACAGCTCGGCTGCGCCAACCTCGCAACTTCTGGGCCAGAGGCAAGGTGCCTCCAGACGCCCGATCGTGCGTCTGGCAGGGCCGATGGGGCGGCAGTAACCTGTATCGATTCTGGACACCTGTAGGGGGTTGAGGCAGCACGCGTGCCGGTGGAACGCGGCGTTCCGGCGACAACCGGGCGGTATCGCGCTTGCTTGACGACGACCGCGTGCGGATCGGCCGAGGAATTCGCCATCGTCTGATGGCGGTCGCGTTGTTGGGGCTGCTGACCGCGGCGCTCTCCGCCGATGCGCTCTACCGCGCCATCTCGGTGACCCGCGCTCAGCGGCTGGAGCGCGGGCGCGAAGCGGTGCGCGACGAGATCGATCGCCTCGCGTCGCTCGGGCCGGCCGCGATCGCCTCGACCTTCTCGACGGTGGTCGGGCTGCGCGGAGGCCTGGCCACCGGCGCGACGGCGCCTGCGCAGATCGCGGCGTCGGTTCCGGCCACCTGGCGCGAGTCGATGCGAACGACCGCGACCCGCGCCGCGGGGAGCGCCCAGCCGGCGGAGAACGAATCCGAGATCGACGGCGGTGAGCTGGTCGCCCGCGTCGCGCCCAGCGCCAGCGGCACGCTCCTGTGGGCGGCCGTCCCGGTGCGGCCGTCCCCCACGTTGCAGAGCTGGCGGCTGCTGGTGGTGGCGCTCGCCTTTTCGGCGCTGCTGCTGGTCGCCAGCGCCGCCTATTCGCTGGTCTCCGTGAGGCGCGCCGCCTCGGGGTTGCAGGGGGCGCTTGCCGCGCTGGCGGACGATCTGACCGCTCCGGTTCCCCGATCGGAGATCGGGGAGCTGGACGACATCGCGGTCGGGATCGGGACGCTGGCGCGCCGGCTCGAGGAGGCGCGGCGAATTCAGGAGCAGATGGGGCGTGATCTGGCGCGACAGGAACGTCTGGCGGCGCTGGGACGGGTGGTGGCCGGCGTCGCCCACGAGGTGCGGAACCCGCTGGCGTCGATCAAGCTGCGGCTCGACCTGGCGTCCGGAGGCGTCGCGCTGCCGCCCGAGGCGCGCGCCGCCATCGACCACGCCTCCTCGGAGATCACGCGGCTCGATCGGTTGGTGGCGGATCTCCTGATCGTGGCGGGGCGGGCGCTCGGGCCGCGCGCGCCGCTCGACGTCGCCCGCCTCTTGCGCGCGCGCGCCGAGGCGCTGGCCCCCTGGGCGGCGCTGCGGCGCGTGGCGATCACCGCGCGCGGGTCGGGCGAGGCGATCGGCGACGGTGATGCGCTGGCGCGCGCGTTCGACAACGTCCTGCGCAACGCAGTCGAGGCTTCACCCGACGGCGCCACCGTCGACGCCACCGTCGAGGTCGACGACGATCAGGTGCGGGTGCGGGTCGCCGATCTGGGCGCCGGCGTGCCGGCCGGACGCGCCGGTGAGATCTTCGAGCCCTTCTTCACCACCAAGCCCGACGGCACGGGCCTGGGGCTGGCGATCTCGCGCGCCATCGCGCGCGCGCATGGCGGCGATCTGACCTACTGGCGTGACAGTGAGGTCACCCGGCTGGAGCTGATCTTGCCCGTGGCCAGGCGCGACGCGCAGGCGCCCCTCGAACAGGACGCGCGCGCATGAAGCGGGCGGTGCTGATCGTCGAGGACGAGGTGGGGCTGCGCCAGGGGCTCTGTGACGTGGCGAAGGCGATGGGGTGCGAGGCGCACGCCGCGGCCGGGATCGGCGAGGCGCGCGCCCTGGTGGCCGCGCAGGCGATCGACTGTGTGTTGCTGGACATTCGACTGCGCGACGGCGACGGGCTCGACTACCTGGTCGAGCTGCGGGCCACCGCGCGCGGCGTGCCGGTCATCGTCGCCACCGCCTATGGCGACAGCGAGCGGACGATCCGCGCCATGCGCGACGGGGCGTTCGACTACCTGACCAAGCCGTTCGACCTGGAGATCCTCCGGGCCACCATCGAGCGCGCGCTCAACCAGCGGGCCTTGGCGCGCGAGGCGGGGCCGGTCCTCGATGCGCCCGAGGCGCGTCAGGATCTGGTGGGAACCAGCGCGGCCATGCTGGCGATCTGGAAGCTCATCGGTCGCGCCTCGGCTTCCACGGCGCCGGTGCTCATCACCGGCGAGACGGGGACGGGCAAGGAGCTGGTGGCGCGGGCGATTCATACCTACTCGCCGCGCGCCCGCAAAGCATTCGTCGCCGTGAACCAGGCCGCTCTGCCACCCACCTTGATCGAGAGTGAGCTGTTCGGCCACGAGCGGGGCGCCTTCACCGGGGCGGTCACACGCCGCAGCGGCCGGTTCGAAGCGGCGGCGGGCGGTACGCTGTTTCTCGACGAGATCGGCGACCTCGATCCCTCGCTGCAATCGAAGCTCTTGCGCGTCGTTCAGGAGGGGACCTACGAGCGCGTGGGGGGAAACGATCCGATCACCGGAGACGTTCGCATCATCGCCGCGACCAACCGCCCGGTCCGGCCGGGCGCCGCCGGGGTGACGCTCCGTGAGGAGCTCTACTACCGGCTGGCGGTCATCGAGATCGAGCTGCCGCCGCTGCGCGCGCGCCGCAGCGACATTCCGCTCCTGGTCGCGCATGCCTTGCGGGGGAGGTCGGCGCGGGCGGTGTCGGAGGCGGCGATGCAACGGCTGCTGGTCAATCCCTGGCCCGGCAACGTGCGCGAGCTCTTTCACGTGCTCGAGCGCGCGGCGGTTCTCTGCGCCGGAGAGGTGATCGACGTCGGGGATCTGCCTGACAGCCTGCGCGCCGACGCCGCGCCGGCAGGAGCGCCGACCGACGACGACGATCTCTCCCTGCACGGCGCGGTGGCGCGGGTGGAGAAGCAGCTCATCCTGCGCGCGCTCGAGCGCGCCAAAGGAAACCGTTCGGCGGCGGCCCGCCTGCTCGGCATCGGACGGCCCCAGCTCTACGCCAAGCTGGAAGAGCACGGCCTCGGCGGATCCCGCAGCGACGGTACGGACTGATCCCTAAGGAGTGAGCGCGGCGGAACGGCGCGCGACTCCGAGCGCACGGAACGGTAGCTGCGCGCGTCCGGATGCGTGCGTGCGCGCGTGGCACGTCTCCTGCTGTCTTCCGCTTCGCTGATCTCGATTCCTGCAGGCGGGGGGTGTGGCGATGAAGAACGGTTGGCTGGTCTCGTGGGTCGTCGTGGGGTTGTCGTGGGTTGCGCTCGGGTGCAACCCTCCCGATGAAGGCGCGGCCTTGGTGGCGCAGGGACGGATCTCGCGGGCGCCGGCCGCCGTCGCGCCGGTGATCATCGGGCCGATAGCGGCGGCGACCGGCATCAACAGCGCGCCGGACACCGGCGCCTCTCCGATCGCCAACGCGACGGTCGACGCGCGCATCCTCGTCATCAGCGCCAAGGGGACCAGCGACTCATTCGGAGCGATTCAGGCAACGCTGCAGTATCTGGGGACGCCGTTCGACGTGCTCAACGCCTCGACGGGACCGGCACTCACCGCCGACGCTCTGGCCTCCGGCGCGCACGGGAAATACAACGCCATCTTCCTCGACGTGGGCGACCTCTCCACCGGCGGCGCCAGCGCCTTCACCGACGCCGAGTGGACCGTTCTCACGACCTATGAGGTCGAGTTCGGGGTCCGCCGGGTCTCGCTCTACACGTCGCCGGACGCGTCGTACGGTTTCGTCGACAACGACGTCGGCGTCGACCCGACGATGACGCCCATCTCGACGACCTGCACGGCGGCCGGGAAGGCGGTGTTCGTGGGAGCCAACTGCGCGAACCCCGTCCTGATCAACCAGGGGTACGCCTATCCGACGATGGCCGCCGACAGCGCGACGATCCCCTTGCTCGCCGACGCCAGCGGGAACATCTACGCCGCCACCCGCACCTACCCGGACGGGCGGGAGGCGCTGGCGCTCACCTTCGGTCAGGCATCGTCTTACGTCTCCTACCTCGAGCTGGCCTACGGGCTGGTGAGCTGGGCGACGCGGGGCCTCTTCGTCGGCGAACGTCACGTCTACGCCGTGCCTCAGATCGACGATCTGTTTCTCTCCAGCGCGATCTACACGGGCGGCGTCTACCGGATCACCGACGCCGATCTGCAGTCGTTCGCCGACTGGCAGACCGCGACGCAGGCCAAACCGCTCACCGCCGGCTTCCGGGCTGCCTTTGCCTGCAACGGCGCGGGCTCCTCGTCCCGCCCCGGAGATCCGCTGACCGCCAAGGCGGTCGCGCTCGGGCCGACCTTCGAGTGGATCAACCACAGCTGGGATCATCCGGTGCTCGACGGGCTCAGCTACGCCGACGTGCTCCAGGAGTTCACCCAGAACGATCAGTATCTGCGCGGGCTCGGGCTCATGCCCTACGCGACGATCAACGCAGTGACGCCCAACATCTCGGGGCTGGGAAGCGCGGACGCCATGCGCGCGATCCACGACGCCGGCATCCAGCAGATCGTGAGCGACACCTCGGTGCAGGGTGAAGACAACCCCTCGCCCAACATCGGCATCTGGAACGCGCTCGAGCCTTCCGTGCTGGAGATCCCCCGCAAGCCGACCAATCTCTACTTCAACGTTTCACAGCCGTCGGAGTGGATCCCGGAGTACCAGGTGCTGGAGTCGCCCGCCGCGATGGACTACCCGACCCTTGAGGGCGCGCAGAGCGACGAGCTCTACAGGCTGATGCTCAACGGCAGCAACGATCCCTGGATGTTTCACCAGGCCAACACGCGCAACTACGACGGCGCGGGGCACAGCCTGCTCAGCGATCTGCTCGACCAGACCTTCGCGAAGTACGCCGCCGTGATGAGCTTCCCGATCGTGAGCCCGACCATGGACGACCTCGCCACACGGGTGAGGAACCGGATGGCGCTCGACGCCTCGGGGGTGGTCGCCACCGTCGGTGGCGGCACCCTCACCATCACGGTCGCTCACGCGGCCACGATCCCTGTCACCGGCCTCTGCACGCCTGGAGCGGAGAGCTACGCCGGGCAGACCATCTCCTACCTGGCCCTCGCCGATGGACAGACGGCGAGCTACGCGCTGACCGCCTGTTCGGGCGCGACCGGCGGAGGGTCGACCGACTCCGGCAGCGCGGGCGGCGCGACCGGCTCGGCAGGCGGAGGAGGCTCCGCCGACGCGGGCGCAACGCCGGACGGTGCAGCGGTCAAGGGTGGCAGCTCCACCAACGTCGGCCTCAGCAGCACCCCGCCCATGACCGCGGGCTGTGCGTGCGCGCTCACCGACGGAGATC
This sequence comes from uncultured Pseudomonadota bacterium, assembly GCA_963847705.1. Classification (GTDB taxonomy): domain Bacteria; phylum Myxococcota_A; class Polyangia; order Fen-1088; family Fen-1088; genus JADGRB01. The sequence goes on along the minus strand of CAWKBC010000008.1, from coordinate 55,231 downwards.
CCCACGTCTTGGTGACGGTTCTGTTCCTCGTTGGTTGCGCGCTCTCGGTGCGGCGACGTCGCGCCCCTAGGTCCTGACACCGACCGACAGCCTCGAAGAGCTCGAGGGTATCAGTGACGGGTGCGGGCGGTGGTGTCGCGACGGGCGGCATGCATTGTTCAGCCTCCTCGGCGGTGGGTGGGCCATCCGTCCGCGCCGCGGGCGAAGAGGGGGCATCCACCCGAGCGCCCCGGTCGTGCTAGTCAAAGAGGCATGACGATCCTCGGCGGGCCGCCAGATGATCTGGCGGCCCGAGACCTGGCCTCGTTCTGGCACCCCTGCGGCCAGATGCGCGACTACCTGGACTTCCCGCCCCTCGAGGTGGTCGGCGCGCAGGGGGCGCGGCTGCGCCTGGCCGACGGGCGTGAGATCCTCGACGCCATCTCCAGCTGGTGGTGCAAGGCGCTCGGTCACGGTCATCCGCGGCTGTCGGCGGCGCTGCGCGACCAGCAAGAGATGTTCGAGCACGTCATCACCGCCAACACCACCAGCGCGCCCCTGGTGCGGCTCTGCGAGCGGCTGCTGGCCGCCGCCAACGGCCACCCGCCCGAGGCCTGGGGAGCGGCGGCGCCGCCAGGTCGGCGGCCCGGCCACTTCGGCAAGGTGTTCCTGGCCGACAACGGCTCGACCGCGGTCGAGATCGCGCTGAAGATGGCGCTCCAGGCGCAGGCGCAGCGGGGGATGCCGGGGCGAACGCGGTTCGTGGCGCTGGAGAACGGCTACCACGGCGAGACCGTCGGTGCGCTCTCCGTCGGCGATCTGGAGCTCTACGCGGCGCCCTACCGCTCGCTCTGCTTTCCGGTGCAGCGGCTGCGCGCGCTCCCTTATCGAAGCGGCCCCCACGATCCCCTCTGGCTCGACGCAAGTGAGGCCTGGCCGGCGATCGAGCGGGCTCTCACCGCCGAGGCCGATTGCCTGGCGGCGATCATCTACGAGCCGGTTCTGCAGGCGGCCGGCGGCATGCTGCTCTTCAGTCCCGATCTGTTGCGCCGGCTGCGCCGCTGGGCCGACGCGCACGGCGTTTACCTGATCGCCGACGAGATCGCCTCGGGAATGGGGCGCCTCGGGGCGGTTCTGGCGAGTCACCTCGCCGAGGGGGAGGGACGCGTCTCGACCGCCGCGCTCCCCGATTTCGCGGCGCTCTCCAAGGGGCTGACCGGGGGCGTGCTGCCGCTGTCGGCCGTGCTGACCACCGACGCGGTCTACGCGCTCTTCGACGCAGACTATTCGGAGGGGCGCGCCTTTCTCCATTCGAACACCTACACCGGCAACGCGCTCGGGGTGGCGGTGGCCAACGCCGTGCTCGACGTCTTCGCCGCCGACGATCTGCTGGGACGTGTGGCGGCGTTCGGGCCCCGGCTGCGCGGGGCGCTGGAGTCGGTCGCGGCGTCGCGCCCCTATCTCCGCAACCTGCGCGCCTGCGGGATGGTGGCCGCCGTCGACGTCCGGGACGCGGACGGCAGCGCGCGCGATCCCGCCCGTCGCACCGGCTACGCGATCTACCGCGAGGCGGTCCGGCGCGGCGCGCTGCTGCGCCCGATCGGCGACACCATGTACCTCTTCCCGCCGCTCACCGTGACGCCCGACGAGATCGACCAGATGGCGGCGATCCTGGGCGAGAGCCTCGACGCCGTCGTCCAGTCGCCAGACCGCCCGCGAGCAGGCTGAGGAGGAGCGCGCCCGGGCCCGGGGCTTGGTTGCCGAGGGAGCAGCTGCAGCCGGTCGGCGCTTGCGAGGTTGGACCAGCGCCTCCCGCGTCAGGATGGTTCCCGGTCCGACCGCCGGCCGCGGGTCCGTTCGCGGTCGCGCCGCCGCCTCCGAGTGCGCCGCCGCCTCCGAGTGCGCCGCCAGCTCCGAGTGCGCCGCCAGCTCCGAGTGCGCCGCCGCCTCCGAGTGCGCCGCCAGCTCCGAGTGCGCCGCCGCCTCCGAGTGCGCCGCCGCCTCCAGCTGTGCCGGCAGCTCCCACCCTCCCGCCGGCTCCGATGACGCCGCCCCCTCCGGGCGCGCCGGTCCCACCCGCCATTCCAGCGACGCCCGAGCTCGCGCTGGCGCCCGCGATGCCACCGGCGCCGCTCGTGCCGCCGGCACCCCCGACGCTCGCGGCCGCGTCGATGCCGGGCGTCTCCGCGTCGCCCCTTGCGGCCACAGCGCCGCCGCTCCCGCCCAAGCTGCCGGTGCCAGCTTCCGTGACCGTTGGCGACAGGCCGGCGTCGATGCAGTCGGCGGTGCCGTCGCCGTCGGAGTCCTGGGTGCCACACCTGCCGGGCAGGGTGTAGCTCGCCGCGATCGACCCGTTGCTGCCGTCGCCCGGCTTGAACGATCTCACGTAGGCCACGGTCACGGCCGTCGGAGAGACCGTCACTTTCAGGTGCCCCGAGTTCGGGATCAGCGTCGTCCCGGCGTAGTCCGTCGGGTTGGTATCGAAGCCGGTGTCGTAGTTGGCGTTCGCCGCCATCGGCGTCTCCTGATAGACGACGCCATCCAGGGTCTCCTTGGCGTAGACGTGATCGTGGGCGTGAAAGAAAACGCTGACGTGGTTCTGGGCCAGGAGCTGATGCACCGGCATCGCCCAGCCCGGCCGGTTGGTGTCGAAGGTGTAGGTCGTCCCGTCGGTGTCGTAGCCGCCCCACTCGCAGTACCTGGCGGCGAGCACGCCGCCTCGACCGTAATCGTCGATGCCGCCCGCCACGTGGTGGGCGAACACGAACTTGTAGGTGGCCGTGCTGCTGGCGAGCGTCTGCTCAAGCCATTGGTACTGCTGCTGCCCGAGCGTCCAGTCCCAGCGCGTGCCGACCGGAGCGGTGCTCAGGTCACCTCCAATCTCCCCCGCGTACGGCTTCTTCATGCTGTACCAGTAGGGCTCGATCGCCACGAACAGGGCGTCGCCCCACTCGAACGCGTAGTAGTCGCCACGCAGGTGGTCGCCGCTGACGTACCCGGATCCGCCGGAGATGTCGGTGTCGCCGGAGTAGAAGCTGTCCGGAACCGGGTTCACGAAGTACTGCTTGCGAGCGTTGGCGTTCAGCACCGGCAAGGTGTCGGCCACGTCAGAGCCGAGCTCGGCCAGGTTCCATCCTTCTTCTCTCTCGTGGTTGCCGAGCACCAAGAACACCGGCGTCGAGTGGGCGGCCAGGCCAAAGACCGCCAGCTGGTTGACGTATTTCTGTGCGACTGTCGCGGCGGTCTCCGTGGCGTCGTCGAGGCTGAAGGTGTCCCCGAGGTCGAGCATGAAGTCGTCCTCTTCGGCGAGGATGTTCTGCAGGGTCGTCCGGTAAAGCGCGTCGTCGTAGAACCCGGGGAACCCCTGGTGCGAGTCCGCCTGGACGGCGAACGAGAACGTCTCCCCGCGCGGGCGCTGGGTGTGAAAGCTGTGCTCCGTGCTGGCGGCAAAGTCATCGGTCGAGCCGGCGGTGCGGGAGCGAAGGCGATAGACGTACTGGGTGTCGGGCGACAGCGAGCCAACCAGAATTTCCACGAACCCGTCGGAGAAGGTGGCCGAGGTGGTGGCGGCCGGATAGCTCCCTGAGCTGGTGCCGTATTCGACGTAAGCCTCGACCCCGCCGGCGGCCACCGCCTTGAGGGTGACCGAGCTATCGGTCGGGCGGCCGAGGATTTCGCTGGCGGTCCAGGACACACCCGTCGCCGACACCGCGCCGCCCGCGATGGTCACGCCGACCGCACCGCCTCCGCCCACCTTGCAGCCGACGACCAGAAGACTGGCCACGGCGACCATGAAAAGCCTGAACCTCATGGATCATCTCCCCCCTTCGCCCTGGAACGCCCGCCGGTGCTGTTCCCTCCGCGCGCCCGTTCGGGCGATCGAACCCGATCATCGCCTCAGCGCAGTTCGCTTCTCACAAACCCACTAGCACGGACGAAGGGGCCCGCTGCAGCCGAAATGTCGTTCTGCAGTTCTGGGCGCGCAAATCGCTGCTATTGGCAGCCGATCTGCGTGTCGTCGATCACGAGATCGTCGAGCCACAGGACGAACGGAGACGGAGGCGTCTGGTAAAAGATCGATCCGATCACGAGCGCCGTGTAGCTCGACATCTTGGCGTTGGCGTTGTTGGTGAACGCCAGCGAGGTCACCTCGGTCGAGTCGGTGAAGAAGCGGTAGCTCTTCATCGTGGTGTCGACGTACCACTCGGCGCAGTGCCAGTTGGCGTCGAAGGTCCAGTCGTAAGCCGAGCCGGTGCAGCAGGAGTCGTCCGGCACGTTGTAGATCCACTGGTGGGTGCCGTCGGGGCTCTGGACGGAGTCGACCACCCGGTTCTCCGTCGTCCCCTCGAGCGCGACCATCGTGGTGTGAAAGTAGACGCCGGCGGAGGTCCTCGGCACCGGCGTCTGCACCTTGTAGAAGATGCGTCCCCAGTGCTTGTTCGCCGTGGCGCCCAGCGCCGCGAGGCTCTTTTGAATCCGCTCCTCGCCGGGGGTCATCGAGCTGCTCTTGAGCGACATCGTCCCCGAATGGGCCTGGTCGCTGGCCAGCGCCACCCCCTTCATGGCATCGTTGCCGTAGCCGTCGTAGGCGGTCCAGCCGGTGGGGAGCGCCCCGACAGAGCCGCTCTCGAAGCCCTCGCAGAGCTTGTAGGCACAGCCCGACGTCGTTCCCCCGGCTGCGCCTCCGGTGCCGGTCGTGGTTCCACTGCCTGCACCGCCTCCAGGTCCACCCGTTGACGCACCACCGGTGCCGCCGGATCCGGTGAGGCCGGCGGTCCCTCCCGTCGGGTTGCCGCCGGTCCCGGTCACACCGCCGGTCGCGTTGCCGCCCGTACCGAGCGAGCCGCCGGTCGCGTTGCCGCCCGTACCGAGCGAGCCGCCGGTCGCGTCGCCGCCCGTACCGAGCGAGCCGCCGGTGGCGCCGCCGCCGGTCCCGGTCACACCGCCGGTCGCGTTGCCGCCGGTTCCGGTCGAGCCGCCTGGCCCGTCGCTCTTGCAGCCGAGGGCAACGAGTCCAACACCAAACGAGAGGACGAGCAGGAACGGGGAGTGCTTCATGGCAGGAGGGGGGCGCCCCTGGTCGGGACATCGTCGCTCGCCTGGCCTCCGGCGGCAAGCCCCGGTGTGATCTCTAGGAGGCGGTGCACGCCGAGCTGTTGCAGGAGGCGTTCGAGCTCATCGAAGCGGGGGTGGGGCAGCAGTAGTAGTTCGTGCATTTGGCGGGACGCTGGCAGGTCAGCCCGTTGAGGCATTCACCTTGGCCGCCGCCATCCGTCGACGGCGTGCAGGGGGTGCCCTCGGCGCCTTGACTGCAACCGCTGGTCAAGACCAAGAGCAACAAGGCGCACCATCGAGATCGGGACATCGCGAACCAACGAAAATGTCTCACGCCAGGCGCCCGCCCGTCTGTGCGAGACGGCACTGCCGTCCCTGGGCGTCAAAAGCTGGCCGCGGTGACGAAGTAGAGCTGATTCCCGCCGCCCGACTGGAAACCGCGGGCGTAGCCGAGCTGGATCTGCGTGTCGAGGTAATAGAAGAGCGTGAACTCGAGGTGCGCCTCGACCCCCGCGTCGACCTTCAGGTCGTGCGCGGAAAATGGGCCTTGAAACGCGTCGCCGGCGTCGACGAACCCCGTCCCCCAGATCCGGCGCAGGTAGAGCGGGAACGTTTGGTAGCCGCGCTCGATCCAGAGCAGCGGCGCCCGGTACTCGCCGGAGGCGACCAGATAGCTGTCCCCCGAGACGACGTTGACCGGATAGCCGCGCAGGAAGGCGAACTGCTGCTGATTGAGCAGCACGCCGCGCAGGACGTCCTGCGCCGCGTAGCCGCCCAGCCCGAAGAACTGGCGCTTGTCGCCGATGCCGAACCCACCCTGGGTGATGAGCGCCAGCGCGTGCAGGCGTGCCCAGGGCGGGGTGAAGTACTCGGTCCAGGACCAAGAGACCTCGGTCGTGCGAAAGTGGCCGCCCAGGGTCGGATCGGAGAGGCGGAGGTTGAGCGAGATGCCGCGCCCCTCCTGGTTGCTGATCGAGTACTGCCAGCGGTGGGCATCGGAGAACGACCAGGACAGGCGCACGTCGGCGAACGGGCCGACCTCCGGTTTGATGGTGATGGCGCCGGTCGGTTCGCCGACCGGCGTCGGGCTGATCGGTCCGTAGGCCGAGTAATCGTAGGCGAAGGTGAGGTCGCTCGAGGCGTCCGGGGTCCGGAGCACCGGCAGACCCATGGAGGCGGAGAAGGAGAGGGTGCGCTGCAGATAATTGAGGTTGTGGTTGTCGACGATGAGCCCGTTGGTGATGAGATCGGTCTTCGCCAGCGAGAGGCTGAAGGCGGGCCAGAGGCGCAGATAGGTGTAGCTGATCTGTCCCGAAGGGGTGCCGGTGGTCGGAAAGAGGAAATTGAACGAGAAGGAATGGATGCCGGCCGGATCGCCGACGCTGGTCAACACCTGGAACGTCTGCCCCAGACCGAACACGTCGCCGAGACTGCCGAGCGTCCACTGGTGCGGGTACATGTACTTCCAGGGGACGTAGGGGGTGACCCGCTGGGGGAACGGCGGCGGGTCGGCGTCCCCGGGGACCGCGTCGGGCGAGTCGGTCACGGCGTCCGGGTCGACGGGGCTGTCGAGGCGGGAGTTGGCGTACGGCTTGGCAGGGACGAACGTCGTCGGATCGTAGGGCATCGTCCAGAGGTCGAACCCGTCGGTGGTGAACCCGGTGAACACCAGCCGGCGGCCGTCGGGGGAGACCACCGGCTGGAACGCGCCCGACAGCACGTTGGTGACCTGCCAGAGCCGCCTGGTGGAGAGCTCGTAGGCGTAGATGTCGTTGATGCCGCTGCGATCGGAGGAGAACAGGACGTAGCGCCCGTCGGGCGAGAAGCGTGGGTCGATGTCCATCGCCCGGTCGACGGAGATGGCCCGATCGGTGGCGGCGGCGAGATCGTAGATGTGAATGTCGCGATAGCCGCCCGGCTTCCAGCGCGAGTAGGCGATGAGGCGGCCGTCGGGTGAGAAGGCAGGTGTGAAGGCCAGACCCGGCGCGCCGGGCATGAGGCGGCGCGCCGCGCCCCCTTCGATGGGCACCAGCGCCAGCTGCCGGGTGCCGGTCCCCACCAGCACGCAGGCGATCTGTTTTCCGTCGGGCGACACGTCCGGCTCGTGCGCCCGGAGCCCGTTGGTGAGCTGCCGAATCGTTCCGCCCCCCAGGTCGAGGCGATAGAGGTCGTTCCAGGAGAGATCGGAGTTGGTGACCAGCCGCAGCGGCAGCGAGATGAAGTTCAGGCGCTGGAAGATCAGCGCCTGCCCGTCGGGCGTGGGCGCTGCCGGTCCGCCCCCCTGCATGTCGGCGACCAGGTGCTGCGCGCCGGTGGTGGGATCGAGGCGGACGTAGGCCGGTGACTGATCGTTGTTGCTGCGGTGATAGACCAGCGTGCCGTCGGGCAGGAACCGCGCCCCCGGACCCTCGCTGCGCGGCGAGGGCGCCTCCCAGGTGAGGCGCGTGGCGACGGTGAGCGGCCGCAGCCTGGCGTCCTCGGCCTGCAAGGTGTAGCGGTGGGCGATCGCGCGGCTCCAGTCGTCGTAGAGGCCGGGACCGAAGACCCCAGCGTAGCCGGTCCCCACCGCCTTGATGGCGGTTCGATTGAGACCGCCCGGGATGCAGGTGTCGGCGTAGCGATGGGAGATCTCGCGGATCTTGTGCGGGCCGTAGCGGTCCTCGATGTAACGGAGCAGGCTCGAGCCGTAGAGGTAGGCGGCTGTCCCCTGCGGATAGGCGCTGGGGATCGAGGAGATCTGATCGAAGCGAAACATCCTGTCTTCGAGGAAGGCGACCCGCAGGTGCATGTCGTAAAAGCTGCTGCGCAGGCGGCCGGCGGTCGTCTGGCGCGACTCCATGAGGACGGCCATCCCCTCGATGAACCAGGTCGGCTCCGCCAGGTTGGGAGCGTAGGTTCGGCCGAGGACCGTGTTGATGGCCAGCGGACAGATGCTGAGCATGGTGTCGAGGTGAACGACGTGCGTGAACTCGTGCGTGATGAGCAGCTTGGCGTAGTCGTCGAAGTCGTTCAGCTCGTCGAGCGAGTCGGGCGGGACGCCAAAGGCGTTGATGAAGGTGTAGGGGATGGAGCTCGCCGAGCCGTTGGCCTGGTCGGAGACGTCGCTGAGGACCACGGTCACCCGGCCGCTCGGCCGCCAGTTGAGATAGCGGGTGTTGAGCCGCCAGGCGCGCTCGGCGAAGTGGGCGACCCGCTCGGCGAACGCGGATTCGTCGCGATAGAAGTGGATGTTGAAGTGAGGCGTCTGCAGCGTGAACCAGCTCGCCTGCGGCAGGGGGGGCGTGGGGAGAGGCTCGCCCGGCTCCTCGACGGCGTCGGCCCGCGCCGCGCCTGCCCACAGCAGGGATGCCGTCCAAAGCGCCACCAGAAGGTGGCAGACCCTGGAGCGCGTCGGCATCGCGCGGGATTGTAGGAGGGCATCGCCGAAAAGGCGACGGTGAGCGAAGCGAACCATGCCCGACGACGTGCCGCTCGAAAGCGTCGCTGGCGACGGAGCCGGTTCATGGGTAAGTTTCGGCGCTCACAACACCAAGGAGAAAAGCCATGAAGAGATCCGCGACCGCGAACTGGAAGGGGGGCCTCAAGGCCGGCAAGGGGACGTTTTCTGCCGCCAGCGGGACGTTCTCGAATGTCCCGTATGACTTCGCGCAGAGGTTCGAGACCGGCACCGGCACCAGCCCCGAGGAGCTGATCGCCGCCGCACACGCCAGCTGCTTCTCGATGGCGCTGTCGGCGGAGCTGGAGAAGGTCGGCCTCACGCCGGAGAACATCGACGCCAAGGCCACCGTCTCGCTCGACAAGGTGGAGACGGGCTTTGCGGTCACGACCTCGCACCTCGAGGTCACGGTGAAGCTCACCAACCCGGACAAGTCCAAGTTCGAGCGCGCCGCCGAAGCCGCCAAGGTCGGTTGCCCGATCTCCAAGCTGATCGCCGCCGCCAAGATCACACTCGACGCCAAGCTGGCCTAGCCGTCGTTCACCCACCCGATCTGCACTCCGGCACCTCCCCTTGATCGGAGGCGGGCTTTGCCCGCCGGAGACTCACATGCCGAGCAGATCCGGGCCCGGAATCGGTCCGTTGGGGTGGGCCCGTGGGAGGGGCACAGCCCCTCCCACGCTCCGCGACACTCCCACGCTCACTTTCGGCTCAGATCGCGACAGATTCGGAGGTGGCGCAGCGCCGCGCTGTAGTCGCCCGCCAGATCGTAGAGGCGGGCGGCGTTGTAGTGAGCGTCGGCGTTGCGCCCATCCGCCTCGATGGCGCGGGCGTAAGCCTCGAGCGCGGCGCTGTTGCGCCCCTGGTCCTCGAGCGAGACACCGAGGTTGAAAAGCGCGGTCGCGTCGCCCGGACGGATCACCAGCGCACGCCGGTAGTGGGCCTCGGCCGCCGCCATGTCGCCCCGCTCGTGCAGCAGGCGCCCCAGGTTGATGTGCGCGTCGGCGTGCTCGGGCGACTGCATCAGGACCTGCCGGTAGCTGGCCTCCGCCTGCGCCGGATCCGCCTCGTCGATGTCGCACCCGATCTCGTAGATCTCCTCGGCGCTGGCGGGGGCGACGTCTCCTCCGACGTCTCCTCCGACGTCTCCTCCGAGGTCTCCTCCGGCCACCACGGCCGGCCGCACGCGCAGCATCGACAGCGGCGCCTCCTCGGTCTCCACCGGCGACGGCCGATCGAACGACAGCAGCACTTGCCCCGACTCGACCTGCCAGCGGGTGTTCCCCTCCTGCACCACCACCGACGAGCCCTCCGAGCCGAGGTTCACGCCGGTGAGCGGGCTGGTCTCCGGGAGCTGCGCGCGCAGCTTCTGCAACGCGCGCCGCACCCGATGCGGTGGGATGCGCGAGCTCACCAACCCCTCCGCCTTGCGCAGCAGCAACAGATCCTGGAACGAGAAGCGCAGCTCACCGCGCTCGCCCTTCTCGGGTGAGAGCACGCCGGCGCGCAGATAGGCGCGCAGCCGGCCGGAGGAGACGCCGATCATCCGTGCGACGTCCTGGGTCGTGTAGCCGCTCAAGGCCGCCACAATATACAGCGCGTGATTTTTTGCGCGCACGAATCGCGCGCCACCGGCGCGCGTCGGTCGCCGTTCGTCGGCGCCGGCGCTTCTTACCGCTTCTTGGCGCGCTTGGGCTCGGCCGGCGCGGCCTCCTCCGAGCGGCGGGCGCTGCGCCGGGGATGGTGTGCTTCAGCTTCCTCGGCCGCTGCAGCAGCGGGCTCGGCCTTGCTGGCGGCCGCGGCGCCCTTGCCCAGGCTGGCCTTGAGCGCCGCCATCAGGTCGATGATGCGGGCCGGTTCGGGCGCGGGCGCGCTCTCCGAAATGTCGTGCCCCTGCACCTTGCGGTCGATGTCGGCCTGGATCCGCTCGCGCACCTCGTCGTGGTACTTCGACGGCTCGAAGGTCTCCGTCGCGATCTGGTCGATGAGCTGCCTGGCCAGCTTCAGCTCGGCCTCGCGCACCTCGCCGTCGGGGAGCGGCACCTCGGACATCGCGCGGACCTCGTCGGCATAGAGCAGCTCCTGGAGGATCAGCGCGCGACCGTCGGCCGACGGTCGCAGCATCACCAGGTACTGCTTGCCCCGCGCGGCGTAGCGGGCGAGGGCGGCACGGCCGCTTTCGCGCATCGCTTCGGCCAGCAGGAGGTAGGCCTTGTCGCCCCCCTTCTCGGGGCCGAGATAATACGGGCGCTCGAAGTAGATCGGGTCGATCGCCGAGAGGGGGACGAACGAATCGATGTCGATGCTCTGGGTCGCCTTCTCCTCGAGCGACTTGAGCTCCTCGGGCGTGAAGGTGACGTACTGATCCTTGGCGAACTCGTACCCCTTGATCATCTCGTCGCGGCTGACGATCTCGCCGTCGCGCGGGCAGATGTACTGCTGCTTGAGGCGCGACCCGTCCTTCTTGTGCAACAGGTTGAACGAGATCGCCGCCGACGACTGCGTGGCCGGGTAGAGCCGCACCGGGATCGACACCAGGCCAAAAGAGATCGTCGCGCCAGCGATGGGTCGTGCCATGATGTGCTCCAGTGTATCCTAATGTAGGATACCGTCCAGTTTGTCGAGATTCAGGCCGCCATCAGCTCGTGCAGCCGGGCCGCGGCGACCGGCCCCTTGCCGGTGTCCTCGTGCTTGAAGAAAACGTAGGCTGTCGACCAGCCCTGGGTCTTGATGCGGGCGCCCCAGCTGGCGACCAGGGCGTCGTCGTAGGTCTCCCGTCGCAGGCGCAGGTATCCCCAGTCCGCGGTCGCCTCGAGCGGCGTCACGAAGTCGTCTGACTCGGCGATGCAGAGCGCCGCGCGCCGCGTTCGAAGACAGCCATAGACGTCGTCGGAGAACCAGGATTCGTGGCGGAACTCGACCGTCGCCCGCAGCCCGACCGGCAGCGCGGCCAGGAAATCGTCGAGCCGGGGGAGGTCCTTTTTCATGTTGGGCGGCAGCTGGAATAGGACGGGCCCCAGCTTGTCCCCCAGCGCGCGCGACGCCTCGGTGAGCCGCTCGACCGCCGAGGCGGTGTCGACCAGCCGCTTGTCATGGGTGATGCGCCGCGGGCTCTTGAGCGCGAATCGGAACTCGGGCGGCGTCTCGCCGGCCCAGCGCCCCAGCACCTCGGCGGTCGGCATGCGATAGAAGCTATTGTTGATCTCGACCGCGCGGAAGTGCCCGGCGTAGTACCCCAGCATCTTCGTTTCCGGCAGCTTTTCCGGGTAAAAGCCCCCCCTCCAGGCCGGATAGCTGAAGCCGCTCGTGCCGATCAAGACCTCCATGGTCCCTCCCGCTCCCTGATCTATATCGCGACGGGAGTTTGCGTAACGCCCGTCCCCGTCGGTAAACTATCAGAATGACGCGCGACCGCGTCGCCAATCCGCTCGACGACACGACGCGGATGGCGCCAGCCCAGGAGGCCGGACCGGAGGACGCCCAGCCGGCGGCCGCCTGTCTGGTCGTCCTGTCGGGCTCGAACGTCGGTGAGATGTACCGGATCGAAAAAGATCAGGTGGTGATCGGCCGTGGCGACAAGGTCGACCTGCGGCTGGTCGACGACGGGATCTCGCGCGAGCACGTCCGTCTTTCCAAGGAAGAGGGGCGGATCGTGCTCGAGGATCTCGGGTCGACCAACGGCACCTACTGCAACGGGCAGCGCGTGGCCCGGCAGCCGCTGGCCGAGGGGGACAAGATCCTCATCGGCTCGACGACCATCCTGAAGTTCAGCTATCAGGACAAGCTGGACGAGATGTTCCAGCGCCAGATGTCCGAGTCGGCCCTGCGCGACGGCCTCACCCGCGCCTTCAACAAGCGTTACTTCATCGACCGGATCGAGAGCGAGTTCCAGTACGCCCTCCGCCACAGCACGCCGCTCTCGCTGATCTTCCTGGACATCGATCACTTCAAGAAGATCAACGACCAGCACGGACACCTGGCGGGCGACCAGGTGCTGGCGCAGCTGTCGACCCTGGTGATGAGCATGCTCGGCGAGGAGGAGACCTTCGCGCGCTACGGCGGCGAGGAGTTCGCGATCGTCGCGCGCGGCGTGGAGCTGGCGGCCGCCGCCGAGCTCTCGGAGCGGCTGCGGTCGGCCGTCGAGACACACCCCTTCACGTCCGCCTCGGCCACCTTGCCGGTCACCATCAGCGTGGGCGTGGCGCGCGCGCCGGGGCCGGGCATGGCGTCGTCCGGCGATCTGGTGGCGCGCGCCGACGAGGCCATGTACGCCGCCAAGCGCAGCGGCCGCAACCGCGTCTGCAGCGCCGAAGCCGGGCAGACCGAGGGCGGCGGGGATGCGGAAGGCGGACCGGGCGCAGGCGATCCGCAGGCAAAATGAGAGCCAGCCGGGGTCGTCGTCTAGGTCATCTCGTCTAGGTCATCTTGTCTAGGTGATCTTGGCCGGCTGTCGGAGCGCGCGCTTGAGGCGCGCCAGATAGTCGGCGCGCGGGATGGCGATGGCGCCCAGGCGCTCGAGGTGCGGGGTCGGCACCTGGGCGTCGAGCAGTGAAAATCCCCCCTCCCGCAGCCGCGCGATGAGGTGGCCGACCGCCGCCTTGGAGGCATCGGTGCGGCGATGAAACATCGATTCGCCGCCGAAGAAGCCGCCCAGCGCAACGCCGTAGAGCCCCCCGACGAGCGCGTCCCCCTCCCAGACCTCCACGCTGTGGGCCAGCCCGCGCCGGTGCAGCTCGCTGTAGGCGCGCACGAAGTCACCCGTGATCCAGGTGGCCGGGCGATCCCCGCCGGTCTCGGCGCAGGCGCGCATGACCTCCTCGAAGGCCAGGTCGACCGTGAACCGCCAGCCGGCCCGCCGCGCCGCCCGCCCGACGCTGCGGTGAGGCCGCCAGGCGTCGAGGTCGAAGATCGCGCGCGGATCGGGCGACCACCAGGTGAGCACCGGGTCGGACGACCAGGGGAAGATCCCGGCTCGATACGCGGTCACCAGCGTTTCGAAATCGAGCCGACCTCCGAGTGCCACGAGACCATTCGGCGCCTCGCTGTCGCCTTCTGGGGGCGCCGCTTCCTCGGGCACCGGAGTCAGCCTCACAACTGGCCTCGCAATCGGTTTCGGACGATCGTTGGCGTCCACTCCGGCCAGTCTACCAGCGTCTTCGACGCTTCCCTCTTTACGCGCTTTACGCGCCGTGACCAGCCGGCGCGTTCGATCCCTCGCCGCCGGTCAGCGACCTGGATTCGCGCTCGCTCTCGCTGTCGGCCTCGGTCTCCCGCTCGGTGACCACCGGATTGGGCGTACCTGCCTCGCGGGCGCGCCGCCGACCGCCGCTCACCATCCCCCCCTTGCGCCCCGCCTCCCGGGCCTCCTCGGAGTCGAACTCGTGCGCGGTCCCCTTCTGATGGGCCGCCTTGCCCCCCTGCGACGAGATCTGGCGCTGACGCTCTCTATCCATACCCGCGAAGCCACGCCCGCGGCTCTCCCCTTTTTCATTGCTCGCCATGACGATTTCCTTCCTCGCGGAACCTCGCCCGCGTCGCTGACCTGAACGTTTCCTAACGACAAAGCTGTGCACGGTCCGGCCCGCGCGACAGGGGGAGGGGGACAATCTCAACCGGACCGGGACGTTTCCCCGGTTACGCCGGGGGGCGCGCCGGACCGTCGGTCTCAGCTCTCGTTCAACTCGTCAGGGTCGAGCTCGACGATGCCCGGGATGGGGGGTGGGCCGCTCGCCGTGCTGGGATCTCGCACCGCCAGGACGGTGACCTGGTACTCGATGTCGCGGCCCACCAGCGGATGCATCAAGCGTACGTTGGCGACCGTGTCGGTGGCGGAGAGAATCTTGAACTGCACCGGCGCGCCGGAGGCGGGATCCTTGGCCTCGAAAACGGCACCCGGCTCGACCTTGAGACCCTTTGGAAAGACGCTCCGCGCCATCTCCCTCACGGGCAGGGATGCCTCGGTCCCGAACGCCTCGGCCGCCGGAATCTCGCCCTTCCGTTCGTCGCCCGGCTGAAGCCCCTCCAGCCGTTTCTCCAGGCCCGGCAACATCTTGCCATCGCCGTGCACGTAACGCAGTGGCCCGCTGCGCGTCGACGACTCGATCACCGACCCGCCTTTGACTCTGAGCTCGTAGGAGAGCTCGACGCTGCGTCCGCGCGCGATCTTCATGCCCCGAGCGTAATGCCCCGCAGGGCGCTTTTAAAGGTGATCGTAGATTCGATTTGCGAGCACGCGTAAGATGATTTCCGGATCTGGGCGTTGAAGTCGCCCCTTTCCAGACACCGACCCACGCCGACCTGTTTCGCCTGCTCTTCTTAGTCAGAAAGGCCCGCTCAATGACCATAGGTTTCCCCCAGCCTAGGGTGCGCGCGCTCCGGTCTTGCTCCATCGCGGCGTCGGTCGCTGCACCGCTCTTGGCGGCGATCATCGCCCTGTCCGTCGCGAGCTGCAGCGGCGGCGGCACCGGAAACCAGACGCACCCCGACGGCGGGGGGACCAACAAGGACATGGGCGTGGTCACGCCGGGAACCGATTCGGGGGGGACGGCCGATGGTCCGACGACACCCAAGGCGCAGCTTGGACAGGCCTGCCAGACGGGGTCCGACTGCGCGTCGACCTTCTGCGCCGACGGCGTCTGCTGCAAGAGCGCCTGCACGGGGACCTGCGAGACCTGCGCCAGCGTGGGGAACGTCGGCACCTGTATCCCGGCCGACGTCGGCACCGATCCGCGGAACGAGTGCGTCGACCAGGGGGTCGCCAGCTGCGGCACGGACGGGAACTGCGACGGCACGGGCGCCTGCGAAAAGTACGTGGCGGGCGTCGCCTGCCAGACCGCCGGCTGCAGCGGTTCGATGCTCACCTTCGCGGGGCGCTGCGACGGCCTCGGGACCTGCAACGTGAAGCCGAGCCAGTCCTGCGCCCCCTACGTTTGCAACACCACCGGCGCCAACGTCGGCTCGTGCAAGACGGTCTGCACGGCCGACGCCGACTGCTCCGTCGGCAACAGCTGCAACAACGGCAGCTGCGGGCTCAAGCCGCCGGGCGCCAGCTGCGCCGCCGACAGCGACTGCATGTCGACCCACTGCGCGCAGGGGGTCTGCTGCTCGACGACCTGCACCGGAACCTGCATGTCGTGCGCGGTCGCCAAGAACCAGGGGACCTGCATCGCGGTGCCGGTCGGCCAGGATCCCCTCGGCCAGTGCGCCGATCAGGGTGCCCCCAGCTGCCTCACGAACGGGTTCTGCGACGGCGCCGGCGCCTGCCAGAACTACCCCTCCGGCACCTCCTGCGGAGCCGACGTCTGCACCGCAGGCACCGAGACGGCGGGGGGACGTTGCGACGGCAAGGGGACCTGCGTCGCGGGTGGTCTGTCCGCCTGCTCTCCCTACATCTGCGGCACCAACGGTGACTGCAAGACCAGCTGCGGAACGACTGCGGACTGTGCGGCCGGCTTCGTCTGCAACGGGACGATCTGCGGCAAGAAGGTCAACGGCACCACCTGCGGCGCGGCGACGGAGTGCGGCTCGGGTTATTGCGAGCAGGGCGTCTGCTGCAACACCGGCTGCGAGGCGACCTGCCAGTCGTGCAACCTGAGCGCCGCGACCGCCGGGACGTGCACCAACGTTCCCGTGGGGACCGACCCGCTCAACCAGTGCACGGATGCGGGCGCCACCACCTGCGGGACCAACGGGTCCTGCGACGGCGCGGGGAAGTGCCAGCTCTACTCGAGCGGAACCGTCTGCCTGGCGCAGAGCTGCGCGGGATCGACGCTGACCGCCTCCAGCCGCTGCGACGGCGCCGGGAAGTGCGTCGCGGGCACGCCGTCGTCCTGCGCCCCCTACGTCTGTGGTGCGACCGCCTGTCTCGGGACCTGCGGCGCCAACACCGACTGCACGTCGCCCAATGTCTGTACCGCGATGAGCTGCGGCAAGTATCCGATCGGCTCCGCCTGCGCAGCCAACAGCGACTGCAACTCCAACTTCTGCGCGCAGGGCTACTGCTGCAACACCGCCTGCTCGGGGACCTGCCAGTCGTGCGCGCTGACGAACAGCATCGGGACCTGCACCAACGTGCCGTCGGGTCAGGACCCGCTGGCGCAATGCACCGACGCGGGATCGACCAGCTGCGGCAACAACGGCTTCTGCAACGGCGCGGGCGCCTGTCAGAAGTACGTGGCGGGCACCCAGTGCGCGGCGGCGACCTGCACCGGCTCGACCTATGCACCGGCGGCGGTCTGCAACGGGACCGGGATGTGCCCGGCGGCGACCGGCACCTCGTGTGGCGCTTACGCCTGCGACACGACCAACAACATCTGCAAGATCACCTGCACGGTGGACGGTGACTGCACGGCGCCCAACATCTGCAACGGCGGCACCTGCACCCTGGCGCCGCTCGGCCATACCTGCACCGCGGCGGGGGCCTGCGCCTCCGGCCTCTGCCAGCAGGGTGTCTGCTGCGCCTCCACCTGCTCGGGGACCTGCTCCTCGTGCGCGTTGACCGCCACCCTGGGGACCTGCACCAACATCCCCGCCGGGACCGATCCGCTCAACGCCTGCACGGACGCCACCGCCGCCACCTGCGGCACCGACGGGAGCTGCGACGGCAGCGGCAAGTGCCGCCTTTACGCCTCGGGGACGGTCTGCGCCGCGCAGAGCTGCAGCGGCTCGACGTTCACGCCGACACGCACCTGCGACGGCACCGGCGTCTGCAAGACGGTCAGCGCATCGCTCTGCGCGCCCTATGGCTGCGACACGACGAACAACATCTGCAAGACGAGCTGCGCGGCCACCACCGATTGCGCCTCACCGAACACCTGCAACACCTCGACGATGAGCTGCGGCCTGCTGTCGCAGGGCGCGGCCTGCACCGCCGACAACCAGTGCGTCGCCTCCGCCGCGCACTGCCAGCAGGGCGTCTGCTGCGCGACGACCTGCACGGCCAACTGCTCGTCCTGCGCCATCGCCGGATCGCTCGGCACTTGCATCGCGGTCCCCGCGGGCCAGGACCCGCTCAACCAGTGCACCGACGCGACCGCGGCCACCTGCGGGACCAACGGCTTCTGCGACGGCAGCGGCGGCTGTCAGAAGTACGCCAGTGGAACTCAGTGCATCGCGCAGAGCTGCTCGACGTCGACGTACCACCCGACATCCACGTGCAATGCGTCTGGATCCTGCGTGACCCCCGCGACCAGCTCCTGCACGCCGTTCATCTGCGGCACGAACGCCTGCCTGGCGACCTGCTCCGCCAACTCCGACTGCATCTCGGCAGCGTACATGTGCGCGGGCGGGACATGCATTCAGGCGGTGAACATCTCGGTCCAGCTGAGCAACGCCGGGAGTCCAGCAGTCACCCAGGGCCTCTACTATGACGTCAGGGTCACCAACAACGGAACGACGGCTGTCCCGATCTCACAGCTCACGATTCGCTACTGGTACACCTGGGACGACACGGGGACCGTGACCCAGACCTTCATCACGCCCACCTACTTCCTGAACAACAGCGGGCAGACGAGCCTGCCGGCCACGGGCATCACCGGTTCGTTCACCGCGGTTTCGCCGGCGCGCACGGGAGCGGACTATTACGAGCAGCTCGCGTTCGTTGCTGCGGATGGCAGCATCGCCCCCGGGAAGTACATGGAGTTCGGCGTAGGCATGAGGAAGAACGACAACTCCAACTACACCCAGACGGGCGACTACTCATACAACGGCTCGAACACCTTGTTGGCGACCACCAAGGTGACCGTGTACATCACCACCAGCAACGGAACCGCTCTCGTCTACGGCACCGAGCCGATGTAGTCGAAGCCAGCGGTGCGCCCTCCGAGCGAGGCCCGGCGAAGCGGAGCCGAGGCTCGACCAGAGGCGCGGCGGGGGCAGGGGTGTCCCTCCGCCGCTCGCTCGCAGGCCGCTCTGATCGTTCGCGGCCGAGGATTCCTTCTCGCGAGCGGTGGAGGGACACCCCTGCCCCCGCCGCCCCCGCCGGAAGTGCCGAGCGGAGCCGCCCACCGGATCGGAGGAGCGCGAGCCGCCCTACGACTTCGCGATTTCGATCGTGACGAGGTTCGGAGCGAAGGCGCGCAGCGCCTGCAGGCTGCGCGATTGCCACTGCGCGCCCGGGTCGCTGAGGAAGCGGATGCGGTAGTGGTCGTCGGTGCGCTCGTCGACCTGGGCAATCCAGCGAACGAACTCCTTGAGGCAGGAGGAGTTCATGAACACCAGCTCGCGGAAGTCCGCGACCACCTCTCCCATGTGCTCGCGGCGGGCCTCGTCATCGATGGAGTCCAAGAACGGGCCGAGAGGGGCGTTGACCCTCAGGTCCGCGTTTCCCGAGAGGCGCATCACCAGCGCCTGGCCGTCCGCCGCCGCCGTGGCTTCGAACTCCGTATCCTTGATCCCAGTAATCTGCACCGCCGCCATTTAAGAGTTCAAGTCTACACGGCCCGAAATCGACCGGTCAAATGACTCACTCGAAAGGGTCGGGTTTCTTGTCCCCTGAATCGGCCGCCGCGGCGGGAGGCGTCTTGTCGTCGGGGTCCTTGGATCCCGAGGCGGCCGCCCCGTCGTCGTGTCGCACCCGGCGCCGCCTGGGATGTGGGTGCCCGGCGCCCTTTCCCTCCTGAGCCTGGGCCGCCCCCGGCGTGGCGGCGGCGGGGGCGGTGACGGGTCTGGGGGTGGCGTTCACCGGGGCGGTTGTGGCGTCTTCCGGCGGGGCGCTCGGGGCCGCGGCCGGGGCCGTGGTCTGCGGGCGAGGGGCTGCGGCCGCGGTCTGCGGGCTCGGGGCGGCCGCAGCGGGTCCCCGGGCCGCCGCCTCCGTCGTCGCTGGCGCCGGCGTGGCGGCCGGGGCGGGCGGCGTCAGCGGAGAAGAGATGGCCGTCGGTGCCGCCTGCGGCGGCGGGCGATCGTGCGGGACGCCCGTGCCCTGCGCGCGCGTCAACATCCAGGCGCCGTACCCGGTGATCGCCACCAGCACGATGAGGCCGCCGTAGACCCAGAGACGATCCCGCTTGTTGCTCCGCGGGTCGACCGTCGACGGCGAAGTGGGGGAAGAGGGCGAAGACGGCATCGTCTGGACTGCCTGGCTGATGGTCCCCCGGCTCCGCGCGGTCTGGCTCTTCACCTCGCTGGCCGCGCGCACCCCCGACGTCGACAGGCCGGGGCGCAACGCCATCGTCGGCCCCTGCGTCGGCGGCTCCGCCCCGGGCGTGTCGATCCGGGGACGTCGCTCGCCGCGATCGACCTCCATGTCGAGGGCGGCGGTGGCGGTCTTGCGCCATTGCAGAAACTCCGCCGCGAACAGCCCCTTCATGTAGCTGGCCACCTGCAGCGGGCTGAACCCCTCGTTGCTGAAGGCGAAGCGTTCGAGCGCCTGCGCCATCTCGTGGGCGCTGGCGAAGCGGGCGTCGCGCCGCTTGCGCAGGGCGCGCATCACCACCGCGTCCAGCTCGGGGGGGATGTCGGCGACCTCCGACGGGCGCGGGATCGGATCGTCCAGGATCGCGCGCATCGTGGCCAGCTCGGTCTCACGGCGATAGAGCCGCCGGCCGGTCAGCACCTCCCAGAGCACCACCCCCAGCGCGAAAACGTCGGCCCGGTGATCGACCTCCTCGGCCGAGGCCTGCTCGGGCGACATGTATTCGATCTTCCCCTTGAGACCTCCGGGGCTGGTGTGGGCGACGCGGCCGAAGGCGCGCGCGACGCCGAAGTCGATCAGCTTCACGGCCCCCTCGAAGGAGAGCAGCACGTTCTGCGGCGAGACGTCACGGTGGACGACGCCGAGCGGCCGGCCGTCACCGTCGGTGAGCGCGTGCGCGTAGCCGAGCCCGCTGGCCGCCTGGGCGATGATGTAGGCGGCCAGCGCCGGGCTGGGGGGGCGGCGTTCGCGCGTGGCCTTGCGCAGGACCGCGGAGAGCGGCTTGCCCTGCACCAGCTCCATGGCCAGGAAGTACTCCTCGCCGTCGTGGCCGACCTCGATGATGCGCACCACGTTCGGGTGGTCGAGCAGCGCCGCCAGCCGCGCCTCGTCGAGGAACATCCCGATGAACTGCCGGTTGGAGGCGAGGTGGGGGAGGATCCGCTTCACCACCAGCAGGGTGCGGTAGCCGGGCAACTCGCCCGACAGCGCCAGATAGACCTCCGCCATACCGCCCGTCGCGAGGCGTCCGATGATTTGAAAGCGCCCCAGGCGCCTGACCGCGTCGTCCATCCGAGATTGGGAGAGCCGCCCGCCCTGGCGGTGATCGGAGGGCGTACCAACGGTCATCTTCGCATTCAAGTCCACCAGCTTCGTCTGGTGGGGTCAAGTTGGCGCAGGGTCAGGAGATCATTCTTGGCGGATAGTGGCGGCTCCCCACGCACATTAGGTGACACCTGGCCGGCATTTCGAGGCACTTGGAGAGACCGGGGCGCACCCTGGGGGATGGCAGCTTTGACGAATCCAGATATAATCGAGGCTTTTCGGGGAGATAGATCGTGAGCACAAGAGCTTATGCGAGGATCACTGAGGTCGCGGCGTTGGCCGCCCTGTTGGCGGGCGCCGGTTGCGCCGGGGTGAAGCCGATTGCCTCGAACGGCACCGGTGGAAGCTCCGCCAAGGGCGGCTCCATAGGGACCGGCAACGGCGGCTCCACCGGCGGTGGCGGCACCACCGTCATCACGCCGAGCGGCTGCAACGGCCAGTGCACCGACTTCGAGCCGACGGCCAGCAACCCGAACCCGATCTTTCAGGTGAACGTCCCCACCGACGTGGGCGGCATGTTCGGGAGCCCGAGCGGCTCCGGTCCCTGCGTCACCGAGCCCGAGGATGGCTCCCTGTTCCCCAACAACTGGCTGCCGCCGCGCGTGCACGTTCCGGGCAACACCGGTTACCTCAAGATCACCTTCCACGCCGACATGGAGTCGACGGACCTCGTGGCGTACGCGCAGGGCGACAGCTGGGCGCTGCCGAAGCCGATCTGGCAGAACCTGGCCGCCCACATCAACGAGCAGGACATCACCGTCACGGTTCAGACCCCCAATGGTGGCGCGACCAGCGCCAGCTTTCAGATCGCCCCGGTCGGCGCTGGCGGCAGCATGGTGTTCTGGTCGATGGATCCGATGGCAGTAGGCAAGGATCTGTCCAACATCACCAACGTCGCCACCATCAAGAACGATTCATTTCTCGACGGGTTCACCGTCGGTGACGACTCGACGCTCTTTCAATCGAGTGGGACACCGGCGCTCGCGATCACCGACGTGCAGCAGCAGGTCGCCACTCAGAATGGCAACACCCAGCAGTCCCACTGCATTGGCTGCCACGTGGGAACGCCGGACGGAAACTACGTCGGGTTCGTCGACGCTTGGCCTTGGGGTGGCGCGTTCGCCAACATCCAGGCAAGCACCAAGGGGCAGGCCATCCCCACCTATCCGGGGGCGAGCTGCACGAACTGGAACACCTGCACCGGCTCGCGCACCTTCGTCCAGTACCCCTGGATGGGCGGCATGACCTTCTCCCAGGCCCACTGGTCGACGGGCGACCAGATCGCCATCGTGGCCGCGCAGATCCCGGCCAGCGATTCTCACGATGCCCTGGACCACGGACGACTATCAACCAGGCAACCTCGTCTGGGTCGACACGGAGTCCTCGGCGGTCACGACGAACAACGGGCAGCCGTTCCCCACCCGCGGGACTGCCTTCGATTACATCCAGCACACGGGAGATCTCGGCGGCGTCGCCTTCCCGACCTGGAGCAACGACGGCACCACGATCGTCTACTCCTCGACGCCGGGCGGGTGCTCGGGGCAAAGCTGCACGCCGGGCGACGAGGACGGGCGTCTCAACGTGGGGCACACCGACCTCTACTCGGTTCAGTACAACAACAAGGCCGGCGGAGCTGCCACGCCGGTGCCGGGTGGATCCTCGTCGTCGATCGAGGAGTACTATCCCTCCTTCGCGCCGGATGACTCGATGCTGGCGTTCACGGCCGTCCAGGCGGGCCAGGTCATGTACGCCAACAAGATCGCCGAGCTTTACGTGACTCCGTTTGCGACACCCTCCGGTCTGGCGGGTGCCCAGGCGATTCGCCTCAACGCCAACGACCCGCCGAAGTGCACCGGCCTGTCGAGCCCCGGTATCAACAACCACTGGGCCAAGTGGTCTCCAACCATCGGCAACGCCAACAACAAGAGCTACTACTGGCTGATCTTCTCCTCGAACCGGTACAACCCGCAGCAGCTGACGGTCACGAACGGCAACATGACGAACACCGTTTACGTCTCGCAGCTCTACATCACGGCCATCGTCAAGAATGAGGTCGGGTACAGCACCTATCCGGCGATCTATCTCTACAACCAGCCGGCCAATCGCTTGAACACCACCCCCGCGTGGCAAGACTTCAACATCCCGATCGTCATCGACAAGCCGTAGCGCTGGCGCTCTTCGCGGCGGTCGCCCTGTCGATCGCCGCGCCGGCGCGCCGACCCGAAGCCTCGCCGGCCCGAGCGCGTGAGACCCTGCCGCAGATGGAGCTCGGGCAAGCGATCGACTTCGGTCCCTGGTCGTTGCGGGCGGTGAACGGCCCGCCCGGGTTCGGCGTCTGGATCCCGGCCGAGGTTCCGGGGTGCGTCCACACGGATCTCCTGCGGGCCGGGAAGATCCCCGATCCGTTCAGCGGGACCAACGAAAAGGCGCTGCAGTGGATCGAGCACACCGACTGGGAGTATCGGTCGACGTTCGTCGCCGACAGCGCGCTCCTCGGGCGTGACCGGATCGAGATCGTCTTCCAGGGGCTCGACACCTTCGCGGAGGTCTCGGTCAACGGGACGCGCGTGCTGTCGGCGGACAACATGTTTCGCTCCTGGCGCGCCGACATCAAGCCGCGGGTCGTCGCCGGCGCCAACACGGTGGTGGTGCACTTTCGCTCGCCGATCGCGGTGGCCAAGCCGGCCTACGATCGGCTCGGCTACACGCTGCCGGCGGCGAACGATCAGGCGCCCCAGATGGTCTCGATGTTCGCCCGCAAGGCGCCCTACCACTACGGGTGGGACTGGGGGCCGCGCTTCGTCACCAGCGGCATCTGGCGACCTGCCGCCGTCGAGGGCTGGGATGTGGCGCGGCTCGACGACGTGCAGGTCACCCAGCGCGCGCTCGACGACGCGCACGCGCAGCTGGTGGTGGTGGCGGCGGTGACGGCGGCGCGGGCCGGGCAGGCCCGGGTGACGGTGGGGTTGGCCGGCGGCGCGGCGCTGGGAGCGGCCGACAAGGTGCTGGCGCGCGGGCGCAACGAGGTCCGGCTGGAGATCGTCATCGACAAGCCGGAGCGCTGGTGGCCGAACGGCCTCGGCGCGCAGAAGCTGTACACCCTCGAGACGTCGCTGGCGACGGGCGGCGTGACGCGCGGGCGTCGACAGACGCGCATCGGGTTGCGCACGCTGGAGGTGGTGAGCCGGCACGACGCCGGCGGCAAGACCTTCACCATCGTGGTCAACGGCGCGCCTGTCTTCATGAAGGGGGCGAACTGGATTCCCGCCGACAGCTTCGTCACCCGGGTGACCGAGGAGAAGTACCGCTTCCTCTTGCAGTCGGCGGCGACCGCCAACATGAACATGCTCCGGGTCTGGGGCGGCGGGATCTACGAGGACGACCGCTTCTACGAGATCTGCGACGAGCTGGGGTTGCTGGTCTGGCAGGACTTCATGTTTGCCTGCAGCATGTATCCGGGCGACCCGCCGTTCATCGAGAACGTGCGACAGGAGGCGATCGAGAACGTGCGCCGGCTGCGCAATCATCCGTCGCTGGCGCTGTGGGCGGGCAACAACGAGGTCGAGGCGGCCTGGCAGCAGTGGGGCTGGCCCGCAAAGTTTCATCTCGACAAGGCGGCGCAGGCGACGATCTGGAACGACTACAAGCGCATCTTTCACGAGGTGCTGCCGCGGGTGGTGGCCGCCGAAGATCCGGGGCGCTTCTACACGCGCTCCACCCCCAGCGCGAACGAGGACGGCGTGGCGCCCGGCAAGATGGGCTGGGGGGACATGCACTACTGGGGCGTCTGGCACGCCGAGGCGCCCTACGAGGCCTACGCCGCCAACATCTCGCGCTTCATGAGCGAGTACGGCTTCCAGTCGTTCCCCACGCTCCCCAGCGTGGCGCGCTACGCGCCGCCGTCGGAGTGGCGCCTCGATTCCCCGGTGATGCTGTCGCACCAGCGCCACCCGCGTGGCAACGCGCTGGTGCGGACCTACATGGAGCGCGACTTCCGCGCCCCCAAGGACTTCGGCGCCTTTCTCTATCTGTCGCAGGTGCTGCAGGCGAACGTCATTCAGTTCGGCGCCGAGGCGCACCGCCGCCGCATGCCCTACAACATGGGGAGCCTCTACTGGCAGCTCGACGACTGCTGGCCGGTCGCCTCCTGGTCCAGCATCGACTACTACGGGACCTGGAAGGCGCTGCAGTACGCGGCACGGCGCTTCTTCGCGCCGGTGCTGGTCTCGCCGGTCGACGACAACGGGACGTTGCGCGTCTATCTGGTCTCGGACGAGCGGACCGACCTGCCGGCGCACCTGACCTTGCGCCTGGTCGATCTCGACGGGGGCGGGGAGCGCTGGCGTTTCGAGCGCGACGTCACCGTCAAGGCGCTGACCAGCGAGCCGCAGTTCTCGGCCTCGAAGCGCGACCTGCTCAAGGGGGTCGACCCCAGCCACGTGGTGCTGGTCGCCGAGCTGAGCGCGGGTGGTGCGACCGTGAGCCGCAATCTCTTCTACTTCCTGAAGACGCGCGAGCTCGCGCTCCCCTCGCCGGAGCTGGCGATCGGCGTCACGCCGCATCGGATCGGCGCCACGGTGAAGGTCACCGCGCGGCGGTTCGCGCGCGCGATCTGGCTGTCGACGCCCGACGGTGAAGGGGCCTTCTCCGACAACTTCTTCGATCTGTTGCCGGGTGAGACGGAGACCGTCGAGTGGACGCCGTCGCCGGGCGCGCGACCGGGCGGCGCCGAGCGGCTCTCATCAATGCTGCACGCGACGACCGTCCGCGATACATATTGAGGCGTGGGTTACCGGATCAAGAAAAAGGAAGAGGTCGTCAAGGCCGTGCGCCGGATCGTGCGCGAGCAGCTTCGCAGCGCCATCCGGGTGGCGCGCGATCGAAAGCGCGATCAAGAGGAGCGGGTGCACGAGGTGCGCACCCGGCTCAAGCGCTCGCGCGCGGCGCTGGGCCTGATCCGCAAGGGGGCGGGGGAAAAGGCCAAGCGCGACGATCGCCGGCTGCGCGACGCGGGCCGGATGCTGGCGCGGCCGCGCGACCTCGCCGTGCAGGCCCACACCTTCCGCGTGCTCGGGACGCGGCTGCAGTCCGAGCTGCCGCCGCGCTTGCTGATCAGGCTGTCGGCGGCCGAGCGGCAGATCCGCCGCGCGCTCGAGCCCGATGAGGTCGAGCGCGATCTGAAGCGGGCGGCACGGGCGCTGCGCCGTCTGCGTCGCGATCTGTCGGACTGGGGGGTGGGCAGCGGCAGCCGCGCCATCGGCAAGGGGGTCACCCGCACCTACCGCACCGGCCTCGCCAAGCTGGTGGCGGCGCGCGCGCGACCGACGCCCGATCGATTTCACGACTGGCGCAAAAAGGTCAAGGCGCTCTCCTACGAGCTGCGCATCATCGCCGCGGCGGTCCCGGAGCTGACCACCACCTTGATGCCGAAGATCGAGCGGCTTGGCGAGATCCTGGGACAGGTCCACGACCTCGACTGCGTCAAGGCGACGGCCGGGTTGCACCCGCGCTGGTTCGGCCGCGCGGCCGACGGCGAGGCGGTGCTGGCCGCCGTCGATCAGCGGCGCGCCGAGCTGGAGAACGAGGCCCTGGTCCTGGCCGAGACCGTATTCGCGGGCCGGGTGCGCGACGTGCGCGCGCTCGTCGAGACCGGCTGGAAGATCTGGCGCAAGGGTCCGCTGCGCGACGCGGTGGTTGAAGAAGCGCACCGCGGGTAGCTCTTTCATGCCTTCGCGCGGGAAACGGGCCGGTCTCATCGCCTGCCTCATCGCCTGCGCGCCGGTCGCCTGTTCCCGCACCACCGGTGTGTCGAGGCGGACGCCAAGCGCGCCGGAGGCGGAGCTCTCCCCGCAGCCGAGCGATTATCGTGACGGTCACGCGCGACCGCGCGCGCTGGCCTTCAACGGGGACGACGGCCTGCTCTACGTCGCGCTCTCGACCGCCGACCAGGTCGCGGTGGTCGACCCCTCGTCCTCGCCGCCGCGCCTGCTGGCCAGAATCGACGCTTGCCGGTTTCCCGACGCAATTGCGGCCCTCCCCCAGGAGGGTGCCCTGGTTGGCTGCCGGTTCGCTCCCGGGCTCGTGCGAATCACCGGCGACGCCATCGGTGGGTTTCGAGCTGCGCGGCTGGCCGCCGGGCTGCCGCCGGGTGCGCGCGGCCTGGCGGTGGCGACGGACGGGAAGACGGCCTACGTCGCGTCGCCGCCCCTGCGCGGGATCGCCGTCGTGGCGCTCGACGACGGTCGGGTGCTGCAGACGCTCCCCACGGGAATCTCGCCGCGGGCGGTGCGCCTCGTGCCGCCGGAGGGCTGGCCGGGGCGTCACGGCCCGTTCCTGGTGGTGAGCAACTTCATCGACCACACGGTGACGATTCATCCGATCGCCGCAGACGGGCGGCTGGCCGCAGCGAGACAGACCATCCGGACCGAGGCGCCGGTCCTCGATCTCGTGATCAGCACCGGTGAGCTGCCCGGGCTCTGGTTGTTCACCCACGAGGATCGGGTGGTGTCGCGCGCCCGAGGCCCGGTCGAGGGGCTCGACAGCGGTGTCATACGGCTGGCGGCGCGGGGCCAGCTCTCGGGCGGGCGTCTCGTCGACGATCCTGGGCCCGGGCGGCGCCCATTCGTGAACCTCGGCGATCGGGCCGCACCGGCCATCGAGCCCGATGCCGCGGCGGTCGACGGGAGCGGCAATCTGGCGATCGTGGGCGCCGGGAGCGACAACCTGGTCCTGGCCCAGGCCAGCGACCTCGAGTTGCGCCATGCGATCGTGGTGCCGGTGGGCGCGAATCCATCCGCCGTGGTCCCCGTCTCGGCCCACCGGTTGGTGACGGCCGATCGACTGAGCGACACGCTGACCTTCATCTCGCTCGACCCCCGGGGGAAGATCGATGCGACGCTGGTGGTGGGGAAACCGGGGCGTTCGTCGCCGGCGGAGCAAGGCGAGCTCCTGTTCTACAGCCGCGCGCTCATCCCCCACAACGTCGCGACCGGACCGCTGTCGCTCTACACCTGCGCCGCCTGCCACGACGACGGACACATCGACGGGCGGCTGCACCCGGCCAAGCAAAACCGATTCTTCTCGACGACGCTGACCTGTCGCGGGCTGGCAACCACGGCGCCTTTCCTGCGCCTGGGGAATCAGGCGACGCTGGACATCTTCGCCGACAACATCGTCTCCACGCACGCGCAGGGCGCCGAGCGCGATCCGGCACACTTCGCCGACTATCCCGTCACGTTCAAGACCTGGGGCGACGCGGGCCCGGCCGACGTGACGCTGTCGCCCGCCGAGCTGCGGGCGGCGCTGGCGCGCTACATGGAGCGGATTCCGCCCGAGCCGTCGCCGTTCGTGACGGCGGGCGCCGCGCTTTCAGCCGAGGCGCGGCGCGGGCTGGCGATCTTCCGGGACCGCTGCGCGGGCTGCCACCAGCTGGTCGGGTCGAGCGCCCGCGGCGATCACCTCGACGGCGCGGCGCTGGAGGCCCGGCTGCTGGCCGGTCAGGTGGCGCTGACGTCGCCCGGGCGCTACGCGGTCGGGACGCCCATCCTCGGCGAAGGTGGCAACAATCCGCCGTCGCTGCGCGGGGTGTGGGACGCGGCGCCTTACTTCAGCGACGGCAGCGCACGGACGCTCGAGGAGGCGCTCCGCCGCACCGATCCCGGCGCGACCGCCGTTCACGCGCCGGCCAACGCCGCCCGACCGCCGGCCTTCACGGCCGACGAGCAGGCGGCGCTGCTGGCGTTGCTGCGCTCGTTGTGAGCGCGCGGCGGCGATGGCCTACCAGCCGCCGCCGGCGGGAGCCGCGCCCTTGTCGCCCTTGTCCGCCTTCTTGTCCGTCTTCTTGCCTTTTTTGGCGGGCTTGTCGCTCTTGCTGCCGTCACCGGCCGGCGGCTTGTCGTCGGCCTTGACCGGGAGGGAAACCAAGAACGAACCGGCCAGAATCGTCGCGAGGATCAACTTCATGGAAGTCTCCTTGTTGGAGTTGGGCGTGCAGGCCGTTGTACCATTTCGCCGCATCGTGCGAGGCGGGCACGCCGGGAATCAGGCCATCGACGACGGCCACCACCAGGTCGGCCTGCGGGTGGGGACCAAAGATGAACGGGTGGGGTCGGACATCGGAGCTGTGTAACATGACTCCCGAACGCCGCCGAGGCTGCCGATGTCCAGGTCCCCCAATGAATCCGCGCTACCGAGCCGGCGAGAGATCGTCCACGGTGCTGCCGTCGGTGTGGGTGCGCTCTTGATCGACGGCTGCCACGGCGGGCCGCCCCCGCCCCCGGTCACGCCGGCGGCGCCGGCGCCTCGACCGCTCCCGGACGGCCTCGAGGTGCGCGGGACCCGCTTCACCAGGAATGGCCACCCGTTCTTCATCAGCGGCATCAATTACTGGGCCGGTCCGACGCTGGCGCGGACTGGCGACGCCGCCGGCTGGGATCGGGTGCGCCGCGATCTCGACGGGATCCAGGCGGCCGGCATCAACATGATCCGCACGATGGCGGCGACCGAGGGGCCCGACAGCGAGCCGCAGCGGATCGTGCCGGCGATCCAGCCGGCGCCCGGCAAATACGATCCGGCGGGCGTCGAGGGGGTGCTGCGGTTCGCCGAGGAGCTTCAAACGCGCGGGCTCTACGGCATCTACACGCTGAGCAACTTCTGGCAGTGGTCGGGCGGCTTCGCGCAGTACGTCGCCTGGGCGGGCGGCGGCCCGATCCCGTACCCGCCGCCGATGCCGAACGGTAGCTGGGATCGGTTCCAGAGGTACGCGAGTGGCTTCTACAAGAGCGCCAGGGCGCTGGAACTCTACGACGGCTACCTCCGGTTCCTGGTCCCGCAGCTGAAGACGAACCCCACGGTGATCTGGGAGCTGGCCAACGAGCCGCGCGGTCTCGGCAATACCCGCGCGTTTCGCGACTGGATCGACCGGAGCGCGCGGCTGATCAAATCGCTGGCGCCCTCGCAGCTCTGCACCACCGGCAGCGAGGGGCTGACCGCGACGCCCTGGTACGCGGGCGTCGACCCGATCAAGGATCACCAGAGCCCAGCGATCGACTTCATCTGCTTTCACATGTGGGCGGAGAACTGGGGATGGGTCCACGCTGATTCCATCCCGACCGGTTATCCCAAGGCGCTCGACCTGGCGAAGAAGTACATCAGCAGGCATGCCGAGCTGGCGGCCAGGCTGGGCAAGCCGCTGTTGCTGGAAGAGTTCGGCTTCCCGCGCGACGGCGGCAGCTTCGAGCCGGCGTCGCCGACGACCTTCCGCGACCGGTACTTTCGGGAGGTCTACGCCCTGGTCCATTCGCTGATCGCGACCACGCCGATGGCGGGGATCATGCCGTGGGCCTGGGCCGGCGCCGCGCGGCCGCCGCGGCCGGGCGATCTCTGGAGGCCGGGTGATCCGTTCGTCGGGGATCCGCCCCACGAGAAGCAGGGGTGGTACAGCATCTACGACCAGGACCCGACGCTGAAGCTGATCGCCGACTGGTCGTCCAAAGTCGTCGGGACGACTGTGGGGGCGGCTACCGGGACGACGACGGGCCCGACGGGTTCGGCGCCGACGAAGGCGTGAAGACGGCGGCGAAGCCTCCGCCGGATGCCAGCGTGAACCTGGCGGGCGTCCCGCTGGTGAGCGTTCCGGCCGTCCGGTAGTGCTCGCTCCCCACCGCCGGGTGGTCGGGGGGATCGACGTAGGCCACGAACTTCCACTCTCCGCCGCCGAGGAAGCTGGTGTCGATCTGGAGCTGGCGCGAGGTCCAGTCGGTCATGGCGCCGAGGTACCAGGTCGCGCCGCTCCGTCGCGCCACGACGACGTAGCTGCCGATCTGCCCGCCCAGCACCCGGGTCTCGTCCCAGACCGAGGGGACGGGACCGAGGAGCTCCATCACCTCTGGCTCGGCGAGATAGTTGGACGGCGAGTCGGCCAGCATCTGCAGCGGGCTCTCGTAAACGACGTACATCGCCAGCTGGTGGCAGCGCGTGCCGAGGCTCATCGGCGCCGCGAAGCTCGGCCTGAAGTGCGCGCGATCGGCGTTGCGCATGGCGCCGGGCGTGAAGTCCATCGGGCCGAGGAACATGCGCGTGAACGCCAAGGTGACGTCGTGCGCGGGGTCGGTGCGGTCGCTCCACTTGTCGTGCTCGAGGCCCTGGACGCCCTCGGTGGTGAGCAGGTTCGGCCAGGTGCGCGTCAGCAGGACCGAACGGATGGCGCCGTGGAAGTCGACCAGCATCTTGCGCGCCGCCAGCTCGCGGCAGAGGCGCCAGTAGAACTGGATCACCGGCTGGTCGTCGCGCTGCATGAAGTCGACCTTGAGGCCGGCGATGCCCCAGCGTTCGAACTGGGCCAGCGCGGGCCCCAGCTGGTCGGCCAACGTCTTCCAGACCGCCCACAGGATGATGCCGACGTGTTTGTCGCGCGCGTACGCCAGCAGCTTCGGCATGTCGAGCGACGGTGTCACGGACAGGAGGTCGCCCGTCTTGTACCAACCTTCGTCGAGGATGACGTAAGGCAGGCCGTACTGCGCCGCGAAGTCGATGTACGCCTGGTAGGTCTCGTTGTTGACCCCTGGCTTGAACCTCACCCCCCGCAGGTTGAGCGCATTCCACCAGTCCCAGGCCACCTTGCCCGGCCGGATCCACGAGGTGTCCGCGATCTGTGACGGGCGCGCCAGGAGGTAGACGAGCGGGTTGGAGACGAGGTCGCCGTCGTGCTCGGCGACCCCCAGCACGCGCCAGGGAAACGTCCGCGTGCCGCGGGTGATGGCGATGAAGTCGGCCGCGCGCGTCACCCGAAGGGTGCGATCGCCGGTCAGCTTCTCCTCGAGCGGGTAGGGGGAAACGTCGCGGTCAGCGCCGGGCCACCCGTGCCGCGCAGCCAGAGGCCGGGGTAGTCCTCCAGATCCGCTTCGGCGATGGCGACCTTCGGACCGGCGCTGGTCTCGACGATCGCCGGGATGCTGCCGAGGGCGGCCGGAGACAGCTCACCGAGCCGCACGCGCCGGAACTGCCGCTCGTTGTGAGAGAAGAAGCTCTCCTCGCGCGGGTAGTAGACGGTGGCGTCCGTGACGAAGCGGAAGGTCGCCTCCTCGCCGGTGATCTTCACCTCGGCGCGGGGGAGCGCCGTCTCGAACCGGTAGGCGACACCGAGGTCGTAGGCCCGGAAGGTGATGGCGTAGCCGCCGGCGCAGGTGAGGCGCAGGTCATTGTGCCGGTCGACCAGACTGGCGGCGATCTGGCGGACGGGCGGCGCGACCGTGGCGTCGGTGCGGGTCCGCTCGAGGCCGGTGATCTGGGGCGTCGCTCCCAATCGGACGCCGTCGACGTCGAGCGAAAGGGTCGCTCCCTGCAACAAGGGCCGGCCGTCGAAGAGGACGTCGTACGAGAGGCGCGGCGTGGTGTGCACCGCCACGGCGATGCGGCCATTCGGCGAGGCGAGCCGCTCGACGCCCGGCGGCGGCGGCGTGGCCGCGGCGACCTGTGCGGAGAGCCCGACGAGGAGCGTGGCGGCCGCGAGCATCCCGCCTCAGGCGGCCCGGTCGCGCGCGGGCTTCATGGCCCGCCGTCGACGGGACGTGGCGCGCCGACGGCGCCGTGCGAGATCGGCGAGAGGGGCACCAGGGGAACCGCCGGGGCGTTCGGCGAGATCGGCTCGACGGGTTCGACCGCGCCGGCGCTCTGCCCTTCCGGCTGATCGACCTCGCCCGCGCCTCCGTCGTCGCTGTCCTTGTCCTTGCCGGCGTCGTCGGACCGTTCCTTGGTGTGCGCCACGTGACCGGCGTAGACCATCCCCTGTTCGGTCGGGCGCTGCGGTTTCTTCGGGACGTCGTAAATGATGTCGCCGCCCATCCGGCAGGCTTCCATCCGGAGCCTCTTCAGGCACTGGACGGAGCCCACGTCCAGCGGGCAGTCGACGTGCGCCACGCCGAGATCGTCCCACTCCTTGACGTCGGGCGCGGGCGTGTGGAAGACGCGCACCTTGCAGCCGCCCGGGCGCGGCGGGTACTTCGCGGCGTTGGGGTTGGGCGTGGTCGCGCAGTTCATCGCCAGCGCCAGCGCGAGCGTGAGGGTTGGCAGGACCAAGATCGGGAGCAGGCGAAAGCGGGGCGCCATCGTTCGGGTGTTCGACCCATATCAGAGGGCGCGGGCCGACGCCACGTGAGACTCACGGAAGTTCTGTGCGTGTGAATGTGCGCCAAACGACCACCCCGAATCCTTCGGCTAAGTATGCGAAGGCTCTGGGCTTATTAGCTTCTCAGGTTAGAGCGGCTCATCGCAAGCGCCGGCAGCGAACGCCAAAGTTGCGATGCGGCCCCTCGATGGAACGGCTCGTGAGAGAGCGCCGCGTTGGGCTCATCATCCTCGGTTCTCTCCCTCCCTGATTGCCAAGGCTCTGTGGGCCCTGTCGGGCCATCTCGAGCCGTGCGTTAGAGCACGGTTTGAATATTCCAAAGTCATTGTCGTCGTTCATAAACGACACGAGTAATATCACTCTAACTCTCTCGCAAGCCCGTCGTCGTCGTTGAACGATGATTGGCAACGACTGATTACTCGTTGACTAACGGTTGGCGCCGGATTTAGTGTGCCGCGTTTCAACGAACGTAATCTGCGTTTGCGAAAGGGGCGGCCGATGCGTGATGGAAGCGTGAGGATGAAGGGGACGAGGCGTATCAGGGCGGAGGTCGTTGGACGGGCTTCTGTTTTTCTCTTGCTCGCTGGGTCGGCCCTGACGTGCGGCGGGGTGGCGGCGCCGGACGTCGAGACCCGTACGGCGGCGCTCGGAAGCTCGTTCAATCTTTCGATCAGCCTGCCGAACGCGGCGACCGCTCAGCGCGTCGCCCTCGGGGCGGCGACGAACCTGACGATCTCGGATCACTCTAAGGTCGTCGAGCTGTCGGGGCAGATCTCGACGGTGTCCAGCGTGGGCTCGGAGCAGACCCAGTTCGGCGTCAGCACCAGCGTCGGCAACGTCTGGAGCAAGCCTTCGATCTTCCTGCAGTCCAACGCGGTCATTTCGGGCTTCCTCAACATCCAGGGCTCCATCACCCGGCAGACGGGCGTGTCGATCGCCGGGCCCATCACCCAGGAGACGATCACGGCGAACTCGGCGCTGACGACCTGGGCGGTCACCTTCCCGACGGCTGGCCAGAACGTTCAGCTTCAGCCGTCGCAACACACCACCCTGGCCCCCGGATCGTACGGCAGCGTGAGCGCAGCTTCGCAGGCGCAGATCCACCTCTCGACCGGTACCTATTACTTCACGTCCTTCGACTTCGAGCCGAGCGCCCAGCTCACGATCGACGAGACGGCCGGGCCGGTGCTGCTCTACATCCAGAGCATCCTGCTCTACAAGGGCACAATCAGCCATGTCGGCGGCGGCCCGGGCGACTTCTTGATGGGATGCACGGCGTGCAGCGATCTGTCGCTGCAGGGGCCGTTCTCCGGGACGCTGGTTGCGCCGACCGCCAACGTCACCCTCACCACCGTCGCCGGCGGACACACGGGCTCGTTCTTCGCCAACCGTATCACCGTCAACCCGAGCGTGACCGTGACCCATCAGACGTTCAAGCACTGGAACATCTTCACCTCCTCGTCTTGCCCGAACACGATTCCGACCACGCTCGGGCCGTTCAGCCTGTGCAACGGAGGGAACGGCGGTCGGCTGCCGCCCGCCATCGATCCGACGGTCTCGCGTGGAATCGTCGACACCTTCCGGTGGCCCCAGGCGCCCATCGTGGCGAACTTCGGCGCTGACGGAAACCCCTCGCTCTGGTACGCCTGGATCTACGTCCAGGACAAGAAGGACCTGGAGATCCTCGACGACTTGGAGATCCACTGGGACCCGATGCCCCTCTTCGACGTCGAGCGGGACCAGTGGTCCGGCATGACGGGCGTGACGACCTCGAACTTTGACGGTGAAGGCGGATTCGTGTTCGCGGTCATTCCGGGCGCGACGTACAACATCATTCGCGAGGCGGCGCTCTGCAGCGATCCGAACCAGGCGATCAATACGTTCCGGGCAATCGTGCTCCAGAACATCCCAGTCGCCTCGGCAAAGAACGCCGACGGCTCCTTGTCGTACTCCTACCTGGCGACCAACGGATTCCGGTATCGCGGGCTGCCGAACTGCCCGACCGACGACCAGCTCGGCACCGACACGACTGTGCCGGAGGCGGCATGCGATTCTCCGTTCTTGAGTCCTCCAGCGGGGGGCGATCCGACCGTCAACGCGATGAAGAACTCGACGACGGGGTCGGGCCTGACGGTGGCGTGCTCGTCCTCCACGAACGGTTCGGGGTCGGTACAGCAGCCGTTCGGGTTCCACATCGGCGGGCTGATCAAGTCGATCGTGTCGGGCGCCCACTCCGTCGTGCACGGACTCTCCGACCTCGCGCGCAAGGGGCTGGCCGACGTGTCGAAGCTGTTCAAGGGCTCGACCACCCTGACGGTCGACCTCCAGGTCATGAACAGTGACCCCGGATTCGGAGGGCCGAACACGTTGATGCTGCGGACCTGGGGCGCGAACCGTGGACAACCCGTCCCGCTGCCGGGCGTTCCCGTGCGCGCGCTCCAGCAGATCACGTTCAGCTTTCACCCCCACATCCCCTCGATCAAGATCCCAGGGACGAACATCTCGACGCCCGGGATCCTGTTCCCCAAGGTCAAAGGCACGATTCCCTTCGACTCCCTGGCCACTGGAACGGCGAATGCCGCCGGAGTGGCGTCGATCAAGGTGGTGAAGGACTCGGCGACCGGGATCTGCGTGGAGCTGCAGAACGCGGCGGCGCAGTTGAACGACTGGGTCACGCCGGACGAGGCCTGCACCTTCAACAGCCCGCTCATCTCGGCCTCACAACTGAACGGTCCGCTCACCGTGGCGGCACCGCTCGCCCAGGATGAGGTGAATGATCTTGCCCAGCTCAGCGAGGCATATACCTACTTGCAGACCATCGAGGGCTATACGCCCAAACAGGTCAATGTGCTCACTGATTTCTTCGCCAACCTGCTCAGTAGCCAAGGCCGCGCCTATACCCCGTGCTTCGGTTACACCGATGTGGACGCGCTGTTGACGGCAATCGGCGAGAAGCTTGGATCCGCCGGGGGGACCTTCGCTGGCAACAAGATCGAGACCTACTTTAGGGACGCGTCCGACAAGACGTCCGAGGCCACCGACGCCTGGGCGAACGCAGTGAACAAATGGGCGGCCGCCACCCAAGCGGCTGCGAATACGTCGGCCGCCCAGTCGGTAGCCAACGCCAACCAGGCGGTCATCGCCGCGTCCCAGGCCTCGACGCTAGCTCTCACGGCGGCGGGGGCGGCGGCAGAGGCGGCTGCGACCCTGACCGAGGCCGGCGACAAGCTGTCGGCCTTGCAGTCTCAGGGTGGGTCCTCCCAGGCGATCGCGGACGCGCAACAGGCCGTCACGAACGACGTGAACGCGCTGAAGACCGCGTCCGATGCCCTGCAACAGGCCGAGCAAAGCGCGAGCGCGGCGTCGAACGCTGCGCTCGCCGCTGTGCAGGACGCCTACACGGCAGCCGCGCAGACGGTGGCCGCCAACACGGCGGCGGTCGCCGCGGACGCCACGCGCCTCGCCGGCTCGGCCCTGGCGTCCGCGATAGACACCGTGGGACAGGCCTCTCAGGTGCTGCTCCCGTTGGTCGGAGCGGCCGTGGCGGGTATTATCGGGTTCATCGTCGGCGAGGTGGCTGACGTGGTTTATGACGGGGTCGACATGGTGCTCCCTCCCGGCTTCTCGACCATCTCCCGCGGCGTGACGAGCCACGAGTATGGGCACTTCTCGTTCTGCGACATGATGTTCCGGAACGATCCGGAAAAATTCACCTCGGTGTGGGTCGGCGCGGCATCCGACACCATCGTAACCCAGGAGCTCAAACGCGATGGATCGCAGGTACAAGACTATTTCCTGAACGAGGGGATCGCGGACTACTTCGCGGTTCAATTGGTCGGGGGAATGAACTACTTCACGCCCGCGGGCAGCCAGGCCACGTCGACATCGCTCTGGCCTCCGGGGTCGCCGGATCCCATCAGCTGGTGCAGTGCCGACAACGCCAACCCTCTTCGTTGCGCCGAGGACAACATCGGAGCCGTTCCTGCGGGGGCGTCGACGACGTCGGGCCCGAACATTGCCGGGACGACGACCCCGAAACAGGTGACCTCCTTCGCGGCGGCCGACGCCTTCTTCGAGGACGTCGCCGCCACCACGACGACGATTCACGATACGTTCGACGGCTGGCCGAATTCCCCAGCTGCCAACAATCCCGGAAATGGCGGCGCCTGGCTCCTCTCGAACGGCGAAATTGCCGCTCCGAAACCGCCCTTCACCACGTCAAACGGGTTCTTCCAGGTCCTCGGCTCCCTCAACGACACTTCAGAGAACGGAGAGGGTGTCATTCACGAGGAGAACGTCTCGCTGCCGGGGACGGCTTTCCCCTCGTTCATCAGCGAGTTCCTCCGGCGTGAGCCAGCGAGCGGCGCACTCCTCGAGCAGCAGACCCTGTTCGAGGGATTGACCCAGGTCATGTTGAACTTCGGCGCCGATCCGAACGAGGTCTGTCGGCTGTATGACCTTCACCAGCCGACCGATACCTGTCCGTCGTACGGACCGGCGAGCGCGAGCTCGCCGCCCCCCCCGCCGCTTTATGTCTGTCCTGCGGGTTCGACGCTTACCGAGGGACAGTGTGTGTCTTCAATCACACCTCCGAGCTAGGTGATCTCGCAGTAGTCTGGGACGGATGTTCGTCGTGCTGCTCCCGGCTGTGAGATTCACGCGGATCGTTGCGGCGCTGGCTCTGCTTCTCTGTGGGGCCTGCGCCCAGCCGCGCGATCCATGTATTGCAGGCGGGGAAACAGGACGGAAGTACGACGCGCACCTGGTCGAAGTCTATGATTCCGCCGTCACGGACGTGCTGTACAGCTCCTATGCCGTCATAGCGGAGCCTACCTGCGGTTCGTTGGACATGCTCGGTCCGGGCTCGGATCTGGACTTCACCATCTTGGCGTCGACGGTCAACATCGGTATCGAGTGCTATGTGCATCAGGCGTCGGTCGTGTTGCCGACGTTCGTCCAGGTACAATCGAGCAGTCCCGTCGTCACACAGAGCGGCTTTTACCAAACGGACGTAGCGATTTTCTTCGATAACGTGGCGATCGGTTCTTGTTCGGGAGACCTGGAGATTGATTTCAGGGCTCCCTCCGGGGACTTCGCGCACGGGTCCACCCCGACGACGCTTCCTCCCTTCGTCGTCGATCGATTCTTCCGTACGACCGACGCCGCGGACTGCGCGGCGCTGGGGACGTCGATGGCGGGCGGATACACCTGCGGCGACACCTGGGTGGCGACCTTGAGCGCCGAGCAGTAGGAGAGGTCGGTCGGCGCTTGCGATACCTTCCCGTGCTGTTCGTTCTCGCCTACGTTCGAACCAAGGATCCCGGAGGGCGCCCGCTGGCGTGGAAAGCGCCTGCCTTCACGCTGGCGGTGGCGGCCGAGCCGCCGGGGGGGGTGTCGCGACCGCAGCTGTTACAAGCCCTGCATGCGGCCGCACGGTCGTGGAACGACGTCGATTGCGCCGCAGTGGCAATCAAGATCGATGACCACGCAATCAAGCAGGCGGCGGTCGCGCGTGACGGCCGGAACGCCGTCGTCCCGCACCGGGTCCTCTGGTGCACCGACGAGGTCGGCCACGGATGTCACGACAGCTTCAGCCCGGCGGTCACGACGACGCGTTTTCAACCGGCCGGTGACGAAGCGACCGCCCGGATCTACGAGGTGGACGTCGAGCTCAACGCCGTCAATTTCCGCTGGGACGATCCGTCGGCGCCGAACGGTGCCGATCTGCAGGTGGTGCTCACCCATGAGTTGGGGCACGCCCTCGGTCTGGCAGACGCCTGCCGCATGCCCGGGGAAAAGGCGGCGCTCGATGATCGGGGCGCGCCGGCCCC
Organism: uncultured Pseudomonadota bacterium; assembly: GCA_963847705.1. Classification (GTDB taxonomy): domain Bacteria; phylum Myxococcota_A; class Polyangia; order Fen-1088; family Fen-1088; genus JADGRB01. The sequence continues at coordinate 16,571 of CAWKBC010000008.1, read as the reverse complement.
GGATTGCCTGGCCTCGCCTGCCGACGTCCGGGCGTCCGTCATGTGGCCCATGGGGCCGGCCACCGATCTCCGTCGCCGCTTCCTCTCGGCCGAGGATCGGCGGGCCGTCTGTGCTCTTTACCCAAGGAAAGGAAGACGTCGATGATCTACCGTGTGCTGCTCGGAGCCGTGATTCTCGCGGGAGGAATGGTCGCCTGCGGCAGTGGAACGGGGTCGGGACCGGATGGGGGCGGCAAAGGAGGGTCCGCCTCGGGAGGTAGCGCGAGCGCTGGGGCGCCGGGGAGAGGCGGTACCGGCGGTATAGGGAGCGGGGCGACGGGTGGCAGCGCGACCGGCGGTGTCACGGGCGCGGGTGGCGCGGCGTCGGGCTGTTGGCCGGCCTGCATCGCGAACGCGCAGGCGGGCTGCTGGCGGCCGACGACGGGTAGCTGTACGTACGCGATTGTCCAGGGGGGCGGAGACACCTACTGCTATTCGAACGGGGTCACCGAGGCGGTCGATGCGCTCAACAAGACGCACACCTTCTCGAACGCTTCGGGGACATGTTTCTCCTACATGAACACCTCGCAGCCTGCGTCCGCCACGATGACGTTCTCCTACAAGGACGGTGCCGGGAACGAGGTGGCCCAGGCGACGTCCGACGATGGCGGGCTGACCCTCATGATCACGTGCGGCGGGCAGACCTACACCCTGGACACCTCCAGCGCTGCATGCACGACGCTGACGCCAAACAGCTGCACGTCGGGGAGTTGCTCCGGACACTGAGCGAAGCAGGGTCGCGGCCCCCCGTCCCAGGCCCCGCCAATCCAAGGCTGGGTGTTCGTCCAGCCGTCGAGACTTGCTCCGGAGGAGGGTTTCGAACCCCCGACCCGGCGGTTAACAGCCGCCTGCTCTGCCACTGAGCTACTCCGGAATGTGAGAGGCGCTCATTATGGGGAGCGGCCCTCGTCAGTCAAGCACCGGTTGGTCGCCAGCGCAGGACCCGGACCGCATTGTCGAAATAGAGCTTGCGCAGGACCGGCTCGGGGAGGCCGATGCCGTCGATCTTCCAGCGCCCTTGAATGGGGGTCGGGCTGTCGATCTGGCGGTCCAGGGTCTGGAAGTAGCGCCAGGTTTCGGTGAAGAAGCGCACCTCGTCCGCGCGGGTGGGCGGGTCGGCGCCGTTCGAGCCGTACATCATCTGGTCCTGGTCGGCGCCGATGCCGGTGTCGGTCCCGAACAGGATGCGATCCTGGTACTTCGTGAAGAAGCGCCGCATCTTCTCCTGCGGCTGGCGGCCGATCTCCGGGACGCGGGCCGCCGTGTCGAGGAAGAAGTTGGGGTAGCGGTCGAGCATGCGCGCGACGTTGTCGGGGTCCTCGGGGTCGTCGCCGAAGTGGACGGCGATGAAGGTGGTCTTGGGATGGCGGGCGACGCGGCGCTCGAGCGCGTCGTAGAGTTCCTGCCAGGAGGGGGCGCCGCTGTTGTAAAAAGACCACTCGGGGTGGGCCTGCAGCTCGTCCCAGCGCTCGTTGTCGGGGGTGGCTGGCTTCCAGAAGGCCTTGGGATCGCCGCAGTGGATCGCCACCGGCATGCCGAGCTCTCCGGCGCGCTCGAACATCGGGTCGAGGCCCGGATCGTCGACGGCCAGCAGGTGAATCCCGTCGGCCGCCGGATAGCCGAGGCCGAGCCCCTTGGTGATCTTGAGGCCGATGGCGCCCAGACGATGCGCCTCGGTCAGCTGGTCGGCCATGGCGACGCCGTAGTCGGTGGGACGGCGGCGCACCAGCTTGAAATCGGGCGTGGTGAAGACGGCGATGCGCCCGCCGCTCTGGGCGGCCGCCGCCAGCTGCTGCTCGAGCGGGTTGCGCGGCGGCCCCGGGTACATCCCCGACAGGTTCACCATGCCGTCGATCCCCCACTCGTTCATCAGGCGCACGGCGCGCTCGACGCCGTCGGGAGCGATGTGGGTGTGGACGTCGATGCGGTGAAACCGCTGCCCGGGCGGTGGCGGACCATCGCTGGCCGCGCGGTGGCATCCGGCCAGGAGGAGCGCCAGCGTGGCGAGACGCCCGCAGAAGCCCGCCCAGGAATCCTTCAGCCGTCCCTGCGGCCGCCGCGGCGCCATCAGGGCGAGTCCGGCTTGATTTCCTTGATGTACGGACCGCCGGTGTCCTCCGGTTCGGCGTTCTCTTTCGCTGGAGCAGGTGAGGGGGTGGCGGCCGGCGCGCCGGCCGCGCGGCGCAGCTTGGCGTTCACCTTCAGCGTCTGCGGGCTGCCGCCGTGCGGGCGCGACCAGTCGAGGCCGCTCACCATCCGCTCGTTCGGTTCGTATCCGTCTTTCTTGATGGTGATCGTGTGCGGCGCAGAGGGATCGACCTCCTTGCTCACGAACGGCGTGCTCCCCAGCTCCCTGCCGTCGATCAACACCTGCGCGCCCGAGGGCGACGAGGAGACCTTCAGGATCGGCGGAGCCGGGGCGGGGGCGGCGGCTGCCGGCTTCTCGGCCGGCGCCCCCTCTGCGGCTTTCTCCGGTGCTGGCTGGTCGGCGGCCGGCTTTTCGGCTGGCGCCTTTTCGGGCGCCGGCTTGTCAGCAGCCGCGCTGGCGGCTGCCGGGGCCGCGGCAGCGACCTCCGCCTTGTGATGGAGGGGTCGGTGCTTGGCCGCGTGCTCTTCGTTGTCCGTGGCGGCCGCAGGCGCCGCTGGTTTCTTCTCGTCGCTCGCAGCTTTCTCGGCTTTTTCGACGGTCTTTTCAGCGACCGCATTGTCGGGAGCCGGCTTTTCCGCGGGCGCGGAAGGCTGCGGGGGTGTCGCCGCGACGGCGGGCGCTCCACCCGCACCCTCCGGCGCGGCGGGGGGCGTGGCCGCGACTGGCGCGGTCGCGGCGGGTGCCGGCGCGGCGGCGGGCGCCGCAGCGGTCGGCGCGCCAGCCGAGGGAAAGAAACGATCCTTGAGGTGCAGCTTGACCGCCGCGCCGGCCGCCGCCCCCAGGACCACCAGCACCACGAGGAAGGTGGTCAGCCCGCTCCGTCGGCGGTTCAGCGTGGGGTAGGCGCGCGAGGCGGCCCGGAACCGTTTGCTCGGCTCGGGCGCCACCGGCGCGGCCACCGCCGCCTGCGCCTCGGGGATGGCCGGCTCCACCTCGACGTCCGCGATCTCGAGCGGCTGGTCGAGCGTCGCAGCCGACGGTGCGGCGCTCCGTGACTGTTCGCCCACGCCGCCGGGTTCGCCGCTGGCTTCGCCCGTCACTGGGGCGGACAGCGTCATCGGCGCCGGCGGTGGGCCGGACCCGGCGCCGACCAGCTCGTCGACGATGTCCGCGACGCGCGTCGGCTCGTTGGAGGCGTCGTCGGCGACGTAGCGGGGCGCCGACGCGGAGGGACGCACGGCGGGTGCCGGACCGGGCGCCTCCTGCAAGACCTCGAGCGCCTTGTCGATGTCGGCGGCGGTGGGCGGCTCGAACAGCGCCGAGGGGACCGGCACCGGACGCGTCGTGGTGCTCCGGGCGCGCGTGAATGGCCCCGACTGGGTCGGCGATGCGGGCGCCACAGGCGCCCCCGCGCGCGACGCCAGAAAGCTGGTCTTGGGGATCGCCGGCGACGTCGCCGGGGGAGGGGGCGCGGAGATCGGCGTCGACTCCGGGCCGGTGGCGGGCGCCTCCGCCGGGGCCTGCGGCAGCCCGGCTCCCAGGAGCGCGCGCGCGTTGGCGTCGAGGCTGGCGAAGACGCCGGACGGGCGGCGCACGGCCATCCCACCCCCCTTCGGTTGCGCCACCGCGACGACCCCGGCCTGCTCGAGCCGGGTCTTCTCGGCCAGGATCTTCTCCAGCGTCGGCTGGGTCTCCGGCGTCAGCTTGTCGAACCGCACGCCCATCCCAGGCGTGACGTTCTCGCGCGTCGGATCATGCTCGCGGATCCAGACGACGGTCCCTTCCCCGGCCAGGAGCGGCGTCGCGTCCTGAAGCTGAAACTCCAGCCGCAGGCGGGTGTCGACCGGCAACGGCTCGCGCGTGCGGATGAAGATCCCGCCACGACTGACGTCGACCGCGTAGCGCTCGATGAACTGCTCGAGGCTGGCGCTGCGAAACTTGATGCGGAGGTTGGTGGGTCCGCGCGGGGCTGTCGGGGTGGGCTCGCTCATGGTCTCCGGGGTCCGGCGCCGACGAGACTATAAGTCCGTTCGGCCTTTGCAAAGCGCTGATTATCCCGCATATTCATCGGAAATCACGCGCCCCTCGTCACCTGCTCAGCGCCAATTGGCGCGCGTCGTCCTCCGCCCGCTCTGGAGCGGCCTGGCGTGGCTGCTCGCCACAGGGGCCGTCTTCGCAGGATTGGCGCTGGGCGCCGCGGAATTCGCGGGCGCGGCCACGCCACCCCCGTTCCGCGCGGCGCACGCGGCGGTGGCGTCGGACAACGCGCTGGCCTCGGCGGCCGGTGTGGCGGCGATGAAAGGCGGCGGCAACGCGATCGACGCTGCCTGCGCCACGGCGCTGGCGCTGGGGGTCGTGCACCCCGACTCGTCCGGGATCGGCGGCGGCGGCTTCGCGATCGTCTATCTGGCCAAAGACAAGAAAAGCTACGCGCTCGACTTCCGCGAGCGGGCGCCGGCGGCGATCACGCCGGCCGCCTACTTCAAGGACGGGAAGGTTCAGCCCGAGCTCTCGAAGCACGGCGGCCTGGCGGTGGCGGTGCCGGGCGAGGTGCGCGGGCTCAGCGACATGGTGAAGCGCTGGGGCAAGCTGCCCTTCAGCCGCTGCGTCGACGGCGCGCAGAGGCTGGCGGCGCGCGGGTTTCCCGTCTCCTGGCGTCTGGCCCAGAGCCTGGCCGCCATCGATCGCAAGGAGACCGGCGACAAGACGTTCATGCAGCTCTTCGCCGGCAAGCCACTCCCCGAGGGGACGCTCTGGCGGCGGCCCCAGCTGGCCTGGACGCTCGGCAAGCTGCGCGCGGGCGGCGCGGACGCCTTTTACAAGGGCGAGGTGGCCAGGGAGATCGTCAAGGCGGTGGCGGCCGCGGGCGGCGTGCTCAGCGCCGAGGATCTCGCCGGCTACACCGCGACCGACCGGACGCCGCTGGCCACCGACTACCGCGGGCTGCGCGTCTATTCGATGCCGCCCTCGTCGTCGGGCGGCGTGGTGCTGGTCGAGGCGCTGGGGATCCTGGCCGCGCACTATCCGACCGACGCCGACCTGCAGCGCGACGGGCGCGGGTCGTCGGCCTACCTGCACGTCGTCTCCGAGGCGCTCAAGCACGGCTTCGCCGATCGCGCGCGCTTCCTGGGCGACACGGACTTCGTCGCCGTCGACATGCCCCACCTGACGGACCCGGCCTATCACGCGGAGCTGGCGCGCCGGATCAAGCCGGGCGCTGTCTTGCCACGGGACGCCTACGGGACGCTGGGCGCCCCGCCGGCCGTGCACAAGGACGGCGGGACGACGCACCTGTCGATCATCGACGCGGAGGGAAACGCGGTGGCGCTGACGACCACGGTGAACCTCGGCTTCGGCGCGCACCTGGTGGCGGGGAAGACGGGCATCGTCCTCAATGACCAGATGGACGACTTCTCGCTCACCCCCGGCGTCCCCAACGCCTTCGGCCTGATCGGCAACGAGCAGAACGCGGTGGCGCCGAAAAAACGGCCGCTGTCGTCGATGACACCGACCATCGCGGTCGATGCGAACGGGCAGGTGAAGGTGGTGGTGGGCGCGGCCGGCGGTCCGACCATCATCTCGGCGACGGCGGAGGTGCTGCTCAACGTGGTCGACTGGAAGCTGGACGCGCAGGCGGCGGTGGCGGCCGCGCGCATTCACGACCAGTGGTTTCCCGATCTCCTGATGGTGGAGGGCGACGTCCCGCGCGACGTGACCACCGGGCTCGAGCAGCGCGGCCACAAGATCAAGGAGATGCCGCACATCGGGACGGTCAACGTGCTGGTGCGGACCGACAAGGGAATCGAGGCCGGGGCCGAGCCGCGCAGCCCGAGCACGCCGGCAGGCTACTGATGCCGGCCCGCAAGATCACCAAGGTCCTCATCGCCAACCGGGGCGAGATCGCCTGCCGGGTCATCCGCGCCTGCCGCGAGCTCGGTCTGCGCACGGTGGCCGTCTACTCCGAGGCCGACGCGCTGGCGCCCCACGTGCGCCTGGCCGACGAGGCGCTGGCCATCGGCCCGCCGCCCGCACGCGAGAGCTACCTGGTCATCGACAAGCTCATCGACGCCATTCGCAAGAGCGGCGCCGACGGCGTTCACCCCGGCTACGGCTTCCTGTCCGAGAACGCCGACTTCGCCGAGGCGGTCCACGCGGCCGGCGCCACCTTCATCGGCCCGCCGCCGTCGGCGATGCGGGCGATGGGGATCAAGACCGCGGCGCGCGCGCGCATGCAGGCGGCCGGCGTGCCGGTGGTCCCCGGCGACGGCGGCGTCGACGGGCACGGCTTCCCGAACGCGGCCGACGCCAAGGCGGCCGCCGCGCGCATCGGCTACCCGGTGATGCTGAAGGCCGCCGCCGGCGGCGGCGGGCGCGGCATGCGCCTCGTCGACAGCGAGGACAAGCTGGAGGCGGCGCTGGCCGGCGCGCAGCGCGAGGCCAAGGCGGCCTTCGGCGACGACACGGTCTACCTGGAGAAGGCCATCGTCCGCCCGCGCCACATCGAGATCCAGGTGTTCGGCGACGAGCACGGCGGCGCGGTCCACCTGTACGAGCGCGACTGTTCGATCCAGCGCCGCAACCAGAAGGTGATCGAGGAGTCGCCGTCGCCGGTGCTCGACGACGAGACCCGCTCGAAGATGGGCGAGGTCGCGGTGCGGGCGGCGCGCTCGGTCGGCTACGTCGGCGCCGGCACCGTCGAGATGCTCTACGACTCGGCGGCGCGCAGCTTCTACTTCCTGGAGATGAACACGCGCCTCCAGGTCGAGCACCCGATCACGGAGCTGGTGACCGGGGTCGACCTGGTGCGCTGGCAGCTGGCGGTCGCCCAGGGAGAGAAGATTCCCCTCGCCCAGGAGGCGATCCCGCGGCGGGGGGCGGCCATCGAGTGCCGCGTCTACGCGGAGGACTCGGTGAGGTTCCTGCCGTCGCCGGGGACGATCACCTCGCTGCGCGTGCCGGCGGGGCCGGGGATCCGCGACGACGGGGGCGTGGTGGCGGGCAGCGTGGTCTCCGTCCACTACGACCCGATGATCTCCAAGCTCTGCGCCTGGGCCGACACGCGGAGCGCCGCCATCGATCGCATGCGGCGCGCGCTCGGCGAGTACCACGTCGGCGGCATCAAGACGAACCTGGCCTTTCACCGGCGGGTGATGCGCCATCCGGCCTTCATCGCGGGCGACTACGACACCGGGTTCATCGAACGCCACAAGGCCGAGCTGACCCAGCCGCCCTCCGACGAGGAGACGGCGGCGCTGGCGGCGATCGCCGCGGCGGCCGAGGCGGCGCGCGCGGGGGGCGGCGGTGCTTCCAGTGATCTCGATCTGTCGCAGACGCAGCCTTCACCCTGGCGCCGCCGGCGCGACGATTGACCGCGCCGCCGATCGTGGGCGCGGTGGCCGCCGTCGTCCGGGGCAACGGGGCGCGCCGAAACGCCGCCTGAGCGTTATGTTGTGCGGGTGCCGACCCCACCCACCGGCCTGCGCCTCATCACCACCTACAAGTTCACCAAGGCGGTGCTGCAGGTGGCCGCCGCGGTGCTCCTGTTCTACGGCGCCGCCCACGGCCTCGGCGCGCGGCTGGCCGAGTTCGCCGAGAACCTGCGCGAGCACGCCGTCCACGCCTGGAGCAACGTCTTCGCCGCGGCGCTGCTGCGCTTCACGCACTCCCGCCACAGCCTGACCTGGACGGCGTACGCGCTGCTCGCCGACGCGGGGTTGAGCAGCGTCGAGGGCTGGGCGCTGTCGCGTGGCTACACCTGGGGCGAGTGGCTGGTGGTGGTGACGACGGCCGCCCTGATCCCCTTCGAGATCCGCGCGCTCATGCATCACGTGCGCGCCGGTCGGATCATCCTTCTGATCCTGAACGTCGTGATCGTGACGTACCTGATCGTGAACATTCGCCACCGGCGGCGCGCGCACTTGCCGTAAGCCCGGCGCGCGCCTGCCGTGAGCGTTCAGGTCAGGCTCATGCCGCCGTCGATCGAGAGCACCTGGCCCGTCACCCAGGTGACGGTCGGGTCGGAGATGGCGACGATCCAACGGGCGATCTCCGCGGTGGTGGCCAGGCGTCCGAGCGGGACCTGCTTCACGAACGAGGCCTTCACCTGCGGCACCATCTCGGGGGGTAAACCGGTCTTGTCGAACACCGGGGTCTCGGTCGGACCTGGGGCGATGGCGTTCACCCGGACCCCGTGCGGCGCAAGCTCCAGCGCCCACGACCGGGTGAGGGACTCGACCGCCGCTTTTGTGGCGCCGTAGATGGCGGCGCCTGGAGCAGCCTTGTGCCCCGCGGCGCTGCTGATGTTGACCACGGTCCCGCGGCTGGCCTTCAGCGCCGGCAACGCCGCCTGGGTCACGAAGGCTGTCCCGTAGACGTTGGCCTCGAACTGACTCCGCACATGCGCGTCCGTCGAATCCTCCAGCGGCGCGAACTGGAAGATCGCGGCGTTGTTCACCAGCACGTCGAGCCGTCCTGCCTCGCGCACCACGCTCTCGACCGCCGGCTTGACCGCGTCCAGCTTGGAGACGTCGGCCAGCACCCAGCCGATCCTCGGATGCCGCGCCCGCGCCGCCTCCAGCGTCTCCTTCCGCCGCGCGATGCCGAACACCTGGGCGCCCGCCTCTTGAAACGCGACCGCCGTCGTCTCGCCGATGCCCGAGTTCGCTCCGGTCACCAGGACCACCTTGCCTTCGAATGTTTTCGTCATGGCTGTCTCCTTCGATGTTCTTGTGGGCCGCGGAGGCCGCGCCTGGTAGGCGGCTCGGGCGAAGAGCACTTTTGCGCCCAAGTTGCGAATCCCACATGCTCCGCGGATGGACCTGCTCGACAAGATGACGACGTACGTGCGCGTGGTCGAAGCCGGCAGCCTCTCTGCCGCCGCGAAGCAGCTGCGGATCTCGTCGGCCGCGGTGAGCCGCCAGATCGCCACGCTGGAGGCGGAGCTGCGCCTCACCTTGCTGAGGCGGACGACCCGCCGGATGGCGGTCACCCCGGCGGGCGATCGCTACTACCAGAGCTGCCTGCGCGTGCTGCGCGAGGTCGACGCCGCCCAGGCGGTCGGCGCGGACGAGGCACCGGAGGGCTTCCTGCAGGTCAGCGCGCCCGTGACGTTCGGCCTGGCGCGCGTGGTGCCGCACGTCCATGCGCTGATGATCAAGCACCCGCGGTTCCGGATCGATCTCCGTCTGGAAGATCGCCTGATCGATCTGGCGCTGGAGGGGACCGACGTCGCAATCCGGGTTGGCACGCGGCCGCCAGAACGGACCGACGTCATCGCCCACCTGCTCTTCACCTACCGGCGCGTGGTGGTCGCCTCCCCCGACTATTTGAAGCGCAAGGGGGATCCCACCACGCCCGAGGCCCTCGCCAAGCACGACGCGCTGACCTATCCAGCGGGGAATCCTGCCGACAGCTGGGCGCTGGTCAGCGGTGAGCGCGAGGCGCGCCTGCGCCTGAACGTCGCCTTTCGCTCCAACGCCCTTCACGCCATCCGCGAGCTGGCTGTCAAAGGCGTGGGCGTCGCGCTCCTGCCCGAGTGGCTGGTTATGAACGACCTCCGTCGGCGCGCGCTGCGGTTGATCCTGCCCGGCTGGCAGAGCGAGCCGGTGCCCGTGAATGCCATCCATCGAACCAAGCAGCGGGGAGAGCCACGCCTGCGCGCTTTCGTCGACCACCTCCGCGCCGCGTACGCCGCTTAGGCGCGTACGCCGCCTAGTTGTGGGGCTCAGCCGAACAGCCGCCCCTGCCGTGGGTCCGCCTTCTCGGGCAACGCCTGCGACTTGGGCGCGCCGGCCGGGCGCGGTGCGCCGATGAGCCCGCGCAGGCGCGCGAGGTTGCGGGCGAATGAGGACTCTCCGTCGGGCCCCGACGGCGTCTCCAGCACGGCCGGCGTCGCCGCGAAGCGGGCGTCGTTCACCAGGCGCCAGAAGGGCAGAAGGCCCAGGTAGCCCTCGCCGATCTCGGCGTGGCGGTCGACGTGGCTGCCGGTCGGCGTCTTCGAGTCGTTGAGGTGAAAGGCCCGCAGCTTGTCGAGCCCGATGATCCGCGCGAAGGCCTCGAACGTCCGCTCGGTGCCCTCCTCGGTGCTGAGGTCGTAGCCCGAGGCGTGGGCGTGGCAGGTGTCGAAGCAGATGCCGATCCGGTCGCCGCCGCGCGCGCGGGCCAGCATCGCCTCCATCTCCTCGAACCGGCAGCCGAGGCAGCTCCCCTGGCCGGCGGTGATCTCGAGCAGCAGCCGGACCCGCATCCCGCGCGTGCGCGCGTCCAGGTCCGACAGCGATTCGGCCGCCGCCGCGACGCCGCCCTCGACGCCGGCGCCGACGTGGGCGCCCGGGTGCAGGACCACGAAATCGAGGCCCAGTTCTTCGGCCCGAAACATCTCGTCCGCCAGCGCGTCGCGGCTCTTGTCCAGGATCGCCGGGTCCCCGGCCGCCAGGTTGATGAGGTACGAGGCGTGCGACAGCGTCGGCCACCCGACGGTGGCGTGCTCGCTGCGGAACAGCGAGACCTCCTCGGGCAGGAAGGGTTTGGCCCGCCACTGGGCCGACGGGCGGGCGAAAATCTGTATGGCTTCGCAGCCGTCGGCCTTGCCCCGGGCGATGGCCGTGTGGGGTCCGCCAGCGACCGATTCGTGCGCTCCCAGCAGCATCCGCGGCAGCATACGAGTTTCCACTGACGTTTCCATTGACGAACCCCCCCCAATTCGGTAAACGAGCCGCGGCTTAGCCGCATGAAATCCTCCCTGATTTTCCTGCTTTCCGAAGCGCCGACCTCGCATGAGCCCCAGCTCATCGACATCGACAAGACGGTCTTCGTTCAGCTGGGGATCTTTTTGCTCCTGGCGATCGTCCTTTGGCGCCTGCTCTGGCGGCCCTATCTGCGCATTCGCGGAGAGCGGGTGACCCGCGTCGAGGGCTACCGGCAGGACGCCGTGAAGATGGACGCCGACGCGGCCGAGCGGCTGGCCAAGGCCGAGCTGGGGCTGGCGGCCGCGCGCCGACAAGGCTCGGGCGAGCGCGCCGCCGCGCGGGCCGAGGCGCAGACGCGCGAGCAGGCGGTGCTGGCCGCGGCCACCGCGGAGGCCCAGAAGACGCTGGCCGCCGCGCGCGTGCGCCTCGAGGCGACGCTGCAGACCGAGCGGGCCAAGCTGGACGCGCAGACGCGCGACGTGGCCAGGACGGCGGCGCAGCGGATCCTGGGGCGGGAGGTCTCGCCATGACGACCAACAGGACGAACCGCCTGCTTCGCAGATGGGCGCTCATCGGTGCGCTGGCGTTGGCTGGGGTGGCTGGCCTCTCTTTGTCCGGCGCGGCACCCGCCCGGGCCTCGGAGGAGGAGCGCCTCGAGCACGCCGGGAAGATCGAGGGCGCCGCGATCGGGGATGAGCTGCCGAGGCACGAGACGCCTGTGATTCACGGCAAGAGCCTGGCGCTCCAGCTGCTCAACTTCGCGGTCCTCGTCTTCGTGCTGGTCAAGTTCGGCGGGCCGGCCATCGGCAAGGCGCTGGCCGCCCGGCACCAGCAGCTGAAGGCCGATCTGGCGGCCGCTTCGGCCGCGCGGGCCGAGGCCGAGGCGCGGCTGGCCCAGCAGGAGGCGCGGCTCTCCGCGCTCGAGCAGGAGATCGAGGGCATTCGCACCGGCGTCAAGGCGGAGGCGGAGGCGGAGAAGGCGCGCCTCATCGCCCTGGCCGAAGAGCGCGCCAAGCGGATCCGCGAGGAGACCACCTTCGTCCTCGACCAGCAGGTCAAGGAGGCCGAGGAGCGGCTGCGGCGCGAGGTGGCGCTGGCCGCCGTCGATCTGGCGGAGCAGATGGTGAAGAAGGCGCTCGGCGCGGCCGATCAGCAGCGCCTGGTCGACTCTTTCGTGGCGGATGTCGCCGCGCCGGTCAAGTCGCCGGCGTCGCGGGGGCAGGCCTGATGGCGGCCATGGGTGGCGGCTCCGTCGCGCGCCGCTACGCGCGGGCCCTGTTCGGGATCGGCGTCGACAGCGGCACGTTCGAGGCGCTGGGGCAGGAGATCGGCGATCTGGCCACGCTCTGGACGTCGTCGGCCGAGCTGCGGATGGCGCTGGAGAACCCGGTGTTTCGTCCCTCGGAGAAGCGCGCCGTGCTGGAGCAGCTCCTGCCGCGCGTGGCCCCCACGGCGGAGGTGCGCCGGCTGGCGCTGCTGCTGCTGGAGCGCCGCCGCATCCTGCTTTTGCCGGCCATCGCCCGGGCCTACCGGGACCTCGCCGATGCGCACACCGGGCAGGTCCGCGCCAAGGTGACCTCCGCCGAGCCGCTGGCGGCCGCCGCGCTCGACCGGGTGCGCCGCTCGCTGGAGCAGCGGACTGGCAAGAAGGTGATCGTGGAAGCCGCCGTCGACGCCGCCCTCATCGGTGGCGTCGTCGCGCAGGTGGGTGACCTGGTGCTGGACGGCAGCGTCCGCACCCAGCTGGCCGACCTGCGGCAGAAGCTCGTCAACTAGGCAAACCAAGAGCACAAAAGAGAGACCCAGAGCCATGGAAATCCGCGCCGAAGAGATCAGCCACATCATCCGCAAGCAGATCGAGAGCTACGACAAGAAGGTCTCGGTCATGGAGACCGGCACCGTGCTCGACGGCCGGCGACGGCATCGCGCGCGTCTACGGCCTCGAGGCCGCCATGGCCGGCGAGCTGCTCGAGTTCGCCCGGCGGCGTCGTCGGGCATGGTGCTCAACCTCGAAGAGGACAACGTCGGCGTCGCGCTCCTCGGCGACTACGAAGAGATCCGCGAAGGCGACACCGTCAAGCGCACCGGCCGATCGCCGAGGTCCCGGTCGGCGAGGCGCTGCTCGGCCGCGTCGTCAACGCGCTCGGCAGCCCGATCGACGGCAAGGGCCCGATCACGTCGGCCCAAGAGACGCCGCAAGATCGAGATCAAGGCGCCCGGCATCATCGCCCGCAAGTCGGTGCACGAGCCGCTGCAGACCGGCATCAAGGCCATCGACGCGATGATCCCGATCGGCCGCGGCCAGCGCGAGCTGATCATCGGCGACCGCCAGACCGGCAAGACCGCGGTCGCGATCGACACGATCATCAACCAGAAGGGCCAGGACGTGTACTGCTTCTACGTGGCCATCGGCCAGAAGCAGTCGACGGTGGCCGCGGTCGTCGACAAGCTGCGCGAGTCCGGCGCGATGGAGTACACGACGGTCGTCGCCGCCGACGGCGTCCGAGCCGGCGCCGCTGCAGTTCCTCGCGCCCTACACCGGCGTCACGATGGGCGAGTACTTCCGCGACAACGGCAAGCCACGCGCTGATCGTCTACGACGACCTCTCGAAGCAGGCGGTCGCCTACCGCCAGCTCTCGCTGCTGCTGCGCCGCCCGCCGGGCCGCGAGGCCTACCCGGGCGACGTGTTCTACCTCCACTCGCGCCTGCTCGAGCGCGCCGCCAAGCTCTCCGACAAGGAGGGCGCCGGTTCGCTCACCGCGCTGCCGATCATCGAGACCCAGGCCGGCGACGTGTCGGCCTACATCCCGACCAACGTCATCTCGATCACCGACGGCCAGATCTTCCTCGAGTCCGACCTGTTCTTCTCGGGCGTCCGCCCGGCCGTCAACGTCGGCATCTCGGTGTCGCCGCGTCGGCGGCGCCGCGCAGACCAAGGCGATGAAGCAGGTCGCCGGCACGCTGCGCCTCGAGCTCGCGCAGTACCGCGAGCTGGCGGCGTTCGCGCAGTTCGGCTCCGACCTCGACAAGGCCACCCAGCAGCAGCTCGCGCGCGGCGAGCGCCTGGTCGAGTCCTCAAGCAGGGCCAGTACGTGCCGCTGCCGGTCGAGAGCCAGGTCGTGATCCTCTACGCCGGCACCAACGGCTTCGTCGACGACGTGCCGATCGACCGTCGCTGCGGCCGCTACGAGCAGGAGCTCTGCGCTTCGTGACCGCGCGCCAGCCGCGAGCTCGACGAGATGCAGACCAAGGGCGAACGACGGCAAGTCCTCGGACGCTCGCAGACCCGCATGAAGCGCGGCGCTCGACCGAGTTCGCCAAGGAGTTCGCGGGACGGCTCAGGATAGGCAGACGCAGCCCATGGCGTCCCTCAAGGACATCCGCAACGCATCGATCGCGTCAAGAACACGACGCAGAAGATCACGCGGGCCATGAAGATGGTGGCCGCGCGCGAAGCTGCGCCGCGCGCAGGACGCCATCGTCGCGGCGCGCCCGTACGCCGAGCGCATCGACGAGGTGATGCCGAGGCTGGCGCTGCGCGCCGGGGCCGAGGTCGCACCCGCTGCTCGACCGCCGGTCGCCGAGAGCGCGTCGACGCTGGTGCTGATCACGTCCGACCGCGGTCTTGCCGGCGGCTTCAACGCGAACGTCGTCCGCGGCACCGCAGCGCTTCCTCGTCGAACGGAAGCAGGCGAGGCGCCGGCTCGCGAGATCGCGCTGCGCGATCGTCGGCAAGAAGGGGCGCGACTACTCGCGCGCCGGCAAGCAGTCGATCAACGCGAGACGCCCGCCCGCCACGGCGGGACCGCGCGCAGATCGCCGCGAGATGGCGAAGATCGTCTCGCACGAGTTCAACGAGCGGCGAATCGACGCGGTGTTCCTGGTCTACAACGAGTTCAAGTCGGCGGTGCAGCAGCGGGTGGTCGTGGAGCCAGCTCCTGCCGGTCGAGCCCGAGCTGGCGGCGCGGCGAGAAGGCCGAGGCCGCCGGCGCGACGACTTCCTCTACGAGCCGTCGAAGGCGAGCTGCTGGACGCGCTGGTGCCGCTGCTACCTCGGAATCGCAGCTCTGCCGCGCGATGCTCGAGTCGAGGCCGCGGAGCACGGCGCGCGCATGACCGCGATGGACAGCGCGACCAAGAACGCCAAGGAGATGATCGCCAGCCTCACGCTGCAGTACAACCGCGCCCGCCAGGCGGCGATCACCAAGGAGCTGATGGAGATCGTCTGCGGCGCCGAGGCCCTGAAGGGCTAATTGTCGAGCAGCGTAAAGTCAGTCGAAAGGACAAGAGAGAGTCATGCAGCAGCGTCGCAAGCAACCAGCCCGGGCAAGGTCGTCCAGGTCATCGGCCCCGTCGTCGACGTCGAGTTCGCCGGCGGCGCTGCCGGAGATCTACACCGCGCTCGCGGATCTCGAACCCGTCGATCAACGACAAGCCGGACAACCTCATCCTCGAGGTCGCGCAGCACCTCGGCGAGAACACGCGTCCGCTGCATCGCCATGGACACCACCGACGGCCTCGTGCGCGGCATGGCGGTGCGCGAACACCGGCGCCCAGATTCAGATGCCGGTCGGCCGCGAGGTCCTCGGCCGCATCCTGAACGTCATCGGCGAGCCGGTCGACGAGCGCGGGCCCGGTCAACGACCAAGAAGCTGCTACCCGATCCACCGCGCGCCGCCCAGTTCACCGACCAGAGCGTGAAGGTCGAGACGTTCGAGACCGGCATCAAGGTCATCGACCTGCTCGCCCCGTACCCCCGCGGCGGCAAGATCGGCCTGTTCGGCGGCGCCGGCGTCGGCAAGACCGTGCTCATCCAGGAGCTCATCAACAACATCGCCAAGAAGCACGGCGGCTTCTCGGTGTTCGCCGGCGTCGGCGAGCGCACCCGCGAAGGCAACGACCTGTACAACGAGATGAAGGAGTCGAAGCTCATCGACGGCACGATCGGTGCTGTCGAAGACCGCGCTCGTCTACGGCCAGATGAACGAGCCGCCCGGCGCCCGCGCCCGCGTCGCGCTCTCGGCGCTCACCGTCGCCGAGTACTTCCGCGACGACGAGGACCAGGACGTGCTCCTCTTCGTCGACAACATCTTCCGCTTCACCCAGGCGGGCTCCGAAGTGTCGGCGCTCCTCGGCCGCATCCCGAGCGCCGTCGGTTACCAGCCGACGCTGGCGACCGAGATGGGCGAGCTGCAGGAGCGCATCACCTCGACCAAGAAGGGCTCGATCACGTCGGTGCAGGCCATCTACGTGCCCGCCGACGACTTCACCGACCCGGCGCCGGCGACGGCGTTCGCCCACCTCGACGCGACGACCGTGCTCATCCGCGAGATCGCCGAGATGCGGCATCTACCCGGCCGTCGATCCGCTCGACTCGACGTCGCCGCATGCTCTCGACCCGCAGATCGTCGGCGACGAGCACTACGAGGTCGCCCGCGAGGTGCAGTCGATCCTGCAGCGCTACAAGGACCTCAGGACATCATCGCGATCCTCGGCATGGACGAGCTCTCCGACGACGACAAGCTCGACGGTGTCGCGCGCCCGCAAGATCCAGCGCTTCCTCTCGCAGCCGTTCTTCGTCGCCGAGAAGTTCACCGGCACGCAAGGGCAAGTACGTGAAGCTCGAGGACACGATCCGCAGCTTCAAGGAGATCGTCGACGGCAAGCACGACGACCTGCCGAGCAGGCGTTCTACATGCGGCGGCAATCGACGACGTCCGCGCCAAGGCCGAGCAGCTCAAGAAGGAATCGGCGT
>CAWKBC010000007.1:0-139196 GCA_963847705.1 uncultured Pseudomonadota bacterium | reverse complement strand
CGCCGTAGGCGGGGGAGCACGCTCCCCCGCCGGCCCCCTCACGCGACGAGAGCCGCGCCCAGATCTGGCTCGGCATGCAAGTCTCCGGCGGGCGGAGCCCGCCTTCGATCCACTGGCAGAGGGATTGGGAAGTGAGTCGGCCGTCTCGACTTGCCACGAACCGCGGATTACGGTAGGTGGCCAGGCGTCATGGCGGACATGAACCTGATCGAAGCGGTGAGGGACGCGCTGCGCGTCGAGATGCGCCGCGATCCTCGGGTGGTCGTGCTCGGGGAAGACGTCGGCCGGTTCGGCGGCGTCTTCCGCGCGACCGAGGGGCTGCAAGAGGAGTTCGGACCCGAGCGTTGCATCGACACGCCGCTGGCCGAGTCGGGGATCGTGGGGACGGCGATCGGAATGGCGCTCTACGGAATGCGGCCGGTCCCGGAGATCCAGTTCGGCGACTACATCTATCCGGCGTTCGACCAGATCGTGAACGAGCTGGCCAAGCTGCGCTATCGCTCGGGGGGCGAGTATTCGGCGCCGGTGGTCATCCGCACGCCGATCGGCGGCGGCATCAAGGGGGGGCACTACCACTCGCAGTCGCCGGAGGCCCTCTTCACGCACATTCCCGGCCTCAAGGTGGTCTGCCCCTCGAACCCGTACGACGCCAAGGGGCTCCTGGCCAGCGCCATCCGCGGCGACGATCCGGTCATCTTCATGGAGCCGAAGTTCCACTACCGGAAGCCGCGCGCCGAGGTCCCCGAGGGGGAGTACACCATCCCGCTCGGCGAGGCGAAGGTGGTCCGGGAGGGGAAGCAGGTCACCGTGATCGTCTGGTCGGCCATGGTGAACACCGCGCTGGAGGCGGCGGCCAAGGGGGTCGCGCAGGGGTACGATCTCGAGGTGCTGGATCTGCGGACGCTGGTGCCGTTCGACGAGGCGGCCATCTTGAAGTCGGTCCAGAAGACCGGGCGGGTGGTGATCGCGCACGAGGCGCCGCGCACCTCGGGCTTCGGCGCCGAGATCGCGGCGACGATCGCCGAGAAGGCGATCCTGAGCCTGGAGGCCCCGATCGTGCGCGTGACCGGCCTCGACACGCCGTTCCCCTACACGCTGGAGAGCGAGTACCTGCCGGACGCCGATCGCATCCTCGACGCGGTCGAGCGGGTGGTGACCTTCTGATGACCTACGAGTTCCGTCTCCCCGACATCGGTGAAGGGGTGGCCGAAGGCGAGGTCGTGCGCTGGCTGGTCAAGGAAGGGGACCTGGTCAAGGAGGACCAGCCGATGGTCGAGGTGATGACCGACAAGGCGACGGTCGAGATCGGCTCGCCGCGGGCCGGTCGGGTCGCCAAGCGCCTGTTCGCCGAGGGCGAGCGCTGCCCGGTCGGCAAAGTCTTGATTGTGATCGAGGTCGAGGGGGACGCTGCGCAGCCGGCGAGCGCCAGTTCGACCACCGCGGCGGCTTCGGCTGCGGCGCCCGTCTCGCCGGCGACCAACCCGGCGACCAATCCAGCGACCAACCCAGCGACCAAGACCGGCAACGGCGCCGCGACCGGCGAAGCGGTGCTGGCCACGCCGGCGACGCGAAAGCTGGCGCGTAACATCGGCGTCGACATTCGCGGCGTCACGGGCAGCGGGCGCGCGGGGCGAATCACCTCGGACGACGTCCGGGCGCACGGGGAGGGGGCGCGCCTCCGGCGCCGGCGCCCCGCACGCAGACCGACGGCGTCCGGATTCCGTTTCGCGGGCTGCGCAAGAAGATCGCCGAGACGCTGGTGCGGTCGAAGCAGACCGCACCGCACGTCACCTATGTCGAGGAGATCGACTGCACCGAGCTGGTCGCGCTGCGCGCCAAGCTGAACAAGCGCGGCGGCGAGAAGCTGTCGTTTCTCCCCTTCATCATCAAGGCGACGATCGCGGCCCTGCGGAAATTCCCGCAGATGAACGCCATGCTCGACGAGGCGGGCGGCCAGATCATCCAGTGGAGCAGCTTCCACATCGGGCTGGCCACCGCCACGGAGAACGGGCTCATCGTGCCGGTGATCCGCGATGCCGATCGCAAATCGCTGGCCGAGCTCGGGCGCGACATCGAGCGGCTCGCCGAGGCGACCCGCACCGGCAAGGCGACGCGCGACGAGCTCCTCGGCTCGACCTTCACCATCACCAGCCTCGGCGCGCTCGGTGGGGTGATGGCCACGGCGATCATCAACCCGCCCGAGGTGGCCATCCTCGGTGTGCACCGGATCGCCCGCCGCCCGGCGGTGGTCGGCGATCAGATCGTCATCCGCGATCTCATGAACCTTTCGCTGTCGTTCGATCATCGCGTGGTTGACGGGTTCGACGCCGCGCAGTTCGTGGCCGAGATCAAACGGACGCTCGAGGCGCCCGAGCCGCTCGGGATCGAGGTCGGCCGAGGCTGAGATGGCGCCGCCGAAAAAATCCGTTCCACCGTCTCGGCCGGCCGGGCTCTCCGGCGGGAAGTCGACGCTCCCCCTGGTGCGGGCCGGCATGGGCGCGCCGGAGGTCGCCGAGATTGAAGCCTGGACCGACGAGGACTACCGGCGCGCGACCGGTCTCTTCACGGTCCTGTCGGCGAAGGGTCAGGCGAAGGGTCAGATTGACGGTGAGGTCGACCCCCAGGCGCTTCCGGCGTTCGCTCCGGCGGCCCTGCGCGCGGCCTACCAGGCGATGTTGCGGGCGCGGGCGCTCGACGCGTCGGCGCGCGAGCTGGTGCGCGCCGGCCGGATCGGGTCGTACGCGGGGAGCGCCGGAAGCGAGGCGGCCGTGGTCGGCGCGGTGGCGGCGCTCTTGCCCGACGACGTGGTGGCGCCCGGGCGGCGCTCTTCGGGGGCGGCCATCGCCCGCGGGTATCCCGTGGCCGGGCTGGTGGCCCAGCTGTTCGGGAACGCGCACGATCTGTCGCGCGGGCGGCGGCTCCCCGGCTGCCCGGCGGTGCCGCGCGCGCTCAACATCCTGCCGGCCTCTGACCACGCGGGAACGCAGCTCCCGCAGGCCGCAGGCGTCGCCTGGGCCGCCAAGATGCAAAACAGGTCGACCGTCGCGCTCGCCACGCTCGAGGCGCTGGAGATCGACGCCGAGGACTTTCACACCGGGCTCAACTTCGCCGGCGTCTTCCGGCTGCCGGTGATCTTCGTCTGCCTCAACGACGGCAAGTCGAAGTCCCTGATGACCTCCGAAACGGTCGCGGTGCGGGCGCTCGCCTACGGCATCGCCGGCCTGCGCGTCGACGGCGGCGACTTCCTGGCGGTCGCGGCCAGCGTGCGCGAGGCGGCCGAGCGCGCCCGGCACGGGGGAGGGGCGACGCTGATCGAGGCGGTGCTCCCGGACAGCATCGGCGACGGCGCCGACCCCCTCGCTCGGTTGGGCGCCTGGCTGGCCCGCGAGAAGGTCCTGGAGGCAGCGGCGGCCGAGGCCATGCGCGCCGCGGTGGAGGCCGAGCTCCGGGCGGCCGTGGCCGCCGAGCAGTCGGTCGGACCGCCGCCGTCCAGCGCCCTCATCGAGCAGGTGATGGCGCACCCGTCGGTCGCGCTGGAAAGCCAGCTCGCCGAGCTCATTCAAGCGCGCCGCCCGTAACTCACGGCGCAGGTTGCCGGCGACGCTCGTTCGGGTATAAGCGTCCCGCTATGGCAGACGAGACGATTCGTGTCGAAGCGCTGGTGATCGGCGCCGGCCCCGGCGGCTATGTCGCGGGGATCCGGCTCGGGCAGCTCAAGAAGAAGGCGCTGGTGGTGGAGAAGGACAAGCCGGGCGGCATCTGCCTGAACGTCGGCTGCATCCCCTCGAAGGCGCTCATCAACGCCTCGAAGATCTTCGAGAAGATCCGGCACGGCGCCGACATCGGGATCCTGGCCGACAACCCGCGGGTCGACATGGCCAAGATGCAGGCCTGGAAATGCGACGTCGTCTCCAAGCTGACCGGCGGCGTGAAGAGCCTGCTCAAGGCCAACGGGTGCGACTACCGGACCGGCGTGGCGCGGTTCGTCTCCCGCGACACCGTCGAGCTGACCGCTCCCGACGGCAAGGGGAAGACGGTCATCACCGCCGACCACATCGTGATCGCCACCGGGTCGCGGCCGATCGAGATCCCGGGTTTCAAGTTCGACGGCGACCGGATCGTCGACTCGACCGGCGCGCTCGACTTCGCCACGGTGCCGGAGCGCTTCGTCGTCATCGGCGGCGGCTACATCGGGATCGAGATCGGGACCCTCTACGCCAAGCTCGGGTCGAAGGTCACCGTCGTCGAGGCGTTGCCGGCCATCCTGCCGGGGAACGATCCGGACCTCGTCCAGCTGGTCGCCCGCAAGCTCAAGAAGCTGGGCGTCGAGGTGCTGACCGGCGCCAAGGCCAAGTCGTGGGCCGAGAAGAACGGCCGCGCGGAGGTGACCATCGACGTGGGCGGCGACGCGGGCGGAAAGACCCAGACGATCGAAGCTGACAAGGTTTTGGTGGCGGTCGGACGGCGGCCCAACTCCGAGGGGCTCGGCCTCGAGGAGATCGGCGTGAAGATCGAGCGGGGATTTGTCCCCGTCGATCGCCAGCTGCGCACCAACGTCCCCGGCATCTATGCCATCGGCGACGTCGCGGGGCAGCCGATGCTGGCGCACAAGGCCTCGCACGAGGCCGAGGTGGTGGCCGAGGTGATCGCCGGGCACAAGGCCGAGATGGACGTTCGCGCCATCCCCTCGGTCATCTTCAGCGATCCGGAGGTCGCCTCGGTCGGGATCAGCGCCGACGAAGCGACCAAGAAGGGGCGGGCCATCAAGGTGGGCAAGTTCCCCTTCGCGGCCCTCGGTCGCGCCATCGCCAACGCCGACACCGACGGGTTCGTGAAGGTGGTGATCGACGCCGAGAGCAAAGAGGTGCTGGGGATCCACGTCGTCGGCAACGGCGCCTCGGACGTCATCGCCGAGGCGGCGCTGGCGATCGAGATGGGCGCGCTGGCGGATGACATCAGCCTGACCATCCACGCCCACCCGACGCTCCCCGAGGCGATCATGGAGGCCGCCAAGGCGAGCCTGGGCGAAGCGATCCATATTGTTAACCGGTGACCGAGCCCGCGACCAAGCCAGCGACCGAGTCCGCGACGAAGCCCGCGCGCCTCATCGATCTCGGCACCCGTGAGTTCGGGGAGGTCTGGGCCCAGCAGCGCGGGCTGGTGAGCGCACGCCAGAAAGACGAGATCCCCGACACGCTGCTCTTCGTCGAGCACCCCCACGTCATCACCGCCGGCCGCAGCGCGCACAAAGAGAACCTGCTCGGAGTCGCGCGGACGGAGCCGGGCCTCGCCCGGCAGAGTCCATCGCGGGAGGGTGCGGGAACCCTCTCAGGGTTCCCGCCAACAGTAGACGGGATCCCGCTGTTCGAGATTGAACGGGGCGGCGACGTCACCTACCACGGGCCCGGACAGCTGGTCGGCTACCCGATCTTTCTCTTGCGCGACGACGAGCGCGACCTGCACGTCTACCTGCGCAACCTGGAAGAGGCGCTGATCCGGGCGCTGGCGCGCTTCGACCTGGTGGGCGAGCGCAAGAGCGGCTGGACGGGGGTGTGGACCGCCGGGGGGGCGCGCAAGCTCGCCTCGATCGGCGTGGCGGTCAAACGCTGGGTGACGATGCACGGCTTCGCGCTCAACGTCGCCACCGATCTGGCGCGCTTCGCCGCCATCAACCCTTGCGGCCTCGACGCCGCGGTGATGGGCTCGATGTCCGGCGAGCTCGGGCGCCCGATCTCGCTCGACGCGGTCAAGCTCGCCGTCCGCGACACCTTCGCCGAGGTGTTCGCCCGTCAGATCGACTGAAGGTCGCGCCTGCCTCTAGTCGACGCCGCCGTCGACCGCGGTCGCTGGGCAGCCGCCATCGGGAGCGGGGGGCGCCACGCCGCTG
Source organism: uncultured Pseudomonadota bacterium (assembly GCA_963847705.1). Taxonomy (GTDB): domain Bacteria; phylum Myxococcota_A; class Polyangia; order Fen-1088; family Fen-1088; genus JADGRB01. The sequence continues at coordinate 133,309 of CAWKBC010000007.1, read as the reverse complement.
GCCATGAAGGTGGTGTGGGCGTCGCCGGCCATGAGGACCCCGAACGCGTCGGGCACCCCGGCCGCGATCGTCACGTCGATCGGAACGCCGACGGGCCAGCCGCCCAGGCAGCTCGCGGGTGACAGATAGACGATCGTCAGATTGCTGGCGTCGGCTGCCAGGACCACCGGCACCGCCAGGCCGTTCGCCTGGACATGGACGAACGGTGCCACGGTGGCCGCGCTCGCCACGCGGTTGGAGAAGACGGCCTGGAGAGGAGATTTCGGCGGCACCGAGACCGACCCGTCGGCGCCGGTCGGGAGAGCAAACGACGCCGAAAACGGCCCGGTCGTCACCGAGATCTGGCTTGGCCCGATCATCTGGTCGCCGTAGGCGCTGGTCAGGTTGGTCCGGTCGAGCGAGAAGGTGATGGTGTCCGAGGAGGGGAATCCGACCACGGCCGGCTGAAGCAGGACGTAGGCGGTCGCCGGGCCATAGTAGGGCTCGCTGTTGTAGCGGACCTGATCGAAGAACGGCGGCGCGCTCATCACGGTGGCGGCGTCGGGCCAGGAGGTGGTGATGGGCGGCGTCGCCTTGGGGACGGTCGTCTCGACGCCGTTCTGCGTGACGACGTCTTCGATCCGGTTGCCGTCGAGCAGCCGGTCGAACACGAAGTCGACCTCCTGGCCGGCCGCCGACACCTGCACGGTCCCGGTCTCGGTCGGGGTCCAGACCTGCGTTCTGGCTCCGCCGGAGATCCACTGGACGCTGAGCAGCACCGGCGAGCCGTGCGGCTCCTGGGCGCTCGAGCAGGTGGCGGTGAGCCCGGCGGCCACCAGCAGTCGCGTGAGCGCCGACGGGCTTCGCCCGGCGACGCTCGCCCGCGGGGGATCCAAAGGAGCCTCTGAGGGTCCTTTACCTCGCAGAGGGGCAGGGCGCATGCGCGGGTTCTATCATGCAGGCGCTCCGCAGCAGCGTGATCCACTATCCTGCCAGATGTGTCATTGCCGCCGATCGACATCCTCGACGCCGACGATCCGCGCCTGGCCGACTACCGGTCGCTGAAGGAGCGCCGGCTCAACGAGGAGGGGCGTTTCGTGGCCGAGAGCGAGCGGGTGGTCCGGCGCCTCGTCGGAAGTGGCCTCCCGATTCAATCGGTGCTGCTGACGGCGCCGCGGCTGGTGACGCTGGCCGACGCGCTGGGCGGCGAGTTCCCCGTCTACCTGGCGCCGCAGAGCCTGCTCGACCAGGTGGCCGGATTCCACGTCCACCGAGGCTGCCTCGCCGTCGGCCTGCGACCGCCCGCGGCCGCGATCCCCCGCGACGCGCGCACGCTGGTCGTCCTCGAGGATCTGACCGACGTCGACAACCTGGGAGCCATCGCTCGCCATGCGGCCGCCTTCGGCGCCGACGCGATCCTGCTCTCGCCGCGCTCGGCCGACCCGTTCTACCGCAAGGCGATCCGCGTCTCGCTGGGCGCCGTCTTCACCGTACCGATCGTGCGGCTCACCCGCTGGCCCGACGAGCTGCAGGCGCTGCGCGCCGAAGGGGTTTCGCTGGTCGGCGCGGTGCTCGATCCCGACGCGGTCCCGCTGACCGATTTCGCCCGCCCCCCCCGCGTCGCGCTGATGTTCGGCGCCGAGGGGCCCGGCCTCTCGCCGGAGGCGCGCGCGGCCTGCGACCACCGGGTCACCATCCCCATGTCGCCCGGCGCCGATTCGCTCAACGTGGCGACCGCCGCCGCGCTATTTCTCTTCGCCCTTCGCGGCAGGTAATTTCGACCAGGAGACGAAGAGCTTGCGTGTCTCGGGCTGGCACTGCGGGCAGAAGCAGGCGTCGCCGTCACCGACCCGCACGGCGCGGATCGTGGTGCCGCAGACGAGACAGGGCTTGCCGTCGCGACCGCGCACCTTGAGAAAGTCGCGCACCTTCACCTCGGGGGGCTCGTTCCGCTTTCGGATCTCGGCGATCGCCTCGCGGAGCACACGGCCGATCGCCTCGTAGAGCGCATCGACCTCGGCCGGCTGCAGCTTGCCGCAGAAGGTCTTGGGGTGAATGCGCGCGGCGAAGAGGATCTCGTCGGCGTAGGCGTTGCCGATCGAGGCGAGCGCCCGCTTGTCCATGAGGAACGCGCGGGTCTGATCCCGCCGCCCGGCGATCGCCTTCGCGAAGGCCGCGCGCGTGAAGGCCGGGGACATCAGATCGAGGCCCAGCTCGCCGTAGACGGGGATCTGGTTTTCGTCCTCGGCGCGTGCCAAATAGACCTTCCCCATCCGCTTGTCGTCGACGTACTGAAGCTCGGGCGCGTCGGTGAAGCTGAGCGCCAGCCCGAGCGCGCGGGGATCCTTCTTCTTGGCCTCAGCGGACCCTGAAGGGATCAGCTTGTAACGCCCGGCCAGCATGGCGTTGACCACGATGACCAGCCCGCCGTCGAGCCCGAAGCGCATGAACTGTCCGCGCCGCTCGACCGTCTCCAGCCGCCGTCCCGCCAGCAGAGCCGGAAACGGCTCGCGCACCATGATGCGCAGGACGGTCGGATCCCCCGTGCGGGCGGCGGAGATGGTCTTCCCGGCCAGCGCGCCGCGCAGGACATCCTCGACATGGACCAGATCGGGCAGCTCGGGCATGGCGTCTCGTCACCCAGTCTGGCATTCGAGATGCCGCCGGTACAAACTCCGAGCATGCCGCTCTGGGCGCTGATCGCCGTCGTGATCGCCTCGATCGGCTGCACAGCCTTCGTCGCCTCCGAGGTCCGCACCCTGCGCCGCCGCAAGCGCAACCTCGCCCACTGGGAAAAAGACGAGCCGCTCGAAGGCGTCGGCGACTGGGACTGACGGCCGGTCATCGAGAGAGCGGTGGCTCATCACGAGAACCTCAGTTTACGAGGAGCTCGAACGCGCGCGTGCGGCGCCAGCGGTAGACGTGGAAGTCGCTGTCGAGGGTCAGGATGCGACCCGTGCTGAAGGTGTCGGCGAGCGATACCAGGCATGCGTCTGCGAAGTCCATCGGGACCCTGGCGTAGCGCTTCATGAGCGCGCGAACAGTCAGAGACGATTCCTCGAGACGAAAAGGGACCAGAAACGCGCCTCGTTCGATGTTTTCGAGGATTGCCTCCGCCGACGGTCCGGTCGGTGGCAAGCGCCTGCCGGGCCCTCAGATCTTGTCGCGCAGGAAGTCGACGTAGTAGGCGGCGTCGCGGCGTTCTTCGAGCTCGCCGCGCTCGACGGCCTCCTCGCACAGCTTGCGCAGATCCCCGATCCGCTTCGAGGGGGGCAGGCCGAAGATCTCCATGATCGTGTTGCCGAGCCCCGGGGGCAGCGGCGGCACGCGCGCGTCGAGGGCGCGAATCGCCAGGATCCGCTCCTTGAGGGCGTGGATGTTGCGGACCGCCTCCTGGCGTCGTCCCGGCCGGCGCGAGGTCACGTCGGCGCGCGACAGGTCGAGCAGATCGTCCAGGTGGTCGCCCATCTCGTGGTCGAAGCGGCGCACCGCCGCGTCGGTCCAGCCCGGCTCGTAGGCGTTGGCCCGCAGGTGGTGCAGCACCAGGAAGCGGATCTTGTGCCGCTCGGTCTTGTCGAATCCCAGCCGCTTGGCGATCGGATCCCACATCCGCGCGCCCACCTCGGCGTGGCGGTGGAAGGTCACCTTGCCGTCGGGGAGCATCACCCGCGTCGGCACCTTGCCGACGTCGTGCAAGAGCGCGGCCCAGCGGACGAGCGGGTTCGGCACCGACTGGACCACCACCTGCTTGGTGTGCTCCCAGACGTCCTTGTGGCGCCGCCCGGCCTCCTGCGAGAAGTCGACCGTCGCCTCGAGCTCGGGCAGGAGCGCCGCCAGCACGCCGGCGTCGTGCATCCACTGCAGGCCGACGTCGAGCGAGCGCGCCATGATCACCGATTCGATGGCCGAGCGGATCTGCGGCGCGGGAAGCTGCCTCAGCAGCGTGGCGGCCGGCCGCGCGGCGACGGTGATCTCCGGCGGGGGCGCCTCCGCGCCACGCGCGACGGCCACCGCGATCTCCAGCAGGCTGGCCGGAGAGTCACCCGGCAAGGCGACCACAGGCACGCGCGACATCACAGCGACCTTCTCCCTTCGTCACAACGCGGGCGTCCAAACAGCAGACCACGCCCGGCTAGGACGTGATCTTCTTCTTGTCCTGATCGCGCTTGCGCGCCAGATGATCCACGAACGGCTGAGCCTGCTTCACCCGCCCGGCCAGCGACTTCTCGGTGATCGGGTAGAGCGTCGCGAACTTCAGCCCCTCGTCATAGAGGAAGGTCCCGACCTCTTCGTCGTCGACGAACATCGCGATCTTCTTCTTGGCGTACACGCCCTTGAGCATCGCGGCCCAGCGGCTGTCGAGCCAGTCGACGATGTCGGCGCCCAGCGTCTGCCGGAAAAGGCCCAGCTCTTCGTCGAACTTCGCGTAGTCCTCGGCGAAGCGGGCACGGAACGCCGGCGCACCTTCGCCCCCCTCGGCGGCGATCTTCGCCAGCGCCAGCCGCAGCTGAACCACGTCCTCGGCGTAGCGCAACGGCGCTTCGACGTTTCCGTCCTTGGGCGTGATCACGTGAACCACGGTGCCGGCCGCCAGCTCGCGCACGCCGCGCTCGAGGTCGGAATCAGCTACCGCTTCCAAAAGGATTTTGAGGTCGAAAGGGAGAGAGACGAGCGCTCTCGACATCGTGTCCAGAAACATACGTTCCGTGTTGTCCATCGCGCGCAGGGGGTCAGAAAAGTACGAGCCTGCCCACCTGTCAAGCAGTATACCCCGAGACCGCACCCCTCCGGGGGATCAGCGTCGGCGGAAATCGTCGAAACTTGCCGAACTTGCGAGGCTTGCCAGGCTCGCATCGATGGCGGCGGTCGCCTGGGCGCGAAACTGGGCCAGCGGTCCGGGCGGCAGCTCCAGCGTCAGGATCGGCAGGCCGCGGTCGACGCCCAACCACGACCCGAACGAGCCCGGGGTCGGGTAGCCGATCTCCCCCCTGGCGGGCCAGCCGCAGGCGGCCGCCACCGCCTCGGCCCAGCCGGCCGCCGGTCCGTCATAGTTCACGCAGGCGAACGGGGCGTGCACGGCGACGGCGCCCCGGATCGGCTCCCGCGCAATGAGCGCGGCGATCGCCTGCGTTTCGGGCTCCGACAGCGGCGATGGCCCCGGGAAGTAGCCGGGCGCGTGCGCGGTGGTGAACGAACGCGCCGGGAAGTTGCGGTTCAGATCGACGTCGCGCTCCGAGTTCTTGCGGTTCCGCGCCAGCCCGTCGGGGTTGGCGGCCGGCACCAGCCACACGGGGGGCTCGACAGCGGCGGTCGCTTCACCCTGCTTGCCACTCTGCCTGCCCGCCAACCGGCCGCAGAGCTCGACCAGCAGATCGACGCTGGCGGGCTCGTCGCCGTGGATGCCCCCCATCACCAGGAGTGGCGGGCCGCCGCCGCCGAACCGCTGCGCGAAGATCGGCCGCCCCAGCGTCGAGCGCCCGATCTCGGGCAGGCCGAGCGCCTCCACCGCCGCGAGACGGGCCATCGGATCGTCTGCTTCGCCTGGCACTTGCACCTCTTTGACCCCATTTCACGCTCCGGATAACGTCTGCGCAATGGCGCTTCCGCTTCGCGATCTGAAGACCGAGGCACGCAACCTGGCCCGGGCGGGCCAATTTGCCGCCGCGCTGGCCGCCCACGACCAGATGCTGGCGGTCAATCCGCTGGACGGCGACAGCCGCCGGAAGATAGGCGACCTGCTGTTTCAGCTCGGGGATCGGGCCGGCGCCGTCGAGGTCTTCCGGACCGTCTCGATGCACGATGTTCGCTCGGGGCACCTCCTGCCCGCGCTGGTCGGCTGCAAGGTGCTCGAGTCGCTGGGCCAGAACACCGACCAGCTGGTGGCGGCGATGGCGCGCAACTTCGCCCACGGCGCACCGACGCTGGCAAAGTTCGCCGCCCGTCAGGCGCCCGTCGATCTCGACGCGCCGATCGAGCCGCCCGCCCCGGCCGCGGCCGCCGATCTGGCCAAGCTGGTGCCCCGGGCGCGCGCCCGCGCGCTCGATCTCTCGGTCTTCGTCCAGTACCCGGAGCAGTTCCTGCCGGTCGCCTTCTTTTCCGAGCTGCCGCCGGAGCTGTTTCCCGCGGCGGTGCGGATGGCCCGCCTCCTGCGCGTGCGTGACGGCGAGCTGGTTTTCCGCGAGGGGGATCCCGGATCGGCGTTCTACTTCGTGGCGGCGGGCGAGGTGCGCGTGGTGGCGGGTGGACTGCTGGTCGCCGGCCGGCCCACCCGCGCGGTCGAGCTGACCCGCCTGCTCGAGGGGGCCCTGTTCGGCGAGATGGCGCTCATGACCGACCAGCCCCGCACGGCTTCCATCCAGGTCCTGGACGAGGCCGATCTGCTGGAGATCAGCCGCGCGGCGGTCGCCCAGCTGACGGCCGCGGTTCCGGTCCTGGCCGAGCGGCTCGACCACTTCGTGCGCGAGCGGCTGCTGAAGAACCTGATCGCCACCTCGCCGCTGTTCAAGCCGTTCGACAACCAGCAGCAGATGGAGCTGGTCCGCCGGTTCGAGGGGATCGACGTCGCGCCCGGGACGACCATCATCCGGGAAAACGAGATCGGGCAGGGGCTGTTCCTGATCCTGCTCGGCGAGGTCGAGGTGCTCCGGCACGGGGCGCCGGTCGCTCGCCTGCGCGCCGGCGATCTGTTCGGCGAGATGGCGCTGCTCGACGACAGCCCGACCACGGCAGAGGTCCGCACGGTGGCGCCCACCAGCGTCCTCTTCCTGGGGCGGGATTATTTCCGGCGCCTGGTCTCGGCGCTCCCGGCGCTGCGTAAGTACTTCGAAGATCTGTCGCGCAGCCGCAGCGCCTGATTGGGCCACGGCCGAGGTCTGATTGCGGCAGGGGGATCGGCGTCATAGACTCGATGTAGGTGACGAAATCATGAGCCGCGCCCCCCGCTGGCTGGCCGTCCTGCTGGTCGCGATCTCGACCTTCCTCTCGGCGGTCGCGTTCGCGGGGCCACGCTCGGGCGGGAGCTTCGGGAGCCGGCAGGGCTTTCGGTCCGGCGGCGGCTACAGCAGCCCCTCTCCTGGGTACTCGGGCGGCGGCTACAGCAGCCCCTATTCAGGCGGGTACGGCTATGGCGGCGGCTCCCACTTTCTGTTTTTCCCCAGCTTCGGCGGCTATGGGCTGGGCTACGGAGGTGGCTTCGGGCTGTTTGGCGTGCTCGCGGCGGTGGCCGTGGTGGGGCTGGTGATCCGGGCGGTGCGCGCCGGCCGGGCCGCCAGCGCAAACCGTGGTTATTACGGCGACGGATACGGGGAGGGCGAGGTCGTGGCGATGCCGGGGCGGGCCTACCTTTACCGCCTGCAGCTGGCGCTCGGGCGCTCGGCGCGCGGGATCCAGGACCGGCTGGCCGACTTCGCGGGCCAGGGGGACACCGAGTCCGAGGCCGGGCTGGCGGCGCTGCTCCAGCAGACCGCCCTCGAGCTCCTGCGGGAGAAGGACTCGGTCCGCTACCTCGGCACCGACGCCCGCGGTCCCATGAGCCTGACCAACGCCGAAACGGCGATGAACGCCATGGCCCTGGCCGAGCGGGGACGCTTTCAGGTCGAACGGGTCCGCGCGGCCGGCGGGCGGGTGTCGCGCTCGGCGGCGCCGGCCGAGGAAGGAAAAGAGGCGCTCGAGCTGGTGGTGGTCACCCTGGTGGTCGCGACCCGTACGCCGCTCGACAAATTCGGCTCGCCCGAAGACCTCAGCGCGCTGCTCACCGAGCTGGGGGGGGTCTCGCCCGACGCCATCCTGGGGATCGAAGTGGTCTGGACACCGGCCGATCCCAATGATTCGATGACGGAAACCGACGTCATGACCACCTACCCCGATCTGCGGAGCCTCTGAGCGTGCCCGCGCAAGCGCCGCTCGGACGCCTGCTGCTCGACTTCGCGCTGTTCGGCCTGTCGGGGATCGTGCTGCTGATTATCGGCTACTACCTGTGGGAGATGATCACGCCGTACAACCTGCGGCGGGAAATCCACGAGAACAAGAATCTGGCGGTCGCCATCGTGGCCGGTGCTTTCGTCATCGGAATGGGCATCGTCATCGCCGCGGCAATCGCCACCGTCAGGTAAAAGACAGGCAGGCGACCGCCAGCGCGCCATTGACTCCGGCCGAGCACGGCGGATACAGTCAAAAGGCCCGGTGATTTCGAGAGTCTCGCCGTGTTCAAGCTGAGCATCGAGGACGATGAGGGTAAGACCACGGTCGTTCCGCTTGCGCGGGACGAGATGACCGTGGGTCGGCTGGAGGGCAACACCATCCGGCTGACGGAGCGCAACGTGTCGCGGAAGCACGCGCGGCTCACGCGCCAGAACGGCGCGCTCTTCATCGAGGATCTGGCCAGCTTCACGGGCGTCCGCGTCAACGGGACGAAGATCGCCTCGCCCACGCCGCTGCGGGAAGGGGACGAGGTCCAGATCGGCGACTACAAGCTCGTCCTGCGGGGGGACCATCCTCCGGTCACCGACCGGCCCACGACCCGCAGCCTTCCGGCGGTCACGACGGCGCCGCTGGCGACCGTGGGGGGGCCGGTGGCGATCCCCACCCGGGCGTCGGTCGCCGCGATGGCCGCGCAGCCGCCCGCTCCGCAGCTGGCCCTCGACCCGGCAGCGGCCCAGCCGCGTTCGCGGACGAAGACCTCCCCCCCCAAACCGATGACCGCGGTCCCGGAGATCGACGGGGCGGTGGCCGAGCTGGTGGAGGGGCAGCCGACCATCCCGCTGCGCGCCCTGGGAGAAAAAGCTGCTGGGCACCAGCCAGCGCCGGGACCCGCCGCGCGCCTGGTCGTGCTGACGACCGATCTCGCCGGGATGGAGATCCCGCTCAACAAGGCTGCCCTGGTGATCGGTCGGACCGAAGAGAACGACGTCCTGCTCAACCACCGGTCGATCTCGCGCCACCACGCGAAGATCGTTCGCGACGGCGAGCACTACACGATCGTCGATCTCCAGAGCGCCAACGGCATCCGCGTCAACGGTGAAGATTACGAGCGGATCGAATTGAACGCCGGGGACGTCATCGAGCTCGGCCACGTCAAGATCCGGTTCGTCGGGCCGCTCGAGGACTTCCTGTTCGATCCGCACGCGCCACAACCCCGGCAGCTGCCGGTGAAGGCGATCGCTCTGGGCGGCGGCGCGCTCGCCCTCATCGGTCTGGCGGCGCTGTTCCTTCATCGGTCGAGCCCGAACGAGGCCCCTTTTGCGGAGGCCCCCCCGCAGGCGCCAGCGGCGGTCGCGACGCCCCCGGTGGCGGCCGCGCCTCCTCCGCCCGCTGCGCCCGCTGCGCCGCCTGCGCCCGAGACACCGGCCACGATCCTGGCGGCAGCCAAGCAGGCCATGGTGGCCGAGGACTGGGAGACGGCGCGGGGCGATCTCTCCCGAATTGCCAGCGCCGACGATCCGGCCATCCGGCGCGAGGCCACGGCGCTGGGCCGGCGCGTCGAAGTCGAGCGCCAGGGTGCCTCGATGTTTGCCAAGTTCGACGAGGCGGCGAACGCCAAGAACTACGCGGCGGCCCTCAGCGGCTACCAGCAGATCCCGACCGACAGCGTGTACAAACGGCGCGCCCAGCCGCGGTACGAAGAGGCGCGCACGCTCCTGGTGGCCGAGCACATGACCGCGGCCGAAAAGGATCGTGCCGAGGGTCGGTGCGCCGAGGTCCGCCAGGAGGCGATGGAGGTCATCCGGCTCGAGCCGCACAACCAGCTGATCCGGGATCTCTCGCGCCTCTGCCGGGCACGACCGGAGTCGGTCGCAGCGACGTCGCGCGCGGCGCGGACGCGGCCGGTCGCGGCGGCGCCGGCCGCCGAGCGTTCGGAGTCACCCGCGCGGCGGAGCGAGCCTGCCCGAACCGAACCCTCCCGCGCCGAGACGGCGGCGGCCGCCGAGCCGGAGGATGCCGAGGCGCTGATGAAGCAGGCGCGTGAGGCCTGGCTGCGCCAGCAGTGCGGCGCGGCGATGGATTTGTCGCGCCGAGCGCTGCGGGCCAAGCCGGGCTGGACCGACGCCTACCAGATTCTGGCCGTCTGCTCCTGTTCGCTGAAGGACGCCGAGGCGGCCGAACGGGCCTATTCGCGGCTCGACGACAAGAACCGGACGCTGGTCCACGCCGTCTGCCAGAAGAACGGCATCGCCGTCGGCGACTGAAGAGGCTCTACTTTTTCTGCGAGAGCGCGGCGTAGGTCTTGTCGGACGGCGCGGTCGTCTCGACAGGGAGGTTCGACTCCAGCCAGCCCGGCGTGGTGACCCGCCCCATGCCGTCGCGCTCGCCATGAAAGCCGCCGCGCATGTCGACCACGCTGGTGTAGCCGGCTGCTTCGAGCAGCGCCGCCGCCTGCAGTGAGCGCCCGCCTACCTTGCAGCCGACGACCAGCTTGGTGTCGGGGGCGAAGTTGGCGGCGACCACCTTCTGGAAATCGCCGTTCGGGCTCATCCGGCCGCCGGTGAAGTGCAGCAGCGGAACGTTGGCGGCTCCCACCGGATGACCTTCCTCGAATTCGGGAATTGATCGAACATCCAGGTAGCTCCAGCCTTCCGCGAGCAGCGCGGCAGCCTCGGACGGGGTCACGCGTTTGACCATGGAGCGGGTGTTACCACAATATAGTGGCCCACCCATGGCGAAAGTCCCCCACCTGCGGGTCGTTGCGGCCGTCATCGCGCGAAACGAGCGCTACCTCATCACCCAGCGCCGCCCCACGGCCGTGCTGGCCGGCTTGTGGGAGTTCCCCGGCGGCCGCGTCGAAGAAGGCGAGAGCGACGCCGAGGCGTTGCTGCGCGAGGTGCGCGAGCGGGTCGGTGTCGAGGTGACCGTCGGCGCCAACATCGGCCGGCGCACGCACGACTACGACGGCTACTCGGTCGACCTGGCGCTCTACCAGGCGGAGATCGTCGGCGCGACCGAACCGACGGCCGTGCGGGTCGCCGATTGTCGCTGGGTCGCCTCGAGCGAATTCGAGAACTACCGTTTTCCCGCCGCCGATCAGGCGACGATGGATCTGCTGCTGGGCATAAAGCGCTAGCCTGCCCTTCCCAGCGCCCGCGCTAAGGTGGTACTACCCGGGCGCACCATGGCCATCGTCTCTTCCCCAGTCGGGGTCCCCGTGACTCCCAGCGACGGACTCCGCCGTGCCGAGCGCGGCTCGATTCGCCCGTTCAAGCGCGTCCTCTGCGCGAACCGCGGGGAGATTGCCATCCGGGTCTTCCGTGCCTGCACCGAGCTCGGCTTCCGCACGGTGGCGATCTTCTCGGAAGAGGATCGCGTCCATCTGCATCGCTACAAGGCCGACGAGGCGTATCTCGTCGGCAAGGGGCTCGAGCCGGTGGCGGCCTACCTGGCCGAGGACGAGATCGTCGAGCTGGCCAAGCGGCACGACATCGACGCGATCCACCCGGGCTATGGCCTGCTCTCCGAGCGGGCCTCGTTCGCGCGCAAGTGCCGCGAGGCGGGGATCGTCTTCGTCGGGCCGTCAGCGGAGGCGATCGACGCGCTCGGCGACAAGGTGGCCGCGCGGAAGATCGCCGCCGCTGCCGGCGTCCCGACGGTGCCGGGGACGCCCGAGGCGATCAAGACGCTGGAGTCGGCGCGCGCCTTTGCCGACAGCGTCGGCTACCCGGTGATGATCAAGGCGTCGGCCGGCGGCGGCGGGCGCGGGATGCGCGTCGTGCGCAGCGCCGGCGAGCTCCCCGAGCTGCTCGAGCGGGCGCGCTCCGAGGCCCGCAAGGCGTTCGGCGACGACTCGGTCTTTCTGGAGAAGCTGGTCCTGCGGCCCAAGCACATCGAGGTGCAGGTCCTCGGCGACAACTACGGCAACCTGGTCCACCTCTACGAGCGCGACTGTTCGGTGCAGCGGCGCCACCAGAAGGTGGTGGAGTATGCGCCGGCCTGGTCGCTCCCCGAGGAGCTGCGGGCGCGACTGGCGGACGACGCGCTCAAGGTGGCGCGCCAGGTGAGCTACGCCAACGCCGGCACGGTCGAGTTCCTGGTCGGCGAGGACGGCGGGCACTACTTCATCGAGGTCAACCCGCGCATCCAGGTCGAGCACACGGTGACCGAGGCCATCACCGGCCGCGATCTGGTCCAGGCGCAGCTGCGCGTCGCCGAGGGCTATCGGCTGGCCGACCCCGAGATCGGCATCGCCCACCAGGCGGACATCGTCCAGCGCGGCGTCGCCATCCAGGTCCGTGTCACCGCCGAGGATCCCCGGAACGACTTTCTCCCCGACACCGGCAAGATCCAGGTCTACCGGCCGGCGGCGGGCCTCGGCATCCGCCTCGACGACGGCTCGGGCTACGTCGGGGCGCGCGTCTCGCCCTACTACGATTCGTTGCTGGCGAAGATCACCGCCAGCGGCCTCGAGTGGGACTACGCCCGCCGCAAGGTGGTCCGCGCCCTGCGTGAGTTCCGCATCCGCGGCGTGAAGACGAACCTGGCGTTTCTGGAGAACGTCCTCTTGCACCCTGCCTTCGCCGCCGGCAAGGCGCACACCACCTTCATCGACGAGACGCCCGAGCTGGTGCAGTACGCGCCGCGTCGCGATCGCGCGACCCGGATCCTGCGCTACGTCGGCTCGACCATCGTCAACGGCCACCCCACGGTGCGCGGCAAGCCGAAGCCGCCGCTCTCGGTGCTGTCGCTGGAGGCGGCGCCGCCGCCCGCGCCCAAGACGGCGCCCCCGGAGGGGACCAAGCAGCTCCTCGATCGCGAGGGGCCGGCCGGGATCATCAAGATGCTGCGCGCCGACGCGCGGGTGCGCCTCACCGACACCACCTGGCGCGACGCGCACCAGTCGCTGCTGGCGACGCGCGTGCGGACCTACGATCTCTCCCGCGTGGCGCCGGCGACCGCGCACCTGGCGCACGATCTGTTCTCGCTGGAGATGTGGGGGGGCGCCACCTTCGACGTCGCCTATCGCTTCTTGTCGGAGGATCCCTGGGTGCGGCTCGACGAGCTGCGCCGGCAGGTCCCCAACGTGATGTTCCAGATGCTGGTCCGCGGCGCCAACGCCGTCGGCTACACCAACTACCCCGACGACGTGGTGGTCGCCTTCATCGAGGAGGCGGCCGCGGCGGGGATGGACGTGTTCCGGATCTTCGACGCGCTCAACGACGTCGACAACATGCAGGTGGCGATCGAGGCGGCGCAGAAGACCGGGCGGATCGTGGAGACGGCCATCTGCTACACCGGCGACGTCGCCGACCCGACCCGCACCAAGTACGACCTCAAGTACTACGTCAACCTGGCCCAGGAGGTCGTCAAGCGCGGGACGCACCTGCTGTGCATCAAGGACATGGCGGGCCTCTTGCGGCCGCGGGCGGCGACCATGCTGGTCAAGGCGCTGCGCGACGCGGTCGACGTGCCGATTCACCTGCACATGCACGACACCTCGGGGAACAGCATCGCCTCCAACTTGGCGGCGGTCGACGCGGGTGTGGCGGTCATCGACGGCGCGGTCAGCAGCATGGGCGGCATGACCTCGCAACCGTCGCTGTCGTCGATGGCCTTCGCGCTGCAAGGCGCGCCGCGCGACCCCAGGATGGCGCCCGAGATCTTCGAGCAACTGGCCGCCTACTGGGAGCCGGTCCGCGCCTACTACGCGCCGTTCGAGTCGGGGCTGAAGGCGCCGGCGGCCGACGTCTACCAGCACGAGATCCCGGGCGGGCAGTACTCGAACCTGCGCGCGCAGGCCGAGGGGCTGGGGGTCGGCGACCACGGCTGGGAGACGGTCAAGCACGCCTACGCCGAGGTCAACCAGCTCTTCGGCGACATCCCCAAGGTGACGCCGTCGTCGAAGGTCGTCGGCGACATGGCGATCTGGATGGTCAAACAGGGGCTCGACGGCGCGGCGGTCGCGGCGCGGGCCAAGGAGCTGACCTTCCCCGAGTCGGTGATCGACTTCATGCGCGGCTCGATGGGCAAGCCGCCGGGCGGCTTCCCGGAGCCGCTGCGCAGCGACATCCTCAAGGGCGCCGCCGTGATCGACGGGCGTCCGGGCGCCAGCATGCCCCCCTACGACTGGGCCGGCGCCAAGCGCGAGGTGGAGACGCTGGCCGGCGTCGAGGTGGCCCGGCGCGATCTCGTCTCCTACGCGCTCTACCCCAAGGTGATGCGCGGCTACATGGAGCACCGCGCGCTGCACGGCGACACCTCGGTGCTGCCGACGCCCACCTTCTTCTACGGCCTGCGGGTCGGCGAGGAGGCCTGGATCGACATCGAGCCGGGCAAGACGCTCATCATCAAGCTGCTCTCGATCGGGGAGATCGAGCCCGACGGCGCGCGCGTGCTGACCTTCGAGATCAACGGCCAGTCGCGCCAGATGCGCGTCGCCGATGACGCCGCCAAGGTGACCGGCCCCAAGAACCGCCGCGCCACCGACAAGCCGGGCGAGGTCGGCGCGCCGATGCCCGGGCGGGTGATCGATCTCGTGACCAAGGTCGGCGAGCAGGTGAAGGCCGGGCAGAAGCTGCTGGTCACCGAGGCGATGAAGCTGGAGACGGTGATCAAGGCACCCATCAGCGGGACCGTACGGGAGATCGTGGCCGGCGCCGGCGAGAGCGTCGAGGCCGGTGACCTGCTGGTCGTGATTGAAGAAGCCCCCGCCGGGTCGTGAGCCTGTTCCGGCTTGGATCCGGTGAGCACCGGGTTGATTCAATTCGGGAAATCCACGGGCCGCGGGTAGAATGCCGCGCGCCATGATCGTCTTGCGCCGGCTGCTGCGCTCGCAGCAAGCGGGTCTCCTCCTCATCATCGCCGCGCTGATGGCCGCGCTGGCCATCGCGGCCGGGTCGCACGTCGACGAATCGACCGGCGCGACCGTCAACAACTTCTTCAACTCGTACACGCTGATCCAGACCGCCACCGACGCCAGCTTCATCGCCATCATGGCGGTGGGCGCCACGGTGGTGATCATCTCGGCGGGGATCGACCTCTCGGTGGGGTCGGTCTATGCGCTGGCCGGGGTGGTGATGGGCCTCGCCCTCCGCAACAGCGCGGGCGGCCCGGGCGCCGTCTGGCTGGGCCTCTTCATCTGTGTCGCGATCGGTCTGGCCGCCGGCGCGGTCAACGGCGCGATGGTGGTCGGCCTGAAGGTCCACCCGTTCATCATCACGCTGGGGAGCATGTGGATCCTGCGCGGCATCGCCTTCGTCACCAGCAAGGCGGAGAGCATCATGCTTCCCGAATCGCTGGCCCACTTCGCCAAGGCGCCGCTCGGCCTGGGGACGGCGCTCTATCCGGTGCCGATGCTGGGCATGCTGGCGGTCGCGGCGCTGGGGGCGCTCTACCTCGATCGGACGGTGATGGGCCGCCACGTCTTCGCGCTGGGAGGGAACGCCGAGGCCAGCCGCTATTCGGGGCTGCGCCTGGGGCGAATCCAGATCGGCGTCTACGTCCTGGCCGGCGGGACCGCCGGGCTGGCGGCCTTCCTGGGGGCCAGCTTCTACGGCTCGGTCTCCTGTGGAGACGCGACTGGATATGAGTTATACGTCATCGCCTCCGCGGTCGTCGGCGGCGCTCGGTTGAGCGGCGGTCGTGGGAGTGCCATCAACGCGATGCTCGGTGCCGTCCTCATCGTCCTCATCCGGCAGTCCATCCGGACGCTGCACCTCGATCAGAACTACGAATGGATCATCATCGGATGTGCCATTGTCGTTGCGGTGGTTCTCGATCAAGCGAGCGCCAGGTTTGCGGCGCGCAGACTGGCGGAAGGGGGGCGGACGGAGAGATGAGGAACGCTCGGTTCGTGGGTCGCGCGCGCGCGGTCGGTGCCGTTGGCGCGATTCGGGTGGGTCTCCTGGCGATGCTGGCGGCGGTGGCCGTCGCAGGGTGTCACCAGCCGGCCAGCCAGGCGCCGCCGCCGGCCCCTGCCACGCCCGAGCCGGCGCATCCCGCGCAGAAGCCGATCCGCATCGCCATGATCGCCAAGAGCTCGACCAACCCGGTCTTTCTCTCGGCCCGTCGCGGCGCCGAGACGGCGGCGCGCGATCTCTCGGCCAAGATCGGCGTCCCCATCGAGATCGTCTGGCTGACCCCGCCCGTCGAGGACGGACAGATTCAGGCGCAGCGGATCGCGCAGGCGGTCAACGAGGGGGCCAACGCCGTCCTGGTCTCCTGTTCCGACGCCGGCAAGCTGACCGGCGCCATCGACGACGCGGTGGCGCGCGGCGTGCCGGTCATGACCTTCGACAGCGATGCGCCGAAGTCCAAGCGCTTCGCCTACTACGGCATCGACGACTTCCGGGTCGGTGAGCAGGTCATGGAGGAGCTCTCCAAGCTGCTCGACGGCAAGGGGAAGGTGGCCATCCTGGCCGGCAATCAGAACGCCCCCAACCTGCGGCGCCGGGTCGACGGGATCAAGGCGGAGGCGGCCAAATCCAAGGGGATCCAGATCGTCGGAACGTTTTATCACAACGAGACGCCACAGGACGCCGCCGCCGAGGTGATCCGGGTGAACAACGCCTACCCGGGCATCAAGGGGTGGGCGATGGCGGGCGGGTGGGCGCTTTACACCAAGACGCTGCTCACCGATCTCGACCCCAAGAAGATCAAGCTGGTGGCCGTCGACGCGCTGCCGCCGGAGCTCCCTTACGTCGAGAAGGGGCTGGCGCCGGTGCTGCTGGCGCAGTCGTCGTACCTCTGGGGGAACGTCGCGGTCACCAAGATCGTCGACAAGCTCTTCTACAAGAAGGACGTCCCCGAGATCATCCCGATGGACCCGGCGCGGGTCACCATCGACACGCTCGGCTCGTGGTCGCGCCAGCTCCGCCAGTGGGGCTTCCCCGACGTCCCCGAGGAATATCTGAAGCTGAAGTAGGCGGGCCCTGGACGACGCCCCGATCATCTCCTTTCGGCGGGTGGAGAAGCGCTTCCCCGGCGTGCGCGCGCTGGAGGAGGTCAGCTTCGACATCGCGGCCGGCTCGTGCCACGCGCTGTGCGGCGAGAACGGCGCCGGGAAGAGCACGCTCGGCAAGCTGCTGGCGGGGATCGACACCCCGGACGGCGGGGAGATCCTGCTCGACGGCCGGCCGGTCCGGTTCGACAGCCCGCGCGACGCGCTCCGCGCCGGGGTGGGCATGGTCCATCAGGAGCTGGCCTTCTGCGAGAACATGTCGGTGGCCGAGAACCTCTGCCTGGGGGCGCTCCCGCGGCGCGGGCCCTTCGTTGATCGCCCGGCGGTGGAGCGGCGCGGCCGCCAGCTGCTGGAGGCGATCGAGGCGACCATCGACGTCCACCGGCTGGTGGGCGAGCTGACCGTCGCCGAGCAGCAGGTGGTGCAGATCGCCTCGGCGGTCGGCGGCGGCGCGCGCGTCATCATCTTCGACGAGCCGACCAGCAGCCTCTCGGAACAGGAGGCCCACCACCTCTATGGGCTGATGGGGCGGCTTCGCGAGCGCGGGGTCACCTGCGTCTACGTCTCGCACCGGATGCCGGAGATCTTCCGCCTCTGCGACACCATCACCGTCCTGCGCGACGGACGGCACGTCACGACGCAGCCGACGCGCGCGCTCGATGAGGCCGCCCTGGTCGAGCTGATGATCGGACGCCGCCTCGACCTCTATCTTCCCAAGCAGGCCAGGCGCGCGCCGGGCGAGGTGATCCTGCGGGTCGACCGGCTGTCGAGCCCGGGCAAGTTTCACGAGGTCAGCTTCGAGGTCCGCGCCGGCGAGATCGTCGGCCTGGCCGGTTTGGTGGGCGCCGGTCGCTCCGACGTGGCCAAGGCGATCTTTGGGTTGGACGACGCCTCGGCCGGTCGGGTGGAGGTCGAAGGGAAGGCGCTTTCTGCTGGCTCGCCCCTGGCGGCGATGCGGGCGGGCGTCGGCCTGGTGCCGGAAGATCGGAAACGGCAGGGGTTCATTCCTCAGATGTCAGGCAATCAAAACCTGGCGCTCCCCGTGCTGCCGCAGCTCGCGCGCTGGGGATGGCTGCCCTCGGGAGCGGAGCGCGCGCTCGGCGAGGAGGCCTTCCAGCGCCTCAACATGCGCACCCCCAACCTCGACGCGGCGACGGTCGGGCTGTCGGGTGGGAACCAGCAGAAGATCGTCTTCGCCAAATGGCTGGCCACGCGATGCCGGCTTCTGATCCTCGACGAGCCGACCCGCGGCGTGGACGTCGGCGCGAAATCTGAAATCCATTCGCTGATCCACGATCTCGCGGAGGCGGGAACCGGAATCCTCCTGATCTCGAGCGAGCTGCCCGAGCTGATCGCGCTGTCGACCCGGATGTTGGTGCTGCGCGAAGGGCATCTGGTCGGCGCGCTGCCGCGCGGAGCGGAGCAAGGATCCTTGATCCGTTTGATGGCGGGGATAGATCACACCCCGTTGTTTCCGACGTCCTGATCTAGCCAAATAGCCGGGTTTTAACGGCATTCTGCAACCGCGCGACCCGCGACGTTTCCGGCTTATTTCCAAGGAGTTTCGCGCCAGCAAAATCTATTAAGGCATGTCCTGAAAGTCTTTACATGAACCCCAGCCGCAGCTACGGTCCGCGAAGTTAGCGACGACCAAGATCAAAGAAATCAACCTGGGAGGGATCATTGATGCGACTTCGTGCATGCCTGCTTGCGATTGCTGTGGTGGTGCCAGTTCGCGCGTTCGCGCAAACGCCGCCGCCGGCTGACGCCGCTCCGCCGCCGCCCCCGCCGCCTGCGGTGGTGGTCACGCCCGCGCCGGCGCCGACTGTCGTCGTGGCGCCGCCGGCTGTGCCGCCGGCACCCGCTGCGGCTCCGGCAGCCCCGTCGCCGAAGTTCGTCTTCGGCGGGTTGGTCGACACCTACTACCTCTATAACTTCACCCCGCCCTCGGGCTCGAACTCGCTGCAGTTCCCTCAGCCGCCGTTCCCGGTGGCCGTGGGCCGCGCGTTCGACACCAACGCGAACAGCTTCACGCTCGCGCTCGCCAAGTTGACGATGAATGCTTCGCTGGATGTGGTCTCCCTCCAACTCGACCTTGGATACGGGTCGGTCGGAACGATCATCAATAACTCGATCGATTCGACGGCCGGCACCAACTCGGCGGTGTCAGCGCAAACCGGAAACAATTTCCTGGTGGAGCAGGCCTTCGGCGAGATCTCGCTGCCGGGCAACCTCACCCTCGACTTCGGTAAGTTCACCACCACGGCGGGCGCCGAGGTCATCGAGGCCAACAAGAACTGGCTCTATTCCCGCTCGCTGCTCTTCAACGCCATCCCGCTGCTCCACACCGGTGTTCGCGCCAACTTGAAGATCAACGACATGGTCACCGTCCAGGCCAGCGTGGTCAACGGCTGGAACAACGACCCCGACTTCAATGCCTGGAAGACGATCGGCCTGTCGGCGACGGTCACCGCCTCTCCGGCACTGTCGCTCATCGCGACCACGTACTTCGGCAAGGAAGGGCAGCCGCAGCCGAACCCGGGCGCCACTCCGGGTGACCTGCGCTTCCTGCTCGACATCGTCGCCGCGTACACGGTCAACAGCAACTTCGGCCTCAACCTGAACATCGACTACATCAAGGCCTACGACGACGTCGCGGCCGACTACCAAGTCGGCGCCTCCCTTATGGGACGCTACGTGATCAGCGACCACCTGAACGTTGCGGCCCGTGGCGAGTTCTTGGCGAGCCATGTCGACGCGAGCCCGGTGGGATCGATCACCACCAAGCAGGGAGAAGGAACCATCATGCTGGGCATCGACGTGGGTAAGAACTTCGAGCTGCGCCCTGAGGTTCGGGGCGACTTTGCCGCCAAGGATGATGGCGTGGCCGTGCTCGAGGGCGGTGGGGCGACGGGAAAGTCCGACGCCATCACCGGCGAAATCGCGGCCCTCACCTGGTTCTAGCCGCCGCATCACCAGTTAAGACTTAGGCAGCACAAAACGGGAGGCCTCGGCCTCCCGTTTTTTTTTGTCCCGCGATGAGCTCCAGCGGGCAAAGCCCGCCTGCGCTCGACGCGATCATTGTTTCGCGACGATGGAGGGAGTTGCTGGCGAGCTCAGCCGCTGACGCGGAGCATGTCGTTGAGCACGCCGGCCGCCGTGACGGCCGGGCCGGCGCCGGGGCCGGTGATGACCAGCGGGTTCTTGCGGTAGCGCGAGGTGGTGAAGGCGACCTGGTTGTCGGTCCCCTTGAGGCCGTAGAAGGGGCTCGACCGGTCGACGACCTTCAGCCCGACGGAGATGCGGTCCTTCGTCACCGTCGCGACGTAGCGAAGCGTGGCGCCCTTGGCCTTGGCCGCGGCGGCGCGGCGCGACCAGTCGGCGTCGACGTCGGCGAGGCGCGCCAGGAACGCCTCCCGGGGGAGCGCCTGCATCGCCGCCGGCACCAGCGACTCGACCGCGACGTCGGCCGGCTCCCCAGCGAAGGCCAGCAGCCGTCCGAGGATCAGCGCCTTGCGCCCGACGTCCACGCCCGAGAGATCGTCGCGCGGGTCGGGCTCGGTGTAGCCGAGCGCCATCGCGCGGCCGAGCGCCGCGGAGAACGACCGCCCCTTCTCGACCTCGGTCAGCACGAAGCCGAGCGTCCCCGAGAGACAGCCTTCGATCTTGAGGACGCGATCGCCCGATTCGACCAGCTTGCGGTGCGTGTCGAAGATCGGCAGCCCGGCGCCGACGGTGGCCTCGGTCAGGAGGCGCCGCCCGGCGCTCTCCGCCAGCGCCGCCAGCGCCTCGCTCTCGGCGCGCGGGCCCGAGATGGGCCGCTTGTTGGCCAGCACCACGTCCATTCCCGCGCCCAGCGCCTGGCGGATGAGCGGCGTGCTCTCGTCGGCGGTGACGTCGACCAGGATCGGATCGCCGAGCGCATGCTCGGCCAGCGCCGCCAGCGCGTCGGCGGGCGCCGCGGCGCGGCCGCCGGGCACCTCCGCCAGCGACTTCCCCTTCTCCTTGGCCGCGGAGAGCGCCGCCACCACGCGCGGGGAAAGCCCGTTGGGGTCGAAGACGAACCCTGATCGATCGATGGCCGCAACCAGGCGCAGCTTGGACTTCCTGCTGTTGCCGTTCTTGCCGTTCTTGCCGCTTTGGCCCTGGGCCATGATCTTGGCCAGGGCGCGTCCGATCTGGCCGAAGCCGAGCAGCACGGTGTCGGTGTGCGCCGCGCGCGCGGCGGCCCCTCCGCCGATCTTCGACAGCTGAAAGGCGCCGTGCACCGCCCGCTGCGCGGCCCCCACGTCCTTGGCCGCCACCACGAACGAGATGTTGAGCTCTGACGACCCTTGCGCGATGGCGACGATGTTGATCTTGGCCTCGGCCAGGGCCGCGAACACGCGCGCCGCGATGCCCAGGTGGCCGGCCATGCCGATCCCGACCACCGCCACGGTCGCCAGCCCGGAGAGCGAATCGATGCCGTCGATCTCGCCGCGCGCGATCTGATCGCGGAACTCCTCGGTCAGCCGATCGCGGGCCCGCAGCGCCGCCCCCTCGGGGACCGAGAAGCAGATCGACTGCTCGGACGACGACTGGGAGATGAGCGAGACGCTGATCCCCTGGAGGTGCAGCGCCTCGAAGGTCCGCGCCGCGATCCCTGGCACGCCCAGCATGCCGTTCCCGGCGACGGTGAGCAGCGCCTGCCCCCCCACCGCCGAGAGCGCCTTGACCGGGTAGCGATCGAGCGTGCGGCGGGCGGAGATCTCGGTGCCGGCGGCGGTCGCGTCGGCGAACGGCCGCACGAACACCGGGATCGAGCGGCCGGAGACGGGGATGAGCGCCCGCGGGTGCAGGACCTTGGCGCCGAAGTAGGCCAGCTCGGCCGCCTCGCGGACATGCAGCTGCGGGATCACGCGGGCGTCGGGGACCACCCGCGGATCGGCGGTGAGCAGTCCCGGGACGTCCTTCCAGAGGCAGATCTCCTTCGCCGACAGCGCGCGCCCGAGCAGGGTGGCGGTCAGATCGGTCCCGCCGCGTCCGAGCGTGGCCACGCCGAGCGCGCGCCGGGCGTCGCCCTGCCCGTGCCCGTGGTCGCCGTCCCTCTCGCCGTCTCGTTCGTCAACCTTGGCGGCGCCGATGAACCCGGGGATGACCGGCGTCAGCCCGGCGGCGCAGAGCGGGCGCAGCAGCTTGCGGGCGGCCAGGTCGGTCAACATCAGGTTGGGCGAGGCGCCGCCGAACGGTCCGTCGGTGAAGATGACCTCGGTGGCGTCGACGTAGCGCGCCCGCACGCCGGCCGCGCCCAGCGCCGCCGTCAGCAGCCGCGCCGAGAGGCGCTCGCCCCGGCTGACGATGAAGTCGCGGGTGCGCGGCGTCAGCTCCTTGAGCACGGCCAGGCTGGAGAGCAGCCGCTCCAGCTCATCCATCGAACGCGCGATCTCGGCCGCCACCTCCTTGGTGCCGCGTTTGGCCGCGCCGCGCAGGATTTCGAGATAGCGGCCACCGAGATCGTCGATCTCCTTCGCGCCGCCCTCGCCGTCGCCGGCCGCCGCCCGCTTGGCGAGCCCCAGCAGCGTGTCGGTCACGCCGGCGGGCGCCGACACCACCACGATGCGCGGCGCGCTCCGCGTCTTGACGATCTCCACGACGCGCCGAAAAGCAGCCGCATCGGCCAGCGACGCGCCACCGAACTTGTGAATCTCGATGCCCAGCTTCCGGGCGTTCGGAAAGACATTCTTCGGGGTCATGTTCGGACGAAGGTGTATCAGGATCGCGTGGGGGAGGGCCAGCTCCGCTGGACCGAGCCCGTCGCGGGAGGAGCGGAACCCTTCGAGGGTTCCGACGACGATCGACGCTGCGGAACCCTCGCCCGGTTCCGGGTAAGATATGTTTCCCGTCATGTCACGCTCTACCTTTCGTTGCATCTCCGGCTGCGGGGGCGAGTACGCCCTCGACGAAATCATCTACAAGTGCCCGAAATGCGGCGACCTCCTGGAGGTCGTCCACGACATGGAGGCGCTCAAGACCCGCAGCGCCGCCTCCTGGATCAAGCTGTTCGACGAGCGCTACCTGCGGACCTCCTGGCCCTACGGCTCGGGCGTCTGGGGGAAAAAAGAGTGGGTCCAGCCCCACGTCCGCGACGAGAACGTCGTCTCGATGCTCGAGGGGGGGACGAACCTCCTCTGGGCCGAGCGCTACGGCCGCGAGCTCGGCCTCGGCGATCTCTGGGTCAAGCAGTGCGGCGTCTCGCACACCGGATCCTTCAAAGACCTGGGGATGACGGTGCTGGTCTCGACCGTCAAACAGATGATCGCCGACGGCAAGCCGCTGCGCGCGGTCGCCTGCGCCTCGACCGGGGACACCTCGGCCGCGCTGGCCGCCTACGCTGCGGCGGCCGGCATCCGCGCGATGGTCATCCTGCCGCGCGGGAAGGTGTCGACGGCGCAGCTGGTGCAACCCCTCGCCAACGGGGCGATCGTCCTGGCCGTCGACGGCGACTTCGACGACTGCATGGCGATGGTGAAGCGGCTGGCAGAAGAGGAGGGGGTCTACCTCGCCAACAGCATGAACAGCCTGCGCATCGAGGGACAGAAGACCGTGGCCATCGAGATGGTGCAGCAGTTCGACTGGGAGGTTCCCGACTGGGTGGTGATCCCGGGCGGCAACCTCGGCAACGTCAGCGCGCTCGGCGCCGGCTTCTTGATGATGAAGGAGCTGGGGCTGATCCAGAAGCTGCCGCGCATCTGCGTGGCGCAGGCCCAGATGGCGAACCCCCTTTACCGTGCTTACAAGGACGGGTGGGACCGATTCCAGGCTGTCACCGCCAAACCGACGCTGGCCTCGGCGATCCAGATCGGCAACCCGGTCAGCGTGAAGAAGGCGATCCGCACGCTGCAAAAGTTCGAGGGCGTGGTCGAGGAAGCCACCGAGGCGGAGCTGGCCGACGCCGCGGCGCGCGCCGACCGCACGGGGTTGTTCAACTGCCCGCACACCGGCGTCGCGCTGGCGGCGCTGGAGAAGCTGATCGCCAGACGCGAGATTCGATCGACGGACCGGGCCGTGGTGGTCAGTACCGCCAACGGACTGAAGTTCACCGACTTCAAGGTGCAGTATCACGAGGGGACGCTGCCCGCCGTCCCCAAACCGAAATACGCCAACCACCCCGTGTACCTGCCCAACGACTACCTCGCCGTCCGGGATGAGGTGCGGAGGCGGCTGGACTGACCCCTCCGGGCTTGCGGCCCGGGGCCGGGCTCGCATCGGGGCCGGCGTCGCTTCGCTCGCCGGCTCGCATCGGCGCGGCGTCGCTTCGCTCGCCGGGCCTCGCTCGCGGCCAGCTCCGCGGGGCTCGCATCGAGGCCGGCGTCGCTTCGCTCGCCGGCCCCTCGCTCGCCGGCCCCTCGCTCGCCCGCCGGCCAGACGTCCGCCGGCCAGACGCCCGCTCGCCAGACGCCCGCCGGCCAGACGTTCGCCGGCCAGACGCCCGCTCGCCAGATGCCCGGAGCCGAAGGCGACCCCCATTACGCGCGGATGAACGCCGCTGCTCGGGTCCAAGCCGAGGGCCGCGCGGAACTTTTTCGGCGGCGTGGGCTGCCCTTTCAATTGCGAGACGCAGCCCACGCCGCCGAAAAAGTCCGGTGCGGCCCTCGGCGCGGTCCGGGCGGCGGCGCTCGATCCGCACCGATCTGACGGACGCCCGTCAGGGTTCCGGGCGCTTCAAATGAGGTGGGCCGAACTCTGGCAAGCGAGCGAGGCCCGGCGAGCGAAGCGACGCCGAGCCGATGCGAGCCCCGCGGAGCTGGCGGCGAGCGAGGCCCGGCGAGCGAAGCGACGCCGAGCCGATGCGAGCCCGCGGAGCTGGCCGCGAGCGAGGCCCGGCGAGCGAAGCGACGCCGGCCCGAAGCGAGCTCCGGCCCCTATGCGGGCCCGGCTGTACAAAACCCGCTGGACGTGGAACACCCACAGCGTGCTACAGTGAGCCGTTTGGCAATATTCCCGGAAACCGAGGCCATGGAAGAGCACGTCAACCCACCGCGTCAAGGTCTATATGATCCCCAAAATGAGCATGACTCATGCGGGGTTGGCTTCGTTGTCGATCTGAAGGGACGCAAGTCCAACAAGATCGTCCGCGATGGCGTTCAGATCCTTTTGAACCTCGAGCACCGTGGTGCGTGCGGGGCGGAAAAAAATACCGGCGACGGCGCCGGGATCCTCATTCAGATCCCGCACGACTTCTTGGCCGCCGTCTGCGCCGAGGCCAAGGGGCACATCACGCTCCCCGCGGTCGGTCACTACGGCGTCGGTATGGTTTTCTTGCCGAACGATCCGGGCAGCCGGGCCGCCTGCGAGCACCTCTTCGAGAAGGTGGTGCGCGACGAGGGGCAGCGTGTGCTCGGCTGGCGCGAGGTTCCGGTCGACAGCCGGATGCTGGGGCCGACCGCCCGCAGGTCGCAGCCGGTCATGAAGCAGCTCTTCATCGCGCGTCACCCGTCGATCCCCGACGAGGACGCCTTCGAGCGGAAGCTTTACGTCATCCGTCGCCGCGCCCGCCACGCAGTCCGCCGCCTCGACATTCCCGAGAAGGCGACCTTCTACGTCTCCAGCCTCTCGTCACGGACGATTGTCTACAAGGGGATGCTGAACTGCGATCAACTGACCGCGTTCTACACCGACCTGCAGGACGAGCGCGTCGAGTCGGCGCTGGCGCTGGTTCACTCGCGGTTTTCGACCAACACCTTCCCCAACTGGTCGCGCGCGCATCCTTACCGGATGATCGCGCACAACGGCGAGATCAACACGCTGCGCGGCAACGTCAACTGGATGCACGCCCGCGAGAGCATGTTCGCCTCCAAGCTGTTCGGAGACGACCTGCAAAAGTGCATCCCGGTCGTCGACACCGAGGGGTCGGACTCGGGGATGTTCGACAACGTCCTCGAGCTGCTCTTCCTGGCCGGGCGGTCGCTGCCGCACGCGATGATGATGATGATCCCCGAGCCGTGGTCGAACCACGAGTCGATGTCGCGCGCCCGCAAGGACTTCTACGAGTTCCACGGCTGCCTGATGGAGCCCTGGGATGGTCCCGCCTCGGTGGCCTTCACCGACGGCGTTCGCATCGGCGCCACGCTCGACCGCAACGGCCTGCGCCCGTCGCGCTACTACGTCACCAAGGACGGCCTGGTGGTGATGGCCTCCGAGGTCGGCGTGCTCGACATCCCGCCCGAGAACATTCTGGAGAAGGGGCGCCTGCAGCCGGGGCGCATGTTCCTGGTCGACACCGCTCAGGGACGAATCATCGGCGACGACGAGATCAAGGACGAGATGGCCTCCGCGGCCCCCTACGGGCAGTGGCTGAAGGAGAACCTGATCTCGATCGGCGATCTGCCCAAGCCTCCGTCGGTGATCTCGCCGGATCACGACACGGTGCTGCGCCGCCAGGAGGCCTTTGGTTACACCAGCGAGGACCTCAAGGTCTTGGTGGCGCCGATGGCGATCGACGGTGTCGAGGCCAACGGCTCGATGGGGACCGACACGCCGCTGGCGGTGCTGTCGAACAAACCACAGCTCCTCTTCAGCTACTTCAAGCAGCTGTTCGCCCAGGTGACCAACCCCCCGGTCGACGCCATCCGCGAGGAGATCATCATGGCGGTCGACACCGCGATCGGCCCCGAGGGGAACCTGCTCGAGCCGACGCCCGCCTCGGCGCGCCAGATCGGCCTCCCCACGCCCGTGCTGCGCAACGAGGAGCTGGAGAAGCTGCGCAACCTCGACGGTGGTCCCACCTCGCACGGGTTCAAGAGCATCACCCTGCCGGCGCTCTACGACGTGGCGGCGGGCGGTGAAGGGCTGCGGGCCGGGATCGAGGCGCTGCGCGCCGCGGCCAGCAAGGCGATCGCCGACGGGTACAACATCATCATCCTCTCTGACCGCGGGCACGACCGCCAGCGGGCCCCGATCCCGTCGCTGCTGACGGTCGCGTCGGTGCAGCACCACCTCCTGCGCGAAGGGTCGCGCACGCGGGTCGGGCTGGTCCTCGAGACCGGTGAGCCGCGCGAGGTGCACCACTTCGCGCTGCTGCTCGGGTACGGCGCCAGCGCCATGAACCCCTATCTGGCGTTCGAATCGCTCCACGACATGGTCAAGCAGGGCCTCGTGCCGGGAGACGCCGAAAAGGCCGAGCAGAAGTACGTCAAGGCGGTCGCCAAGGGGATCGTGAAGGTCTGCTCGAAGATGGGGATCTCGACCATTCAGAGCTACCACGGGGCCCAGGTGTTCGAGGCGATCGGCCTCAACCAGCCGTTCATCGACGAGTACTTCACCTGGACCGCCTCGCGCGTGGAGGGGATCGGCATCGAGGAGGTCGCCGCCGAGGTGCGCGAGCGCCACCTGCGCGCCTTCCCGGAGCGGCCGCTGCCGGAGGAGAGCCTGGAGCCGGGCGGCCAGTACCAGTACCGGCGCAACGGGGAGTACCACCTCTTCAACCCGGAGAGCATCCACAAGCTGCAGTACGCCTGCCGCACCGGCGACTTCAAGATCTTCAAGGAGTATTCGAAGCTGATCGACGATCAGGCGAGGCACCTCTGCACGCTGCGCGGATTGATGGACCTCAAGTCCACCCGCAAGCCGGTGCCGCTCGAGGAGGTCGAGCCGATGGAGGCGATCCTCAAGCGCTTCAAGACCGGCGCCATGTCGTACGGCTCGATCAGCAAGGAGGCGCACGAGACGCTGGCCATCGCCATGAACCGCATCGGCGGCAAGAGCAACACCGGCGAGGGCGGTGAGGACCCGGCGCGCTTCGTCCCCGACGCCAACGGCGATTCACGGCGGAGCGCGATCAAGCAGGTCGCTTCGGGCCGCTTCGGAGTGACCAGCCAGTACCTGATCAGCGCCGACGAGATCCAGATCAAGATGGCGCAGGGAGCGAAGCCTGGCGAAGGGGGGCAGCTCCCCGGGTCCAAGGTCTATCCCTGGATTGCCAAGGTTCGCTACTCGACGCCGGGCGTGGGGCTCATCTCGCCGCCGCCCCACCACGACATCTATTCGATCGAGGACCTGGCGCAGCTCATCCACGACCTCAAGAACGCCAACCCGCGCGCGCGCATCAGCGTGAAGCTGGTCGCCGAGGTCGGCGTGGGGACGATCGCGGCCGGCGTGGCCAAGGCGCACGCCGACCTGGTGCTCATCAGCGGGCACGACGGCGGGACCGGGGCGTCGCCCCTCACCAGCCTCAAGCACGCGGGCGCGCCCTGGGAGCTGGGGCTGGCCGAGGCGCACCAGGTGCTGGTGCTCAATGGCCTGCGCAGCCGGATCGTCGTCGAGACGGACGGGCAGCTGAAGACCGGCCGCGACGTCGTGGTCGCCGCGCTGCTGGGGGCCGAGGAGTTCGGCTTCTCGACGGCGCCGCTGGTCTCCGTGGGCTGCATCATGATGCGGGTCTGTCACCTCAACACCTGCCCGGTCGGTGTGGCCACGCAGAACCCCGAGCTGCGGAAGAAGTTCACCGGCAAGCCGGAGAACGCCGTCAACTTCATGCGCTTCGTGGCCACCGAGGTCCGCGAGCTGATGGCGGAGCTCGGCTTCCGCACCCTGAACGAGATGATCGGGCACACCGAGCATCTGGAGATGAAGCCGGCGATCGACCACTGGAAGGCGCGGGGGCTCGACCTCTCGAAGATCCTCTACCAGCCACAGGTCGGTCCCGAGGTCGGACGTTACCGGACGATGGACCAGGACCATGGCCTGGAGAGCTCGCTCGACATGACGACGATCCTGCCGCTGTGCGAGCCGGCCATCGCGCGCGGCGAGAAGGTCGCGGCGTCGATCCCGATCCGCAACGTCAACCGTGTCGTCGGCACCATCACCGGCAGCGAGATCACGCGGAAGTACGGCCCGGACGGACTGCCCGACGACACGATCAAGCTGAAGTTCACCGGCTCCGCCGGGCAGAGCTTCGGCGCGTTCATCCCGCGCGGCATGACGCTGACGCTGGAAGGGGACGCCAACGACTACGTCGGCAAGGGGCTCTCGGGGGGCCGGATCATCGTTTACCCGTCGAAGGAAGCGACCTTCGCCGCCGAGGAGAACATCCTCATCGGCAATGTGGCGCTCTACGGCGCCACCGCCGGTGAGGCGTTTTTCCGGGGCGTGGCCGGGGAGCGCTTCGCCGTCCGCAACAGCGGCGCCAACGCGGTCGTCGAAGGGGTTGGCGATCACGGCTGCGAATACATGACCGGCGGCCGCGTGGTGATCATCGGCAACAGCGGTCGCAACTTCGCCGCCGGGATGTCGGGCGGCGTCGCCTACGTGCTCGACGAGGGGGGCACCTTCGCCAAGCGTTGCAACAAGGAGATGGTCGGCCTGGACAAGCTGGAAGATCCCGAAGAGGCGAAGCTGGTGCACGGGCTGGTCCTGCGCCACGCGCAGTTGACCGGCAGCAAGCGCGCCGAGGAGATCCTGGCGACCTGGAAGGAATGGGTGCCGTACTTCGTGCGCGTCATGCCGAACGACTACCGCCGCGTCCTCGAGACGCAAAAGAAGATGCGCGACAAGGGCCTTTCGCCAGAGGAGGCCGAGATGGCCGCCTTCGAGCTGAATTCCAAAGACACCGCGCGCCTCGGGGGGAAGTAGGCAGTCATGGGTAAGCTGACTGGCTTCATGGAGTTCGAGCGGCGCGAGGACCCCGGCCGCGATCCGCACACGCGCGTGCGCGACTGGAAGGAGTTCCACGACCACCTGCCGGAGGCGACCCTGAAGGAGCAGGGCGCGCGCTGCATGGATTGCGGCGTCCCCTTCTGCCACACGGGGACCATCCTGCCGGGGGGGGCTTCGGGTTGTCCGATCAACAACCTCATCCCCGAGTGGAATGACCTCGTCTACCGCGGACAGTGGCACGAGGCCTTGCTGCGCCTGCACAAGACCAACAACTTCCCCGAGTTCACCGGCCGCGTCTGTCCAGCGCCCTGTGAAGGCTCGTGCGTGCTCGGCATCAGCGAGCCGGCGGTCAGCATCAAGAGCATCGAGTGCGCGATCGTCGACAAGGGGTTCGCGGAGGGATGGATCGTCGCCGAGCCGCCGCTGCGACGGACCGGCAAGACGGTCGCTGTCGTCGGCTCGGGACCGGCCGGCCTGGCCTGCGCGGCGCAGCTCAACCGGGCCGGCCACACGGTGACCGTGTTCGAGCGCGACGATCGGATCGGCGGCCTCTTGATGTACGGCATCCCGCCCATGAAGCTGGAGAAGCAGATCGTCGACCGGCGCGTGAACCTGCTGGCCGAGGAAGGGATCAAGTTCGTCACCGGCGCGCACATCGGGCAGAACTATCCGACCGACAAGCTGCGTGCGTCGTTCGACGCCATCGTGCTCTGCGGCGGCGCCACCGCCGCCCGCGATCTCCCCCTCGAGGGGCGGAACCTGGGCGGCGTTCACTTCGCCATGGAGTTCCTGCAGAAGAGCTGCAAGAGCCTGCTCGACAGCAACTTCGCCGACGGCCAGTACATCGACGCCAAGGGGAAGAACGTCATCGTGATCGGCGGCGGCGACACCGGCACCGACTGCGTGGGGACCTCCCTGCGCCACGGCTGCAAGAGCCTGGTGCAGTTCGAGATCCTGCCGCGCCCGCCGACGCTGCGCGCGGACGACAACCCCTGGCCGCAGTGGCCGCGCATCTACAAGCTCGACTACGGGCAAGAGGAGGCGGCGGCCCTCTTCGGCGCCGACCCGCGCCAGTACGTGACGGTGACCAAGGGGCTCGTCGGTGACAGCGCCGGCAACGTCAAAGAGCTGCACACGATCGAGGTCGAGTGGGCGAAGAACGGCGATGGCCGCCTGGCGATGAAAGAGAAGCCCGGCAGCGAGCGCGTCTGGCCGGCGGAGCTGGTGCTGCTGGCGATGGGATTCGTCGGTCCCGAGAAGCCGGGCCTCTTGACCGAGCTCGGCGTGACCCTCGACGGGCGCGGCAACGTCGCCGTCGACGGTGAGAAGGCGACCAGCGTCGGCGGCGTCTTCGCGGCGGGCGACATGGCGCGCGGCCAGTCGTTGATCGTCTGGGCGATTGCCGAAGGTCGCGCCGCCGCCCGCGGCGTCGATCGCTATCTGATGGGCGAGACGTTACTGCCGTAGCGCGCGGGACTGCCGTGGCGGGCAGGACAGCCGTCGCCGACGGGACGGGGATCGCCGGCCGGAGAGCCGTCGCCCGCGGGACAGCGGTTGCCGGCGGGACAGCGGTTGCTGGCGGTGCCTGGTGGGTCTATCTCGTGCGCTGTGGGGACGGGACGCTCTACTGCGGTATCGCCCGCGACGTGCCGGCCCGGATCGCGGCTCATGGGTCCGGGAAAGGGGCGCGCTACACCCGGGGGCGCGGGCCGATCGTTCTGCTCTCTGCCCACCGCTGCCGGGACCAGGGGACGGCGCTCAGAATCGAACGCGCAATCAAGGGGTTGTCTCGTTCCGAGAAGCTCGAGGCGGCCGGCGACAACCGGCGCTGGGCGGCCATCGCGCGGGCAGCCCGTGAGCGCGGCCGACTAGGGCGATAAACGCCCACATGTCGCAGGTCATCCTCCCGATTTGTTTCGGGTTGATCATTTGTCTGCGCAAGGAGAATTCAGCAGAGCTATCGTCCGCAGCATGAAGCTCCCCCGTAGCTTAAGTGTTTCGGCGATTATCTTTGGGCTCATTGTTGCTGGCTGCGCCGGTGTCACACCGAAAGCCGGCACTGGCACCGGCGGCTCCGGCAACGGCAGCGGCAAGGGCGGCAACAATGGGAGCGGCGGCCACATCATCGTCGACGCCGGGAGCGTCGACATCGGGAACGCCGCAATGACCTGCGGGAACTCGATGCTCGATCCCGGCGAGAAGTGCGATGACGGCAACAAGGTGGGTGGCGACGGCTGCACGCCGCTCTGCCAGATCGAAAAAGGATGGATCTGTCCGACCGTCGGGCAGCCCTGCATGCGCAACGACATCTGTGGCGACGGGATCCTCACCGCGCCCGAGGCCTGCGACGACGGGAATACGACCAGCGGCGACGGTTGCTCGAGCGACTGCCTGACCGTCGAGACCGGGTGGCGCTGTCCCGTTCCGGGAAAGCCCTGCATTCCGATCTGCGGCGACGGCGTCATCGAAGGGACCGAAGCCTGCGATGACGGCAACACGACCGCGGGTGATGGTTGCTCGCCGACCTGCCAGGTCGAGCCCGCATCGAGCTGTCCGAAGACGGCGTCAGGGGCTCCCGCGGCCGGGATGTGCACCACCGCGACCTGCGGCAATGGCGTCGTCGAAACCGGTGAATCGTGCGACTGCGGCAACGACCCGACGAAGGTGCCGAGCGGCTGCACCGGAATCAACGGCCTCTTCAACGGCGACGGGACCGGTTGTTCCAAGACGTGTACCAAGGAGCCGATTTGCCGCGCCGCCGTCGCTTCCTGCACGGCAGGCACGGCGGGAACGACGCAGGCCTGCTCGACTGTCTGCGGGAACGGGAACGTCGAGGCGGGAGAAGACTGCGATGACGGCAACACCGTGTCGGGCGACGGCTGTTCCAGCACCTGCAAGAAAGAGGCGGGGTTCACCTGCAAGAACGTCCCCATCGCTGATACCAGCGACTGCGTGCAGGCCGGAAACAGCGGCAAGTGCCTCGAGCTCCCGGTCAAGTACCGCGACTTCAAGAACGAGAGCGTCACCGGCGGTCACCCCGACTTCTTCTTCCTGGGCGCGGCGGTTTCCCCCGCCGTCAGCATCACCGGGGTTCAGGGACAGACGGGGGCCACCTCGTTCAGCAAGCGCTACTGCGTTCCGAACTCCAGCGGTCCGGCCCGACTCAACGATTCGACGTCGCGTGCGTGGGATATCGCCAAGCCGAACCTCGACTGCACCGGCAAGCCAACGTTCAACAGTTCACGCATGGGTTGCAACGGCGTCGCCACGCTGGCCGACTGTCAGTTCACTGACTTCAGCCATGACACCAATGGGGGCCACGTTCCGGGCTACACTCAGGCGGCCAACGGCCCGACCAACGGCCTCACGTACACCTCGGGGGCGTCCGGGCACCCGATGTACCACGGCTGCGCGCCCGTCGTGACCAGCGCGACCACCTTCGGACAGTGGTGGCAGGACGGCAGTTATGAGAGCGACGGCACCACGGCCAGCAAACACGCCATCGGCGTTCTCGAGCTGGCGCCGGCGACGCTGGCCGGGAACACCGGCTACTACCAGTTCTCGAGCGCGCAGAACAGCGTCTTCGGCGGCTTCTTCCCGCTCGATCCGACGACCAACATGTTCCCGCTCTACTACACGGCCGCCGAGCTCACGGGGATGAACGCCACGACTGGCCTGGTGTACAACGGCGCCGCGGGCACGTTGAACGGGACCCCAAACGGGCCGGGCGCGACGCACATGATGCCCTCGGGCGAGCAGCTGCTTTGCGACCTGTGGCCCTACTGGTACAGCCCGTACAGCACCAGCACCACGGCGTTCGGCGGTGGCGCCGGCTGCAAGGGCGACCAGTACCTCTTCCCGCCCAGCGTCTCCTTCGCCACCGAGCCGAACGGCAACTGGGTCCCCACGATGCAGGGTTGGTTCCACGACTCGTGGTTCTCGACGGAGGCCCGTTACCTCTTTGCCTTCAACGGTCCCTTCGACCTGCAGTTCTACGGCGACGACGATACGTTCGTCTTCATCAACGGCATCCTGGTCGTCGACCTGGGTGGCGTCCACCAGCGCCTCCCGGGCAAGGTGCATGTCGACGCAACCGGCATGGCCACCACCCAAGAGGGAGGCGAGGTCTATCTGCCGGGACAGACGCTTCCCGCGGGCGCCAACGTGGGCGATCTCATCCCCTGCACCGGCAGCGATCCCGTCACCAAGGTGGCGTTCAACAGCAATGGCAGCACGACAGAACCGAACTGCGACAGCGCGACCTGCGACTGCCGGACCCGGCCCCTCAACTTGGGGCTGACGACCGGAAGCACCTACGAGATCGCCATCTTTACCCGGGACGGTCATCCGTCTGAATCGAACTTCCAGCTCACGCTGAGCGGTTTTTCGACCACGCAGACGCAGTGCGGGCCCTTCTGCGGCGACGGCGTGCAGACCGGCGGCGAGGAGTGCGACTGCGGCAGCGCGGGGGTCACGACCCAGGCCGCCTCCTGCAACGGCATGAACAACGACGACAACGCTTACAACGGATGCACGACGTCGTGCACCTACGGGCCCTTCTGCGGCGACGGCACGGTCAACGGTCCCGAGCAGTGCGACGACGGCGCCAACAATGGCGTCGCCTACACGAAGACGTGCAACAGCGGGGGCTGCACCTCGACCTGCACCAACCCGAGCTGCTGCGGCGACACCGTCGTCGACACCGACGAGGGCGAGCAGTGCGACCTGGGGAGCGCCAACGGCACCCCCGGCTCCTCGTGCACGGCCGACTGCCAGATCAAGATCTGCCTCGACCCCCCCTGCAGCTGAAGTGAATCTCCCGCGATGGGCGCGGGCCAGCAAAGGCTGTCCCTCGCCCGACGCGAACCTCCCGCGATGGGCGGGGGCCAGCAAAGGCTGTCCCTCGCCCGAAGCGATTTTTTGACGGGCGGGCCGGGCGCCTCACAATGGGCTGGTGACGGCCTCACCAGCTCTGCCTCTGTCTCCATCGACTGGGTCTCAAGCGGCGGCGAAGTCGCGACGGCCCGAGGCGTTCGACCTCAAGGGGACGATGGCGTCGTTCACGATGCTGCGGCTGCGCAGCACGGACGTCGATCTGGTCGAGCAGCAGCTGCGGGCCAAGGTCGCCAAGCTGCCGAGCCTGTTCCTCGACGCGCCGGTGCTGGTCGATCTGGGCGGGCTCGGCGAGGGAGCGTCGTCGCTGGTGCTCGACGATCTCGTGAGAGCGCTGCGCGCCTGCAAGCTGGTTCCGGTGGCGGCGGCCAACATCCCCGAGGAGCTCCGTGGCGCCGTCGCTGCGGCGGGCCTGGGGGTCTGGCGCCCACCCGTCGCGCCGCGCGGGCGCGCCACCGACGAGAGTGAGGCGGCCGAGGCCGCAGCGCCGGAGCCGGCCCCGACCGCCACCGCGTCGGCTGCTCTTCCTGCGGCGCTCCCGCGGGCGCCGCACGCCGGCCCGATGGTGGTGACCAAGCCTGTGCGTGGCGGCCAGGTGATCCACGCGCGTGACAACGATCTGGTCGTGCTGGCGCCGGTGAACCCGGGCGCGCAAGTGATCGCCGACGGGCACCTGCACGTCTACGCGCCGCTGCGCGGGCGGGCGGTGGCCGGCGCGGCCGGACTGCCGGGCGCGCGCATCTTCTGCCAGAAGCTGGAGGCCGAGCTGGTGGCGATCGCTGGCGCCTACGTGATGGCCGAGGAGATCCCGACCGCGTTGCGCGGTCGCGCCGCCCAGGTCTTCCTCGAAAACGGCGAGTGCCGGATCACCGCGCTGTGAAACGTAGAAGATCGCCTGGGCGGAGCCGAGCTTCAAGCCACCCCGCCGACGCGGACATCGGCGGGGGCCCCGGTCTCGGCGGAGCCCGTCGTGGGAGGGCGCGGGAACCCTCTCAGGGTCTCCGCAAAAATAGTCACAAAAAATTTGGAACGTCGCGGGAACGCTCGTTCAATGGAGCTCAGGTGGCTGCACGTCAGGCAGCTGCATGAAGGAGGCTCACGTGTCGAATGCGTCCAAAGTCGTCGTCGTTACTTCAGGCAAGGGCGGGGTTGGCAAGACCACCACCAGCGCCAACATCTCGACCGGGATCGCCCTCCAGGGGAAGAAGACCGTCGCGATCGATTTCGACGTCGGGCTGCGCAACCTCGATCTGGTGATGGGATGCGAGCGGCGGGTCGTCTACGACTTCGTCAACGTCCTGCGCAACGAGGCCAAGCTGCAGCAGGCGCTGATCCGCGACAAGCGGGTCGAGAACCTCTACGTCCTGCCGGCGTCGCAGACGCGCGACAAGGACGCGCTCGATCCCGAGGGGGTCGGCCGGATCATCGAGGAGCTCAAGCAGATGGGGTTCGAGTACATCATCTGCGACTCGCCCGCCGGCATCGAGAAGGGGGCCCAGATGGCCATGTACTTCGCCGACGAGGCCATCGTCGTGACCAACCCCGAGGTCTCGTCGGTGCGCGACTCCGACCGCGTCCTCGGGTTGCTCGCCGCCAAGACCAGCCGCGCCGAGATCGGCGGTCCGGCCATCCGCACCCACCTCCTCCTCACCCGCTACTCGCCGATGATGGTCAAGCGCGGCGAGATGCTGAGCGTGGGCGACGTCCTCGAGCTGCTGGGGATTCCGCTGCTCGGCGTGATCCCCGAGTCGAAGGCGGTGCTGCAGTCGTCCAACAAGGGCGCGCCGGCCATCCTCGACGAGACGACCGACGTCGCGCAGGCCTACCTCGACGTGGTCTACCGCTACCTCGGGCAGGAGCGGGAACACCGCTTCATCGAGGAAGAGAAGCGCGGTTTCTTCGGCCGCCTGTTCGGCTAACCGTCCGAAGGAGAGGTCCACCATGGCGTTTTTCGACTACTTCCGGAAGGCTCCCAAATCGGCGACGTTGGCCAAGGACCGCCTGTCGATCATCGTCGCGCGCGAGCGCGCCGGCACCCGCAGCGGTGTCGACTACCTGCCTCAGCTGCAGCAGGAGCTGCTGGCCGTCATCGCTCGCTACGAGAAGATCGACCTCGGGCACGTGACCGTGAACCTGGACAAGAGCGGCGGTTGCGAGGTCCTCGAGCTCAACATCGTTCTGCCCGATGCGCCCCCGCCGCCCGCTCCGCGCCCGCCGCAGTCCGCGCTGGCCTGAGACGCTGCACGGCCGCGTTTGACGGCGCGGTGAGCGCCGGTTATGGTCGCCGCCCCGCGCCGTCGCGCGTCTGGAAGGGCAAAAATGGCCGGAACGATTCCCGTCACCCCCCTTGAACGCGCAGCAACCATGCGGCGGGCAGGGCAGGACGCGAACTACACGGCGCCGTTGGCGGTCCTCACGACCCTCTTCTTCATGTGGGGGTTCCTGACCTGCCTCAACGACATCATCATCCCGCACCTCAAGGCGGTGTTCGAGCTGAGCTACGCCAAGGCGATGCTGATCCAGTTCGCGTTCTTCACGGCCTACTTCGTGATGTCTCTGCCGTCGGGGAAGATCGTCACCCGCTTCGGCTACAAGAACGGAATCATCATCGGCCTCGGGGGAGCGGCGGCCGGCTGCCTGATGTTTTATCCGGCGGCGGCGGCGCGCTCGTACAACCTGTTCTTGCTGGCGCTCTTCGTGCTGGCCTCGGGAATCACGCTGCTCCAGGTCGCCGCGAACCCCTTCGTCGCCGCGCTCGGCAAGCCGGAGACCGCCTCCTCGCGCCTCACGCTCACGCAGGCGTTCAACTCGCTGGGGACGACCATCGCGCCCCAGTTCGGATCGCTGTTGATTCTCTCCACCGCCGCCAAATCGGCGGCCCAGATCGCCCAGATGAGCCCGACAGCGGCCGACGCCTATCGACTCGCCGAGGCCTCCTCCGTGCAGCGACCGTACATCGGGCTGGCGGCGACGCTGGTCGTGCTGGCGGTCGCCATCGCGATGTTCAGGCTCCCGAAGATCGAAGACGTCACGCCTCTTTCCGAGGCCGGTGGCGCCGACGATCGCAAGAGCGCCTGGAGCTACCGCCACCTGGTTCTCGGCGCGGTGGCGATCTTTCTCTACGTCGGCGGCGAGGTCGCCATCGGCAGCTTCCTCGTCAACTACTTCAAGGAGCCGGCCATCGGCGGCCTGACCGAATCGGCAGGCGCGCGGCTGGTCTCGTTCTACTGGGGCGGCGCGATGGTGGGCCGCTTCATCGGGACGCTGACGCTGCGGATCTGGAAGCCGACCAAGGTGCTGACGATCCATGCGCTGGCGGTGGTCGCGCTGGTCCTGGTGACGATGACGACGCACGGCTCGGTGGCGATGTGGTCCGTCATCGCGGTCGGACTCTTCAACTCGATCATGTTCCCGACCATCTTCACGCTGGCGATCGAGGGGCTGGGGAGGCACACCAGCCAGGGCTCGGGCATCCTCTGCATGGCCATCGTGGGGGGCGCCATCGTCCCCGTGGTGCAGGGCGCCTTGGCCGATGCGATCGGGATCCACCACGGCTTCGTGGTGGCCGGCCTCTGCTACGTCTACATCGCCTGGTACGGCCTCACCTTCCGCTCACTGGACAAGGCGCCGGCCCGCGTCGCCTAGCAGTCGCCCAGCAGGGCGTCGCCGTGAGGCGACGGTGAGCAGAGCGATATGCCCCACGACGTGGCGGCCGAAGGCGCCCTGGCTCCTCCGCCCGCTTCCAGCGTCGCCTCGCGCTCGGCGTGGCATACTGGCCGGCAGTGAAAAGCGACGCGCTGCTCAAGGGGATCAACCGCGCTCCGGCGCGCGCGATGTTGAAGGCGACCGGGCTCAAGGACGCCGATCTCGCCAGGCCGCTCATCGCGGTGGCCAACACCTGGACCGACGCCACGCCCTGCAACATGCATTTGCGGGACCTGGCGGTCCACGTCAAGGAGGGGATCCGCGCCGCCGGCGGCACGCCGATCGAGTTCAACACCATCGTCGTCTCCGACGGGATCAGCATGGGGACCGAGGGGATGCGGGCCTCGCTGGTGTCGCGCGAGGTGATCGCCGATTCGATCGAGCTCGCCGTGCGCGGCGCCATGTGCGACGGCGTCATCGCGCTGTCGGGCTGCGACAAGACCATCCCCGGCACCATGATGGCGCTGGCCCGCCTCGACCTGCCCGGGCTGATGCTCTACGGCGGGTCGATCATGCCGGGAAACTTTCGCGGCAAGCTGGTGACGATCCAGGACGTGTTCGAGGCGGTGGGCGCCTGCTCCGCCGGCCGCATCACCGAGAGCGAGCTGCGCGCGCTGGAGGATGTGGCCTGCCCGGGCGCCGGCGCCTGCGGCGGTCAGTTCACCGCCAACACGATGTCGATGGCGGCCGAGATGCTGGGGATCTCCCCGATGGGGCTCAACGACATCCCGGCGGTCGACGCGCGCAAGAGCGCCGCCGCGATCCGCGCCGGCAAGATCGTCATGCGCCTCGTCACCGAGGATCTGCGGCCGAGCAAGATCCTCACCCGCGCGGCCTTCGAGAACGCCATCACCGCCGTGGCCACCACGGCCGGCTCGACCAACGCGGTCCTGCACCTGATGGCGCTGGCCAGGGAAGCCAACGTTCCGCTGACGCTGGAAGACTTCGACCTGATCTCCGCGCGCACGCCCACGCTGGGTGACCTCAAGCCGGGCGGGCGGTTCTTCGCCACCGATTTCGACCGCGCCGGCGGGGTCCGCCTGGTGGCCAAGCGCCTGCTCGAGGCGGGGATGCTGCAGGAGAGCCTGACGGTCAACGGCAACAGCATCGTCGAGGAGGCCGAGACCGCCCTCGAGACGACGGGCCAGGAGGTCGTCCGGCCGGTGGGAAGGCCGCTCAGCCCGCGGGGCGGCTTCGCCATCATGCGCGGCTCGCTGGCCCCGGACGGGTCGGTGGTGAAGCTGGCAGGCCACGACCGCCGCCAGCACAGCGGCCCGGCGCGCGTGTTCGATTCGGAGGAGGCCTGCTTCGCGGCCGTGCAGGCGCGCCAGATCAAGCCGGGCGACGTGGT
The DNA here is from genome assembly GCA_963847705.1 of uncultured Pseudomonadota bacterium. Lineage (GTDB taxonomy): Bacteria > Myxococcota_A > Polyangia > Fen-1088 > Fen-1088 > JADGRB01. Next base: position 93,866 of record CAWKBC010000007.1, on the reverse strand, counting down.
CATCATCCGCTACGAGGGGCCCAAGGGCGGCCCGGGGATGCGCGAGATGCTGGGCGTCACCGGCGCGCTGGTCGGGCAGAAGCTGGACGACAGCGTCGTGCTGCTCACCGACGGGCGATTCTCCGGCGCCACCCACGGCTTCATGGTCGGGCACGTCGCCCCCGAGGCGCAGGTGGGTGGTCCGATCGCCTTCGTCCGCGACGGCGACACCATCACGCTCGACGTCGACACGCGCCGCATCGATGTCGACTTCGACGTCGAGGCCCGCCGGCGCGAGAGCAGCTGGCAGCCGCCGGCGCCGCGCTATCGCACCGGCGTGATGGCCAAGTACGCCGCCGCCGTCTCCTCGGCGGCCGAAGGCGCCATCACGCTGCCGGTCACACGCTGAACGCCGCCCCCTGGGCGTGGGCTCGCACCGGCAGGTCACCGGCGCCGTGGTGGGCCGCCACCATCAACGCCGTCAGCCCCACGACCAGCGCCAGGTAGGTCGCCAGCACCGCGCGGTCGCCCGCCGGCGGCGCGTTCCCCTTGCCGGCGGCCCGGAACGACGCGGCGATCGCCAGCGGGTACATCATCCTGATGCATTGCCTGCATCAAATCGCCCGCCAGGCCGCTGCTAGCGGGCGGAGACCGCCGCCGTGCGTGCGGGGTGGGCGCGGAACGACTCCCACAGCGCTTGCACCAGCGGGGAGCCGAGCTTCTTGCGCTGCGTGCAGACGCCGACGCGGAATTCGCCCAGCGCCTCGCGGGCATCGTCGGCGTCGAGGATCCGCACCTTGGAGGCGAGAGGGCTCTCCTCCAGCACCAGGCGCGGCACGATGCCGATGCCGCAACCGAGACTGCAGAGCGCCAGGATCGCCTCGCTGCCGGGGAGCTCGCCGTAGATGCGAGGTTCGATGCGCCGGCGGCGAAACCAGCGATCCGCGCTCTCGCGGGCCTGGCCCGAGGCCGGCATGACGATCGGCAGCTCGGCCCAGGGGATCGGCCGCCGGTGGGAGAGGCGCTCGACCTCGCAGGCCGCACGCGGCGCCGCGAAGACCAGCGGCGTGTGCAGGAGGACGCGCGCCACCAGCGCCCGCGGCACCCGCGCCGGAATCGCGGCGATGCTCACGTCGACGCGCCCTTCCGCCAGACGCTCGAGCGCGTCGGCCGCGTAGCCGGTCTCCAGCTGGATGTGGATGTCCGGGTGACGCTGGCGGAACTCGCTGAGGAGCTCGGGGAGAAACGTCTGGCAGGCGGTCACCGAGGCAAAGAGGACGATCGTCCCGGTCAGCGTCTCGCGCCGTCCGCGCAGGTCGCGCTGCAGCTCCTCCCAGCGCTCCAGGGTCTCGCGGGCGTGCGCGGCGAAGCGCGCCCCCTCCGGCGTCAGGCGCACCGAGCGGCGATCCCGCTCGAGGAGCGGCCAGCCGGTCTGGCGCTCGAGGCGCTGCACCGCGCGGGAGAGGGCGGAGGGGCTGACGTGGCAAGCGCGGCTCGTGCGCAGGAAGTGCAGCGTGCGCGACAGGTGCAGGAAGAGCCGGAGCGTGTCGTAGTCCATGGTCCGCGTAGTATTGCAAAACTCGCAACGGACGGTCGCGAACAATTCATTTTACGCAATGACCGCCGTCCGCTACGCTGATGGTCACCTGGAGGTTCCGATGAGCTTTTCCTGGCGTCGCCATCTGCGCCCGGCCGCGGCCCGGCCTCGACATCTCCCTCTCGTGAGGCCGCGCCCCGCGGCGCTCCTGCTCTCGCTCGCGCTCGTCTCGGGCGCCTGCAGCGGAAGCTCGTCGAGCGGTCGCGGCGGCAGCGGGGGCCCAGGCGGCAGCGGAGGCGCAGGCGGCAGTGTGGGTCAAGGCGGCAGCGGGGGCCACGGTGGCAGCGCGGGCCAAGGCGGCAGCGGGGGCCAAGGTGGTAGCGCGGGCCAAGGCGGCAGCGGGGGCCAAGGCGGCAGCGCGGGCCAAGGCGGCAGCGCGGGCCAAGGCGGCAGTGGCGCCCGAGGCGGCAGCGGGGGCCAAGGCGGCAGCGGGGGGCAAGGCGGCAGCGGGGGGCAAGGCGGCAGCGGGGGGCAAGGCGCAAGCACCGGCGCGCCGCCGACCAGCTGCCCCTCCCCTCTCGATCCGGTCGACACCTCGACGCCCGACCACGTGGTCGGCACCGGCACCGCCGCGAGCTGCACCGAATCGGCGTTCCGTGCGGCCGCGGCGCTGGGCGGCAAGATCACCTTCAACTGCGGCGGCGCGCTGGCCATCGTCCTCACGCAGACCGCCACGCTCCCCACCAACGTCGACACGACCATCGATGGCGGCAACCGGATCACGCTCGATGGTGGCGGGAACGTCCGTCTCCTGAGCTTCAGCGATCCGAACTATCGGACCAGCCACGTCACGGTCACCCTGCAGCAGATCGCGCTTACGAACGGTCGCTCGACCGGAACCGCGATCCCGACCGCGCCGGCGCCCTGCTCGCAAGGGACCGACACCGACGGAGGGGGTGCCGCGATCTACGTTCGCAACGGCCTGCTGCACGTGATCGACGCGGTCTTCACCAACAATCAGGCGCCGGCGCTCGGCCCGGACGTGGGTGGCGGCGCGATCTACGCCCTCGGATCGCTGGGGGTGATCGTCCAGGGGAGCACCTTCACCGGCAACAGCGGATCGAACGGCGGCGCCATCGGAATGCTCAACTCCGATCTGCAGGTGGTCGACAGCGCGTTCTCCGGGAACAAAGCGCTGGGGAGCGGCGAGAACACCGTCGACACCACGAAGTGCTCGGTGCGGGGCGGCGAGATCGGCAACGGCGGCAACGCCGCGGCGATCGGGATCGACGGCGGCGACGACGGCGACGACATGTTCTGTGGCGACACCTTCACCAACAACGTGGCCAACGAGTTGGGCGGCGCCCTCGGGCGCACCCCGGACGGCGCACAGCGAACCACGACCTTCAACCTCTGCGCCTTCACCGGCAACCAGGCCATGAACGGCGGCGCGCTCTACCTTCACAACTCCGAGCTGGTGATCAGCAGCTCGACGTTCGCGGGCAACTCTGCGAAGGGCTCGGGCGCCATCCAGGCCGACGGCACGACGTTCGATTTCACCAACGACACCTTCTCGGGGAACAGCGCGACCAACGGCCTGGGGGGCGCGCTGGCGCTGTTTGGAAACGGTGGCACGATCGTCAATTGCACCTTCGCTGACAACAGCTCGCCGGGTGGGGCGGGGCTCTTCGCGGCGGCGATCGCGGGCGGGACCGCGCTGACGATCCGAAATACGATCTTCGCCAACAACACGACGATGGACTGCGGCTCCCCGATGGCCTGCGCCGACGGCGCCAGCACCGGCGACGGCAACGTCCAGTGGCCGATGGCGCACACCGTCTGCACGGACGCCGACACCCCCTGCACGCCGTCGACGAAGTTCGCCGACGCGAAGCTCGGAGCGCTGCAGGACAACGGCGGCGACACCGAGACGCAGGTTCCGGCCGCTGGAAGCCCGGCGCTTGGCATCGGCGTCGACTGTCCGGCGACGGATCAGCGCGGCATGCCGCGCCCGCAAACTGGCTGCGCCGCGGGCGCCGTCGAGCCCTGACAGAACATTGACGTCGCGGTTTGGTTTCGGCGGTGTGAACCGCCCGTAAACATTCGAGCGAAAGGTTGCGTCGCGGTGTTTTGGCCCTCAACATTCCCTGAGGTCGGACCGATGACCGGTACGATCGCGATGAAGTTGAAAACTGAAAACGCAGGCCGAAGCAGAGGCTGAGGCAAACGAAAGGACGACAGGAAGATCATGAGGAGCGTGGTGACGGGGTTGATGATGTTGGCGGGAGCGGCGGTTCGAGAGAAGGGACACGGGTTCGACGACTTCGGATGGCGGCGGGAGGTGCAGCAGGCGCGTGAAGCGCAGGAGGCCGACGCAGCGACCGCGGGCAACGTGGGCGGCGAGGGGAGTGTCGGCGACGACGGCGATGTCGGCAATGTCAGCAATGTCGGGTGGACGAGGGCGGAGGCTTGCAGCACGACCGAGGTGGTCGCTGGGCCGCCGATCGGGACAGCAGGTCCGTCTCGGGGCGCGTTGATGAGCGTGACCGTGCCGGAGGACGACGACGCAGCCTCAGGCGCCTGGGACGTTGCCTGCGAGCGCGAGGCCGGCGATCGGCTGGTGTTCGATCGCGACTCCGTCCGGGAGATGGGCGGCGGGACGTTGTTCCGTTGGGCGCCGACCGGCGGGATCGCGCCGAGCGCCGATGACACCATCTATACGGCGGTCGCCGACTGCCACGAGAAGAGCATCGAGGCGAGCTGGCCGGGCAAGCGGAGCGAGACGCGCGCAGGCACCTGCGGACGTCATCTGGTCGACGCAGTCTGCGCTTCGCGTGGTGCCGCCAAGGCGCCCAAGCGGGACCTGGATCGGCTGGGGCGTCCGCGCGCCGGCGCGCCGAACGCCAGCGCCACCCCGTAGGGACCGCGCCGCTCGCGTCGCGGGAGGGTTTGGGAACCCTTTGAGGGTTCCCAAGTTGTTGGCGTGGACGGAGGCGGGCTTCGCCCGGCGGAGTCGTCGCGGGAGGGTTTGGGAACCCTTCGAGGGTTCCCAAAGTGGCGATGCGCTATCCTCCCGCGCATGACGGACCTGGTGCTCACGTTGTTGGGGCCCGATTGGCCGGGGCTCGTCGAGCTCGTGGCCGGTGTGATCGCCGCGCACGGCGGGAACTGGCTGGAGAGCCGGATGAGCCATCTCTGCGGCAAGTTCGCGGGGATCCTGCGCGCAGAGGTGCCGACGGAGCGGGTGGTGGCGGCGACGGCGGCGCTGGCAGCGCTGGAAGGCCGCGGCCTCAAGGTGATCGTCGAGACGGCGGCGCGTCCGGCGGCCCCGCCGGCGGAGAAGAGCATGGAGCTCGAGCTGGTCGGCCTCGACCGGCCGGGGATCGTCCGCGAGATCTCGCAGCTGCTGGCGGGCCAGGGGGTCAACGTCGAAGAGCTGACCACCAACCGGGTGAGCGCGCCGATGTCGGCGGAGATGCTGTTCGAGGCCCACGCGCACGTTCGCGTCTCGCCTGCCACCGACCTGGCCAGGTTGCGCGCCGAGCTGGAACGGCTGGCGAACGATCTGGTCGTCGAGATCAAGCTGACCTGAGCGGCGATGTCGTCGACGCGGCTCCTGGTTCTGGGCGCGGTGCGCCTCTTCCAGCCGGTGCACGGCTATGACGTGCGGCGCGAGCTCCTGACCTGGCGGGTCGACAAGTGGGCCAACGTGGCGCCCGGCTCCATCTACAACGCGCTCAAGACGCTGACGAAGGAGAAGTTCCTCAAGGTGGTGGGCACCGGGCAGATCGGCGGGCGCCCCGAGCGGACGCAGTACAGCCTGACGGTCGACGGCGAAAAGGAGTACCAGACCCTCCTGCGCGCCACCTGGTGGAGGGTGGCGCCGCCGCTCGACGAGCTGATGCCGGCGCTCTGCTTCATGCCGAGCCTGAGCGCGGCCGAGCTGTCGGCGGCGCTCGAGCACCGGATCGCCGCGCTCGAGGGGGCGCTCAAGCAGCTGGAATTCTCGCGCAAGGAGATCCATCCGCCGGAGACGCCCGAGCACGTCAAGGAGCTCTACGATCGCATGCACGCCATCTTGAACGCCGAGATCCCCTGGGCCCGCACGCTCATGGGGCGGCTCGAACGGGGGACCTACGAGGTGGGCAAATCGGCCGCGGTTTCGCGGCCGGGCGCCGGGCATCGCAAGCGCGAAAAATCCTCTTGACCGGCCATAGTCAAATTTGAATAATCGCCCTGGGTCAAATGGCGGGCGAGGCGAAATGGCGAGGCCGGCTCTGCGCGCTCACCCGCGGGGAGGGCGAGCCGGCCCCCGCGCATCTACTTCAACGTCTGCGGCTCGCCCGGCTTGAACTCGACGACCTTCGCGCCGTTCTTCTCCTTCTTGAGGGCGGCGCGCAGCTCGTCGGGCGTGCCCGCGAGCGCGGGGAAAGTCCCGTAGTGCATCGGGATGACCGTCTTGACCTTCAGCAGCTTGACCGCCAGCGCGGCGCCGACGGGGTCCATCGTGAAGTGGCCCCCGATGGGGAGCATGGCGATCGTCGGGTGGTAGCGATCGGCGATGAGCGACATCCCGGGGAACACGTCGGTGTCGCCGGCGTGATAGAGCGTCGGCCCCTTGGCGATCTCGATGACGAAGCCCAGGGCCGGACCGCTGTACTTGGGCCCCGTCTTGTCCTGTCCGAACCCGCCGGAGTGCACCGCCTCGACGAGGTGAATGGTGGCGTCCTTGACCGTGATGGTGCCGCCGATGTTCATCCCCTCGGCGTTCGCCGCGCCGATCAGGGTGGCCAGCTCGAACGAGGTGATCAGCTTGGCGCCGGTCGCCTTGGCCAGCTCGGCGGCGTTTCCGACGTGGTCGAAGTGGCCGTGCGTGACCAGAATGGCGTCCAGGGTTTTCGGGTGATCAATCTTGGGCGCGTTCGGATTGTCGAGCCAGGGATCGATGGCGATCGTCGCGCCAGCCGGCGTGGTGAGGATCCAGGCCGCGTGCCCCCACCAGGTCGCGGTGGTGGCGCCGGCGGCGGTTGGCGCCGCGGGCGCGGGGGCGGCCGCGGCCGTGGGAGCAGCACCGGCTGGCGGCTTCTCTCCGGCGGCCTGACCGGTCGAGGAGACGGCGAGGGCGAGCGGGATGACGGCAGCGAACGGGAACCAGAGCTTGTTCATGTGGTCTCTCCTGACGACGGGATGAAAACGGTCGCAAATGTAGTCGATTGGCGTCGCATTGAAACAGCTTTGCGCCTTGACAGGGGGGAAACGCCGGACTATTGCCGCGTGAGCGACGGAGCCCTGTCCAAGCCGGAAGTTGGCGAGTCGGAAGGGCGCAAGCTCGGCAAGCCGGAAATCTCGGGCAAGTTTGGACAGTCGGAAAGGACCCCATGAAGGCCATCGTTTCGGTTCGTGATGCGGTCAAGAACTACACGCTCGGCAAGGTCGTGGTGCCGGCGCTTCGGGGCGTCACGCTGGACGTCGTGGCCGGCGACTTCATCTCCATCGCCGGTCCGTCGGGGAGCGGGAAGACCACGCTGCTCAATCTGATCGGCTGCGTCGACACGCCCACCTCGGGCGTGGTGGAGGTGGCCGGCAAGGACACCCGCCAGCTCTCCGAGCGCGCGCTGACCGAGCTGAGGCTGCACACCATCGGCTTCATCTTTCAGAGCTTCAACCTGGTCTCGGTGCTGACGGTGTTCCAGAACATCGAATTGCCGCTGCTGCTGCAGCGCCAGCTCTCCGGACCGGAGCGCAAGGCGCGCGTTCTCGCCTTGCTGGAGAAGGTCGGAATCCGCGAGTACACCAATCACCGGCCGAGCGAGCTGTCGGGCGGGCAACGCCAGCGCGTGGCGATCGCGCGGGCGCTGGTGACCCGGCCCCAGCTGGTGCTGGCCGACGAGCCCACCGCCAACCTCGACTCGGTGACCGGGCAGAACATCCTCGATCTCATGAAGGAGCTCAATCGCACCGAGAAGACGACCTTCATCTTCTCGACGCACGACCAGAAGGTGATGGCCAACGCCAACGCCATCGTGCGGCTGGCCGACGGCAAGTTCGTCGATCGCGTGACCCCCGGCGTGGCGGCCTCGCAGCCGCACGGAGCACAGGTGTGAGGGGCTGGTTCGCCACGCTGGGGGTCGTCGCGCAGATGGCCTTTCGGAATCTGTTCGCCAGCCGCCTCAAGACCATCATCGTCGGCGGGATCATCTTCTTCGGCGGCCTGCTGGTGGTCACCGGAAACTCGCTGCTCGACAGCCTGGTGGCCTCGATGAGCCGCAGCGTGATCGGCAGCGTCGCCGGCCACATCCAGGTCTACAACGCCAAGTCCAAGGATCCGCTGGAGGTGATGGGGCGGATGATGATGGGCGATCCGGACATCAGTCAGCTCGACGACTTCTCCAAGGTGCGGGCCTCGCTGCTGAAGGTGCCGAACGTCAAGTCGGTCGTCCCCATGGGGATCAGCGGCGCGCTGGTCACCTCGGGCAACACCATCGATCTCGCGCTGGAGAAGCTGCGCAACGCGGTGAAGGCCGCGCGCGACGCCAAGACCGACGCCGACCGGGCGCGGGCGCAGGCGCAGATGGCCGCCGAGAAGGGGCATGTCCGCCAGATCGTCTCGGTGCTGCAAGGCGATCTCAAGAACGCCAAGGCGGTGCTGGACGAAAAGGCGATCGATCCCGCGGACGCCGAGGCGGTCACCCGGGCGGCGTCCGACAGGTTCTGGCAGGACTTCGACAAGGATCCCTTCGAAGCCCTCGAGTTCCTGGAGAACCGGATCGCCAGCCAGGCGGCGGACGCCGACCTGCTGTTTCTCAACTACGTCGGCACCGACTTCCAGGCCTTCCAGAAGTCGTTCGACCGCATGAAGATCGTCGAGGGGACCATGGTCCCGGCCGGCAAGCGCGGGTTCCTCTTCGCCAAGCAGGTCTACGAAGATCAGCTCAAGCTGAAGGCGGCGCGACGGCTCGACAAGATCAAAGAGGGGGTCGATTCGCAGGGGGAGACCATCGCCACCGATCCCGATCTCAAGCGGATGGTCCGGGAGAACACCTCGCAGGTGCGCGAGATCCTGCTGCAGCTCGACGCGCAGAAGACGCTCGACTTCCGGGCCAAGCTGCAGGGCGAGCTGGCCAGCACCGAGACGGACGTCGGCAAGCTGCTGGTCGACTTCTTCCAGACCGACGACCAGAACTTCCACCAGCGCTATGACTTCTTCTACAAAGAGCTGGCGCCGTCGCTGGAGCTCTATCGCGTGCGCATCGGCGACGTGCTCACCATCAAGGCCTTCACCCGTTCGGGCTACGTGCAGTCGGTGAACGTCCCCGTCTACGGCACCTTCCAGTTCCAGGGGCTGGAGAAGTCGACGCTGGCGGGCGCGCTCAACCTGATGGACATGGTCTCGTTCCGCGAGCTCTACGGCTTCATGAGCGGTGAGAAGCTGGCCGAGATCAAGGCGCTGCAGAAGGAGGCGGGCGCGCGCGACATCAGCCGGGAGAACGCCGAGGCCGAGCTGTTCGGCAAGGCCGACGCGCCCGAGGCCGCGCCTGCGGCCAAGGCGCCCCGTCACATCGAGGCGACCACCACCCCGGGCGTCTCAGCCGTGACGCACGATCTCGGGGAGTCGCTGGGCGGCAAGCTGCAGCGCGAAGAGGCGCGCAGCCGGGTCTTCCCGCCGGGCGAGGTGGAGCAGGGGGTGGTGCTCAACGCCGCGGTGATCGTCAAGGATCCCAAGAAGATCAAGGAGACCATCGCGGCGATCGAGGCGCAGGGGAAGGCGGACGGGCTGACGCTCAAGGCGATCGACTGGCAGCAGGCCGCGGGGCTCATCGGCCAGTTCGTCAACGTCATCCGGATGGTGCTCTACGTGGCGATCCTGATCATCTTCATCATCGCGCTCGTCATCATCAACAACGCGCTGGTGATGGCCACGCTGGAGCGGGTGAAGGAGATCGGCACGCTGCGCGCCATCGGCGCCCAGCGGCGCTTCATCCTGGCCATGCTGGTGGTCGAATCGATCGTGGTCGGCGTCATCTTCGGCGGCCTCGGTGCCCTGCTGGGGGCGCTCATCGTCACCATCGTCGGCAAGATCGGCATCCCCGCCAAGTCCGACATCTGGTTCTTCTTCTTCTCGGGGCCGCGCCTCTACCCCTTCATCGGCACCAGCAACGTCATCGCGGCCTTCGTGATCGTGCTGCTGGTGAGCGCCTTTTCCAGCTTCTACCCGGCCTGGATCGCCATGCGGGTCACACCCCGCCAGGCGATGGCGGAAGAGGAATGAGGGAACAGCCATGCCCAGCCACGTCGGTTCCAAGCTCTACGTCGATCTGACGATCGCCTTCCGCAACCTGGTGCAGCACCGGCGGCGCACGCTGTTCCTCGGCCTGGCCATCGCCGCGGTGACGGCGCTCCTGGTCCTGCTCAACGGCCTGTCCACCGGCGTGCGCGAGACGATGATCGACACCGCCACCACGCTCTCCACCGGGCACGTCAACGTGGGCGGCTTCTACAAGGTGACCGCCGGGCAGGCGGCGCCGGTGGTGACCGACTACAAGAAGGTCCTGGAGATCGTCAAGAAGACGGTCCCCGAGATGGCCTTCGCCGTCCAGCGGGGGCGCGGGTGGGCCAAGGTCGTCTCCGACACCGGGTCGATGCAGCTCGGCATCACCGGGATCGACATCAAGAGCGAACCGAAGGTGGCCCAGGTGCTGCAGTTGGTGAGCGGCAATCTGAACGATCTGGCGCAGCCGGGAACGATGCTCCTCTTCGACAACCAGTCCGAGAAGCTGGGTGCCAAGGTGGGCGACGCCCTGACGATCTCCGCCCCCACCACGCGCGGCACCAACAACACCATCGACGTGCGGGTGGTGGCGATCGCGCACAGCCTGGGGCTGCTCAGCACCTGGAACGCCTTCATCCCCATCGACAGCCTGCGGGCGCTCTACCAGCTCAATCAGGACTCGACGGGGGTCATCCAGATCCTGCTCAACCAGAAGGACATCGATCGCATCCCCACCATCGCCGCGAACTTGCGGCTGGCGCTCGATCAGGCCGGCTATCGGCTGATGGAGCCCGACCCGCGCGCGTTCTGGATGAAGTTCCAGTCGGTCTCGCGCGAGGACTGGACCGGACAGAAGCTGGACATCACCAGCTGGGAGGACGAGATCTCGTTCATGACCTGGACGCTGAAGGCGCTGCAGGGGTTGTCGGCGGTGCTGATCGTCATTCTGATCGCCATCATCATCATCGGCATCATGAACACCATGTGGATCGCCATCCGGGAGCGCACCCGCGAGATCGGGACGCTGCGCGCGATCGGGATGCACCGGCGCGAGGTGCTCTGGATGTTCCTGCTCGAGTCGATCATGCTGGGCTTCGGCGCCACCATCTGCGGTGTGCTCGCCGGGGCCGCCATCGCCGCCGGGCTCAACGCGGCGCACGTCCCGGTGCCGACCGGTCTGCAGTTCTTTCTGATGTCACCGCACCTGCATCTCTCCGTGCACGGATCGCTGCTGGTGCAGTCGGTCGTGACCATCACGCTCGTCACCGCGGTGGCTGCGCTCTACCCTTCGCTGAAGGCGGCGCGGTTGCAGCCCGTCGACGCCATGTCCCACTTCGGATGAAATCAACCATGACCCACCAAACCAAGAGATTGACCCTGGCGGCGCTGGCGGCCGCGACGACCTTGAACCTGCTGCCGAGCTTCGTCGCGCCGGGACGCGCCCTCGCGGCCCTCACCAGCGCGCAGATGGTCGACCTGCTCAAGATGGTCGACGATCGCCAGAAGAACAACGGCGACTGGCGCGCGGAGGCCTACCTCGAACAGAAAGAGAAAGACAAGGTCGACACCGTCTACCAGACGGAGTACTTCCGCCGCTCGTCGGATCAGAAGTTCATGATCCTCTTCACCGCGCCCAAGTCGTCGGCCGGGCAGGGCTACCTGCGCATCGACAAGAACCTCTGGTTCTACGACCCGTCGGTCGGCAAGTGGGAGCGGCGCACCGAGCGCGAGCGGATCGGCGGGACCAACTCGCGCCGCTCCGACTTCGACGAGTCGCGGCTGTCCGAAGAGTACGACCCCGCCGACGAAGGGGAAGAGAAGCTGGGCATCTACACGGCGATCAAGCTGAAGCTGACCGGCAAGCCGGGCCAGGACCTGGCCTTCCCGATCGTCCACATCTGGATCGACAAGGAGAGCAAGAACATCCTCAAGCGGCAGGAGTACGCGCTGTCGGGCCGGCTCCTGCGGACCTCGTACTACACCAAGTGGAAGAAGATCTGGAGCCCGTCGAAGAACGGCGACACCTGGTACCCGGAGGAGATCCGCTTCTACGACGAGGTGGAGAAGGCCAACCAGACGCTGGTGCTCATCAAGGCGGTCGATCCCAACGCCCTGCCGCAGAACCTGTTCACCAAGGCCTGGCTCGAGAGCAAGAGCAGATGAGACGATCGGTCGCTGCGTTCGGCGTCGCGCTGCTCGCGACCGGTCTCGGTGGTGGCGCGCGGGCGGAGGATCGACCGAGCGAGCAGGACCTTTTCGGAGGCGGCGCCTCCACGCCGAGCCCGTCACCGTCCCCCAGCGCACCAGCCACGACCGCGCCCCCGTCCCCCGTCACCGGCGCGCCGGGTCCGCCATCGCCCGCCGTCTCCGCGCCACCCGCGGCCGCGCCCGCCTCCGAGGCCGCCGGCGGAACCGCGCGCGATCAGGAGCTCCTGGGCGGCAGCGCCGACGCCAAGTTTCTCTCCGACTACGTGGCGCCCGAGAACCCGCTGCAGATCGGCGGGCAGCTCTATTTGCGCATGCAGACCACCGCCTACGGTGGGCAGGCCCCCGCCGACTGGTCGCTCTCGGCGCCCAGTTTGCTCGACCTCTACCTCGACGCCCGTCCGAACCCGCGCGTGCGGGCCTTCATCCTCGGCCGCATGAGCTACGATCCGACGCTGCCGCCGAATGGCGGCGGGGTGCTGCCGCAGAGCGGCCAGATGATGTCGAACGGGGCGTTCGCCAGCGCCACCAGCCCCACCGGTTTTTCGACCTTCAGCAACACCCGTGGACCGGCCACGCTGCTCGATCAGATGTGGATCCGGTTCGACATCCTCGATCACGTCTTCGTCACCGCCGGCAAGCAGCACGTGCGCTGGGGGACGGGGCGGTTCTGGCAGCCGACCGACTATCTGCACGAGCAGAAGCGCAACCCGCTCGACGTGTTCGACGCCCGCCCGGGGACGACGATGATCAAGCTGAACATCCCCTGGGAAGAGAAGGGGTGGAACTTCTACGCCTTCGGCATCGCCGAAGATCCCAACGCCCCGACCGCCTCGCTGGGGCAGGTGGCGGGGGCGTTTCGCGCCGAGGTCGTGCTGGCCGGGGTCGAGATGGGCGTCGATACCTACCTCCGCCGCGGCCAGAGTCCGCGTTACGGCTTCGATCTCTCGACGGGCATCTACGACTTCGACGTCTACGCCGACGTCGCCGTTCGACCGGGCAGCGACTTCGAGCACGCGTTCCCTGTCTCGGGCTCGCCGACCCCGATGCTCTACCCCTTCACGGGGTACGAGACGCAGGCGGTGGGCGGGATCGGCTATTCGCGCAAGTACAACGACAACGACATGTGGACCGTCGGCGTGGAGTACTTCTACAACCACCCGGGCTACGACAACGCCTCGGCCTACCCGGCGCTGCTCCAGGCCGCATTCCTGAATGGCGACACCTCCGCCTTCCCGTTCTTCTATCTGGGCAGGCAGTACGGCGCCGTCTACCTGACGCTTCCGGCGCCCTACTCCTGGAACTACACCACCTTCACGCTCTCGACGCTGGGCAACCTCTCCGACAGGTCGTTCGTCACGCGGCTCGATTACTCCGTCACCGTCCTCACCCACCTCTCCGTCGAGGCATTCGCCGGCGTCCATTACGGCAACCTGGGCGGCGAGTTTCGCTTCCAGATACCGCCGAATTTCGCCAGCACCCTGACCACCGCCCAAGCCACGCAGTACCAGGCCCTCCTCGCCTCGCTCGCTTACCCCGCGGCACTCACTGACTACCCGGTCGTCGATCTGGGCGTCGCGCTGCGCATCAAGCTCTGACTGGTTCTAGTTCTCCGTGTCGTCGTCGCCTTTCTTCTTGGGGCGCGGGATCTTGTAGAGGTCGAGCTTGTTGACGAACGTGCGCCGCGGCATTCCGAGCATCTCCGCGGCGCGGCTCTGATTGCCGGCGCAGGCGTTCAGCGCGGTGATGATCTTGTCGCGCTCCGACGGTGCCGACATCTTCTGCGTGTCGACGCGCGGGGAGGGGGGGCTCCCGGGCGCCGACCCCGGAGAGAGCTTGTCGAGCGGCAGGTGCTCGGCACCGATGATCGGACTCGAGCTGAGCAACACCGCCCGCTCGACGACGTTCTTGAGCTCGCGGATGTTGCCCGGCCAGGCGTAGGACTCGAGCAGCCCGATGATCGCCGGCGGCAGCACCGCCGGCGCGCGTCCCAGATCGCGGCAGATCTGGCGCGCGAACAGCTCGGCCAGGTAGCGGATCTCTTCGACCCGCGCCCGCAGGGGGGGAATGGTCAGCGTGATGCCGTTGAAGCGGAAGTAGAGATCCTGGCGAAACGCGCCGCGCCCCACCTCGGCCTCGAGGTCGCGGTTCGTCGCGGCGATGAAGCGGACGTCGATCCGGCGCGGCTTCACGCTCCCGAGCCGCGTCACCTCGCGCGTCTCGATCACCCTCAGCAGCTTGGCCTGCGTGGCCAGCGGCAGCTCGCCCACCTCGTCGAGAAACAGTGAGCCGCCAGCGGCCGTCTCCAGCAGGCCCGGCTTGGCCGCCACCGCGCCGGTGAACGCCCCTCGCTCGTGACCGAACAGCTCGCTCTCCAGCAGCGTCTCGGACAGCGCCGCGCAGTTGAGACAGACGTACGGCCCGTCGCGCCGGGGCGACGCGCGATGCACCGTCTCCGCCAGGAGCTCCTTGCCGACGCCGGTCTCGCCGGTGATGAGGACGTTGATCGTCCCCGCGGCGGCGCGCTCGGCCAGGGCGTGCACCTTCTGCATCGCCTCGCCCCGCGGCGGGAGCGTCGGATCCCTGGCCAGGCCGGCGTCGCGCAGGGTCTCGGGCCGCATCTCCTCGACCGGCGCCGTGCGGCGCTGGACGATCAGCACCGAGGAGCCGATCTGGATCGTGTCGCCGATCCGGATGGAGACGCGCTCGCCGCGCTGGATCGGTTGGTCCTTGATGCGTGTCCCGTTCACGCTTCCCAGATCTTCCAGCGACATCACCTCCGCCACGTGCAGGCAGGCATGCGCGCGCGAGGCGAGGGGATCGTCGATCCGCACCGTGTTGCTCTCGCCCCGGCCGATCGTCAGCGAGCCGGTGGCCGGCAGGTTGTACGTGGCGTACGAGTCACGGCCCACGACCAGCAGGAAGGCGCTTTCGGCGGCGTCGTCCGTCTGCACTGCGACGATGGTCGTCCGTCCTCCTCGCATCGCCTTCCCCGGCAGTATGTCGACCGGCGCCCCTCGGGGGCAAGTGGCAGTTGCGCAAGTTGTGCAACCTTGCGCAAGTCGCGCGGGGCGTCGAGATACATCTCACACAATTCCAGTCACTTACGCATGGCACAGCCGTTGCTCATTAGAGAGCCCATGCATCCAGATGAAATGGCCTCGCGGTACGAACCGGTGCTCTATGCCCGCGCAATGCGTCTCCTGCGCAGCCGGTCGGACGCACTGGATCTCGTTCAGGACACCTACGAACGGGCGCTGCGGGGGAAGGCGAGCTTCACCCCGGGCACCAACCTGCGGCACTGGTTGATGACCATCATGTACAACCTGTTTCTGGATCGCTGCCGCCGCCTGGCGCGCGAGCCCCGCTCGTTCTCGCTGGACGACCACGAGGTGGCCGGCCCGGAGCCCTACGTACCGGAGGCCTGGGAGACGATCACCCAGGAGCAGATCCATGCCGCGCTGGCCGATCTGGAGCGGCCGTTCCGCGAGGTGTACGAGCTGCGCCTGCTCGAGAACTGCAGCTACGACGAGATCGCGGACAAGCTCACCATCCCGCGTTCCACGGTCGGCACCCGCCTGATGCGCGCCCGCACCAAGCTCCGCCAGACCCTCCGCACCGTCGCCTCCAGCGGCTGACGACCGCGGCTTCGCTGCGCTCCGCTCCGCTCAGACCCTGCGGCGGGGGCGAGGGGGACGGGTATTCGGTCGGCCTACGCACCCGAGGGGTTGGAATCGGCAGGCGGAACAACAGAGCCGCCGTCCTCAGCTTCGGCCGACCGAACGCCCGGCCCTCTCGCTTGCCGGAGAGCCGCGCTACGTTCCGCTCGGTGGTCTGATCCGGAGCGGACCGAAGCGGAGCCGAGGTGGAACGCAGGCGCGGCGGGGGCCGGGGAGCTCCTCGGCCGAAGCTGAGTCGGGCGGCTCTGTTGTTCCGCCCGACGATTCCAACCTTTTAGGTGCGTAGGCCGAGGAGCTCCCCGGCCCCCGCCGCCCCCGAGTGAAACCGAGCGGAGCGCCTAAACGGGGTCGCCGTCGGCGTCGCGGATCTCGGGCGCGGGCAAGCCGAGCTCGCGCAGCCCCGGCTCGATGGCGGCGCGATCGCCCACGATGACGATGCTGGCCGCGTCCGGGTCGATGTAGCGCGCGGCCAGCGCCCGCAGGTCGTCGGCGGTGGTTCGCTCGAGCGCGGCGACAAAGCGGAGCGGCTCGTCGAGCGGCAGCCCGTAAAGGCCGATGTCGCCGAAGCTGGCGGCGATGCCGCCGGTGGTCGACAACCCCTCGGCGACGCGCATCAACAGGGTGGCCCGCGCCTTGGCGTGCTCCTCGCTCGTCACCGGGCGCTCGTGCAGGCCGGTGAGCTCGCTCAGCATCTCGCGGACCGCTGGCGCGGTCGACTCGGCGAACACGGCGGCCCGCGCGGCGAAGCTGCCGGGCCGGCGCAGGAAGGCGAAGCTCGACGAGGCGCCGTAGGTGAAGCCGTTCTTCTCGCGCAGGTTGAAGTTGAGCCGGCTGGTGAAGCTGCCGCCCAGGATGGCGTTCAGCATCGCCAGTCCCGGACGATCGGGGGACAGGCGATCGGTCCCCGGCGCCACCAGCCGCACGATGCTCTGGGGCGCGCCCGGGCGATCGACGATGCAGAGGCGTGGGCGCGCGGGCCAGGCCGGCGGCGCCGCCGGCTCGGGCGGGGCCGTGCCGGTCCAGGCGCCCAGGGCCGCCTCGAGCCGCGCGCGCAGGCTCCCCTGGTCGAAGGCCCCGGCCACCACCAGAAAGGCGTGGTTTGGCCGCCAGTGCATTTCATGAAAGGCGCGGACGTCGTCGAGCGACAGGCGCTCGAGCGTGCGGGTGAACCCCTCCACCGGGCGGCCGTAGGGGTGGGACTCTCCGAACAGCAGCCGATCCGAGACGACGCTGACGACCGCTTCCGGCTGGTCGCGGCGCTGCGCGTTGGCGGTCTTGCGATCGGCCAGCACGCGCTCCCAGTCGGAGTCGGTCAGGCGCGGGCGCACGAGAACGTCGCCCGCGATGTCCAGCGCCGCAAAGAAGGTGTCGTGCGGCGCCTGGACCGAGAGCTGCGAGCCGTCGCGGCCGCTGCCCAACCAGAGATCGGCGCCCAGCCGTTCGAGCTCGTCGGCCAGCGTGAGGGCGTCGCGCGTGCCGGCCCCCTCGTCGAGCATCTCCGCGGTCAGTGAAGCCAGGCCCGACAGCTCGGGCACATCGTTCCCCGCGCCGCTGCGGATCATGAGCGCCGCCGAGACGATCGGCGCCACGTCGCGCCGCACGGTCACCACCTCGAGGCCGTTCGACAGCGTGAAGCGGTCGGCGGTCGGAGGGATCACGCTCGGCAGCGGCCCGACGGCCGGCGCCGCGGCCATCGCCGCAGGCGCTTCGATCACGCCGTCACCGGGTCGGGGAGCGTCTGCAGCGCCAGCCGCTTTCCCGCCAGCGCGCGCGCGAAGGCGTCGCGCACCGAGGCGCAGGTCGCGTCGGCGTAGCGGGCGACGTCGCGTCCCACACCGTCCGGATCGCCGAACAAATTCTGGTAGTGGTTCAGCAGATCGGCCCGCGTCTGCAGGTGATCGAGCCCCTTGTAGAAGTCGGCCAGGTGGGTGTTGCGGGCGCGCGCCAGCTCGGCCTCGGTCGGTCCGTCGGAGGCGAGACGCGCGATCTCGGCGTCGACCGCCGCGCCGATCTCGGTGAGATCGTGATCCGGTTTGGCCGTGGCGCCGATGTGGAAGACGCTGCCCAGCATCTGCGACCCCTGGTAGGCGAAGACGTCCTGCGCGATGCGCCGTTCGAACACCAGCGCGCGGTAGAGTCGGCTCGACTTGCCGCCGCCCAGGACGTGCGCCGCCAGATCGAGGTCGGCGTCGCCCGGAGCGAACAGCGCCGGCGTGTGCCAGGCCAGCCTCAGCCGCGGCAGCTGCACCCGATCGGTCAGCGTGATCTCGACGTCGGCCGCCAGGCGGGGCGCCGCGGGGTGCGGCGCGCGCTGGGCCGGCTCGCGCTTCGGCTGCCAGCCGAAGTAACGGTCGATGAGCGCGCGCGCCTGAGCCGGATCGAAGTCGCCCGCGACCACCAGACTGGCGTTCGACGGGCGGTAGAACCGATCGAAGAAGGCCCGCACGTCGTCGACGGTGGCCGCCTCCAGATCTTCGTGCGAACCGATGGTCGGCCAGTGGTAGGGGTGGTCGGCCGGGTACATCGCCTCGGGAATGGCCAGCTCGGCGCGTCCGTAGGGGCGGTTCTCGTAGGATTGCCGCCGCTCGTTCTGAACCACCTTGAGCTGCTTCTCCAGCTCCTCGGCGGTGATCACGTCGGGTAGCGTGGCCAGGCGATCGGCCTCCAGCCAGAGGAACGTCTCCAGCAGGTTGCGCGGCCCGATCTCGTAGTAGTTCGTGCGGTCGTTGCTGGTGGTGCCGTTGTTGTGTCCGCCCCAGCTCTCCATGATCGCGTCGAACGCCGGGTAGGGGGCGTGGCGCGACCCCATGAACATCAGGTGCTCGAACAGGTGCGCGAAGCCGGTCCGTCCGGGCACCTCATCCTTGGAGCCGACGTGGTACCAGAGATCGACGGCCACGAGCGGGCTCGATCGATCCGTGTGGAGGATCACCCGTAGCCCGTTGGCCAGTGCGTACGTTTCGAACTCGATTTTGAGCATCGGCGCGGGGACGAGCGCGGGCATAATGGCACGAATCGATGCGCGCCTCGCCAGTAAAGCGCGCTTTTCCGCGGGGGGCCCGCCGGCTGCGCCTCGGCGTTGGCTTGATCGTCGCCGGGATCGTCGCCTCGTTCGGGGCGCCCGGGGCGTCGCTCCTCGGCTGGGGCGTCGCGCGCGCGAACAACGGCATTCCTGGATCGCTGGGGGTCCTGCTGCCGGTCGACAAGCCGCAGGAGATTGGCCTCGCCACGACGTTCGGCCTCATCTTGTCGGACGACGGCGGCCAGAGCTGGGTCTGGACCTGCGAGCAGACCGCCACCTCGATGGCCAACGTCTATACCGTCGGCGCGCCGCCGGCCGAATCGGTTCTACGCGCTCTCGCCGGTAACGGGGCTCTCCTTTTCCGATGACGAATCGTGCGGCTGGCAGAGCGCGGGCGGCGCCCTCGCCGGCGAGTCGGTCTCCGACTTCTTCACCGACGCCTCCGACCCGATGCACGTCCTGGCGGCGGCGTCGGCCGTTTCCGACGGGGGCGGCGCGGCGCAGGCGTCGGTCTACGTGTCGACCGACGGGGGCACCACCTTCGGCACCACGCCGCTTTACCTCGCACCCGCCGGCGCGTCGATCGTCGGGATCGAGATCGCGCGCAGCAATCCCCAGGTCATCTACCTGACCTACGTGACCGCAACCAGCACCGGCTACGACCCGGTGCTGGTCCGCTCGACCGACGGGGGGCAGAGCTGGACGCCCACCGATCTGCTCCCGCTCGCTCGGCTCCACCATCGTGCGGATCCTGGCCGTCGACAGCGCCCAGAGCGATCTGGTCTACCTGCGGGCCAGCGCCACGGGGTCCGAGACGCTGGCGGTCACCCGCGACGGCGGGATGACCTTCGCCACGCCGCTGACCATCCAAAACGGGGCGCTGAGCGCCTTCGCGCGGCTCGCCAGCGGTACGGTCCTGGTGGGCGCGCTGATAAATCTCGCCGGCGGCGGCGGCGGCACGATGGGCGCCGGCTACCGCTCGACCGACGGGGCGCTGACGTTTTCAGCCTGGACGCTCGACCCCCAGCCCCACCTGGTCGGTCTCGGCGAGCGCGTGGTCGCCGGTCAGTCGACGCTCTACCTGTCGGGCAAGAACTACAGCGATGGATGGGCGCTGGCGATCTCGACCGATGAAGGGCTGACCGTCACGCCGGTGATGAGCTACGATCAGGTCGCCGGGATCAAGCCGTGCGCCCAGCAGGTCTGCCTCGACAGCTGCAACTTCCAGGAGACGCAAGCGATCTGGAACACCTCCGTCTGTACGGGCGTCGACGGCGGGCCAGCCGACGGCGGGACGCCGGCCCCCGCCAGCTCGGGATGTCTCTGTGCGGTGGACGGCAGCGGGCCGTCGGTCGGGACGGGCCTCGCCGGTCTCTTGCTGGTGGCGGGGGCGGCGGCCATCCGCCGACGGCGCCGGCGAGGAGACCCCGCGCGGCCGGCCGCCTCCTGACCGTCGCTTTCCGTCGGTCCTTCGCCTCGACAGTCGAGGATCGGCAGTGTAGATTTCCCCCCTTCTTTGTACACGGCGTTTCCGTACAAGGCTGGGCCCATAGCTCAGCGGTCAGAGCTGGCGGCTCATAACCGCCTGGTCCCTGGTTCGAATCCAGGTGGGCCCACTCTCGACGCCAAGGTTACGTCGGTCATAGTCCCCGATATGGAGGAACGCATTGCGCGATCAGCTTAAGCGACTCGAAGAGCTACAGGCACACGACGCGAAGATTCAGGAGCTGGAGAGCTCGCTCAAGGCCATCCCGCTCAAGTTGGCCTCCGCCGAGAACGACGTGGCTCGGGTGGAGGGCCTCTTGGCCACCGAGCGACAGGCGCTGGGCGAGACGGAGAAATACTACTCCGAGCAGAAGGGGCTCCTGACCGAGGACGAGATCCAGGTCGCGGGCGCCAAGCACAAGCTGGCCCAGGCCAAGAACTCGAAGGAGTACATGGCCGCCCAGCGCGAGATCGAGCAGCGCCGCGAAGGGCTGACGACGCGCGAGGGGGAGATCGCCAAGCTGGTCGAGGCGGTCGACGCCAAGAAGAAGCTGCTGGCCGACAAGGCGAACGACGTTCAGGCGCTGAAGGACTCGATGGCCAAGGACGGCGAGGCGGCCAAGGCGCGCATGGCCGAGATCGAGGCCAAGATCGCCGAGCAGCGGGCCGAGCGCGACAAGCTGGCCGCCCAGGTCAAGCCCGACGTGCTCAAGCGCTACGCCAGCATCCGGATGCGCCGCGGGCTGGCGGTGGTCAGCGTTCGCAACGGCACCTGCCAGGGATGCAACATGAACATCCCGCCGCAGCTGTACATCATCATCCAGCGCGGGCAGACGATCGAGACCTGTCCGTCCTGCCATCGGATCATCTACTGGGAAGATCTGATGAAGGACGACAAGGGCGAGGACGCCTCGTCGCCCCGCCCGTCGGCGGGCTGAACGCCCGTTGGCCGGCTGAACGCGGTATAGTCTTCGCGCTTCTCGCTCGAGCCGGACAGGTGGTCGCGGCGGGCCCTTCGGGCGCCCGTCGAGGAAAGTCCGGGCTCCGCAGGGCAGGGTGCTGGCTAACGGCCAGTCGGGGTGACTCGAAGGACAGTGCAACAGAAAATAGACCGCCGGCGCCGACCCGGGGTCCCCGTGCAGGTCCTCCTGCACGGGGTGGGTTGGGGCCGGTAAGGGTGAAACGGTGCGGTAAGAGCGCACCTCTCCCTCGGTGACGAGGGGGGCACGGCAAACCCCACCTGGAGCAAGACCGGTCCGAGATCGCGGGGCAACCCGCCGGCGTGGCCCGCGTCGATTCGATTCTCGAGTTGGTCGCACGAGCCGTCCGGCAACGGCCGGCCCAGAGGAATGACCACCACCGGCGGCAACGCCGGAACAGAACCCGGCTTACGGCCGGCTCGAGCGAGAAGCGTTACCTTGCGCGCGCGGAGGGGGTAGTTCCCCTCCGCGGCGAGCGCCAGGTGGTGTCCGCGGTCGGGGATTGGGTCGTCAACCAGGGACCGCCAGGCGCCTTTGGAGGACGTAGGCGCCCGCCGCGGCGAGCAGACCGGCTACCCAGATGGGCGGCGGCCCCCAAGGGAGCCTGAGCCAAGGGACGAACATGGGCGTCATCAGAGCACCTGCGACCAGGAAGAGCGCGAGACTCGTCCAGCGCGTGTGGCTCCATCGCCGGCGCTCGTTGGTGATGCCGAAGGCGGCGAAAGAGAGAAACCACGCCAGTTGCAGCACGCCGGATCCGAGGACGCGCCCGACCAGCGCAGAACGGATCGCAGGGGAGACCAGCAGCCGCCCCGGAAGCCGGGGCTGATGCTCGCCGAACGAGGAGGGGCGCGACGGCTTGATGGGGTCGCGGAGATACGAAAGCGACGACAGGTCGTCGCGCGCCACGGTGGTGCGCGTCGCCGCGCTGACCAGCGCGACTGCCGGGAAAAGGAGACCGAGCAGCACCCAGGGCAGAACTGCCGCGCGGAGCAGCAGCCGGCGACGAATTGGTCTGGTCGAGAGGAATTCGCGTGCCCCTCGAGAGTTGGAGGCCGCCAGCGAGTTCGCGAGGGTCATCTGAAAGACCAGGCTGGCCGTGAGGGGTTTGAGGGGGCTCGCGATCGTCAGCAGCAGGAAGCAGGCGCCGCCAATCGCCAGCGCGAACCACAAGATGCCGCTCGCGCCTCGAGGGTTGGCGCGGAGAGCCACCCGAAAGATGCGACCGGCCGCCGAGCGCCGCCCCGCGCCGCGATCCTGGCGAACCGTGAGATCGAGCGCGTCGCTTCCAACCTGCGCGCCATCGGGCCGTCGCTTGGATCCCGTCGCCACGAGTGCGAGGAAGCGATCGCGCGGCGAAGCGAGGCAGCCCGCTAGGCCGAGCGCCGCCGACACGGCAGCCACCGCCGTCAAGCCGCCTGCCGCAAAGGACCAAGCCGCCACCAAAAGAGCCAGGTACGCCAGCGGCACGGCGACGAACAACAGAAGCCAGCCGGAGCGTCCGGCGAACCGGTGCCCGATCGCCGTCGCCCAACACCAGCAACCGAAGAGCGCCACCGCGGCCAGAACCGACAGCACCGACAACGACGCGAGGGCGGCGAGGAGGCCCAGTCCACACCCCGGCAGCAACAGCAGCGATCGAGGCGCATGTGGCTGGGGAAGGGTTCGCAAGAACGCCAGGGGGCCGATCCGACGAACCTCGAACAGGACCATGAGCATCGCCGAGATTGGGATCAAGACCCCGGCCAGGACGAAGAAGCGATCCGACGGCGATTGGTGCCGCGCCAGAATCATCGCACCGAGGGCAGCGGCGACCACGAACACGACCAGGAGGACCACGGGTGCCATCGCTTCGGCGGTGCCGCCCGCCGCGCGGAACATGAGGATGGTCTCCCACAAACTCAATCGGTCGCGCCGATGGGTTTCCACCGCCGTCATCTTCACACCGCCGCCCAGTCGGGGCGGTCTCCGTCCCCGACCAGATCGATGAAGAGCTCTTCGAGATTGAGCGCCTGGACCTCGACGCGTGCGCCAAGAGAGTCAGCCAGACGGCCGATGGCCTCTTGGTCGTAGCCGATCACGGTCAATAGCATTTCGCGGCGGGCGCGTCGCACGGCGAGCAACCCAGGAACGTCGAGATGCTCGGGCGACTCGCCGTCGAACAGCAGGCGCAGCCGGCGGACCTGCTCTTTCAGCTCGTCGAGCGGCCGTTCGAGGAGCAATCGTCCTCGGTGGAGGATCGCCACGCGGTCGGCGATCCGCTCCACGTCGCTCAAGATGTGACTGGAGAAGATCACGGTGCGCTCGGCGTCACCGGCCAGCGTGAGGACCGTCTCGAGAAACTCGCGCCGCACGACGGCGTCGAGGTTGGCCGCGGGCTCATCGAGGATCAAGAGCTCCGGTTGCGGACAGACGGCCAGCAGCAGCGCCACCGCGCGCCGCTGCCCGAGCGAGAGATCCCGAAGCTTGCGTCGAGGGTCGATCTGGAACCGCGAAAGCACCTGCTCCTCAAGGGTACGGCTCCAGGTCGGATAGAGAGGCGCGCAGAGTCGGATCATCTGCTCGGCGGTCGCGGCGGGAAACGGCACGCCTTCTTCCGAGAGGTAGCCGATGCGTCGACGCATCGAAACGTCGAGCTTCAACGGATCGCGATCGAGAACCCTGATCTCGCCGTCGTCCAGTCGCTCGAGGCCGACGAGGCAGCGCAGCGCCGTCGATTTCCCGGCGCCGTTTCGTCCCAGCAAGCCAAACACGCTGCCCTTCGGAACGGACAAGGTCAGGCCCCGGATCGCTTCCGTGCCCCGAAAACTCTTGGTGACATTGGTAAATGCGGCGCTGACGTCGGTCATCGTTGCCTCCGAACGCTCTTCACGGGACCAATCACCAGCTCCTGCCAGGCGTCGTCGACGACCTTCAGGGCTTCCGCGCGACTGAGACCCGCCTGCGCTGCTTCCAGCACGAAGCGCTGTGCGCCGCCCGTGACGGTGGCCGGTGCGTCATCTGCATCGGTCGCGGCGCGCGCGTCGGGCGGGCGGACATACATCCCGAGGCCGCGCCGCATCTCGATGACCCCGCCGCGCTCGAGCTCGGTGTAGGCCTTTCCGACCGTGAGCGGGTTGAGCTGCAGCGTGGCCGCGAGCTCCCTGATCGACGGGAGCTTCTCCCCCGGCGTCAGTCGTCCAGCGACGATCATGCGACGCACCTGGTCCATGATCTGGCGGTAAACGGGGAAGCCGGAGCCTGGGTCGACAGACAGGAACACGAGACCTAGTGATATAGCTATCTATGTCACTATGTCAATGGTTTTCGCCGAGCTCGACCGATGTACGATTCGAGGGAACGGTTGGTCGGGTGGCTCGTCGATCCTGCTGGAGGTGATGAGCATGAACCGGAAGCTCTGGAGCGAGGCGCGTGAGATTGCGGGTCGCCATGGGCGGGGCGACGGCGACGATCTGGCACAGGACCTGATGGTGGCGGCCCTGGAACGGGGCGCGGTGGCGGAGAATCCGGGGGCCTGGATGGAGCGGGTGGGGCGGAACGCAGCGATCGATCGCTGGCGCGTTCAGCGGCGGCGCGACGAGTTGGCGAGCGAGATCGACCTGCCATCGTCGCCGATCGATCCGGAGTCGGCGTTGCTCGGCCGCGAGCGGCGGGGGTTGGTGCGGCGGGCGCTGGCGGCCTTGCCGCGGGCGCAGCGGCGGGCGGCGCTGGCGCGGTTTCATGCGGAGCTGCCGTACGAGGAGGTGGCGTTGCGGGTTGGTGCGCCGGCCATCACCGCCCGCACGCGGGTTCATCGCGCCCTGGCCACCTTGCGCGCGCGGCTGGGGGCGCTGCGCGCGATCTTCGTCTTTCCGGGGGTGCAGATGAGCGCGCTCGGGCTGGTGTTCGTGGCGGCCGCCGTGCCAGGGATGACGCCGGCGCGGACGCTGTCGCTCACCGAGATCTCGATGGCTGCGCCCCGGGCCGGGCGTCACTTTGCCCGAACGCGGGTGATGGCCGCGGCGTCGCGCGCCCCGGCCGGGGCGCCCCCGCGGACGCCGGTGCCCAAGATCGTCGTCTCCCCGTCGCCCTCGACGGACGTCGCGCCTCCCCCCCAGCGGATGGTCTTCGGTGAGGATCTCGTCGAGGGCAGCGTCCTCGGTCCCGACGGAGAGACCATCCGGATCATTCCGCCCGTCGAGGAGCCGTCGTTGATCGAGATCCGGCAGCACTTCGTGCCGGAGATGCTGAAGACGCTGGAAGATATGTAGACCTCTGGATCGCGAGCTGGAGCTGCCCTCCGAGGCGCTTGCGATCGTCCCGGCAGAGGATGCACGCGCAGGAGAAATTCAGCCCGCTGATCCGTTTGAGGTCCACGAATCACCGAGGCGTTGCGCAAGCAGCTCCGCGGCTGAAGGCCATTCGGTTCGGATTGCGCCGAAAAAACCGGATCCGAGGCAGAAACTCGCTGACCTTTGCGCCGTATCCCTCGCAACGCGAGGAGGCGTGAAGAGATGAAACTCAGAAAGACGACCATAGGTGGAATGGCGGCAACGTTGTTGTTCGCGGCGGGCTGCGGATCGGGCGGTGGCGGAATGGCGACGGGTGGCAGCGGCGGGGTGGCCGGCTCAGGAGCGGGCGGGAAGGCGACCGGAGGGAGCGGAGGCTCGGCGACGGGCGGCAGCGGAACGGGCGGCGCGACCGGCGGTGCAGGTGGCGCGACGGGCGGAGCAGGTGGGGCGACCGGCGGAGCAGGTGGGGCGACCGGCGGAGCAGGTGGCGCGACGGGCGGAGCGGGTGGGGCGACCGGCGGAGCGGGCGGGGCGACGGGCGGCGCGGGCGGAGCGACAGGCGGAACAGGTGGGGCGACCGGCGGAGCGGGCGGGGGTGGCGTCGGGGGTACGGCGTGGCTGACACTCCCGGTCGTTCCGCCGGCGCTGGCGGTGCCGCTCGGCGCGACGCTGGCCATCCACGATCACGGGAGCGGCGTGCAGATCTACACCTGCACACCGAGCGGCGGCGCAGGCGGCGCTGCGGGCAGCGGCGCGGACGCCGGGGCCATCACCTATTCGTGGGTGCTCAAGGGGCCGGATGCGAAGCTGTACGACGTCAACAGTGTCCAGGTCGGGACACACGGCATTGGTCCCGAATGGACCTCCAGCGACGGCAGCGTCGTCAACGGGACCAAGGTGGAGCAGGTCAACGCGCCGGCGACGGCCACGAACGCGATCCCCTGGCTGCTCCTGCGGGCGTCGTCGACGACCGGCACGGGCGTCTTCAGCAACGTCACCTACGTCCAGCGCGTGAACACCAGCGGCGGGGCTGCGCCCGCGACGGGCTGCGACGCCTCGACGTCGGGGACGGACACCAGCGTCTCCTACACGGCCGAGTACTACTTCTACACGGGCGGCGGCGCCGCGGCCTGGCTCACGCCACCCGCCAGCGTCCCGGCGGCGATCGCTGTTCCCTCCGGGAGCACGCTCGCCATTCATGACCACGGGGTCGGCACGCAGATCTACACCTGCACCGCCAGCGGCGGGGCAGGCGGGGCCGGGGGCAGCGGCGCAGACGCCGGGGCCGTCACCTATTCCTGGGTGCTGAAGGGGCCGAGCGCGATCCTCTCCGACGCGAGCTTCGCGCAGGTGGGGACACACGGGGTGGGGCCCACCTGGACCTCCACCGACGGGAGCATGATTGGCGGGACGAAGCTGGCGCAGCTCAACTCCCCCGCCAGCGACGCGATTCCTTGGTTGCTGCTGAAGGCGACGTCGACGGGTGGGGCCGGCGTGTTCGCGAACGTCACCTCGGTGCAACGACTCAACACCACGGGTGGCGCGGCACCCAGCGACGGCTGCGGCGCGAGCACCGTCAGCACCGAGACCAGCGTCAGCTACTCTGCCGACTATTACTTCTATACCGGCGGCACAGGTGCTGGCGGTGCCAGCGGGACCAGCGGGTAGCGTTCGGGTAGAGCGATCAGCCCGCGATCAGCCACCGATCGGCGATCGTCTGGGGGGAGGCGCCGCGTCCGCTGCGCGGCGTGGCGCCTCCGGCCGTTTCATTCGTTCGGGGACGGCGTCGCCGAGCGGCTCAGGCGGCCGTCGTGGCGCGGACGCGGGCGCGGCGGATGCCGAGCAGCGGCGCCAGGAACTGCCCCGTGTAGGAGCCGGCCACGCGGGCGACCTCCTCGGGGGTGCCGGCCGCGACGATCTCGCCGCCGCGCGCGCCCCCCTCGGGTCCGAGATCGAGCACGTAGTCGGCGGTCTTGATGACGTCGAGGTTGTGCTCGATGACGAGGACGGTGTTGCCGGCGGCGACCAGCCGGTCGAGGACGGAGAGCAGCTTGCGCACGTCTTCGAAGTGGAGGCCCGTGGTCGGCTCGTCGAGGATGTAGAAGGTGCGGCCGGTGTCGCGCTTGGCGAGCTCGCGCGACAGCTTGATCCGCTGCGCCTCCCCGCCCGACAGCGTCGTCGCCGACTGGCCGAGCGCGATGTAGCCGAGGCCGACGTCCGACAGCGTCTGCAGGATCCCGCGCAGGACGCGGTGGTGCTCGAAGAGGCCCAGCGCGTCGGTGACCGACGTCTCCAGGACGTCGGCGATGCTGCGGTCCTTCCACTTCACCCGCAGCGTCGCCTCGTTGTAGCGCTTGCCGCGGCAGACTTCGCAGGTGACATAGACGTCGGGAAGAAAGTGCATCTCCACCTGGCGCACGCCGTCCCCCTCGCAGGCCTCGCAGCGCCCGCCGCGCACGTTGAACGAGAACCGCCCCGGCTGATAGCCGTAGGCGCGCGCCTCGGGCGTCTGCGCGAAGACGTCGCGGATGGCGTCGAACGCCTTGGTGTAGGTGGCGGGGTTCGAGCGCGGGGTGCGGCCGATCGGCTTCTGGTCGATGTCGATCACCTTGTCGAGCTGCTCGATCCCGGTGACGCTGCCGTGCTTGCCGATCAGATCGTAGGCGCCCAGCAGCTTCCGGCGGAGCGCCGGCTGCAGGATGCCGCCGATGAGGGACGACTTTCCCGCGCCCGAGACGCCGGTGACGGCCACCAGCACGCCGAGCGGGAAGGCGGCGTCGACGTTCTTGAGGTTGTGCTCGCGGGCGCCCTTCACCGTCAGGAACCCCTGCGGCTTGCGGCGCGTCGTCGGAACCTCGATCCGCTCGGTCCCGGCCAGGAACTTTCCAGTGAGCGAAGCGGGGTCGGCCTTGAGTTGGTCGGGGGTCCCGGCGGCGATCACCCGCCCGCCCAGCCGCCCGGCGCCGGGGCCGAAGTCGACCACGTGGTCGGCCGACTCGATCGTCTCGGCGTCGTGCTCGACGACGATGACGCTGTTGCCGAGATCGCGCAGCCGGCGCAGCGTGGCGATGAGGCGCAGGTTGTCGCGCTGGTGCAGGCCGATCGACGGCTCGTCGAGCACGTACATGACGCCCGAGAGCTCCGAGCCGAGCTGCGACGCCAACCGGATCCGCTGCGCCTCGCCGCCCGACAGGGTGGCGGCCGCGCGATCGAGCGTCAGGTACTCCAGGCCAACGTCGAGCAGGAAGCCGAGCCGCGCGTTCACCTCTTTCAGGATCTCGGTGGCGATCTGGGCGCGCGCGCCCTTCAACCCCAGCTCGCCGAAGTGCTTCGACGCGCCGGACACCGTCATCGCGGTGACGTCGACCAGGCTCTTCTGCGCCAGGACGACCGCGCGCGACTCGGGGCGCAGGCGCTGGCCGTTGCAGGCGCGGCACAGTTGATCGCGGAAGTACTTGCCGTACCACTGTCGCGTCACCTCGGACGACGACTCCTGCATCCGCTTCTTGATGGTGTTGACCACGCCGGAGAAGCGCATGGCCCAGGACCCGGCGCCGTGCTTGCCGTTCCAGCTGACCTTGACCCGCTTGTCGCCGGTCCCGTAGAGCATGATCTCGCGCTGGCGCGGCGTCAGGCTCTTCCAGGGCTTGTCGAGCGGGATGCCGAACTCGCGCGACACCGCGTTGGCCACGTTGGCGGTCCAGCCCGATTCTTTCCCGGCCCGCTCGCCCCAGGGCTCGATGGCGCCGTCGCTGATCGAGAGGTTCCAGTCGGGGACGATCAGGTCGGCGTCGATCTCCAGGCTCGAGCCGAGCCCGTTGCAGTCGACGCACATGCCGAGCGGGCTGTTGAACGAGAACGACTGCGGCGACAGCTCAGGGAGCCCGACGCCGCAGTCGGGGCAGGCGCGCGCCTCGCTGTAGGCGCGCTCGCGGGTCTCCCCCTCGACGGCGACCAGCACCGAACCTGCGCCCACCTTGACCGCGGTCTCGACCGAGTCGGTCAGCCGCGCCCGCTCGCCGGCGTCGATGCTGACCCGGTCGATCACGATCTCGATGGTGTGCTTCTTCTTCTTGTCGAGCGCGGTGACGTCCTCCAGCCGCTGGATGAGGCCGTTGATCCGCACGCGCGAGAAGCCCGCCTTGCGCGCCTCCTCCAACACGTCGCGGAACTCCCCCTTGCGGTTCTCCGCCTTGCGCGCCATCAACGTGGCCTTCGTCTTGGGCGGCAGGGTCAGCAGCTCGTCGACAATCTCGGCCGCCGAGCGGGCCGACACCTCGCCGCCGCACAGGTGGCAGCGCTGCTCGCCGGCCCGCGCGTAAAGAACGCGCAGGTAGTCGTAGATCTCGGTCACCGTGCCGACGGTCGAACGCGGGTTCGAGGAGGCCGACTTCTGCTCGATGGCGATCGTCGGCGAGAGGCCGCGGAGCTGCTCGTACTTCGGCTTCTCCATCTGCCCGAGAAATTGCCGCGCATAAGATGACAGCGACTCGACGTAGCGGCGCTGTCCCTCGGCGTAGAGCGTGTCGAACGCCAGCGACGATTTCCCCGACCCCGACACGCCGGTGAAGACCACCAGCGACCGCTTGGGAATTTTCAGCTCATCAATGGCGAGATTGTGTTCGCGCGCTCCCTTCACGACGATGAAGTCGGGCTCGTCAGCCCCGCGCCTGGCGCTGATCGATGTGGGGGTCGGTGCCGATGTCGATTCCTTGCGACTCACGAGGCTGCGCAGTCTAGCAGCCTGCGCAAGGAGGGCGTCTATCGGCCCGCACGTCGTCGGGCCCTTGGTCGCCTATCGAGCGCCGAAGGCGACGGTGAGCGCAGCCCAAGCCCGGCACATGGCGGGATCGAACCTACACGTCTGAAGTTCGTGTGGCCCCGTACTGATTAGCCGGAGGTGCTGATGCGCAATCGTGTAGTTGTCCCTGCAGTCCTGTTCTGTGGCCTTTCGTTCGTCTGGTCATGTGCGCAACCGGGTAGCATTTCGGGCTCTGACGAGACGGGTGGGTCGGCGGGGCAGTCGTCTGGCACGGGTGGCTCCACGACGGAGACGGGCGGCGCTTCGGCCACCGGCGGCTCGCACGCGACCGGTGGTTCGACCGGACAGGGCGGCTCGTTGCTCCCGATCGGCGGCTCGACCGCGACCGGCGGTTCGACCGCGACCGGCGGTTCGACCGCGACCGGCGGCTCGCCCGCGACCGGCGGCGCGACCGCGACCGGCGGCGCGACCGCGACCGGTGGCGCAACCGCGACCGGCGGCTCGACCGGAGCAGCAGCGACCGGCGGGACGCCGGCCGGAACCGGGTTGGGCGGATCGTCGACGGCAACCGGCGGCACGCCTGGCGGTGCCGACACGTCCACGGGCGGCAGTACGGGCCACGGCACGGGTGGCGACACCGGCTCGGCCACGGGCGGGAGCACGGGCTCGGCCACGGGCGGGAGCACGGGCTCGGCCACGGGCGGCAGCACTGGCTCGGCCACGGGCGGCAGCACTGGCACGTCCACTGGTGGCAGCACTGGCACGTCCACCGGTGGCAGCGGCGCCGGTGGCAGCGTGGTCATCTCGACCGGCGGCACGGGCGGCAGCTCATCCACTGGCACCGGTGGGTCGGGCTCGACCAGCTCGACCGCGGCGGGAACGATTGTTCCGCTTTACACGGACCCGAGCGATTCCTCCTGGAACGCCATCATCACCGCCGCCGTGGCGCACCCGACCGTCCACGTCGTCGCCATCGTCAATCCCAGCGACGGGCCGGGGTCATCGAAGGACAGCGGCTACACCAGCGGCATCGCCGCGCTCCAGGCCGCGCACATCGAGGTCATCGGCTACGTCGCCACCGGCTACGGCAGCCACAGCATCGCCTCGATGGAGACGGAGATGGACCAGTGGAAGTCGTTCTACCCGACGCTCCAGGGGATCTTCTTCGACGAGCAGTCGAACTCCACCAGCGACGTGGCCCACTACCAGACGCTGTCGCAGTACGCGAAGAGCATCGGGCTCAACTACACCGTCGGCAACCCCGGGACCGACGTTCCGGCGGCCTACATCGGGGCGCTCGACACCATGCTGATCTACGAGAGCAACGGGGTCCCCTCGATCTCCAGCCTGGCCCAGTGGTCGAGCTATCCGCCCTCGAACTTCGGCGTCATCCCCTACGCCGTCTCGGCGATGAACACGACGTTCGTCCAGCAGGCGCGGCAGTACGTCCAGTACATCTACTTGACCAACGACGACCTGCCGAACCCCTGGGACAGCCTGACGTCATACTTCTCGACCCTGCTGACTGCCCTGGAGTAGCCCAGGTTCGGAATCGGAGGCGGGCCTTGCCCGCCTGAGAAGACGCTCGTCGAGGAGATCCGGGTGCGGCTCTCGTCGGGGGCCCCGCGGGAGGGGCGAAAGCCCCTTCCGCGAAGGCGGAGCCGCTCTCAGCTGTTGCCTTTGGGCTCTTCGTCGTCCGAGAGGTAGGCGAAGGTGCGGACCAGGTTGACGATCTGCTCGCGCTGCTCGGCCGACAGATCGACGAACTGCACGCCCATTCCGGGGTTGATGTTGTCGTAGCTCCCAGGCCGGAACGGATTCACCCACATCACGCGCCCCTCGAGATTGAGGCGCGGGCCCCCCTGCGGCGCGAAGCTGAGATTGAGCTTCGTCCCCGGCGCCTCGGGCGCGTTGGTGCGGATGAAGATCCCCATCGCGCTGATGTCGGTGATGTACGCGAAGAGAAAGTTGTCGGCGCTCTTGTAGTCGACCTCGATGTCGACGGTGACGCGTGTGTGGACGCGGCGGTCCGGGCCGCTGCCGCGGCGATCGGATGGAACCGTGACCTCGCGCCTTCGCCGATCTTTCCCTCGCCGCGTCATCCCACGCTCCAGTCTACTTAAAAAGGGACCCTCAAAGGGTCCTTTTGATCCCCCGCGACGAGCCTCGCAGGGCAGACCCCGTCGAGGCTCACGCACTACTTGATCTCCAGGGTGCCCAGGCGAACGCGATCCTGGCCGTCGTTCGGGCCGTCGGTGATCTTGAGCCGCTTCCCCTCGCCGCCCGGCCAGAAGCCCATGTAGACGGTGTACGTGCCAGCCGGCGTGGTCATGAGCGGGACGTCCGTCTCGGAGTGATCGCGCACGAACTCGCCGGGGAGCCAGTAGGTGGTGCCGAACGCGTGGTTCACCGGATCGTGGTCACCGATCACCCGCGGCGCCGCCGGGCCGTCGAAGTGGACGAAGATCTTGTAGCCGCCGGGCGGCTTGGCTTTGACCTTGAAGATGAGGTCGAGCGGGATCTTGCCCGGGCGCCGGACCTCGGCGGGGAAGTCGGCGCCAACCAACTGGATGGCGTTCTCGAAGGTCGCCGAGATGGGGACGCGCCAGCTCCAGGGGGGCTTGGCGTCGGCCGCTGCGCCGGGCGGCGGGAACCAGACGTCCTTGAGCAGCGGGTTCTGATCGTTCTGACCCGGATCGAGCTGGTTGGTGAGCAGCAGGAAGCGCGACGACGATCCGTCGACGACGTAGTAGGGCACCTGCGCCTGCTTGAAGGCCGAGTCGAGCGGCGCCAGCTCGGAAGCGGCCACCAGCGCGAAGACCCGCTGCGGATCGCGCACGAAGGCGACCACCCGATCCTGCGTGGGCAGATCGATCAGCGTCTCCTGGCTGTAGAAAGTCGAGCCGTGCCCCTCGACGCGGTAGCGGCCGATCTTCTCGCCGTGCTTGGCGAACTTGGCGTACGACTCCAGCACCGGCTTGAACGAAAGGTGGGTCGACAGCGCCGGGACGACCAGCTGGGAAAGGTAGAAGGCGAAGAACAGCGCGCAGACGACGGCCCCCTGCAGACCGTAGCGGCCGACGGCGGTGAAGGCGCGCGTGAGGGCCTGGCGGAACCTGCTCGGCGACGTTGCGCTCGGCGCCGCGCCCGACTCGCCGGGGGCGACGTGGCCGAGGGCGCGCGGGCGGGCCGCCAGACCGGCGTAGACGCCCAGCGCCGCGAGCAGGCCGACCCCGAGGATCAAGTTCCCGATCGCGATGTTCGCCGGCCAGTGGACCTTGTCGAACAGATGAACGGAGGCCAGATCCTCGGGCGACAGGTAGAAGTCGCGGGCGACCACCATGGTCCCGGTCGCCATCAGCAGGCCGGCCACCGGCTCGGGGCGCAGCCCCTCCAGCGCCTCGTCGAGGAAGGCCCCGATCGCCAGCGCGATGGCGGGGAGCGCCTCGTAGCGGGCCTGACCGAGCACGATGTCGCGGTAGCTGGAGAGCGCATAGCCCATGCCGGCGAAGAGCAGCAGGTAGAGCTCGACGAACGCCAGGCGCGGGTTGCCGCGCGGCCCGGAGCTGCCGTCGGCGTCGAGCCGAATGAGCGGCCGCGCCAGCGCGAACACCGCCACCGCGCTCCAGGGGAAGAGCCCGAAGCCGAGCTCGCGGACCAGGGTCTCGAAGCTGTGGGCCGGCGCGCCGCTGCGCGGGACACCGCCCACCAGCCACGA
The DNA here is from genome assembly GCA_963847705.1 of uncultured Pseudomonadota bacterium. Classification (GTDB taxonomy): domain Bacteria; phylum Myxococcota_A; class Polyangia; order Fen-1088; family Fen-1088; genus JADGRB01. The sequence goes on along the minus strand of CAWKBC010000007.1, from coordinate 59,958 downwards.
ATACTTGCCGGCCACGATGTGGCCGAGGCCGACGGCCAGCAGCACGGCGGCCGCCACGGTGAGGAGCGCGAAGGCCCAGAAACCGCGCGCAGAGGGGCGCCAGGTGCTGGCCCCGAACGAACGCTCGGCCTCGATGTCGGGACCGATCCCCGCCTCGGCCAGGGGACCGGTTCCGTCCTCGACGGCGGCGGTGGCGATCGGCATCAGCCCCTGTCCGATCGCCAGCGCGGTGGTCAGCGCCAGGAGCGGCAGCACCACGCCCGACATCGCGCCTCCGGCCAGGGCGCCGACGACGAGGCCGAGGAGGCCGAGCAGCAGATCGCGCACGCGGCGGCGACCGTCGGGCGGCCAGGCGTAGCGGCCGAGCGCACCCAGCACCAGCGCCAGCGCGGCGATGAGAGGCGCGTCGGAGGTGAGCTGACGCGCCTCCAGCACGAAGAGCGGCGTCGTGCCGAGCGCCAGCGTCGCCAGCAAACCGGCGCGCTTGCGCAGCAGGCCCCCGCCAGCCCAGTAGATCGCCATCAGCGCCCCGATCGCGCAGAGCGCGAAGAAGAGACGCGCGCCGAGCTCGCTGGCGCCGAACAGCCGGATGCCGAGCGCGGCCAGCGACAGATCGAGCGGTGGGCGCGCCGGGTATTTTCCGGCGACCGTCGGATCGAGCAGGCTGTCCGAGCGGGCGATGTCGCGCGCCTGCTCGGCCAGCTTCAGCTCCGACGGATCCCAAAAGCCGGACGCCCCCAGCCGCGGCAGGCAGAGCGCCAGCGCGAACGCCAGCGCCCAGGCCCAGGTGGGAACGCGGCTCAGCGCCGCGCGCACGCGCTCCATCATCGATCAGCCATCGAGGATCGCGCCGCCCACGCCCGCGGCGCCGGCCCGACCGCCGGCGCCAGCGTTGCCCGCCGCGCCAGAGGCTCCCGCGGCACCGGCGCTGCCCGCCGCGCCGTTGCCGGCGGCGCCCGAGCTGCCGGCCGCGCCGCCGCTCTGGCCGCCGCCGCCCGGCGGGGTCGGGCAGTTCACGCCCGAGGCCACGCAGGTGCACTGCTGCGAGCCCTTGGCGAAGCGGATCCCGTCGTCGCAGGTGGCAGATCCGCCGTACGGATCGCAGAAGCCGCCGCTGGCGCACTCGCTGCTGGCAGCACAGGGGGTTCCGGCGACGAGGAGGGCCGTGCAGGTGCCGTTCGTGTTGCAGTAGGAGGTGCTGTCGCAGGGGACGGTCGCGCTGCACGACGAGGGCGGGTTGCTGGTCCCCGCGGGCATGCAGCTGGAGATGCCCGAGCTGTTCGCTGCGCAGTAGGAGTTGGTGGCACAGACCGCACCGTTGTCGTTGCACTGGTTGGTGCCCGAGATGGTCTTGGACGTCGCACAGAGGTGGTGCGTCTGGTCGCAGATGACCGAGCCGTTGGTGGTCCCAGCGCAGTCGAACTGCGTCGTGCAGGTATCTATGTCGACCATCCCCTTGCCCTGGAACACGTACCCGCAGGCGAGGTCGATGCCGGCCTGGACGGCCGGCGTGATGAGAGGCGCGCTGGCGCCGTAGGCGGCTTTCAGCTTGCTGATGCACTGGCCCGTGTTCGCCGGGGTGAACACACGCTTGCTCGGCGCGGCGGTCGCGGTGGCCGCCAGCGCCTCGCACTGACTCTCCTGGTAGGCGGTGCAGGTCGTCATCGTGATCCCGCAGGCGGTCGCGATCTGGCAGACGGCATCGGCGTACTGGGTGCAGAAGTCGGCGGTCGTCTCGGGGCCGCCGGAACCGCCCCCCTTGCAGCCTGCGAACATCAGCAGGGAAAGAACGGCCGCGCCCAGGAACTTCAACGTCTTCATCGCCTCACCTCCGGTTGATAAACGAGCCGCAGTTTGACCTCGGCCCGTCGGGCGGGTCAAGCATGCATCCGCACGTGGAGCGTCTGGCCGTGGTCGAGGATCGCCACCCGCCGGTCGCTGTCGGGACGGGCCAGCCCGCGCTCGCGCGCGAGCGCCTGCAGCCAGGCCAGCGGGGCGTCGAGCCGTTCGTAGCTGAGAGGGAACGACCCGTAGCTGGTGGGAACGAGGAGGCGCGCCCCCAGATCGTCGAACGCGTAGAGCGCGTCGAGCGGTGACAGGTGCTCCTCGCGGAACGCCGCCGGCTCGTAGCCGGCGATCGGCAGGAGCGCGACGTCGGGGTGAAAACGTCGGCCGATCTCGGCGAAGCCGGAGAAGTAGCCGGTGTCACCGGCCAGATAGGCGCAGGCCGACGCCCCGCCGGCGCGCGCGCGCACCACGTATCCGCAGGCGCCGCGGCGGAGGTAGTCGCCGAGGCCGCGCGTCCCCGAGTGGCGCACCGGCACGGCGGTCACCTCGACGTCGCCCAGCTGGTGGCTGCTGCCGGGGTCGAGCTCGACGATGTCCGCGAAGCCGAGGCCGCGCACCAGGCTGGTGCAGCGAGGAGGCACGATCACCACGGCCTTGCGGGCGATTCGCAGGATGCTGGCCCGCGACAGGTGATCGCGGTGAGCGTGCGTCACCAGCACCAGATCGACGTCGTCCAGATCCTCCTCGGCGAGCCCGGCCGCCTTGGCGCGCCGGATTCCGTAGAATGAATTTTCCAGCAGCGGATCGGCCAGCAGGCGCACCCCGGGCGTCGTGAGCATCACCGTGGCGTGGCCGACGAAGGTGATCGACACGGTGCCGGCGGGCGGGCGGGGGACCGGCGCGGCGTCGACGGCCGAGGTGCCGCGCCCGAGGCGGCCGAGCGCCGTGGTCAGATAGCGGAGCGACAGCACGCGCGGCCAGACGCTGCGCTCGCGCTTGCGGTGCTCGAAGTCGAGGACGCGGGCGCGCTCCGCCGCCGGGAGCGGCGCGGCCGATTTGTCGGAGCGCGTCACGCCGCGGATACTACTAATTAAAGGACCCTCGGAGGGTCCTTTGGATCCTCCCCCGCGCCGAGCATCGCCTGGCAGAGCCCGTCGGCGCTCAGGCGATGCCAAACCAAGCGCGCCCCGCGCGCTCCGTACCGAAAGGGACGTTTCGTGGTAAGTGACGGCGGGTGAGCAGCGGCGCGCAGAGCGTGCATGCGTCGTCCAGTACCGGGCCGGTGGTGATCCTGGGCGGTGGATTGACCGGCATCTCGACGGCGGTCCACCTGCGCGCGCCCTGGCTGCTGTTCGAGCGCGAGGAGCGGCTGGGCGGGCACGCGCGCACCGACGAGCGCGAGGGCCACCGCTTCGACAAGACGGGCCACTGGCTGCACCTGCGCGATCCCGCCATCAAGCGGATGGTCGACGAGCTGCTCCCCGGCCAGATGACGCCGATCGCCCGCAAGGCGCGCATCTTCTCGCACGGGGTCCTCACCCGCTATCCGTACCAGGCCAACCTGAACGGGCTGCCGCCCGAGGTGATCAAGGAGTGCCTGCTGGGGGTGATCGAGGCGCGGGTGGCGAGCGCAAGCGCGGGCGCTCCGACGCCCGGCGCCGCGCAGGCCGCCGCGCCGGCCAACTTCGAAGACTATTGCCTGCAGCACTTCGGGGCGGGGATCTCCAAGCACTTCATGATCCCCTACAACGAGAAGATCTGGGGGGTGCACCCGCGCGAGATCACCGCCGAGTGGTGCTCGCGCTTCGTGCCCTTGCCCAACCTCGAACAGGTGATCGCGGGCGCGGTCGGCGCGGGTCCGCCCGAGATGGGCTACAACCAGAGCTTCCTCTACCCGAAGGCGGGCGGGATCGAGACCTTCACCCGGGCGCTCACCACGCGGATGACGGGCGGCCAGGTGCACGCGCGCGCCAATCCCGAGACCATCGACTGGCGGCAGCGCGAGATCGTCGTCGGCGGCGAACGGATCCCCTACCGCGCGCTGGTCGCCACCATCCCGCTGCCCGAGCTCTTGAAGCGGATGCCGGAGCTGCCGCCCGAGGTCGAGCGCCAGGCGCTGCGCCTGCGCTGCACCACGCTGCGCTACCTCAACATCGGCGCGCGCGGCAAGCCGCCCGCCGACTGGCACTGGATCTACGTCCCCGAAGAGCGCTACCCCTTCTACCGAGTGAACGTATTCTCCACGGCCATGGCCAGCATGGCCCCCGAGGGGCGTTCGTCGATCTGCGTGGAGATGGCCGACCGCGGGCCGATCAGCGAGGCGGCCGTGCGCGACACGACGGCGGCGCTGGTCGAGGCGGGGGCGCTCGGCAGCGCGAACGACGTGCTGTTCGCGGAAGAGAAGCAGATCGAATATGCCTATGTCGTGTTCGACCAGCACTACTACCAGGCGACGCGGACGATCTTCGCGTTTCTCGAGGCCAACGGCATCCATCCCCGCGGGCGCTACGGCGCCTGGACCTACAACGCCATGGAGGACTGCGTGCTGGCCGGGCGTGAGGTGGCGGCGCTGGTCGACGCGACCGGGAGCGGGTCATGAGCGAAGCACCGCGTTTCTCCGCTGCGCCGCACCTGTCGATCGTCATCCCGGTCTACAACGAAGAGGGGATCCTGCGCGGGTCGGTGCTGGAGCTGGAGGAGAAGCTGCGCCGCTTCGGCTGGAGCTACGAGCTCCTGCTGTGCGAGAACGGCTCGCGCGACCGAACCATCGAGATCGGCCGCGAGCTGGAGGTCGAGCACCCGCAGGTCCGCATGCTCTCGGTCGGCCAGCCGAACTACGGTCTGGCCATGAAGCAGGGAATCCTGGAGGCGCGCGGCACGTACGTCATCTCCGACGAGATCGATCTGCTGGACACCGAGTTCTACGCGCGCGCCATGGCGCTGCTCGAGCGGAGCGACACCGATCTGGTGGTCGGGTCGAAGGCGATGGTCGGCTCCAACGACCAGCGGCCGCTGTTCCGGCGCACCGCCACCCGCGTCTACAACGGCATGCTGCGCGTCGTCTGCCGCTTTCCGGGAACCGATACCCACGGCCTCAAGGCGTTCAAGCGCGAGGCGCTGCTGGAGACAGCGCGCCGCTGCGTGCTCGATCGCGACGTCTTCGCCAGCGAGTTCGTCATTCGCGCGCACCGCGAAGGGAAGAAGGTGGTCGAGATCCCCTTCGCCGTCCGCGAGAAGCGCCCGCCGTCGATCAATCTCTTGAAGCGCGTCCCCCACGTGGTCAAGAGCGTCGCCAAGCTGGCGATCTCCGTCCGCCAGGGCTGACCCGGCGCGCGCCACGGCGCGGCTAGGGCAACGGCGGGAGACCGCCCGGTCGCGCCCTGACGCCCGGACGTCGCGCGGCGAACCTGCGGGAGATGTCACCGCCTGCGACTTCGATCTCGTGCAAGATCCGCGCATCGTGCGCCGTCATTCCCGATCGCCGTCAATGGTCCGTGTCGCGTTGCTCGTCGCCGGCGGCGCAGTGGCGGCTGGTTGCGCCCCCAAGGATGCGCCACCCGCGCCGTCGCCGCCCCCTCCGGCCACCCAGCCCGCGCCGGCCTCACCACCGAAGTCGGGCGCCGCCACCGCGGCGGCGAGGTCGTTCTACGCGGCGGATCGCTTCAGCCGTCGGCCGTCCGTCGTGGCGATGACCGAGCTCGGGCGACGGCTGTTCTTCGATCCGCAGCTCTCCGTCTCCGGGAAGATGTCCTGCGCCACCTGCCACGATCCCCACGTCGGCTACGGCCCGCCGAACGCCCGCTCCACGCAGCTCGGCGGCCCCGATCTCAAGAGCGTCGGTCTCCGCGCCGCCCCCGCGCTGCGCTACCTGCAGGCGGTGCCGCCGTTCTCCCTGCACCACTTCGACGAGGCGGTCGACGAGAGCGTCGACCAGGGGCCCACCGGCGGCCACACCTGGGACGGCCGCGCCGACACCACGCACGATCAGGCGCGCCTCCCGCTGACCTCGCCGTTCGAGATGGCCAACCCCGACATCGACAGCGTCGTCGCCAGGATCGCTCACGGTCCGCTCGCCGAGCAATTTCGGGCCACCTTCGGTGACGACGTGTTCTCGGATCCGCGGCGGGGCTCGACCGCCCTCCTCCAGAGCCTGGAGGTGTTCCAGCAGAGCCCGAAGGACTTCTATCCTTACAACAGCCGCTACGACGCCTACCTGCGGCGGCAAGGGACGCTGAGCGCGAGCGAGCAGCGCGGGCTGGCATTGTTCAACGACCCGAAGAAGGGGAACTGCGTCAGCTGCCATCCGAGCGGGATCCGCAAGGGCGGCTTCCCGAACTTCACCGACTTCGGCTACAACGCCATCGGCGTCCCCCGGAATCGCACGCTCCCCGCCAATGCCGATCCCGCCTTTCACGATCTCGGGCTCTGCGGGCCGGTGCGCACGGACCTCGCCAGGCACCCGGAGTACTGCGGAGAGTTTCGGGTGCCGACGTTGCGCAACGTCGCCCTGCGCCGCGCCTTCTTCCACAATGGTCAGTTTCACCGCCTGGACCAGGTGCTGGAGTTCTACGTCGCGCGCGACACCAGTCCCGGCAAGTGGTACGCGAAGCTGGGGGGCAAGGTCGATGCGTTCGACGATCTCCCAGCCGCCTACAAGAAGAACGTCAACAGCGAGCGTCCGTTCGGCGGCAAGCCGGGGGCCGCGCCGGCCTTGAACAGGCAGGAGATCGGCGACGTCATCGCCTTCTTGAAGACGCTGACCGACGCCGATCTGGAGAAGCAGTAGTTCGTGTCGTGCGACCGGGCCGGCCGGTCTCGGTCCACGTGGCGCCCCCGACCCAAAAAGAAACAGCCGCCGCTCGGAGGAGCGGCGGCTGCTCGTACTTCCGTGGGCCTCTGCCCGCTGCCTCGTTACGGCAGCGTCAGGGCGTTCGTCAGGTCACCCATCGCCTTGCCGCCGTTGCTGACCAGCGCCGCGTCGCGCGCCGTGAGGCCCGCCAGCGTGGGGAGGCCGAAGCGCTTGGTGATGAGGCGCAGCGTCGACCCGGAGTCGTACTGCGTGTGGTCGACGGTCCCCTTCTTGGCGTAGGGCGAGATGATGATGGCCGGGATGCGCTCGCCCGGGCCGAGCAGGTCGCCCTTCGGCGCGGCGACGTGATCCCACTGCCCGCCGTACTCGTCGTAGGTGACGATGATGACCATGTGCTGCCACTGCGGCCCGGCCTGCAGCTTGGCGACCAGGTCGGCGATGTGCGCGTCGCCGTCGTCCAGGTTGGCGTAGCCGGGGTGCTGGTTCAGGTTGCCGGTCGGCTTGTACCAGGCCACCGGCGGGACCGTGCCGTTGGCGATGTCCGCCACCAGATCGGTGTAGTCCTTGAGGTGCGCCGCGCGCGCGGCGTCGTGGGTCGCCGGATCGAAGGCGGCGTAGTAGTTGAACGGGTGGTGGTGCGTCTGGAAGTCGGGGGCCTGGCGCGGGCCCGAAGGCGCGTAGATCACCGTGCGCGTCGAGCTGGCCGGAGCCTCGCCATCCACGGTGGCGGCGTTCCAGTCGGTGGCGTACCAGGCCCAGCCGATCGACTTGGCGGTCAGGAGGTCGCCGACGTTCGTCTGGGTCTGCACGGGCAACGTGGTGGCGGCGGAGGGATCCGCGTAGCGCAGATCCGCAGCGCCCGCCGCCGGGGGATTGCCGCTCGGCTGGAAGAACGGCTGCATGGTGTTCACGGCCCGGTATCCGTCGCCGGGCCCGAAGTAGTTGAGCGGGGCGATGTTGCCGGTCAGGAAGGCCGGCGGGCCGTCGAGCGCGGAGGCCGGTGTGGGGGTCGCCGCGGCGGCGTTCAGCGCGAGCTGTGGCACGCCCTTGCTGTTCGCCGTCCCGAGCATGTTGATCGACGGCTTGTTGCTGGTGACCCAGGCCGCCGACACCGCCGGGGCGCAGGCGCAAATGAGGTACTGGTGCGTGAGGAACGAGCCGCCGAAGGCGCCCATGTAGAAGTTGTCCGCCAGCACGTACTGCTGGGCGAGCGCGTAGAGCTTCGACTTGCTGTAGTCCCAGTTCCCCATGGTGATCCCACCGCCATCCTCCCAGGCCGCGAACATGTCGTTGCTGCCGCCGTTGAGCTCCATCTGGTGCTCGAAGAACCTGTGGGCGATGTCGCGCGAGACGTCCAGCGTCGTCAGCAAGGGCGCGCCGTTGATGGTGTTCCAGATCGTCTCCATCGGGAACGGCGCGTTGGGGATGTTGTCGCTCTGAGCTTGCGTCACCACCGTCGGGTTCCCGCCCAGCGTGACGCCGCCCCAGGTCTGTGGAAGCTTGGGGAGCACCGTCGTCCCGTCGCGATCCTTCTGGGGGATGTACGCCACCGTCGTGGCAGCCGCGCCACCCGCGCCACCTGCGCCTGCAGCACCGGAGACGGAGACGTTCCCGAGGCCGTTCGCGCCCGGGAATGAGCCGAAGAGGCTGTCGAAGCTCCGGTTCTCGGCGAAGATGATCACGATGTTTTGAACGTCGGCCGCCAGAGCTCCGCCGGCCGTGCCTGCCGCGCCGCCGGCCGCGCCACCCGCGCCGCTGCCCGCTGCGCCGCCGGCCGTGCCACCCGCGCCGCTGCCCGCCGCGCCGCTGCCCGCCGCGCCCGCTGCGCCGCCGCCCGCGCCGGCCAGGCCGCCGCCCGCGCCGGCCACGCCGCCGCCCGCGCCGGCCACGCCGCTACCGCCGGTTCCCGCCCCGGCCGCGCCATTTCCCGCCCCTCCACCAGATCCGCCGGTTCCCGTTCCGGATGAGCTGGAGCAGGCAAGACCCACTGAAGCCAAGGCAAGCACCACTGCTTTTCGTCGAAGATTGGACATGCACGACCGATATCGGATCGGGGAACCTGGCCGTCTAACAAGGTTGTTACGGTTTCGCGTCGATTCGATGATGCGCGTGTTGCGCGCGGGACAAGCCGCCGGTTCGGGGCGGGTCCTGTCACCGCGGCTGGATCTGGGCTATCTTTTTGAGCTTCGAATCGCGCCGCGTGCTTCACCGATCTTAGGAGGTCCCTTATGCGCCGATCCCTCGTTCGCTTTGCTCTGCTCGGCTCCCTGTTCGTCTTCGGCTGCGCCAAGCCGATCACCGAAGGCTCCTCTGGATCCGGCAACAGCTCCGGCGGCGGGACCGGCGGCAGCGGCTCCGGCAGCGGGACCGGCGGCAGCGGCCCCAGCACGGGAACCGGCGGCAGCGGCCCGGCCACGGGGGCCGGCGGGACCAGCTCCGGCTCCACCGGCGGGTCGACGGGAACGGCCTGCACCGCCGATCCGACGCAGCTGATCAACTCGGCCGGCTGGAATTGCGACCTCGACACCTCGATCGGAATCCAGGGGGCGGTCTACGGCTACACCGACGGCTCGTCCTGCGCCAGCCCTCAGCCCGCGAACATCTGCAGCTCGGGATCGTGCTGCATCAGCGGCACCACCGTGGTCGACGCGACCAACGCCAAGTGGGGCTGCGGGATCGGTGTCGAGCTCGACGACTCGGGCGGCACCAGCGCGGTCAAGACCGAGTACGCCGGCCCGGTGCAGTGCTTCAACATCACGCTCACCGGTTCGAGTGGCGGCAACGAGGTGCGGATCGGCTTCACCCAGAGCGCCAACTCGACGACCGTCGCGCCCTACGTCTCGATCGCCGCGTTCACCAACGGCTGGTCGGGGCCGATCTGCTTCAGCGACGCCACCTGCCCGGCGTGGGCGACCGCCGCCCAATGCAGCAAGGCCACCCCGATGGGGACGCCGTACGACATGCAGATCCAGGTCTCGGCCGGCCAGACGACCACCACCACCGGCACCTACAACGTCTGCGTGAGCAGCATCGTGCCGGTCACCAGCAGCTCGACCGGCACTGGCGGTTCGAGCGGGACCGCCAGCTGCGGCTCTCCCAGCGGCAAGGGGACGATCACCGATCAGTACGGCACCGGCACCGTCATGTGCGGCAGCAAGGAGTACATCGTCCAGAACAACGAGTGGGGTTCGACCGCCGGCCAGACGATCACCTATGGGCCTGGGGCGAACTTCCAGGTGACGGTGCAGAAGGGGACCGGCGCCAACAACAACCCGGAGGGTTTCCCCTCGGTGTTCACCGGCGCCAACTCGAATCACGACTCCGGCTCTTCGAGCATGCTCCCGCGCGCGGTCAGCTCGATCCCCAAGGGGAGCGTGATGACCAGCATGACCTGGGCCGACAACGGCGCCACCGGCAGCTACAACGCCGCCTACGACGTCTGGTTCAGCACCGGCTCGGGGGGCGATCCGACCGCCTCTTCACCGAGTGGCGGCTTCCTGATGGTCTGGTACCACATGCCGAGCGGCAACCAGCCGATCGGGACCATGATCGCCTCGGCGACGATCGACGGCAAGAACTGGAATGTCTGGTACGGCACGAACAGCGGAAACGGCAAGCCCTGCGTCTCGTACGTGGCGCAGACCAGCATCAACTCGTTCAGCTACAGCCTGGGCGACTTCATCCAGGACGCCGTCACGCGCGGCTACGTGCAGAGCACCTGGTACCTGACCAACGTCTTCGCCGGGTTCGAGATCTGGAGCGGCGGCGTCGGCCTGGCGGTCACCGACTTCTCGGTGACCGTGCCTTGAGAGCCGAGCTGACTCGACGGCTCGCTGCCGCTCGCACCCCCCGATCCCCCCTCGCTCCCCGGGGCAAAGCCACGCTGCGCTGGCCTGTTCAGCGGGAGCCGGCCGTTTTTCTTCTTTTTCCCGCTGATGTGTCGATAGCGGGGAGATGCGAAAAAGTGCGCGTGGGGTCTGTCTGGCGATCGGGGTGCTGGCGGCGGCGGTGGGGTGCGGGTCGGTGTCGGACAATCACCCCGCCCCGGTGCTGGTTCCGGGCGCCGGGCTCGGCGGGGGCGCGATCGACGGCTACCTCAACGTCTACGTGATCGACGCCGACACCAACGCGCCGCTGACGGGGGCGGCGGTGCAGGTGGGTGTGTCGTCCGCTTCCGCGCCTTGCATGGCGCTCACCGACACGACCGGCCTGGTGACCTTCGGCCCGATGAGCTGCCCGGCGCTGCGAGGGGCGGTCACGGTGACCGCCTCGGCGGCTGGATACGCGCCGAGCACCTGGATCGGCGCCAACGGCGCGAACATGACCATCAACATCCAGGCGAACGTGCGTCCCACACCCGACACGGCCATGGTGAGCGGCACCATCGCCGGCTGGGAGAGCTTGCCGGCGCCGGCGAGCGGGCACACCACCATCGGTCTGGTGGCGGCCTCGCAGACGACGGATCTCGGCGATCTGGCGAACGACATCGCGCAACCGACGCGCACCATCTCCGTCGGGAGCACGGTGCTGACGACGACGATCCCCGCCAACGCCTGCGTCCGGAACGCGCTGGCCGACGACTGCAACTGGCAGCTCGTCGCCCGTACAGGCCCGCAGGCGCACTACGCGATCATCGTCGACCAGGATCCGAACGGGACGCCGGACGACGCGACGGACGACATCGTCACGCCGCTCGGCTGGGCGCTCCTGACCGGGCTCGATCTGACGACCGGGGCGACGGTGGTGAACGAGACTCTGCCGCAGGTGGCGGCGAGCGATCTGGTCCCCTTCTCGGCGACGTTCCCCGCGCTGCCGGCCGGCATGACCTATTTCAATGCCTACCCGGCCATCGAGCTGCCGGGCGGCGCCGGGCGGATCCCGGCGGTGGTCCCCGCGCTGGGGCCCAACGTCACGATGGCCAGCGTGCCCAAGCTGGGCGGGACCACCACCGCCGGGCTGGCGGGCGGCGCCTACGATCTGCTGGCCTCGGCGCAGGCGACCATGAGCGCCGCCGAGCCGGCCTCGCTCACCTGGATGCACGGGGTCAGTGTCACCTCGCCGGTCGTGGTCAGCCCCTGGCTGGCGGCACCGACGGGGATCGCGGCCTCGGGCGGCCAGTACTCGTTCGTGCCGGTCACCGGCGCCACGCTCCACTCGGCCGAGTTCAAGGACCCGAGCAGCGGGGCGCGCACCTGGTCGGTGACGATCTTCGACGGCTCGACGACGTTCACGCTGCCGGGCCTCTCGCCGAATCCGCTGGCCACCTCCAGCGGGATGGACACGCTCACCGTCTCGGCGCTGGTGATCCCCGGCATCGACCTGGGCAACGTCGGGTTCGACGACGCGGCCCAGAAGCTGACCGGCCTCTCGACCGATCAGAATCACCTTCACCCCTTGAGGCCGAACCAGCCGGCGCGGACGGCGTTGGCGCGCGCGCCGGCGTGGGGATCGACGGTCACCGACAGCCGGCGCTCGGGGCTCTCGGCCAGCGTGAGCCGCGCCTCGCGCAGCTCGTCGCGGCGGAAGTAGGCGAGCCGCACGCGGGCGCCGGGCGGGCGATCGGCGATCCGCTTGGCGAACGTGGACGGCGTGACGCGCGCGCCGTCCACGGCGACGATCTCGTCGTTGAAGGTCAACCCGGCGCGCCAGGCCGGCGACTTGGGCACCACGTTGCGCACGGTCGTCCGGTCGGCCTGCAGGGTGAGGCCCGTCCAGGCGCGCGCGCGGCCGCCGCGGACCGGATCGCGCTCGGCCAGCGGGCGGCCGCTCTCGTCCCAGTCGGCGCGGGCGGTGAGCTCGAGCCCGGCGCGCTGCAGGAGCGCGGGGAGCGGCAGCTCGTCGGTCCCGCGCACGAAGTGGTCGAAGAAGCGGTTCATCGAGCGGCCGGCGATGCGCGCGGCGGCGGCGCGCACGTCGGCGTCGGTGATCGGCCGTTCGGCGCTGCCGAAGTCGTCCCACAGGAGGCGGAGCATCTCTGGCAGCCCGCGGGCGGCGTCGCCGGTGAGGCGCAGCTCGAGATCGAGCGCCATCGCCGTCCAGAGCCCCTTTTCGTAGTAGCTGACCGCCCGGTTGGTGAAGTTCTCCGACGGCTTGTACTGCTTGACCCAGGCCTCGAACGACAGCTCCTCCAGCGAGGTCTCGTTGCGCCCGGGGCGCGTGGCGTACTTGGGCCAGTCCTCGGCGATCATCCTCAGGAACTGCCGCTCGCAGGTGACGCCGGCGCGCAGGATGATCACGTGCGCCAGGTAGTCGGTGCACCCTTCGTAGAGCCAGAGCAGCCGGGTGTAGCTCTCGCGCGTGTAGTCGAACGGTCCCAGGTTGGCGTCGTGGATGCGCTTGACGTTCCAGGCGTGGAAAAACTCGTGCGCCGCCAGATCGGCGAAGCGGAGGTATCCGGTCTCGTCCTCGAAGCCGAGGCCCGCGATGTCCATGGTGACCGAGGCGCGGTGCTCGAGACCGCCCGAGCCGACCGGCAGCGCGTGCACGATGAAGAGGTAGCGGCGAAACGGGAAGCCGCCGAAGATCTTCCCCGTGGCGGTCACCACCCGGCGGAGGATGTCCACCAGGCGCGCCGGATCGGCGTTGGTGCGGCCATAGAGCGCCAGCTCGAACTGGGTGCGTCCGACGGTGAAGGTGAAGAGCGCGTGCGTCCCGATCTCGAAGGGCGAGTCGCAGAGCTCGTCGAAGTCGGCGGCGGCGTAGCTGAGCCGGCGTCCGGCGATGGCCGGCAGCGCGGTGGCCACCCGCCAGCGCGGGTTGGGGAGCGCGACGGTGACCTCGCAGCGGCGCCCGAGCTCACCCTCGACGAAGAAGAACAGGCTGGTGCCGTTCCAGTAGGCGTGGCTGTCGTCGAGGAACGACGTCCGCACCGTCGCCTCGAAGGCGAAGATCCGGTAGCGGACCCGGAAGGGGCGACCGCCGCTGGCGATCCGCCAGCGCTGCTTGTCGACGCGCACCAAGCCGGCCGCCGGCAGCGCGCGGCCCGCCCCGTCGCGAACGGTGAGCCCGGTGAGGTGGCGGACGAAGTCACGCACCATGTAACTGCCGGGCGCCCAGGCCGGGAAGACGATCTCCACCTGCTCGCGGCCCGGCAGCGCGGGGATCAGCATCTCGATCTGGTACTCGTGCGAACCCGGTTCGGGCATCGAGACGCGATAGACGATGGGGGCGGCGGCGGTGGCAAAGGCGGTTGCGGGTGCAGTTGCAGGGCGAGCTCGTGCGGCGGGCATGGGCGGGCAGAATACATGTACAATCGACGGAGCGGCGCCGTCGGTTCACCAACGACGGAACCAACTCGCGGAGCGGCCGGAGGGCTGACGCGTTCACGGTGCGGCGGCGGGGTGGGACCCCCTCGTGTAAGCTTCGCGCGCGGAGGTTCCCCGCGGAGGCTTTTGATGAAGACGCGCGCAGCCGTGGCGTACCAGGCGGGCAAGCCGCTGGTCATCGAAGAGGTCGAGCTGGAAGGGCCCAAGGCGGGCGAGGTGCTGGTCGAGATCAAGGCGACCGGCGTCTGCCACACCGACGAGCTCACCCGCTCGGGCGCCGATCCCGAGGGGCTGTTCCCGGTGATCTTCGGCCACGAAGGGGCGGGTGTGGTGGTCGACGTCGGCGCCGGCGTCACCTCGGTGGCCAAGGGGGACCACGTCATCCCGCTCTACACACCGGAGTGTCGCGCCTGCAAATCGTGCCTCTCGCGCAAGACCAACCTCTGCACGGCCATCCGCGCCACACAGGGGAAGGGGGTCATGCCCGACGGGACCAGCCGGTTCTCCCTGGGCGGCACCAAGATTCACCACTACATGGGCTGCTCGACGTTCGCCAACCACACCGTGCTGCCGGAGATCGCGGTGGCCAAGGTCCGCCCGGACGCGCCGTTCGACAAGATCTGCTACATCGGGTGCGGCGTGACGACCGGGATCGGCGCCGTCATCTACACGGCGAAGGTCGAGCCCGGCGCCAAGGTCGTCGTGTTTGGCCTGGGGGGGATCGGCCTCAACGTCGTGCAGGGGGCGCGGCTGGCGGGCGCCGACGAGATCATCGGCGTCGACCTCAACCCGGCGCGCGAGCCGCTGGCGCGCAAGCTGGGACTGACCCACTTCGTGAACCCCAAGCAGCTCGGCGGCGATCTGGTCGCGCACCTCGTCGAGCTGACCGGCGGCGGCGCCGACTACAGCTTCGAGTGCGTGGGCGACGTGAACCTGATGCGCCAGGCGCTGGAGTGCTGCCACCGCGGCTGGGGCGTCAGCGTCATCATCGGGGTGGCGGGCGCCGGCAAGGAGATCGCCACCCGCCCCTTCCAGCTGGTCACCGGACGGGTCTGGAAGGGGACCGCCTTCGGCGGCGCGCGCGGGCGCACCGACGTCCCGCGCATCGTCGACTGGTACATGCAGGGGAAGATCGACGTCGACAGCCTGGTCACGCACAAGCTGCCGCTCGCGCGCATCAACGAGGCCTTCGACCTGATGCACGCCGGGACGTCGATCCGCACGGTCGTCGAGCTCGGGTGAGCGCGATGACGGGGGTGGTGACCAAGAAGGAGCACCGCTGCTTCGCGGGCCTGCAGGGGTTCTATGAACATCAGAGCGCCGCCTGCGCTGGCCCGATGCGCTTCGCGGTCTATCAGCCGCCGGCCGCGCTGCGCGGCGAGCGCGTGCCGGTCCTTTATTACCTGGCCGGGCTGACCTGCAGCGAGGAGACCTTCGCCATCAAGAGCGGCGCCCAGCGCGTGGCGGCCGAGCTCGGGCTGGCGCTGGTCTCCTGCGACACCAGCCCGCGCGCGACGCGGTTCCCGGGCGACGACGCGGCGGACGACTTCGGCCTGGGGGCCGGATTCTATCTCGACGCCACGCAGGCGCCCTGGTCGTCAGCGTACCGGATGTACACCTACGTGACGTGCGACCTGCGGGAGGCGGTGGAGGCGAATTTCCCGGTCGACGGCGCGCGGCGCGGAATCTTCGGCCACTCCATGGGTGGACACGGCGCGCTGGTGATCGCCCTGCGCAACCCTGGCGATTACCGGAGCGTCTCGGCCTTCGCCCCCGTCGCCACGCCGGGCGCGGTGCCCTGGGGCGAAAAGGCGTTCACCGGCTACCTCGGTCCGGCGCGCGAGGCCTGGCGCGAATGGGACGCCTCGGCGCTGGTGCGCGCCGGTCGCCGCCTCGAACGGCCGATCCTGATCGACCAGGGGACGGCCGATCCGTTCCTGTCGAAGCAGCTCCGCCCCGAGCTGTTCGAGGCCGCCTGTGCCGAAGCCGGCCAGCCGCTCACGCTGGCGCGCCGCGAAGGCTACGACCACGGCTACTTCTTCGTGAGCTCCTTCATGGAGCCCCACCTGCGCTGGCACCACGAGCTGCTGACGGCCTGAGCGCGCGCCAAGCATCGCGCCAGCGCACCCCTGTCATGGATCCGGCATCCAACGTCGGTGCCCGGCCCAGCCACTTCCGGATGGCCATCGGGAGAACTATATGAAATCAGCTGAAAGGAACCATGCGCGCCATCGTCCTGCCTGAATACGGTCCCCCTTCCGCCCTCCAGCTGCGGACGATCGCCGATCCCAAGCCGGGGGCCAGGGAGATCCTGGTGCGCATGGCGGGGGCGAGCCTGAATCCGGTCGACTGGAAGCAGCGGAGCGGCGCCCTCCGGCAGTACATGCCGCTCGATCTGCCGGCCGTTCTCGGGCGGGACGCCTCCGGGACGGTGGCGGCGGTCGGAGCGGGGGTGACGGAGTTCACGGTCGGGGATCGGGTGCTGGGGCGCGTGCACGGGGGCGGATACGCGGAGCTGGTGGTCGCGCCGGTCGACGCCTGGGCGATCGTCCCAGCGAAGCTGGACCTGGCGGACGCGGGCGCCCTGCCGCTGGTGGTGCTGACGGGCGCCCAGCTCGCTGAGGGCGCCGTCGACGCGCAGGCCGGAGAGACGATCCTGGTGACCGGCGCCCTGGGCGGGGTCGGACGGACGGCGGTCTTCACTGCGAAAGCCCGGGGCGCGAAGGTCTATGCCGGCGTGCGCGGCAGTCAGAAGGCCGAGGCGGCCAAGCTGGACGCCGACGGGGTGGTCGCGATCGACGACGAGGGCGAGATCGCCAAGCTGCCCCTGCTCGACGGGATTGCCGACACCGTCGGCGGCGAGACGATCCAGAGGCTGCTCGCCAAGCTCAAGCCGGGCGGGAAGCTCGGCAGCGTGCTCGGTGAGCCGGCCGGCGCCAAGGAAAAAGGATTCGTGGTGAAGGCGTTCATGACGCACGCGGATCCGAAGCGGCTCGGCGAGCTGGCGCGGGCGGTCGCCGACGGGAAGCTGGTCATCCCGATCGCCAAGCGGTTCCCGCTCGCCGAGGCGGCCGCGGCGCACGCGCTCGCCGAGAAGCACGTCGAGGGCAAGGTGCTGCTGCTCGGGTGAGTTTTGACCGAAGCCTGAACATGCGTATAGTGTAAGCAATGGCGCCGATCCGAATCTTTCCGCCATCGACAGTGGCCAACGACGTCGCCTCGGTGACGATCGCCGGCCATACGTTCGCCTCCGCGGGGGGCGCGGCGGGCGGGATCCTGAACCTGCGCGTTTCGCTGCGCGGGAGCACGCTCGCCGAGCTGGCGCGCGTGCTGGCGCGCCTCGAAGGGGTGCGCGTCACCTCCGGCCCGGCGATCGCCAGCCGCGGCGACTGCTATCTGGTGCATGCGCCGGGGTTCAAGCTGGTTCTGTCGGCTCCGGCGCCGGGCGGCGACTACGCGCCGGCGCTGCTGTCGCGGACGCTCGATTCGAATCCACCGAAGCTGGCCGTCGCCTGCGATCTGTCAGCCGCCTTCGCCAACCTGATGACCCCACCGCTGCCGGCTCCGCGGGTCGATGAGGGCCCGGCGGCGGCTTCGAAAGTGACGGCGCCGGCGCCGACGGATGATTCGCCGAAGACTTCGACGCTCCGCCGCTCCGCGCTCCAGCCGGGAAAGACGCTGGCCCGCAAGGCGCCGCTCGTGCGCAAGACCCCGCTGCGGCGGGGGAGCTGGTCCAAGCCGCGAGGCTGACGGGCGCGCGCGCGGCCACTGCAAAGCGGCTCGCGCGAGCCAACGCGACCCTCACGCCGCTGACGCCGCCGCCGGCACCAGCGGGCTGGCTACTCACGCTGCTGACGACGCCGCCGGCACCAGCGGGCTGGCTGCGCCGGTGACCGCGATCCAGAGCTGCCAGGTGGCGCGGGTGACCCCGATGTGGAACAGGTGGCGTGATTCGTCGTCGCGGCCGTAGCTGGAGTCGTTGGCGTCCAGCATGACGACGTAGTCGAACTCCAGCCCCTTGACCTGGCGGACGTCCGTGACCTCGACGCCGGGGCGGAAGGCAAAGTCTTGCGCCCGGACGCGCCTCAGCGACGGGACCTCGGCGCGCCGGAGGCCGTCGTAGTAGCGATCCGCCTGCTCGGGGTGGCGGGCCAGCAGAGCGACCGTCGCGCGCGGTTCCCGGGCGGCCAGCTCGCGCAGCGCTTCGGCCAAAAAGGCGACCGCGGCCCCCACGCCCGGGAACTGAAACGTCTCGACCGGGGCGCCGCTGCGTGGGGCCTCGGGCGGATCGGGATCGGCCAGCGGGCCCATGGCGGCGCGCGCGACATCCATGATCTCTCGGGTCGAGCGGTAGGCGATGCGCAGCGGCTCGATCGCCACGTGGGCCAGGCCCAGGTGACCGAGAACGGCGCGCCAGTCGCCGAAGCCGTTGTCCAGGAACAGCCGCTGCGAGGTGTCGCCGGCGAGCGTGATCGACGGCGTGGGGGAGCGGCGCGCCGGGATGTGGCCGATCAGGACCGACAGCTTCATGGGCGACAGATCCTGCGCCTCGTCGACGAACAGATGGACGAAGGGGCGCTTCACGCCGCGCAAGAGCTGGCTGGCGCGCAGCAGGATCGCCACGTCGTCGAGGTCGAGCGTGGCGGCGTCGTCCTCCGTCCGCAGGCCGTCGATGCCGGTCTCCCCGCGGATGTTCTGGTCGTCGTCGGCGTCGTCGTCCGGATCGCCGCCCGTCCCTTCCACGCGGCGAACGCCTTCGGGCAGATCGCTGTCGACGGTGCGCTGGCCGGCCTTCTGCTCGAGCCCCATCGCGGTCCAGTGCATGTCGGGGCCGGGGGCGCGCTCGCGCGCCTTCGCGCGGCGCGTCCGCAGCGGCTTCTTGTCATCCCCTTGGCCCTCGCGCGGATCGCGCGCCTGAATGGCGGCCACCCGGTCGGTCATGATCCGGTGCGCCTCGGTCAGATCGCGCTCGCCGATCGGCATCTCGGCGGCGTTCGCCATCAAGGCGCCCAGCCGGCCGCGATCGCTCAGCAGGTCGGCCCAGATCTCGACCGCCGCGCGCGAGGTCTTCTTGCCGGCGTAGGCCGCGCAGGCGCGCTCGAGCTCGTGCAACAGCGCGGGGTGGCTCTTGACGCGCGTGACGGCCGGGACGGTGTCGTCGACGATGGTCGCCTTCAGCCAGGGGATCTCGGCGCGCAGCTCGCGCGTGGCCAGCTCGCCGAACGTCATGACGCCGACGCCGGCCACGCCCAGCGACGGCAGCAGCTGGCCGATGTAGGCGGCCAGCGCGGCGCCGCCGGTCACCACCGCCAGCTTCCGCGGCGGGAACCTGTCGGGAAAGGAGAACGCCAGGTAGCCGAGCCGGTGCAGGCCGACGGTGGTCTTGCCGCTGCCGGCGCCCCCCTGGATGACCACCACGCCCGCGTCGCGCGCGGTGATGAGGTCGAACTGGCGCGGATCGATCAGCGCGGCGATCTCGGGGAGGTGGCGGTCGAGCGCCTGCCGTCCGACCGGCGCGGCACCCAGTCTTCCGCGCACCGGGCGAGTCGCCGTCTCCTGCCCCCCGGCGAGCTCGTGCGTCGGCAGATCGGTCCGCGCCCATTCCCCGTTCGGGCCGCGCGCCCAGACGCCCTGCGGGCAAGCCACCCGCCGCAGGACGCCGCCTTCGATGGTCAGAACCCGGCGCGCCACGATCTCCCCCTCGACGTCGCGCTCGCCGAAGCGCTCCTCGTAGTCGCTCCCCTCGGCGTAGCGATAGAAGAGCTGGCTCACCGGCGCGTGCCGCCAGTCGACCACGTTCACCCGGGCGGCGGCGTCGACGAACGTGGCCCGCCCGATGAAGACGTCGCGCTCGACCGGGCCGCGGCCCCGGACCTCCTCGCGCAGGCGCAGGTGTCCGAAGTAGGGGGCGGCGGGATCGACCAGGATCGTCTGGAGATCGCCGCGCGTGAGCGACACGTTCTGCAGGCGCTCCATCTGCGCCACCAGGGCCGGCACGTCTTCCAGGCGCGCCTCGCCGATCTCGTCGCGCAGCGCGATCATCTCCTCGATGTGGTCGCGGCGGGGCGCCGCCCCGGCGGCAGGTCGCGCGGCCGGCGCGTGGGCGGCCAGGCTGGTCAGCACGCGCGCGAGCAGCCGCTCCTCCTCGGCGGGGATGTCGGGGGCCGTCACGCCCTGAGGCTACACGACGGACGATCCAGGTGTAGACTCCAGGCCTTGAATTAAGAGGTTTCCAAATGAGCGTTCTCGTCCCCTGCTCCGGTTGCAACCGTCACGTGAAGTCGGACGAGACGACCTGTCCGTTCTGCCAGGCGGCGGTGGCGCCGGAAGCGTGCGCCGGCCGCTGCGCCCGCCCCTCCGCCCCCCGCCTTGTCAGCGCAGCGCTGGTGGCCGCCGGGGCCGCGCTCCTGGGGGCCGCCTGTGAGAACAGCCATTCGTCGATCGTTCCGTATGGCGTGTCGCCCCCCTTCGACGCCGGGACGCAGGCGGATAGCGGCAACGGGAAGACCGACGCCGCGCGCGACGCCCTCCCCGACGCCAAGAAGTAACGACCGTCGACGCGGTGTAACTTTTCTCCTCCTCACTTAGGAGGTTTCCAATGAAGTCGCTCGGGCTCTGCCCTGGTTGCTCCCGTCACGTGAAACCGGACGAGGCGGCTGCCCCTTCGGGTGTAAGCTCGTCGTCCTAACTTAGGAGGCTCTCATGAGCTCGCTCGTTCTCTGTCCGGTGTGCGACCGCCACGTGAAGTCGGACGACACGGCCTGTCCGTTCTGTCAGGCCGCGCTCGTCTCTGAAACCGCCTCAGTTGCCTGCCAGGGCCCTTGCACCGGTCACCGGTCCCCGCGCCTCGGCCGCGCGGCGTTGATGACCGCAGGTGCGGCGCTGTTGTGCGCTGCCTGCTGGCGTTCGACCTTCTCGGCGTACGGAACGTCGCCTTTTGTCGACGCTGGTCGACAGACCGTCGACGCCGGCAGTCAGGCCGACGCCGGCGGCCAGACCGACGCCGGGCCCGATTCCGGCGACGCCGCGAAGTGACGTTCTCGCTTCGGCGTAGCGAGGCGGGCGGCTCAGGCCGAGGCGCGGGCGATCAGCGCTTCGATCTTGGCGCGCGGGACGGCGCCGACGATCTGACCGACGACGCGCCCGTCCTTGAACACCATCAGCGTCGGCATGGCGCGGATGTCGAGCTTGGCGGTCAGCTCGCTGTTTCCGTCGACGTCGCAGGTGCCGACCTTCAAGGTGGCGGCCTGCGCATCGGCGATCGCCGCGACGTGCGGCGCGATCGCCCGGCAGGGCGGACACCAGGCGGCGGTGAAGTCGACCAGCACCGGCAGCGGCGACTGGAGAACCTCCTTTTCGAAGTTGGCGTCGGTGATCTCCAGGAGGTTGGCGTGTTCCGTGCTCATGCGCGTTTCCTTTCCGTTTCGTTGGTCATGCAATCGAGAAGGTTGGCCTTGGCGCGATGGAGCAGGACCGCCACGTGCCCAGCGGTGATGTCCAGCGTGCGGGCGACGTCCTCGCCGTCGATCTCGTCGAGCATCCGCAGCGTCACCACCGCCCGCTGAATTTCGCCGAGTGAGGCGACGCAGCCACGCAGGCGGACCTGATCCTCGGCCGCCGAGAGCAGCTCCTCGACGGAGGGCGTCGGCGCGGGGAGCGACGCCAGCGCCGCCGGGTCGGAGTCGTGCGGGCGCGCCAGCGCGGCCAGCCGCCCGCGGTTGCGGGCCAGGTTTCGGGTGACCGTGACCAGCAAGTGGCGCGAGTCGTCGCGCGCATCGACCAGCGTTCGGGCCGCCGGCAGGGTCAGGAAGCTCTGGAACGCCTCCTGAACGACGTCGAAGGCCTCCTCGGGGCCCAGCCCTTCGCCGCGGGCCACCGCGACCAGACGCCCGCGGTGGTCGTGGACCAGCCGCCCGACCCAGCTCAGGAACGGGTCGCCCTGC
Organism: uncultured Pseudomonadota bacterium; assembly: GCA_963847705.1. GTDB lineage: Bacteria > Myxococcota_A > Polyangia > Fen-1088 > Fen-1088 > JADGRB01. The sequence goes on along the minus strand of CAWKBC010000007.1, from coordinate 38,152 downwards.
TGCGCAGGCTCGAGGCAGCCGCAGCCCGGCTTGTGAAAGGCCGGGGTCGGGTTGCTCGGGGCGCTGGTTTCAGTGACACGGGACGACATGGGCGACTCTGTTGGGAAGATGCCTGCTCTCCTACAAAGGTGCCGACGGGGCGTCGGATTACACGGTTCGTCCCTGCGTGGTAAGGAAGTCGGCCATGGGTGAACCCGGTCGACGGATGGCGGTCTCCGTCGATCTCGACGCGGTCGCTTGCTACTACCGGGTTCACGCGCTGGGCGCGCCGCCGGTCGGCCCCGGGCGGTTCGCCATCTTGCGGCGCTGCTTGCCGCGCTTTGCCGCGCTGTTCGCCCGGCACGACCTGCGCGCCACGTTCTTCGTCGTCGGCGCCGATCTGGAAGAGGACGCCGAGGGGCGGGCGCTGCTGGCGGAGCTGGCGCGCGCGGGGCACGAGCTGGCCAACCACACCCACACCCACCGCTACGATTTCGCGCGCTTGTCGCACGCCGCGATGGCCGAGGAGATCGATCGCGCGCACGCGATCGTCGGCGCCTGCGCGGGGACGGCGCCGCTCGGCTTTCGCGCCCCGGGTTACGCCATCAACGCGGAGGCGCTCGACCTGTTGCATGCGCGCGGTTATCGCTACGACTCGTCGGTGTTTCCCTCGGCGGCCTATTACGGCGCCAAGGCGCTGGTGATGGCGGCGATGCGCCTGGCGGGGCGGCCGTCGGGCAGCTTTCTCGACAACCCACGCGTGCTGCTGGCGCCGCGCAAGCCGTACCGACCCGCGCCGACGGCACCCTACCGACACGGCGGCGACGGACTGCTGGAGCTGCCGATCGCCGTGACGCCGCTGGCGCGCCTGCACGTGATCGGCACCAGCCTGATCCTGGCGCCGGCCTGGCTGCGACGGCACCTGGTCTCGACCGCCTTGCGCGCGCCGTTCTTCAACCTGGAGCTGCACGGCATCGACCTCGCCGACGCCGACGCCGACGAGATCCCGTCCGCGCTGATCGCCCGCCAACCCGACTTGCGGCGTCCGCTGGCGCACAAGCTGGCGGCGCTCGATGAGACGCTGATGGCCGCCCGCAGCGCCGGCGCCCGCTTCGTCACGCTGCGTGAATACTCAGCGTGATCGCGTCGCCCGAGGGAGAGACGGCCTGACCGGCTCGAGCTCATCGAGGGGGGCGCGGGACCCTGTTAGCGTCCTGATCTGGAATTGACCGCCTCGCGGGCCAGCTCGTCGCAGCGCTCGTTCTCGGGGACGCCGGCATGCCCGGCGACCTTGACGAACTCCACGTCGAGCGGCGCCAGCTGGCGCTTGAGCTTGGCGATCAGCTCCTGGTTGGCCTTGGCCTTCCATCCCTTGCTCAGCACCCCGATCGCGTAGCTCGAGTCGGTGTAGACGCGCATCCGTCGCCCGCCGTCGCCCGCCAGATCGATCCCCCGCCCGATCGCCGTCAGCTCGGCGATGTTGTTGGTGCCGATGCCCAGGTACTCCCCCTTCTCGCGCCGCGTGGCACCGTCGATGACGACCACGCCGATCCCCATCGGTCCTGGGTTCCCCGAGCAGGCACCGTCGGTCCAGATCTCGAGGGCCGAGCCACCCGACGACGGAGCCTTTGCCGCAGCTTTGGACGGAGCTTTGGCGCCGCCGCTGGCCCGGCGTTTGCGCTCGGGCGGAGCGTCGCTCGGGGGGCCGCCCTGGTCGGGGATCAGATTTCCAGGCGATGGACGGTAGCTCTTGCTGTCAGTTTCGCGATACTTCATCTCGGCGCGGCCGTCGCCGTCCAGCACCAGCTGCCCCGCGTCGTCCGCGCGCACCCACACCTGTTCTCCCTTGAAACGCATGCGAGCCCAACCGGATGACATCCGAGGCAATATGACGCAAAGGCGAGTTTTCTTTCCAGCCCTGATCGCGCTCGTCGCCATGGGATCCTGCCGTGGCGGCTGCCGGCGCGGCGAGGATCGCGCCGCCACCGTCGAGGGGCGGCTGGCGCTGTTCCCGGTGGCCACCAAGGTCGTGGCCGCGATCGACGTCGCCAGGCTGCGTGCCAGCCCGGCGGCCGCCAAGCTGGGCGAGAAGGCGCAGCAGGACCAGACCGACCAGCACGAGATCGAAGAGTTCGCCCGTCGCACCGGCTTCGATCCGCTCCGCCAGCTGATGAGCGTCACCGTCGCTTTTCCCGAAGAGGCCCGCGCCCACGGCGAGTTCGGCGTCGTCATGCGCGGCGAGCACTTCGACGAGGCGCGGCTGGTCTCCTACGCGCGCGACCAGCTGCAGAAAAGCGGCGACGATCTGGTCGCCACCACCCACGGGCGCTTCACGCTCTGGGCCTCGCGCAGTGATCCGACGGTCGTTGGTTTCCTGATCGATCCCCAGACCCTGGTGCTGGGGGCGGGCGGCTGGGGCCCCAAGATGGCCGACCTGGCCGAGAGCGCGCGCCCCGTCGACAGCGCCGCCACCGACGTCGATCTGGTGAACCTGGTCGAGCGGGCCGCGGGCTCGCATACGCTCTGGGCGGCGGCGATCGTCCCCGAGTCGACGCGCAAGTCGCTGGCGTCGGATCCGCATTTCTCCGACGCCGCCGCGATTCTCACGCTGTCGGCCGGCGTCGATCTCGGCAAGGGGCTGGAGGCGCAGCTGCTGGCCGATCTGGCGACGGCGGCGGAGGCGAAGTCGCTGGCGCTCAAGGTGACCGAGTCGTTGCGCGACGCCAAACGGAACCCCGAGGTGCTGATGCTGGGGCTCGGCCCCTACCTCGACGGGGTCACCGCCACGGCTGTCGACCACGCCTTCACGGTGCACGCCACGCTCAGCGAGCCGGCGTTCGACGATCTCCTGGCCCGCCTGGGCGGCCTGCTGGCGCTCATGCACGGCGGGGCGCCCATCCCGGGCCTGACCAGATGACGTCCAGCTGAGCGCGCGAGGGAGGGACGGCTCTGCCGGCCTGAGCTCGTCGCGGCAGGGCTGGGGAACCCTCCCAGGGTTCCCCTCTAAACGTCCATCGGCACGACGTCGTGGAACTTGCGATAGTCGATGATGCGCCGGCCCTCTTCGTCGGTCGACAGCACGTCGGCGAAGCGCGCGTTCGCAACGACGTCGTCGAGCGTGTACTGCTTGCGGACGTGGATCGTCTGGCCGATCGTCTCGTCGAGCCCGGTCAGCCCCAGGTAGAGCTCCGCCTGCTGGGCGCGCAGGCGCTCGAGCGCGCCCGGCCCGTAGAAGGGGCTCGTCTCGTCGACGAGGTGCATCGCGCTCCAGGTCAGGAAGAAGACGTTGGTCTTGTTGCGCACCAGCGTCAGATCGATCTGCTTGCGCATCACGTCCCCCTCGCGGGTCCGGTCGGTGACCAGCAGGACGGCGCTGAGGCGCGCCTCCACGATCCGGTTGCGGCGCCAGTTGGCCATCCGGAACATCACGTGGGGCACGCCGTTGCGCGGCGAGATGACCACCTTGTTGGAGAACAGCACGCGCGCCGTCGGGCGGGCGAAGCGGGTGAAGGTGATGCCGGTGATGAGCGCGACCATCAGGATGCCGACGATCGCCTCGATGAAGACGATGACGTGCCCGTAGCGGCTGGCCGGAGACATTCCCCCGTAGCCGATGGTGGCCAGGGTCTGGACGCTGAAATTCAGGGCGTCCTCGAACGAGCCCGGCCGTGCGTTGGCGATGGACCCCGGCTCGGCCAGGTAGAGCCAGGCGAACACCATGTTCGTCAGGATGAAGACGACCGCGACCAGAAGGAAAAAGACCGGCCAGGTGCGCCCCAGGACGAAGTGGTAGATGTCCTTCTGGGGCGCCCGCTCGAGTCCGATCGCCTTGACCCCCTGGCGGCTGAATCGGTCGCCCGTGAATCGCTGGATGGCGGGGGCGGGCAGCGGAGGTTCGAGCGGAGCGCGGCTGGGCTCCGTTTCCGCCGGTGACGCAGCGGGGCGGTCCTGAACGAGGTCAGCCATGGATTGGCTGAGCCTATGCGGGGCGCGCGCCGCCGGCAAACGTGGCAATGTTTGAAGAAGTGGTGTTCGGCGACTACGTGGCCCGCTGGAACGCGTCGGTTCCGGCGCCAGCCCAGGCATTCGGCTACGGGACGGTCGTCGAGGGGGGACGGGCGTTCGAGCTGGTGGGGCTGCGGTTGCCCGGGGCCCGCACGGTGCTGATCACCGCCGGTTTTCACGGCGACGAAAAGGCCGGCCCGCTCACGCTCGTCGAGCACACCGCGGAGATCGTCGAATACGCGGCCGCCCGCGGCGTGGGCCTGCTCATCTATCCCTGCGTCAACCCCTCGGGGTTCGAGGCGCACACCCGGTACAACATTTCGGGCGAGCGACCGAACAACGACTTTCTCCGCTACGAGATTGCCCCGGGGGTCTGGCGCGGCGAGCTTCGCGACGGTGAGCAGTTCTCGCGGATCGTGCCCGCCGTCGACGGTCTCCCCAAGGAGACCGCCGCGCTGGCGCGCGAGCTGGATCGCGCTCCGCTGCCGGCCGCGTCGCTCGATCTGCACCAGGACAACTTCATTCACGGGTCGCTCTTCTACGCCTACGTCTTCGGCGATCTGGCCACCTACCGGCCGCTGATGGCGCGCGCCGGCTCGCTGGTGCCGGTCCTGCGGAGCAGCATCGTCGACTCCGGGTACGAGCCGGGGAGCGACGTGCGCGCCGACGCGGAAGGGTTCATCATCTGTCCCGACGGCAGCATCACCGACAAGTTTCACCGGGCCGGCGTCCCCTACGTCGCGGCGATCGAGACCACCACCGAGACGCCCGCGGCGCTCTCCGACGAGATCAACTTGATCTGGATCCGCGGCTTCATCGATCTCTGCGCGGTCTAGCGCGCGAGGTCGAGCCGGCTTCGCCCGCTCGACCTCGTCGCGGGAGGGTTTGGGAACCCTCCAGGGTTCCCATTTTAAACCGGCAGCTCGATCTCGACGGCCGTTCCGTCGCCGGGGCGCGAGATGAGACGGAAGGCGCCGGCGCGGGCGCGCACGCGCTCGCGCATGCCGACGATTCCCAGGTGGGAGGCGAGGTCGAGGGTGGCGAGCGCCGACGGATCGAAGCCCCGCCCGTCGTCCCGGATCGCCAGCGAGACATGCTCGGCGTCGCGCACGATTCGCACCTGAATGCGGTGCGCCGAGGCGTGGCGGAGGGCGTTGGTGATCGACTCCTGCACCACGCGGAAGCAGGCGATCTCCAGGTCGGGGGCGAGCCGCGCCCCTTCCGTGACGTCCCTGAACTCCAGCACGATCGGGACGCTCGACAGCGCCGCCTGGCCCTCCAGGTAGAAGCGCAACGCCGGACCGAGGCCGACCTCGTCGAGCAGCGGCGGCCGCAGATCGATGGAGATCTGCCGCACCCGCGCGATCAGCTGATCGATGAGCGCCAGCGCTTGCGGCGCGGCCTGATGCGGCGCGGGGGCCGTCGCCCGGCCGTCGAGCTGCAGCCTGAGCTTGAGCGCGGTCAGTGACTGCCCGAGCTCGTCGTGCAGCTCGTGCGCCAGGAAGCGGCGCTCCTCTTCCTTGGCCGCCTCCAGGCGCCCGTGGAGCAGGCCCAGGCGTTCATAAGCGATGCGCAGCTCGCCCAGCATCCGCCGCGCCGCGGTGGCGTTGGCCTCGACGTGGCGGATGACGAACTCGATCACCTTCGCCAGCAGCAACGCCAGCAGCGAGGTGGTGGCCGCCATCCGGATCCAGTTCCTGAACAGCAGCGGATCCACCTCCCGGGGGGCGAGATGCAGGATCTTGCGAGACACCAGCAGGCCGATGACCAGGTGGGCCAGCGCGGAGAGAGCGATCATCACGAAGCCGAGGTTGCGGCCGAGGGTGATGACGCCCAGCACGCAGGTGGTGACGATGATGACGCTCAGGCCGGCGGCAAACCCGGCCCGCCCGAGGAGAAAGATCCCGGTGGCGAACAGGGCGAGGATGGCGACCAGCGCCCGCCGCCGGACGGGCGGTCGGCGGACCAGGCGAAGCAGCGGGAGCAGGAGACCGGCGGTCGCCATCACTGCGATGTCCTTTGCGTCGCGATGGGTTGCTCCCACGAAGATCCCCAGCGCCGCCAGCAGCGGCGCCACCACGGCTGTCACGGTCAACATCCCGCGCAGCACGCTCTCTCTCCAGGTCTCGGGCGCCCCCGCCGCCGCGTGCGCCGCGGACAGGGTCGGGTCCCAGCTGGTCGAGGTCGTCAGCTCCGCCGCCATCACCCCCTTCTTCGAGCATGCAAGCGAAGGGCGATCAAGGACGACGTTTCGACCCGGAACCAGCCGGGACCCGACCCGCGCGCGTCAGAAGCTGGTGCGGAAGAGCGCCAAGCGGTAGGTGGGCGCAGGATCGGACTTCCAGTTCTGGCTGACCGCCGCGCTGGCGCGGCTCTCGTCCGCCGCCACCTGCACGATCCCCACGCCGGTCCCCACCAAGACGCCGCCGGCGGCCCAGATCCCGATCCGGCCCGCGTGATTCTGATTGTCGGCCAGATAGTAGATGGCGCCGCCGACCAGCAAGCCCGCGATACCCCCCATCAGCGCGCTGACGGTGATGGTGGTCATCACGTTGTGCGGCGGCTGAACGTCTTCGTGGACCACATGCTGCGTCTGTGTCTGCGGCACCACGACGGGCGCCTGTTCTTGAACCGGCTGGACAGGCTGGACCGGAACTGCGGCGGGCGCTGGCGCCGCCTGTCCGGTGGAGGGATTGACGATCTCGACGTCGCCCGCGCGGGCCACTCCCCCCCAAGCCAGAGCCCCTGCCATTGCCGCTGCGGTCACGAACGTGTAGGTAGTTTTCCTCATGATTGCCTCCGTGGGACTGCTGAGATTGCAGCGGTCGTGCCACGCGAGACACCGCACGAATCAGAGGATTCCTGACTGAAGGCGGGCTTTCCGTTACCGCGCCGTGCCTGAGGTCAACCGATTGGTGACGCCCAAGCGCACGAAGCGCGCGTCGGGCAGACCGTCGGGCGCCCGGGGCGGCAGCTTGCGGGGACTGCCCCAGCTCAGACGGAAGATCAGCCTGAAGATCGCCAGCGCGATGAGGATGTGGAGCGCCGCCGAGGCCACTTCGAAGAGGCGGAAGCCCACCACCCAGACGACAAACGCGATGATCAGGAGCGTCAACACCATGCCCACCCGAGGCTGACTCTCGTGTGAAAAGGTAATCATCGCCTCCCGGGTGGCAGAGCTCCCGGCAGGCAGATCGAGGCGCCCCCTAGTCAAGCGCCCGGGTTTGCGGTAAATACGCGCCCTTCGAAGGAGAACGTGCACCATGTCCGCGGCATTGAAGAAGAGCCCGCTTTCGCGGGTCAAAGACGAGTTCGGTGGAAAAGACAAGCTGGTCGACAAGATCGTCGGCGTCCTCGATGCGGGTGATCTCAGCAAGGACGACCTGCGGAAGAAGCTGCTCGGCGTTGCCAACGGCAAGCTGATCCGGCTGCACGCTGTCGCCACGCGCACCAAAGAGGCGGGCGGCCACGACAAGCTGGCGGCGACCATCGCCGACAAGCTCAAGCGCGGCAAGGACAAGGATTACGTCAACAAGCTGGGCGAGTACTCGAACGGTCGCCTGCTCGACATTCTGACGGTCACGGAGCGCGCGCAAGCGGCGGCGGTCGCCGCGGCCAAGCCTGCCGTGAAGCGAGCGCCGGCTGCCCAGCGGGCTGCCACTCCCGCCCAACATGGGAAGAAAGCAGCGCCCGCCGCCAAGTCGGCCAAGGCGGCCAAATCGGCCAAGGCCGCCAAGGCAGCCAAGTCCGCCAAGCGCAAGTAGGCTTTCACGCCGGAGCGCTGAGGTCATCGTGGCAGAAGGGTCACGCGCCGCCGAGACCTTGGCGCGGGCCGAGTTCTGCGCCTCCTGCACGGAGGCGGCGCGGCGCCGCGGACCGCGGGCGGTGGTCACCACCACCGGCAAGAACAGGCGCGGGATCGTGGCCAACATCGCGCAGGCGATCGCCGACGCCGGCGGGGACATCGTGGACATCTCGCAGACGCTGGTCTCCGATTACTTCACGATGATCATCGTGGTCGACACCTCGGCGCTGGCGGTGCCGCTGGCCGACTTCAAGGAACGTCTCATCCGCTCCGTTCAGGCGCTGGGCGCCGAGTGCGTGGTGATGCACGAAGAGATTGTGAACGCGCTCCAGCGCGTATAGTCGGCGGGTGGCGACGCGGTTCGAAGCCTCCGAGGTGCGCGAGGTGTTGCGCATGATCGAGAACGAGAGCCTCGACGTGCGGACGGTGACCATGGGCGTCTCGCTGCGAGACTGCGCCGCCGAGACGCTGGAACGGACCTCGGCGCGCATCCACGAAAAGCTGATGCGCGTGGCCGCGCGCCTGGTCCCCACCACGGCCGCCGTCCAGGCCGACTTCGCCGTGCCGATCACCACCACCCGCCTCTCGGTCACGCCGCTGGCCCTGGTGACCGAGGCGTCGCGCGCGGCGCGCGTGGTGCCGGCGGCGCTGGCGCTCGATCGCGCGGCCGGCGAGCTGGGGGTCGACTACGTCGGCGGCTTTTCGGCGCTGGTCGAAAAGGGGATGACCCCCGGCGATCGCGCGCTCATCGATTCGATCCCCGAGGCGCTGGCCACGACCACGCGGGTCTGCTCGTCGGTGAACGTGGCCACCACGCGCGCCGGCATCAACGCCGACGCGGTGCTGGAGATGGGCCGCGTGGTCAAGGCGACGGCCGAGGCGACCGCCGCCGCAGGCGGGATCGGCTGCGCGCGCCTGGTGACCTTCGCCAACATCCCGGACGACAACCCGTTCGTGGCCGGCGCGCTGCACGGCGTGGGCGAAGGAGAGTGCGTGATCAACGTCGGCTGCTCCGGTCCCGGCGTGGTGCTGTCGGCGCTCAAGCGGCTGCGCGCCTCGGGCGAGCCCTACGATCTGACGACGGTGGCCGAGACGATCAAGCGGATGGCCTTCAAGGTCGCGCGCGCCGGCGAGCTGGTCGGGCGCGAGGTGGTGCGCCGGCTCGGACCGGAGGTCCGTTTCGGTGTCGTCGATCTGTCGCTGGCGCCGACGCCGGCGGTGGGCGATTCCGTGGCCGAGATCCTGGAAGAGATGGGCGTCGACATGGCGGGCGCGCCGGGCTCCGTCGCCGCGCTGGCCATGCTGACCGACGCGGTGAAGAAGGGGGGCGTCATGGCCTCGTCGGCGGTGGGCGGCCTCTCGGGCGCCTTCATCCCGGTGAGCGAGGACGCCGGAATGGTCGCCGCCGCGCGCGCCGGCGCGCTGTCGCTGGACCGCCTGGAGAGCCTCTCCGCCGTCTGCTCGGTGGGCCTCGACATGGTGGCCGTCCCCGGCGACACCTCGCCCGAGACGCTGGCGGCGATCATCGCCGACGAGATCGCCATCGGCGTCTTCAACAACAAAGCGACCGGCGTCCGCATCATCCCCGTCCCGGGCAAGCAGCCCGGTGAGTCGGTGGTTTACGGCGGCCTCCTCGGTGAGGCCTACGTGCAGCCGGTCGGCCGCTTCGGCGCCGATCGCTTCGTGCGGCTGGGCGGCCGCATCCCGGCGCCGCTGCAGGCGCTGCGCAACTGATGCGTCCCAGCTGGCTGTTCTGGCTGTTCCCGGCGCTGGCGCTGGCCGCGCTCGGCCCCAGGCCGGCGCGCGCCGACAAGGCGCTCGCCGTCACCGTCGGGCCGTGGCGCTTCCTTTCGGGACCGCCCCCCGCTGGCTGGACCGAGGCGAGCTTCGACGATCGCGGCTGGGGCGGTCCGGCCGCCGGACCGTTCACGCCGCGGCCTCCTGAGCTTTCGCCGCTGCCGGGCTCGGCCACGCCCCAGCCCGCACCGGTGCCGCCGGGGACGCTCTACGATCTCGCTCCGCACGCGCCGCTGCTCCTGCGTGCGCGTTTCTCGGTCGCCGACGCCGCCCACGTCCGGGTCCTCGAGCTGCGCGTGGCGTACAACGACGGCTTCGTCGCCTCCGTCAACGGGCAGGAGATCGCGCGTCGGGGGATCGCGCCGAACGGGACCGCCGCCGTGGGGCCGCACGGTCCGGAGGTGGAGCACGTCTACATTCCAGTGCCGTCCGCCGCGCTCCCGTCCCTGCGACCCGACGGCAATCTGCTGGCGGTCGCGGTTTACGCCTCGCCCGGCCGAGCGGTCGACTTCGCGTCGGCGCCGGCCGCCCTGGTCGACGTCGCCGCGGCCAGCGGCGTCCGGATCGTGCGCGGTCCCTACCTCTCGACGCCGACCGAGGGACCCCAAGCCAAAGGGGCGACGGTCGGGGTGCGCGTCAACTGGCAGACCGACCTGCCGGCGTCGGGGCGGGTGACGCTCACGCGCGACGACGGCAAGAACGCCGGCCAGGCTTCGCGGCAGATCCCCGTCGGTGAGGCGGCCTCCCAGCTCGCGCTGACCGACCTGGCGCCCGGCGCGACCTACAGCTACCGGATCGAGCTCGAAGCTGCCGGCGATCGCGCGAGCGCCGGACCGTTTCGTTTCAAGACTCTCCCCGCGGCGCCCGCGCCGCTGCGCTTCGCCGTCTACGGCGACATGCGCTACCCCGGGCACGCCGCGCACCGCACGATCGTCGAGGCGCTGGTGCGCGAAGCGCCGGCGCTGATCGTCAACACCGGCGATCTCACCGACGTGGGGAGCGAAGAATCGAACTGGCAGAAGTACTTCGAGATCACCGCGCCGATGGGGGCGATCGCGCCCGTGGTCCCCGCGCTCGGCAACCACGACGCCGACCGGCGCGGCGCCGGCGCGGCGCTGACCTGGGCGCTGTTCGGTGTCCCCGCCAAGGGGCCGCCCGGCTGGACGTCGCTCGATCTCGGCGGCGTCCACTTCGTCATTCTGTCGACCAACGAGATGCGCAACCCGGCGCAGGTGGCCTGGCTGCGCGACGATCTGGCGCGGGCGCGCCGCCACCACGCGCGGGCCATCTTCGCCTTCTGCCACGAGGGGCCCTGGGCCCACGGCCTGCACGGCGGCGCCCCGGAGATGGCGCGCGACTACGCGCCGCTGCTGGCGGCGGCGCACGTCGACGTGCTCTTCTCCGGCCACGATCACATCTACGAACGTGGAGTCGGGACCACCTCCGAGGGCAAGCTGACCTACGTCGTCACCGGCGGCGGCGGCGCGCCGCTCTACAACCCTTCGTGCCACGCGGCCAGCGGACCGCCGCCCAACGTCCCGCATCCGGTCCCGCCTTGTCCGACCAGCGTGGCGGTGCTGACCAACACTTACCACTACCTCATGGTCGAGGTGGGCCCCGACGGGGTCAGGCTCTGCCCGCGCCACCCCGACGGCAGCCCGGTGGAGGCCTGCGTGCGCCTGCCGCCGCACCACGGGCACAGCTCGGCGAGCTCGGCGAGTTCGGCGAGCTCGGCGACCTCGGCGACCTCGGCGACTTCGGATTGATCGCGCCGGTCGGCGCCAGGTAGCATGTACGACGTGCCGGCTTCGAAGCTCGACCCGATCACGCCCGAGGTGCGCGATGGCCGCCATGTGCTGGCCTGGGACGACGTCTCCTTCGAGGTCGACGCACGCACCGGCGGACGCGTGACGGCGCTGCGCCTCGGCGGCAGAAACCTCCTGACCGGCCCGGAGATCGACGCCGGCAACTTCGGCTCGACCTTCTGGACCAGCCCCCAGAGCGCCTGGGGCTGGCCGCCCGTCCCCGAGGTCGACCACCACGAGTACCGTGTCACGATCGAGGACAGCGCCATCGTGATGCGCAGCGCGCCGAGCGCCAGCCTGGGGGTGGAGATCGAGAAGCGTTTCGCGGCCGATCGCGCGCGGGGCGCCGTGCTGTTCGAGTACCGCATCCACAACCTGGGCGCGGCGCCGATCCAGACCGCGCCCTGGCAGATCACCCGCGTCGGACCCGGCGGCCTGACCTTCTATCCTTCGGGCGAGGGGGCCTTTCCGCCCTCGAACCTGGGCGTGCGCGACGCCCTAGGCGCCACCTGGTACGACTACGACAGGGCGTTGATCACCGAGCACCAGAAGCACTTCGCCGACGGGCGCGAAGGGTGGCTGGCGCACGTCGACGGCGACGCGCTCCTGGTGAAGACCTTCCCGGCGGTGCCGCGCGCGGCGCATGCGCCGGGCGAGGCGCAGATCGAGATCTACGCCAGCCCCGCGCACACCTACGTCGAGGTGGAGGCGCAAGGGGCCTACGAGACGGTGGAGCCGGGAGGGGCGCTGACCTGGCAGGTGGTCTGGCTGGCGCGGCGCCTGCCGGAGATCCTGCCGATCTCCGTGGGCAGCGAGGCGCTGCTGGCGCACGTCAGGGCGCTGGTCGCCGCCGACGTCGCGGCGAGGTAGCGGTGGCGTTCGAGCGCCGGTTCGCGTTCGACCTCCCTTTCGGAACCTGCGTGGGGGTGTCGCTGCCGGCGGATGGCGCGTTCGAGCTGCCGGCGGGGCTTCACCCCGTGGAGACGGCGTTCGCGCGCGCGCTGCCGGAGGCGCGCCGTGTCGGGTGGGTCGGTGGAAGGGTCGCGCTGCGGGCGGCGCTGGCCGCCGTCGGTGTGGAGGCGTCCGAGCCGATGCTCTCCACGCCGCGCGGCGCGCCCCTCCTGCCGCCCGGCGCCGTCGGGTCGGTCAGCCACAAGCGGACGATCGCCGTCGCGCTCTGTGCCCGCGAGACAGACCCGCGCGCGACGGTGGGAATCGACGTCGAGGATCTGCGCCCGTTGCGCACCGATATCGCGTCGCGGGTGCTCACCCCCGATGAGCTGTCGGTCATTCCGCCCAGCGGGCCCGAACGCGATGCCGCCGTGCTGCTCCGGTTCTCGGCCAAGGAGGCGATCTACAAGGCGCTCGACCCCTGGGTCCACCGCTTCGTCGGATTCGAGGAGGCGATCGTCGCGCGGGCCCGGGATGGAGCGTTCACCGCGCGGCTCCGGCTCACCCGCGGCGAGGGGCCGTTCTCCATCGAGCTTCACGACGCGCGCGTCGCCGAGGAAGCTGCTCTCGTGCTGATCGCCGCGCGCGTGCGGGCAGCCGACGTCGTCCGCGGCTGAGTCGCGCGCGCGTCAGTGACAGGCGAACGGGAGGAGCCAGATCGCGTCGATGGCCACCCACGAAGCCCCCCCGTTCACCGTGATGGTGATGTCCGGGTAGGACCCCGGGGGGACGAAAATATCGGGGAGCACCAGCCCGGGCTGGGGCGTCACGTCCCCGGTCGCCGAGCCGATCGCGGTGGGGCTCGACGACGACGTCACGGTGTAGCTCTCGGTGGTTTCGGGCGACGCGTGGACGTGGAGCCGGATGCCCGAGATCGCGACGGGCGCCGGGAACGTCAGCGTGATCCATCCTGTGTAGTCGCCGGCGTTCCAGCGCGTCGTGGTGTCCCCGTCGATCGCCTTGTCGGGCGTGGCATCCGCCGCGGAAAAGGCGCTGGCGGTGGCGACGGTCCCTGCCGGAACGCCCGTTCCAGCCAGGTCGCCGCTCACGCAGCCGTCCACCGTGCCACCGTCGTTGCTTCCCACCTGGCCGGCGGTCCCGGTCCCGGCCGCTCCGGAACCTCCGCCTCCGCCCGCTGCGCCCGCCTGGCCGCCAGCGCCGCTCCCACCACTCGCCCCCCCGTTCGCACCTGCAAGGCCGGCGTCGAGGGTGCCGGCCGCGCCGGCACTGCCCCCGAGGCCGGTGGTTCCAGCAGCGCCGGCAGCGCCTGCGGTCCCGCCGCCCGCGGTCCCGGCGCGGCCCGCCGCTCCGGCCTGACCGCCCATTCCCCCCGCGGCTCCGGCGGCGTGGCCGCCCAGGCCCCCGCCGCCATCGGCCGTCGAATTCGAGGGAGAGCTGGAGCAACCCATCCAGATCGCGGCGAGGAAGACCAGCGGCAGATCGCGCGACCAACCTTGCAAACCTAATTTACGAGTCGAGGCAATCATCCAACGACTGTAATCACTGCGCACAAGCTCATCAATACGGGGACTGAAAATACGTCTTGACGCGCATTCGATGAAGGTCACGCGGAGGGCGCGAATCGTGTTTCCGGCGATCGGGGAGCCCGCGCGGTCAGCTTCGCTTGCGCTCGCGCAGCGCGCGGAACTCCTCGAAGGTCGCGCAGCGCAAGAACCGGTTGCTCCGGATTTCGTGGGCGATGGTCGAGGTCGGGGTGTCTCCGTAGTCGTGCCCCGGGTAGACGCGGGTCTGTTCGGGGAGGCGCGCCAGGCGCTGCAGGCTGTTCCACATCTGGGCGCTGTCGCCCCCGGCGAAATCGGTGCGACCGCAGCCACCGACGAACAACACGTCGCCGGTCACCACGTAGCCGTCCGCCAGGTAGCAGGTGCCGCCCACGGTGTGGCCGGGCGTCTCCAGCGCGCGCAGCCCGCGCTTGCCGATGGCGATCCCTCGCCCGTCGACCGCGTCGATCATCTTGCGTCCCGGCGCGCTCACCGCGGCCGCCTCGCGCGGGTTGACGACCACCGTGGCGCCCGTCTTCTCGACCACCAGATCGACCCCCTCGATGTGATCGTTGTGGGTGTGCGTGACGAGCACGGTCGTCACCTTCAGGCCGCGGCGGCCGGTCTCGTTGAGCAACCGATCGACCTCCCAGGCGGGGTCGACGATGGCGGCCTCGTGCGTCTCGGGGCAGTAGAGGATCTCGCAGAAGTTCTGCAGGAGGCCGACCTCCATCTGGATCACCTCGGGCGCCGGCGGCAGCCCGGTGGCGTCGTCGGGAGGGGCGCTCGCGCCGCCGGCTTTGTCGTTCATCTGGTCGCTCATCTGGACCCCACACGCACGGTGATCGACGCGGCGCCCACGTTGTCGGCGCTGTCCCAGGCGCGCACGGTCACCGCGTGCGGGCCGGGCGCCAGCGCCGGGAGCTTGAGGTTGAAGGCCTCGACCAGGTCGTCGCAGATGCCGTCGGCGGGCGACAGGGGCTGCCAGTCGCCACCGTCGATGGCGTACTCCAGGCTGGTGAGGGGGCTCTGATCGTCGTGCGCGCGCCCCGAGACGAACGGGTACTTGGCGACCAGGCCGGCCACCTCCGGCTTGCGGTTGTCGACCAGGATCGACGCCGAGTCGAGGGCGGCGTCGAGCGCACGGTCGCGCGGCTCCGAGCGCTCGTCGCTGGCGACCACGCGGACCAGGTAAGACCCGTCGGGGAGCCCCTCGGTGTTCCAGTCGAAGTCGGTTCGGGTGAGCGGGTCGGGGCCGCCCAGCGGCCGCCAGACGGCGTCGTTCTCTTCGCGGAAGGAGAGCCGGTAGACCAGGTCGTCCCCGTCGGTGTTGTCGACCTTCCAGTGAAGCTTGATGATCGGCGAGTGGCTGCGGGTGGTCGCCGCCGTGGTGGCCGAGCCGCCGAGCGCCCCCAGCCCGCCCCCGGTCGCCAGCGGAGCGGCTCCGCCGTCACCGACGGTGATCTCGGTGACGCGCGCGCGCTGGTTCTGCGGCAGATAGGCCAGCGTCACCTCGCCCACGTGGGCGCCGGCGCCCGCCTCGGCGGCGCCGAACGTCAACTTGTACTGCACGTAGCGGGCGGACGGGCTGCCGACCAGACCCACGCCGCCGTCGCTGGTGGCGCGCGGATGATCGAGGTCGCTGAAGGCCGACCAGGTGGCGTCGGGCTTGGCCGTGTTCCCCGAGCGGGTCGCCACGCCGAGCTCGTGCGAGCCGTGCCAGCGGAGGAGCCCCCAGCGGGAGTGGAAATCGCCGTCGAGCACCCGCGACAGATAGGTCGCCTGCTTGGGGGCCGCCGGCGTGACCCGGTAGAGGCCGCCCACGTCGCCGGTGCCGACCAGGAAGTTCTTCCCGGCGCGCAGCAACGTCAGCGCCTGTCGCTCGGGCAGATCGATCGCCAGCGCCGCCGTGCGATCCGGGTCGACCCGGTAGACGCGTCCCTCGGTCCCGGTGCCCACGAAGGCCCGCCCCTCGTCGTCGATGGCCAGCGTGGTGAAGTAGCCGTCGCCGATGGAGAAGATCTGTTCGGTGCGGCCGTCGGGATCGATCCGGTAGAGGGCGGCCTTGGACTTGCGTTGCCCCGGGCGCGGCAGCGAGCCGGCCGAGGCGGGCGAGCCGGTCGGCGAAACGGTGATGCGGGTGCCGCGCGCGGGGACCGGCCCGGCGGTGAGGGCCGGGGCCGCGTGCTCGAAGTCGTTGACCGCGACGTAAATGGAGCTGCCCCAGCGGGCGATGGCGCGGACCTCCTCGGCGTCGAAGTCCCCCAGCGCCTCGGCGTGGCCGTCCAGGCCGACCCGAAACAGGATGGCCGTCTCCGAGGTCCCGGCCAGAAGGTGCTTGTCGTCGGCCTGCAGCAGCGACACGACGTGCTTGTCGCCGGAGTCCCAGAGCTCCTTGGCGTGTCCGCTGCGATCGACCGCGAAGATCTTTCCCGGCCCGCCGGTGCCGGCGTAGACGACGCCGGTCTTGGCGTCGAGCGCCAGCGACCAGACATGGTCGGTGCCGAGCGTGGCGAACAGCCGCACGCCAGCGGCCGCGTCCCCGGTCTTTTCGGCAGTCTTTTCAGCCTTCTTGGGATCGACGGTGAAGAGCTTCCCACCGGGCGTGGTGCCGGCGACCAGCGTGCCGTCAGGGCGCGCCACCAGAGCGGTCACCCAGGCGGCGTCGAGCGTGGCGACCCGGCGGGCCCGCGCCTCGCCGCCGGCCACCTCGACCGCGTAGATGCGCCCCTGATCGCCGGTGCCGAAGTAGGCCGTCTTCCCGTCGGGCGAGATCGTCGAGCACCAGACGAACGCGGCGTCGAGCGCGACCGGCGACGTCTTCATCCCTGGCACCAGCGTCCCGTCGGGGAGGATCATGCTGGCGGTCGCCTCCCCTTCCTCGAAGTCCTTGGCGGTCGTCTGCCGGAAGCTCCTGCTGGTGGCGGCGCCGGCGGAGGTGGCCGTCGCCACCAGGGCCAGCGCCAGCGCCGGCAGGGCCAGCAGCGTGAAGGTGGAACGAAGGGCCAGCGCAGAGCGCGACGCCGGCGTGGCAGGGGGACGACGGGACGATCGCATCGGGGGCGTAATTGTAAAGGAGGCGGGGATATTCCGCTCAGGGCGCCGAAGTGGGCTGGTGGTCCCCGATTGCCCCGATTGCTCCCACCGCGCCGAGCGCGTCGGTCTTGACCGCCACGCTCAGCTCTTCTCTTCCACTGACCAGCTGGCGCGCCGGGAACAGCGTGCGATCGGCGACGTGGTAGGCGCCGGCGCGGTTGGTCTGGTTGCCGGGCCGGAGCGTGTCGAGCGCCGAGTCCGGCAGCCCGGAGATGAGCCGGCCGCGCAGCGAGGCGCCGTCGTCGGGCGTCTGCAGCGTGACGACGATCGACGTCGCGGAGTAGGACTTGCGCATGTTGTCGATGTAGACCGGCAACGTCTCGGCCTGCGGGGTGTCGGGCCTCACCGACGCGCCCGAGGCCACCTCGATCTTGAGCGTCTGGCCGGCGACGGTGCGGGGGATGATCACCGGCACCGTCTCGACGTACTCCGACCCAGCGTAGGGGCGCAAGGTGACGCGCAGGTCGACGGTGTCACCGGCGCGCACGTCCTGCGTCGGGAGCGCCACGCCGACGATCTCCGCCACGTCGCGCCGGTACTCGACCCGGACGTCGACGTCCAGGCGATCGAGCGTCACCGGCTCGAACGGGTTGACCAGCAGGTTGTCCATGGCCCGCAGGCCGCGCGAGGAGGCGAGCGCGTGGCTCGACACGCCTTCGGGTGAAAAGATCTGATCGCGCAGCTCCAGCGGCGCGTAGCCCTTCACCCCGACCTTGGAGGTGACGGTGACGATCATGTCGGTCACGTCGGGCTCGGCGTCGGCGATGGCGTTGCTGATGACGGTCGAGGCCAGCATCGGCGTCAGCCGCCGGTTGCGCGCCACCTCCGCATGGAAGAGGCGCGGCTCGACGCCGGGGCCGGTGACGCGCACGTCGACCGGCAGCATGGTGGTGCGGGCGTCGAGGTCGCCGACGATGCAGGCGGGACGATCCTGGACCAAGGTGCCGACCTCGTCGAGCGGCGACGACATCTTGAACGACTGCGAGAGGCTGGGGAGAAACGCGTGGATCTCGGCGTCGACCATGGGCAGGTAGACCTCGCCGATCCCGAACAGCGGGTGGCCGAAGGCCAGAACGTCCGAGCCGTTGACGTAGGTGACGGTGCCGGTGGCGACCGTGCTCATGTCGCCGCGCACCAGCTCGACCCCGATCGCCGAGCCGGGCTCGACGTGGCCGGCCTTGGGCGGTCCGATGTGACCGCCGCCGCCTGCCTGCAGCGGGACGAGACCGGTCGGGCGCATCTCTTCGGCCAGCTCCCCCACGGCGCGGGGCGAGAAGCCGGAGACCGTGAGCGGCACCGAGGCGCGCAGCAGGCGCGGCTCGCCGTTGGCCGGGGCGGGGCCGATCGGCGGCAAGCCGAGGCCGCGCGAGAAGGCGTCGGGCGATCCGAACCCGGCGTGGCTCTGCGTCAGCGCGCCGTTGCCGCCCATGGCCGCCGGAATGCGCAACGACTCCCCACCGGGTTGAGCGGCCGAGTTGGCTTGCCCCTGACCGTTGTCTGGTCCGCCCTCCGCGAAGTACTCGCGCCCCACGCGGCGCGGGCGGCGCCGCTCGGCCAGCATCGATTCGATCGGCGTGACACCGCCCAGCGGCTCCTTGGCGAAGCTCCAGGCGTAGGCCACCGCGCCGACCAGCTTGCCGTCGATGTAGACCGGGCTGCCGCTCATGCCGGCGACGATGCCGCTGAACTCGACGCGCGGATCCTCGGCGCGGATCAAGATGACGTCCTGCTTGGGCAGGAAGTTGTGCATCACGGAGACCACCCGCACCTTGAACGGCTCGGGCTTGGTCCCCTGGAACACCGTCAGCGCCTGCCCGACCATCCCCGGCTTGACCTCGGAGAGCGGCATGATGGCCGGAGGCGGTCCGGACGGCACCACCGCCCGCAGCCGGACCCCTTTCGTGTTGGCCGCCGAGGCAGCAACCGGAAGGGAGAGCGCGAACAACCCAAGAAACAGGCTCAACCAGGGGCGATGCACGAGACTCAGAGGGTAGAGGGGCGATCGGGTGGCGTCAACGCGACCACCGGTTTTTTCCCTGAATTCAGGCCCTCGGATGAGCCGCAACAGTGTGGAAAATACACACGTCGGCGCCAAGCTCGTCCCGTCTTGACACTCCCCGCCGCTGCCGCCCATCATCCAGACATGAAGTCGCTTTTGGCTGTCTTGATGCTTGCCGGCGCGCTCGGCGTGTTCGGGTCGATGGCGGGCTGCACCCCCTCCGAGTCCTTCTGTCCCACCGTCGGCGCGGACGCCGGCGGCGTCTGCCCGATCTTCGGCGACGACGGGATGGCTCCGCAGATCGACACGGGGATGGTCATGGTCGGCTGTCCTGCCGGCTATCAGTCGGAGACCAACCCCGACGGGAACGCCGGCCTCGTCTGCGTCAAGACCTCAAACTGAGGCTGCCGAGCCCAAGCCAAAGCCTGCGATGAAGCGCTTCAAGGCCGTCGTCATCGGCGGCACCGGCTACGGCGGGGCCGAGATGATCCGCCGTCTGCTGATTCACCCCGACGTCGAGCTGACCCGCGTGGTGGCGGTCGATCATGTCGGCGAGCCGCTGGGCGCGGTTCACCCGCCGCTCACCGGACGCAGCGACCTGCGGTTCGAGAACGTGCCCCCCGCCGAAGCGGCGCGCGGGGCCGACGTCGCGCTCCTCGGCCTGCCGCACAAGGTGAGCGCGCTGCACGCACCGGCGATCCTGGCGACAGGCGCCAAGGTGGTCGACATGTCGGGAGACTTCCGCCTGCGCGACGCCGCCGCCTACGCGCGCTACTACGGGGCCACCCACCCGCACCCGGAGGCGCTGGGGACCTTCGTCTACGGCCTGCCCGAGCTGAACCGCGCCGCGATCCGGACCGCGCGGGCGGTGGCCTCCCCCGGCTGCTTCGCCACTACCATCGAGCTTGGCCTGCTGCCCCTGGCGCGGGCCGGGATGCTCTCCGGCGTGGTCCACGTCGTCGGGATGACCGGGTCGTCGGGGAGCGGCGTGGCGCCGTCGGCGGGGACGCACCACCCGGTGCGGGCGGTCAACCTCAAGACCTACAAGGTGCTCGAGCACCAGCACACGCCCGAGATCCTGGAGACGCTGGCCTCGGCGGGCGCGCCGCAGGTGGCGTTGCGCTTCGTCCCGGTCTCGGCGCCGCTGTCGCGCGGCATCCTGGTGACCAGCTTCGTGGAGCTGCCGGCCGAGATCGAGGAAGCGGCCATGGTGAAGCTCTACGACGACGCCTATGCCGGCGAGCCCTTCGTCCGCTTCGTGCGCGACCGGTTGCCCGAGGTGGCGGCTGTCGCCGGCAGCAACTACGCCGAGGTCGGGTTCACGCTGGGGGTCGCGGCGGGCGGCTCCCGCACGCTGGCGATCGTCAGCGCCACCGACAACCTGATCAAAGGCGGCGCCGGACAGGCGATCCAGAACATGAACCTCATGCTGGGGGTGCCCGAGACGGCCTCGCTCGAGGATCCTGGTCCGTGGCCGTAGACGGGTCGGCTGAGCGCAGGCGAGGCGCCCAAGGATGATCGTCGTCATCAAGCTGGGGGGCGACGTGCTGACGGCGCCTGCCGTGAACGTCGTCGCCGCGGAGCAAGGATGATCGTGGTCATCAAGCTGGGGGGCGACGTGCTGACGGCGCCTGCCGTGAACGTCGTCGCCGCGGAGATCGCCCGCGCGCGCGCCTCCGGGCTCCGGCTCATCGTCGTCCACGGGGGCGGGCCGCAGACCACCGAGCTGTCGCGCCGCCTCGGCATCGAGCCGAAGCTCGTCGGCGGGCGGCGCATCACCGACGCGGCGTCGCTCGACCTCGTGAAGATGGTGGTGGCCGGGAAGCTCAACGTCGATCTGGTCGCGGCCTTGCGCGCGGCCGCAGTCCCCGCGGTCGGCCTGGCGGGGTCGAGCGGCGTCGTCCGCGCGCATCGGCGCCCGCCGCGGGTGGTCTCGGGCTCGAGCGGCGAGGCGGTCGACTTTGGGCTGGTCGGCGACGTCGAGGGGATCGACCGCGCGCTGCTCGACGCGCTCGAGGGCGGCGGCTACCTCCCCGTGGTCGCCTGCCTGGGCGCCGACGCCGCCGGCACGACCTTGAACATCAACGCCGACGTGGTCGCCAGCCAGCTGGCGGCGGCCGTGGGCGCGGCGGCGCTGGTCGCCTGCACCGCGGTCGGCGGCGTCCGGCGCGACAAGGACGATCCGGCGACCCGCATCCCACGGCTGACCGTCGCCGAAGCGCGCGCCGCCATCCACGACGGGGTGGTCCAGGGGGGGATGATCCCCAAGCTCGAGGAAGCGTTCGCGCCGCTCGCCGCCGGCGTCGGCGCAGTGCACATCGTGGCGCCCTCCGAGCTCGCCGCCTCGCTGTCGGCGCCGGGAAGCGTGGGAACGCTGCTGGTGGCCTGAGCGCCGCGGTCGCGCACGGCGACCAGGCAAACGTGGTTTTGGCGATTCCGTCCGACTCGGCGTCTAATTCGATCGCATGGGACGCCTCAAGACGCACCTCCGCAACAAGTTCGTGACCGGACTCCTGGCCGCGATCCCGGTGGCGGTCACCTTCTTCGTCCTCTGGTACGTCGACAGCAAGGCCCGCGCGATCCTGGGGATCACCGTCCCGTTCCTGGGGATCGTCGTGGCGCTGGGGGCCATCTACCTGCTCGGGCTGTTCGTCACCAGCGTGGTCGGGAAGTTCCTGATCGGCGTCACCGACTGGATCCTCGGGCACGTGCCGGGGCTGCGCGATCTCTACCGCGCCTGGAAGCAGGTGGCGCTCACCGACACACACGACGGCGGGCTGGGGATCTTCGGGCGCGTGGTGCTGGTGCCCGACGAGGCGGGGCGCGGAATGATCATCGGCTTCACCAGCGGTCACGCGCTGGAGGGTGATCCAGAGGTGTGCTGCGTCTTCATTCCGGCCTCGCCCAACCCGACCCGGGGGAGGCTGCACTTCATCCCCCAGAGCCGCTGCGTCCGCGTCAGTCTGGCGCCGCAGGAGGCGATCAAGATGATCATCTCGGGCGGCAACTACGTCCCGCGGGCGCTGGGCGAGGCGACCGCCGGCGGCCCCAGAATCTGAACGACCTGAACGACCTGACGACCTCAGCAATCCACCCGCACCCCAATTTGGTGGGTAACCTTCCGGTGTGGACGCGAAGGACGGGCAAGATGGGGCTGTCGCGAAGGCGGCGCTGGAGCGGCCGCAGCCCAGGCAGGACGATCACGCCCTCGTCGCCGCCGAGACGCTGGCGCGCTGGCTCGACGACAGGCTCCTCGACCCGCTGCTCGGTCTGTTTCTGCCCGGGGTGGGCGATCTGCTCGGCTCGGCGCTGGGACTCTATCCGGTCCTGCTGGCCTGGCAGCGGCGCGCGCCCAAGGCGCTGATCGCCCGCATGCTGCTGAACCTGGCGGCGGACGCCGCCGGGGGCTCGATCCCGATCCTGGGCGACATCTGGGACTTCCTGTTCAAGGCCCACGCCCGCAACCTGTCGCTGCTGCGGTCGCGCGCAGGCGGGCGCGCCTTCCGCGGCCACTGGTCCGACAACCTGGTCGTCGCATTCGCCATCATCGTGCTGCTGGCGGCGTTCGCGCTGCCGGTGCTGGTGGCGATCGGTCTCTGGCACCTCATCGCGCGGGCCCTGGGCCGGTGAGCGTCAGCGGTCGGGGAGGACGACGATCTCCGTCGCCGGCCGCGCCTTGACCGAGGTGAGCACGACCGTCGGCTGCGTTTCACGCCGGACGTTGGCCTTTCGTTCCAGGAACAGGTCGAGCGCCTCGGCCTTGTAGTGCATGGGGACGATCATCAAACGGGGGTGCAGCTGGTCGATGACCCGGGTGGCCTGGTAGGCGTCGAGCGTGGTGACGCCTCCGACGGGGACCAGCAGCACGTCAACCGAGCCGATCGCTTCCAGCTGATCGTCGTCGAGGACATGGCCGAGGTCGCCGAGATGGGCGATCCGGAGCCCCCCGACCTCGAAGATGAACACGGTGTCGAGGCCGCGCGCGGCGCCCCGCTTGTCGTCGTGGTAGACGCCGACCGAACGGATGGAGACGTCGCGGAACCTCTCCTCGACGCGCGCCCAACCTTTCTTGTCGGCGGTGAGGCCGTGCAGCACATGGGGGGCGCCGGTCGACATCCGGAAGTTGTTGTGGTCGGGGTGCTCGTGGCTGATGGTCACCACGTCGGCGCGCAGGTTGGCCGGCAGCGGATAGCCGGTCGCCTTCCCGAACGGGTCCATGAGCACGCGGGTCCCGGCCGCCGTCTCGAGCAGGAAGCAGGACTGCCCGTACCAGGTCAGCTTGCCGACCACCGGCGCGCCCGCCGCGCGGGCGGACGGCTCTGCCCGGAGAACCACGGCCAATCCGAGGAGAAGCGCCCAGGAACCAAAGCGACGGCGACGGCACATGCGGCGCGAATATAACGCGCGCGTTATGGTTACGGGCATGTCCGAGGAGGGGGACCAGCCACGGCCGAGCCTGCGCGAGTCCGAGGTCTCGCCGCCGCGCAAGACGTTGGCCGAGATCCTCGAGGCCCTGCCGACCGCGCCGGGCGTTTACATCATGAAGGACGGGCGCGGCAAGCCGATCTACATCGGCAAGGCGGCCGTGCTGCGCAACCGCGTCCGCCAGTACTTTCAGCCGGCCTCGGGCGACAGCCGCGACTTCGTGCCGCTGCTGGAGGGGATCGTGGCCGACATCGAGACGGTCGTGACCTCCAACGAAAAAGAGGCGCTGCTGCTGGAGAACACGCTCATCAAGCGCCACCAGCCGCGCTTCAACGTCAAGCTGACCGACGACAAGAACTTCCTGGTGCTGCGGCTCGACCCCGAAGGCGAGTGGCCGCGCCTGGAGGTCACGCGCCGGCTGGGCGACGACGGGGCCTACTACTTCGGCCCTTACCACTCGGCGACCTCCTGCCGCGAGGCGCTGCGGGTGGTGAACCGCCACTTCCAGCTGCGCACCTGCACCGACCACGTGCTGCACAACCGCAAGCGCCCCTGCCTGCAGTACCAGATCAAGCGCTGCCCGGCCCCCTGCGTGCTGCCGGTGTCGCGCGAGGCCTACGGCGATCAGGTGCGCGACGTGCGGCTGTTTCTCGACGGCAAGAACGACGAGCTGCTCGACCGGCTGCGCACGCGGATGAAGGAGGCGGCCGGGCGCACCGAGTTCGAGGCGGCCGCGGAGATCCGCGACCAGATCAAGGCGCTGGAGGTGTCGCTGGAGAAGCAGCGGGTGGTGTCGAGCGACTTCCTCGATCAGGACGTGGTCGGCTATCACCGCGAGGGGATCGCGCTGGAGATCGTGGTGATGTCGATCCGCAACGGACAGCTGAACGGGAACCGTGCCTACTCGTTCACCGGGCAGGAGTTCCCCGACGCGGAGCTGATCTCCTCGTTCATCGGCCTCTACTACGACCTCGGCGCCCCGCCGCCCGACGAGGTGCTGCTGCCCGTGGAGATCGAGGACGCCGCGCTCAAGGCCGAGTGGCTGAGCGAGAAGCGGGCCGCGCTGCCGGGGCGGCACAAGAAGGTCGAGGTCCTGGTCCCCCGGCGTGGGGACCGGACCCGGCTCATCGAGCTGGCCAACAAGAACGCGGCGGCCAGCTTCGCCACCCGCCGCAACACGCGCGCCGACGTCGAGCTGGCGCTGGGCAAGCTGCAGCGGCGGCTCAAGCTACCGAAGCTGCCGCGGGTGATCGAATGTTACGACGTCTCGCACCTGCAGGGGGTCGCCACCGTCGCCTCGATGGTCGTCTTCGTCGACGGCCGCCCCGAGAAGAGCCGCTACCGCACGTACAAGGTGCGGGCCCCCGGCGCCGCCGGGCGCAGCCGCCACAACGACGACTTCGCCTCGATGTACGAGGTGCTCTCGCGCCGGTTCCGGCGCGCGCGCGAAGCGAGTCATGACGGTGAGGAGGCCAGCACCTGGAAGCTCCCCGACCTCATCGTCGTCGACGGCGGCAAGGGGCAGCTGGCGATGGCGCTGGCGGCCGCGCGCGACGTCGGCATCGACGTCCGCGCCGGCGTCGGGCTGCCGATCGTGGCACTGGCGAAGGAGCGCGACGTGGCGCTGGCCGAGGGGCTGGTCGAAGGGACGGACGTCCCCGCGCCGGAGGCGAATTCCGCTCCCGAGTCGACCGCCGCGCCGGGGGCGACCGCCGCGCCCGAGACGACCGCCGCGCCGGAAGCGACCGCCGCGCCCGAGACGACCGCCGCGCCGGGGGCTTTGACGCCGGAGGCGGCGGTGGAACCACCGGTCCCGGCGAAGAAATCGGGCCGCGACGCCGGTGGCACCACGAAACCCGACCGGGTGTTCCTTCCTCACGCCAAGGACGCCATCCCGATTCGCACCAACAGCGCCGAGATGTTCGTGCTCCAGCAACTGCGCGACGAGGCGCACCGCTTCGCCATCAGCTTTCACCGGAACAGCCGCCGCCGGCTCACCTTGCGCTCCGCGCTCTCCGACATCCCCGGGATCGGCCCGGGCCGCCAGCGCCAGCTCTTGCGCCACTTCGGAAGCGTCAAGCGCGTCCGCGAGGCCACCGTCGACGAGCTGGCCGCCGTCGCCGGCATGACCCGCACGACCGCCGAGGCGGTCTTCGCTCACTGGGCCAAGCAACCTCTCGAGGCGGCGCCCACCATCGACGCTCACGCGACCTCCGAGGAGCTGGCCATCGACGACGCCTTCACCGGCACGGGCGGCGCGGTGGTCGAGATGACGGCGGACCCTCCAGAGACACCTCGCTGAGGAGCAGCGGATACTCCATTCCCGCGACAGCGACGCGCGGTCAGGCCAGAGCTCCGAAACACTGCAACGATTCCAGGCGTTTACGCGTTACATCCGGGCCGAATTTCGGAGCTTGGGCGTTGAATGACCGTAAACCGAAAACGTGGAAATTTGACGAACTGTCGGTCCGGGTAGTCTCATGTAGGTGTTAGCCCACCTCTGACTACGAGGACCCCCACCGATGGCCGCCAGCACAAAGACGACCGCCCCCTCCGAATCCACCCCCAAGGGGAACCGCCAAAATCGCCGGCGCGAGATCGCCGGCATCCTGCTGCTCGCCGCCGGTCTCTTCGCCGCGATGTCGCTGGTGTCGATGCAGGTCGGCGGCGATCCGCTGATGGGTCCCGGCGGCGGCGCCGTCGCCTCGGGGCTCTACTCGCTGTTTGGCCTCTGCGCCTATCTGGTGATCGCCGCGGCTTCGGTCGCCGCGGTCCGCTGCTTCCGCGCCCGTCCGCTCGTCGACGGTCTGCGCGAGGGGGCCGGCTCGCTGCTGCTCCTCTGCGCGATCGCCGTGCTGCTGCATCTCCCGTTTGCCGGGAGCGACGTCGCCCAGCACGGCCCGGGCGGGCTCTTCGGGCAGTGGCTGGGCGAGGTGGGGGCCAGCTTCATCGGCGCCGTCGGCGCGGCGCTGGCCGCGACCACGATGCTGGTCGTCGGCGTCCTGCTGGTGACCGAGATCAGCCTGCAGGAGGCGATGGTGGTCGTCTCCTGGGCGGCGCGGCAGGCCCGCCGGGGGCTGGTGGCCGGCGCTCTCGCCGCCTGGCGGACCGCGCGCGCGGCCTTCCCGGAGAAGGATGACGCCGGCGAGCGCCACCGCGGCCGTGAGGTCGAGCCCGAAGCCCAGGACGATCACGAGGAGATCGCCATCGTCGAACCGGTGCGTGCCGGCGCGAACGAGGACGAGCCGGAGCCGGAGCCCGAGCCCGAGCCCGAGCTGGCCGCCGCGCCCGCGCGGATCGAGTCTCAGGAGAGCGAGGCGATCCGCGTCGGCGCGCCCCGCACCGTCGCCGACGACGTCGCCGAGGAGCGCGCGGCGATGGCCGCCATCGTCGCCGAGGTCGCGGCGGTCGAACGGTTCGCTGTCGATGAAGCCGAGGTGGAGGACGAGCCCGCGGTGGCCGCAGCCGCGGCGCCCGTCATTCCCCCCGACGCGCCGATCATCGTCGAGTCGGCGTCGCTGGCCCGGATGCGCCTGAGCGAGGCGGCCGAGGCCGCGGCGGAGGAGGAGGCGGTGGAGAAGACGCCCGAAGAAAAAGCCGGAGAGAAGATGGGGTTCATCCGGCTCTCCGAGGGCGCGTTCCAGCTGCCGACCACCGATCTGCTCGAGTACATCCCGCCGCCGGCGCACGAGATGGACAAGCAGCAGCTCTACGACATGGCCGAGCGGCTCGAGCAGGCGATGTCCAACTACGGCGTGCGCGGCAAGGTCAAAGAGATCCACATGGGACCGGTCGTCACCATGTACGAGTTCGCGCCGGCCCCCGGCACGCGCACCGGCAAGATCGCCAACCTGGAGAAGGACCTGGCGATGGCGCTGGAGGCGCAGGCGGTCCGCATCGTGGCGCCCATCCCCGGCAAGGCGGTGGTGGGCGTCGAGGTGCCGAACCTGACGCGCGAGATCGTCTACCTCAAGGAGATCTTGCAGGACACCACCTTCACCGGCGCGGCGTCGAAGCTGCAGGTGGCGCTCGGCAAGGACATCAAGGGGGCGCCGGTCACCGTGAACCTCTCCAAGATGCCGCACCTGCTGGTCGCCGGAACGACCGGGTCGGGCAAGTCGGTGGCGGTCAACGGGATGATCACCAGCATCCTCTACAACGCGTCCCCCGAAGAGGTCCGCTTCATCATGGTCGACCCCAAGATGCTGGAGCTCTCGATCTACGAAGGGATCCCGCACCTCCTCCTGCCGGTGGTGACCGATCCGAAGAAGGCGAACCTGGCCCTGCGCTGGGCGGTCGACGAGATGGAGCGGCGCTACGAGCTGCTGGCCAAGACCGGCGTCCGCGACGTCGCCAGCTACAACGCCAAGATCGACGTCGCCGACAGCAAGGCGGCGGTGCCGGAGGCGCCTGCGCGCAAGGAGAAGAAGATCCGCGTGGTCCTGGCGGGTCCGGACGGGAGCGAGCAGGAGGTCGATCTGGACGCCGATGCGGAGATCACCGTCGCCGAGGCGGCGGACGGCGACGGCGGCGCCGGGATCGTGGAGTACGAGACGCCGACCGACGAGGATCTCTCGGACGTGGCGGCCGCCGCGCAGGCCGCCAGCGACAAGTCGGCGGCGCCGAGGCCGACCAAGCTCCCCTACATCGTGATCGTCATCGACGAGTTCGCCGACCTCATGATGGTCGCGCCCAAGGACGTGGAGACCAGCGTGGCGCGGCTGGCCCAGAAGGCGCGCGCGGCGGGGCTGCACCTCATCCTCGCCACCCAGCGGCCCTCGGTCGACGTGATCACCGGCCTCATCAAGGCCAACTTCCCCAGCCGGGTCGCGCTGCAGGTGGCGTCGAAGATCGACTCGCGCACCATCCTCGACCAGTCGGGCGCCGAGACGTTGCTCGGCAACGGCGACATGCTGTTCTCCGACCGCGGGACCAAGCTGCGCCGGATTCACGGCGCGTTTCTCTCGGACGACGAGGTCCATCGGGTGGTCGACTTCCTCAAGAAGCAGGCCAAGCCGGTCTACGACATGGACATCCTCAAGCCGCGCGAGGAGGACGCCGAGGAGGGCGGCGGTCCCGCCGACAGCTTCCACGACGATCTCTACGATCAGGCGGTGGCCATCGTCTGCGACACGCGCCAGGCCTCGGTCTCGTACATCCAGCGGCGGCTGCAGATCGGCTACAACCGCTCGGCGCGCATGGTCGAGCAGATGGAGCGCGACGGCATCGTCGGTCCGACCAACGGGGCCAAACCGCGCGACGTGCTGGCGCCGCAGGGCGAGTACCTGGCCGCCGGGGGATAGCGCGGGCCAGCGCGCTCGGCAGCTGAAACCGCCCGCGTTGATTCGCGACAGCTCGAGTGGCCAGACCGAGTCAGTGGTTGCCAGGCAAGTCGGAGCGGGGCCGGCGCTCGCGCCAGGTCCTGCGCTCGGCTAGGATCGTTCGATGCTGACCCCCGCCCTGGCGTGCGCCCTTTTTGCTGCGACGCCCGCATCCGCGGCGCCGGCGTCGCCTCGTCTGGCCGTCGATGCGGTCGTCGAGCGCGTGCAGAAGCGTTACGACGCCGCGGGCGACTTCCGCGCTCGCTTCACGCAGACGCTGACCAGCACCGCGATGGGCCGCAAGACCAGCTCCGCCGGCGGCGTGATGTTCAAGAAACCGGGGCGGATGCGCTGGGACTACGACAAGCCCGAGAAGGCGACCTACGTGAGCGACGGCGGCGTCCTCTGGCTCTACGAGCCCGAGGACCAACAGGCCTTCAAACAGG
Source organism: uncultured Pseudomonadota bacterium (assembly GCA_963847705.1). Taxonomy (GTDB): domain Bacteria; phylum Myxococcota_A; class Polyangia; order Fen-1088; family Fen-1088; genus JADGRB01. Next base: position 9,021 of record CAWKBC010000007.1, on the reverse strand, counting down.
AGCTGAAGGCGTCGCAGCTCCCGGCGGCGCTGGCCTTTCTCACCGGCAAGGGGAAGCTGGCCGCGGAGTTCGACATCACCGCGGTGGCGAAGAGCGCCTACGGGACGCCGGGCGACTACCTGCTGTCGCTGTCACCCAAGCTGGCGGAGCCGCAGGTCAAGAGCATCCTCTTCGTCGTCGATCCGAAGACCTTCGACGTCCGCGAGAGCGTCATCACCGACGGGCAGGGGAACCTCAACGATCTGACGTTCGCCGACATCAAGACGAACAGCCGTCTCCCCGAGTCCGCGTTTCACTTCGCGCCGCCGCCCGGCGTCCGCGTGATCGACACCGCCAAGCTCGGCAAGTAGCCGCGGGCGCTGCGCTCGGCCTTGATCGAGCCTAGAACCGCATCGAGAAGGCGCCGCCGGTCATGGCCGGGCTGGCGACGGGCATCAGCATGAAGGCCTGCGGCGTCCCCGAGGGGGCGGCAGGAGCCTTCTCGCTGCCGCCGAGGATCAGCGGCAGCGCGCAGATACCTGCGCCGACCAGGCCGACGGCCGTCAACACCCAGCCCACGTCCGCGATCTTGGCGTCGCGCTGGCCGCGCTGCTGGATGGAGTCGAGCTCGGACTGGCTGCCGGCGGGCGTGTTCTTGTAGTCGTTCTCCGCCTGGATATCGAGGATCCCGAAGGTCGTACCCACGGCAATCCCGACCACGGCGCCGGCCAGAAAGCCGTACATCAGGTTCTTGCGGCCAGACGTCATCTCGCCCGAGCTGAACACGCTTCCGTTGTCGCCACCGCCGTTGGTCTTGGCGGTCTTGGCGCCACCGAGGTCGACGGCCGTCTCCTCGTTCTCGGAGACGGTGACCGGCTTGCTGACCTCCTTGCCATTCGGGTACTGCGCCTCGACGATGTAGTCCCCCTTGGGAACGCTGTAGATCGTGATCGGTGCGGTGCCGAACAGCCGGCCCTCGAGGAAAACCTTCACCTTGTCCGTCGCGGGGGCGGTGATCACCACCCGGCCCAGCCCTTCGCCGTTGGGCGAGGCGAAGTGCACGTGACCGAGGCTGTCGGTCTTGGGCGCCTCCTGGCTGGTGTCGAGGATGGTGTGCGGCTTCTCGGTGTCGTTCGCCTGCGCCGCCGGCTTCGCATCGTCGCCGGTCTTCGGGGTCTCGTTGTCGGCCCCGGCGGCCGTGCTCTCGCTCGAGTCGGCTGGAGGCGCGGTCTTCTTTTTCTTGGCCGACGCCGGAGAGGCGGTCAGCAGGGCCAAGCTCGCCGCCAGGAGGGCGAAAACGGTTGCTCGCGAGGGTCCCGAACGGTGGTCTGAGCGCTTCATGGAGAGATCCTGTCGCTGAAGTTGGCGATCCAATTCCCGTTGGAGCCCGACAGCATACGCCGATTTCATTAAAAATGCGCCGCCCGGATTTCACCCGTCGGCCCGGGAAAACCGCTCCGAAAAGCGGGCCGCAAGCCGGCTCAGCGCAGGCGCAGCGGCACGCCGCTCACCGTCAGAACCACCGATTCGGCCCGCTCCGACAGGATCTGGTTGGCCTTCCCGGCGATGTTGATGAGGCGGCGATCGGGGACGTTGGCCGGCAGAAACCCGAGACCGATCTCCGTCGTCACCACCACCGCGGGCGTCGGCGAACGATAGAGCCGATCGGCCAGCGCCTCGACCTCGCCCAGCAGGTCGGCATCGCCGCTCTTTTCCGTGGCCGCCAGCCGCCTGGAGAGCCACACGGTGAAGCGGTCGATGACTGCAGCGCCGCAGTCGGCCAGCATCGCCGGATCGAGCGCGGTGATCAGCTTCTCGGGCGCCTCGATCAGCTTCCAGGTGGTGTCGTGGTCGCGGCGATGGTTGGCCAGCCGCGCCTTCAGCTCGTCGTCGCCATCGATGTGCGCGGCGACGTAGAGCCAGGGGGGCGGTCCGTGCTCCGAGGCGCGCCGGAGCGCGTATTCCGATTTACCCGATCGCAGTCCACCCGTAACGAACGTGAACATTCTCCAAGGCTACCGTCACCCGCCGAGAAACGCGAGCGTCGTCCGCACGAAGTCGGGGCGCGCCGCGCGGAAGATCGCCTCGTGCCCGCCCCTGGGAAGGCGGCGGACTTGTGACGCGATTGAGACCCCTCAAGGGCGCCACCTCGACCGTCGAAGATTGCTCTCACCGACGGCGGGCGAACGAGAGAGACCGCTCCCGGTCGCCCAAGTCGCGAAAGGTAGTCACCACTCCATGCAGAGACGCTTGTTCGGGGCGTTCGTCGTCGCGGAAGGCTACGTCACCGAGGGCCAGTTGGGACTGGCCCTCGAGCACCAAAGCAGGCTGCGCCAGACACGCCTCGGCGACATCCTGGTGGCGCAGGGCGCGATCCCGCGCCCGCTCCTCGAGCGCGCCGCTCTGGAGCAGATGGACATCGCCGGTGGCGGACGCCTGCGCATCGGCGAGTTCCTGGTCGGTGAGGGCCTGGTACGGCAGGCCGACGTCGCACGCGCGCTGGCCCAGCAGGAGCGCGATCGCGGCAAGCGGATCGGCGAGGTGCTCCTCGAGCTCGGCTTCCTGAGCGCGCAGACCCTGGCCGAGGCGGTGCGCGCCCAGCTCGAGGTCCACTTTCACGACCGCTGACGCGATGGACCCGCCTTCCGCTGGCGCTGGCGACGAGGGCCAGGCCGACTAGGCGACGATGGCGTCGGGGGCCAGCAGCAGATAGGGCTCGACAATCGGTTCGCCCGGTTCGCCGTCATCGCCGCCGACCGCGCGCAACCTGATCCCGTTCGCGTCGCCGTAGATCAGGATCGACGTCCCTGCGCTCGAGTCGTCGACCGGCGCCGCCAGCGCCGGCTGCCCGCCCGCCGCCGTCACCTCGTACTCCCCTTCAGGCCCGGTCATGGGCTCATAGAGGACGCGCTTCACCGGCCGCGACTCGCCGACGGCGTGAAAGCGCAGCTCGCACCCGTCGGGGATCCCCTCCTGCTCCTCCACGACGACGTCGATGTACCGGCCGGGCATGCGCCCAGATTACCCCTCGCTGAGGACCGGAAGCACCGGAAGATCGGTGGGGCCGACGTCGACGCCGGCGGCGGTCAGCATGGCGTGGACCTGGCCACGGTGGTGGGTCTGGTGGTTGAACATCTGCGCCACCTGCACCCAGCGCGGATGAGTCTGGGTGAAGTTGTAGACCTTGGCCGTCCAGGTCATTGGCTCGGCGAGACTCTCCGGCGTGATGGCCCGCGCCCAGACGAGGATCTCCTCGTCCATCGCGCCGCGCGCCGCGCGCAGCGGGGCAAACTCGTCGTGGAGGCTCTGCCCGAGCTGGGCCGCGGGATAGCTCTTTCCGTTGAAGCGGGCCAGCCACACCCCGTCGACGCTGAGGAGGTGATTGAGCGTCGCGTGGATCGACTTGAAGAAGGCGCCTCGATCGCGCTTCCGCTCCTCGTCGGTGAGCGTCTCGCAGGCGGCGTAGATCTTCTCGTTCATCCAGCGGTTGTACTCGGCCATCAACAGCGCGTAGGACCCGGTGAACATGGGTTCGAGGTTAGCGTGCTACGGGAGCGTGATGAACGCGATCTGTAGATCCTGGGTCGGAACGTAGTTCGTCTTCTCGAGAACGAAGGTGCGGTCGTCGACCTTGCGAAACCCGTCGAGACAGACCGAGACCTTGTCAGCAGCGCGCTTTTTCTGAATCCGGAGCGTGAAGCGGCCGATCGGTCCCTTCCAGTTCGCGCCCGTCTTGAGGACGTAGTGGACCTGGTCAAGGCTCCCTTCGCCGCGCTTCATGCCCCGTAGCAGCACGGGGCCGACGCAGTAGTCGTGGGCGAGCTGGCGCTCGAGCGCGGCGGCGCCACCGTAGTCGAACGAATAGATGAAGCCGCCGTACGGGTGGAACGAGTGCTCCACCGACACCACCTTTCCCGCCGGAAAGGTCTGCACCCAATGGTAGGTCACGGTGACGATCTTCTGGTCGTTCCTGCGCCCGGTAGCCTTTTTCGTCGACCAGCTGACGGTCGACTCGAACGGCGTGGGCCGTCCATCGACGCGAAGAGTGAAGTGGCCGAGGTCCCGCCAGCGAGGTTCCGCACGGAGCTCCGCGTCGTTCTCCGCATCGTCCTCAGGGGGGAGCTCATAGGGCGCCAAAGGGAAGGCGACGAGCGTCGTGATGTCGGCGGGCGTCGTGTTGCGGAACTTGTAAGCGACCCGAACGTCGTCGGGCTTGATCGAGAAATCCTCGGTCTCCATCGCAATCCCCTCGGACTTCTTGAAGGTAATCTCGCCTCCGGCCAGCAGGGCCTCCGAGTCGTTCGCGAGCCCCCGTCCCTCGACGAGGGCGAGCCCCGCCAGCGCGAGAACCCCGACCGTTCGAGCAATCACGGGTCCATCGTACACGCGCGCCCAAACGAAAAGGGAGGACCCTGGCGGGCCCTCCCTTTGGTCGTGCCTTTTGCTTAGCGGGTTACGAGCAGCCGCTCGTCGTGCCGCAGTTGACGCACTTGTGGCAGCTGCCGTTGGGGATCATGATCGATCCGCATTCGGGGCAGGTCGGCGCGTCGGTGCGGGCGATGAAGCTGTAGTTACCGTTGCCGGTGTGCGTGTTGGCATTTCCGTTGGCGTGGCCGTTGTGACCGTTGCTGCCGTTCTTGGCGCTCACGTCGATCACCTCGACCTTTTGCGCGGCGGCCACCACCTCGCCGACGCGCTGGAGCTCCGCGGTGGCGACGGGCGCCGGCTCTGCCTCGGCCATTGGCGTCTCGCGCACGAACTTCGCGGCCAGCCAGCGGAAGAGGTAGTCCATGATCGAGCTGGCCCGTGGAATCTCCGGGTTCTCGGTGAACCCGTAAGGCTCGAAGCGGGTGCGCGCGAACTTGTCGCAGAGGAGGCGCAGCGGCACGCCGTGCTGCAGGGCCAGCGAGATCGCCGTGGCGAAGCTGTCCATGAGGCCCGAGATCGTCGAGCCCTCCTTGGCCATCTTCACGAAGATCTCGCCCGGCTCGCCGGTCTCGTAGAGACCGACGTGGACGTAGCCTTCGTGACCGGCGACGGAGAACTTGTGCGTGAACGACTGGCGCTCGTCGCCCAGCTTGCGCCGCACGGCCGCCGGCGGGCCGTTCTTGACCGGCACCGCGGCCACCGCCGCATTCCCACCTTTGACCAGCCCCGGGTCGGTCTTGCTGGTCGAGAGCGGCTGCGTGCGCTTGCAGCCGTCACGGTAGATCGCGACCGCCTTCAGGCCCTGCTTCCAGGACTCCATGTAGGCCTCTTGCACGTCCTCGACCGTTGCCTCGGGCGGCAGGTTGACCGTCTTGGAGATGGCGCCCGAGATGAACGGCTGCGCGGCCGCCATCATCCGGATGTGCCCCTGGTAGTGGATCGAGCGGGTGCCGTTCGCGGCGCGAAAAGCGCAGTCGAAGACCGGCAGATGCTCCGGCTTGAGGCCGGGCGCCCCTTCGATCGTCTCCTCCGTGTCCACGTACTCGACGATCGCCTTCACCTGCGCCTCGTCGTAGTGGAGGTGGTCCAGCGCCTCGGTGAGCGTGTTGTTGACGATCTTGATCATCCCACCGCCGACCAGCCGCTTGTACTTGATGAGCGCGATGTCCGGCTCGATGCCGGTGGTGTCGCAGTCCATCATGAAGCCGATGGTTCCCGTCGGCGCCAGCACCGTGGCCTGGCCGTTGCGGAAGCCGTGCTCCTTGCCGATGGCCAGCGTCTGATCCCAGGCGTCGCGCGCGGCGTCCAGCATGTCGGCCGGCACCGCCGTGCTGTCGATCTTGTCGACCTCCTTGCGGTGCTTCTTCATGACACCGATGAACGGCTCGCGGTTTTCGGCGTAGCCGTCGAACGGACCGGTCACGTCCCGGGCGATGACGGCGCTGGTCCGGTAGGCCCATCCGGTCATGAGCGCGGTGATGGTGCCCGCGTAGGAGCGCGCCTCGGCGCTGTCGTAGGGCAGCCCGCGCGACATGAGCAGCGCGCCCAGGTTGGCGTAGCCGAGCCCGAGCGGTCGGAAACGCAGCGAGTTCTCGGCGATCTTGGGCGTCGGGTACTTGGCGTTCCCGACGATGATCTCCTGCGCCAGGATCGTCGTCTCGACCGCGCGGCGGAACGAGCTCACGTCGAACTCGCTGGCGGTGCTCCTGTCGATGGCTCCGTCGAGGGCGGCCACCACGAACTTCCGCAGGTTGAGCGACGCCAGGTTGCAGGCCGAGTCGTCGAGGTACATGTACTCGCTGCAGGGGTTGGAGGCGTTGATGCGCCCCGTCCCCGCCGAGGTGTGCCAGTCGTTGATCGTCGTGTCGTACTGGAGGCCAGGGTCCCCGCACTGCCAGGCCGCCTCGGCGATGTCACGCCAGAGCTTGCGCGCCTTGACCGTCTCGACCGGCCGCCCGTCGCGCACCGCGCGGGTGGTCCAGTCGCGGTCCTTCTGCACCGCCTCCATGAAGTCGTCGCTGACGCGCACCGAGTTGTTCGAGTTCTGGAAGAAGACGGACTTGTAGGCCTCCCCGTCGAACGAGCCGTCGTAGCCGGCGTCGATCAGGGTCCAGGCCTTCTTCTCTTCCTTGGCCTTGCACCAGATGAACTCGTCGACGTCGGGGTGGTCGATGTCGAGCATCACCATCTTGGCGGCGCGGCGGGTCTTGCCGCCCGACTTGATGACGCCGGCGAAGGCGTCGAAGCCGCGCATGAAGCTGACCGGGCCCGAGGCGGTGCCGCCCCCCTGCAGGAGCTCCTTCGACGAGCGGATGGGGGAGAGGTTGGTCCCGGTGCCGGAGCCGTACTTGAACAGCATCCCTTCGGTCTTGGCCAGGCCGAGGATCGACTCCATCGTGTCGTCGACGCTGTTGATGAAGCAGGCCGAGCACTGCGGCTCCGCCTCGCTGCCGACGTTGAACCAGACCGGGGAGTTGAAGGCCATCCGCTGGGTGACGAGGAGGTACTTGAGCTCGGCGTTGAACACCGCCGCCGACTCCTCATCGGCGAAGTAGCTGGCGCTCTTGCCGTCGCGCCCGTGCCTGCCCCAGGCCGTGATGGTGTCGGCCACGCGGGAGATCAGCTGGCGCACCGAGCGCTCGCGCTCAGGCGTCCCGACGGTGCCGCGGAAGTACTTCTGGACCACCACGTTGGTCGCGGTCTGGCTCCAGCTCTTGGGGACCTCCACGTCGCGCTGCTCGAAGACGCTCTTGCCGTTCTCGCCAGTGATGGCGGCCGTCCGCAGCTCCCATTCGACGCCGGCGAAGCCGTCGTCGCCCGGGGCGGTGAAATAGCGCCGGAGCTTGAGTCCGCGGGCCTTTGTGGCCTCGGCCGACGAGGTCGACGAAGCCTTCGGGCCTCCGTCGGACTTGCTGCCTCGCCGCGATGGTGCGTGTGCCGTGAAGGGCGCTGGCGCGCTGGCGGCGCGCCCGTTGCGATTCTTCCGGACGTCTTGCTTCTCAAGCATGGACTTCCTCCCCGTGAAAGACTTGGACGCCCAAATGGCGCCCGCGAACGTTGTATCCGAATTTCGAAACGACCGCAAGATATAGTGGGGCGGGGGGGCTCAGCCACTACAGCTTGTGGATACTAGGTGGAGAAACTGTGGTGTCTTCTGTGGGTAACTTCCGAAGACCGGCCAAAAACACCAAGGTTTTTGCCCACCATAAACGTGAGGACGAATTCTCCACCTGGCCCCCCAGAAACGCAAGTACATCACATATATGGTCACTCCATTTTGCAACGCGGCGCTCCGAGCTGTGGCTCCGCTCCTCTAAGTGAGATGCGACCCGCGTTCTTGCGTCGCGTGATCGCCGCGGGGTCGTAAACTACCTGGCCCAGGATCATCGATGCCCAACACCCGCCAATCCGAACCTGCCGAGCCCGCCGTCTCTGCTCTCGACTCTGGAGCGACCACCAGCCCGCGATCGAGGTCGGCACCGTCGGGCCTGCGTCGCGCCGGTGGCGTCGCCTTGCTGGCGCTCTGCGCCTTCTCCGCGGGCCTGGTCTTTTCGCGACCGTTGCAGGCGGGGCGCTTCAATCCGTACCAGAAGCTGGGCGTGTTCACCAAGGTGCTCTCCTACATCGAAGGGCACTACGTCGAGGACATCGCCGAGACCGATCTCATGTACGGGGCCGCGCGCGGGCTGACCGACGTGCTCGATCCGCACTCGCGCTTCATGGACCCCGACGAGTACGGCCGCCTGAAGAAGGAGACCGAGGGGAACGAGGAGATCGACGGCATCGGCATCGACGTCGAGAAGCGCAAGAACAAGTTCGTCATCGTGTCGCCGATCGAAGGATCGCCGGCGGCCAAGGCGGGGATCGAGCCGGGCGACGTCATCAAGCGCGTCGACGGCGCGGAGATCGCGACGCTGGAGTTCGACGACGCCATCGGGCGCATGCAGGGGCCGGCGGGGAGCGAGGTGGCGCTGGTGATCGATCGCCACGGGCGCGAGCTCAGCTTTCGGATCAAGCGCGCCCGTTACGAGGTGAAGGCGGTCGAAGGGAAGCTGCTCGAGCCCGGCGTCGCTTACTTCAAGATCCGGGTCTTCTCCACCAACACCGATTCCTCGCTGGGCGATCTGCTCGATCAGCTGTCGGCCAAGTCAAAGGGGTTCAAGGGGATGATCGTCGATCTGCGCCGCAACCCGGGTGGCCTGCTCGATCAGGGGATCCGGGTCGCCGATCGCTTCATCTCCGACGGGCTCATCGTCAAGACGGTCGGCAAGGGCGGCCAGGTGATGGACGAGGCCCGCGCGCACAGCCATGGCACCTGGGAAGGGTTCCCCATGATCGTCCTCGTCGACGGCGCGACCGCCTCGGCGGCCGAGATCGTGGCCGGCGCCCTGCAGGATCACGGGCGGGCGGTCATCCTGGGGACGCAGACCTTCGGCAAGGGGTCGGTGCAGACGGTGATCGACATCGACGGCTGCGGGTCGAAGCCCTGCGGCCTCAAGCTGACCGTGGCCCGCTACTACACGCCGAACGGCCGCTCGATCCAGGGGCAGGGGATCACCCCCGACGTGGTGGTCGAGTCGACCGCGCCGCCGCCCGACATGGAGGAGGCCGATC
>CAWKBC010000006.1:0-4375 GCA_963847705.1 uncultured Pseudomonadota bacterium | reverse complement strand
CAGCGATGCCAGCTTTTCGATCAGCCGATCCCGCCGTGCGACGGCATCGCGGCTCTGCACCGGCTGGCCGTCGCGAAAAACGGGCCGCGAGCAGAGATTGCCCTCGCTGTCGGTGAACGGCTCGAAAAGCTGCGTCGGGAAGGAGTGCGCCAAATAATCCAGAACGTATTCGCGCGGCGTGATGTCGACCTGGACATCGCCCCATTCCTCGGTGGGGATTTCGGCAAGCCGGCGCTCCATCAGTGCCTCGCCGGTCGAGACGATCTGGATGACGGCGGCATGGCCGGCGGCCAGATCGCGATCGACCGCTTCGATCAGCGACGGCGTTTTCATCGCGGTGATCAGGTGATTGAAGAAACGCTGCTTGGCGCTTTCGAAAGCGGAACGCGCGGCGGATTTGGCCTGGGCGTTCAGCGTGCCGGTATCGCCGGTGACGTTGGTCGCCTTCAGCGCCGCGTCGAGATTGTTGTGAATGATGCCGAAGGCGCCGGCATAGGAATCGTAAATGCGGATCTGCTCGTCGGTGAGTTGGTGCTCGACCAGATCATATTCGACGCCCTCGTAGCTGAGCGACCGTGCCGCATAGAGGCCGAGCGCCCGCAGATCGCGCGCCAGCACCTCCATGGCCGCGACGCCGCCGGCCTCGATCGCCTCGACGAACTCGGCGCGCGTGGCGAACGGGAAATCCTCGCCGCCCCACAGGCCGAGCCGCTGGGCATAGGCGAGATTGTGGACCGTGGTGGCGCCGGTCGCGGACACATAGACGATGCGGGCGTTCGGCAGCGCGTGTTGCAGGCGCAGGCCGGCGCGGCCCTGCTGCGAGGCGGCCTGATCGCCGCGCTCGCTTTTGTTGCCAGCGGCGTTCTGCATGGCATGGCTCTCGTCGAAGATGATGACGCCGTCGAAATCGGCGCCCAACCAATCGACGATCTGCCGCACGCGCGAAACCTTCGCGTCGCGCCCATCGGTGCGCAGCGTGGCGTAGGTCGTAAATAGGATGCCCTGATCCAGCCGGATCGGCGTGCCCTGGCGGAAGCGCGACAGCGGCGTCACCAGCAGCCGTTCCTGGCCGAGCGCAGACCAGTCGCGCTGCGCGTCCTCGATCAGCTTGTCGGATTTGGAGACCCAGACGGCGCGGCGGCGGCCCTTCAGCCAATTGTCGAGCAGGATGCCGGCAACCTGGCGGCCCTTGCCGGCGCCGGTGCCGTCGCCGAGAAACCAGCCGCGGCGGAAGCGAACCGCATTCTCCGCGTCGTCGGGCGCAGCCGAGACGATGTCGAAGGTCTCATCGACCTTCCACGATCCGGCCAGATGGCCGGAATGGGCCTCGCCGGCATAGATGACGCTCTCAAGCTGGGCGTCCGACAGCAATCCGCCCGAAATGACTGCGGGCGGCAGATGCGGCCGATAGGAAGGTTTCGGGGGCGCCACCGACGCCATCGCCACGGACTGCACCAGCTTGGTGGGATGCGCCTGAGAGTCGGGAATACGGATCGTCTGCAATCCGTATTCTTCATAAAGCGCCTCGGTGATGCGGCCGCTCTCGGCCGGCTGCCAATCCAAGGTCTCGTAGGCGAGTTCGATGGACTCGGCCGCGACTGCAACGGCCGGAAGGGATGATGGGCGGACGGCGGTGCCGCGCAACGTCCGAGGCACGACTGAGCGGCACACAGCGGGAGCGGCAGCGGCACCAACGATCGGCAGCCTCGCCGGGACATTGCGCACCACCCAGTCCAGCAGCGTGGCGACGTCTGGCGCCATCCCCGGCGACGCTGGGAATTTGCATCGCATCTTCGGCGGGCTGCTTGTCGATCACGGTCAGGCGCGTGTCGATGGTCGTGCCGTGCTTGGCATAGACCGCGCCATCGATGGCGGCCGAGAACACCACACGGCCGCGCTCCTGAAGCTGGACGAACGCATCCGTCCAGGCCGGATTGTCCGGCGCGAAGTTCGCCCCGGTGATGGCGACCAGGCGGCCACCATCGGCGAGGCGTGCGAGGGCGGAGCTGACGTGGCGGAGGGTGGTGTCGGCCATGCGGCGATCGACATGGGCCATCGCCGAGAAGGGCGGGTTCATCAGCACCACGCTGGGGCGCACGCCGGCGCCGAGATGGTCATCGATCTGCGCCGCGTCGAACCGGGTGACGGGGATGCCCGGAAAGAGGCGGGCCAGCAGCCCGGCACGGGTATCCGCCAGCTCGTTGAGCACGAGCGCGCCGCCTGCCAGCTCGGCGAGGATGGCGAGCAGGCCGGTCCCGGCCGAGGGCTCCAGCACCAGGTCTGCCGGCGTGATCGCGGCGGCGGTGCTGGCCGCGAGACCGAGCGTGATCGGCGTCGAGAATTGCTGGAGCGCCTGGCTCTCCTCGGAGCGGCGCGTATGCGTCGGGAGAAGCCCGCGCGATCTTGGCCAGCATCGGCAGCATGGCGGCGGGCGACGCGGCCCTGGCGCGCATAGCCGGGCCGAATTTGCGCAGGAACAGAACCGTCGCCGCCTCGCAGGAATCGTAGGCGGTCTTCCAGTCCCATGCGCCTTCCGCATCGGAACCGCCGAAGGCGCGCTCCATCGCGGCGCGCAGCATGGCCGCATCGATGCGGCGGCCGCGTTCGAGATCGGGGAGAAGCAGGCGCGCGGCCTGCGGCGATGGCGGCGGCGGGATCAGGATTGGTCGGAGCAGCGGCGATCGGCGTCGCCGCGAGCGCGGTGCTGGCGATACTTGGCATTGGGGAACCTCGGGAGAGCGGGAACGGATCGAACCGAGGGGCGCTCTCTCGACCCCAACCGGCTCAAACCCGTCCCGGCCGTCCTCTGCCTCTCACAGGCGCCGGGTATGCCGGATGGCATCACGCGCCCGTCCCGCGATCCGGAGCGGCGAGCCGCGCCACCACGCGATCCGCTCGTCGCGCGTGGCGTCCGCGAGCCACAGCAGCAAATCGCCATGACAGGCGAGCGGCGCGCAGAAGCAGACGAGATCGCAGCCCCGCAACTCGTCGAGCGCCCGCAGCAGATGATGCTGGTCGCGCAGCCAGCTTTCGTGTTTCGCGATGACGGTGGCGCGGTCGCCATCCGCGCCGATGCGGAACGGATTTCCCCATTTGCTGCCGCGGCCGATATAGACGGCCCCAGCCGGCACGCCGGTTTTATGCTTGTTGAGAACCCTGCACATCGCTCGTCACCTCCTGATCCGCCCGTCGCGGCGGACTGGCGACCGGGCGCGGCAAGGTTTCGTGGGTCACGCATCGCCAGCCGGGCGATGCGGGAACGGCTTGCCCGTTGACCCGCGAAACGCCGCGCCCAGACAGGTCCAGCCGCGACAGGGGATCAGGCTGGCGATTGGGGTGGCAGGGTCTCGGGCGGCGGGAGATAGGCGTCATAGGGGTTCCCGTCGGCGAGATGCCCAAATGGCGTGAACACATAATCGGCGCCGTCTCGGCCGACCGCGCAAATGACGTATCGCGTCTCCCCGGTTTTGGCGTCCGCGCATTCCATGAGCGCGAGATTGTTGTCTTCCGCGGCCCGCAACAGCGTCTGGAAATTCGCGCGGGCATGATCGGGGATGCTCATCGTGCGCCCCCCTTCCTGCGGGCGGGCGCCAGTGTGCGCGCCAACCAGCCATTCGTATCGGTCCAGGCGACAGTGGTGCGCTTTTCGAGGTCGAGGACATGCGCGCCACCCCCGAAGGCGTCGATCCGCGGGCGCGAGCAGGTATTTGCCCATTGGAAACCCCAACGCCCGGTGAGCGCGAACGCCTCGGCGCAGCGCAGCACGAAATCGATCGCCTGCTGCGGATCGCCGGTCGCGTCGTCATGAATCCAGAGTTTCGTGGCACCAAGGTCCGGCTGGACCGACAGAAGAAAACCCTCAGAGGGCACTTCCTCGCGGGCGGCGTCCTCCATGAAGGCTTGGTAGAGGTCCAGCGCGCGAGCGGCGTTGTCCGGGCTGCCAACGTCGAGCAGGCACGAGAAATGGGTGTAGAAATCGGCCATTGCAGGGCTCCTGAAACGACGAAGCCCGGCGCGATGGCCGGGCTTCGTAGCGATTGGGGGAAGGAAGAAATCAGACGGCGGCGGCGAACGGATCGACGTCGCGATGGATCGGCTGGGCGCGCCCCATCCAGGGTTCGGGACGGATGCACCGCACCCAGTCCACGAAGCTCGGGATGAAGCCGAGATCCTCGCGGACATGCTGCTCGCCGATCAGCCGCACCGGCACGACGCGGCCGGTCGAGATGGTGATCGTCGTTCCGAAAAACCGCTCGGCCATGAAGATGCCTTCGGCGTGATGGCGCAGCGCGCGGTGGCGAAAGTCGGCTGTTATGGCCTTCAACTCGTCGAACCACTGGTGAATCGGCAGATAGTCTTCAGCCGTGCCGCCCCA
>CAWKBC010000005.1:0-14831 GCA_963847705.1 uncultured Pseudomonadota bacterium | reverse complement strand
CTCGGTTGCCCTTTCGCACGCCGCTCCGGTGACCTCCTCGCCACACTGAAACGAGCCATTTACATGTTCCCGCAACGGCCGAAACAGAATGCCCTTGGCAGGTCCTATCTAATTGAAATTACGTAAGTTATTTGCCCACAAAACTTGACACCCAGGCGCTCCGGTCAAGAATGGAGCGGGACCCATGCCGCCCGAGCTGTCAGGACGTAATGACGTGTCGCGGCAGGAGCGCTCCGCGCACCTTCCGGTCCTGCTGGATGAGGTCCTCACCTGGCTCGATCCGAAGCCAGCGGGCCAGTATTGCGACGCGACCGTCGGTCTTGGCGGACATGCCCGGGCAGTGCTGGAGCGCTCGGCCCCTGACGGCAAGCTGATCGGGATCGACCGCGACCCCGACGCACTCGAGGCGTCGCGTCTGGCCCTCCAGCCGTTCGGCGACCGCGTCACGCTGGTCCACGCCCGGTTTTCGGAGGCGCGGGCGGTGCTCGATCGGCTGGGGGTGGTCGCGGTCGATGGCTTTCTGGTCGACCTCGGCGTCTCGTCGCCGCAGCTCGACCGACCCGAGCGCGGGTTCTCCTTCCGGAACGACGGACCGCTCGACATGCGGATGGATCCCACCAGCGGCGAGACCGCGGCCGATCTCCTGCGCCGCATCGATGAAGAGGAGCTGGTGCAGATCATCCGCAACTACGGCGAGGAGCGGCACGCCGCCCGGGTCGCCAGCGCAATCATCGAGGCGCGTCGTGCGGGCGACCTCGACACCACCGGCAAGCTGGCAGCGCTGGTTGCCCGGGCCATCCCCCGACACGAGTACGGCAAGAACCCGGCCACGCGGACCTTTCAGGCGCTGCGGATCGCGGTGAACGAGGAGCTGGTCGAGCTGGAACGTTTTCTCTCGGTGGCGGCTGACTGCCTGCGGCCCGGCGGCCGGCTCTGCGTCATCGCCTTCCATTCGCTGGAGGACCGGATCGTCAAGCGCCGGCTGAGGGCCCTCGCCGGCAAGGACCGCGGCAAGGACGGCGGGAGGGACGACGAGCGTCCGGCGGTGCTGAAGATTCTGACCAAGCACGTCGTCCCGGCCAGCGGCGCGGAACGGGCCCGCAACCCACGCGCCCGATCGGCCCACCTGCGCGCCGCGGAGCGCATCTGACGTGCGGCGGAGCGCGTCCGAGGTGCCGCGGAGCGTGTCTGAGGTGATCATCACAACGGAGAGCCGGACGGAGGATGCCTCCGTGCCCCCGCAGAGCTCGGCGAGAGCGAACGCCCCCACCCTTTCGGGGTACCTGCGCCTCGACGTTGCGAACCGGCGTGGCGTCGGTGTCTGGGCCTTCGCGCTGGCGCTGCTCACGGCGGGCGCGCTGGCCCACGTGGCGGTGCGGATGCACGGAATCCAGATCGCCTACGACCTCGGCCGCGAAAAACGCGTCAACAGCGAGCTTCTGGAGCGCCAGCGGAGCCTCATCATCGAGATCGGCATGCTGAAAGATCCCGGGCGCGTCATCGGCCTGGCGCACGACAAGATGCAGATGGGGCCGCCGGCCGCGGCCAACGTCATCAAGCTCGAACCCGGGGTGGTGCTTCCATGACCCCTCGGGGAGATGAACGGCCATGCTGATCCCCGCCAGCCGCTGGGCGCGCGTCCGGATCGCCGTCTGCGGTGTGGTGCTGACGTCGCTCTTCGCGGCCGTCGGCAAGCGCGCCGTCAACCTCCAGGTCCGCGACGCCGACCGGCTGCGCGCGATGGCCGAGGAGCAGTACCTGCGCGAGATCGAGCTGCCTCCGCGCCGCGGGCGGATCCTCGACCGCAACGGCGCCGACCTGGCCTCGACCGCGGACGTCGATTCGATCTACTGCAACCCGCGGCAGCTCCCCGATCCCCGCGACGCGGCCAGAAAGCTGGCGCGCATCCTGGGGATCGACCGGGCCGAGCTGGAGAAGAAGCTCGAGCAGCGCCGGTTCTTCGCCTGGGTGAAGCGCAAGGTGACGCCCGAGGAGGCCGAGGCGGTCAAGAAGCTGGGGTTGCCGGGGATGGCGTTCACCCGCGAGCCGCGCCGGTTTTACCCGAACCGCAGCCTGGCGGCGACGGTGATGGGGCACGCCGGCTCCGAGGGGAGCGGGCTCGACGGCGTGGAGCTGGCGCTGGACAAGCAACTGCGTGGGACGACGTCTTCGGTGCAAGGGGTGCGGGACGCGCTCGGACGCGACATCGCGGTCGAAGGGACGGTGGATGCGCCCAGCACCAGCGGCAACGACGCCGTCTTGACCATCGATCGCTACCTGACGTTCATCACCGAGCGCGCACTGGCGGCCGGCGCCGCCGAGCACCACGCCAAGGGCGCGGTGGCGATCATGATGGACCCGCGCACCGGCGAGGTGCTGGCGATGGCGTCGGTGCCGACGTTCAACCCCAACGAGCCGATCGGCGCCGCCGAGGCCGAGGCCCGCAACCGCGCCATCACCGACACCTACGAGCCGGGCTCGACCATGAAGACGTTCACCATCGCCTCGGCGCTGGACGCCGGCGTGGTGAAGCCGGACGACCGCTTCGACTGCCTCATGGGCAAGATGATGGTCGGCAAGTACTCGATCCACGACACGCACGGACACGGCGTGCTGACGGTCGCCGAGGTTTTCAAGTTCTCGAGCAACATCGGCGCCACCAAGATCGCGCGCCGGCTGGGGCGTGATGCCTTCGCGGAAGCGCTCGGACGGTTCGGGTTCGGACGCCCCACGGGCATCGGTCTGCCGGGCGAGCGCGCCGGCGTGGTGCGGCCGGTCGACAAGTGGGGCGACATCGGGTTCGCCAACATCTCGTTCGGGCAGGGGATCGCGGTGACCCCGCTGCAGATGATCGCGGGGGTCAGCGCCATCGCCGGCGGCGGCATCTACCGGCAGCCCCGGATCGTGGCCCGCGTGGTCGCGCCGGACGGGAGCATCGAAACGCCGGCTTTCGCGCCCGACCGGCGGGTGATGTCGGCGGGCGCGGCGCGGACCATGCTTGGGATCATGCGGGGCGTGACCGAGAAGGGGGGTACGGCGCCCCAGGCCGCCATCGACGGGTACACCGTGGGCGGCAAGACCGGAACGGCGCAGAAGGTGGCCAACGGTCACTACGATTCGAGCAAGTGGGTCTCGTCGTTCCTGGGCGTGGTCCCGATCGAGGATCCGCGGCTGGCGATCATCGTCGTCGTCGACGAGCCGCAGGGGGGACACCTGGGCGGCGTGGTGGCCGCGCCCATCTTCAAGGAGATCGCCGAGGAGGCGCTGCGCTACCTGCACGTCCCCCCGACGGCGGCCGCCCTGGCGGAGGGCAGCGGGAACGGCAACGGCAATGGCAATGGCAATGGCAACGGTAAGTCCGCACATCAGACCGGCAAGGAGACCGCCCCGGCCAGGACGGTGGCCGCCGACGCCGACGAATCGGCGGGCAGCGACGCCCCGGCGACCGATCTGCCGCTCGACGACGACGCGCTCGGCGAGGACCCGGCGCTGGCCGAGAAGTGGGACGAGGTCGCAGGGGCCGAGGGGGGGCGCGCGGCCGACCAGGCGATCGACCGGATCGAGGTCCCCGATTTCACCGGCATGAGCCTGGGGCAAGCGATTCACGCGGCCAACAAGACTGGCGTCGAGCTGGCGTTCGACGATCCCGAAGGACGGGCGACCGGCGTGGCGCTGCGGCAGCGGCCCGCGCCGGGGCCGGCGTCGCGCGGTGTGGTCTGCCGTGTGGCCTTCGGGCGCAAGGCCAACTGAACGATGCCGGCGCCTTTCACTCTGGGCGGCTTGCTTCGCGGTGTGGAGGGAGCACGCAGCGTGGACCCGGCGTTCGCAGCGCTGCCCATCGCCGAGGTGCGCGACGACTCGCGGCAGGTCGGGCCGGGCGATCTCTTCGTGGCGGTCCCGGGGACGGCCGCCGATGGTCGCCAGTTCCTGGCGGACGCGGCGGCGCGCGGCGCGGTGGCGCTGGTGGTCGAAGAGCCGACGCCGACAGTGACGGCGCTGCCGCCACCCCCGCATGCTGAATTTTCGGGCGTCGTCGTCACCGTGCCGAGCGCGCGCCACGCGCTGGGCCTCATCGCGGCGAACCGGTTCGGCGCCGCCGAGGCCTTGACGCTGCTGGCGGTGACCGGCACCAATGGCAAGACGACGACCGCTTATCTGGTCGAGGAGATGTTGCGGGCGAGCGGCCGGGCGCCCGGTCTGTTCGGCACGATCACCTACCGCGCGGCGGGCCTCGCCGGCGGTGGACGCGTCGCGCCGTTGACCACGCCGGGCGCGCTGATGCTGCACGGGCTTCTGGCCGACATGCGTGCGGTGGGGACCACCGACGTCGTGTTAGAAGCGACCTCGCACGCGCTGGCGCAGGGGCGCCTCGATGGCTGCCGGTTTCGGGTGGCGGCCATGACCAACCTGACGCAGGACCACCTCGACTATCACCACACGATGGGAGAGTACGAGAACGCCAAGGCGATTCTGTTCGAGCGTCTCATCGATCCCGCGCGCGGGGTGGCGGTGACGTTTGCCGACGACGAGGCGGGGCGGCGGATGCGCGCGCGGTCCCAGGCGAGCGCGACGCTGACCGTGGCGCGTGCGCCCGGCGCGGCGGCGCGGGGCGCCGACGTCCTGGTGGCGCGGCACGTCTTCTCTCCGAACGGCACCCACGCGACGGTGGAGACGCCGCGCGGCAGGCTGGAGATCACGACGCCGCTCGTGGGCGGGTACAACCTGGACAACCTGGCGCTGGCGGTCGGGATGGCGATCGCGCGCGGGCTCGAACCGGACGCGATCGTGGCCGGTGCCGGGCGGCTGCCGGGCGTCCCCGGGCGGCTCGAGCGGGTCGCCAATGCGCGCGGCGTGCTCTGCCTGGTCGACTACGCGCACACGCCCGACGCGCTCTCGCGGGCGATCGCCGCGGTGAGACCGCTGGTGGCGCCGTCCCGGAACCCTCCAGGACGCTTGCTCGTCGTGTTCGGCTGCGGCGGCGATCGGGATCGCGGCAAGCGGCCGCTCATGGGGGAGATCGCCGTGCGCGAGGCCGACCTGGCCATCGTCACCTCCGACAATCCGCGCACCGAGGAGCCTGCCAGCATCGTCGCCATGATTGTCGACGGGATGCGGCGCGCGGGCGGGGACGAGCTGACGGCGCCGGCGCTGGCCGGCGCAGCGCGCGGCTATCACGTGGAGGTCGATCGGCGGACGGCCATTCGCGCCGCCGCCGCCGCCGCCCGCTCGGGCGACGTCCTGCTCATCGCCGGCAAGGGGCACGAGGACTATCAGATCGTGGGCACCACCAGGCTGCACTTCGACGATCGTGAGGAGGCCGCCCAGGCGCTGGCGGCCGGCGGCGGGGCATGAGCGCCGCACGCCACACGCTCGATTTCGCGGCCGGCGCCATGAACGGGACGATTCTGGATGCCGGCGCCCGCGGTCCATCATTCGCCGGCGCGGCGGCCGACAGCCGCGCGGTCGGGGCTGAGCAGCTCTTCTTCGCGCTCCCCGGCGAGCGGGTCGACGGCTTCGACTTCGTTGCGCAGGCGGTGGCCTCCGGCGCGGCCGGCGTGGTGGTGGCGCGCGGGCGCGGCCTGCCGGAGGGACGCGCGAACGCCGCGGTCATCGCCGTCGAGGATCCCCGCCGCGCGCTCGGCGACCTGGCGCGGGCTGTCCGGACCAAGTTTCGCGGGCGGGTGGTGGCGGTGACCGGCTCCAATGGAAAGACCACGACCAAGGAGCTGGTGGCAGCGGCGCTGCGGCCGCTCGGCGAAGTGCTGCGGACGCCCGGCAACTTCAACACCGACGTGGGGCTGCCGCTGACGATCCTCTCGGCGAGCGGGGCCGAGGCGGCCTGGGTGCTGGAGATGGCGATGCGCGCGCCCGGCGAGATCGCCTACCTGACAGAGATCGCGCGCCCCGAGATCGGCATCATCACCAACGTCGCGGCGGCGCACCTGGAGACGCTCGGCTCGATCGAAGGGGTGGCGCGCGCGAAGGGTGAGCTCTTCGCGGGCCTCGGCCCCCAGGGGACGGCCGTCTTCCCCGCTGACGACCCGCTCATCGCCGCGCAGGCGGACCCGGTGGCGCGCGAGCGGCGCCTCACCTTCGGAGATCGCAGCGGCGACGTGCGGGTCCTCGACTTCGTGCCGGCGGGCGCCTCCGGCGCCGTCGTCCGGTACGCCGTCCGGGGGACCCCGGTGGTGGTGCGGCTGCCGCTCGGCGGCGCGCACAACGCCCGCAACGGCGCGGCGGCGCTGGCAGCCGCGGCGGCGGCGGGCGTCTCGCCGGTCGACGCGGCCCGCGGGCTGGAGACGGTGACCTTGCCCCCGCACCGCTCGGCGCCCGTGGCGGCCGGCGGGCGCACCATCCTCGACGACTGCTACAACGCCAATCCGGCCTCGATGACCGCGGCGCTCGGTGCGCTCGTGGCGGCCTCCGGCGCCGGACACCGGTTCGCCATCCTGGGGGACATGCTGGAGCTCGGCCCGGGCGCCGAGGCAGCGCACCGGGAGCTCGGGCGAGCGGCCGGCGGAGCGGCCGGGCTGGCCGGACTGGCCGCCGTGGGCCAGTTTGCGCCGCTGGTCGTCAGGGAGGCGCGCGCCGCCGGCCTTGCCGCGGAGCGCGCCGTCGTGGCCTCGTCGCCCGAAGCGGCCGCCGCGGTGCTGGCCTCCTGGACCTCGGCGGGCGACTGGATCCTGGTCAAGGCGTCCCGCGGCCTCCGCCTCGAGCGCGCCGTCGAGGCGCTGCGGGTGGCGCTTGGACCCACCACCGAAAGGGGAATCTGACCTCCCATGCTGTTCCACCTTTTTCATCTGCTGGCACAGCACGACCGGGTGCCGGGGGCCAACGTCTTCCGCTATGTCTCGACGCGCATCGGGATGGCGACGCTGACCTCGCTGCTCATCACCTTCTTCGTCGCCCCCTGGTTCATCCGCCGGGCGCGCGAGCGGCAGCTGGGCGAGGTGATCCGCGAGGACGGCCCGGCGGCGCACGCCTCCAAGCGCGGCACGCCGACGATGGGCGGCGCCCTCATCATCCTGGCGCTGACCGCCGCCACCATCCTCTGGTGCGATCTGCGCAGCACGCTGGTCTGGCTGGCGCTGCTGGTCACCGTCGGCTACGGCGCGATCGGGTTCCTGGACGACTACCTGAAGCTGGCGCGCAAGAACAAGAAGGGCCTCTCCGGCAAGCTGAAGCTGGCCGGACAGCTGGTCATCGGGGTGGTGGCCACGATCTGGCTCTACAAGGGCGACGGCCTCCCCTACGACGTCCGACTGAAGATGGCGCTGCCCCTGGTCAACTTTCACCACACCTGGCTGGCGCTCCCGCTGGCCGCCTACGTGGCCTTCGCCGTCTTCGTGCTGATGGCCGAGTCGAACGCCGTCAACCTCACCGACGGCCTCGACGGGCTGGCGATCGGGCCGGTGATCATCTGCGCCTTCACGCTGCTCTTGCTGGCCTATGCGGCGGGAACCACCCTGCGCGACTTCAACATCGCCCACTACCTCGGCATCCCGCACGTCCCCGGCGCCGGCGAGCTGGCGGTCTTCTGCGGCGCGATGGGGGGCGCGGGGATAGGCTTTCTCTGGTTCAACACCCACCCGGCGCAGGTGTTCATGGGCGACGTCGGCGCGCTGGCGCTGGGCGGCGCCATCGGGTTCGTCGCGCTGGCGACCAAGACCGAGCTGTCGCTGCCGATCGTCGGCGGCGTGTTCGTGGTCGAGGCGCTCTCCGACATCATCCAGGTCGGGTACTACAAGAAGACCAAGAAGCGCATCTTTCTGATGGCCCCCATCCACCACCACTTCGAGAAGCTGGGCTGGCCCGAATCGCGAATCGTGGTGCGTTTTTGGATCGTGTCGTTCGCTTGCGCGATTCTAGGTCTCATCACGACCCTCAAGGTCAGGTAGGCCCCGGTGATCGAGCTCGCTCACAAACGCGTGCTGGTGGTCGGTCTCGGACGCTCCGGGATCGCGGCGGCGGCGCTCTGCGCGGCGCGCGGCGCGCAGGTGACGGTGACCGACAAGCGGCCGGCGGTCGAGCTGGCCGCCGCCCTCGCGCAGCTGCCAGCCGGCGTGGCCCAGCAGCTGGGCGGGCACCAACGCGAAACCTTCCTTGGCGCCGATCTGATCGTGCTGTCGCCGGGCGTCCCCGAGATCCCCGAGCTGGCCGCTGCGCGGGCCGCCGCCGTCGAAGTCACCGGTGAGCTGGAGCTGGCCTCCCAGTTCGTCGCGGCGACGATCGTCGCCATCACGGGAACGAACGGCAAGTCGACCACCACCACGCTGGTCGGCGAGATGCTGCGCGCCACCGGTCGCCCGACGTTCGTGGGCGGCAACCTGGGTGAGCCGCTGGCCGAGGCGGTGGGAACGCCCGCGGCGGCGGCCGGCGGCTTCTGCGTCGTCGAGGTGTCGAGCTTCCAGCTGGAGACGGTGGGGACGTTCCACCCGCGGGTCGCCGTCCTGCTCAACATCACGCCCGATCACCTCGATCGCTACGACGGCCTCGAGGGCTATGCGGCCGCCAAGGCGCGCGTCTTCGCGGCGCAGACGCCGGATGACTTCGCCGTGGTGAACTTCGACGATCCGCTGGCGGTGCGCGCCAGCGCCGCCGCCCGCAGCCGCCGCGATGGCTTCTCGATCGTCGATTCGCTGGCCACCGGCGCCTGGCTCGGTGGCCCGCTCATGCTCAAGCTCGCCCACCAGCCCCCGGAGTCGTACCCCGCGGACCTCCCCTGGCTTCTCGGGCAGCGGCACAATCAGGCCAACGCGCTGGCGGCGTTGCTGGCCGCGCGCCTGGCAGGAGCCTCGCCCGCCGAGGCTCGCGCGGGCCTCTTGGCCTTCCGTCCGCTGGCGCATCGGATGGAGCTGGTCGCCGAGGCCGACGGCATCGTCTACTACGACGATTCGAAGGGGACCAACGTCGGCGCCGTCGTCGCGGCGCTGGACGGCTTCCCGCGCCGGGTGGTCCTCATCGCCGGCGGGCGCGACAAGGGGGGCGACTACGCGCCGCTGGCCGAGGCGCTCGGGCGCGTCGGCCGCGCGGCGATCCTGATTGGCGAGGCGGCCGACAAGATGCAGGCGGCGTTCGACGGCGTGCTGCCGATCGAGCGCGCGGCGACGCTGGAGGCGGCGGTCGAGGCCGCGCGGAGATTGGCGCGCCCGGGCGACGCCGTCGTGCTCTCGCCCGCCTGTTCGAGCTTCGACATGTTCCGCGACTACGCCCATCGGTCCGAGGTCTTCCGCCGCGCGGTCGGGCGCGTGACGACCCAGACGGAAAGCGCCCGGTGAAACGCCAGACGAAGCGGCCGGCCGACGGACCGATCACCCGCCCGGTCAGCCGCCCGATCTCCCGCGCGGCCGCACGCCGCCCCGCCCTGAAGCGCCCCGCGCTGAAGCTCGACCGCGCCGAGGCGTCTCCCTCCGTCTCGGCCCGGGCACTGGCCGGGGCGCGCGAGCTCTGGGCGGCGCTCCGGTTGCGGGCCGCCAAGCTGCTGGGGCCCGACCTGACCTCTGCGACGCCGATGATCCGCCCCAGCGAGGTCGGCGTCGATCGGGTGCTGGTCGGCGCCGTGCTGGTGCTGGTCGCGTTCGGGGTGGTGATGGTGTTCTCGTCGGGTGCCGTGTTCGCCGCCAAGAAATACGGCGACGCCGCCTACTTCCTGAAGCGAGAGATCGTCTACGCGCTGCTCGGCCTGGGCGCGATGTCGCTGGCGGTGAAGATCGACTATGGGGTCTACCGGCGGTTGGCCTATCCGTTGCTGTTCGTCAGCATCATGCTCCTGGGGGCGGTGCTGAAGATCGGGTCGCGGGCCGGCGGCGCCATCCGCTGGTTTCGCCTCGGTCCGCTGTCGTTTCAACCGGGCGAGCTGGCCAAGCTGGCCCTCTGCATCTACCTGGCCTCGCTGCTGGCGCGCAAGGCGGAGAAGGTGCGCGTCTTCTCCGTCGGCTTCCTGCCGCCGCTGCTGGTCACCGGGCTCATGATGGGCCTCCTGCTCAAGCAGCCCGACCTCGGCACCGCCGTCATCTTCGGCTGCGTGGCGCTGGGGCTGCTCTTCATCGCCGGGACCCGCTCGAGCTATCTCATCCTCGCGGTGCTGGTCGCGGCGCCGGCCGGCTGGAAGTTCATCGTCTCGACGCCGTTCCGGATGCGCCGCATGCTGGCCTTTCTCGACCCCTGGGCCTTCCGGCGCGACGTCGGCTACCAGATCACCGAATCGCTGATCAGCGTCGGCTCGGGCGGCGTCACCGGCCTCGGCCTCGGCGACGGACGCCAGAAGCTGTTCTTTCTTCCGGAGGCCCACACCGACTTCATCCTTTCCATCGTCGGTGAAGAGCTGGGCCTCATCGGCGTCCTCTGCGTGATCGCCGCCTTCGCGCTGCTGGTCTGGCGCGGCCTGCGGGCGGCCGTGCGGGCGCGCGACGTGTTCGGCGCCTACCTGGCCTTCGGGATCAGCGCGATGTTCGGGCTGCAGGCGCTGGTGAACATCGGCGTGGTGCTGGGATCGCTGCCGACGAAGGGTCTGCCGCTGCCGTTCATCAGCTACGGCGGAACGTCGCTGGTGATGAGCCTCTTCATGGCCGGCGTGCTGGCCAACATCAGCGCGCGCAACCCCGAGCCCCACGAGTGGCAGCCCGGCGCCCACCGCGCCGGCAAAGGGGCCAACCGCCGTCTCGACGCCGGCCCGCGCCTGATCATCGAAGTGGGACCGAGAGGGTCCAGGCCACCGCATCCCCCGGCCGCACCGAGCACCGTCGAGGCTCCGCCCGAGCTATGAGCGACAACAAGCCGCTGCGGGTCCTGATCGCAGGCGGCGGAACCGGCGGCCATCTCTATCCCGGAATCGCTGTCGCCGAGGCGATCGCGGCCACGGGCGGCGAGGCGATCTTCGTGGGCACCGAGCGCGGCCTCGAGACGCGCCTGGTGCCCAAGGCCGGTTTTCCGCTGGAGCTGATCAAGGTGAGCGGGCTCAAGCGCATGGGCCTCCGCGGGCTGGCCCGCGGGCTCGGCCGCCTGCCCCGCGCCTATTTCGATTCGCGGCGCATCTTGCGGCGCCTGCGTCCCGACGTCGTGCTGGGGGTGGGCGGCTATGCCTCCGGCCCGCTCGTCTTGGCGGCCGCGCTGTCCGGCTATCCGACCGCGGTGCAAGAGCAGAACAGCGTGCCCGGCTTCACCAACCGGATCTTGGGTCGCTTCGCGCGCCGGGTGTTCGTGGCGTTCGACGAGGCCGCCTCCGCGTTCGCCCGCCGCAAGGTCCGGTTCACCGGCAACCCCGTGCGACGCGCCCTCATCGAACGGGCCGCTGCCTTCGCCGGGCGCGACGCCACCAACGCCAAATCGATCCTGATCCTGGGCGGCAGCCAGGGCTCACACGCCGTCAACGAATTCGCCTCGGGCATGGTGCGCGTCCTCGACGCGCGCGGGCGCCTGCCGCCCATCGTGCATCAGACGGGGCCCGACGAGCACGATCGGATGCGGGTCCACTACGCCGCGTTGGGGTACGAGGAAGACCGCGTCCAGGTGCGGTCGTTCATCGACGACATGCCGGCCGCGCTGGCCGACGCGCGTCTGGTGGTGGCCCGCGCCGGGGCGCTCACCCTGGCCGAGCTGGCGATCATGCGGCGCCCGGCGATCCTGATTCCGCTCCCGACGGCCGCCGACAACCACCAGGCGATCAACGCCTTCGCCTTTCAGCGCGCGGGCGCGGCGCTGGTGCTGCCGCAGCCCGACGCCTCCGCAACCCGCCTCGGCGACCTGGTCGACGAGATCCTGAAGACCCCCGCCCGACACGCCGCCATGGCCGAGGCGATGGGGACCCTGGCGCGCCCTCAGGCGACCGACGACATCGTGGCCGAGCTGCGCGAAATGGGCCGACGGCGATAGCTTCATTCAGGCGGCGCCCGGCTCTGTTCAGGCGATGAGAGCCGCCCGCGGGGTGTTAAAAGGGCGCTGATGTTCCGCAAGCGAGACGTCACCATCCATTTCGTGGGGATCGGCGGGATCGGGATGTCCGGCATCGCCGAGGTGCTGCTCAACCTCGGGTACCCGGTCTCCGGGTCAGACCTTCGCGAGAGCGACGTGACCCGGCGACTCGGGACACTGGGGGCGCGCCTCTCGTTTGGCCACCGCCCCGAGAACGTCGCGCACGCCGACGTGGTCGTCATCTCCAGCGCCGTGAAGGCCGACAACCCCGAGGTCGCCGCCGCCCGGGCGCGCAGCATCCCGGTCATCCCGCGCGCCGAGATGCTGGGCGAGCTGATGCGCGTCAAGGACGGCGTGGCGGTGGCCGGCAGCCACGGCAAGACCACCACCACCACGATGATCGCCGTCATCCTGGCCGAGGCGGGGCTCGATCCGACGGCGATCATCGGCGGCAAGGCGCGCGCCTTCGGGTCGAACGCGCGGCTCGGCCAGGGGGAGGTCCTGGTCGCGGAGGCCGACGAGTCCGATGGGTCGTTCCGCCACCTTTTCCCGGTGGTCGCCCTCATCACCAACATCGATCGCGAGCATCTGGACCACTTCGGGTCGCTGGAGGCGCTGGAGAGCGCGTTTTTAGACTTCGCCGAGAAGGTGCCGTTTTATGGATTGGTGGTGATCGGCGCCGACAACCCCACCGCCGCGCGCCTGCCTGCGCGCCTCTCCAAGCGTCACCTGACGTACGGCCTGCAGACCGGCGACTGGCGCGGCGAGATCCTGGAAGCGGGGCCCACCGGCACGCGCTTCCGGGTCCGGGTGCGCGACCGCCTGCACGGCGAGGCGCGCGTCCGGATGCCGGGCGTCCACTACGCCGAAAATGCGCTCGGCGCGCTCTGCGTGGCCGACTTCCTGGGCGTGCCGTTCGCGGAGGCGGGCGAGGCGCTGGCGGCGTTCCAGGGCGTCGACCGGCGGTTCTCGCTGCGCGGCGAGGCGGGGGGCGTCCTGGTCGTCGACGACTACGGGCACCACCCCACCGAGCTGGCGGCCACGAT
The DNA here is from genome assembly GCA_963847705.1 of uncultured Pseudomonadota bacterium. GTDB lineage: Bacteria > Myxococcota_A > Polyangia > Fen-1088 > Fen-1088 > JADGRB01. The sequence continues at coordinate 1,875 of CAWKBC010000005.1, read as the reverse complement.
CGCGGCCGCGCGGCTGCACGGCCGGCGCCTGCTGGTGGCGTTCCAGCCGCACCGCTACACGCGGACGCGCGATCTCCTGGCCGATTTCGCGCCGTCGCTCAGCGGTGCCGATCAGATCTTCCTGACCGACGTCTATCCGGCGGGCGAAACGCCGATCGCCGGTGCCGATGCCCGCGCGCTGCTGGCGACGTTCCCGCCGGGTGCGCCCGCGCGCCACGTTCCACGCACCCAGCTGACGGCCGAGCTGGCGCGCGCCTCTCGTCCCGGAGATCTGGTGCTCTGCCTCGGCGCCGGCGACATCACCGCCGTGCCGGGCGAGCTGCTGGCGGCGCTGGGCGCGCCGCGTGAGGTCGGGTGAGAGCAACCGCGGGCGTGACCAGCGAGCTCGCCGAGCGCGGAATCACCGTCGAGCACCCGCCCGTCCGGCGCCGGTTTTTCCGTCGCCGCAACAACCGGCGAATCACCGTGGCGCGGCCTTCGATCACCGCCTGGCTGGGGCCCGGTCTGCGCGCGGTGGCCAGGCGGTTGGCGTTGCTCGGCAAGGCGCTGGCGGTGATGGCCTTCGTCGCCGGCGCGGTCTGGGCCGGGCGACAGATCGTGCGGCACGTGATCGCCTCCCCCCGCTTCGCCGTCCGCGAGATCCAGGTGGGCGCCTCGACGCACCTCTCCGGCGACGAGATCCGCCAGCTGGCCGGGGTCGAGGTCGGCGATCGCTTGCTGGCTGTCGACCCCGACGCCGTGGCGACGCGCGTGGCGATGCACCCCTGGATCCTGTCGGCGCGTGTGCGGCGCCAGCTGCCGTCCACCTTGGTGATCGACGTGACCGAGCGGCAGGCCGTCGCCAGCGCCCTGCTGGGCGCGCTCTATCTGGTCGACGGGACCGGCCACCCGTTCAAGCGGGCCACCTTCGCCGAGGCCGACGGGTTGCCGGTCATCACCGGCGTGACCCGCGACCAGTACGCCAGCGTCCGGGGCACCAGCGAGGCGGTCTTCCGCCAGGCGCTGGCGCTCTACGCCGCCTACAACGACGGGCATCCGGATCGCCCCAAGCTGTCGGAGATCCACGTCGACACCAGAACCGGGTTCTCGCTGATCCTGTTCGAAGGGAGCGGCGAGATCCGGATCGGCCAGGGCAACTTCGAAGCCAAGCTCGCCCAGTTCGATCGGATCTTCGCGGCGCTGGGGCCGCGAAGCCCGGCGGCGCTCAGGACGGTCTACCTCGACGGCCCGCTCTCCGAGCGGGTCGCCCTCCAGATGGCCGCAGCGACCGAGAACGACGAGAGCGAGAATCCGACCGAAGGAGGGAAGAAGCCGCTCCCCCACGCGGTCGTCGCCAGCGAGAGGCCCCGCCGGGCAGCCAGGCCCGTGGAGACACCGACGGCGCCTTCACCCGCGGCCGACGAGGACTAGCGGGGGGTTCCAAGTCCAAGAACGATGGCCGGTTACTCGGGAACACCATTGCCGAAGAAGCTGGGGATCAAACCCGGCACCCGGCTCGGGTTGGTCGGTGCCCCTGACGACTTCGCCGAGACGTTGGGCGACCTCCCCGACGACGTCTCCCCGCGCCGGGTCGCCCGCGGCAAGAACCACTTTGACGTGATCGTCTGCTTCGCCCGCAGCTCGAAGGAGCTGGCGCGCGATTTGCCGGCCTTGCCGGCGCGCCTCGAGCCCGCAGGCGGTCTTTGGATCGCCTGGCCCAAGAAGTCGAGCGGCCTCGCCACCGATCTGACCGAGGCCGAGGTCCGCGCGCGTGGTCTCGCCACCGGCCTGGTCGACAACAAGGTGTGCGCCATCGACGACACCTGGTCGGGATTGCGCTTCGTGGTCAGGGTCGCTGACCGCCCTGGCGGATCCAAATAGTTAAAAAATTTCGCG
>CAWKBC010000004.1:0-33999 GCA_963847705.1 uncultured Pseudomonadota bacterium | reverse complement strand
ACGATCTGCGAGCCGGTCTGGCTGATACTGTTTGATGCGCCGCTGCGGATCGCCTGCACCAGGTTGTTCTCGTCTTGGCTCGTGCCGGCTTCAGCGCCGACGCTGAGCAGAGTAGACAACACGGCGGCCTTGAACAGCATGCCCCAATGGTTGTCGACTTCGTCCTCGAGCCCGGCATAGCCCTGCGTGTCGGCGCCGGGCTGGCGCTCCAGCACGATCGAGGCGCCGTCGGGCATGATGATGCGGGTCCAGACCAAGAGGACGCGCGACTGGCCGAACGCGACCGAGCTGTCGTATTGGCCGATCAGCTTTGCGCCCTGCGGGATCAGAAGATATTTGCCCGTCGGGCTGTCGTAGACCGCCTCTGTCACCTGGGCGGTGATCTGTCCGGGCAGATCGGAACGGATGCCCGTGATGAGAGCGGCGGGGATCACGGTGCCCGCCTGCACGACATAAGGCGAGGCCTTGGCGTCGAGCCGGTCCGGACTGACCGTGCGCTTGTCTGTCGAAGCATTGAGGAATGCCGTCTTGCGGTCCTGCATGTTCTGGGCGGCGCCGGCGTCGACCGGCGGTGTCGGCGTCGGACCCGCCGCAGTGCCCGGCGCGCCCGGCGCGGCGAGACCGATCGGCTGCGGCTTCTGATTGGTCTGGGCAAAGAGACGGCTGAGCCGTGCGGCTTCGATCTCTTGCGCCCGGCGCTGCGCTTCCGGATCGGGCGCCGTTCCAGGAGCGATGGTGTTGGGCGCGGCCCCGGCATTGAGGATCGGCTTGCCGAGATCGCCGGGCAGCGGCGGACCAAGCGGGGGCGCCTGGCGCGGCAGGCCGGTGTAGTCCTTCGGCAGGCCAGCGAGGCCCTCGGCGGAGGGACGATTCTGCGTGGAAAGCAGCTCCTGGCCGCTCTGCGCCGCGTTGCGAGTTTGGAGCGCGTAGCCGAGCGCGCCCGCGACAGCGAGCGCCGAAACGGCGCCAAGCCCAATCAGCACCCTGCGCGACAAGCGTGTCACGCGCGGCCGTTCGCCCCGAAGCCGCAGGTCGGGCGGTACGACGGGCGTCGGCGACGGCGGTTGTTCTTCCGGACCTTCCGCCGTCATGACCGCGGCCTTCCATCGGTGCGGACGATGCGCACGCGCCGCTCGCTATCCTTGTCGCCGAGACGCAATTCGGCGGCTGCGAACAGGCGGTCGACGATGTAATAGTTGCGGTTGACCCGGTAGTTCACCAGCTCGGAACCGCCGGCCGGTCCGATGACGAACAGTGGCGGCATCTCGCCCTGGGCTATGCCGCTCGGGAATTCGATGTAGACCTTGTGCCCGTCGTCGAAGGCGCGCAGCGGACGCCAGGCCGGGTTGTCGCCCTGGATTGCATAACGGAAGTTGATCGAGGCGAGATCGACGCCGCTGGCAATCGGCGCGGCGGCGTCGGCCTCCTGGTTCTGCCGCCGAAGCGCGATGAGCTGATCTTCGGGATACTGCCAGGAGACTGAGGCCATATAGGTCTTCTCGGTCGAGCGCAGCTCGAGGAGGTAGGTCCGCCGATCCGTGTTGATGACCAGATTGGTGAGCAGCTCGGGTCTCGTCGGCTTGACCAGGATGTGAACTTTCTTGGTGGCGCCCGTGCCGCTCTCGGTATCGCCGATAATCCAGCGCACGGTGTCGCCGGCGGCGACGGGGCCGGAGCCGACGAGCTGCTCGCCGTCCTGCAGCGCGATGTCGGTAATCTCGCCGGGCGCCGTATAGACTTGGTAGAGCGCCCCGCCGGAGAACGGGTAGACCTGGACCGCGTTGATGAAGCCGTTGCGCACCGGCTGAATCCGCGCGGCGGCGTTGGCCTGGTTGACGCGCACGGTCGGGTCGGCGGCCTCGGGTGTCGGCTTGCCACCGTCGATCGGCTTCAGTTGCCCGGGCAGCGGCAGCAGCTTGGGCAACTCCACGATCTTGATAGGCGCTGGCGGATCGATGGTGAGCTTTGCCGGCGCCGCGCTGTCGTAATTGATGTCGGGCGGAATGAAATTGTGCGCGCAGCCGCCCAGCGTAGTGGCGGACATCAGCAAAGCCGCCAGGGCGGCTTTACGGAAAGGCGCAATCCCTCCTTTCCGGCTCTGCTGAATGGTGAAAAGACGCGAAGCCGGGCCGCCGGCTTCCATGGAAATCGGCGAGGTCATTGTCCTAGCTCCTTCGACCAGTTGATGGCGGTGACGTAGACTCCGAGCGGGTTCTTGCGGAGCACGTCGGCGGAAGTCGGCGTCTGGATCGCGATGGTGAGGATCGCGGTCCAACGGGTGTTGTCGGCGAGCGCGCCGTCTTGATAGCGATGCTCGACCCATTCGACGCGGAAGCTCGAGGGCGACGCGCGGATCACGCTAGATACGTCGATGGCGATCTGCTGCTTGCCGAGCTTGGCGAAGGGGTCGTTGGCGCGCGCATAGTCGTTGAGCGCCTGGGAGCCCGAGGTGGTGGTGAAGTCGTAGGCCTGCAGCCAGTTCTGCCGCACGATGATCGGATCGGCCGGCAGCGACCGAACGATCTGGATGAAGTGCGCAAGATACCAGGCAACCTGCGGATCGCTGGGCGTGTAGTCGGCGGCGGCGGGCGCGACGGCCTGCGCCTGGCCGAGCTTGTCGACCTGCACGACCCAGGGGACGATGGTGCCGTGGGTCGATTGCCAGACGAGACCGCCGGCGAGACCCATGGACAGCGCGAGCGAGCCGAAGGCCATCAGCCGCCAGTTCTTGGCCTGCACCCGAGCCGAGCCGATGCGGTCGTCCCACACCTGGGCGGCGCGCTGATAGGGGGTTTCAGGCTCGGGCGTTCGACCGTAGCGAACGGTGGGGCGGCGAAACAGCGCCATCTCTTATTCTCCTCCAGAGAGATCGACGGAATGGCCGCCGCCATGGCTGTCGCCGGACCTGAGGACCTGCGCAGCGGTCTGCGTCCCGTGGACGATCGACTGGTTGCGCTTCATGCGCTGGGCCCAGGCCGGTGGGCCGGAACCCTCCGATCCGCCGGTGGGCGCCGCGGGCGTGCTTGGTGAATTGCCGCCGACCGTCCCTCCGGTCGATGATCCGCCGGTTGCAGCGAAACTGGACCGGCCGCCGGCGGCGAAGCTTTCCCGCATCGAACTGCCGGCTTGAGCGGCGGCGCGCCGCACAGGAGCCGCGGCGGCTGAAGCGGCCGCTCGCCCGACCCCGCCGAGTCCGGCCGCGACGCCCGACGCGCCGGACCGGCCGGCTGAAGCAAGGCTGTAGGCGGAGGACGCGCCGCCGGCCATTGCCGCCCCACCGCGCGCGGCGGCGGCAGTGCCGGAAGCCGCCGCCATCGCCCCCCTGCCGGCCAGGCCGAGCGCGCCGGCGCCGGCCATCGCCGTACCCGCGACGGCCAGGCCAGTGCCGACGGCGGCGCCCGCGCCGAGCTGGGGCGCGCCGGAGACCAGGCCGGTGGCGATGCCGGGGCCGAAGATGCCGAGGCCCAGCATGGCGAGGGCGGCCAGCACGACGGACAGCGCTTGCTCGACCGTCGGCTGGCCGCCGGCGTAGGTCTGCGTGAACTGCGAGAAGAGCCCGGTGCCGATGCCGACGATGACGGCCAGCACCATCACCTTGATGCCGGACGCGACGATGTTGCCGAGCACCTTCTCGGCGAGGAAGGCGGTCTTGTTGAAGAGCGCGAAGGGAATGAGGATGAAGCCGGCGAGCGTCGTCAGCTTGAACTCGATCAGCGTGACGAAGAGCTGGACCGCCAGAATGAAGAAGGCGATCAGCACCAGGACCCACGAGACCATCAGCACCGCGATCTGCACGAAGTTCGCGAAGAAGCTGGTGAAGCCCATCATCTGGTTGGCCGCATCGAGCAGCGGCTGTCCGGCGTCGAGCCCGACCTGGGCGAGCTTGCCCGGCCGCAGGAAGTCGGCGGTGCTGATAGACGAGCCGCCCGCCTTCAGGCCGAGGCCGGCGAAGCTGTTGAAGACGATGGCCGAGAGATTGTTGAAGTTGTTGATGATGAAGGCGAAGAAGCCGATGTAGAGGGTCTTCTTCACCAGGCGCTGGAGGATGTCCTCGTCGGCGCCCCAGGCCCAGAACAGGCCCGCCAGCGTGATGTCGATGACGATCAGCGTGGACGAGAGATAGCCGACCTCGCCCTTGATCAGGCCGAAGCCGGAATCGATGTAGGTGGTGAAGGTGTTGAGGAAGGTGTCGATGACGCCGACGTTGTTCATCGCGCATCTCCCTTAGAAGGGGTGGCCGGCGCGGCAGCGCCTGGGGGCGTTTGTGGCGGCAGAGGCCGCGCCGGCCTGCCGAAGAAGCGCTGGCGGTTCTCCTCCCAGACCGCGACGCAATGCGGATCTTCGGCATCCTGGGGACCGAGCGCGCTGCAACGGCGCAGCTCGGCCGAGAGGTCATCGGATGCTGGTGTGGCGATGGTCGGAGGGGTCTCGGCAATGGGGGCCGAGTGGCGCCGGTTGGTCACCACAAGAGCCGTGATGGCGACCGCGATCAGGGCGACGATCGCGGCGGCGCGGAAGATTTCCGACCGTCCCAGCATCACCGCGCCTCAGTTGCCGCTGAACATGGTGACGTTGCCGGGCTGGTAGCCGGTGCGCGTCGAGAAGGTCTTGTAGTTCTGCTGGCCTTGCGCCTCGGCCGCGGCGGTACGCGCCTGCTCCAGCGCATCGGCCCGGCCCTTGGCGGACAGCACCGCGACGAGGTCGGAGAGCTGCTGGGATTGCAGCGCCAGAAGCTGGTTGCCGGCCTGTGCGGCCTGCAGCGCGCCGGTCGCGCTCTGGCTGGCCGTGACCAGCGAGGTCATGGCGCTGGAGTTGGTCGGGATGTTGCCGACGACGCCGGCCTGGACCTTCAGGCTGTCCTCGAAGGCGGCGACGGAGTTCTGCCAGCGCGTCTGGGCGTTGGCGACCATGGCGGTGGTCGACCCTGTGCCGGCGGCCGCGCCGTAGCTGGTCGAATAGGCCGTGCTCGATTCGCTGGACGTTGAAGGCGATGTTCTGCGCCTGGCTGAGCAGCGACTGGGTCTGGGCGATCGACGACTGAAGCTGGGTCAGCGTCGACATCGGCAGGTTGGCGAGGTTGCGCGCCTGGTTGACCAGCATCTCGCCTGGTTGGTCAGCATCGTGATCTGGTTGTTGATCTGCTGCAGCTCGCGCGCGGCGGTCAGCACGTTCTGGCTGAAGTTGGTCGGGTCGTAGACGATCCACTGCGCCGAGGCGGGCGGCACGGCGACGGCCAGGGTGAGCACGGCGGCGCTTGCCGCCGCCAGATGGCGCAGCTTGATCATGATGACGTCTCCAGGTTGGTCAGGTCGGGGATGAGATCGGCGGCCCAGAGGAGCTCGTGGTCCGCGAGCCAGGCGGGCGTGAAAGCATCGCGGCCGTGCTCGGCGAGGACGCGCTCGATCGCGGCGTGGTCGGCCTTGGAGGAAGCGGCGCAGAAGGCGAGCGCGACAGGGCCGAGGCCCAGCTCGAACAGGCGATTGCCGCGCCGCGACTGGCAGTAGTAGTCGCGCTTCGGCGTGGCGCGGGCGAGGATCTCGATCTGGCGATCGTTCAGGCCGAAGCGGCGATAGATCGCGGTGATCTGCGGCTCGATCGCGCGCTCGTTCGGCAGGAAGATGCGCGTCGGGCAGCTCTCGACGATGGCGGGCGCGATGTTGCTGCCGTCGATGTCGGAGAGCGATTGCGTGGCGAAGACGACGGAGGCGTTCTTCTTGCGCAGCGTCTTCAGCCATTCGCGGAGCTGCTGCGCGAAGGCCGGATCGTCGAGGACCAGCCAGCCCTCGTCGATGATCAGCAGCGTCGGCCGGCCGTCGAGGCGGCCCTCGATGCGATGGAACAGATAGGTCAGCACGGCGGGCGCCGCGCCGGCGCCGATCAGGCCCTCGGTCTCGAAGGCCTGGACCGGTGCGGAGCCGAGCTGCTCGGTCTCGGCGTCGAGCAGCCGGCCGAAGGCGCCGCCGACGCAATAGGGTTGCAGCGCCTGCTTCAGCGCGGTCGATTGCAGCAGGACCGCGAGGCCGGTGATCGTGCGCTCCTGCACCGGCGACGACGCCAGCGAGGTCAGCGCCGACCAGACATGCTCCTTGGCGGTCGGATCGATGGTGACGCCTTCCTTGGCGAGGATCGCCGCCACCCATTCCGCCGCCCAGGCGCGCTCGGCCGGATCGTCGATGCGCGCCAGCGGCTGCAGCGAGACGCGAATGCTCCGATCCGGCCGACAGGCTGCCGCCGAGATCGTGCCAGTCGCCGCCCATGGCGAGCGCCGCGGTGCGGATCGAGCCGCCGAAATCGAAGGCGAAGATCTGGTTGTTGCGGTAGCGGCGGAACTGCATCGCCATCAGCGCCAGCAGCACCGACTTGCCGGCGCCGGTCGGGCCGACGATCAGCGTGTGGCCGACGTCGCCGACATGGAGGCTGAAGCCGGAACGGCGTCGAGCCTTCGGTCTTGCCGAAGAAGCAGCGGCGGCGCCTGGAAATGCTCGTCGCGCGCCGGCCCGGCCCAGACCGCCGAGAGCGGGATCATGTGGGCGAGGTTCAGCGTCGAGACCGGCGGCTGGCGGACATTGGCGTAGGCGTGGCCGGGCAGGGAGCCGAGCCAGGCCTCGAGCGCGTTCACGCCTTCCGGCATGCAGGTGAAGTCGCGGCCCTGGATCACCTTCTCGACCAGGCGCAGCTTCTCGGCGGCGAGGCCGGCGTCCTCGTCCCAGACCGTGACGGTGGCGGTGACATAGGCCTGGCCGACATCGTCGGAGCCCAGCTCCTGCAGCGCCAGGTCCGCGTCGGCCGCCTTGTTGGCGGCGTCGGTAGTCGACCAGCGTCGACGCCTCGTTGGTCATCACCTCCTTGACGATGGCGGCGATCGACTTGCGCTTGGCGAACCACTGCCGCCGGATCTTGGTCAGCAGCTTCACCGCTTCGGTCTTGTCGAGCAGGATCGCGCGGGTCGACCAGCGATAGGGGAAGGCGAGCCGGTTCAGCTCGTCGAGGATGCCGGGATGGGTCGCGGTCGGGAATCCGACCACGGTGAGCGTGCGCAGATGATGCGGCGCCGAGCCGCGGCTCGAGGCCGCCGGCCAGCGGCTCGTCGGCCAGCAGCGCATCGAGGTGCATCGGCGTCTCGGGCACGCGGACGCGCTGCTGCCGGGTCGAGATGGTCGAGTGCAGGTAGGTCAGCGTCTCGCCGTCATCGAGCCAGGCCGACCTCGGGCATGAAGCCCTCGACCAGTTGCAGCACGCGGTCGGTGCGATCGACGAAGCCGCGCAGCAGCTCCCACGGATCGACGCCGGTCTGCGCGCGGCCCTCGTAGAGCCAGCCCTCGACGCGCGAGGCGTCCTCGGCCGGCGGCAGCCAGACGAAGGTCAGGAAATAGCGGCTCTCGAAATGCGCGCCGGCCTCCTCGAAGGCGTCCTGGCGCTCGAGATCGACCAGCGCCGACGCCGGATCGGGAAAGCTGCTGTGCGGATAGGTCTGGGCGGCGATCCGCTGCGCCTCGACGAAGATCGCCCAGCCGGAGCCGAGCCGGCGCAGCGCGTTGTTGAGCCGCGCGGTCGACGCCGACCAGCTCGGCCGGCGTGGCGCTATCGAGGTCCGGCCCGCGAAAGCGCGCCGTGCGCTGGAAGGAGCCGTCCTTGTTGAGGACGACGCCCTCGTCGACCAGCGCCGCCCAGGGCAGGAAGTCGGCGAGGCCGGCGGGACGGCTGCGATATTCGGCGAGGTTCAGCATGGCAGCCTCACGACGCCGAGATGGGCGGGTAGCGCAGGTGCCGGCGCACCACGTCGACGAACTGCGGATCGCGCTTCGCCGCCCAGACGGCGGCGGCGTGGCCGACCGCCCAGATCAGCGCGCCGGGAATCCAGAGCCGCAGGCCGAGCGCGATCGCCGCCGCGAGCGTGCCGTTGGCGATCGCGACGGTGCGCGGCGCGCCGCCCAGCAGGATCGGGTCGGTCAGCGCGCGATGGACCGGCGCGAAGAAGCCGGGCACGTCGGGATCGACGATCGCGGCCATCAGACCAGCGCCCCGCCGGAGAAGCGAGAAGAAGGACAGGAAGAAGCTCGACGCGGCGAAGGCGATCGACAGGCCGAACACGATCTGGATCAGCCGGCGGAAGCCGCCGCGAGGTGTCGCCGAAGGCGAGCGTCAGGCCGGTCACGGTGATGATGATCACCGAGATGATCTTGGCGACGGGCCCTTGGACCGACTCCAGGATCGAGTTGAGCGGCGTCTCCCACGGCATGGAGGAGCCGGAGGCGTAGGCCGCCGGGGCGAAGGCCAGCGTCAGGGTGGCGAGCGTGACGAGCTCGGCCAGGCGGCGACGCGAAGGACGAGCGACGGCGAGAACGCGGATCATGATGGGTCTCCGAGGGGCAAGGGGTCGCCGCCCGCCCCGGCGGACTGGACGCGGTAGTCGCCGGTGGCGGGATCGAGGCCGGCGACGAGGGCGAGTTCGGAGAGGCGGCGTTCGCTGCCGCGGCCGCGCAGCACCGCGACGAGATCGATGGTCTCGGCGATCAGCGCGCGGGGGACGGTGACGACGGCTTCCTGGATGAGCTGCTCGAGGCGGCGCAGCGCGCCGAGCGCGGTGCCGGCGTGGATGGTGCCGATGCCGCCGGGATGGCCGGTGCCCCAGGCCTTCAGGAGGTCGAGCGCCTCGGCGCCGCGCACCTCGCCGATCGGGATGCGGTCGGGGCGCAGGCGCAGCGAGGAGCGGACGAGATCGGAGAGCGAGGCGACGCCGTCCTTGGTGCGCAGCGCCACGAGGTTGGGCGCGCGGCATTGCAGCTCGCGGGTGTCCTCGATCAGCACCACGCGGTCGGTGGTGCCGGCGATCTCGGCCAGGAGCGCGTTGGTGAGCGTGGTCTTGCCGGTCGAGGTGCCGCCGGCGACGAGGATGTTCTTGCGGTCGGCGACGGCGGCGCGGAGCACCGCGGCCTGGCCGGCGGTCATGATGCCGGCGGCGACGTAGTCGTCGAGGGTGAAGACGGCGACGGCGGGCTTGCGGATCGCGAAGGCCGGCGCGGCCACGACCGGCGGCAGCAGCCCCTCGAACCGCTCTCCCGTCTCGGGCAGCTCGGCCGAGACACGCGGGCGCTCGGCATGGACCTCGGCGCCGACATGGTGCGCGACCAGGCGCACGATCCGCTCGCCATCGGCGGCGGACAGCGTCCGGCCGGTATCCTCCAGGCCGCCCGACAGCCGGTCGATCCAGAGCCGGCCGTCGGGGTTGAGCATCACCTCGACGATCGACGGGTCTTCGAGGAAGGCGGCGATGGCGGGACCGAGCGCGGTGCGCAGCATGCGCGCACCGCGGGAGAAGGCCTCGGAATGAAGTGGAGTGACCGCCACGATCGTCCCCGTCATTGGCCAATCGCGACACGCGACTGGCGACGGGGACGATTAGAAGAGGCAAGAAATAGGGCGATTCAACAAGTATTCAGATGGCGTAGGGGCCTGGCGTAGAGCAGAGAAAAAATACTTGCTGGGTGCGGAGCTCGGTTTCGACGGCTTCGGTGATGCTCCGGTTATTCGGGATCGCGTCTAGTCGGTGTCCGCCGATCGAGTCGGGTCTTCCCGCGACATCGTCGGGGATCTCCTGCCGCAGCTTTGGCCCCTGGCTGAGGCGCCGGCCAAGCGCGGCGACGAAGTTGTCGTAGCGAGCTCCGGCCTGCGCCCGCGCCGCCTTGGCGGCCGGTTCAGGCAGCGGCGGTGTGGTGGTGAGCCAGAAGCGGATGAACAGCGCCAGCGTCTCGACGCCGATGCCGACATCGCGCTCGAGCCGCGCCAGGCGCCGGTCCTGCTGGTCGAGCCGTTTGGCGATCGCCGCCTCGCGCCGCTCGTCGGCATCCGGCGACAGGAACGAGGCGATGGCGGCCTCGGCGATCAGCGACATCGACTGCTCCCGCCGCGCCGCGTAGGCCGACAGGGACCTGCATCACGTCCGGATCGAGATAGACGGAGATCTGGGCCTTCTTCTTCGGCGCCGGCATGCGCGCCTCACAGTCCCAGGTCGTCGCCGGGATCGAGCGAGGCCTGCCGCGCCAAGCCCTGCATGAGGTCGTTCATCCGGCCTATCGCGGGGCGCGTCCTCCTCCAGCTCGTCGGTCGGATCGAGCGCGAATTCGTTGTCGATCGGCTGCTTCTTCTCGACCGTCTCCTGGTTCAGTTCGGGCTGCTCGACGGCGGTCCGCGTTCTTCGGATCTTCGTCGTCGGCCTCCTCGCCGTCACGCGCCGCTCGGCGCCGGCGGGCGCGGCGGCAATGGCCGCGAACTCCAGTCGTCGGGACGGCCCTCTTTCGGCTGCGCCAGCGCGGGCGGCGGCAGGATGCGCTCCTGGAAGCGCGCGTCCTCGTAGTAGCGCGCCTTCTTCGCGCGGATCGGATGGACGCCCGACACCATGACGATCTCGTCGGTGGGCGGGAGCTGCATGACCTCGCCCGGCGTCAGCAGCGGGCGCGCCGTCTCCGAGCGGGAGACCATCAGATGGCCGAGCCAGGGCGACAGCCGGCTGCCGGCATAGTTCTTCATCGCCTTCATCTCGGTCGCGGTGCCGAGCGCGTCGCTGACCGCGCTTGGCGGTCCGCTCGTCGTTGGTCGCGAAGCTGACCCGCACATGGCAGTTGTCGAGGATCGAGTTGTTCGGCCCGTAGGCCTTCTCGATCTGGTTCAGCGACTGGGCGATCAGGAAGCTCTTGATGCCGTAGCCCGCCATGAAGGCGAGCGCGGACTCGAAGAAGTCGAGCCGCCCGAGCGCCGGGAACTCGTCGAGCATCAGGAGAAGCCGGCGCCGCCCGGCCTTGGCCTGCAGGTCCTCGGTCAGCCGCCGGCCGATCTGGTTGAGGATCAGGCGGATCAGCGGCTTGGTGCGGTTGATGTCCGAGGGCGGCACCACGAGGTAGAGCGTCGTCGGCCGATCGCCGGCCGACGATGTCGCCGATCCGCCAGTCGCAGCGCCGCGTCACCTCGGCCACCACGGGATCGCGATAGAGGCCGAGGAACGACATGGCGGTGCTCAGAGCACGCCGGAGCGCTCGTTGTCGGATTTGTTCAGCAGCTCGCGCGCGGCGGAGGCGACGACGGGATGGACGCCGGCCTCGCCGAGATGCGGCGTCGTCATCATCGCCGACGAGCGTCGACTCGATCGGCCGCTTCGGATCGGACAGGAAGGACGCGACGCCGGCGAGCGTCTTGTCCTCCTCGGCATAGAGGACGTGCAGGATGGCGCCGACCAGCAGCGCGTGGCTGGTCTTCTCCCAGTGGTTCCGCTTTTCGAGGCTGCCTTCGGGATCGACCAGGATGTCGGCGATGTTCTGGACGTCGCGCACCTCCCACTCGCCGCGGCGGACCTCGAGCAGCGGATTGTAGGCCGACGACTTCGCGTTGGTCGGATCGAACAGGAGCACGCGGCCGTGCTGGGCGCGGAAGCCGGCGGTGAGCTGCCAGTTCTCGCCCTTGATGTCGTGGACGATCGCCGAGCCCGGCCAGGTCAAGCAGCGACGGGATGACGAGGCCCACGCCCTTGCCGCGATCGGGTCGGCGCGAAGCACAGCACATGCTCCGGCCCATCGTGGCGGAGATAGCTGCGCTGGTAGCGGCCGAGCACGACGCCATCGGGTCCGAGCAGTCCGGCGCGCTTCGATCTCCTTCGGCTGCGCCCAGCGCGCCGAGCCGTAGGTCTCGGCGTTCTTCGCCTCGCGGGCGCGCCAGACCGACATGCCGATCGCGACGGCCGCGGCGATGATCCCGCCCGATGCGGCGATGTAGGCGCCCTCGATGAAGATCGACGGGCGCGTAGGCGTCGTAGGCGTACCACCACCAGAAGAAGGCCGGCGGCAGATAGAACGGGAAATGCAGAAGCTCGAACCAGGGGTGGCCGAGCTCGGGCTGGAAGCCGAGCCGCCAGGCCGTCCATTCCGTCGCGCTCCAGATCGCCAGCAGGACGATCGCGAAGACGGTGATGACCTGGCCCCAGAGAATCTTGGTCGCGGACATGGCAGGACGTCCTTTCCTGAGGTCGATGATTGGAGGGATCGCTCACAGGCCGAGCCCCCGGTTGCGGCCGAAGCCCCAGTCGATGCCGCCATCGCGCGCGGGCGACGCCGGAGACGTGGCGGCCGAGCTGCTTTTCGAGGGAGGGCGTCCAGGGCACGAGCTGGAAGCCAAGACCGTCGTCGATCATGGCGAAGCGGCCCGAGGCGAGCGCGAAGCGCTGCCGGTAGGTCCCGGCGACATACTCGCCGGCCGCAGCGCCGATTGAACGGCTGGCCGGTCTCGGCGGCGAGCCGCTCGCCCAGCGCCTCCACCTCCCGGCGCCGAAGCGTGCCGATCAGGCCGTGAGGCGAAGACGATGCCCCGCGCCTGTCGCTCGGCGAGGCCCTGCTCGATGAGCTGGTCCGCCCGGCGATCCATCGCCTCGCGGACCTCGGCGCCGAAGCCGGCCTGGCCGAGCGCCACCGGATCGCGCGCGACCGCCTGGCGATCGAGCCAGGTCGCGCCGCTCGCCGTCACCTGGTCTTCGATGGCGAGGTCGGAGCGCACGGCGAGCGCGACGCGCCGCCGGCCTTGCGCGTCGTCGAACTTGCGCAGCTCGACGATCGAGCCTGGCGCGCTGTCGCCGGCGGCGTCGAGATCGGGGAGCTTGATGTGGTGGGTGCGGCCGTCGACGCCGTCGACCACGGCATAGGCCGTACCCTTCAGCTCGTCGTCGAGGCCGCGATCGACCAGCCGGCCGATGATCGGGCACGTCGAGGCTCTCGCCGGCGAGCACATAGCTCGCCGCGGCGCGCTCGATGCCGCGTTCGGTCAGGCTGCGGTGGATGCGCTTGATGATGTCGCCGCGCTCGCCGAGCTCGCGCAGCGTCGTCTCGGCGGCCTCGTCCATCGTCCATTGGCCCGGCCCGAGCTGATGGGCGAGGCCGAGGCTCTCCAGATGCCGCAGCCGACCGACCTTCAGCGCATGGAATGGATCGGGCTGCCGTCCGGCATCCGGCGCGAGGTCGATGACGCCGTGCCGATCGGCGTCGCGGGCGAGCTGCCGGTCGAGCTGGGTCCAGCGCTCGGCGTCGACCTGGCGCTCGAGCGCGCGGCGGATGTCGAGATCGCTGCGCAGCCCCAGTTCCTGCGTGACCAGGTCCTGGGCGCGGGCGCGCATGCCCTCCTTGATGTAGTCGCGGGAGATGACGAGGTCCTGGCCGTCGTCGGCGACGCCGCGCACGATGATGTGGACGTGCGGATGCTGCGGTGTTCCAGTGATCGACGGCGACCCAATCGAGCTTGGTGCCGAGATCCTTCTCCATCTGGCCGACCAGCTCGCGGGCGAAGCCCTTGAGGTCGGCCATCTCCGGCGCGTCCTCGGGCGAGACGATGAAGCGGAAATGATGGCGGTCGTCCTCGCACCGCTCGGCGAAGGCCTTGGGATCGGCGTCCTCGGTCTCCGGGCCGAACAGCCGCGCCTTCTCCCCGTCCCGGGTGACGCCCTCGCGCCGGAGATAGCCGAGATGGGCGGCGAGCGGCGCCGAGCGGGCCGCGTGGCGGACGACGCGGGTCTTGACCGTCACCAGGCGCGAGCGGCCGGTCAGCAGACGGTTCGCCCGCACGCTGGCGACACGGCCGCGGCCGAAGGTCGAGCGGCTGCCGCTCCGTGAGCAGGCCCTGGCGCGAGACGCCGCCGCCGGCGCGCTGGGCGGCGGCGAGCGCCTGGGCGATGAAGGGCTTGGCCCGCTGGCTGCGCGAGGAGCGGATGCGGCCTGGCCGAGGCTGGAAGTCGTTCTCCTCAGCCATCGCCGGCCCCGGCAATGTGCGGAAAAGCCAGGTCCGGCAAAGCGTTGTGGGTCGCAGCGCACATTGCGCGCCGGGGCCGCACATTGCCGGATCGCCGAAAAATCCCAATAAAAACAACCGACCGACCGAGCCGCACCTTGCGGCCTTTTATCTCGCCCTCGGTCGGTTGGTTTCTGCACTCCTCCCCTGCCTGCCCTTCCTTCTTCCCGGAAGCACGCTGTGCCGCGCCTGCCTGCGAAATCGCGCGCCGGAGCAGCGATGCAGCCCTGAGGGACGTCGGAGGCCGCCGAGCCGACAGGGAAAGCGCGAGCTGACCGAGGCGATGTAGCGGCACATCGACGGGAGAGCGGCGCGATCACGGCTTCGGCCCCGCTGCGGAAACGTGGACGAACAGCCCATCGGATTGCGGCGCGATGGCCGACAGATCGCGCACCGCGACGGCAGACGGCGAGTCGTTCGACGGCGGTTTGGCTGCCGCGCGATCGACAGGTTCAGCGCTTGCCGATCGCACGATGAAAAGCGGCGCCTGTGTCCAGGACGACGGATCGGAGGCCGCCACGAGGACAGGCCCATCGGTCGCGCCGTCCCCGACAAAAGGGACAAGCGCCGCAACGTAAGCGACGGTTTCCGGCGGCAGCGGACGATGCCGGTCGCGATAATCTTCGTATCGCCCAGGCCCGGCATTGTACGCCGCGAGGAATCCCGGCGATCCGTAGCGGTCGTGCATCTCGCGCAGGAAAGCCGCGCCCGCCAGGATGTTGTCGTGCGGATCGAACGCGTCGCGCCCGAGGCCGTAGCGAGCGCGAAGCGCAGCCCAGGTCTCGGGCATGAGCTGCATCAACCCCATCGCGCCCTTGGGCGAGACGGCGCGCCGATCGCCACGGCTCTCGATGCGCATGATCGCCCGTATCCATGCCGCTGGAATGCCGAAGCGTTGCGCGGCTTCGGCAATCGAGAGCGGCGTAGGAATCGCTCGCCGAGCCTGCACCGCGATGGGCGCCGCCTGGGCGTGGACGGCGACGGCGGGCATGCCGAGCGCCGTCACGCTGGCGAGCAGAAGAAGCGCGCGCCGCATGCGATCAGCCCCGATCGCCGCGCTTCGGCGGGCGGTTCCAGTTCAGCACCCAGGCGGACTTGTCGTCGCCCGACTGGAAGAGGTTGGCGCGGATCGGCTGCGCGAGTGCGGGATCGTCGATGACGAGTGAGACGTACTCGCCGGCCTTCTCGCCGGTGCGCTTCCAGCCCGCGCCGATCTCCGGGCCGTCGCCGTCGCCCATGTGGACACGATAGTCCGGCGCATTCTCGGCATCGGAGGATTCGGCCGGAACGAGGGAAAGGTCTCGGGTGAAGAAGAGCGTCTGGATGCGCCCGGTGAAGCCGGACTTGTCGCGGGTGAACTGACCAATCTGCGCCATGGGAAACCTCCGTTGTTGGCGGGTTGAGAAGCGGGTCAATCGGTGGCGGCGCGCCACACGAAGCGGCCGTCACCGGCCTCGTCGGTCCACAAGCGGGACCGCGCGGGCGACGATCGCGGTGGTGGGAAGCGGGCCGAAATAGCGTCCGTCCAGGCTGTCCGGGACGGTCGGGTTCATGAGGAAGACTTCGCTGGGGCCGAGCGTGTGGCAGCCGCTCCAGCGCGGCAGCGGGCGGCCGAGGTGATCGCGCTCACGCGCCGCGCCGACGGCGATGTGATCGACGGTGATGGCGTCGCCCGCGCGGCACACCGTCTGCCCCGGCAGCGCCATCACATGCTTCAGCAGCGGCACGCCCTTGGGCAGGAAGCCGCCATCGGCCAGGTAGCTGGCGATCGGTTCGGGCGCGCGCACAGCGACCAGTTCGAGCGCGTGGAGCTGTCCGGCCGGCCGGAGCGCATAGAGCCCGGTCGGCGTGCTCGCCGTGGCGTTCCAGATCAGGCGCGGCGCCGGATGGACGAAAGCCAAGCCGATGAAGACGAGCATGGCGAAATACGTCGTCATGACGTAGCCGAAGCGGGTCATAGCGTGACGCTCCGGCGCTTGAGCCAGGCGGCGTGCTGATCGCGCGTGTAGGGGCGCGGCTCATGGCCGGCGGCGAGACGGTTGTGGAGGTGGCGCCAGTATTCCGGCGCGGCGTCGGCGGGATCGATGTCGAGCGCCTCGACGGCGTCGATCGCCTGCAGCACGCGCTCGACCTTGGGCCAGCTATCGACGCGCAGCAGGATCTCGCCGCCGGGGCGCACGAAGGGCAGCGTCTGGAAGCGTGCGCCAGGCTCGACCGCGCGCACGATGTCCATGCGCGAGATGACGGTGCCGTAGTCGTTCGACGCCCAGCGCACGAACGCGAAGATGCTGCCTGGCTTGAAGCTCGAGATGCTGCGGCGGCGATCGAGGATCTTCTCCTCGGCGCGGCGGCCGAAGCGCAGCCAGTGCTCGATCTTCTTCTCGATCCAGGTCAGCTCGACATGGGTGAGTGCGACGGTGCGCCGATGCGATGGCGGCACGACACGCGGCGGCGACGGCTCGTTGTCGTTCATGAGCTCTCTCCGGGATCGGCGGGGAATTCGCGCGCGAAGAGGTCGCGCAGCATGTCGGCGACGGTGATCCCGCGCTGGAACGCGGCGACCTTGATGCGGCCGCGCAGCGCCGGCGTGACGTCGATCGTCAGGCGCGCGGTGAAGGCGGAGGGCTCGTCGCCGCGCCGGCTCGGCGCGTCCGGCGTCTTGATCCAGCTCTCGGCGTCGCCGGGCCGGGCGGCGAAGCCGCGTCGGGTGGCGCGCGCGCTCATGGCGCGATCCTCGCGACTTCAGCGGCGAGCGCTGCGATCTCGCGCGCCGCGGCGCTCTGCTCGGCCAGCTCGAAGACGAGGCGGCCGGATTGCGCGGCGTCGGCGAAGACGACACGCTGGCCGATGGTGCTGGAGAGCACCGGCGGATCGTGATCGGCGAGCGTTTCGGCCGTCTCGCGGGCGATGACCGTGCGCGCGCCGCAGCGGTTCAGCACGAAGCGCGCGGCGAGCTGCGGGCGATAGATGCGCGCCTCGCGAAGCAGGCCGAGCATCTCGGCCGAGGCCCAGCCGTCGAACGGCGATGGCTGCACGGGGATCAGCACGAGATCGGCGGCGAGCAGCGCCGAGCGCATCAGCCCGGCGACGCGCGGCGGCCCGTCGATGACGACGTGATCGGCGGTGCGCGCAATCTCCGGCGCTTCGCGGTGGAGCGTGTCGCGCGCGAGGCCAACGACGCCGAACAGCCGTGAGACGTTCTCCCGCGCCCGCTGCTGCGACCAATCGAGCGCCGAGCCCTGCGGGTCCGCATCGATCAGCGTGACGCGCTTGCCGTGCAGCGCCAGCTCGCCGGCGAGATGAAGCGCAAGCGTGGTCTTGCCGACGCCGCCCTTCTGGTTGAGCAGAGCGACGATCATCTCTTCCCTCCCGGCTTGCGACCGAAGGGCAGCGACGGCTGTCGTGCTGGTGGTTCGGAGGTCTGCGCAGCAGGGGTCGCGGGCTTATCCGCAGATCGCGCGCGCCAACTACAAGAGTTAGATTCTGAGTTAGACTCTAAGTTAAGGCCCGGAATTGCCGTTTCCGGCCAAAGCGTTAGCTGCGGTTCGTGCGTGCGAAGTCCCGATAGGGCTGCGTGCGGAAGTCCCGATACCGTTTGCGTGCGAAGTCCCGAGCGTTTCCACAGCGCCATCCACAGGGGCTGTGGATAAGTGGGCCGGCAGGATGCGCAGCAGCTCGCGGCGGCCCTGCCACTCGATGCGCAGGCGATAGCCGGGCAGCGGCTGGCGCGCGGCGATGCGCCGGATCTGGAGCGCGAAATCCGAGACGCGCACCAGGCTGCCGGACTTCTCGTGGAGATGCGCGATCTCGAACAGCCAGCCCTTGGGCTGGCGGCCGGCGTGCTTGCGGGCGACGCGATAGAGCCAGCGCTCGATGCCGCCGGTCAGCCGGAAGTAGGCCGGGTCGATGGCCAGGACGAGCGAGCGGTCGATGACGCCGCGGTAGAACCAGTCGGGCAGCACGAACTCCATGCCCTCGACGCGGCCGTCGCGCGTCGTGCATTCCTCCCACTCGTTGATCCAGGAGAACTGGTGGCGCCGCCAATGCTCGCCGCTGCGAATGGTGGTGCGGATGACGGTCGATTGCAGGCGGGCGAGCGCGCCTTTCAGCAGCTTGTAGTCGCGGGCGCCGGTCTGCCGGCCGATGGCGGTCAGGAGCTGATAGGGCGTGAAGCGCAGGAAGCGCGAGGTCTTGAAACCGAGGTTCTCGGCCTCGACGATCTGGCTCGCCGCCCAGATCAGCACGTCGGCGTCCCAGATGGTCGCCATGCCGTGCTCGGGCACGGCGTAGACCTCGACGCGGACGCCGGCGGTTTCGTAGAGGATCGGCGCCGTGCGCCTGGCTTTGGCGAGGGAGAAGAACGGCCGCTCCATCAGGTCGCGCTGATCGCGCGGGCTGGCGTCGCCGGTGGCGACGACGAACGGATCGAGCTTGCTCCGTTCGCTGGCGGTGATGAGGCGGCGCGATGACATCGACGAGCGCCGCTTCAGCGATGCGCGTGGCCGGCGGCGCGGGCCTCGACGTATCGAGGATCGGACGTCGAACTGCACGCGGCCTGGTCGGCCCAGGCCTCGAGATCGCCGACGGCGTAGACGACGCGGCCGCCGAGTTTGCGGAAGGTAGGGCCGCTGCCGTGGCAGCGATATTTCTCCAGCGTGCGCGGCGAGATGCCGAGGAGGCGCGCGGCCTCGTGGGTGCGGACGTAGCGCGTCGCGAGTTGCGCGGGCCTGTCGAGCATGGGGAGCCTCCGTCTTGCCTCGAAGCGCCGCGGCCAAGTCGCGGCATGTCGAGGTCACGGTGGCGGAGAGCTCAGGCGTTGGGGGTGGACGAAGATTTTCGCGGAGGCGTGTCCCCCTTGATCGCAATACGGACGTTGCCAGAGCGCTGGAGGTGGTGCGAGGCGCCGTCGGGAGTAGGAGAAAGCGTAAATCCGAAGGACGCTACTTTCCGCGCAGCAGGCGCAGATAGCCGCCATTCACGAGTGCTCGGGCGTCGCGGATCAGGCGGTTCGCGTGCCGACGAGCCGCTGAATCCTTCCATTCGACCGAGGGGAGTGTGGCCTGCAGCGACCCGAGCGCCTCCGTGGCGATCTCGCGGGGTCCGCCACCAAGCTCTTGAACGTCGTAGGCCAGCAGGAGCTGGATCAGCCGCGACCGCTGTAGCGATGTGAGTTGTAGAGCGCGCGGGAGGAGCGCGACGCGCTGGCCACGAAGGCGTCGGAAAAACCGCAATGCGATATCGAGGCGCAGATCAAAGCCGCCATCGTTCGGTACTATCAGGGCCGTCCGCCCGGCGCCTGCACCGTGCGGCAGCCAAATATGGATGTCGCCGGACGGGTCGCCGATTATGACGCTTCGGCCATCGATCCCCTCCCGGTCGGCCAGGATTGGGCCAAGCTGGGCCGGATCGATCGGCGGGAGGGCGTCATAGCCGGGTGGCGCAGGCGCGATGATCATCGTGCCGGGCGAAACCTCCGGTCGCCACAGAACCGTCGCTCTCGCGGCTGGTAAGTCCGGGTCGTGGACAAAAGGACAACCCCCAACGGCGGGCGAGCCCGAACCGCGCGGCGTCCTGATCGACGCCTCCAGCGATCTGACGAAGCGTGCGGGCGTAGTCGCGGCGGTAGCCGGCGTTTCGGCGCAGGAACTCGACGGCGAAGCCGGCGCGGTCGAGGCGGTTCAATTGTTCCATCGCCTCCGATGACCGCCAGAATGAAAAAGGCATGGTCGCCTCCCTGGACTGGTCCCCCGTTTTAAGAGGGGAAACGCCCAAGATTTGGAAAACGGCGATCTGCAACTAGACCCTAAAGTTGCATCACGTGCGCTTGCCAGTGGAGCAATGCGCTCAAAATCGATCACGCCGGCGGGCCTGGAGCAGCTACTGCATCCGCGGTTCGAGGAGGTGTCTGTAGCCGTGCTCTGTCATCCAGCGGGCCCGCGCCAGGTGGCTGTCGTGGATGATTTTGGCGCGATCCGGTTCTCGAGACGGGTCCAGTCCGAAGACGATGAGGACGACTTCACGCCAGTCGGCGCCTTCGGCGTCGGCATCAAGGAGCCGGAGATAGGTCACGAAGTGCCGCTCGTCGTAGGCGTTAACGCGCGCTGTTTCGGGTGGGCGATCGTCGAAGGGTGGCGTGGCCATGTCGGGCCTCCCCCAAGGTCCAGCAGTAAGATTTTACCATAAATTCCTCACCGCGCCACGCAACCGATGTGCCAATTCGGCTCACCATGCTGATGCGCGAGAGGCATCACGTATGGCGCCGGGGGTGACAACTGGAGCGGCTGGCTGGGATTAGAATAGCATGCCCCTGACGAATCGGAATGATCGTTCCTGGAACGATAGTTCCTAACCCGGCTCCGATGTCGCCATGGATCTCAAGGAGGTCATGGCGATAAATCTGCGTCGGTTACGTCATGCGAAGCAAATGACGCAGGAGGAATTGGCGGATAGTTCGGGCTTGAGCGCCCGCTACGTCGGCGCGATAGAGCGCGCCGACGTTTCTGCAAGCGTTACCGTTCTGGGCCGTATCGCCGACGCGCTCGGCGTAGAAGCGGCGGATCTCATTCGGAAAACGACGCCGAAGGGCGGCGACACCACCACTGCCGTCGGAAACAATCCCTAGTCGCGAGCGCGAACGCCGTTGGAGCTTATCGAAGCGATGCCCCGCCCGGACCAGCCGGACGGGGCATTGTAGGCGGGGTCAGTCGCTCCGGCGGCCGTTGGGGCGGGACCAGATCAGGCTGTAGCCCTCGCCCTCTTCGTCGTCGAAGAGGTTGGCGAAGATCGGGGCGGTGAAGCTCGGATCGTCGAGCTTGAGGCCCAGATAGTCGCGGCCCTCGTTGGAGCGCTTGGCCCAGGCGGCGCCGATCTCGACGCGGCCGACATAGACGCGGTGGCTGGGGCTGTTGTCGCCGGAGCGGGTGGTTTCGGGGACGATCCGGACGTTCTTGGCCTGGACCGAGAGGGTGACGATTTCGCCGGTGAATTCGTTCGAGCCGGTCTTCTTGAAGGTGCCGATGGTCGCCATGGTAGTTCTCCTTGATCTCTGTTTCCGAGCCCGCACCATTGCGGCCTCGATGGTGATCGAAGGGCCGGAGGCGATCGACGGCGCACCCCGAAGGGGCTCGACAGCAAAGGAGGGGCTTTCTTGTCTCGCGAGGAATGACGGCGCAGCCGGCAGGGGAAGAAAGTTTTGACGCCGCTGTTGCGCCATAGGCGGTCGAGGCTTTAGCCGGCCTTCGGCCAGATCAATCCATCGAAGAGGCCGTTCGGTGCGCTCGGCCTGACAGAGCTGACATCAAGGGGAACGTGGCGACTTTCGAGTCACCGCGGAGGCTGGCCAGTGAATTCGACGGCGATCCGGGCCCCGTCCTGGCCACCAACGGATCTCCTGCTTCCGAGACCAAGCTCCGGCTGCACGCCCCGTCACGCGCTTCGTTGGCCGTATCCGTGAGACGTCGCCACCTCGGCCATGTCGCCTCAACGACCCGCCACGACGCCCGGTACTCTGCGATGATCGGGTGAGCTTCGACGCCAGACGCGCCCTCACTCCGCGTTCGACGACGAGGACGGCGGGCATACGGAATGCCTGATCCGGTCCCGCCCCAACGCGTCGACGTGATGATGTCAGCCCCGCGCCAAGCCCTGTCCGGCTGGTCCGGGCGCGGCCATTCCGGTGAAGCGGACGAACGCCGTGACGCTGACGGCGACCGCGCCGATGACGGCGAAGATCGTCTGCCAGGTGGGTGAAGGCATCGCCATCTGGGCGATTCCATGCGTGGCGCTGTAGCCGGCGACGGTGGCGGGCGCGACATAGAGGAGGATGATCAGGAGCCGAGCCCACGCCCAGGGCACAACGGCGAGCGCGAGCTGGCCAAGGCCAAAGGTTACGCCGCCGGCCACAAGACCCACGGCAATGCCGCCGAGCACGCCGGCCCCGGTGTGAAAGGCCCAGATGCCGATCGTCAGACCGGCGAAAAACGGCAGCGCGAAGACAGCGAGGGTGAACAGCAGCCAGCAGATAAAGCCGATGCCGACGATGACGAGGAGTGGTCCGAAGATGATCATGGCGGTGTACTCCGTGAGATAAAGGTCTGACGGTCGCGCCTTCCACCACCACCACGGCGCGAGCATGAGTATAGCCGCAAACAGGCGCCAGCGGGAGCGGAAATCCCGCTGGCGCTCTGCGGTCCAGCTTGCGTGGCGGATGCGCCCCTTCATGGCTGGAAGGGGTCGAATTCGTGGATGACGGCGGCGGGATCGCCGTCATATTCGGCGGCCAGCATGACGCCGTAGTTGCCAGCGTCAGCATGAAAGACGACGACGCAGACCATGAGAGTGATGGCGAGGTTCCAGCCGTTGGCGAATGCGAGGGCTTGAGACATTGATCCGGCTCCTGTGCTGAGGCGGGGACCATCCCCGCGCGACAGGCGCCCGATGTGTTCGGCCGAGGGCCGCAATCACCGCGAAGGCGAAGACGCAGCGGCGGCACGCTTCGCGTAAGCCGACCCTTTACGGGTTGATGGCGTCAGGCCCTCGGCCGGACCAAGGATCAGCGCTGATAGACGCGGGGTGGCGCCCGCCGGCAGGAGCCGCCACTCAAAGGCCGTCGCGGACAATGCATGGAACCTCGTTGTCCTCACGGTGCGCTGGCCGATCGGCTAAGGTGTGCTTACGAGTCGACATGATGGTTGAGGCATGCGGCATGGCGGAATTCACGGGACGCGACCTGCACCTGGTGAAGAAGGCGCTCGCCATTGCGGTGCTGGCGATCGAGCGGCAGCCGGGGCCGTTTCAATCGGCGTCCGATCAGAGCGATATGAAGGCGCTGCTCGACGGCCTGATCGAGAACGATACGGAGTTGGCGCACTATGCTCGCGCGGCCCGGATCGCGGTGACGGGTGAACCGGACTGAAAGGCGGTTTTGCGGAAAGCCGGTGATCCGCCTTTGCGGTTCGACGTCAATACGTGTTGAAGAGAAGGCGGCGCTCACGCGCCGCCGAACTTCCAGACCGGGATGCCGAGCTTCTTCGCCTTGTCGGCGAGGTTGTCCTGGATGCCGGTGCCCGGGAAGTGCAGCACGCCGATCGGCAGGACCTCCAGCATCGCATCGTTGCGCTTGAACGGCGCGGCCTTGGCGTGCTTCGTCCAGTCGGGCTTGAAGGCGATCTGCGGGACCTTGCGGTTGTCGGCCCATTTGGCGGCGATCAGCTCGGCGCCCTTGGGCGATCCGCCGTGCAGCAGCACCATGTCGGGGTGCTTGGCGTGGACCTGGTCGAGCTTCGCCCAGATCAGCCGGTGATCGTTGAAGTCGAGCCCGCCGGTGAGCGCCACCTTCGGACCCGCGGGCAGGAGCACCTGGTTGTCGGCGCGCTTCTTCGCCGCCAGGAAGTCGCGGCTGTCGATCATCGCCGAGGTCAGGTTGCGATGGTTGACCTTCGACCCGTTGCGCGGCCGCCAGGCTGAATGGGTGTGGTGCTCGAATTGGTCGGCGGCCTGGTCGCGCATCAGCTCGAAGGCGTTGCGGCGTTCGATCAGCGTCTGGCCTTCCGCCGTCAGGCGTTCCAGCTCGACGGACTTGACCTCGCTGCCATCCTGTTCCCGTTGCGACGCGCTGCTGCGCCAGCTCGTTGTCGTCGAGTTCGCGTTCGATCCGTGTCGATGGCGCGATGGAAGACGTTCACCGTCGACCAGAGCAGGTCCTCGAGGTCGGGTTCGAGGCGAGTGTCGGCCAGCGCCACCACGAGGGCGTCGAAGATGTCGGAGATGCTGCCGGCGAGGATGTTCGCTTCGGGAAGCGGCCTGGGGTCGGGTTCGTCGTTGAAGGGACGGTAGCCATAGAGCTGGAGTTCGTGGAGGACCTGGTCGGTCGGGGATGAGCGTGTGGTGCGGCTCGAAATCGTCGTCGTGGTCGGTGGTCATCGCGGCTTTCCTTGTCGGATCGGCCGCGCCCATCGCGGCCTTCATGGCGACGAAGGCGGCGGGCGGAACGGACCTGCACCCGCAGCGCAGCGGAGGGCCGAAGCCTCGGCGGAGGACCGAAGGGGGCCGACTATTTTGTCTCGCGATGTAAAGGCGGCTCCGCCGCCGACGGAAAATAGTCGGCCCACAAGGTTGCCGGTCCGGGCCGCTTGCTGCCCGATCGCCCTCTCAGAAGGCCGTGGGCGTGGTCCTCTCCGACGCTGAGGAAAGCATGACCGCCGACCCTGTGGCGACGACGCCGGCGAACCGCCTCTCATCCCGTTCCGGCTATGCCGCCAGTTCCATGAAGCGGGCGACGTCCTGCGCCGCGATCTGCACCCGGCTTGCCGCCCGAAGCGCGTCGATCCCGAGCAGGCGGAGATCCTCGTTGAAGTCGCCGAGCCGTGGCGAGATCACGATCGCCTCGATCCCGGCCTCCTGCGCCCGGTCGATCAATGTCGCCATCGCGCCGTCGCCGGCGGGATCGTCGTCGCGGGCGATGTAGAGTCGCCGCAGCGTGTCCGGGAACAGGATGGCGGAGAGATGCGCCGCCGAGAGGGCTGCGACCATCGGCATGGTCGGCAAGACGCATCTGAGCGACAGCATCGTCTCGATGCCCTCGCCGGCCGCCATGACCTCGCCCGCCACGCCAAATCGAACGGCGTGACCGAGAAGGTCGCCCATCGCCCGTCTCGGCGTGTCGATCGGCGCCTTGCCGAGCGTCGCCTCGGTGAAGCCGCCGGGATCGAGCCAGGTGCGATGCGCGCCGGTCAGATGGCCGGCGAGATCGGTGACGGCGGCGATCATCGCCGGCCAGGTCTCGGTCGGGCTGTGGTCGTCCGGCCGATAGTAGCAGCGCGGGTGGAAGCGCAGGCTTCCGGTTCCGTGCAAAGCCGTAATGCCGCGATTACGGAGATACGCTTCTACGAGAGTGCGTTCGATCGGCTGCGACATGGCGAACAGTCGCCGTGCCGCCTCCGGCGATCCGGTTGGAGCGCTGGGCGTTCGCGATCGGGGACGATCCGGCTCAGGCTCAGGGTGCGGCAGGCTGAGGAACGAACGTGCCTCATCGGCGACGTCCTTGAAGTCGACCAGGCCGCAGCTTTCCCGGATCACGTCGAGCAGATCGCCATGCTCGCCGGTCGCGGCGTCGGTCCATTTGCCGGCCGGCCCTTTCGGCGACTCCTTGAGCCGAACGAACATCGAGCGGCCCGGCGTGTTGCGGACGTCGCCCACGAGCCAGTAGCCGCCTTCGCGGCGGCCGGCGGAGAGGTAGTGGCGGCACACCGCCTCGGCGTCGCGCGCGAGACGGTGGGCCAGTTCGGAGGCGTCGTGGCGTGCCATCACGCGGCCTCCCGCTCGCCGATGCGCTCGAGCCGGATAGTGGTCGAGCACCTTCGCCAGCACGCCGGCGCCGGTCGCGTCGGTCGGCACGAACATGCGCAGCTTCCACGAGATGATCTCGCTGAAGAGGCCGTAGGCGCGCAGGCGGTCGCGCATCGTGTCGGTGAAGCCCGACAGCTCGATGCGATGAGCGCCCATGACGCGCGCGCGATGGAGTTGCAGGCCCTCGGCGAGGTCGAGAACGGTGCGGCCCTCCATCAGCGCCGCGAAGGCCGCGTCCGGCGTCAGGGCGGTGGTCCCGGTCACGGACGCGTTCGCCGCCCAGGCGGGCGAGACCCTGCGGCCGATGATGCGCTCGCCGGCGTCGGTCTGGAGGCGATAGACGCGCGTCGATTTCGTTCGGCAGGCGCTTCCAGATCGGCAGCAGCAGGCCGGCGACGATATGGATCGTGCTGTCGGCGAACTCGGGGACCTCGGCGACTTCGCGAGCCCATGCGGTGGCGAAGGCCTCGCGCTCCGCCGCCTGCCAGTGGCTCTCGTCCATCATCTTCAGCGAGGCGTGATGGTGCTCCATCGGCCGGATCAGCCGCACGCGGCGTTCGATCTCGCCATCGTCGAGCATCAGGCTCGGCGCCGGGATCTGCACGGCGGCGCGGCCCGAGCGCGTCGTTGACCAGCAGCACGGCGCGGGGATCGGCGAGATGGTCCAGCGCCTCATCGAGCGTCACCGGGCGATTGCGCCGGCGCTCGGTGATGGTGAGCAGCCGGGTCTCCGCGCCCGTCGCCGGGATGGGTGTAGATCGTGCGGCGGTCGGTGACGACGAAGCTCTCGGCCCGCAGCGTCTCCAGGCCGACGTCATAGACGCCGCTGGCGATGGCGCCTTCGATCTTGGCGTTCAGCAACTGCTCGAACGCCGTGAACAGCACGCCCTGCAGCTCGATGGTGAGCGCCAGCAGGCGGTTGAGGAAGGTCGTGATCGGCGGCAGCTCGTCCTTGATGCCGTTCGCGTCCATGAGCTTGAGGCCCGTGGCGTCCTCGAACATCTGGAGCGAGCAGCCCTCGATCTTGCCGCGCACGAGCAGCATGTAGAGCTGGCGCAGCGCGTCGCGGGCGTAGTGCGGATTCCAGATTGTCCTCGGGCCGGAACAGGCCCTGGCCGCCGGTCTGGCGCTGGCCGCGCGTGATCGCGCCCAGCGTGTCGAGCCGGCGGGCGATGGTCGAGAGGAAGCGCTTCTCGGCCTTCACGTCGGTCGCGATCGGCCGGAAGAGCGGCGGCTGCGCCTGGTTGGTGCGGTTGGTCCGGCCGAGGCCCTGGATCGCGGCGTCGGCCTTCCAGCCGGGTTCGAGCAGATAATGGACGCGCAGCCGCCGGTTCCGCGCCGACAGTTCGGCGTGATAGCTGCGGCCCGTGCCGCCCGCGTCCGAGAACACCAGGATGCGCTTCAGGTCATCCATGAAGGCGGCGGTCTCGGCGAGATTGGCGGAGGCCGCGCGGTTCTCGACGACGAGGCGGTCGCCCTTGCGCACGACGCGGCGCGAGCGGCCGGTCACTTCGGCGACCAGGTCCGTGCCGAAGCGCTGGACGATCTGGTCGAGCGCGCCGGGAACGGGCGGCAGCGAAGCCAGCCGCTCGATCAGCTCATTGCGGCGGGCGACGGCCTCGCGGCTCTCGACGGGCTGGCCGTCCCGGAAGACGGGCCGCGACGAGAGATTGCCCTCGCTGTCGGTGAACGGCTCGTAGAGCTGCACCGGGAAGGAATGGGCGAGATAGTCGAGGACATACTCGCGCGGCGTGATGTCGACGCGGATGTCGTTCCATTCCTCGGTCGGAATCTCGGCGAGCCGGCGCTCCATCAGCGCTTCGCCGGTCGAGACGATCTGGATCGACGGCGGCATGGCCGTCGGCGAGGTCCTGATCGATCGAGCGGATCAGCGTCGGCGTCTTCATCGAGGTCAGCAGATGGCCGAAGAAGCGCTGCTTGGCGCTCTCGAAGGCCGAGCGGGCGGCCGACTTCGCCTGCCGGTTCAGCGTGCCGCTCTCGCCGGTGATGTTGGCGGCCTGCATCGCCGCGTCGAGATGATTGTGGATGATGGCGAAGGCGCCGGCATAGGCGTCGTAGATGCGCCGCTGCTCGTCGCGTGAGCTGGTGCTCGATCAGCTCGTATTCGACGCCGTCATAGGAGAGCGATCGGGCGGTGTAGAGACCGAGCGACCGGAGATCGCGGGCGAGCACCTCCATGGCGGCGACGCCGCCGTCCTCGATCGCCTCGACGAACTCGGCGCGGGTGGCGAAGGGAAAATCCTCGCCGCCCCAGAGGCCGAGCCGCTGGGCATAGGCGAGATTGTGGACCGTGGTGGCGCCGGTCGCCGAGACATAGACGACGCGGGCGTCCGGCAGGGCGTGCTGCAGGCGCAAGCCCGCACGGCCCTGCTGCGAGGGCGCGACATCGCCCCGTTCTCCCTTGCCGCCACCGGCGTTCTGCATGGCGTGGCTCTCGTCGAAAATGATCACTCCGTCGAAATCGGAGCCCAACCATTCGACGATCTGGCGGACGCGCGAAAGCTTCTCGCCGCGGTCGTCGGACCGCAGCGTAGCGTAGGTTAAAAATAGGACGCCTTCGGCCAGCCGGATCGGCGTGCCCTGGGGGAAGCGCGAGAGCGGCGTGACGAGCAGGCGCTCCATGCCGAGCGCCGACCAGTCGCGCTGGGCGTCCTCGAGCAGCTTGTCGGACTTCGAGATCCAGACCGCCTTGCGCCGGCCCTGCAGCCAGTTGTCGAGGATGATGCCGGCCGACTGGCGGCCCTTGCCGGCGCCGGTGCCGTCGCCGAGCATGAAGCCGCGGCGAAAGCGGACGGCGTTCGGCGCATCGTCGGCGCGCGGCGGTGACGAGATCGAAGGTCTCGTCCACGGTCCAGGCGCCGGCGAGATACTCGCCATGAGCCTCGCCGGCATAGATCACCGTCTCGAGCTGGGCGTCGGAGAGAAGCGCGTCGCTGACGAGATTGTCGGCAGGCGCGGCCGATAGCTCGGCTTCGGCGGCGCGACCGAGGCCATGGCGGCCGATTGCACCAGCTTGGTCGGGTGCGGCCTGCGCGCCGGGAATGCGGATCGATTGGAGCCGGTATGTCTCATAGATCGCGTCGCTGAGACGCGCGCCCTCGGGCGGCGTCCAGTCGATCGTCTCATAGCCGAGTTCGACCGCCGCGGATCCGCGAAGGACGGCTGGAAGGCCGCGCCATGGCGCGCGCGCGCGAGATAGCCGCGCACGGTCCGCGGCGCGGCGGCAGCCGACATCGGGATGGCGAGGCCTTCGCGAGCGGCAGGCGGGACGGAACTTGCTCATCGATCCAGCCGAGCAAAGTCGCGACGTCGGGCGCGACGCCCGCGCAATGCGGGCAGCGCTGCCGGATTCTCGGCCGGGCGCCTTGTCGATGACGGTCAGGCGCGTTTCGATCGTCGTGCCGTGCTTGGCATAGACCGCGCCGTCGATCGCGGCGGTGAACACGACGCGGCCGCGCTCCTGCAGACGGACGAAGGCGTCGCGCCAGGCCGGGGCTTCGGGCGACGAAGTTGGCGCCGGTGATCGCGACGAGCCGCCCGCCGTCGGCGAGACGCGCGAGGGCCGAGGCGATATGGCGAAAGGCGGCGTCGGCCACGCGGCCCGCGACATGGGCCATCGACCGAGAAAGGCGGGTTCATGAGCACGACGCTGGGACGCGACGCCGGGATCGAGATGATCGTCGATCTGCGCGGCGTCGAAGCGCGTGACGGAAACGGCCGGAAACAGGGAGGAGAGCAGCGCCGACCGGGTCTCGGCCAATTCGTTGAGCACGAGCGCGCCGCCGGCGATCTCGGCGAGGATGGCGAGGAGGCCGGTTCCGGCCGAAGGCTCCAGCACGCGGTCGGCAGGCCCGATGGCGGCGGCGGTCAGCGCCGCGAGGCCGAGCGGGATCGGCGTCGAGAATTGCTGGAAGGCCTGGCTCTCCGGCGGAGCGGCGGGTATGGGTCGGCAGAAGGCTCGCGATCTTGGCCAGGGCGGAAAGCCGGGAAGCCGGAGAGTCGGCTTTGCGGAACAGCGCCTTTCCGTATTTGCGCAGGAAGAGGACGGTCGCGGCCTCGCAGGCGTCATAGGCCGTCTTCCAGTCCCAGGCGCCGGAGGCGTCGGAGGCGCCGAAAGCCGCTTCCATGGCGGCGCGCAGGATCGCGGCGTCGACGCGCTGGCCGCGCTCGAGATGTGGGAGGAGTTGCTGGGCGGCGGCGATGATCGCGCCGGCGGCGTCGGGATGAGGGACAGGCGACAGCGGCGCGGCCTGGTCGGCCGCGATCGGAGAAAGGTCGTTCATGAAGGGAGCCTCGGGAGAGCGGGAACGGGCGAGCCGGCCGGCGCTCTCTCTCGGACCGCACCGGCTCAAACCCGTCCCGGCCGACCTCTCCCTCTCAGCGTCGCGGCCGTGGCCGACATAAGAAAAGGCGCCCCACTGGATGGTGGGGCGCCGAGGCTATGGCGATCATCAGTATCCGAACTGCCAGGACGGCCAGGCCTGGCCGTCGTCCGCGGCGGCGACCGCTTCGGCGAGGTAGCCGGCGTCGCCTTCCACGACAGTCGGATCGGCGACCGGCGTTTCGTCGATGACGGTGACGCGGCAGACCAGCCCGTCCTCGACCTCGACATGGACGGGCACGCGGTAGGCGAAGACGACACGGCGGGGCTGTGTCTCCTTATCGGCGCGAGAGGGCGCGCCGTCCGGATGGATGCGATCGTCGTCGAACGCGACATCCTCGACCACAGGTTCGCGGCCGTCCGGCGCGACCCGGTCGATGAAGGCGATGACGCCCTCGCGTCGCTCGTCAAACTCGACATGCTCGGGATGAGCGGTCGACGCCATCGCCGTCGTCGCGGCGATCTTGGCCTTCTCGATCGCTTCGGCGTCGGCATCCGCCTCGACCGTGACGCTGTCGTAGGCGCGCAGCCAGAAGCCGACCTTCACGACATACTCGGTCATGACGCGCCTCCCGCCGCTTGAGGATCAGGCTCGCCCGCGAGAATCGCCTCGGCCTTGGCGATCGCCGCGTCCAGGCGCTGACGCCAGAACGGACCGTCGGCCGGTTCCGCGTCCGGCGCGTGCGCGAAGACCTTGAGCAGGCCGAGCAGCACCTCGAAATGGTCGGCCTTGCGCTGGACCTGTTCGCCGAACTGCGACGGGATGCTGAGCGCCCTGCCGCGATAGGCGGCGTCGCGCCCGTCCCAGGCGCCGGTGACATAGGTGTCGCCGGAAGTCTCGACGTCGGATTTCTCGTCGTCCCAGCCCTCGTCGGCGATAGCGAGCGCACAGGCGGCGTCGAGGGTTTCCGCCTCATAGCTACGCTGCCGGTAGACCGGCAGGCGGTAGGTCGTTTCAATGGTGAATATGGGCATGCGGCCCTCCTGAAATGCCAAGAGCCCGGCGCGCGGGCCGGGCTCTTGGGTGGATGGATGTGGAAAGGACGCGGGACGGCCGAAGCCGCCCCGCGCGCGGGCTATTCGGCCGCGATCACCTGCGGCGCGTCGGCCTCCGCTTCCTCGTCGTCGCCGGCGAGGAATTCCGGCAGCGCTTCGCCGTCGTCCTCGGCTTCGGCGGCTTCGACGGGCGCGTCGTCCGCGGCGGCGATCCGCAGCGGCTCCGGCAGCCAGCCGGTGTCGGCCAGGAGCCGTTCGGCCTCCTTGGCCATGTCGCCCTTCTTCAGGTGGTCGATGAGCTGCGCCGCCCGCTCGCCGGCGCCTTCCTGCACCGCCTCGAGGATGCGGCGCTTGGGCACCCGGCCGAGATAGTTCTCGACGGTCGGACGCCAGCCGGCCTGCACCATGTCGAGATCGACGGCCTGGGCCAGGCGATCGGCCTCGGCGATGCGCTGCTCGACGGTGTGGGACGAGACGCCGGCGCCGTAGCGGTCGCCCTTCTCGTAGAGCGCATTGACGCCGAAGGAGGCGCAATGGGCGAAGAGCGTCGCCTGCTCGTCGCCGGTGAGGGTGGTGAGCCAGTCCCAGAGATCGGCCTTGTCCTTGGGCAGCCGCTCTTCCCAAGCCTTGTGGCGCGCATCGATCGCCTTGGCCGCGGGCGTGTCCTTCAGCCCCTGCGCCTGCACCGGGAAGCTGGCGCTGCGCACCGACACCTCCATCGCCGTCCCGTAGGAGAAGTAACGGGAGAAGACGTCGAGGCAGAACTTGTGCAGCACGGCCTGGAACGCGACGGCGGGCGTGTTCGCCAGCTTGTCGCGCAGCGCCAGCGTCCGCTCCGCGGTCAGCTCGGTCACGAGGCGATCCGGGAGCGGCTTCAGGTCCTCGTCGTCCTCATCCTCCGGCCCGGCGACCTGCCCGCCGATGGTGATGACGGCGCGCTGAACCACGGGCGCGTCCGGATCGATGTGGTCCGCTCCAGCCGTCGCGGGATCGGTCTCGCCGTCCTGCTCCGGCTCGCCCACGGGCGCCTCGTCCTGCGGCCGGACGTAGCCGCGGTCGACCGACAGCGCGCCTTCGGCATCGATGCTGACGAAGACGCCGGCGCGGGCGATGTCGGCCGGATCATAGGTGACGGGCCGATCGTCGAAGGCGGCGAGCGCCGCCTCGATCTCGCCGAGGCGTTCGTCCACCTCGTCCGGCAGCTCGTCGGCGCCGTCATACTCCTCCTCCAGCTTGGCGTATTCGGCGTTCAGCGCGTCGATCGTCGCCTGCTCCTCGCTGGTGAGATCGGCGGCGACGCCCTCCAGTTCGCGCAGGCCGTGGGTGTGGCCGTAGGGGAAGTCGATGGCGACCTCGATCCACTTCCAGCCCTCGGCGGCGATCGTCTCCGCCTCGGCCTTCAGTTTCTCGGCGACCAGGCCGTCGAGCAGCGCGATGTCTTCGAGCCAGCCGCCATCGTCGGACTGGAACAGGTCGCGCAGCACCACGCCGCCGGCCGCCTCATAGGCGTCGAGACCGACGAACACCGCCCGCCGGTCGGAGGCGCGCACCGTCTTCTCCGTCAGCATGCGGCGGATCTGATAGGGCTCCTTCTGCCAGGAGCCGGAGATCGCCTGCCAGACCTGCTCCTGGCGGGCATGGTCGGCCGTGACGGTGAAGGCCATGAGCTGCTCGAGCGACATGCCGTCCTCGGCGTAGATGTCGAGCAGGGTCGGCGCGACCGACGCCAGGCGCAGGCGCTGCTTCACGACGTTCACACCGACGAAGAACGCCGCGGCGATGTCCTCCTCGGAGCGCCCCTTCTCGCGCAGGGCCTGGAAGGCGCGGAACTGGTCGAGCGGATGCAGCGGCGCACGCTGGATGTTCTCGGCCAGCGAGTCGTCCTCGCCGAGGATGTCGGTGCCGGGATCGCGGACCACGCACGGGACCGGCGCGGTCTTCGCCAGGCGCTTCTGCTTCACCAGCAGTTCGAGCGCCCGGTAGCGCCGGCCGCCGGCCGGGATCTCGAACATGCCGGTCTCGGCGCCCTCGGCGTCGAGGACCGGCCGGACGTTCAGGCCCTGGAGCAGCGTGCGCCGGGCGATGTCCTCGGCCAGCTCCTCGATCGAGACGCCGGCCTTCACGCGCCGGACGTTCGACTGGCTGAGCACCAGCTTGTTGAAGGGAATGTCGCGCGAGGACGACAGGGTGATCTTCTGAACGGCAGTAGCCATGGGGGTAGTCTCCGCGGCGGGCGGCCAAGAGACTCTCTCTCGACCTCCAACCCGCCGCGAAAACCGGCGCAGCCCTCTTCCTCTCGGGGCCGTCGGCTGCCACCTCGGTGGCGGCCTATGCTACGATCCGGAGCAAGGGGGACAGACGTCACAGCATGCGCGGCAACGAGACACGCAATCAGCACTTCGTGCCGCAGGTTGAGCAGAAGCTAAACGCGAGCAACCCGGACAGCACCAGCGGCAAGTTCCGAATCTATTCGTTTCGGATCACGGATCGAGAGGCTTACCGGATTGAGCTGGAGGCTCCCCGCGGGCGTGCAATCGCATCGGCCTTGTCGATGCTGGACCTCTTCAGCTTCGACGTGCCAGGAGGTGGCCCGCTGCGCATGAACCTCGAGGCGCTGTTCCACAAGTACGAAGCGAACGTCGCGATCCATACCAAAGGCCTGCTAGAGAAGCTGGCGGCGGGCAGCGCAGACATCAAGACCGAGCTCATCGACCTGTTCACCGCGAAGCTGCTGAATTTCGTCCGCAATCCCTTCTGCATCCAGAAGGTGTTGAACAGCTTTCCCGGCGTTGGACAGTACGAGCCAACCGACCCGGAGCTCCTCGCTGTCTATCGACTGATCATCAACGGACAAAAGCCGCATCAGGCTCACCTGTGCCGGCAACTCGACGTATCGCAGGAGACCTATGTCGAGTGGCTCCGGCTGATCTTCGTTCTGTTGATGCAGACCGGGGATGTCCGGCCGAACCTGTTCGAAGGCATGATCAAGGGGCTGTTTGAGGCGCGCGACACGCAGGCCGCTGCCTTTGTCTGGACTTACGACCAAGACGTCTGCCTGCTCTCGGATCGAAGCTATTGTCAGCCCATTCCAGATGGCCCGCACATGGCGATGTCCTTCAATCTGTGCGCCACCGCCTTCGTGGACTATATTTTCGCCGACGCCGCGACCTTGGTTGAAGGCCGCGCCGCGCCGGCGTTTGTAGCGCATGCGCTAGCCGCCTGGCGGCAGCGGCCGCAGGCCACGATCAATGTGACGGTGACGAAGAACAACCAGCCAATGCTGGCCCGCTACAATCGGCGCGTCGTCGAGCAGGCTCGGGAACGAGTCTATTGCGCGGCGAAGACAGGCATCGTGCTGACGTAGGTTGTCACCGTTATTCCGATCAGGCCGCTTGCTGGGCGACCGCGGAGGGCGCCTCGCCGTCGGGATCGAGGAA
>CAWKBC010000003.1:0-54081 GCA_963847705.1 uncultured Pseudomonadota bacterium | reverse complement strand
GCGGGAACCCCAAGCCGGCTTGCGCCGGCTGGAGCCGGTTCCCTCCCCCTCCCGCGAAGGGCTCCGCCGGGCGAAGCCCAGCTACGCCCACGCGATCAGTCGCGGGAACCCTGGGAGGGTTCCCTCCCCCTCCCACGCAGGTACAAACGAAGGGCTCCGCCGGGCGAGCCCAGCTACGCCCACGCGATCCTCTATCGTCTCGTGATGATTGACGCCTTTGGCCGACGCCGGTACGCTGGATGGTCCCGATGCGTATCCGCTACGCCGCGAAGACCGACGTCGGTATGAAGCGCAACCACAACGAGGATTACTTCTCGTTGATTGAAGACGAACAGCTCTTCCTGGTGGCCGACGGCATGGGCGGACACGCCTCGGGTGAGGTCGCGTCGAAGATGGCCGCCGACGTCATGACGGAGTTCTACGCCCGCACCAAGGACGACGAGGCGACCTGGCCCTACAAGATGGACCGCCACCTCTCCTACGTCGAAAACCGGCTGGTGGTCGGCATCAAGATGGCGAACCAGCGCATCTTCCAGGCCGCCAGCAAGGAGGTGAAGCTGAAGGGGATGGGGACCACCATCGTCAGCGGCCAGGTGGTGGGCGACAAGTTCTACATCGCACACGTGGGCGACTCCCGCTGCTACCGGGTGCGCGGCGCCGCCATCCAGCAGATGACGCGCGACCATTCGCTGCTCGAGGACTACAAGGACGCCAAGCCGAACATGTCCGAGGACGAGCAGCGGAAGTTCCCGCACAAGAACGTCATCACCCGCGCGCTCGGCATGCGCGAGCACGTGCAGGTCGACGTGCTGGCGCACGACATCCAGGACCGCGACACCTTCCTGCTCTGCTCCGACGGCCTCTCCGGGATGGTCGAAGATCCCAAGCTGCTCGAGCTGGTCAAGAGCGCCGCCGATCTCGAGACCGCCGTCTCCAGCATGATCGAGGCGGCCAACGCCGCCGGCGGCACCGACAACATCACGGTGCTCGCGCTTCAGTGCGCGAATTGATCTGAGGGGAGCCCGTTCGCGGCCCCCGGGTGCGCCCCCCACGCCTCGGCAATGGTCACAGCCGGGTCGAAGTTGGGCTAACATCGGGGCGTGCCGGCGGATCGAGATGACTCAGAGGCCCGCAGGAGAGAGAGGGCGCACTGGCCAATCGCGCGCTACAGGATCGGCGAGGAGCCAGGGGACGATCTGTCCGAGGTGACGACGCCGGCAGAGCGCGTCGCGATGATGGCCGAGCTGGCGGACGCCGCTTGGAGGATCGCCGGGCGGCCGCTTCCCTCCTACGCACGCAGCGATATGCCGGGGCGTTTGTTCCGTCCTGGCGACCAGCGTCCGGAAGACGATGACACTTGATGGGCTGAACGACGACTTTCGCGACCTCGTGATTCAGCTCGCCGACGCGAACGTCGAATTCGTGATCGTGGGCGCCTTCGCGCTCGCGTTTCACGGCGCTCCCCGCGCAAGCGGCGACATCGACATCTTCGTGAGGCCTTCGGCAGAGAACGCCTCGCGGGTTCACCAAGCGTTGCTTCAGTTCGGCGCGCCGCTGCAGTCTCACGGCGTGACCGCCGCTGATTTCGCGCGCGAGGGCTCCGTCTACCAGATCGGCCTGCCGCCGCGGCGAATCGACGTCCTCACGAAGATCTCGGGGGTCACCTTCGAGGAGGCGTGGGCGTCGCGTGCGGCCGCCGAGGTGGAGGGGCGCAACATCCCCATCATTGGCCGCGACGCATTCCTCAAGAACAAAGCGTGCGCCGGCCGTCCGAAAGACATTGCGGACGTGGCACGACTGATGAAAAAGCCGAAACAGTAGGCGACATACCCGTCGGGTCGCGGTCAAACGCCGGTGGGGCGCACCGGGCCCGACTCGACGACGGAGAGCATGCCGGACGGACGCCCCTCGCTGATGGGCGGCGGGCCGCCCCCCGGCTTCCAGTTCTTCCAGCGCTTCTCGCGCATGTGCGCGAGCACCAGCAGCGGCGGCTGAATGAGGCGGGGGATGAGCGCCAGGATGAGCGCTCCGCCGATGACCACGATGGCCAGCGGCTTCTGCGTATCGGCGCCGATGCCATGCGAGAGCGCGGCCGGCGTCAGCCCCAGCATCGCCACGAAGGTCGTCATCAACACCGGGCGCAGCCAGCGCTCGGCCGCCTCGCGGGCCCCCTCTTCCAGACCGTGCCCCTCGTTCCAGAGCCGCTGCGCGTAGGTGACCACCAGGAGCGCGTCCTGGATGGAGACGCCGAAGATCGAGATGAACCCCATCGCCGCCGAGATCGAGAAGTTCGTGCGCGTGATGATCAAGGCCAGGATGCCGCCGGTGCAGGCGACCGGAATCCCGGCCAGCACGATCAGCATGTCCTTCCAGTTCTTGACCGACGAGTAGACCAGCATGGCGATCACCAGCAGGGTGAGCGGGATGATGAGGGCCAGGCGGCCGGTCGCCTCGTTGAGCTGGTTGATCTCCCCCGCCCACTCGAGGTGGGTGTCGTAGGGGAGCTTGACCTTCTCCTCGATCTTCTCGCGCGCCTCGTCGATCGTCGAGGCCAGGTCGCGGCCGCGCACGGAGAACTTCACCGGCGCGTAGCGGCGGTTGTCCTCGCGGTAGATGAGCGAGGGCCCCTCTTCCTTCACGATCTGGGCGATCTGGCCGAGCGGCACCTGGGCGCCGTCGGGGGTGGCCACCAGGATGTCGCGGATCGCCTTGAGGTCCTTGCGAAAGGGCGGCGCCCAGCGGACGGTGAGGTCGAAGCGCTTCTCCCCCTCGTAGACCTGGGTGACCGCCTGGCCGCCGATGGCCGCCTGCACCACCGCCTCGACGTCGCCGATGTTGAGGCCGTACCGGCCGGCCAGCGCGCGGTCGGGGGAGATGCGCACGTCGGGCTGTCCGAGCGAGGGGAAGAGCGCCAGGTCGGCCACCCCCTTGATGGTCGACATGACGTCGACGATCTCGTTGGCCTTCGCCTCGTTGACGCGGAGGTCAGGACCGAACACCTTGACGGTGTTCTCCCCCTTGACCCCCGACATCGCCTCCTCGACGTTGTCCGAGATCATCTGGGAGAAGTTGAAGATGACGCCGGGGAACGCCTCGCCGAGCTCGTGCGAGAGATCCTCGGTCATCTTCTCCTTGGTGACGCCGCGCGGCCACTCGCCGGCCGGCTGCAGCGGCGCGAACAGCTCGATGTTGTAGAAGCCCGAGACGTCGGTGCCGTCGTCGGGGCGCCCCAGCTGCGAGACCACGCTGGTGATCTCCGGCCGCGCGCGATGCTGGAGGTCGCAGGCACCTTCTTTCGGGCACCCCAGGATCACCGCGCGCATGCGGCCGACGTACTTCGACGACTGCTCGAGCGAGATCGACGTCGGCAGCGTGGCACGGATCCAGAAGTTCCCCTCCTCCAGCTTGGGCATGAACTCCCGCCCCAGAAACCCGGCGCTGAGCAGGCTGGCGCCGACGATGGTGGCGCCGATGGCCACCGCCGTCTTCTTGTGGCGGAGCGAAAAATCGAACAGCGGGATGTAAAACTTCTTCAGCCCCTTCATGAGCCAGTTGTCGTGCTCGTGATCGCCGAGCTTGCCGATCTTGAGGCCCCGCTCGGCCAGCACCGGCGTCAGCGTCAGCGAGAGGATGATGGCGCCGCCGATGGCGAAGGCGTAGGTGTGCGCCATCGGCGAGAAGATCACCCCCGACACGCCCGACAGCGTGAAGAGAGGGATGAAGGCGACCGCGATGACCAGCGTCGAGGAGAACATCGGCGGACCGACCTCGCCCGCCGCCAGCAGGATGCGCTCGATGGCGTTGCGCTTGCCAGGCGCGGCCATGTGGCGGAACACGTTCTCCATCACGATGACCGTCGAGTCGACGACGATCCCGAAGTCGACCGCCCCCAGCGAGATCAGGTTGGCCGGCGTGCCGGTGGCCACCATCCCCACGAAGGCCGCCATCAGCGCCAGCGGGATGTTGAGGGCGGTGATGAGCGCCGCCCGTCCATGCCCGAGGAACATCCAGAGCACCACCGCCACCAGCACCATCCCGATGAGCAGGTTCTCGAGGACGGTGTGCGTGGTCAGCTTCACCAGGGTGGCCCGGTCGTAGTACGGCTCGATCGTCATCCCCGGCGGCATGACGTGAAAGCGGTTCATGTACTCCACCCGCTCGTGGACGGCGTCGAGCGTCTTCAGCGAATCGCCGCCGTAGCGCATCAGCACGGTCCCCTGCACCACGTCGGGCTCGAGGTCCTTGCCCACGATCCCCAGCCGCGGCGCGTGCCCGACCGTCACCTCGGCCACGTCGCGCACACGGGTCGGCGTCCCCTTCTGCGCCGAGAGGACCACGTCGCGGATGTCGGCCAGTGAATGGATGATGCCGATCCCCCGCACGTCGTACGACTGCTCGCCGATGCTGAGCCGCTGGCCGCCGACGTTCTGATTCGAGGACGACAGCGCGTTCTCCAGCTGGGTCAGCGTCACGCCGTGCCCCTTCAACCGATAGGGGTCGACCTCGACGTGGTACTCCTTGGTCTCGCCGCCGAAGCCGACCACGTCGATGACGCCTGGCGCCTGGCGGAACTGCCGCTCGAGGATCCAGTCCTGCGCCGTCTTCAGGTCGGCCAGCGAATAGCCCTCGCCGCGGACCACGTAGCGGAACACCTCGCCGATGGCGCTCCAGGGCGACAGCTGCGGCGTCATCCCCGGCGGCAGGCTGACGAAGCCGAGCCGGTTCAAGACCCGCTGCTGCGCCACGTGGTACTCGGCGTTCCAGGTGAAGTAGCACTTCACGTCCGAGAGGCCGAACAGCGACTGCGAACGGATGTGGTCGAGATCGAGCATCCCGTTCAACCCGTTTTCCAGCGGGATGGTGACGTAGCGCTCGACCTCTTCGGCGCTCCATCCGCTCGGCTGGGTGATGATCTCGATCATCGGCGCCACCGGGTTCGGATAGGCCTCGATGTCGAGCTGCTGGTAGCAGTAGAGCCCCAGCGCCAGGAGCCCCACCGCCAGGATCAGCACGAAGGCCGGCATCCGGAGGACGAAGCGGACGAGCCGCGGAATCATCGAAGAAGGTCTCCGCTCACAGCATCCCCGACAGCAAGATGGCGCCCGAGGTCACCACCCGCTCGCCCGCCTGCAGCCCATCGAGGATCGGGACCATGCTGGTTCCCTCGTCATCGCCCGCCGACACCGGGCGCCGGACGAAGCGCAGCCGGCCGTCGGGCGCCTGCCCCTGCTCGACGAACACGGTCGTCTGGTCGGCCAGGCGCAGGATCGCGTCGATCGGCACCGCCAGCGCCTCCAGGCCCGGCACGCCGATGGTGACGGTGGCGTACATCTCGGGCTTGAGCTGCCGCTGGGGGTTCTCCACCTCGCAGCGCACCCGCGCAGTCCGCGACGTCGGATCGAGCAGATCGGCGATCCAGTCGACCACGCCCGTGAACACCTCGTCGGGATAGGCGACCACCCGGATGGTCACCTTCGCCCCCTTCTTCAGCCGCGCGAGGTCCATCTCGAACACGTCGGCCATCACCCAGACGCGATCCAGCTCGCCGATGGTGTAGAGCTCGGCCGCCGTGCCGCCCGAGTACTGCCCCTGAACCTCCGCGCCGGGGTTCACGTTGCGGGCGATCACCTCCCCCTCGATCGGCGCGCGCAGCACGAGCTCCTGGGTGACGGCGTCGGCGCCACCGCCC
The DNA here is from genome assembly GCA_963847705.1 of uncultured Pseudomonadota bacterium. GTDB lineage: Bacteria > Myxococcota_A > Polyangia > Fen-1088 > Fen-1088 > JADGRB01. The sequence goes on along the minus strand of CAWKBC010000003.1, from coordinate 48,392 downwards.
CGGAACAGGCGCGCCTTCTGGCGGGCGCGCTCGATCTCCGCCTTGGCCTTGCTGTAGTTGTCCTGGGCCGCTTCGAAATCCTTTTGCGAACCGGCGTGGGCTTCGTAGAGCTCCTTCGTTCGCTGAAAATCGTGCTGGACCGCGGTCAGCTCCGCCTCGGCTTTGCTGAGATCGGCGAAGGCGTTGCCGACGTCGGGCGACTGGATGGCGACGAGAGGGGCTCCCTTCTTCACCCGCGCCCCTGGGTCGGCCAGGATGCGCGACACCCGCCCGGTCACCGGCGAGAAGATGTGCGCCACCCGCAGATCGTCGAACGTCACCTTGCCGCTGGTGACGACGTCGTTGCCCACCGCGTGGACGCCGACCGGCTGGATGGCGATGTGTCCGTCGGTCAACTGCTGATCCGTGACCCAGACCTCACCGTTGGGCGGCGGGGCAGCGGCCGGCTCGCCGGGGGCGGTCTTGCAGCCCGCGGCTGAAATACAAGCCATCGCGAGCGCACCCGCGACGTAGATCACCTGTCGAACTGTGGCCTGCGTCACGCTCCCAGACGTATATCCCCGATCAGAAGTTGAACGCCAGCGCGAGACCGACGCGGGTCACCCCGCGCGCGGCCGACGCGACGTCGCTGCCGATCGGACGCGGCGTCGCCTGCGCGCTCGCCGACATCTGCGGTGCCGTTTGCGTCGGCCCGGCGCCGTCGAGCGCGACCTGCAGATCGAGCTTGAGCGCGAGGGAGGGCAGCGGGCGGTAGTCGATCCCGCCGCGCACGAACGCCTGGGAGGGGGACGGCGCCTCGGGGGCCAGCTGCCCCGGCCCGGTGATCGCCGGCGGGTTGTAATTGTAGGGAGACATCTCGCTCCGCGGGTCGACGTTCTCGTAGCCGCCGAACAGCACCAGCTCCTGCCCCGACTCGGGCGCGGCCAGCCGGATGAGATCGTAGCCCGCCTCCAGGTAGAACCCGCGGCCGCGCGACGGGATCGCGCTCTGCCCGAGCAGCCCGAAATAATCGTTCGCCAGGTACGAGTCGATGATCCAGAGGCGGGCGTACTCGGCGCGCAGGTCGAACCCGTGATTGTGGTAACGGAGATCGGCCTCGGCGATCGCCACCCGCAGCCCGGAGAGCGCGGCGACGCCGTGGCTGGCCCCGCCCGTGTACCCGCCGCCACCGACGATCAAGCCGGGCGGCAGATCGTCCAGCTCCACCCGACCGACCAGGGCAGCGTCGTGAATCGCGATGGTGCTTCCGTCGCCGCGCGTCCCCCACAGCGGCGCCTCGGCCGAGAGCCCCGTGCCGTCGAGGCCGCTGACCACGGCGCCTTCGTAGCGCAGCCCGGGAACCACCTGCCCGAAGATCCCGACCCCCAGCTCTCGCCAGACCGACGGCACGATCAGCTGATCGGTGAGCGGGCGATCGACGGTCAGGTAGCTGGTGGGCTCGGGCGAGAGGTTTCCCAGCCCGATCGGCATGATCAGCAGGCCGGCGCGCAGGCCGAGCGCCGCGTAGGGCGACGTCTCGACCAGCGCCTGCTGCATCCCGGCCGAGGTGCCGTCCTCGACCTGGACGGAGACCGCGATCCGGACCCAGTCACTCGGCCGGTGCTCGATCAGGAAGGCGGCCAGCGGAAGCTGCCCGGTGACGTTCGACTCGCCGTCGACGAACAGCTGGACCTGACCGTACGCGCCGACCCTGGTGCGGCGGGTGAACGCATCGAGCTGGGGGGGCGAGGGGCCGAGCGGCGCGGCCGCCGGCGCGGCGGAGAGCGGCGTCTCCTGGCTGCCGGCGGCCGGCGGGGCGGTCGGCCAGGGGAACGGGCCGGTCGCGGGCGGTGCCGAAGCAGGCGTGGGCGCCGCGGCAGCGGGGGCGGCAGACGCCGCCGGAGGGGGCGCGGCGGCCGACGGCGTCAACGTCGACGGCGGGAGCGGATTGTCGGGATCGAGCGGCGCGGGCGCATTGGGTGCCGAAGACCGCGCGGGCGTCTTGGGTGCCGTGGGCTGTGTGGGTGCGGTCGGTGCGGGGATTGGAGGATCGTCCAGATCCTCGACCGGCGCGGCGACCACGGGCGCCGAGAGCGTCAGGGCGACAGCCACGATCGCCCAGACCGGCGCCGCGCCCGGGCGCCGGGTGCCGGTCTTCCGAAGCCAACCGTCGTTCACGCGCTCTCTAGAATACTCCGGCGGAGCGGCGCCGTCGTGGGTCGCCGTCACGCCGATCGGGCGTTCGCCTCGAAGAAATGGGTTGGGTGGACCGGACAAACAGCCGAGAATGAAGAGCCACCATCTATCTTCGAGGCATTCAATTCGCGAGGGAGTGAGCTTGCCTTCACCCAAGACGTCTTCAATCTTCGCTTCAGCGACCGCGTTCGCGCTTCTTTTCTGTTCGGGCTGTTCGAGTGGCAGTGGCGCCTCGGGAACCGGTGGAGGCGGAGGCGCCTCGGGCGGAGTCCCGGGCCAGGCGGGGGCGATCGGTTCAGGCGGGATGACCAGCGCAGGCGGCGCGAGCGGCACGGGTGGCGGAAGGGGCGGCGCGACGCAGGACGCGGGGTCATCGATAGGCGGCGCGACGCAGGACGCGGGGTCATCGATAGGCGGCGCGACGGGAACATGTTACGGCGCTTGTCTCGAGAGCTTCTTCGCCCAATGTCAGTGGAGAGGGCAGTCCTGTGCGAGCTCGATGTCGACCACCGACATCAGCCACTGGACGGAGACGACCTGTTACGGCAACGGCATCAAGCGACAAGAGGTCCTCGACGGGGTGGTGGACACCGTCACCGTCGAGAACGCGAACGGCGATGTCTGTTATAGAACCGTTGAAAACGGGACGGGCACCGAGGAGATCACCGACGGGGCGGGGAACCTGGTCGCTCACGTCGAGTTCGGCGACGGCTCGGCCCACGTCATGATCACGTGCCATGACGACAGCGTCACGACGACCGATCTCTCCTCGTCTCAATGTGCGTCGTACACCCGGAGCCCCACCTGCGCTTCGGGAGCCTGTTCTTGGTAGCGCTCGAAACGCGCTACGAGCGCCCGCGCCGGCCGGCGGCCTCGGCGGGGCAGGCGCCACCGGCGATCCCCCGGGCCTTCTCGCACAGGCCGAACAGCTCGTGGCGGTGGCGGAGCACGTTGAAGCCGTGCCGCTTGGCCAGGTTGTCCTGCAGCTGCTCGATCTCGTCGTTCTCGAACTCGATGATGAACCCGCAGGCGTCACAGATCAGGTGATCGTGGTGGGCGCGCCCCTCGGCCACCTCGTACAGCGTCTGGCCGGGGCCGAAGTGGCGCGCCTCGGCAATCCCCGCCTCTTCCAGCAGCTTGACGGTGCGGTAGACGGTCGCCAGGCCCACGCTCGGGTGCTTGCGACGCGCCGAGGAGAGGAGATCCTCCAGCGCCACGTGCCCGGACGACCGCAAGAACGCGTCGACGATCGCCTCGCGCTGCTGCGTGGTCTTGAGCCCCTTGCGCTCGAGGTAGGCACGCCAGTGCCCCTTGGGGTCCGGGTGCGCGCCCGTGCGCACCGCCGTTGGTGTCTTGCTCACGCTTCCTGCTGCCGCCATTTGATCGAACATCCCATCGACGGTCGTTGTTGGGCGGAGGGCGCCCGGCCGCTCACCAGCGCCTCGAGCGCCTCGGCCAGCTCGTGTCGGGTCACCTTGCTCTCGTCCTTCCAGGAGTCGTCGATGCGCCCCCGGTAGGCGAGCCGTCGCGAACCATCTTTTCCGTTGTCATACACGAAAATATCGGGCGTGCAGACGGCCCCGAAGGCGCGCGCCACGGCCTGCGCCTCATCGTGCAGGTAGGGGAAGCCGTACTCCTTGTCGCGCCAGCGAGCGCGCAGCTTGTCGAAGCTGTCGTCGGGATAGCTTTCGGCGTCGTTGGAGCAGATGCCGACCATCTGCACGCCGCGCCCGCCGAACGCCCGCGCCAGACGGATGAGCCGGTCCTCGACCGCCTTCACGTACGGGCAGTGGTTGCAGATGAACATCACGCAGAGCACCGGCGAGGCAGCGAAGTCGTCGCGCGCGTAGGTCTTCCCGTCCACGGCGGGGAGCCGGAAGCTCGGGCAGGGGGCGCCCAGCTCGGGCGGTGGCGTCTCGACGGCCATGGTGTGCGAAAGGATACACTGCCCGCGTCCCAGATCGACGACCCAAAAGGACGCCCGACCGCCTGGAACCTCCGGGCCTTTCCGGTTAGAAGAGAGCGCCATGGGTTCTGACGTGAAGCCCGAGGCGCCCCCCGAGCGCTTCGAGGAGATCCTCGCCCGGCTGCGCGCGCTGGTCGACCGGCTGGAGGGGGGAAACCTTCCGCTCGAGGAGAGCCTGCGCGCCTTCGAGGACGGAATGGACCTCTGCCGGCGTGGCACCGCCATCCTCGATGGAGCGGAGAAGAAGGTCGAGATGCTGCTGGGGGGCGCCGGCGCGCCTCGCGTCACCTCGTTCGATCAGACCTGATGGCGGCCAACCCGATTGAACCATCGGCCTCCTGGGTCGAGGCGCGGCGCGCCGAGCTGTCGGCGCTGCTGGAGGCACGGATGCGCCCGCCGGGCGACGGCGATCCCGGCCGGCTGGTCGAGGCCATGGGCTACTCCCTGCTGGCGCCCGGCAAGCGGATCCGCCCCCTGCTGGCGATGGCGGCGGCCGAGACGGTCGGTCCGCTCGACGACGACGTCCGGCTCGCCTGCGCCTCCGTCGAGCTGATTCATTGCTACTCGCTCATCCACGACGACCTGCCGGCGATGGACGACGACGACTTCCGGCGCGGCCGTCCCAGCAACCACAAGGCCTTCGACGAGGCGACCGCCATCCTGGCCGGCGACGCGCTGCTGACGCTGGCCTTCGACTGGATCGCCGAGGCGGGCGAGCACGCCGGACAGCCGGGGCGTTACCTGCGCGCGGCCCGGGCGCTCGCCCATGGCGCCGGTGTGCGGGGGATGGTGCGCGGCCAGGCGCGCGATCTGGGCGAGCCGCCCCCCACCACGCTCGACGCGCTGGAGGTCCTGCACGGCGAGAAGACCGCCGCGCTCTTCGAGGCGGCGTTGAAGGTCGGGGCGCTGGCCGCCGGCGCCACGCCCGAGGCGGTGACCGCCCTCGCCCGCTACGGCACCGCCTACGGCATCGCCTTTCAGCACGCCGACGACCGGGACGACGCCGAGCACGGTCAGCACGCCGCCGCGGCCCGCGCGCGGCTGCAGGTGCTGCTCGACCAGGCCTGCGCCGCGGTCGCGCCGTTCGGTCCCCCGGGCGCGCGCCTCGCCGAATTTGCACGCGCGCTTTTGCGCTAGGGGGGCGTCGCCCGATCCCGTCGCCCGAGCGGAGGGCCAGAGGTGCTTCCGCTCGACTTCCCGGCGGTTGTGATAGCATCAGTGCAGGGGGATGGCGTCCGACGAACGCACGCAGATCTTCGAGCCGCAGGCATCTCCGACGGCCGGCGTTAAGCGGGACCGCGCCTATTTGGTGGTCCTGGCGGGCGCCAGCGTCGGGGAGATGTACAAGGTCGACGGCGACAAGACCATCATTGGCCGCGGCCAAAAGGCGCAGGTGCGGCTGCTCGACGACGGAATCTCGCGCGAGCACGCCCAGCTGGTGACCGAGGGGAGCAAGATCTTCCTCGAGGATTTGGGGTCGACCAACGGCACCTTCTGCAACGGGCTCAAGGTCGAGCGGCGGGAGCTCTCCGACGGCGACAAGATCCTGGTCGGGTCGACGACGATCCTCAAGTTCACCTACCACGACAACCTGGACGAGATCTTCCAGAAGCAGATGTACGAATCGGCCCTGCGCGACGGGCTGACCAAGGCGTTCAACAAGAAGTACTTCACCGACCGGCTGGAGAGCGAGCTGACCTTCGCGCTCCGCCACGAGTCGCCGCTGGTGCTGGTGATGTTCGACATCGACCACTTCAAGAAGGTGAACGACACCCACGGCCACCAGGCGGGCGATCTGGTGCTGTCGGAGATCTCCACCCTCCTCACCGGTGCGCTGCGCGCCGAGGACGTCTTCGCCCGCTACGGCGGCGAGGAGTTCGCGGTCATCTGCCGCGGCACCGACCTCACCCAGGCGACGATCGTGGGCGAGCGGATGCGCAAGGCGGTGGAGAAGCACCGCTTCACCTTCGAGGGGACGCACATCCCGGTCACCATCAGCGTCGGGATCGCCGGCCTGCCAGACCCGGCGGTCAAGGACGCCACCGACCTGGTGGCGCGCGCTGACAAGGCCCTCTACCAGTCGAAGCACGGCGGCCGCAACCGCGTCACGATCCACCAGGCCTGACGGCCGGCCGAGCCGGCGCGGGCGAAGACGCGGCCTCGCCGCGGTCGAGCCAGGAGAGCCTGCCGATGGTCGAGCCGCGCAAGCGCGGAACGGCGCGCGCGGCGCGAGAAACCTGACCTTCTTTTTTGCAGGTGGCGTGGGTGGTTCGTAGTGTGTGGGTGTGCCCATCGCTCGCCGCTCGCCGGTCGCGGCGACGCTCTCGCTCGCCCTCATCCTGGCTTTCGTCCAGCCTGTCGTGCTCGGCCTCGTCGGCGGCAGGTCGTTCGCGCAGCCGGTCGGCGACGACGACGACGCTCCGGCGGTCGCGCCCACGGCGCACGCCGGAAAACCGGTCCCCTTCGACCGCGACTGGCTGGAGCCGTTCTTCCAGCACGGCGCGGCCAAGGCGGCCGCCGAGAGCTTCCGCGGCGACGACTGGAGCGCCGCCGAGGCGGGGTTCACCCGCGCCCTGAAGTCGCTCCCGCGGAAGAGCGAGGAGCGGCTGGCGGCGACCTACCTCTTGGCGCTGGCACGCGCCAACCAGTCGAACTGGGCCGACGCCGGGAAGCTGTTCGAGCAGCTCTTCGACAGTTACCCGAAGCTCGGGCCCTACCACGCTTACAACGCCGCGCGCTGCCGGCTGCGGCGAAACGACTACCCCGGCGCGATCGAGTGGGCCGGCAAGGTGGCGAAGGGGAGCGTCCCCGAGGCCGAGGCCGACCTGATCCGCATCGATGCGCTGCGCTCGCTCAACCGGTGGGACGAGGCCCTGGCCGCCCTCGAAAGCCACCTCGATCGGTTCCCGGGCGGCCTGCGCCACGCCGAGGTCCTCTACAAGAAGGCCGAGGCGACCGAGAAGGCGCATGCCAGCCAGGGTGGAAAGGACGGGCGGCCAGGCCAGGCCGTACCACAGGAGGTCGTCGAGCTCTATCGGCGGGTCTGGGCGGAAGCGCCGCTCGAGGCCTGGGGCGAACGCGCCGGCGATCGGCTCGAGCAGATCGCGGCCGGCCTCCCCGCGCCCGAAGCGGCGGTGGTCCGCACGCGCAGCGCGGCCGAGCTGGTCACGCGCGGGATGATCTACTTCGATCACAACCGCAACCAGGAGTCGGAGTCAGCCTTCGCGGCCGCTCTGGCGGCGCCCGCGCTGAACGGCGACCTCGAGTGCAAGGCGCGCTTTTACCGGGCGCAGTCGGTCTGGAAGGCGCGGCAGCGCCCGCGGGCGGCGCCGCTCTTCGACGAGGCCGACGGCATCTGCGCCAAGGCGGGGAACCGCGATCTGCACGCCAAGGCCCTCTATCAGGGGGCGCGGGCCTACGCCTCGGCCGGGAACCGCGACGCGGCGATGACGCGTTACGTGCGGATCGAGGCCGAACACGCCGACCACAGCTACGCCGACGACGCGCGGGTGCGGATGGCGGAGCTCGCCACCGACGCCGGCGACGAGGCGGGCGCCGCCAAGCTCCTGGCCGAGGTGCCGACGCGCTACCCGCAAGGCGATCTCCTGAACGAGGCGCTCTGGCGGCTGGCGTTCGCGGCCTGGCGCGGCGGCCGGCTCGACGAGGCGGCGCACTGGCTGGACGAGAACCTCCGCCTCGTCCCGCACGAGGAGATTCTGGTACGCCGAAGGTCGCGTTCAGTACTGGAAGGGGCGCGTGCTCGAGAAGCAGGGGCACGATGAGGACGCCCGCGCCTGGTACGAGCGGGCGGTGCGCGAGTACCCGCTCTCGGTCTACGCGCTCCTGGCGCTGGCGCGGCTCAAATCGTCGGACCACCACGCCGAGGAGGCGCTGGTCGCCTCGCTGCGCAAGGGCCTCCACGAGGTGCCGGCCTGGTCGTTCCCGCCGCGCGCGCTCTACGGCGATCCCGGGTTCCTGCGCGCGGTGGAGCTGGGGCGCATGGGCCAGGGCTCCGACGCCCGGCGCGAGCTGGCCAGGCTGGGCCTGGCGACGTCGGCCGACAAGCACGCGCCGGCGGCGGTGGCGGCCGCCGCCCGGGCCGAAGGGGAAGATCTCCTCTGGATCACCGCCACGCTGCTCGACCGCGGCGGCGTCTGGAGCGCCTCGCACTCGCTCCCGCGCTACGGCGTGACGTCCTACCGGCTCGAGTATCCGCAGGGGATCGGCGTGGCCAAGTGGAAGCTGGCCTACCCGCGGGCCTTCCCGGCGCTGGTCAGCCAAGAACACCAAGGCCAACAACCTCCCCGAGGCGCTGGAGCTGGCCATCATGCGCGAGGAGAGCGCCTTTTCGCCGAAGACCGAGTCGTTCGCCAACGCCATCGGCCTCACGCAGATGCTGGTCAAGACCGCCAAGCGCTTCTCCGACGGCGCGCCGGTCACGCGCGAGGTGCTGCTCGATCCGGCCAAGAACGTCGAGCTGGGCGCGCGGTTCCTGGGCTTTCTCTGGAAGCACTTCGACGGCACGGCGCCGCTGGCCATCGCCGGCTACAACGCGGGCGAGGCCGCGGTCGACCACTGGCTCGCCGACCGCGGCGACCTCGACATGGACGAGTTCATGGAGACGATCCCCTACGACGAGACCCGCAACTACACCAAGCGGGTGCTGGCCTCGTACTTCGCCTACTCCTGGCTCTACGGCGGCAAGCCGGTCCCCACCGTCCCGCTGCGGGCCCGCGCCGAAACCAAGCACGGCGACCGCGACCACGTCGAGCACGCCCGCGCCGAAGCGTCGCACGCCCCCAAGGGGTAGGACCCTCTCCGACGCCCTCTCCCGCCGAGCCTTCGGCTCGGCGACCTCTCCCCGCTGCGCGGGGCCAGGTGAAGAGACCGGGCTACTTCTTCTTTTTGCGCCGGAAGAAGCCGCTCTTTTCGGGGCTGACGCGCTGGCCGCCGGCCGCCGCGTAGGCGCGCAGGTGGGTCTCCTCCTCGGCGCTGAGCGCGGGCGGGACCACCAGCTTGAGGTGGGCGACGACGTCCCCCTTGCCGCGCGCACCGAGCCGCGGCATGCCGTGCCCGGTGAGCGGGATGGTCTCGCCCGGCTGGGTCCCCGGCGCGATCTCCACCTCCGCGTCGCCCTCCAGCGTCGGCACCGCGATCCTGTCGCCCAGCGCCAGCTGCGGGAAGGTGACCTCGACCTCGGTGTGCAGGTCGGCGCCGTCGCGCTCGAAGCGCTCGTCGTCCTCGACGCGCAGGACGACGTAGAGGTTCCCCGGCTGGCCCGCCCCGCGGCGCCGCCTCGCCCCGCCCCATCAGCCGCAAGGTCGAGCCGTTCTCCACCCCGGCGGGGATCGAGATCTGCAATGGTGTCCTCCAGCTGGTCGACGCCGCTTCCGTCGCACTGGGTGCAGGGCTTGCGGACGACGCGCCCCTCGCCGCGGCAGACCGGGCAGGTCGACGAGATCATCAGGAAGCCCTGCGAGTGCATGACCTGGCCGCGGCCACCGCAGTGCTGGCAGGCCTCGGGTTGCGTCCCGGGCGCGGCGCCGCTGCCGCCGCAGGTGGCGCAGCTGGTGTTGCGCAGGATGGCGATCTCCTTGGTCACGCCCGCGGCCGCCTCGAGCAGCGTGATGGAGACGCGCGTCTCGATGTCGCCGCCGCGCGCCGGCCCGCGCCGGCCGGCCCCGGCGGCGCCGCCGAAGATGTCGCCGAAGATGTCCGAGAAGGCGGAGAAGATGTCGCCCACATCGCGAAACCCGGCGCCGCCGCCGAAGTTCATCCCGGGGCCCGCATGGCCGAACCGGTCGTACTGGGCGCGCTTCTGGGGATCGGAGAGGACCTGGTAGGCCTCCGACGCCTCCTTGAAGCCGTGCTCGGCCTCGGCGTTTCCGGGGTTGCGGTCGGGGTGCAGCTCCATCGCCATCCGGCGGTAAGCGCGCTTGAGCTCAGCGGCGTCGACCGTTCGCTCGACGCTCAGCACTTCGTAGTAATCCCGTTTCTCGGACACGAATGACCTTTGCAAAGATGTTGTAAGAGAGCGGCCCCGGCGGTGTCAATCCGCAGAGCGCGCGGGGTGTTGTGGCAGTGATATCTTTGTGACCATGAAGCATAGCCTGGGATTCCTCGCGCTGGTGAACGACGCGAAGACACGCGTCCAGGAGTGCGACATCGCGGCCGTGAAGGGCCGGCTCGACCGCGGCGAGCGGTTCCACTTCATCGACGTGCGCGAGGACGGCGAATTCGCGGTCGATCGGGCGCGCGGGGCGCGGCACCTGGGCCGCGGCGTGCTCGAGCGCGACGTGGAGACGATGATCCCCGACCATGACGCGCCGATCGTCCTCTACTGTGGCGGCGGCTTCCGCTCGGCGCTGGCGGCCGACAACCTGCAGAAGATGGGCTACACCAACGTCATCTCCATGGACGGCGGTATGCGCGCCTGGCGGGAAGCTGGCTACCCAGTTGAAAGCGACGACCATCCGAAGGGCTGAGCCCTCTGCCTCACTGGCCTCGGTCCGCCAGGCGATCGTCGCCTGTGAAGACTGCCCGCGGCTCCGCCGCTACTGCCAGAAGGTCGCGCGCGAAAAGAAGACCGCCCACCGCGACGAGACCTACTGGGGGCGGCCGGTGCCGGGGTTCGGCGACCCGGACGCGCGCCTCCTGCTGGTCGGGCTGGCACCCGCCGCGCACGGCGCGAACCGGACGGGACGCGTCTTCACCGGTGACGGCTCGGGCGACTTTCTGGCGGCGGCGCTCCATGCCACCGGGTTCGCCAACATCCCCACCTCGCAGCGCCCCGACGACGGGCTCACCCTGCGCGACGCCTACATCCTGGCGGCGGTCCGCTGCGCGCCCCCCGCCAACAAGCCGACCCCCGGCGAGATCGTCCGATGCCGGCGCCACCTGACCGCCGAGATCGCCGCCCTCCCCCGGGTGCGCGTGGTGCTCGCGCTCGGCAAGATCGGCCACGACGCCTACCTCGCCTACCTGGCGGCGACCCACGGGGTCCGCCCGCGGCCACGCCCCGCCTTCGGGCACGGCAGCGAGGCCGATCTGGGCGCCGGGCTTCCCCTGCTCCTCGGCTGCTACCACCCGAGCCGCCAGAACACCAACACCGGCAAGCTGACGGCGCCGATGATGCGGGCGGTTTTCGAGCGCGCACGTGGCATCATCGGGGCGCATGCCTGACCACTTCGACGACGATCCCGGCCCCTGGAAGGTCCTCACCCGCGAGTACCTGGCGAGAAAGCTCTGGTACACCGTGCGGGTCGACCGGGTCGAGATGCCGAACGGCACGATCATCCCCGAGTACTGGATCAACGAGTACCCCCCCTGGGTGAACGTGGTCGCGCTGACCGACCGTGACGAGGTGGTGCTGATCCGGCAGTACCGCCACGGCATCGGCGCCGTCCACTACGAGCTCCCCGCCGGCACCACCGACCCGGAGGACAAGTCTCTCGAGGAGGCGGCGCGCCGCGAGCTGCGCGAGGAGACCGGTTACAGCGGCGGGCGCTGGTCGCTGCTGACCACGCTGTCGGCGAACCCGGCGCTGCAGAACAACCTCACCTACACGTTCCTCGCCGAGGGGGTGACGGCCGGCGCCGCCGCGCCGGAGGAGAGCGAGGAGATCACCGTTCACCTCACCCCGCTCGACCAGGTCGAGGCGTTGATCGAGGGCGGCGGGTTCGTGCAGGCCTTGCACGCGGCGCCCCTGCTGCAGCTGCTCTTGCGCCGCGCGCGCGCGCACGACAAACGCGCGCACGGCGAGAAGGTGGGCTGACATGCCGATGCCCGATGAGATCGTCGGCCTCCTGCGCTCGACGATCACCTTCAAGTGGGACGACGGCCACGAGACGCGCTACCCCGCCCGCGAGCTGCGCCTCGCCTGCCGCTGCGCCGGGTGCATCGAGGAGACCTCCGGCCGCGCGCTGCTCGAGCCGGCGACCGTCCCGCCCCAGGTCCAGGCCAAGCAGATCGAGATGGTCGGGCAATACGCCATCCTGATCCAGTGGAGCGACGGCCACTCGACCGGCATCTACAACTTCCGCGAGCTGCGCGCCAACTGCCCGTGCGAGGCCTGTTCCGCGGCGCGCGGCAGCTCCGCGGCAACCGGACGTTGACGCCGGTTCAACGGGAGCGCCCCGCGACGCCCGGTTGAGCTGGGGTACTCGCGCCCCGCCTGCTGCCAGCCGGCGCCGGGCGCGGCGAGCGTTACTGGACCCAGTCGCTGCTGGCGGTCGCGGCCAGCCAGCTCTTCACCTGCGTGCCGAAGGTGGAGAGCATGGTGATCGCCGGGTCCGTGAACATCGCGGGCGCCCACGAATTGTCGGTCACCCAGGCCGTCCAGCTGGCGCCGTCGCCGTCGACGGTGGTCTGCAGCCCCGGCCCGAAGCTGCTCGAGTCCGAGTTGCTGTAGCCCCACTCGGTGATGAACACCGGCACCTTCGCCGACGCGGCCGCCACCTGGCTCTGGAACGTCGAGTTCCAGTTGTCGGCATAGATGTGCGCGGTGAACATCAGGTTGCCGCCGGTCGGCGGGTCGTTGGCGGCGTCCCCGGTGTGCTGATCCCAGCTGTTCGAGGGGACGACGATGATGTTGTTCGGCGCGCCCGCGCGGACGGTGTTGATGAGACCCTGCACCACAGGCTTCAGCGTCGACCAGGGGACCGACGTATCGATCGGCTCGTTGAAGATCTCGTAGAGGACGTTGGTGTAGCTGGCGAACTGGGGGGCGATGTCCGTCCAGAAGGTGTTCGCGTCGGCGGCCGACGTGCCGCTGGTGGCGTTGTCGATCTGGTGGAAGTCGATGATGACGTAGAGGCTCTTGCTGGTGGCGTAGTCGACCGCCGGCTTGAGGACCTTGGCGACGTAGTCCGACGCCGAGAACCCGGTGGTGGAGGGCGTGCAGCTGGCACCGGGGCCGGTGCCGACCGGGTAGGGAGAGGCCGAGCAGTAGGGCTTGCCGCTGTTGTAGTTGATCTTCGGGTAGACCGGCATCCGCACCACGTGTCCCTCGACCCCCGCGGCGGCGATCAAGTCGAGACGGGTGCTGACGTCGCTGGTGACGTAGAGCGCGCCGATGTCGATGAGCGATGAGCCGCGAAGCACGATCGTCTTGCCGCTCGGGTCCTGGAGCTTGTTGCCGCTCACGGTGAGCTGGGGGAGCGAGCCGGTGGGGCCGCCGGTGCCGCCCGTGGCCGTCGAGGCGCCGCTGCCGCCGGTGGCGCTGGAGCCTCCGCTCCCGCCGGTGGCGGTGCCTGGCGCATCATTCGACGAGCAGGCCGCAAGAGAGGCGGCAGCGCAGACCAGGGCTCCGGCGATCAACTTTCGCAACATCATAAGTTAGTCCTCCAGCAAGGCTGACAGTGGCGATTGGCGCCCGACAAACTATTGCCCGCGGCGGAGCTCAGTCAAGAGCGATCTGAGGAGAGCGCCACGCCCCTGACACCGCTCGACAGGGTCGAGGCGCCTGCTCACGCCGCGTTTCTCCGGGTGGAAGACCTCCCAGTCATTGGTCAGGTCAAGGTGTTGAAGGAAGACGGCTGCAACGTGCTCGAGAAGATCGACCACTCCGAGTCCGGGAAAGCTTGCCTGGGTGATTGATCCAGAGGGAAACAAGGTCGAGCTGGGCAGCCGCCGCCAGGCCAGTGAGCGGGCGCGTCACGCACGCCAGGATCTGCCTCATGGGAGCTACGGCGCGATCAGCCCCGCGATCGTGCCGGTCAGGAACGTCGCCAGCGAGCCCGCAATGATCGACCGGAGCCCGAGCCGCGCCAGATCCTTGCGCCGCTCCGGGACCATGCCGCCGAGGCCGCCCAGCACGATCGCCAGCGAGCCGAAGTTGGCGAACCCGCAGAGCGCGAAGCTGGCGATGCGCAGGCTCTTCGCCGACAGCAGCGCCGGGTGGCTGGTCATCATCTGGTAGGCGATGAACTCGTTGAGCACCGTCTTGGTGCCGAGCAGCTGGCCGACGAAGGGCGCCTCGCTCCAGGGGACGCCCATCACCCAGGCGAGCGGCGTCAGCGGCGCGCCGAAGAGGCGCCCCAGCGACCAGCCGGGGTGGCCGACGAGGCCGCCCAGCCAGCTGACTCCGTGATCGCACATGCTGACCAGCGCGACGAAGGCGATCAGCATCCCGCCGACGTTGAGCGCCAGCTGCAGCCCCTCGCCGGCGCCGCGCGCGGCCGCGTCGACGATGTTGACGTCGAGCTGCGGGACCGAGACGCGCGCGGCGTCCGAGGTCTCGGGCGTCCCCGTCTCGGGGATCATGATCTTGGCAAACATCACCGCCGCCGGCGCGCTCATGAACGAGGCCGTGATGAGGTAGCCGGCGTCGACGCCCATCGCCACGTAGGCCAGAAGCACGCTGCCCGAGATGGTCGCCATCCCCGCGCACATCACGGCGAAGAGCTCGCTCTCGGTCATGCGCGCGACGTAGGGCCGCACCAGCAGCGGCGCCTCGGTCATCCCCAAAAAGATGTCACCCACCGTGGAGAGCGCCTCGGCGCCCGAGATGTGCATCGACTTCGAGAGGCCCCGGGCCAGCAGCGCCACGATCCGCTGCATGATCCCCAGGTGGTAGCCGACGGCCATCAGGCTGGCGACGAAGATGATGATCGGCAGGACCTTGATCGCCAGCACGAAGCCCACCATCGCGGGTCGGAAGCCGGCGCCGCCGCCAGGCATGGGCGTCTGCACGACGGTCGCGGCCGGCCAGTCGCCGAACACGAAACGGATCCCGGCGTCGGCGAACCCCACGAAGGCGTCGGCCAGATCGTTGAGGAACGTGAACAGGCGAACGCCGGCGCGCGTCCGCAGCGCGAACAGCGCCATCGCGAACTGCAGCCCCAGCCCCCAGCCCAGGATCCGCCCGTTGACCGCGCGGCGCCGATCGTTCGACAGCGCGAAGGCGATCCCCAGCAGCACGACGATGCCGACCACGCCCATCAGTCGATCTCCAGCGGTGGACGCGCGAACCGCGCGCGCAGGCGGTTGATGGCGCCGAGCAGCGCCGGGATCCGGACGAAGCGGCGCTCGAGCCGCCGCTTGCCCGGAAAGCTGAGCAGGGTGAGGCCGATGAGCGCGGTGAGCAGCCCCTGCCCCGGCACGCCCGGCAGCGCCATGATGAGGCCGAGGAGCACCAAGACGGCGCCCGCCAGGTTCTTCGCCACCAGCGCGAACGCTCGAATGACGACGTGACGGTGGCGGCCGACGTCGGTCGGACCTTCCCCCTTGAACCGATCCGCCGGCCAGGCGACGACGACCGCGGTCGCCAGCGCGAGCGTGAGCACGGCGGCGCCGACGGAGATCGCCAGCCCCCACCAGAGCCCCCCCTTCTTCAGGAAGTGCACCACCCGGTCGAACAGCTGCGTCGCGGTTTCCACTACGGCCGAGCTGCCACTTTTCCACGCCGGGCGCGCGGGTGCCAGCAGCAGGTGCCGGCCATCGTGAGGTCGCTCCGTTGACGCGACTGCCGGAGGCGGCGAAAATCGAGCCGGGGGAGGCGTTTGCTCAACCAAAGGAGTCGCCCATGACCGTGCTTGGCAAAGTTCGTCTCGGAGCCTTCACGCTCGCCCTGTGGGTGGCGCTGTCGGCCGTCCCGCGCGCTGTGCGCGCCCAAGAGACGCCCCCTCCGACCGGCAACGACGCCCCCTCCGTGACCACGCCTGCGCCGGCGCCCGGCAGCGACGCGCCGCCCGCGCCGCCCGCCCCACCGGCGGCGCAACCGTCGTCTCCACCGCCAAGCCAGCCCGGTTACCCCCCGCCCGGCCAGCCCGGTTATCCCCCGCCCGGCCAGCCCGGTTACCCCCCGCCCGGCCAGCCCGGCTCCCCGCCGCCCGGCCAGCCGGGTTACCCGCCCTCCGGCCAGGAAGGTTATGCGCCGCCGGGGCAGGCCTATCCCCCGGGCTACGCGCCCCCCGGTTATGCCCCGGGCTACGCGCCCCCCGGTTATGCCCCGGGCTACGCGCCCCCGGGATATCCGCCGGGCTACGCGCCGCCGCGCTACGCCCCGCCTGCGCCGACCGAGCCGACCCACAGCGGCGTCTACCTTCATCTGCACCTCGGTGGCGGCTTCACCTCGGTCAGCGGCTCCGACGGGAGCGGCAACACCCTCAAGTACTCGGGCGGCGGCCCTTCGTTGGACATCGCGGTGGGCGGCGCGGTGGCCCCGAACCTCGCTCTCTTCGGCAACCTCTTCTTCACCGGCTCCTCGCAGGCGAAGTTCTCGGGCGCCGGATACACCACCGACACCAACACCGACACCCTGGTCGGGGGTTTCGGGGCTGGCGTCGTCTACTACTTCATGCCCGTCAACATCTTCATCTCCGGCGCGGTGGCGGCGGTGCAGTTCGAGGCCGACGACTCGGACGGCAAGACCATCCGTGAGTCGGACTTCGGGCTGGGGTTCCAGGGGATGATCGGCAAGGAGTTCTGGGTCTCCGAGCACTGGGGGCTGGGCGTGGCGCTGGAGTTCGTGGGGGCCGGCTCGATGAAGGACAAGGACGACCCGAACACCTCCTGGTCCGCGGGCGCCTTCAACGTGCTCTTCTCCGCGACCTGCTTCTGAGACCAACGACCGCGCCGGGACGGGACGGGACGGGACGGGACGGGACGGGACGGGACGGGACGGCGAGCGTGGCCGGTTCCGGACCCCGGTCGCGGTTATTTTTTTGCTAGGCTCGGGCATCATCGAGCTGGAGATCGTCGAGAGCGTCACGGCCGTCGCGGCCAGCGAGTGGGATCGCCTGGCGGGCGACGACGATCCCTTTCTCGAGCATGCGTTCCTGGCGGCGCTGGAGGCGTCGGGGAGCGTGGGCGAGGCGGCGGGCTGCGTGCCGCGGATCGTGCTCGCCCGCGACGGCGCCCGGTTGCTGGTCGGCGCGGTGCCGCTCTACCTCAAGACCAACAGCTACGGCGAGTTCATCTTCGACTGGGCCTGGGCCAACGCCGCGCATCGCTCGGGCGTCCGCTATTACCCCAAGCTGGTGGCGGCGATCCCCTTCACGCCGGCCACCGGCCGGCGCCTGCCGCTGCTGGAGGCGCCGGACGTCGACGCGCCGGCGGTGCGTCTCGGCGCTGCTCCGGGGCGTGCGCGAGGTCGCCGAAGACGAGCAGGCCTCGTCGATCCACTTTCTGTTCTGCACCGAGGCCGAGAAGCAGGTGCTGGCCGCGCGCGGCTACTTCCCGCGCCTCAGCATGCAGTTTCACTGGCACAACCGCCCGGGGCGCCCGTTCGAGAGCTTCGAGGACTACCTGTCGACCTTTCGCTCGCAGAACCGCAAGCAGGTGCGCAAGGAGCGCCGGGTGGCGGCGGAGCACGGCCTCACCTTCCGCACCGCCACCGGCGCCGAGCTGGAGACGCGCGACTGGAAGGCGCTGCGCGCGTTCTACGTCGAGAACGTCGACCGCCACGGCGGCCACGCCTACTCTCAGCGCCGCGTTCTTCGAGATCGCGCGGGAGACGCTGGGGCATCGCCTGGTGGCCACGCTGGCCTACCAGGGGACCAAGCCGGTCGCCGGGACGATCAACTTCGAGAAGGGGGCCCACCTCTACGGCCGCTACTGGGGCTGCCTGGCCGACTTCCAGATGCTGCACTTCGAGCTCTGCTACTACCAGCTCATCGAGCGGGCCATCGCGCGGCGCCAGACGCTGTTCGAGGCGGGCGCGCAGGGGGAGCACAAGCTCAAACGCGGCCTCGCCCCGGCGTTCACCCACAGCGCGCACTGGATCCGCCACCCGGGGCTCTCCGAGGCCATCGGCTCCTTCCTGGTGCGCGAGGCGGACGGGGTGGCGGCCGAGGTGGTGGAGTACGCGGCCCACTCCCCGTTTCGCGCCAGCGACGAGGGCGAGCCCGAGCGCGAGTGATCGAGGTCTTCTACTTCTTCCTGTTTCAGGTGGCGGCGATCGGGATGGCCTTCATGCCGGCGCACCTGCGGGCGCTGGGGCTGACCGGCACGCAGATCTCGACGGCCATGGCCGTCTCGCCCCTGCTGGCGCTGTCGGTGCCGCTCGGATGGGCCTGGCTGGCCGACCGGACGCAGCGACACGATCGCGTGCTGCAGCTCATCTCCTTCGGCGCGTTCGTGGGGTTCACCCCGCTCGCCTGGGCGCACGGGCGGGCGGCGAGCAGCTTCGCGCTGATCCTGCTCGGCTACCTCGCCTACGCGACCTTCTACGTCGGGATGGGCGGCATGGCCGACGCGCTGGCGGTCGCGCGCGTGCGGGCCGGCGCCATCTATGGCCGGATCCGCCTCTGGGGCTCCCTCGGCTACGTCCTGGCGGTGCTCACCGTCGGGGCGCTGCTCGGACCTTACCTGCTGCGGCTGCGCGGTCCGCTGGTGCCGTGCGCGATCTGGGCGGCGCTGGCGGCCGCCTTCGTCGCCTCGCTCAGCCTCGGGGGGACTGGCGAGCCGACCACCCGCCCGCGCGCCGGCGACATTCGCACGCTGCTCGGCGAGCCGGGGCTGCGCCTGCTCCTGCTGGCGGGGGCCCTGCACTGGGCCTGCATGTCCCCCTACAACGTCTTCTTTGGCGTCTTCCTGCGCGATCTCGGGCTCGACCCGCTCTGGTGGGGCGTCGCCTACGCGATCGGCGTGACCGCGGAGATGCTGGTGCTGCTCCATTTCCATCGCCTGCACGCCCGCTTCAGCCTCGACGCGCTGCTGGCCGCCGCCTTCGTCGCCAGCGCGCTGCGCTGGGTGGGAAACGCGGTGCTGCGCGCGCCAGCGGCGCTCATCGGCCTGCAGGCGCTGCACGGGATGACGTTCGGCATGTTCTGGAGCGCCGCGATCGCGCTGGTGGCCGCCACCGTCCCCCCCAAGCTGCGCGCCACCGGCCAGGCGCTGCTGGTCATGGCGATCAACCTGGGCGGCGCCGTGGGCAACCTGGCTGTCGGCCGCCTCTACGACAGCGCCGGCCCGAGCACGCTGTTCGCCCTCGCCGCGGTGGGCGAGCTCTTTCCGCTGGCGGTCGTGCTCTACGCGCGGCGCCGCGGCATCACGCACTTCGCCCGGGCGGCGTCTGCGCCCGGTCCCCTCTCCCGCGTGAGCGAGAGAGGGTGAGGGTGAAGGTCAGGCGGGCTACGGGGCGCCGAAGTCGAACGTGACCTTCTCGTCGGCGACGTCGACCCGGACGGCGCCGCCCGAGGCGAGCTTGCCGAACAGCATCTCGTCGGTGAGCGGGCGCTTGATCTCGTCCTGGATGACGCGGCCGAGCGGGCGGGCGCCGTTCATCGGGTCGTACCCCTTCTTGGCGAGGTAGGCGCGCGCGTTCGGCGACAGCTCGATCTTCACCTTGCGCTCGGCGAGCTGGGTGCCGAGCTCGGCGATGAACTTGTCGACGATCTGCCCCATGATCGCCGGGTCGAGCGGCGCGAAGTCGACCTTGGCGTCGAGCCGGTTGCGGAACTCGGGCGAGAACATCCGCTTGAACGCCTCGTCGGTGTCGCCGAACCGCTCGTCACCCACGGCGCCGAACCCCGGCATCCGCCGCGACAGCTCCCGGGCGCCGACGTTGCTGGTCATGATCAAGACGACGTGCCGGAAGTCGGACTTGCGGCCGTTGTTGTCGGTGAGCGAGCCGTGGTCCATCACCTGCAACAGCAGGTTGAACAGATCCGGGTGCGCCTTCTCGATCTCGTCCAGCAGCAGGACCGCGTGCGGGTTCTGGTGGATGGCGTCGGTGAGGAGGCCACCCTGGTCGAATCCGACGTAGCCGGGAGGCGCGCCGATGAGGCGCGACACCGTGTGCCGCTCCATGTACTCCGACATGTCGAAGCGCAGGAACTGCACCCCCAGCGTCTCGGCCAGCTGCTTGGCCAGCTCCGTCTTGCCGACGCCCGTCGGCCCGGCGAAGACGAAGGCGCCGATGGGCCGCTGCGGCAGCCCCAGCCCGGCGCGGTTCATCTTGATCGCCTGCGCCACCCGCTCGACCGCCGAATCCTGGCCGTAGATCTTGGCCTTGAGGTCGCTCTCCAGGCTGGCCAGCCGCTGGCGATCGTCGGCCTCCACGCTGCGCGGCGGGATGCGGGCCATGGTGGCCAGCACGACCTCGATGTCCTTGCTGCGGACGCGCCGCCGGACCCCTTTGACCGTCCCTTTGCCCTTCTTGAGCTTGGCCGCCGCGCCTGCCTCGTCGATGAGGTCGATGGCCTTGTCGGGCAGCCGCCGGTCATTCAGGTAGCGCGACGACAGCTCGGCCGCCGCGCGCAGCGACTTGTCGGTGTACGAGACGCCGTGGAACTCCTCGTAGCGCTCGCGCAGACCGTTGAGCACCTTGATCGTCTCGTCGATCGAGGGCTCCTCGACCTCGATCGCCTGGAAGCGCCGGGCCAGCGCCCGGTCCTTCTCGATGTAGCTGCGGTACTCCTTGTGCGTGGTGGTCCCGATGCAGCGGAGCTTGCCGTTGGCCAGCGCCGGCTTGATCAGGTTGGAGGCGTCCATCGCCCCGCCCGAGGCCGCGCCCGCCCCCACGATGGTGTGCAGCTCGTCGATGAAGACGATGGCGTTCTCCTTCTCGCCGAGCGCCTTGATGACGGCCTTGAACCGCTCCTCGAAGTCGCCGCGGTAGCGGGTCCCCGCCACCATCGCCCCCATGTCGAGGGCATAGATGACCGCGCCCTTCAGCGCCGGCGGCGCCTCCCCGAGCTCGATCTTGCGGGCCAGCCCCTCGACGATGGCGGTCTTGCCAACGCCGGCGTCGCCCACGAACAGCGGGTTGTTCTTGCGCCGCCGCGCCAGCACGTGCAGCGCTCGTTCGATCTGGGCCTGCCGCCCGATCAGCGGATCGATCTCGCCCGCCCGGGCGCGCTCGTTCAAATTGACCGCGAACTGCGCCAGCGGGTCAACCGGCGCCTCGTCGGCGTGGTCGTCGCCGTCGTCGTCACCGTCTCCCGGCACGCCGGTCTTGGCCGGCAGGAGCTTGGAGATCCCGTGCGAGATGTAGCTGACCACGTCGAGGCGCGTGATCCCCTCCTCCTTCAAGAAGGCGACCGCGTTCGACTCCGGCTCGGCGAAGAGGGCCACCAGCACGTTGGCGCCGTTGGCCTGGGACTTCCCGGCCCCGAGAACGTGGTTCACCGCCCGCTGGACGACGCGCGCGAATGCCAGCGTCGGCTGAGCCCGCTCGCGATCCTCCTCGGGCAGCGGCTTGATCTCCTTGTCGAGAAAGTTCTCCAGCTTGCCGATGAGGCGTGCGATCGAGCCGCCGCAGTGTTTGATGACGTCGCTGGTCTTCTCGTCGACCATCAGCGCGAGCAACAGGTGCTCGAGCCCGGAAAACTCGTGTCCACGGTTGGTCGCGTCATCGAGCGCGTGCCGAATCGCGGTCTCCAGTTCAGCGCTGAGCATGCTCATGTCTCTTGGCTCTTTCTTAAAGATGCCTGAAGCGGCATTTCGTTTTCACGCGCGAAGGCCACCACCTGATGCGCCTTGGTCTCGGCGATCTCGAAGGGGAAGATTCCCGCCACGCCGAGCCCCTTGGTGTGGACGTGCAGCATGATCTTTCGGGCCGCGGTCGCGTCGTGCTGGAAGTACTTCATGAGGACGTAGATGACGAACTCTTGCGTGGTGTAGTCGTCGTTGTGCAGCAGCACCTCATACAGGGGGGGCCGCTCGACCTTCTTCTTGGTGTCGGTCTCGCGGTCGAGCTCTGGGCGCACAATCGTCCCGAGGTCGCCGTTTTTGTCGTTGTCGTCCCGCCGTTTGGGCATACGTGCGAGCCGATCGTAGCGCACTCTCGCCGTGCCACAAGGGCCCGGGGTCTACCTGTGCACCTCGAGACGCGCGTCAAGCGTTCCAGGCATCCTCGAGCCGTCCGTCAGCCGCCGCGCAATCGAGCCCGAGCCCAGCGGGCGGCGTCGGCCACCGCGGGCGCTGGATCGTCGGCCAGGCGGTCGACGACGATGCAGGCGGCGCTGTCGGCGCGCTCGGGGGCGGCGCCGATGGCGTAGAGGGCGTTGCGGCGAAGGCCGTCGTACTGGGCGCGCGCCACCGCCATCCCGGCCGCCAGCCGCTCGAAGTCGTCCGGAGTCAGCGCGGCGATCTCGGCGGGCGTCAGGGCCGCCAGCGGCCGCGGGGTGAAACGCGGGTCGCCCGCCGGCAGCTCGCGGTGGTTCCAGGGGCAGACCTCCTGGCAGACGTCGCACCCGAAGATGCGGTCTCGGAAGGCGGGGCGGAGCTCGCGCGGGACGGCCGCTCGGTTCTCGATCGACTGGTAGGCGATGCAGCGGCGCGCGTCGACCACGCCCGGCGCGGGGAAGGCGCCCGTCGGGCAGGCGCCCAGGCAGAGCGTGCAGGCGCCGCACCGGGTGTCGTGGGGGGCGTCGTAGACGTCGACCGCCCGGTCGATGAACATCACCGAGAGGGTGATCCACGACCCGAGCTTCGGGTTGATGAGGCAGCCGTTCTTGCCGATCCAGCCGAGGCCCGCGCGCTCGGCCCAGACTTTCTCCATCGCCAGCCCGGTATCGACCGCGGCGTAGGTCTCGAGCGTCGGGTCGAGCGCCAGGAGCCGCTTGCGCAGCGTCTTCATCCGGTCGCGGTGCGCGTAGTGGTAGTCGCGCCCGCGGGCGTAGCGGGCGACGGCCGAGGCCGCCTCGGCGGCGGGCCGGTGGTACGGGATGGCGAGCGCGATGACCGTGCGGGCTCCGGTCAGGACCGCGGTCGGGTCGAGCCGCTCGGGCAGCCGCCGCGCCATCCAGTCCATGTCGGCGGCGTACCCGCCGGCGAGCCACGCCTCGAGCGGCGCCGCGTCGAGCGGCTCGGCCCGGGCCAGTCCGACCAGCGCGAACTGGCAGGCGCGCGCGGCGACTTTGACGTCGGCGGCGGACAACACAGGCGCCTCCATCGGGCGGGAGTTTGGGCGGGGAGCCCGACGGCGTCAAACCTGGGAAAAAGTCGAACGACCCTGTCGATCTGGGGGGCCCTCGTTCGTCGGGGATGTAGAAGGCAAACACAGGGAGGTTTCCGATGCGCTACATCAGCTTGTTCACGCACGAAGGTCCGAGCGCTCCGCCGACGCAGGAAGAGATGGCCACGATGGGGAAGCTCATCGAGGAGGGGATGAAGGCCGGGTGGCTCATCGTCACCGAGGGCGTTCACTTCGGGTCGCAGGGGACGCGCGTCCACGCGAAGCAGGGGGAGCTCTCGGTCGTCGATGGACCGTTTACAGAGTCCAAGGAGATCATCGGCGGCTACGCCATCCTGAGCGTCAAGTCCAAGGACGAGGCCATCGCCCTGTCGAAGAACTTCCTCAAGGTGGTGGGCGGCAACGGCACCTGCGAGCTGCACCAGCTCTACGAGATGCCCGCCGCCGGGAGCCACTGACCGCGCGTTCGAGGCGGCCCTGGCTCAGCCCGCGGTCGGGCCAGTCCAGCGCCCTACCCCTTGGTGCCGCCGTCCACGTTCGCCGGCGGGGTCACGCCCCCGCTCACCCCGACCGGCGCGCCGCCGTCGGGCTGGCCGGGATAGCCGGGCTGCTCCCCGGGGCAGTTCTCGTCGACCACGCCGTTGCAGTTGTCGTCGATGTGGTTGCCGCAGATCTCCGGCGCGCCCGGGTGCACGGACGGATTCGTGTCGTCGCAGTCGTTGCACCAGGGAACGCCGTCGCCGTCCGTGTCGGTGCTGTCGGCGGCGCTCCCCGCTTCGCAGCGGACGAAGCTCTGCAGGTACTGCGGGCGGTTCTGGGCGACGTCCTGGAAGGCGCTCAGCGCCGACGCAGACTGGGCGGCCGTCGCCCACTTGTGCGGGTCGGCGGCCATGGCATCGGCGATCTGCACCGTCCAGCTGTTGGCCCAGCCGATGATCTGGGTGGGGTCCCACTTGGCGACCTGGGTCGCGATGGCGTTGACGTAGTTCCCGCGCCAGGTCGGATCGTTCATGACGATCAGGTAGTCGGCGCCCGGCCGGTCGGGCGCGGTGCGGCCAGCCCACCAGTAGATGGGATGCTCCTTGTACGAGACCGAGGGGTCGAACAGCTCCAGCCACTCCAGCGCAGAGTCGGTGTGGTCGGCGATCCAGACGTAGCCGGCCTGCCCCTGGTCGTAGATGAAGTAGTTGTGCGACCCGCCGTAGTACCCGTCGGCGTCGGTGACGACGGCCTCGGCGGCCCACTCGAGCACCGTGTTCGGCAGATCGACCAGCGGTTGCAGGGACGCGACGTCGGTGGCGGCGTTGAGCTGCTGCAGCCGGGGCCAGTTGGGCGAAGCGGTGTTGGTCTCGGCCTCGGTCCCCCCCTTGAAGAGGTCTCCGCTGGCGTTGCCGGGAAAAAACTGTTTCAGCAACGCGGTGCCGTCGCTCCCCTCCGAGATGTAGAGCCCGTAGTAGTCACCGTTGATGGTGAGCTTCGCGTTGTTGGCGCAGGGGGCGGGTTGGCCGATCTCGCGCAACCAGTTGTCGCCGATGCGATCGTTGATGAACGTCCAGTCGTCCCGCGGCATCGTGAAGTGAATGGACGAGAGGCCGTGAAATTTCTGCTTCGTGTCGATCTGATCGAACGAGACGTCGAACTGCATCTTCGGATTGGCGTCGAACATCACCGTGCTGACCCAGGACGACTTCCCGCGCAGCCGGATCCCGGCGTTCGACACGGTCTCCGAGCCGTAGTGAAAGACGATCGGGTAGTAGGTCTGGGGCGGGGTTCCTGCCAGCACGTCTTTCAGATCATGAAAGTCGGTGTCGAGCTTGGCCCAGTTGTCGGACGTGATCTCGATCGAGTAGGACGGCAAGACCGTCTGGTCGAAGAGATCGGAGCAGAGCCGCGGGCTCCCGCTGGCGTCGGTGACGGTCGCCGTCGCGCCGGTGGTCCCTCCCTGCCCGCTTCCCGTGCTGTTGGGCTGACCACCGACCGCGCTCGTCTGTGATCCCCCGCCACCACAACCGGCGTTGCAAAGCGAAAGAACGACGGACAACCCCACCCCTCCTGAGATCAACTTCATTACGCCCTCCCCTGCCCTGGCAGGGTCAAAGCAAGAGCAGGACCGACCCGACGGGCGTAAGACGGTCGAGGGTCTGCCGCCCCCACGACCGCGATGGCGGGGAATCGAAACGAGGGTTCCAACAAAGTAACCAGCCGGCCGGCCCGCGGTGCGGTCAATCACGGCCGCGGAAAGCATGACGAGCGGCCACGATCGCTCCCGCGACTGCCGGAACATTCGCCGTCGCTTCGGGCGGCGTCACTTTCAGCGTCACCACAGCCTTGCCGATCCGCGACCCGCTAGCTAAACCCGGGGCATGGCAAAAACGATCATGGTCTGTGGGTACGGCCCGGGGATCTCGAAGGCCGTGGCCGAGAAGTTCGGAGCAGAGGGTTTCGCCGTCGCGCTGGTGGGACGCAGCGCCGACAAGCTCGCCGCGGGCGTCAAGGCGCTCGAGGCCAAAGGGGTGAAGGCGGCCGCCGTCACGGCCGATCTCGGCGATCCGGCCGGCGCGCGCGACGCGGTCAAGAAGGCGCGCGCCGCTCTTGGCCCCATCACCGTGCTGGAGTGGACGGCCTACAACGGCGGCGCCGGCGACCTGACCACCGCCGACGCGGCGGCGATCCGCGCCTCGCTCGACGCGGGGATCACCGGCTTCCTGGCCGCCGTGCAAGAGGCGCTGCCCGACCTGCGCAAGGAGAAAGACGCGGCCATCCTGGTGACCAATGGCGGTCTCGGGTACGTCGATCCCAAGGTCGACGCCGTCGGCGTCCAGTGGAACGCCATGGGCCTCTCGGTCGTCAACGCCGCCAAGCACAAGCTGGTCGGCCTGCTGTCCCAGAAGCTGGCGCCGGACAAGATCTTCGTCGGCCAGGTCATGGTCCTCGGGTCGGTCAAAGGGAGCGCCTTCGACAGCGGCCAAGCCACCATCGAATCGGCCGCCATCGCCGGAAAGTTCTGGGACCTCTACAAGGCGCGCGGCGAGATCCGCGCCGAGATCGGGTAGCTACGGGATCGTCCAGGCGGCGCCGGCCTGGTGACAGGTCGGCCCGCAGCCCGGCCCGTTCGGTTGATTCGTCTGATAGGTCGGCGAGATTCTAGAACGTCCAGGTCGGCGCGGTGGCGAGCTCGTTGTAGCTGGGGCCGGCGTCGAACTCGTGGCGGCCTACGTCGAGCCGGGCGGCTTCTCGTCGTCCAGCGCCTTCTGCACGTCGATCGTGGTCGCCCGCCGAGCGCCATCGGGCGTCAGCATGGCAGCCATGAGGGGCTCGGTCGGAACCCTGCGCGTGCGGAGGTCGGAGCTCTTGTACGTGCTCTTGTGGCCGCACTGCTTGCAGCCCGCGGGCATGTCGATCGGGATCCCTGGTTGAACGGGGCCGGCCTCCGGCGGACGGCGGCCATCGACCAGCATCCAGAAGTGCACATAGGCGCGGCACTGTGGGCAGTAGATTCCTTGCTCGTCCATGTGAAAACCTTACCGCTTCAGCCCGGGTTGGCAACTCCACCTGGTGCCGCGGCGGCGTTGCCGCCGTGAGTCGAGCGACGCGCCGCCGCGAGCGATGAGAAGCCGGACCTCAGTCCGCTGGCGCTGACGGCCGCCCTGCCAGCCATTTTGCGCTCCCCAAACTGAGCGGGCCCGCCGCCACGGGCGCGGCACAACTGTCACCGAACCTCCGGAAATTCTTCGGCGTTTTGTCGACGTTCCGTGCCATTTCGTAACCCTCCGTTTACCTAGATGGTGGTACACAGCAAAAGTTGTGTTGACCGTCGACACCCCCGAGTCGCACGCGAAACCGCGCGGCCCCCGCTATCAACCGATCGCTCAGATCGGGCGCGGCGGCATGGCGGAGGTGTTGCTGGCGATGATGGACGCCGGCTGCGGCGCGCGGCGCCTGGTGGTGTTGAAGCGGATCTGGCCCGAGCTGGCGACCGATCCGGAGTTCATGACGATGTTCCTGGATGAGGCGCGCCTCTCCGTGCGCATGAATCATCCGAACGTGGTGCGGACCTACGAGGTGCTGGCCCACGGCGCCGAGGCGACGATCGCCATGGAGTATCTCGACGGTCAGCCGCTGACCCGCGTGATGAACCGCCTGCGCGGGACGGCGGAGCTGAGCGTGCCGTTGCGCCTGCGGATTTTGATGAGCGTGCTGGCCGGCCTCGAGCACGCGCACACCCTCACCGATCTCGACGGCAAATCGCTGGAGGTCGTGCACCGCGACGTCAGCCCCCACAACGTGTTCGTGACCTACGACGGCCAGGTGAAGCTGGTGGACTTCGGCGTGGCCAAGACCCTGGCCGCCTCGCATCACACGCGACCCGGCGCGCTGAAAGGGAAGCTGGCCTACATGGCGCCCGAGCAGCTGCAGCCGGTGGAGGTCGATCGCCGTGCCGATCTGTTCGCGGTCGGCGTGATGCTGTGGGAGATGCTGGCCGGAAGGCGGTTGTGGCAGGGGATGAACGAGGTGCAGATCGTGTCGCAGCTGGCCGCCGGACTACCGTTCCCCCCGCTGCCGATGGACGCGGGCCTGCCGCCGGGGCTGGACGCCATCTGCGAGCAGGCGCTGCACCCCAATCCCCAGTACCGGTACCAGACCGCGGCCGAGATGGAGGAGGATCTCGAGCGCGTGCTGATCGGCTCGGAGGATTCCCACGCGCGGAATCTGGGGCGCGTCGTGTCGCTGGCGTTCAGCGCCGAGCGCGCCGAGCGCCAGGGGCTGATCGAGGCGAGCTCGCGGCTGGAGGTGGGCGCGGACATCCCGATGGCGCCGCCCCCGCGCGATGCCGAGCCCGAGGCGACGCCGTCGGGGGATGCGCGGCCGCAGACGCCCGCACGGACCACGCCGGCGGAGCCAATCGTCGCGCGCGCCACGCCGGCGCAGGCGATGCCCTCGGTCGAGGTGGCCATCTCCGATCTCGATCTGATGCGTTCCGGTGGCGCGCCCGCGGTGGTTGCGAGTCCCGCGCCCACACCCGCGCCGGAGGCGCCCACGGGCCGCCACGTGTCGTCGCGCGGATCGCTGCACGGAGCTTCGCCCGCAACTTCGCGCGGACGTCGCGTCTGGCTGCGCCGGACGGTGGTGGTCGCCGGGTTGATGGCGATCGCGGCGCTGTTGGTTCGGTTCGATGGCGGCGCGAGGCGGCTCGTGCTCATCGGGCACGCGGCAGCGCCGGCCGCGGTCGTCGCCCAGGCGGTGGCGCCGCCGGCCTCCCCCCCGGTCGCCCTGGCCCCGCAGGCGCTGCCACGAAAGCCGGCACCGCACGTGCTCTCCACGGTGACGCTCGAAGGGGCCGGCGCGCGCGATGCCCAGTCGTCGCGGTCGCGGCGACACCACCATGAGCCGCTGCCGGATGAAGACGCGACGCTGCCGCCGACGCCCGAGCTGTCCGGCGACGGGGTGGGTGCCACCCTGAGCGACCCGCCCGACCCCGCCCTGCCGCACGAACGCCGCGCGCCGAAGAACTAACGGCCGGCCCTCACCCCGACCCTCTCCCGCAACCGGGAGAGGGGGAACAGAGGCGGGGCGAGTTTGGCCTTCTCAGGTCCGAGAGGGCAGCGTCTACGCGGGGATGAAGCGCCGGATGAATCTCAGCGCGGTGTCGGCCACCTCGCGCCAGCCGCTGTCGATGGTCAGCGCGTGGCCGCGGTTCGGGATCTCGGTGAGCTCCGTGACGCTGGTGTTCTTCTGCTGCAGCTTGAAGGTGGCCTTGGTGATCGCCAGCGGGACCGTGTGGTCCTTCTCCCCCGAGATGATCAGCAGCGGGCCCCGCTCCGGGTTCTCCGTGTCGACCTTGACCTCCGTCCAGGGGTTCAGGTTGGCCGCGGCCGCCTGAAACAGCGGCGCGCCCGAGGCTGGGACGGCGAAGGTCTTGTAGAGCTCCTGCGCCTCGTCTTCGGTCACCGCGTTCGCGAAGCCGAAGCGAAACTGCTCGTAAGTGAGCGGGATGGCGCGCTTCCGGTTGGCTGGATTGCCGAGCACCGGCCAGGCCGACTTGAGCGAGGAGAACGGCAGCGGCAGCACGCCGCGGAACGGAGCCGGATCGATCGCCACCGTCGCCGCCGACTGACCCCGCCCGGCCAAAATCTGCGCCAGGAGGCCGCCGAACGAGTGCCCGATGACCACCGGCTGCTGCGTGAGCTTGCGGGCAATCTCCGAGAAGTGGTCGGCCACCTGCCCGACCGTCTTGTTCGCCATCACCTCCGGGTGCGCGTTCGCCTCGGCGACCGTCTCCGGATCGTCCGGCCACCCAGGCGTCAGCGCCGTGAAGCCCGCTTCTTCGAACAGGGTGGCCCAGCGCTCCCAGCTGCTCGGCAACAGCCACAGCCCGTGGACGAAAACCACCGGCGTCTTCCCCGTGCTGTTCGCCTTCGCGACCTCCTGCGCTTCGTGCTCGGTGATCGTCGCTGGGGTCTTGCCGTCAACCCCGGATGCTGCGTTCGACATCGTTCCCTCCGCGGTTTGCGACCGCGGCGACAATATGTGCCGGCGGATCGCCGGCACAAGTGACAGACCGGACTGTTTTATTTCCGGCCGGCGAACTTCGCCGCGTGCGCCTGAAAATAGGTCCCCATCGTCAGCGTCGCGCGCTGCACTTCATAGAGCTTGTCGACGAAGGCGTCCCACTTGCGCGCGGGGATCACCGCGTAGGCCTCGTCGGCGCCGATCTGCGTGAAGACGCGGTTGCTCTTGCAGCCGAAGGCGAGCGACAGCGTTTGGCTCTTCACCGCCAGCGGGAGTGTCGAGCAGCTCGGACGCGTCACCGGGGCCAGGCCCTCGCCGCCGATGCCGGCGCGATGGGCGGCGTCCTGGATCAAGACCAGCGCGCCCGGCGCCGCCGCCAGCAGGATGACGTCCGCCTCGAAGGCGTCGCTCGAGGCGGGCGCGTAGGCCACCGCGCCCGGCTCGCGTTCCAGCGTGGGGAGCGCCGCCGCCTCGGCCGCGTCGAGGTAACGCGTCTCGATCATGAACCCGAGCGTGTCGTCGAGCTCGCCGGCGCGATCGGTGGGGAGGCGAATCTGATGGACCTGGCTGCCGACCGCGCAGCTCCAGTGGTCGGCGGCGATCGTGTAGAAGCTCTTGCCGTCCATCGCCGCGTCCCAGAAGACGCAGCCCGCGGCGACGGGTCCGCCCACCCAGCGCGGCAGCGCCGCAGGCAGCTTGTCGAGAAACCCGATCTTGATCGGCAGCCGCCGCAGCCCAAGAATCTCCCGCACCCGCGTGACACGTTCGTCCATTTCCCCTCCGAGGCCGAGAGTCTGAGCAGAGCCTGCGCGCCTGTCAAACCTCGCGGGAGAGCGACGGCCTAGGGGACCGCTTCGATGCAGGAGCGCGAGGGTTGCGGCGACGAAGAGAGAGAGGATTCGAGTGGCGACGACGGCGCCGTCAGGGTTCGATTCTGGCCGCCTGCTCAGGCGCGGGGGTGGAACCGATCGTAGACCGAGCGCAGGTGGCCACGCGAGACGTGGGTGTAGATCTCCGTGGTGCCGATGTCGGCGTGGCCCAGCATCGCCTGCACCGAGCGCAGGTCGGCGCCGCGCTCGACCAGGTGGGTGGCGAACGAGTGGCGCAGCTTGTGGGGCGAGATCCGTTTGCGGATGCCGGCCACGACGGCGTAGCGCCCGAGCAGCTTCCAGAACCCCTGCCGCGTCATCGCCCGCCCGTGGTGGGTGAGGAAGAGCGTGTCGGTGGCGCGCGCGCCCAGGAACGTCGCCCGGATCGTCTCGACGTAGCTGCGGATCGACTCGAGGGCCACCTCGCCCACGGGGACCAGCCGCTCCTTGCGTCCCTTGCCGACCGCCATCAGGTACCCGGCGTCGAAGTTGATGTCGCGCAGCCGCAGCTTGCAGAGCTCGGAGACGCGCAGGCCGGTGGCGTACAGCGTCTCGATCATCGCGCCGTCGCGCCCGCCGCGCGGCGTGCGCCGGTCGGGCGCCGCCAGCAGGCTGTCGACCTCGGCGATGGTCAGGTAGTCGGGGAGCTTGCGGCCGAAGCGTGGCAGGTCGACGTCCGCCGTCGGATCGGCGGTGATGATCCGCTCGCCCTTGAGAAACTTGAACAGCTGGCGCAGCGCCACCAGCCGCCGCGCCTGCGAGCGCGCCGACAGCTTGCGCTCGTTGAGGTGCACCAGAAAGTCGAGGATGTCGATCGTGTTGATGTTGTCGGCACGCGGAGATCGTCCGCCCGCAGGCGAAGTGCGCGAACCGGGCCAGGTCGCGCCCGTAGGCCTCCACCGTCGCGGGCGTCAGCTCCCGCTCGACCCGCAGGTGATCGAGGAACTGCTGAATCCCGACGTCCAGGCTGGGCGCCACGCCCTCATGCTCGGCCGCTCCGATCGGCAGCGCAAGTTTTCACCGGCTTCGGGGGTAGAATCCGATGCTCATGAGGACTTCCTCAGCCTGGGTGATGGTGACGCTGGGGCTCTTCGGGTGCGGCGCGCAGGAGCTGCCGCGCGGGGCGCAGGACGCGGGTCGCGACCTCGGTCGTCCGGTGATTGACGCCGGCGAGCGAGACCTCGATGACGCCCGCTGCCCGCTGGAAGGGAAGATCGCCTGCCCGCCGCTCTGGTGCGATGGCGTCATCCCCGAGCCCGTATGCATCCACGGCGCCTGGAGCTGCGAGATGCTCACCCTCGCCGATCCGATCATTTGTCCGTGCGGACTGGTCCCCTTCGGCTGCCGCTGCGATGCCTCGAGCGGCGTCCTCAGCTGCCCCGTCGACGCTGGGACAGGCGTCGCCTACGATGGCGGCCCAGCCACCGGTGACGGCGGCACCGCTTGCCCGCCGTTGTGGCTGGACGGCGGCGGCCGCATCTCCTGCGGCTGCGGCTCCGATACAGACCCCCCGCCCACCTGCGTCGGCGGCGCCTGGACCTGCCCGGCGGGATCATCCAGCCTGCAGACCTGCCCGCCCTGCGCCAACCAGCAGCCGCCGCCACCGGGTTGCCGGTGCGATCCCGCCAACGGGGCTCTCACCTGCGCGCATGACGCGGGCGCCGACGCTCCGTCCAATTGAGACGGGCATCGGCCCCGGCTGAACGGTCGTTGAGGTCGCGAAGCGATCAGCTCGCGACGACGACGTTGGCGCTCATGACCTCGTTGTCGCTCGGCTTCAACGGCTGCGGGTTCGACTCCGCCGTCACCAACACCACAAACGAGGTGAATGGGGTCGTCGTTTCGAGCTTTGCGCTCATGCCCTTGTCCGGGGAGAGCACGCCGATGTTCTGCGGATGGCCGTTCTCGGGCTTGAGCCAGACGACGTACTGCTTCGTCCCCGTGAATACGGCGTCCGCAGGCGCGATGTGGGTTACCTCTACCTTCAGATCGCGGTTCCCCTTGCTGTCGGTCGCGACCTGGACCTTGCCTTGCGCAGCCTGTGCCTGGCTGGATGCACGCATCGTCCAGGTCTGTTGATTGCGGCCGAGCATCTCGTTGGTGGTGGAGCAGCCACCGCCGAACGCGAGCGTGCTCGCCAGAGCTCCTGCCAAACCCAGTTGCTTGAGACCTTTCATGTCACACCCCCACACTGAAGCTGGCGACGTGCAGCGGAGAGGCAAGCTGGACGTCAGGTCGTCTGGTCGTCAGGTCGAGGTGGCCATGACGATCGAACCGCCGTGCCCCGCCAGCCGCTCGCCAAGAGCGAGCGGCGCCCACAGCGGCAGCGAGGCGAGCGCGTACCAAGCGGTTCCGCCTGCGACCCCGGCCGTGGCGCGCGCGCGCACGCGGTTCTGAAACGAGAACGCCCAGCTGGCCGGATCGGTCAGGGACGCCGTCTCAATCTTCCCCTTCGCGAACCCCGCCTTCTCGGCGGCGCGCGCCAGCGTGCGCGGGTCGAAGAGGTGCGTGTGGCGGGGGGCGTGCAGGCCCGACCAGCTCGGCCCGAAGAGCCGATGCGCCCAGGCGTCGACGTTGGGGGTCATGACCACGAGGCGGCCGCCCGGCTCCAGCGCCGCGCGGCAGCCGGCCAGCGCGCGCAGTGGATCGAGAAAGTGCTCCAGCACGTAGTTCATGATGATGGTCTGATAGCGCCCGCCCAGCGCGAAGTCGGGCTCGAGCTCGCGCGCGACGAAGCGGATCGGCGTCCCCTCGAACCCGGCGGCCAGGCGCGGGTTGCGATCGACGCCGGTCAGGTTGGTGTAGCCGACGGCGGCGAGCGCCCGCAAGAACTGCCCGCTGCCGCAGCCGACGTCGGCGATGCTGGCCGCGCGATCGGCCGGCAGCCAGCGCGCGTAGCGCGACACGAGGAGGCGCGACTGGATCCCCTTCAGCCAGCCGAGCGCGCCCCCCCCGCCGGCCGCCGCGGTCCCCGAGACGTGCGGCCGATAGTCGTCAGGGTAGAACGACAGCAGCGCCGCCAGCGCCGGCTGCGGCGCCTGCACCACCAGGCCGCAGCCACGGCAGACCGCGAAGTCGGTCTCGTCCGGCAGCCCGTGCTCGAAGTCGCGGACCCGGGCGTGAAGCGGTTCGAAGGCCGTCGCCTCACAGAGCGGACAGGCGCCGGTCGTCACGCCTGATCGGGCTTGGAGTAGCCGACCTCGACGCTGGTCGCGAACGGGCGTTCGTACTCGCCGTCCTTGCGGCCCTTCGTCTTGGGGACCGGCAGCTGCACCGGATAAGGCCGGTTGGTCGGGATCCCATCCGGCTGCGGCTTCTTCTGGTTGACGTAGTCGATCCCGACGAAGTCACGGAACCCCAGGTTCCAGACCTTCTGACGGCGCAGGCGCATCGGCGCGTCCTCGACCCAGGTGTTGATGAACCAGCGGTCGGTGATCTTCTTCCAGAGCGGCGCCGCCAGCTTGAAGAAGAACGGCGCCTTCAGCCGGTACTCCGTGGCCACCAGGCAGCGGTCGGGGCCGAGGTCGGTCAGGTGGATCGCCTGATCGAGGACCAAGCCGATCTTCCCGAACTGGATGGAGCGAATCAGGTTGGGGTTCTCCAGGAACATGAACCCGTACGACGAGGTCTTGAGGCCGATGATCGGCAGCTTGTAGAAGCGCTCGACCAGCGTCCAGTCGTCCTTCTCGGCGACGATGTTGAACTTGTCGTAGTACTTGTAGTGGGTGCCGACGACGTGCTCGTGGTCGAAGTAGTTCCAGATCACCACCTCCTTCGAGCAGTCCATCTCCTTCTCACAACGCGAAAAGAGAACGGCCATGGTTAGGTCCCTCCGGGGTTCTCGACCAGTTGCACCCAGATCGCGCCATCGCGCACCTCCAGCTTGTAGGGACGGCTGGCGAGCTTGGGGTTGGTCAGGCAGGCGCCGTCCTTGGCGGAGAACTGGTAGCAGTGCCAAAGGCAGGTGAAGACGCCGTTCTTCATCTTGTGGTAGCCGATGGGCCCGCCAAAATGGCGGCAGATGTTGCTGATCGCCTTGATCTCGCCGTCGAGACGGTAGACCAGGATGTCGTGCCCCTCGATCCACTTCGAGAACTGGCCGTGGGGCTCGAGATCGGCCAGATCTCCGAGGCGTCTAAGTTCGTTCATCTAGGAGCGCGAAATTTATCAGCGCGGCGGGGCCGCCACAACCCGGGCAGGCGCCGGTCAGGGCGCCCGCCTCAGCGGCCGAGCTCGGTGGCCGCGCGGTCGAGCAGGCCGTTGACGAAGGCGACCCCCTCCGCGGTGCCGTAGCGCTTCGCCAGCTCGACCGCTTCGTTGAGGATGACCGGCGTCGGGACGTTCGGTGCGTGGCCGAGCTCGAAGAGCGCGATGCGGATGACGTTCCGTTCGACGATCCCCATCCGCTCGAGCCGCCAGTTGCGCGACAGGACCGTGAGTCGCGCGTCGATCTCGGCGCGGTGATCGGAGACGCCGCGCACCAGCTCGTCGACCAGCTTGCGGTCGACCAGGGTGGCCACGTCGCCGTGCTGGTCGTCGTCGGAGACGGGAGCGTTCTCCGAGGCCAGGTGGGCGAAGTAACGGGCGATCATCTGGCCCGGCTCCAGGTGGGGCTCCCCCCCACGTCGATCTGGTGAAGGATCTGCAGCGCGACCTCACGCGAACGGCGACGGGGACCAACCATTTACTTCTGGGCTTTCATTTGAGGGGGGAGCGGAATCGCGATGTCGGGCCTGGTGCCGAGCGGCACGCCCACCTCGAGGCGCGCGTAGAGATCGGCCATCTCCACCACGACCATCGCCGCGTCGTAACCCCGGTTGTCCTTCTTGTCGGCGCCCGAGCGCTCGAGCGCCTGCTCCATCGTGTCGCAGGCCAGCACGCCGAAGGCCACGGGGAGCCGGCCCTCGGCGGCGAGCGCGCCGATCCCGCGCGCCGCCTCGCCCGCCACCAGATCGAAGTGCGGCGTGCCGCCCCGGATCACGGCGCCCAGGCAAACGATGCCGTCGAAGCGGCCGCCCTCGGCCACGCGGCGGGCAAGGCCTGCCAGCTCCATCGCACCCGGGCAGCGAAACAGCTCGACGTCGCCGTCGACGGCGCCCGCTTCGCGCAGCGCCTGGCGCGCGCCGTCGAGCAGCCGCCCGACGATCGTGTCGTTGAAGCGCGCCGCCACCAGCGCGAACCGGCGGCCGTTCGCCTGGAGCGCCCCCTCGTGGGAGACACCTTGCACCGCCTGCGCCGCCGCCCCGTAGGACGACGCCTTGGACTCCGTCTGGCTCATGTCGAGTGGCTCATGTTGAGCTCTTGGACCTCTTGCCGCCGTCGGTGTCGCGCAGCGCCATCACCATCTGCGGCGGCCGGATCGGCACGCACTCGGTGACCTCGAGACCGTAACCGCCGAGGCCGACGATGCGACGCGGGTGGTTGGTCAGGAGTCGAACCCTGCGCGCCCCGAGGTGCGCCAGCACCTGCGCGCCGAGGCCAATGTCGGTGAGAGGCATATTGGCGTGAACGGAGCTCGGCTCCGCCGCGCCAGAACCGGAGGGAGAGGTGACGAATGGTTTGAAGTCCGTGACCAGGCTGGCGCGCCCGCGCGGAAAGACATAGAGGAGGATTCCGGCGCCCGCCTCTTCGATCATCCGCAGCGGCACCGTCGCCGGGTGGTCGTCCTCGAACGGCGACGCGCCGAGCACGTCGCGCAGCACGCTGGCCGTCTGGACGCGCACGAGGATCGGCTTGTCGGGCGAGACCTCGCCCAGCACCAGCGCCAGGTACTCGGTGTCCTCGACGTCGGTGGCGTAGACCAGGGCCCGGAACTCGCTGGTGATGCCGCCCAGCCGCGGTCGGATCTTCGCCTCGGAGACCGGCCGGACCAGCATCTCCTGCGCCAGGCGATACTCGATGAGGTCGGCCACGTTGATGATGGGCAGATCGTGCTTGCGCGAAAACTCGAGCAGCTCCGGCAGGCGCGCCATCTCGCCGTCGTCGCGCATGATCTCGCAGATGACGCCGGCCGGCTCCCGCCCCGCCAGGCGCGCCAGATCGACCGACCCCTCGGTCTGCCCCGAGCGAACGAGGACGCCGCCGCGCCGCGCGCGCAGCGGAAACACGTGCCCCGGGATCACCAGATCGTCGGGCCCGGCCCCGCGCGAGACGGCGACGCGGATGGTCTCCGAGCGCTCGCGCGCGGAGATGCCGGTGGTGGTCCCGTGGCGCGCGTCGACGCTGACCGTGAACGCCGTGTGGTGGCGCGCCTGGTTGTCGGCCGTCATCATCGGCAGCCCCAGCTGGGCCACGCGCTCTTCGGTGAGCGACAGGCAGATGAGGCCGCGCCCCTCGCGGGCCATGAAGTTGATCGCCTCGGGGGTGACCAGATCGGCCGCCATGGTCAGATCACCCTCGTTCTCCCGGTCCTCGTCGTCGACGAGGATGACCATGCGGCCGTTGCGAACCGCCTCGATGGCCCGCTCGACGGCGGCGTGACGCTCGCGCGTCCGTTGTGCCTCAGCGGACAACGCCGTACCTCTTCAGGGCATCGATCGACAGCGGACGGGCCGGCGTCTGGGCGGCGGCCCCGTCGCGGGCGGCGTATGGTCCCACCAGGCGCTCGACGTGCTTGGCGATGAGATCGGTCTCGATGTTGACCGCCGCGCCGATCGCCTTGCCGCCCAGCTTGGTGACGGCCAGGGTGTGGGGGATCAGGGTGACGCCGAAGACTGCGGCGCCCGCCATGTCGGCCAGCGCGTTGATGGTCAA
The DNA here is from genome assembly GCA_963847705.1 of uncultured Pseudomonadota bacterium. Taxonomy (GTDB): domain Bacteria; phylum Myxococcota_A; class Polyangia; order Fen-1088; family Fen-1088; genus JADGRB01. Next base: position 11,257 of record CAWKBC010000003.1, on the reverse strand, counting down.
GCTGACCCCGTCGACGGCAATCGAGCCCTTGGGGGCGATGGCGCGGGCGACGTTCGAGGGGACGGAGATCTCCAGCTCCAGCGCCGAGCCGTTCTCCCGCCGCGCGACGATCAGGCCGACTGCGTCGACGTGGCCGGCGACCAGGTGGCCGCCCAGCGGATCGCCGAGCCGCAGCGGGCGCTCGAGGTGCACGCCGGCGCCAGGTTCCAGGTTCCCGAGCGTGGTGAGCATGAGCGTCTCGGGACCGAGATCGGCCGCGAACCGCCCGCGCGCGACGTCGAGCTCGACGACCGTCAGGCAGACGCCGTCGACGGCGATGCTGGCGCCCAGGGTGACCGCCGAGAGATCCAGCTTGGTGGCCACGGTCAAACGCGCGGCCGCGCGCTCGGGCTCTGCCCGGGCGATCGACTCGACCGTGCCCATGGATTCAACGATGCCGGTGAACATCTGACCGTCGGAGACTATAGCATCCGGCGCAACGGACATCCCCGGCGATCTCCCCGGGCGATCGTGCGGTGATCATCCACGGTCGACGTCCGCGGTGAGCAGCAGATCGGGCCCCACCGGCCGGACCGAAATGGGGCCCAGACGCAGCGCGCGCGCCACCGGCAGATCGGCCCCGGCCGAGACGCCCACCCCGCCGCCCAGGAGCTTCGGCGCGATGAACAGCGCGATCCGATCGACCAGCCCCGCCTTGATGAAGGCGCCGGCGATCGCCGCGCCCCCCTCGACCAGCACCGACTGGACGCCGCGGGCGGCGAGCAGCGTGAGCGCGCGCGCCGGCGACACCCGGCCCCGCGGATCCTCGATCGTCAGCGTCTCCGCGGCGTCGTCGAAGACGTGGGCCCGGCGGGGCAGCGGCCGACGCCCCGCCAGCACCACCCGCAGCGGCTGTCGGACCGGGCGGCGCCTGGCGTCCCGGACGGTCAGGCGCGGATTGTCGGCGCGGATTGTCCCGGCGCCCACCAGGATCGCGTCATGCGCCGCGCGCAGCTCGTGCGCCGCCGCCCGCGCCTGCGGGCTGGTGATCCAGATCGGCGCGCGCCTGGCGCGAGAGGCCCTGGTCGCCGTCGGCCTGGCGGCGATGAACCCGTCGAGCGTGGCGGCCGCCTTCAACGTCACGAGAGGCCGCTTGTCGCGGACCGAGACCGCGTAGGCGCGAATCGCGGCCTTGCTCTCACTCTCCAGACAGCCGACGTCGACGCGGATCCCTGCGCCCCTCAGCCGCGCGATGCCGCGCCCGTCGACGATCGGGTTCGGGTCGCGGCAGCCGACCACCACGCGGGCTGGCCGCGCGGCGATCAGAGCCTCCGTGCAGGGTCCCGTCCGCCCGGTGTGGTCGCAGGGCTCCAGCGTCACATACACCGTCGTGCCGCGCGGGCTCCCCTCGAGCTCGGCCAGCGCGTTCACCTCGGCGTGCGCCTGGCCCGCCTTGCGGTGGAAACCCTCGGCGGCGATCCGACCGTCGCGCACGATCACCGCGCCGACGACCGGGTTCGGCTGCGTCGTCCCACGGCCGCGCTCCGCCAGCGCCAGCGCCCGCCCCATGAACCGGACATCAGCCGCAGAAAAGCCGGCCGCCGAGGACGCCTTGGGGCGTGTCACCTTCTCCCTTTGTTGTCGACCAGGGTCTTGAGCTCGTTCATGAGCTCGTTCACATCTCGAAAGGAGCGGTAGACCGAGGCGAACCGGACGTAGGCGACCTCGTCGATGTCGCGCAGCGCGTCCATCACCGCGTCGCCGATCTTCGACGAGGGGAGCTCCTTGTCCCCCGCCTCCAGCGAGCGCTCGATCTTGTCGGCCGCGCTCTCCAGCACCTCGACCGGCACCGGCCGCTTCGAGCAGGCCTTCTTCAAGCCGCTCAGGATCTTGGCCCGGTCGAACGGCTCGCGCCGGCCGTCCTTCTTGACCACCAGCGGCAGGATCTCGTCGATGCGCTCGTAGGTGGTGAAGCGGCGACCGCAGGAGATGCACTCGCGGCGGCGGCGGATGACCTGGTCACCGTCGGACGGACGGGTGTCGACGACCTTGTCTTCGATGGCGGCGCAGAAGGGGCAACGCATGGGTGGCTTCGGGTTATGATTCGCTACCACAGATGAACGAGCTGCGCTTGACGGTCAACGGCGAGAAGCGGGCGGCGGCGCCCGGGACCACGGTTTTGGGGCTGCTGGCGGCGATGGGGGTCGACCCCGCCCGGGTGGCGGTCGAGCGCAACGAGGACGTCGTCCCGCGCAAGACCTGGACCGAGGCGGCGCTGGCCGACGGGGACAAGATTGAGATCGTGGCGTTCGTTGGAGGTGGCTCGGGAGGTGGCTCGGGTGGTGGCTCGGATGCCAGCCCGGCCGCGCCTGCCGGCAGCGACGACGTCCTCATCCTGGGCGGCCGCAAGTTCCACTCCCGGCTGCTGGTCGGCACCGGCAAGTACCGGACGCTCGAGGAGGGGCGCGAGGCGATCCGCCTCTCCGGCGCCGAGATCGTCACCGTCGCGCTCCGCCGCGTTGATCTGACGCCCGGAAAGCCGAACGTCCTCGACACCATCGATCGCCAGCGGCAGACGATCCTCCCCAACACCGCCGGCTGTTACACGGCCGAAGAGGCGATCCGCACCTGCCGCCTGGCGCGCGAGCTGGGGATCGCGGACATGGTGAAGCTGGAGGTGATCGGCGATGAGCGGACGCTGTTCCCCGACGGCGCGGCCACTCTGGAGGCGGCGCGCATCCTCGTGAAGGAGGGGTTCACCGTTCTCCCCTACTGCATCGACGATCCCATCCTGGCCCGAAAGCTGGAGGACGTCGGCTGCGCGGCGGTGATGCCCCTGGCAGCGCCCATCGGCTCGGGCCTGGGCATCCGGAACCCCTACAACCTCCGGATCATCCTCGAGCACGCCAAGGTCCCCATCATCGTGGACGCGGGCGTCGGCACCGCCTCCGACGCCGCCGTGGCGATGGAGCTCGGCTGCGCCGGCGTCCTCATGAACACCGCCATCGCCGGCGCGCGCGATCCCTTGATGATGGCCGAGGCGATGCGCGACGCCGTCATCGCCGGACGCCGCGCCTTCCGCGCCGGCCGCATCCCCCGCAAGCTCTACGCCACCGCCTCGTCCCCGCTCGACGGTCTCATCGAGTAGCGACGTTCGAGTGACCCTCGTTCGCGTCGTCCCGCGCCTCTATCTGATCACCGACCGGAAGGCCACGGGCGGCCGGGCGCTGGTGGAGGTGGTCGCCGCCGCGCTGACCGGGATCGCCGGCAGCGGCCTGGCGCCCCGCGATGTCGCGGTGCAGCTGCGCGAGAAGGATCTCGACGGACGCGCGCTCACCGCCCTGGCCCGCGCGCTGCGCGCCACGACCGCCGCCGCCGGCGTGCGCCTCTTCATCAACGACCGGATCGACGTGGCGCTCGCGGTCGGGGCGGACGGCGTCCACCTGGGCGGGACCTCGCTCGCCCCGTCCGAGGCGCGCGCGCTCGCGCCGGCGCTCGCCCTCGCCCTGTCGACGCACGGGATCGCCGACGTCCACGCGGCGGTCGGTGACCCGGCCCGGGCGGCGTTCGCAGTCTTTGGGCCGGTCCGCGACACGCCCTCGAAGCGCGCCTACGGTCCGCCCCTCGGCCTTGACGCGCTGGCGGAAGCCGCGCGCCTCTCTCTCCCCACGTTGCCTCTGTTGGCGCTGGGCGGGCTCGACGCGCGCGACGTCCCGGAGGTCCTCGCCGCGGGCGCCCAGGGCGTCGCCTGCATCCGCCCGGTCATGGCCGCCACCGACCCGGCGGACGCCGTCCGGACCCTCTGTAGAGCCCTCGCAACATCTTCTGTCAGGCCGCCGTATCGGACTTGACACTATTTGTAACACTCGTACTCTCAGGCCCCAATTTCCACGGCAGAGCCGGGGAAAGAGGGACAAGTCAACGTTCGTAGGAGGGTAGTAAATGGCAACCGGCAAGGTGAAATGGTTCAACGATGCGAAGGGGTACGGGTTCATCGCCCGTGAGGACGGACCGGATGTTTTCGTCCATCACACAGCGATCATGTCGGAGGGCTTCCGCTCGTTGAGTGAGGGCCAGGAGGTCGAATTCGACATCACGGAGGGTCCGAAAGGCCTGCAGGCTGCGAACGTTCGCAAGTCAGCGTAAGAACTTTCGATCGACGTGAACGGCCGGGTAGATGACCCGGCCGTTTTTTTATGGGGCCCGCTCGACGAGGAGGGTGACCTCCTCCGTCGCGGGCCGCCCGCGATTCGCCGGGCGAACGCGGGCGCCGGGCTGACGCGCCAGGATCGCGACCGCCGCCCGGACGATCTCCGCGATCGCCGGCTCGACCTCGGACCACCAGGCGTAGCCGTCGGCATCGCCGTCGTAGTCGGCCGGGAACGCGCAGCGCGCGGCGATGCGCAGCGTGAACTCACGCTCCTCGACATACGTTTCCTCAGGCATGGCCGATAATTAGCATGCGGCGGCGGCGGTTGAGCTGTCTTGACCCTTTCGGCGGCCGGCGGGCAAGCTTTTCGTCTTCTCGACGATGCCAGAGCGTCCCACCGGCATGCGGCGCGCGTCCTTCGCGCTGGTGACCAAGAGCCTCGGTGCGCTGGCGGTGGCGATCGCGATCGTCCCCTGCCTGGCGCTGCTGGCGGGCCCGTTGCGGCGCGCGATCGTCCGGAGCACCGGACAGCCGCTGGTGGCGGTCGAGCATGAGGTCGAGCGGAACAGGCCGCCCGCGCTCGACCAAGCGCGGGCCATCTGGGAGCAGCGTTGCGCAGGCTGTCACGGGCTCGTCGGCGCCGGCGGCGAGAGAGCCCCCGACTTCCAGCCGGCAAGCTGACACCGGCGGAGATCGAAGACATGGCCCGCTTCGTCATCGCGCAGAAGACCGGTCACTAGAGCGGCCCGTGGTTCGGCCCGCACGCCGGGCGAGCCGTCTCGGGTGAGCTGTCGCGAGTGACAGCGGACACTGGTCTGAGAACCCCCCCAAGGAGGCGTCCGATGGCCCTGCGTCCCTTGACCGCGCTGACAGCATCTTCCAGGTCCGTTTTCTGCTCGATGATCCTCGGGCTCACCGTCGCCTTCGCGTCGTGTGCCCAGCCCGAAGGCGGGACGGAGGGGACCGGCGGCACCGGAGACACCGGCGAAGGAGGCGGCGCGGGCGGCGCCAGCGCCACCGGCGGCGCGGTCGGCACCGGCGGCGTCGTCGCGACGGGCGGCACCACGGGAGCCGGCGGCGTGATCGGCACCGGCGGCGCCAAGGCCACCGGCGGCACCACGGGCACGGGCGGTACCCCCGCCACCGGCGGCAGCACAGGAACGGGCGGCACCACGGGCACCGGCGGCACCACCGGCACGGGCGGTACCCTCGCCACCGGCGGCACCACAGGAACGGGCGGTACCAAGGCCACCGGCGGCGCCACCGGCACCGGCGGCTCGCCCGCCACGGGCGGCACCACGGGCACCGGCGGCACCAAGGCCACCGGCGGCGCCACCGGCACTGGCGGCTCGCCCGCCACGGGCGGCACCACGGGCACCGGCGGCACCAAGGCCACCGGCGGCACCACGGGCACCGGCGGCTCGACGACCTCGGATCCGCTCATCGGCTGGGCAGCGAGCGGCTGCTCGATGGGGGGCATCAGCACGACCACCGGCGGCGGCAACGCCTCGGCGGCGACGGTCAGCTCGGCGAGCGCCTTCAGCTCGGCGGTCAGCGGCTCCTCGGCCGCGGTGATTCACGTCTCCGGGTCGTTCAGCGGCACGTTCAAGATCGGCTCGAACAAGACGATCGTCGGCATGTCGGGCGCGAAGATCACCGGCAACCTGACCTTCGACGGCAGCTCGAACGACATCCTGCAGAACCTGACCATCCTCGGCCTCAATTGCTCCGACGTGCCGTCCGATGGCGACTGCCAGGATGGCGCCGACGGCATCACCGTCGAGAACAGCGCGCACCACATCTGGATCGACCACCTCGACGTCTCCGACGGCTCGGACGGTAACCTCGACATCACCGAAGGCGCCGACTGTGTGACCGTCTCCTGGACCAAGTTCCACTACTCGGCCAACCGCGTCTCCGGCTACACGGGCGAGGTGCACCACTTCTCGAACCTGGTCGGCGGCTCCGACTCGAAGACCAGCGACGCGGGGCACCTGCGCGTGACCTGGCACCACGACTGGTGGGCCGACCACGTCGTCGAGCGCCAGCCGCGCGTGCGCTTCGGCGACGTGCACATCTTCAACAACCTCTACACCTCGAGCGGCGACAACTACTGCATCGGCGCCGCCGTCAGCGCCAACATCCTCGACGAGAACAACGCCTTCATCGGCGTGAGCGACCCGATCGACAGCACCGACTACTCGAACTCGGCGACCATCATCGTGTCGAAGGGCAACCTCTACAGCGGCACCAGCGGCCAGACCGCCAACAAAGGCACCGCCGTCTTCACCCCGCCCTACCCCTACACCCTGGACGCCGCCAGCGCCGTCCAGTCCGAAGTCCAATCTGGCGCCGGCCCGCACTGAGGGCGCGGGAGGGGCTCCGCCCCTCCCGCGGGCCCACCCGGCGCGACGAGAGCCGAACCCGGATCTTGCTCGGCACACAAGTCTCCGGCGGGCAAAGCCCGCCTCCGATCGAGAGCGGACAGTCGCTCCCCTCGTCGGGTCCGAAGGCCAGCGCAGCGGAGCCCCCGCCCCCGGCCCGAAGGTCCGAGCGAGCGAAGCGAACCGAAACGTTCGAGCGACCCGCGAGATCAGACGCCAGCGACCCGCGAGATCAGAAGCGAGCGACCCGCGAGAATCAGTCGTCCGCGCGGAGCCAGTCGGTGCGGACGCCGGGCCCGAGCTTGTCGACGATCTCGCTGCGGAACCGCTTCTTCAGCTGGTCGGCGATCTGCCCCATCCGCTGCTTGGAGACCCCAAACCGAGAGCCGAGCTCGCCGAGCGGAACCGGCTCCTCGGTGGCCAGGTGCTCGTGCCAGACCGCGCGCTCTCGATCGTCCTTGAGCCCGTCGCGGAACCCGCCCACGAAGTCGCGCACGGCGTCCGCCAGCTCGGCGTGGGCCGCCTCCGACTCCGGCGACCGCCCCCCGGAAGCGATGCGCTCGGCCAGCGCGAACGTCTCTTCGCCGCCGTCCTTGGTGCCGCCTGGATCGATCGAGACCTCGCGCGACTCGAGGTGTTGTCGCACCTCATCGAGATCCCGCTCGTCGACGTCGAGCTTGGCGGCCAGGAGCTTGGGCGTCGGCTCGAAGCCCGCCGCCAGCAGCTTCTGCCGCTCCTTCTCCAGCCGAAAAAACAGCTTTCGCCCCGCGCGCGTGTTGCCGACATGGATGAGGCGGGAGTTCGTCATCAGGAACTTCAGGACGTAGGCGCGGATCCAGTAGGCCGCGTAGGTCCCGAAGCGCGGCCCCAGCGACGGCTCCCAGCGCTTGACCGCCTCCATGAGCCCGACGCTCCCCTCCTGGAACAGGTCGAGGATGCTCGCCCAGGCGCGGCGGTACTGGTAGGCGATCGAGATGACCAGCCGCAGGTTGTGGACGACCAGCCGGCGGGCGGCGTTCATGTCCCCCTCTTCGCGAACCGCCTTGCCGAGCTTCCGCTCCTCCTCGTCGCTGAGACGCGGAAAGCGGCGCGCCTCGGCCAGGAAGCGCCCCACCGGATCGCGCAGCGGCGCCAGCGCGCCGGCAGAGGCCGGCGGAACCACCTCGTCCACGTCGAGGCCGTCGGCAACGTCGGAAGGCTCGGCCGGCCCTGCCTCGACGGCGTCGTCGAGCGTCCCTTCCTCGTCAGGAAGGTCCGTCTCCGTCCGGGCCTGGTCGTCTTGATCGCGCTGGTCTTGGTTGCGCTGGCCTTGGTTGCGCTGGCCTTGGTTGCGCTGGTTTTGCTCGTGCTTGGCTGACATGGATCGTCTCCGGCGAGAGGGCCGGGATGAGGATAATATCGTCTCTGCGAAGTGGTTTTGTGGGTCTAGCATCGATATCTCGGGCGCGCCTCGTGTCGGCCGCGCTGGTCGTCGCAGCAATTGGATGCCGCAAGGAGCAGGCGGTGTCAGCGACGGCTGGGCCGGCTCTGTCGGCGCCTTCGCCCGCTGATGCTGCGCTGCCCGCGGCGCCGCGCGGCCGGCAGATCGCCCTCCTCTATTCGTCGAACATCCAGGGGAGGTACGCCCCCTGCAACTGTGCGGTTCAACCGCTCGGGGGTCTCGCGCGGCGCGCCACCGTGACGTCGCGGGCACGCGCGGAGGCCGACGCGACGCTGGTGGTCGACGCCGGAGACCTGTTCCGGCGCGAGGCGACCGCGGCCGAGACCGAGCGGCAGGCCAACCTGCTGGCGGCCGGAATCGCCAGCGGCGGGATCGACGCCTTCACGCCCGGCGAAGACGATCTCGCCATCGGCGTCCCGCTGCTGAAGAAGGTGACCGCCGCGTTCAAGATCCCCGTCGTCTCGGCCAACCTCTATGGCCGGGACGGCCAGCGTCTGTTCGCCGCCGATCGCTTGCTCGACGCCGCCGGGACCCGCATTGGCTTTTTCGGCGTCTCCGCGCCGCCGACGGCCGCCGACGCCAACCGCTGGCGCGCCGACGGCATCGTGGTGCGCGATCCGGCCGACGCCGCGCGCGAGTCGGCCGCGGCGTTGCGCGCCCGCGGCGCGCAGATCGTGGTGGCGCTGGTCCACGTCGGGCTGCCCGCGGAGAACCGGCGGCTGGTCGCCACCCTCACCGGGGTCGACTGGGCCGTCCTCGGCCACAGCGCGCTGAACCTCGAGTCGCCCGAGTCGAGCGGCGGCGCCCGGCTTCTGGAGGCGCAATCCGAAGGGAAGAACCTGGGTCGCCTGGATCTTCACCTGGTGGGCGGCGCCCTGACCTTCGTCGACCGCGAAGAGCGGCCGGAGATCGCGTCGATCCTGGCCGACCATCGGCGCCAGCTCCACGACGACGACCACTCACTCGGGGAGCTCGATCCAGCGACCGCGGAGGCCTACTACCAGCAGCGGCGGCGAGATCTCGGGGCGGCCATCGCCCGCGAAACGGCGCTTCTGGCCCGGCTGCCCGCACAGATCACCGGGAGCTGGTTCGAGAACCGCATCATCCCGCTCGATCGAAGTATCCCCGACGATCCGGGGGTGGCGAACCTGGTCCGCGGCTATCTGGCCAAGGGGCTGGCAGAAAAGCGCCGGCGTCATCTATAGTCCGGCCGATGCGCCAGAAGGACCCCCGAGCCAGGCAGACGCGAGCCAGGCAGACGCGAGCCGGGCAGACGCGAGCCGGGCAGACGCGAGCCGGGTACAAAGGACCGCTGCTGGCGTTCGCGCTGCTGTCGGGGACGCTGGGGCCGGCGGCGGTGCGCGCGGAGAGCACGCCGCAGGCTGCCGGACAAAGCGAGACAACCGACTCCTTCGAGACGCGCGCGCACGGGGCGGTGAAGACGCAGGACGTGGGGACGCTGCTGGCGCCGTTCATCAATTCGTGCGGCGGCGACATGCGCGAGCTCGATCGCGCGCGCTGCCGCTCGACCACCACCTACCTGCGCAAGAAGCTGCCCCAGCAGACGTTCAGCGCCGAGTCGAACGATCCGGCGGCCATCGAGGTCTCCGGCTACGACGGGGCCGCCAAGGGTTACCACCTCTCGCTGGCGGGCTGCATCGCCTGCAGCGAGCCGATGCCGATCGGCAGCCACCACGAGCCGCGGTTCGTCACGCTGGCCACGCCGGACAAGTCCGCGGCCTCGCTGGCCGCGGGCGTGCCCGTCTCGAAGAGCACGGTCGCCTTCGACGATTTCGCGGCGGCCAAGCACTGGGCCGACATGGAGAAGCCCTTCCTGCGCGCCGAGTTCCTGTTCCAGCCGCAGGCCGAAGGGTCGGACTTCACCGTGGGGATGGCGCCCGGGATCGCGCTCAAGCTGGTGGGCGCGCGGGTGTTCAACCGCTGCACCGGCGAGATCCTCGTTTCCAAGCCACCGTCGACCGGCTTCGCCGATCGCCCGCCGCCTGGCCACGAGGATCCTGCCTGCAGCCGCGCAGGGCAGCCGCAGCCGATGACCGACGAGGAGCTGGCCGCTGACCGCCGCCCCGAAGAGCTCTCCAAGGCCGCCATCAACGACGTGATGGAGAAGATTCGCCCCAGGTTCTACGACTGCTACCAGAAGTTTCACATCCCCGGCGCGCTGGTGCTGAGCTACGTGGTGGGCGGCAACGGGACCGTCCAGTCGGTCCAGGTCGGGTCGACGTTCGCCGGAACGCCGACCGGCAGCTGCGCGCTGGAGGTGGCGAAGGAGATGCGGTTCCCGGCCTTCAAGCACGAGCGGCAAGACTTCAAGTATCTGTTTTTTCTCCGTCGCTCGTAGCGGCGGGTGCCACGTCGGCCGCGGCGCGCGCCCCCGCCGGTCCCCCGGCCCTCCAGGCCAGGAGGGCCACCAGCGACAGCAGCGAGAGAAAACCGAACAGATCGCCCACCGTCCGGTAGAGCCCGCCGCCGGGGAGCATGGCCAGGTCGACCAGCAGCGTCTTCGGCGGCACCACCGGCTGCTCGTCGGGATCGACCGATTCGGTCGCCTGGAGGACGCGGCCGGCGGCGTCGATGTGCGCGCTGACGCCGGTGTTGACCGCCCGGACCATCTCCAGCCGGTGCTCGACGGAGCGGAAGACGGCCAGCGCCAGGTGCTGGTACGGCTCGGCGGTGCGACCGAACCAGGCGTCGTTGGTGATGTTCACGAACGCGTTCGGCCCGAGCTTGGCCACCCGCCGCGCGAACGACGGCAGGATGTCCTCATAGCAGATGAGCGGGCCGAGCTTGAAGTCGCCCGCCGCCGTGTGGAGAGGGAACGACGCCGGCTCGGTGCCGCGGCTGAAGTTGGAGGCCTCGGGGAAGATCTCCGTGAACCAGGGGATCTGGTCGTAGAACGGCACGTACTCGCCGAACATCATCAGGAAGACCTTGTCGTAGCTGCCGGTGGCGGTACCGGCGGCGTCCATCATGATCGCCGTGTTGTAAGGGTAGCGATCGGGGCCTTTCTGCGGCGCCTTCTCCGTGCGGGTGAGGGCGCCGAACATGAGCGAGGTGTCGAACCCGCGCCGCACCATCCGGCCGTCGTTGGCGGCGAAGTCGTGCGCGAACGTGCGCGGCAGCGCGTACGGGTACGACGACTCCGGCCAGACCACCAGCTCGGCGCCGGCGCGCTGCAGGTCGGCGGAGGCGCGCTGGTGCAGCACCAGGAGCCGCGCGAACTCTTCCGGATCCCACTTCTCGATGATGCCGACGTTGGCCTGCACCAGGCCCGTGCGCACCTTG
>CAWKBC010000002.1:0-57673 GCA_963847705.1 uncultured Pseudomonadota bacterium | reverse complement strand
GGACGCCTGAGCGGGACCGGCGCGGGCACGACAATTGCTCGAACGGCCCGTAAATGGCACTTTGTCCGGATGAGATGGAATCCGGTCGTGATCGTCTTCTGTGGGGCTCTGGCATTGGGATGCGGCCCTGCTGGCGGCGGAGGCGCGGCCGGATCTGGCGGCAATGAGGGCGGCGCAGCTGGGACGACAGCGGGCGCATCCGGTGCCGGGGGACTTGGTGGCGTGGGCGGTGCGGCTGGAGCCGCAGGTACGACCGGCGCTGCGGGAGCGTCGGGTGCTGCGGGAGCGGCTGGAGCAGCCGGTACGATCGGTGTCGCGGGAGCGTCGGGAGCTGCGGGAGCGGCTGGAGCTGCCGGTACGATCGGTGCTGCGGGAGCGTCGGGAGCGGCTGGAGCCGCCGGTACGATCGGTGCTGCGGGAGCGTCGGGAGCGTCGGGAGCGGCTGGAGCCGCCGGTACGATCGGTGCTGCGGGAGCGTCGGGAGCTGCGGGAGCATTGGGTGCTGCGGGTACGATTGGTGCTGCGGGAGCGTCGGGTGTTGCGGGCGGCGGCGGCGCGGGGGTCGGCGGCGCAGCGGGAGGTGCCGGCGCGGGAATCGGCGGCGCAACGGGAGGGGGCGGTGCGGGGGTCGGCGGCGCAGCCGGAGGTGCCGGCGCCGGGGGGGGCCCGATCACCTGTGCATCGTCACCGGGAACGCTGATAGATCTCGGAACCCTGCCAGGCGATACGGACAGCGCAGCAGTCGGAATCGACGACCGCGGCAACGTGGTTGCCACGTCGACGTCCAACACCACGAGCGGCTCATTCTTCTGGCAAAGCGGCACGAGGATCCCCCTCGTCGGGGCGTACGGCTTGGCGCGTGCGATAGCCATGAACCACAACGGTCGTACCATCGGGGCGGTGGGGGGCAGCTGCAACGGCCACTCGTGCTTCGCGGCGTGGGACGCGCCGTCACCGAGCCCGACGACGTTCGGGGTGGCACTCCCCGTCCAGATGTCGGTGAACTTCGTGGGGGACAACGGCGCGCCCTTCGCCCAGGTGCAGGTCCAACCCGGAGACATCCGCACCATCCACGCTGTCACCTGGCCGGCGAGCCTCGGGACGGCGTTCATCGATCTCGGCACGATCGACGGGGTGAGCACGACGGGGAGCGCCGCCTCGGCGGCGAACAGCCTCGGCCAGGCGGTGGGGAACTCCGGCGGACGCGCCGTCATCTGGAACCCCTCGATACATGACCTTGGAAACCTCGGCGCCGGCGGGGCGTCGGGGGTGGACATCAACGACGCGAGCGAGGTGGCCGGCACCAGCGCGACGGCCAGCGGCCCGAGGCACGCGTTTCTTTGGACAGCGGGGGTCATGCAAGACCTCGGGACGCTGCAGGGCGGGTACAGCGAGGCTGTCTCGATCAACGCGGCCGGCGACGTCGCCGGCAACAGCGATGGTCACGCCTTCCTCTGGAAGGCGGGAACGATGATCGATCTCGGCACGCTGGGCGGCGCCTCGAGCACGGTGGTTGCGATCAACGACGCGGACCAGGTGGCGGGGAACAGCCAGACCGCGGCGGGGAACAGCCACGCCTTCCTCTGGCAGGCCGGGGTAATGACCGACCTCGGTACGCTTGGCGGAACTACCAGCGGCGCGACGGCGATCAACGCCTCCGGCCGCGTCGCCGGCGGGAGCATCACCGCCAGTGGGAACAGCCACGCCTTCGTGGCGTGCCCCGCTGACAGCTCGACAGGCAGCCCCTGAGGGGCTGTACGCGCGCGCGATGCAAGCCAGCTTGTGTCACCGGAATCGCCGGCCCACGCGGCGAGGGTGACGATCGAGGTCGGGCGGCGGCGAGGCGAGCAGATTGTCGCCTGGATCGCCCAGATACCGGATTCCGCCCTCGTTTGCAGGGTCGGCGGGGCCCTGCCCGAAGCAACCCGTGATGATCCTGTGCTGGGGGGCCGTCAGCGCCGGACGGGCAAGCACCGCGCGTGCCTCGGCAAGGAAAGGGATCGCGCGGGCCAAGGCGAGCGCCATGGTTGCCGCCACCAGAGAGCGCGTCAGCATTCCTGGAGGACACCGGCGAACGGCGCGGGTTCCCTCGGCCGATGGTCGCGCGTCGAGCACGGCGCAAGGGGAGAGGCGCCCAAGCTCTCACCAAGGCTCAGCTCTGAACCAGGCCAGCGGAGGCGCGCATCACGCCTGCCGGCTCGGGTTCAGTTGCCGTAGGTGCAGGGGCCGACCATCTGCGCGGGCGGGACCGCTACCGGTGCGTCCCAGGTCAGGCCGGAGGCGGCGTCGACCGCCGAGAATTCGACGAGGCCGGTGGGGACCGTGACCGTCCCGCAGACGCTCTTCGCGCACAGAATGTACGTCGAGGGGGAGACGTTCAGCTCATAGCCGCCGCGGGTCGTCTCGGTGGTGAATGTCGCCGTCGCACTCTGCACCCCGTTCTCCATCGTGTAGAGATCGACTTCGACGTTCTGCTCTTGCGTGTTGTTCGAGTCCACGATCCCGCCGAACACGCCCTGAGTGATGGACGTCTTGTGCGGGCAGATGGTGGAGAGGTCGGGGACGCAGGCTGCGAGGAAGATGAGCGAGAGGAGACCGAGGATGCGCACAGGCCCTTGTACCCCGCAATCCCAGCGGCATGCCAGGATCTTGGAGGACGTTACGACGCGGATCTCTCACGGCGTGAGTGTCGTCACTTCCCGTTTTGGTGCGGGCGCGCGGGTTTTCCCGTCGCCGACCGTTGATCATCCGATTCGAAATTGATTGGGGAGTCATCTCGAAACACGATGTCGACCGGCCTCCAGGGTGGATCGCCGATCAGGCGCGCTCCCTCGACGGTCACCGAGAGACAGGGGTTTCGGGCTTCATCTCGTATGATTTCTGAAGGCTGACAGGCCGAGACCCGAGACCGTCCCGCACCTTCCGATTCCAGGGCGCTTCCATGTTGCTCTTGGTCTCCGCCATCATCGACTTGGGCTCGAGGTTGCGATAGGTGTCGATCTCACCCGCAGCGACCGCCGTCATCGTGGCGTAAACCGGCTCGGGGTCAAACTGCGCCCGAGGGAACGCCAGTTTCGAGTAGTCAAACAGTCGCTCGGAAGGCTCGTCTTCCCAGCTCCGCCAGGTTTCGAATCCACGATCGTTGAAGCCCGTGAGGAAGGGGCCCGGATTGATGGTGGCCACCTCGATCCCAAACTCCTGGAGCTCCAAGCTCATCGTTTCGGCGATGGCTTCGACGGCATGCTTGGAAGCGGCATAGATTCCTGTGAACGGGTTGACGTTCAGACCTTCTCGCGAGGACACCCACACGATTCTTCCCTTGCCGCGCTTGACCATCTGTTTGGCGATCCCTTGAGTCAAGAGGAGCGGTCCGACGACGTTGATCTCGAATTCCCTGCGCATGTTGAGCGCCGGGATGTCCAGAACGGAGCCGCCCTCCAGGAGCCCCGCATTGTTCACCAGAATTTCGACGTTCCACGACAGCGCCTTCTTACGATCCCCACTGTCCGTGACGTCCAGCTTCTCGACTTGCAGGCGCACCTTGCGTGCGGCGGCTTCACGCTTGAGGGGCTGGATCTGAGCGTAGATTTCCACCGCGGCGATCACATGGAAGCCCTTCTCTGCCATTCGCATCGCCACTTCATGTCCGAAGCCGGATCCTGCCCCGGTAATCAACACGGTTTTCATTTCCATCTCCGGTTGGCGGTTGTTGACGGGTGCATTGCGTCCATTGGTGACCTCTCGCCTACAAAAAGACCAATGCGTGAAAAGTCAAGGGACGAGCGAAGGCGACGAACGCACGCGATCGTCCCATCGGGATGCGAAAACATTTCGCCAAGGTTGCGAGCGAGCAAGGAAGGAAGACGAAGCCGTCTCATTCGGCGGCTCGCGCTCGTAGGGGCCTGGCCTGGATCGGAGCCAGGTGGGTTCGCAGGGCCTTGTTCGTTGGCGTCCCAGATCCACCTGTACGGGGTCCTTGCGGCTCCGTCATCAGCTGGGATGAGAGACATGACCGACCACCGGATCGAGCGAGACAGTCTGGGCGAGGTGCGCGTCCCCGGCGACAAGCTCTGGGGTCCGCAGACGCAGCGGTCACTGGAACATTTCAGCATCGGCGACGATCTCATCCCGCGCGAGCTGATCGATGCTTACGCCGTTCTCAAGAAGGCGTCCGCCCAGGCGAACCAGGAGGCCGGCCGGCTGACGGCCGAACAGGCGCGGCTCATCGGCGCGACCTGCGACGAGATCCTGACGGGGCAGCACCACGACATGTTTCCGCTGCACGTCTGGATGACCGGGAGCGGGACGCAGTTCAACATGAACGTGAACGAGGTCATCTCGAATCGCTGCTGTCAGCTCGCCGGCACGCCGCTCGGCTCCAAGCAGCCGGTTCACCCCAACGATCATGTGAACATGGCGCAGTCGTCGAACGACAGCTTCCCTTCGGTCATGCACATCGCGGCGGCGATCGGCGTGAAGGAGCGCCTCCTGCCATCGGTCGAAGCCTTGCGCGACGCCGTCGCCGCCAAGGCGGAAGAGTGGAAGGAGATCGTCAAGATTGGCCGGACGCACCTGCAAGACGCGACGCCGCTGACCCTGGGCCAAGAATGGTCAGGCTACGCCAGCGCGCTCGACGACGACCTGGCAAACCTCACGTATGCGCTCGCCGCCGTTTACAGGCTGGCGCTCGGCGGCACCGCGGTGGGCACCGGCCTGAACTCCGCGGCGGGCTTCGCGGAGGCGGCGATCGCCGGAACGACCCGACGATCGCCGAAGCCTGCCTGAAGTTCGGGCACATCTTTCGCGGGCCGCGCGGGATGTACATCTCGATCAAGCGCCGCGGGCGGGTGAAGGAGGTGCTGCGCAACTGGCCGGAAAAGGACGTGCGCGTCATCTGCGTCACGGACGGCGGCCGTATTCTCGGTCTCGGGGATCTGGGTGCCAACGGTATGCCCATCCCGATCGGAAAACTGCAGCTCTACACCGCGGCGGCGGCGGTTCCGCCCCAGGCCCTGCTGCCGATGATGCTCGACGCCGGCACGAACAATGAGGAGCTGTTGCGCGACCCCCTCTACGTGGGCCTGCGCGCGCCCCGACCCCGCACCGAGGACCTGTATACGTTCGTCGACGAGCTGGTGGCCGCTGTGCAAGAGGTGTTTCCGCTCTGTTGCATCCATTTCGAGGACTGGACCGGCGCCGACGCGATCCACCTGCTGGCGCGCTATCGCGAGAAGGTCTCCTGTTACAACGACGACATCCAGGGAACGGCGTCGGTCGTGCTGGCCGGCCTCTACGGCGCGGTCCGCACCAAGAAGACCCGACTCGCCGACGAGAGGATCCTGTTCCTGGGGGCCGGTTCGGCCGGCATCGGCATCGCCAACCTGATCGTGTCGGCCATGACGACGGAGGGGCTCAGCGAGGAGCAAGCCCGGGCGCGCGTCTCCCTCTTCGACGTCCACGGGCTGCTCGAGCCGAGCCGTACGGATCTGGCCGACTTCCAGCAACCCTACGCGCACGCCCACCAGCCGACCAGGGACTTCGTCGAGGCCGTCGAGGCGATCAAGCCGACGGCCATCATAGGCGTCAGCACGGTCGGTAAGGCCTTCTCGCAGCAGGTCGTCGAGGCGATGGGTCGGCTCAACGCGCGTCCCATCATTTTTGCGCTCTCGAACCCGACGGACAAAGCCGAGTGCACCCCGGAAGAGGCCTACCGCTGGACCGAGGGGCGGGCGATCTACGCCGGGGGGGTTCAATTCCCGCCCGTTGACATCGACGGCCACACCTTCATTCCGTCACAGGCGAACAACCTCTACATCTTCCCGGCCGTCGGCATGGCCATCTACGCCACGCAGGCCAGGCGCGTGACCGACGAGATGTTCGTGGTCGCGGCGCGGGCCGTCGCCGAGCAGGTGACCGATCGGCAGCGCGAGGAGGGGATGCTCTATCCCCCTCAGTCGAACATCCTGGACACCGAGCTCCGCACAGCGGCCAGAGTTGCCGAGGTGGTGTTCGAGCGCGGGCTGGCACGTGTGGACAGGCCGGCGGACATCGACAAGTTCATCCGGCAGCACGCCTATACGCCGACGTACACCAACCTCGTCTAGGCCGCCTGGGGGCCGGGCATGTCGATTTTTTGAGCCGTTTCGGATCTCCGGGATCGGTGATCTGGAAAGCGCCGGATCATCAAATTGCTTGGCTCATCCGGTGGCAAATGGGTCTATCGTGCGCGCCAAGGAGGTCCCATGAAGACCATCAAGCTCGTCTCTCTCTCCGTTGTGATGTTGTCCGCCGCCTCGGTGCTCGGCGCCGACAAACCCGCCCCCGCCCCCACCAACGCTGCCGTCGCCGCGCCTGCTCCTGCGGGCGCTGCGCCTGCGGCCAAGCCGGCGCCCGCTCCCGCGGCGGCTGCGCCTGCGGTCAAGCCGGTGGCCGCTGCGGCGCCTGCCGCGAAGGGCGCGCCGGCTCCGGCCCCCGCCGCTCCGGCCGCTGCGCCTGCCGCCCCGCCGGCCCCGCCGACGCCCGCGCCCGAGCTGACGGCGTTCGCCAAGAACTTCGAGGGCAGCTGGAAGTGCGAGTCGAAGTTCCCCGCCGGTGCCATGGGCCCGGGCTCGCCCGAGTCGTCGGGCAAGTCGACCGTCAGCATCAAGAAGGACCTGAACGGCTTCTGGTACAAGGGCCTCTACGAGATCAAGAAGTCCAAGACCATGCCCGGCATGAAGGCCCAGTTCTCCATGGGCTACGACCCGGGCAGCAAGCAGGTCCTCCTCACCGGCACCGACAACATGGGCAGCGGCTGGTTCGCCGGCGGGCCGATCCAGGGCGACTCGGTCACCACGGTCGGCGACATGTTCATGATGGGGATGAAGTCGAAGGTCCGCGAGTCGATGAGCAAGAAGAGCGACAAGGAGGTCTTCCACAAGATCGAGATCGACATGGGCAAAGGCTTCCAGACGATCGGCGAAGACACCTGTAAGAAGTAGCGCCAAGCAGCTTCGGAGGTCCCGTGCCGGCCGGCGCTGCGAGCAGCCCGGCCGGCGCGGCATCCACCGCGGGCGTTTCGACGGGCGACGGTGAAGGTTTAGCGCCGCGTCCGTCGAAACGTCGCGAACAGCAGGATCACCAGGGCGGTGAGCCCGGCGACCGCCGCCAGGCGCTCACCGCGCAGCGAGGCCAGCGCCTCGAACAGCAGACGGAAGAGGGCCGCCAGCACCCGCAGGATCACGGCGCCGGTCCGGAAGACCAGCGGCACCGCCAGCAGGAGGGCCGCCCCTTTCATGAACCGGCCGCTCATGGCCCGCTCGGCGGCCACGCGTCCGGTTTTGGTCCGCGCGCCGGTGTCGAAGGCCGCCCGGCGCGGGCGATCGGAGAGCAGCTCGTAGGCGCGGTTGATCTCCGCCATGCGGGCGCTGGCCAGCTCCTCCAGCGGATTGCCGTGGTGTTGATCGGGGTGGTAGCGGGCGGCCTGGCGCAGGTAGGCGGCGCGAATCTCCTCGGGGGTCGCGGTTCGCGCCACGTTCAGGACGGCGTAGGGATCCCAGTCAGCGGCGGCGGCCATCAGTGCTTTGCGGCTCTCGGGGCCGGTCCGCCCGCGTTGGCCGACTGCAGGTAGCGGAAGACGTCGGCGCCCGTCGACAGCATCAGCCAGCTCTGCTTGTCGATGGTGGTCTTGTAGGTCTCCATCGTGCGCAGGAACTTGTAGAGCTCGCGATCGCGGTTGTAGGCCTCGGCGTAGATGGCGGTCGCCTTGGCGTCGCCGCCGCCCATGACCTCCTGGGTCTTCTTGTAGGCCTCGGACTCGATCACCTTGAGCTCGCGTTCTTTCTTGCCCCGGATCTCGGCGCTCTTCCCCTGACCTTCCGAGCGGTAGCGGTCGGCGATGCGCTTGCGCTCCGAGATCATCCGGTCGAACACCTTGGCCTGGACCGTCTCGATGTAGTTGATGCGTTGGATCTGCACGTCGACCAGCTCGATCCCGTAGTCTGGCATGACTTGCGACGCGCGCTCGAGGATGAGGCGGGTGATCTTGTCCCGCCCCAGCTCGACCTGACGCATCGTCTCGGCCTCCATGACGTCCTCCGCCTCTTCGGCCGCCTCGAAGGCGCGGTTGCTGACGCGCACGATCTCGATGAGGTTGTGGCTGGCGATCACGTTGCGCGTCTCGCCGTCGATGATGTCGTCGAGCCGCGACTGCGCCCCGCGCTCGTCGCGCAGCCGCTGGAAGAAGAGGAGGGGATTGGCGATCCGCCAGCGGGCGTAGGTCTCCACCCAGATGTACTTCTTGTCGCGGGTCGGCACCTGGTTGGGGTTGCCGTTCCACTCCAGCCAGCGCTTGTCGAAGACGTTCACGTCCTGGGTGAACGGAACCTTCACGTGCAGGCCAGGGGAGACGATGGCCTGGCCGATCGGCTCGCCGAACTGCGTGATCACCACCTGCTCCTGCTCCGACACCGTGTAGAAGGTCGAGGAGAGCGTGACCAGCACCAGGATCACCAGCGCGCCGCGAATGATGAGGCCGCGCGTGGTCATGGCGCCTCCTTGACAGCATCTTTGGTCGTCTCCTGGCCGCCGGTGAGCGGGAAGAGCGGCAGGATCCCCTTGGCCTTCTCGTCGAAGATCAGCTTCTTCCCCGCCGCCGGCAGCACGGCCGTCAGCGTCTCCAGGTAGATGCGCGTGCGGGTCACCTCGGGCGCCTTGCGGTACTCCTCCTGCAGCGCAATGAACCGCCCGGCGTCCCCCGTGGCCCGGTTCACGCGGTCGACCGCATACCCCTCGGAGGCCTCGATCTTCTGCTCGGCCAGGCCACGGGCGCGCGGGATCTCCTGGTTGTACTCGGCCCAGGCCTCGTTGATGGCGCGCTCCCGCTCCTGAATCGCCTGGTTCACCTCGTTGAACGAGGGCTTGACCGATTCCGGCGGATCGACGTCCTGCAGCACCAGTTGCTGCACGGAGATCCCGTTGTCGTAACGCCGGCAGAGCTCGGCCAAGAGCTCCTTGGCCTTGGCCGCGATCGCCTCGCGCCCCACGGTGAGGAGCTCGGTCACGCTGTGATCGCCCACGACCGTGCGCATCGACGCCTCGGCCATGAGCCGGAAGGTCTGCTCCACGTCGCGCAGCTTGAAGAGGTACTTGTAGGGGTCGGAGATCTTGTACTGAACGATCCACTCCACCGTCGCGACGTTGAGATCGCCGGTCAGCATCAGCGACTCGGCGGCGGTCTTCTCGTCCTTGCGGAAGGTGCTGTCGACGTCGGCGTGGACGGTGCGGAACCCGAACTCCTGCTTGAGCTGGCGCTGGACCGGGACCTTCTGCACCTGCTCGATGCCGAAGGGAATCTTGGTGTGCGGCCCGGGGTTGGTCGTCCGCACGAACCGCCCGAACCGCGTGACCAGACCGACCTCGTCCGGCTCGACCTGGTAGTAGGAGCCCACCAGCGCGACGAGCACCAGCACGATGGCGACGCCCGACAGGAGCAGACGCCGCGACACCCGCAGCCGGCTCCAGAGGTCCCGCGCCATCCGCAGCAACTGCTCTTGATCGAAGTTCGCGGGGCCGTTCGCCATGGAACCTTCTTTCAGAGTCCTCCGGCGAATTCAAGGCGACGCTCGGAACCGACGAGGGGATCCAGATGACGATCGGTCGGTTGGCGGCCGCCGCCTGTCTGTTTGGCGCGCTGGCGTGCGGCGGCAGCGTGGGCTCGCCTGCCGATGGCGGGAGCGGCGGGGACCCGGGGTCATCGCGCGACGCGTGAAGCCGGCCACGTCACCGGCGCGGGGGGCCGCGGAGGCGCGGCAGGTGGCGGCGCAGTTGCCGGCGGCGCAGCTGGTGGCGGCGCAGCCGGTGGCTCGCCGGGCGCTCTGGCAACCCTGCGCCCGGGAGCTACTTCTTCGTCGGCGCGAACTTCTGGAACATCGACTGGGAGGGGCAGAGCGACTTCTTCTCAAAGCGACGTCGACTTCGCGCACGACCACCAACCCCTGGTACCCGGAGCTCCTCACCGACCTCGCGCCGTACGCACGTGCTGCGGTTCATGGACTGGAACCAGACCAACGTCAGCAACAACCCGCAGGCCGTCTGGAGCACGCGCAAGCAGAAGACGGCGAGCCGCAAAGCGAGCCGGTGGCGTTCGAATGGCAGATCGATCTCTGCAACCGCACGAAGAAGGACTACTGGCTGAACATCCCGCACGAGTCGTCGGTCGCCGTACGTGGACAGAAGCTCGCCCAGCTCGTCTCACACCGAGCTCGATCCGTCGCTGCGCGTCTACCTCGAATGGTCGAACGAGGTCTGGAACGGCTCGCTTCCCGCAGAACGCCTACGCCACGACGCACGGCCAAGACGTCTGGGTTTGCCCGGCAGCGACCCGGCGGCCGCGTACCACGTCTACCAGTCGGTGCGCCTCTATCGAGGCGTTCGAGGCGCGTCTTCGGCAAAGGCAGCCCGCGGCTCGTGAAGGTCCTCGCCGGGCAAGCCGCCTACACCGGTCCCTGCACGAACGACGTCACCGCCTTCGCCGACACCACCATCAACCCGAACCGGACGAAGCCCGACTTCTACGCGGTCGCGCCCTACTTCTCGGGGACGACGGTCGCTGCGGTCAGTGGCGCCATCGCCGGCATCCAGAGCGGATTGCAGTCGAACGCGACCTGCGCGGCGTGGCCTCCTTGCCGCTCATCTCCTACGAGGGCGGCTCCGACTCCTACTCCGCGTCCAACTGTCCGACGGTGCAGACCGATCCCGGCATGCACGACCTTTACACCTCGTATCTCGACGCGCTGGTCGCGGACGATTTGCCGGGCCCTTCATGCAGTACACGCACACGGGAGCGTGCTGGGGGCTCAAGGCGAAGACTCGGACGCCACTCTGGCGTCGCCGAAGTACCAGGGTCTGCTCGACTGGCTGGCCGCACACCCCTGACCGCTGTCCTGGCGTGTCGAGCGCGTGTCCTGGCGGTCGGCCGGGTGTACTCTTGCGCGGCATGCCGCTCGTCACCTGCCCGGATTGCGGACACCAGGTCTCGACCGCCGCGGCGACCTGCCCGCAGTGCAATCGGCCGCTCGCGCCGCAGCTCGCCGGGCCCGCTGCCGTCCCGCCCGCGGCGGAGCAGATCGTCTGGGAGGGCGTCCCCTCGCTCAAGGCGATGGTGGTCGAGTTCGCGGTCACCGCGCTCTCCGCGCTCGCGCTGCCGATCGGCGCGGCGCTGGCCTTCGATCCCCTGCTGTCGCTCGTCGCGGCGCTGGGCGGACCGGCGCGCGAGCTGGTCGAGACCAACCGCCCGACCATCAAGACGGTCGTGATCCTCTTGGTGGTGGTGGTGGTCGGATGGCGGGCGGTGAAGCTGGCGGCACGGGTCGCCGTGCTCCGCAGCCACCGCTACCGGATCTCCAACCAGCGCATCCTCATCGAGAGCGGCGCGCTGTCCAAGCGGATCGACGAGGTCGACATGCGGGCGGTCGAGGACATCGAGTTCCAGCAGCGATTCTTGGAGCGGCTGCTCGGCATCGGGCAGATCGCCATCGTGGCCGCCGACAAGAAGATGAGCCGATTCAGCCTGCTTGGCGTGGAGAACCCGCGCGAGGTCCGCGAGCTCATTCGGGCCCAGGCCTTTCAGGCGACGCAGAGGCAGCTCTTCACGCGCGGCACCTGAATCGACGGCCCCGCCAGGCCGCGGAAAAGCGAAGAGCCAGGATCAACCAACCAGGCCGCCTCGGTTCAGCTTGCAGCAATCACGGTGGCACGCCGAATCCTGAGCTCGACCGGGCTCCCTGCGCCGTTGCGCTCCGGGCACCGCGCGATCCGACAAGATTGTCGCGCCGTCGAGCTGCGCTTGGCGGCTTCCCGGCTAAGATCGCCCGCCTTCCAGCCGTGAAACCACCCTCCTTTTCCACGCTCCCCGCCACCGAGGTGCCGGACGAGCTCCCCCGGTCCATCGTGCGCCTGTTCTGGCTGTTCGCGCGGGGCCGGCGCGCGACCGTCCTCCTGATGATGCTGCTGTCGCTGTCGCTGCGCGCGCTCTCGGTGCTGCAGTTCTATGCGATGAAGCGGATCGTCGACACCGCGGTCCGTGCCGATCTCCACGCGCCCGGCGCCTGGGCGGTGGTGCGGGCGCCGCTGTTTCAGTTCTTCGCGGTGGTGGCCCTCTTCAGCGTGTTCGAGTGGGGCGTCTGGTACTGCTCCTACTCGAGCCGCATCCCGGTGCTGGCGCGCGCCCGGCAGCTGGTCTTCACCTACGCCCAGCGGCACAGCCCGACCTACTTCGACAACATGCTGACCGGCAAGGTCGCTCACCGGGCGATGCTGCTTCCCGAACAGACGGTCACCCTGTTCGAGCGCACCAACTGGGACTACCTCCCGCTGGCGGCGCAGTGCGGGCTGCTGCTGGTCCTCTTCTTTCGGGCCCAGCCGACCTTCGCGGCGATCCTGGCCGCCTGGCTGGTCGTCTACGTGGCGGTGACCGTCACCTACGGTCGTGCCATCGCGGCCCTGGGCGCCGTGCACAGCGAGGCCAAGGCGCAGCTGACCGGCCGCATCGTCGACGCCATCACCAACATCAGGAACGTCATCTTCTTCGCCGCGCACGAGAAGGAGGACCGGATCGTCGGCGCCTCGATCGGCGAGACGTTCGACGCCCAACGCGCCCAGTACCGGGCGTTCGTGCGGATGCGCCTCCCCCTGCAGGCGCTCAACCTGGCCATCTATGCCCTGCTCCTGCCGCTGGCCCTCCATCGCCTGGTCCGCGGGGCGATCACCATCGGCGACTTCCTGTTGATCTCGACGTTGATGATCCAGCTCATCCGCAACGTGTTCGACATGGCGAACGGCTTGCCGGAGACCTACGACACCATCGGCAGCGTCCGCGACTCGCTGGCGATGCTGATCGTCCCCCGCGACATCCGTGACCGGCCGGGTGCGACCGACCTCTCCGTCACGCGCGGCGAGGTGGTCTTCGACGGGATCGGCTTCGCCTACGATCACAAGAAGCCGATCTTCGATCGGCTGGCGCTGACCATTCCGGCCGGGCAGCGGGTCGGCCTCATCGGGCACTCCGGCGCCGGCAAGACCACGCTGGTCACGCTGCTGATGCGCCTCTACGACGTCCAGCAGGGGGCCATCCGGATCGACGGGCAGAACATCGCCGAGGTGACCCAGGCGAGCCTGCGGCGCTCGATCGGCCTCATCCCGCAGGACGTGATCCTGTTTCACCGCACGCTGATGGAGAACATCCGCTACGGGCGTCCTGGCGCCAGTGACGCCGAGGTGATCCGGGCGGCCGAGCGGGCCCACGCGCACGAGTTCGTCTCCGCGCTCCCGGAGGGCTATCAGACGCTGGTGGGCGAGCGGGGCGTGAAGCTGTCGGGCGGCCAGCGGCAGCGGATCGCCATCGCGCGGGCGCTGCTCAAGAACGCGCCCATCCTGCTGCTGGACGAGGCGACCTCCGCCCTCGACAGCGAATCGGAGGCGCTCATCCAGGCCGGCATGAACGAGGCGATGAGCGGCAAGACGGTCATCGCCATCGCCCACCGGCTCTCCACCCTGGCGCACCTCGATCGCCTGCTGGTGGTCGAAAAGGGGATCGTGGTGGAGGACGGCGCCCACGCCGAGTTGCTCGCGCAGGGCGGCCTCTACGCGGCGCTCTGGAGCCGTCAGGTCGGCGGGTTTCTGGTCGACGTTCGGGCTGCCTAGTCCTGCTTTCTGTCAGGTGGCCGGCGATTGGGTCTTCCGCCCGTTTGTCCAGCCGCGTTAGTGTCACCTCGGTCAGCTGTGGATAACTCCTCAAAAATTCACGGGCTCAGCCGATAGGACACGGAAAGAACATGGCTTTCGGCTCACTCGCGCTCTCGTTGGTCCTGGCGGCGGCAGATCTTTCGGGCGGTGGGATGGCGCAAACGCCGTCACCGGAGGCGCCGGCGCCGACGTTCCAGATGCCGCGGGCCGGGCAGCGCCAGCGGCGCGGGACCGGGCCCGAGCGGCGCGGGATTCATGAGCTGGAAGACCCCTCGGACTGGCCGGCCGAGCCGGCGCTCGAGGCCGGGCCGCTCGACGCCGCGCGCTTCGACGCCGCCGTGGAGAAGGTTTGTGGCGAGGTGGCGCCCAACGCGGGACTGCCGGCCGTCGCCGAGGTTGTCCGTCGGGTCAGCGCCGAGACCGGCGCCGATCCGTTTCTGATCGCCGCGCTCGCCTACCGCACCAGCCGCTGCCGTCCGTCGTCGACGGGCGCCGCGGGAATTGGCCTGCTCGAGATCCAGCCGTCGATGTTCGCGCCGGGCGCCGCGCTGCCGTTTCCGCGCGCCGACCTGGATCGCGAGGCGCTGCTCGATCCGGCGCACAACCTGCGGGTGGGGATCGCGCTCTACAAGATGTGGGAGGCCGAGCACGTCGCGATCGATCGCGCGCTCGGCAGCACGCCCCATCGGACGGCGCTGGCGCACTTCTTCTGGGGCGATCGCGTCTGGGGGACCACCGCCGAGGATCGCACGCTGACGGCGCGCCGCCGGCTGCTCGAGGCCTACGCGAACCCGCCGCCCACGTTCCGCGCCTCCTCGCTGGGGCTGACGATCGTGGCGCCGCTCGAGGGCGGGACCCGCCTCGGGACCAGCGGCCTCGGCGCCGACCGGGAGGACGGCGCCCGGTCGCATCGCGGGCTCGACATCGACGCGACGATCGGCGAGCCGGTGCGCGCGGTGGCCGACGGCGTCGTGCAGTTCGCCGGCGTCGACCTGACCGGCGATCACCCGGCGCTCGGGCTTTTTCCGCGCCAGGTGCGGCGCTGGCGCAACCGCACCATGGGGCCGGGCGGGTTCTTCGTCCGCATCATGCACGCGGGGGGGATCCGCAGCGGCTACTTCCACCTGACCGGCTTTCGCGTCGTCGCCGGCCAGACCGTCCACGCCGGCGAGATCATCGGCACCGTGGGGCGCTCGGGGGTGAAGGTCTCCGGCAGCCACCTGCACTTCGAGGTTCACGAGAACGGGGAGCTCGAGGATCCGGTCCGGTTCCTCTCGGCCTTCGTCCTGCCGCCCGATCGCACGATCACCAATCAGCTGGCCATGAGCGAGAAGCGGCTGCGCCTGGCGCGGCTCGCCCGTCAGAAGCGCCAGGCGCGGCTCGCCGCGCAACGCCGCCTCGGCTGAGCGCCTGCGGCGGTCGGAAGCGCCCGCGGCAAGCCCGAGCGCTCGTCAGCGATCGGCGAGCAGCGCGCGGGCCGATACCTCGCCGGCGTAGTCGGCGCGGCCGATTCTCTCTGCGGCGTCGGCCAGCGCGACGCCGTAGACCGACCAGAGCGCGATGAGATCGGGCGAGCCGAGGTCTAGGTCGGCCGAGACGACGATCTGGCTGTCACCATGGCCGGAGTCGGCAGCGGCGGGCGAGGGCGGCGGCGCGCCAGCCGGGGTGGGGCCGACCGTCGTGTGCCCGCACCCGGCCAGGGCCGCGAAGGTGATGGTCAGCGAAGGCGCGATCCATTTGCGCACGCGCCACATAGAACGACCGGGCACCGAAGTCAGGTGCAGGCGCCGACGCCGGTGCCCGTGCAGGCGCCGGTGGTGCACATGCGACCGGTGCAGCAGGCCTCTCCGATCGCGCCGCAGGCCTTGCAGCTCGCGCTTCCGCCGGATCCGGCAGCGCCCCCGGCGCCCCCGGCGCCCCCGGCTCCGCCAGTCGATGTGGTGCACCTGAAGCCGGCGTCGCAGGTTGCGTTCCCGCCGCCCCCGCAACAGGGCTGATTGGCTCCGCCACAGGCCGCGCACGTGCCGCCGGCGTCACCCGCGCCGGGCATGCACTCGTTCCCGGTCTGGCAGAGATCCCCCGGGCAGCAGGCCGTCCCGACGGCGCCGCAATTCATGCAGGTCCGCGCTGCTCCCCCGCCTGGGTTGGCGCAGACGAGGCTGCCGCTGCAGACATTCCCCGCGCAGCAGGCATCGCCGTTCCCGCCGCAGGCCCGGCAGGTCATCGCCCCGCCACCGGTCGCCGCCTGGCAGGAGAAGCCCGCCCCGCAGGCGGTGGCCGCAGCGCCGCTGCAGCAGAGCCCGCCCGAGGCTCCACAGGCGATGCACATATCGGTCGTGGTGTCGCAGCGTGTGCCGGAGGCAGTGCAGGAATTCCCACCTGCGGTGCAGCAGTTCTCGGCCACGGCTCCGCAGCTGGTTCCACCCGTCATCTTGCAAGAGGCGGTCATGCAGGTGCCGGCGTTCGCACCGCAGCTGGCTCCCGACGCCACGCAGGTCCCGTGAACGCAGCAGCCGGCGCCTTCGCAGCTGTTCGCGGCGCAACAGGCCTGGCCTGTCCCTCCGCAGGTGCCCGGCGGCCCTCCCGCTGCGCCTGCGGTGCCCGCTCCGCCCGCCGTACCGGCTGCGCCCGCGGCGCCGACCGCGCCCGCCAGGCCGCCCGCGCCGCCGCTGCCCGCCGCGCCCCCGGTGCCCGCCGCGCCCGCGGACCCTGCGGTGCCGCCTGAGCCACCGGCCGAGCCTCCCTTGCCGGCTGTGCCCCCGGTCCCTGCCACGCCACCTGCGCCTCCAGTTTCGCCCTCCCCGCCTGCGGTGCCGCCGGTGCCTTTCGCTCCCGCGGTCCCTCCGGCGCCCGTCGCGCCTGCTGTCCCTCCGGCGCCCGTCGCCCCTGCGGCGCCACCCGTGCCTGTCGCACCCGCGGAACCTCCGCTGCCGCCCTTGCCGGATTGGCCTCCGGTGCCGGTCAGGCCGCCGGTGCCCTTTGCGCCGGCAGCTCCCCCACCGCTGCCACCCCCAGTGCCCGATGTGGAGCCGTCGCCGCCACCGCAGCCGCCCAGCGCGAACAACACGGACACCACCAACGTCAACCGGCCAGTACGAACCATCACAATCCCTCCACGCAAGAGAACTGGGGGTGAATCGTGGTGATTAGCTCCCATTCAATCCAAGGAGTCACGAGCAAAATGCTCAGGCGCAACAAAAAAATACGTCAATGATCGTGAGGGCAATGGGCGTTACGCAATCAGCAGCGGCGCGCGGCCGTCTGGCTCAACGACGGGTCGCCGGGGGGCGGTCGCCGTAGCGCGCTCTGCTGCCGATTCCGCTGGTCCCTCTGCGATCGGCGGCGCGCCGATTCCCCCGGGAAATCCGGCCTGCCTATCATCGCCCACGACGGGCTTGGCGGGCGGCCTCCGGCACGGTAAACGAACGGGATGGAACTCCCCGATCTGAATCAGGACGAACGGACGGCGCTCGTCGGGCTCATGAAGTTGATCGTGATGTCCGACGGCGAGGTGTCCGAGGACGAGCTGGAGCACGTCGAGACGCTGGTGGCGGCCTTCGGTAACGACGGGTACCAGCGGACGCTGGACACCTTCGAGAAGCGCTTTCAGGACGAGGAGAGCTTCAAGAAGTTCCTCAAGACGATCGGCCGCCAGGAGTCGCGTGACCTGATCTTCGGGACGGTGCTGGAGAGCGCGGATGAGGGGGCGCTCGACAACGCCGAGACCGGCCTCCTCGACTGGCTGGCGCAGTCGTGGAACGTCAAGATCGAGATCGCGGAGGATCCGGACCCGACCTAGCGCCGAATTAACGGCTTCGGAGCGGGGCGGAAACGCGGCTGAAACAGCGGCCGGCGGAAGCTGATCGGAGAAGGGGATTCACGGGCTTTTCATGCCGCTCACCCGCCAAGACGCTCTGCGCCTGCTGCACTTCTGTCTCGGTCCGGACGATTCGGGCAGCGTCGATCTGGCCGACGACGGCGCGGCGCTGGTGACGGTGGCGCCGGCAGAGGCGCCGGCGGGCGGGGCGGGGGTCCGGACCTTCGAGGCCGCCACCTTCGACGCCGCGCTCCGCCAGGCGGTCGACGCCGGGATGCTCAAGGGCGCCTGCGTGGAGAAGCAGATCGCCTTCCTCTCGAAGGATCGAGCGCCCGACGCGCGCGGAGGGCGATCGACCCCGGAGCCGGCGCCGACCCGGCCGCCGCCGCGGGACCTCTTCCCGCGCCTCGTCACCGCGATGGCCGCGCTGCTCCACGAGGTCCAGGTCGAACGCGGGATGTCGGCCATCTGCGCCGCCTCGTCGGGGCGCCACTTTCGGCGCGAGCTGGCCCGGCAGCGCGAGCGCGCCAACGCCAAACGCGAGCGGCTGACGGCGGTGCGGCGCGAGCTGGCCGAGCCGATGGGGGCCACGCTGGCGCGCCGGTTCGAAAAGGTCGACGCGCAGCTTCGCGCGGTCGGCAAGGCGCGCGCGGCGCTCGACGCCGGTGAGATCAGCGCGCAGGAGATCGTGGCGACCTATTCGGCGACCAACGTCGAGCTGCTCGGCATCGGCGACGGCGCGCTGGTCGCCTTCGCGCCGGGCCCCCAGCACGCGAGCGCGCTGGCCAGCGTGGTCCTGCTCTACGCCACGGAGAAGACCGGGATCGAGCGCGCGCGCCTGGGGGCTGCCTTCGCGGCGCGGTCGTTCTCCGACGAAGATCGGCAGACGCTGGCGGCGCTTCTCTCGGCGCGGCGGAGCTACCTGCACATCTTCGCCGCCACCGCACCGCGCGCCGCGGAGGAGCTGCTCGCGCGGGCGCTCGGCTCGACGGTGGAGAGCGATCTGTCGCGTGCCGAAGAGCTGATTCTCGCCGGCCGTGAGGACGAGACCGATCTCGACGCGCGCGGCTGGTTCAACCTCACCTCGCGCAAGATCGAGCTCCTCGACGAGGTCGGCCTGGCCACCCTGGGCCTGGTCGCCGCCAGCTGAGGCCGCCAGCCGGGGCGACCAGCTAACGCTTGCCGACGGCCGCTTCGCTCGGCCTGGCGACGAGGACTCGCCCCTGCACGACCCGCACCGGGTACGAGGCCAGGCGCACCGCCGGATCGTCGAGGCACTGGCCGGTGCGCAGGTCGAAGCTCTGCTTGAAGATCGGCGAGGCGATCTTCGGGACCCCTTGCCGATCGCCCACGATGCCGCGGGCGATCACGAAGGCGTGGCTGAAGGGGTCGAAGTTGTCGAGGGCGTAGACCTCGGCGCCGTCGCCCTCACCGATTCGGACGAGCGCTATTTGTCGCCCGTCGACCAGCGCCGCGACGCCGGTGTCGGGAAGGATGTCGTCGAGCGCGCAGACGTCGAGCCAGGCCAGCGCGGATTCTTCGATCTCCACCGCGACGGCCGACACCTCAGCGGCCTCCGCCGGCCAGTGCCAGCGCCGGGAGGCGGATCGCTTTTTCAGCCCAGGTCGCCGGGCGGTGCTGGGCGCGCTCGGGGACGTTCAGGACGCTGGGGTCGGGCGCGTCGCTGTTCACGAAGGCCCGGAATTGCCGCATCGTCTCGCGGTCCTCGAGGGCCGCTTTCCACTCGCAGGCGTAGGTCTCGATGACGTGGGCCATCTCGGCCTCGAGCTCGGCGCAGATCCCCAGCGCGTCGTCGATGATGACGCTCTTCAGGTAGTCGAGGCCCCCCTCGAGGTTGTTGAGCCAGCCCGCGGTCCGCTGCAGCCGGTCGGCGGTGCGGACGTAGAACATCAGGAAGCGGTCGATGTACTTGAGCAGCGTCGCCTCGTCGAGATCGGTGGCGAAGAGCTGCGCGTGCTGCGGCTTCATCCCGCCGTTGCCGCAGAGATAGAGGTTGTAGCCCTTCTCGGTGGCGATGATGCCGAAGTCCTTCCCCTGCGCCTCCGCGCACTCGCGCGCGCAGCCCGACACCGCCGACTTCAGCTTGTGCGGCGCGCGCAGCCCCTTGTAGCGGTTCTCGATCCGGACGGCCAGCGCGACCGAGTCCTGCACGCCGTAGCGGCACCAGGTGCTGCCGACGCAGGACTTCACCGTGCGCAGCGCCTTGCCGTAGGCGTGCCCCGACTCGAACCCGGCGTCGCAGAGCTCGCGCCAGATGTCCGGGAGCTGCTCGAGCCGCGCGCCCAGCATGTCGATCCGCTGCGCGCCGGTGATCTTGGTGTAGAGGCCATACTTGCCGGCGATCTGCCCGATGGCGATCAGCTCCGCCGGCGTGATCTCGCCGCCGGCGACGCGCGGGATGACCGAGTAGGTTCCGTCGCGCTGGATGTTGGCCAGGTAGCGATCGTTGGTGTCCTGCAGCGGGCGGTGCTTGGGCTTGAGCACGTGCTCGTTCCAGGCCGAGGCGAGGATCGACGCCACGGCGGGCTTGCAGATCTCGCACCCGCGCCCGCGGCCGTGCTGGGCCAGGAGCGCGTCGAACGTCTTGTGCTGGTGGAAGCGGACCAGGTGATAGAGCTGCTGCCGGTTGTGGGGGAAGTGCTCGCAGAGGTGATCGCTGACCGTCACCCCGGCCTTCTTCAGCTCCATCTTGAGCAGATCGGTGACCAGCGGGACGCAGGAGCCGCAGGTGGTGCCGGCCTTGGTGCAGCTCTTCACCGCGCCGACGACGGTCAGCTTCTGGTCGCGAATGGCGCTGCAGATCTCCCCCTTGCTGACGTTGTTGCAGGAGCAGATCTGCGCGGCGTCGGGGAGCGCGGTGACGCCCAGGCCGGCGGGCCGTTCCCCTTTTCCGGCGGGGAGGATCAGGCTCTCCGGCTCGGGCGGCAGCACGATGCGGTTCTGGGCCAGCTGCAGGAGCTCGCCGTAGGCGCTGGCGTCGCCGACCAGCATCCCGCCGAGGAGGTGCTTGCGATCGGGCGAGAGGACCAGCTTCTTGTAGAGCGCCGCGCTGGTGTCGAGGAGGCTCACCACGTGCGCGCCGGCGTGCGAGCCGAAGGCATCGCCGAAGCTGGCGACGTCGACCCCCATCAACTTGAGCTTGGTGCTCATGTCGAAGCCCGTGAAGACGGCGTCGACCGCGTCCCGTTCCTCGGCCAATCGGTCCCCGTCGCTTCGGCTGGCCTCGCAGATCGCCGAGACCGCCGCGCGCGCCATCTGGTAGCCGGGGGCGACCAGTCCGTAGCAGCGCCCCTCGTACGAGGCGCACTCGCCGATGGCGTAGATCGCGGCGTCCTCGGTGCGGCAGCTCTGATCGATGACGATGCCGCCGCGCTCGCCGAGCGGCAGCCCCGCGGCGCGCGCCAGCTCGTCACGCGGCCGGATGCCGGCCGAGAAGACCAGCAGATCGACGTCCAGCTCGTCGCCGTTGGCGAACCGCAGCGCGCGCACCCGCCCGTCCGCGCCCGCCAGGATCTCCTTGGTCGAGGTCGCGGTGTGGACCTCGACGCCGAGGTCCTCGATCCGGCGGCGCAGCACGGCGCCGCCGGTCTCGTCGAGCTGCAGCGCCATCAGCCGCGGCGCGAACTCGATGACGTGGACCTTCATCCCCAGCTTGGAGAGCGCGTACGCCGCCTCCAACCCCAGCAAGCCGCCACCGATGACAGCACCGACGCCGCCCGGTCGTACCGTCGACCAGTCGCGGATCGCTTCCAGATCTTCGATCGTCCGGTAGACGAAGCAGCCGGCGGCGTCGCGTCCCGGAATCGGCGGCACGAAGGCCGACGAGCCGGTCGCCAGCACCAGCCGGTCGTATCCGACCTCCTGCGCTTCGCCCTCTGCCTGCACGACGACGACGCGCCGCTGCCGATCGAGCCCGGTCACCCGCGCGTTCAGCCGGACCGCGAAGCCGGCCGCCTCGTACTGGCCGGCGGCGGGCAGGGTCATCTCCTCGGGCGTCCGCCCGTCGAAGAAGGTCGAGAGGCCCACGCGGTCGTAGGCCAGCCGCGGCTCCTCACCGATGAGCGTGACCTCGAAGGACGGCTGGGGAGGGTGGGTCGCCTTGGCCTGGCGGGCCGCCAGGAGCTCGAGGAAGCGGTGGCTGACCATGCCGTTTCCGACGACGACCAGCCGCTCGGTGCGTCGCTGCTCCATGAAAACGACGTTAGCGGCGCGTCTGTTTCCTAACGGTCAATCGTTGGTCAAATGTCGGTATCTGCGCCGATTATCGATCGCTATCTGTCGCTGGAGACGGCGGCCGTGAGAACGATGGCCGTCACGGCGACGACACCGATGGCGGTCAGCAGCGGCCAGTGGTCACGGGCCCAGGCGGCCGGATCGTCGCTGAATCTCACCTTGGTGGGCGCCGGCGTGAGCAGGAGAGGGGGACCCATCGACCCGGCGGTCGGCTCGATCGCCACGGGCGGCGGCGCCCCACCGCTGGCCGACTGCTGCTCCAGCATCACCCGGCGCGCCTCCTCGTCGAGGCGCATGACCGCCGCGTCGATCTGCCCCGCCTCACCGGTGGTCGGAACGAGCGCGGAGTCTCGACGCGCGCCGCTGCCGGTGTCGACCAGGCTGATCTCGACCGGCGATCCCGGGCCCCCCTTGGCGGCGGCGACCAGCGCGAAGCGGGCGCCCATCCGGCGCCCGTGGGCCGCCGCGGTGGCGTCGTCGAGCGTCAGCGCCGCGCGGGTGGGGACGTCGATCTCCACCGACGGTTGCCCGAAGGGGACGATGGTCCCCCAGGGGGCGAACCCGATCTGCTCGACCCGCAGCAGGTGCTCGCCAAAGCTGACGTCGTGGATCGTCACGCCGCCGGCGATCGGCATCAGCGGTCCGCCGTCGAGCGCCACCTGGGCGTCGGCCGGTCCTTTGACGATGAGCGTCCCGAGCGGGCGCTTGTGAATGATCTCCTGCGCGCGCTTGAAGTCGGCCACCACCTGCGGCGGCAGCTCGCGTTCGTTCAGCGTCCGGCTCGGCGCGAGCGTCGCCGCGCGCAGATAGTCGTCGAAGGCTTTGGTCCGCGCGTCGGTGGGCGCGGCGCCCGGCTGCGCGTTCCAGTCCGCCCGCGCCGTGGCCATCGCGCGGAACAGATACAGATCCCCCAGCTCGGCGGCGGTCAGCCCGGCGCCCCCGGTCGTGGCGATCTCGGCCGCCGCGGCGTCGAGATCGTGCTGGGCTTCCGAGAAGGCCAGCTTCTGGGCGTTCAAGATCCCCATGCGCACGTCATCGGGGGCGTGCGGCTCGGCGGGCGCCGGGACGTCGACCACCTCCACCGGGCGGAGGTTGTAGCGGGTGGCCGCCGCCGTGAACAGCTGGCGGGCGCTGTCGTTCTCGGGCGCGTCGGGCAGGTGCGCGTAGATCGGGTGGACGAGCGGCGCCTCATCGGCGTGCACGCTCGACGATGCCAACCCCAGCGCGCACCAGGCCGCGCAGGCGAAACGACAGATTCGGCCAAACATGCCCGATTGTCCCGCTCGCGCCCGCGGCGTCAATTTAAGTCGCGGGCGACGGATGAGCTTCGGCCGGTCATCAGGCCGTCTGTGGAGCGACGACGAGCTTCCGCTACGGTGTGACCAGCACGGACACCTGGTTCGAGTAGGCGGTGCCGTCCGAGCCGGTCACCGTGAACGCGAACGACCCCATGCCGTGGAATCCAGACGTCGGCTGGAACTGCGCGCTGTGCCTGTCCGCCGCCATCGAGACCGTTCCGTTTTGCGCGCCCGAGACGGCGTAGGTCGGCGACACGTTGCTGAACCCCGTCGCGTAGCTGGAGAGATCGAAGGTGACCGAGGCCCCGGCCGCGGTCTGGGCGTGCGGCCCGGCCAGCCAGTTGATGTAGTGCTCGAGGAGGACGTAGCCGTCGGCGGCCTTGGTCATGGCGTCGTTGGTGTTGACGTTGGAGCCGTTGGCGCTCTCCCAGTCGTCGGGCATGCCGTCGTTGTCCGTGTCGGTGGGGCGCGTGCCGCCAGCGATCGCGCCATAGCCGTTGTTGGGCAGGCCGGTGTCGGCCTGGCTGGTGTAAAGGCCGCCGCCCGGTCCCACGGTACCGGCGCCGCTTCCGGTCGTCCCCTTCCCCAGCGTCATCACCTGGCTGATGATCAAGGCGTCGACCGGATCGCGCGGCAACGTCCCCGCCTCGGAGATCGCGACCCGCGCCCCGGAGGCCGTGTCGAGCGCCGGCGTGGCGGTGGTCTCGGTCGACCAGGGGCTGGTCAGCACCGTCCCCGTCCCCTGGTACCAGTACGGCGTGGTGGTGGTTCCGTCCAGGGTGCCGTTCAAGTTGGAGTCCTTGAGGTTCCCCGCGCAGTAGATCGATTGGTTCTTGTCGATCTGGTACCAGGTGTTGTCGGTCCCCGTCGAGGCCGGCCCGAAGATGAAGTAGTTGTTGAGGATGTCGTGGGTGAAGTTGGTGCTGGTGTGCGTCGTGTACCCGGCCGAATAGTTGTAGAGCACGTTGTTGACGAAAACGGTGTTCACCTTGGCCAGCGGGTTCCGGTTGTGGGAGTTGGCGAAGATGTTCCGGTACCAGGACCAGTTGCTCTGGACCGACTCGGTGTGGGCGCCGAACTGCTGTCCGGTCGGGTCGGCGATCATCGAGTCCTGGAAGGTGATGTTGGTGACCGGGTAGTTTTGCCAGTCGTCGCTGACGCCGTCGATGACGTCCCAGGGGGCGAACTCCAGCGAGGTGTGATCGACGATGACGTCGTGCGCGCGGTAGAGGCTGAGCGCGTCGTCTTCGGTGCTGGCCGTGTCGCTGCCGGGGCGGATGCGGAGGTGGCGGATGATGATGTTCGACTGGCTGGCGAACGAGATCTCGCCGCCGCGGAATCCGATCCCGCCGCCGGGCGCCGTCTGGCCCGCGATGGTGAGGTTGCTCTTGCCCGACACGGCGGTGACGAGCTGAACGTAGCCGCCCACGTCGAACACGATGATCCGGTTCGAGGCGCTCACGGCATCGCGGAAGGAGCCCGCCCCGGAGTCGTTCAGGTTGGTGACGTGGTACACGGCGCCCGCCCGCCCGCCGGTCACGTTCTTGGCAAACCCCTGCGCGCCGGGGAACGCCAGCGCCGGTCCCGTGGTTCCGCCGGTGCCCGTGGTCCCGCCCGTCGCCGTCGTTCCGCCGGTGCCGGTGGCGCCCCCCGTCGCGGTCGTTCCGCCGGTGCCGGTGGCGCCCCCCGTCGCGGTCGTCATCCCGCCCGTCCCCTTGCTTCCTGCCGTCCCTCCGCCGGCCGCCCCGCCGGAGCCCGCCTTTCCTGCCATGCCCGCGCTGCCCCCGGTCGCGCCGCTCCCGCCGGTGGCTGCGCCACCGCTCCCGATCGTCCCGCCCGTGCCGGTGCCCACGCTCCCACCCGTTCCGACGCTTCCGCCGGTGGCCGAGCTGCCACCGGTTCCCGGGGTTCCCCCCGTTCCGGCCCCCTGGCCGCCAGTCGATCCCGAAGCTCCCGCCCCGCCGTTCCCCGGCTGATCACCGCCCGAAGTGCTCGTGCCGCAGCCCGAGACGACGAGCGCCAGTCCGGCCACCAGGCCAGCGAGGCGATTCGAATTCATCATCGGCTCAATGCTCCTGCGTGGCTGGATCGATCACGAACAAACCTCGGATCGCCGCGTCAGCCCGGGGGACGGCGCGCCTACGACCCGACCACCTGAGTAAAGGGTCCACGACCGGCTTTTAGATCCCCAGCGGACGAATATCGTCGGGGAGAGCCCGTCGAGGCTCATCCAGCGTCACGTCGCCGGCGCCGAGCTGGCGTTCCGCGCTCCCATTCCGGCCGATTGTCTCTTCATGAGCGGACATCCCCCGAATCAAGCCGCGCGGCCTGCGAATCTGTCACCCATATGCCCGGCCCTCGCTAAACCGTCACCTATTCGCCCGGGCTGACAGCCTCGCGCAACTCGGCGCCTCCCGCGCCGAAGACAGAACATGCGCGCAATCAAGTCGCGACCAGCTCGACAGATGCGACTGCCGCTTGCGGTGGCGAGAACGTGGGGCGGGGCTCGGAAAGGCGCCGGCCGGAAGCCGCGCGGCCGACCGTCGATGCCGCACGTCACGCGACCAAAGATCGACCCGCGCTATCCGGTGCAGGTCACCATCCGAGCGACGCCCGGGTTGCCGTCGCTTCGCTCCCCCCGGCTGTTCGGCGCGCTCCGGCGGGCCATCGCCCGCGCCTCGATCGATCGCTTTCGAATCGTCCATTTCTCGATCCAGCAGGATCACGGACACTTCATCGTCGAGGGAGACGAGCCGCGCCGGACCCGCGGCGGCATGCATGGCCTCGCGATCCGACTGGCCCTGGCGGTGAATCGCGCGCTCGGCCGCCGGGGGAAGGTGGTCGGCGATCGGTACCACGCCCGCCCGCTCACGACGCCGCGGCAGACGCGGGCGAGCATGGTGTACGTGCTGCTCAACTTCCGGAAGCACCTGCGTGCGCCCCCGTGCATCGACCCACGGAGCTCCGGGCCCCACTTTTCGGGGTGGCAGCGAGGACCGGAGCCCACGGAGCTCGCGCCGGCCACGGCCCTGCCGTCCACCTGGATGGCGCGCGTCGGCTGGCGGCGCGCCGGCGGGTCGTTGCGGGTCGAGGAACGGCCGGCCGCAGCTCCGCGACCGCACCCCACTTGATTAGGCGAATGTTGCGGGGGGCAGCCGCGCGCGCCTCCAGGGCCTGCCCCGGAGGCGCCGAGGGATCGCCAAAATGTGACGAATCGTGAGAGACGGAGCTAGACGGTTGTTTTGACCTTGAACGACCGCTTGATCATTCCGAACCAGAACCCGACGCCGACGACGGTCACCACCAGCAGGACCGGGCCGCTCATGATCGAGAAGTGCGGGGCGCCGAGCATGGCGAAGAGCAGCGGGCCCGAGGCGTAGGTGTTGAAGCGCGAAGCCTTGCCGGCGGTGGCTGCCAGCTTGGCCGCGTCGGGGTGGGGCGAGCCGCTGGCCATTCCACCCAGGATCAACTTCTGCCGCGGCCAGATGACGAACCAGACGTTGAACCACATGATCGAGCCGAGCAGCGCGCCGTACAGGATCCACATCGCGCGGCCGGACATGCCACCGTCGGGCGAGCCGATCAGGTGCTCCGGCCCGAGGTAGTGCCAGAAGAACAGCAGCCAGCCGAAGACGAAGGTGTACATCGCGGCCCAGCGGAACCAGTAGAACGCGCGCAGCAGCAGCGCCGGATTCACCTTGGGCTTGAGCTCCTTGTCGAGCCCACCCTGGAAGGGGACGTTCACCAGGTTGAAGAAGTAGAGGTGACCCATCCAGATGATTCCGAAGATGACGTGCGCCCATCGGAGAAGGAGAGCCGCCGTCGCCACGCTGAAGAGAGCTTCCATGGCCGCCTGCATACCATCGACAGGAACTTCCGGGAAGTATGGTTGAGCTTGGCGGGCCGCCGGCTACGGTGCGGGCGGGGGCGCCGGCGGACGGTCGCGCAGCCAGGCCAGGAGCTGCTCCGCCTCGGCGCGCCGGTAGCCGCCCAAGCGTCCCTCGGCGAATGAGCGCAGCGCGCGCTCGGCCTGCGCGACGCGCCGCAAGCGCACCAGGCAGATCGCGCGGTTGAAACGCGCCTCGGGCTCGAACGCACCCCGCGGATAGCGCCGCAAATAATCGTCCCAGGCGACGAGCGCGCGCTCGGGAGCGCTCTCGTCGAAGTGGGCGCGGTGCGCGCGCCCGTAGGCGTCGGCCTCGGCGTCCGACGGTCCGGGCGCCGGCGCATCGTCGGCCGCCGGGACGACGGGCGGAATGACGACCGACGCGCGACGGGCTGCGCGAGTCGACGATCCGAACGCGACGCCCAACGGCGTCTCCTCGATCGCGACCACCGCCGGCCGGCGCCAGCGCCGCGCGAGCGTCGTCCCCGCCACCGAAGCCGAACAGATCACGAGCAGCGCGATCGCCGTCGTCACCGCGAGCCGTCGGGGCGCGCCGTGCGGGCGCGCGCCGCGGTCAGCCGCGGCCAGCACCCGCGCCCGCGTCGCCGCCGCGTCGTCGGTGGCGGCCGTCATCTCCTTGAACGCATGCACCGCCGCGGCGAAAGACTCTGGTTGGCGCCGCATCAGGTGCGCTCCCCTGCGAGCAGGTCACGCAACCGGCGACGCGCGTGGAAGAGGCGCGTGCGGACGGTCGCCTCGGGCGCGTCCGCGATCACCGCTGCCTGGACCGAGGTCAGCTCCTCGACCTCGCACAGAACGAACGCCACCCGCTGAGGCAAGGGGAGCTCGTCGAGCGCCGCCGCCAGCCGCGCGCCGAGCTGCCGCCGGTAAGCGTTCTGCTCGGGATCGACGGGTCCGCGCCGGTCGACCACGCGCAATCGTTCGAGCGCTCGCAGCCGCCGCTGCGCCGCGCGACGATGCCGCCTCACCCGTTTGACCGCGATGCCGAGCAGGAACGTCTCGAGCTCCGCCTCGCCGCGAAATCGCCGGATCGCCCGGGGCAGCGACGCGAACACGTCTTGCACGACATCCTCGGCTGCCGCTGGATCCGAGAGCAACCGCCGCGCAATGACCCGCACGCGTTGATGCCAGCGATCGAATGCCGCCGCCAACGCCGCGAGGTTGCCGTCGCGCAGCGCCGTAACCAGCGAGAGCTCGTCAAACTCCGCGTTCGGAACGGTGGGCGGACTTTCGGCGAGCTGGGGCTGCGGCCGGGTTTTCACAGCAGATTGTACCGGAGCCCGAGCGTCGCCGAGAGGAACCAATCGGAAACGTCGGTCGATAAATGCGCACCTATTCGGAGGACGGCATCCAGGGACTCGGCGATCGGATGAGCGAGGGCGACTGCGCCGTCGGCGAACAGTGCCGGACGGAGGGTGTCGCCGGTTGTGACGGTCGACGCGAAGCCGTTGGCGGTCGTTTGCATTGAGGTGACTACGCTCGCCCCGCAGCAAGCATTGGACAGCTCCAGGCCGACGCCGATGGTCGATTCGAGCGACCACCTTCCATGCCGTCTCGATGAACCGACGAAAGCCGAGGTCCCGATGAGTTGCGGCGCGAATCCGCTCCCGGCGGTTCCTTCCAGCGCGGCCCCCTGGAAGAATCCGTCGATTCTCGAACGTCGCTGAAGCTCCAGACGCCAGGCCGTCCCGCTCTGAAAGAACGGGGCACAGGGCGTCGGCCAGCCGCTCGGTTGGCCGCAGAGAGGGAAGTTGGTCGTTGGTCCGTCCGCCACGCCGATCGTCCAGAAATGTCCGGTGAAGCTCTTCGTCTCCTGCGCTCGCGTCGAGATCGTCGAAATCTCGGAGAGCGATCCTGGCGAGGGGGCGGCGGGCGTGACCTCGGCGAGCGGTGGTGGCTCGGTGGCTGGGGTGACTGGAGGTGCTGGCAGAATCGTTGCGAGGGAGGGCATGTCGAGGGGCGCTTCGGCGACGATCGGCGTCACCTGGTCGCGGGCGAGGTTTCCGGCCAGCCAGGCGATCGCGCGCAGGCGGGCGGCGGGGTCGGTCGGCGCGGGGATGATGCGGCCAATGGGGGCGCCGTCGACCGAACGCAGCGACATCGCGATCCGATCGTGATCGAGAGCCACGATCAGCGCGCGACCCGCCGGCTCGCCCGTCGCCCTCATCGGAGCGCTCGTCGGCACCTTCAGCTCCGTTCCGATGGCGCGGCGGATCTCCGCGGCGTCGGCGTCGAGCGCGGGCGGCGCCTCCACCACCACCAGCAGCGGCTCCTCGGCGGCGTGCGCCGGTCGTCCCAAGGGCGCGACCACCATCACGAACAAGATCCAGGGTCCAATCGACCACGACCCCTGCCCAAGTTTCCGCATGCCCTCATGTCTCCGCAAACGGAGCCTTCGTTCAATCCCCAGGCGCAAAGGCCTCACTGGAG
This sequence comes from uncultured Pseudomonadota bacterium, assembly GCA_963847705.1. Taxonomy (GTDB): domain Bacteria; phylum Myxococcota_A; class Polyangia; order Fen-1088; family Fen-1088; genus JADGRB01. The sequence goes on along the minus strand of CAWKBC010000002.1, from coordinate 28,245 downwards.
GTTGTACCGGAGCCCGAGGGTGGTTGTGAGGAACCAGTCGTCGATCGAGGTGGTCGACAGACGCGCCCCCAGACGAACGACGACGTCCACCGACTGCCACAGAGGGTGCGCCACCGCGACGCCCGCGTCCGCAAGAAGAGCAGGTCGAAGAACCGGATCTTGCTGCATCGCGACGCCCTGACCGTTGGCAGTCGGGTAGACCGAGAACACGGTGACGGACTCTTCCCCCAGTTCCACGCCGGCACCGACGGTGGTCTCGAAGCTCCAGCGGCCGCGTCGGCTCGCGGAGCCCAGGAATACCGACAGCCCAATCCCCTCGGGAGCGAAATCGCCGTTGGTCCCCGAGAGCGCGGCGCCCAACAGAAATCCATTCTTTGCTGAGCGCCGTTGAACCTCGAGATACCAGGCGGTTCCAAAAATCGGCGCGATGCTCCGGTGATACTGGGCGATGGCGTCGGTCGGACCGTCCGCGAAGGTGATCGACCATTGATAGGGACCATTCAGGTTTTCGGGAGCGGCGATCCTCCCGGTTGTCGTGACGGTCTCGGCGGCGGACGCCGCGACCGGGGCTGCCGGAACATCGGCCGTTGCGGTCGCCGTCGGTGCAGGCAGCGGAGGCGGCTCGGTCGCCGGAGCTGGCGCGATTGACGGAATTGTCGCCAGGGGCGTTGTTTCGGCGGGTGCCTCCGCGACGAGCGGCGTGACTTGATCGCGGGCGAGGTTGCCGGCCAGCCAGGCGATGGCGCGCAGCCGCGCGGCCCGGTCGGTCGGTGCCGGGATATCGCGGACGATGGGGGTGGCATCGTTCGTTCGGAGCGACATCGCGATTCGATCGCGGTCGAACGCGACGATCAGGGCGCGTCCGGGTGGATCGGCACCCTTCTGCATCGGGGCGATCGTTTGAGCGCGCAGCTCCGTTCCGATGGCTCTCCGGATCTCCGCCGCGTCGGCGTCCAGTGAGGGCGGCGCCTCCACCACGACCAGCAGCGGCCCCTCGGCGGCGTGCGCTGGTGGTCCGAAGAACACCACGAAGATCCCCACCCCGACCAGGCACGATCCCTTGCCAGCTGCGTTCATGCCCACATGTCGCCGCAGCCGGAGGTTTCGTTCAACCCGAAAGCACGACCACACCGGGGCGGTGACTTCTCGGTGACGGAGTGACGGTATGCTATAGGCCAGATCGCCCCGTGCCTGCCCCGTCCCCTGTTCTCCCTCGCATCTCTGCCGGCTTCGCCTCCAGCTTGGCGCTCGCGCTCGCCGCCGTCGCGACGGTCGGAGCCATCGGCTGCGCGGGCGGGACGCCGTCGCCGCAGGCCGCCTCGGCGAACGCGGCAGCCCCTGGGGTGCCGGCCTCGCCGCCCAGGGTCGTCCGGGTCGAGCCGCAGTCGGGCGGGGGCGGGGCCAAGCCGCCCGGGCTGGCGGCGTTGCAGGAAGAGCTTCAGCGCGGGATGCGCGATCTGTCGGCCAAGGGGAAGCCGCCGCCCTACTTCATCGGCTACGAGGTCCACGACCGCGACGAGACGACCGTGATGTCCAGCTACGGCGCGCTCGTGCAGTCGACCGAGCGGCGGACGCGCATCCTCGACGCCGACGTGCGGGTGGGCGACTACAAGCTCGACTCGACGCACGCCATCCGCTCGAGCGACTTCGATTTCTCCTCGGAGATCGCCGGCCACCCGGTGCCGCTGCCGCTCTCCGACGACGAGACCGCGCTGCGCACCGTCGCCTGGGCCGAGACCGACCGCCGTTACGAAGAGTCGGCCGAGCGCCTGGTGAAGCTGAAGACCCAGCGGACGCTGAAGGTCGCCGACGACGACCCCTCCGACGACTTTTCGCGCGAGACGCCGATCACCTACTTCGGCCCGCCGGCGCGGCTGGACGTCGACGTGCCGGCCTGGGAGCAGCGGATGCGGCGGGTTTCGGCGCGCTTCCGTGGACAGTCGGAGATCCTCGACTCGGACGCCAGTCTCCAGGCGACCAGCCTGACGCTCTGGTTGCTGAATTCCGAAGGGACGGCCATCCAGACCGGGCGCAACTACGCGCGCGTCTTCATCGAGGCCGACGCACGCGCCGACGACGGGATGGAGCTGGAGCGGTTCGAGAGCTTCGACGCCGAGACGATCGAGGGGCTGGGCGGCGAGGCGGCGATGGACGCCGCGGCCGACTCCATCATCACCGACCTCAAGGCACTGCGGCGGGCGCCGCTGGCTGAGCCCTATGCCGGGCCCGCCATCCTCGAGGGGAAGGCGGCCGGCGTTTTCTTCCACGAGATCTTCGGCCACCGTGTCGAGGGTCACCGGCAGAAGAACGAAGACGAGGGGCAGACCTTCGCCAAGAAGATCGGGCAGCCTGTCATGCCGTCGTTCATCTCGGTCTACGACGATCCGACGCTGTCCACCCTCGACGGCGTCGACCTGAACGGCTTTTACCGTTACGACGACGAGGGGGTCGACGCGCGCCGGGCCTCCCTGGTCGAAGGCGGCATCCTGCGCGGGTTCTTGCTGAGCCGCTCACCGACGCGCGGCTTCTCGGTCTCGAACGGTCACGGGCGCCGGCAGGAGGGGCGGACCATCGTCTCGCGGCAGGGGAACCTGGTGGTCGAGCCGAGCCTGGTCGTCCCGCCCGACGAGCTGCGCCGCCTGCTGCGCGAGGAGGCGAAGCGGCAGGGGAAGCTCTACGGCCTTTCGTTCCGTGACATCTCGGGCGGATTCACCAACACCGCGCGCGGCGGACCGCAGGCGTTCAAGGTGTTGCCGATCCTGGTCTACCGCGTGTGGGTCGACGGGCGGCCGGACGAGCTGGTGCGCGGCGTCGATCTGGTCGGCACGCCGCTGTCGGCGCTGTCGAAGATCATGGCGGCCTCCAACGACTACCAGACGTTCAACGGCTACTGCGGCGCGGAGTCGGGCTTCGTTCCGGTCTCGGCCACCAGCCCCAGCTTGCTGGTTCAGCAGATCGAGACCGAGCGTCGCGACAAAGGGAGTGACAAACCGCCGGTGCTCCCGGCGCCGTCGCTGCAGCCGTCGCCGCCGGCGATGCGTGGGCCCGCGGCGCCGGCAGCGCGGCCGCCCGGGCCGCCGGCCAAGACGAAGGGGGCCCTGCAATGATTCGCCGCCTCGGGTCTCTGTCGGCGATCCTGCTGTCGCTCTGCGCGGTGGCGCGCGCGAACGACGCGGCTGAAAAGCCGACGGCGGTGGCGGTCGAGGCGCGCATTCGCACGAACGACGCCGTGGTCCAGCGCGCGCTGCAGGACGAGCTGGCGCGCTCGATGTCCGACCTCCATCTCGGCGACGAGTCGCGCCCGTACTACCTCGGCTACACGATCTACGATCTCGAGCAGGCGTCGGTGAACGCGACCTTGGGGGCGCTGACCGCCGCGCACGCCTACCGCGGCCGCATCCTGCGCACCGACCTGCGCGTCGGCGATCCGAGCTTCGACAACAGCAACTTCGAGGGCGGCGCCCGCGTCGAGACCGTGCCGATCGAGGACGACTACGCGGCCCTGCGGCGGGAGCTCTGGCTGCGCACCGACGAGGCCTACAAGGCGGCGCTGGAGACGCTGGCCCGCAAGCGGGCCGCGGCGGAGGGGCAGGCGGACGCCGCCGCGGACGAGGCGGCGGTCGGCGATTTCTCCAAGGAGGCGGCGGCGCACCTGGAGGTCCCGTTTCCGGCCGGCGCCGCCGAGCCGGAAACGCTGCGCGAGGCGGCGCGCAAGCTGTCGTCTGTCTTGGCCGACTTCCCGGAGATTCTCGTCGTCGCGCGTGTCGGCCAGCTACGCCATCGTCCGGCGGCGGCTGCTCTCCAGCGAGGGGACGTTCGTCGACGACAACCAGCACACCGTGCAGATCAACGTGGTGGCCGAGACCCAGGCGCCCGACGGGATGAAGCTGCGCAGCTTCGTCCCGTTCACGGCGCTCACCCCCACGGGGCTTCCCGCGCTGGCCGAGATGGAGAAGTCGGTCCGCGCGATGGCCAAGGAGCTGGTGGCGATGCGCAGCGCGCCGGTGGCCGCCTCGGGCGCGGGCGCCGTCCTGTTCGAGGGCCTGGCGGCGCCCCAGGTGGTGAAGCTGCTGCTCGGCGATCAGGTGGCCGGCACGCCGCCCCCCAAGACCGCGCAGGCGGGGAGCGACGAGGGGAACGATCAGGGGGCGCTGGCCACCAAGCTGGGGCAGAAGGTGGCGGCGGCGGGCGTGAACGCGGTCGACGATCCCGCGCTGGCCTGGGGGCCGGGCAAGACGCCGCTCTACGGCAGCTACAAGATCGACGACGAAGGGGTGCCGGCCCAGCGCGTCTCATTGATCGAGCACGGCGTCCTCAAGTCGCTGCTCATGTCGCGCACGCCCCGCAAGGAGATCGTCCACTCCAACGGGCACGCGCGCGCGCCGCGCTTCGCCGCCCCGCGCGCACGCGTCGGCACCCTGGTGGTGAGCGGCGTCCGTCCCCAGCCACGCGCCGCGCTGCTGGAGGAGCTGGGCAAGATCGCCAGGGGCGGGGGCATCACCACCTACGTCGTCCGTCTGCTCGACGACGACTCGCTGGCGGGCGGCGAGGCCGACGATCTGGCGGCGCTGCTGTCGTTCAGCATGGGCGGCCACGGCCCGCCGCCGGTGAGGCCGCTGGTGGTCTACCGGCTCGACCACGGCAAGGAGACGCTGGTGCGCGGCCTCTTGCTCGAGAACCTGCTGCCGCGCTCGCTCAAGGACATCACGGCCGTGGGGGCCGACGCCACCGTCTACAATTTCCTGGAAGGGGGCGCCGGGTTCTCGGGTGTGCCGACGACGATCATCTCACCGCCGCTGCTCGTCTCGGACGTTGACGTGAGGCGCCAGACCGGCCGGAACCGCAAGCCGCCGCTCTACCCGTCGCCGCTGGCCCGGCATTGATGTAAGGTACGACCGATGGGTCAGGAGCACTTCACGGTCGGAGAGGTCGACGCGCTCGTTCCAGCGCTCGAGCGAATCTTCGTCGACGTGCTCCAGCTGCGCGCGGGTCTGCGCGCGCTGGAGATCCAGCTCGAACGCGCCAACGTGCGGATGAGCCGCGAGGAGATCCTGGAGAGCGACGACGGCTCGCCCGAGGTTCGGCGCGCCAAGGCGCTCTTCCGCGGCTACTACGAGGCGCTCTCCGACGAGCTCGGGCAGGTGCGCGACCTCGGCGGCGAGGTGAAGGACGTGGAGATCGGCCTGGTCGATTTCCCCTCGGAGCGGCTGGGCGAGGAGATCGTCCTCTGCTGGCGCTTCGGCGAGAAGAAGGTCGGCTTCTGGCATCCGGTCGACGGCGGGTTTGCTTCCCGGCGTCCCGTCGACGCCGACGTGGCGGCGGCGCAGCCTCCCGCGGAGTGAGCGCTCCCGTGCCGTCGCCACCGGAGCTGCGCGCCGCAGTCGATGCGCTCCTGCGCGCCGCCGGACGCGACCCCGCCACCGATCCGGATCTGAAGGAGACCGGCCGCCGGGTGGCGCAGCTCTGGCAGGCGGAGTTCCTGGCCGGCTACGACATGGATCCCGCGGTCCTTCTGGGCGATCCGGTGACGGGCGAGGCCGACCCCGACGTGGTGGTGGTGGGCGGCCTGCGCTTTCACTCCATGTGCCCGCATCACCTGGTCCCCTATCGGGGGGTTGCGCACGTTGCTTATCTACCCCAAGGAAAGCTGGTGGGTTTCGGGCGTCTCGCCGAGCTGGTCGACTGCTTCACCAAGCGGCTCACGCTGCAGGAGCGGGCGACGCATCAGATCGCCGACGCGCTCTGCCGCCACCTCGGCGCCCGCGGTGCCGGCTGCGTGATCGAGGCGGAGCAGCTCTGCCTGGCGCTCCCCGGCGAGAAGCACGATCAGTCGGGCGTCGTCACCAGTGCCTTCGTCGGCGAGATGCGCGAGCGGCCCGACCTGAAGGCTCGGCTGCTGGAGGCCGCCAACCTGGGGGGGCGCGCGCGATGAGCCCGAAAGAGATCGACGGCAGCGGGCGGGCGACCGAGGCCAGCCGCCCGCTGGCCGGCAAGATCGCCGTGGTCACCGGCGCCTCGCGCGGGATCGGGCGCGCCATCGTCACCCTGCTCGCTGGCGCCGGCGCCCAGGTGGCCGGCTGCGCGCGCCACGCCGTCGACGAGATCATCGCCTGCGACGTGGGGCGCCCGAGCGAGGTCGAGCGCTTCGCCGCCGAGGTGCTGCGCCGGTTCGGCCCGCCGGACCTTCTGGTCAACAACGCCGGCCTGGTCGCGCGCGCGCCGCTCGACGAGACCTCGCTCGAGAACTGGGACGCAGTGCTCGACTCGAACCTGAAGGGGACGTTCCTGGTGACGCGTGCCTTTCTCCCCGCCATGCGGGCGCGCCGGGGCGGGCGGATCGTCAACATTGCGTCGATCTCGGGCCGGCAGGGGACCGCCGGCCTCACCGCCTACTGCGCGGCCAAGCACGGCGTCGTTGGGCTGACGCGGGCGCTGGCCGAGGAGCTGCGCCCGGACGGGATCGCCGTCAACGCCGTCTGCCCGGGCTCGGTCGACACGGACATGCTGCGGGTGGGGATGCCCGACGCCCGGCCAGCGATGTCGCCCGAGGATGTGGCCAACGTGGTGATCTACCTGGCCGCCTATGCGCCGCCGGCGCTCACCGGCTCCTGTGTGGACGTCTTTGGCTGATACCCCGGATCCCGTTTCCGTGCCCGCCGACGGCGAAGGGACGCTGGTCTCGTCGCTGCGCCGGCTGCCGCTCTTCCCGCTCCCGAACGCGGTGCTGTTTCCGCACGCGCTCCTGCCGCTGCACATCTTCGAGGAGCGCTACCGGGTGATGATGCGCGACGTCCTGACCGGGACACGCTTCCTCGCCATCGGCCTCCTCATGCCCCACGCGCGCGCCGAGGAGGAGCTCCCCTCGGTGCAGCCGATCGCCGGCGTCGGCGAGGTGGTGATGGCGCACGAGCTCCCCGACGGGCGCTTCAACCTGGTGGTGCGCGGCCGCGCGCGCATCCGCATCGATCGGGAGCTGCCGTCGGGGCGCCCCTACCGGCTGGTGGCCGCGACCGAGCTCCCCGATTTTCCGATCACCGACGCGGGCGAGCTGGTCGACGCCGATCAGACGCTGCGCGCGCTCATCGGTCAGCTGGCCGACGCCATCCCCGAGGGGGGCGAGCTCCTGCGCCAGGTGGTCGCCGCGCAGGACACGCCCGCCGAGCTGGTCGATGGCGTCGCCTCGGCGCTGATCGTCGATCCGGCGCTGCGCCAGCAGCTGCTCGAGACGCGCGACGTGGGCGAACGGCTCGAGCGCGTGGCGGCCGAAGTGGTGGCGATGACCGCGCGAATCGGCACTCCCGGAACGGCGAACTGACAAATTCGAAACAGACGTTCCGATGTTCCGGTGCCGAGGATCACTCTTCCGGATCGACGGTGACGCAGCTATAACTCGACGCATGGCTCGTCGATTCTCTTCTCGCTTTCGGATTCTCCTCGCGCTGACCGTGCTCGGCGCCGCCTCGTTCGGCGCGCCCTTCCTGGCGCAGGCCAAGCACGCCAAGAAGTCCCCCGCCTCGACGGATGACTGCAAGACCGACAAGGACTGCGTGCTCGTCGCCGACGACTGCTGCCCCTGCAGCGAAGGGGGGAAGCAGCGCGCGATCCCCAAGAAGGAAAAAGAGAGCTACGAGAAGGATCGCAAGAAGCGCTGCGCGGACACCGCCTGCACCGAGTCGGTCTCGACCGATCCAAGCTGCTCGCAGACGGCGTTCTGCGGCGCCGGGATCTGTGAGCTCGGCGGCGACGCCCCGGCCGCCGACGCTCCTTCCGTTCCCTAGTTCGAGGGCGTGGCGAGGAGCTGGTCGACGCAGGTCGCGCCGCCTGCGTCACTGGCCTTGCAGGTGGCCGCCTTCGGCGCGAGGCAGGCGATGGCGGCACAGGCCAGGTTCTGATTGCACCCGGCCTGATTCCACTCGTTCGAGAACTGCGAGAGCCCCGAGTCGTCATTGACGAAGGTCGGGCAGCCGTTGCAGCCGAGCGCGCTCTCGGTCATTTTCTGGCACTGATTGGTGCCGTCGACGGAACATGCGCGGGCGGTGGCCAGCGCCGCCTGGTAGGCGGTCTGGATCTGATCGCAGGTCAGGCCGCCGCCCTGGTTGCCGCCGGTCCCGGTGGCGCCGCCGGTTCCTGATGAACCGCCGCTGCCGCCGTCGTGTCCGATCGCTGTCACGGACCCGCACGAAGCCGCCAGCAGCAGCGTCGCGATGGCGATGAAGCTACGCATGATGTGTGGGCCTCAGTTGGTGGGGGTGAGCTGGGGGCCGCAGGTTCCCGTTCCATCGACGCCCACGGTGGCTCCGCCCGCGGCCGGACTGCTCGTGCAGACGCTGGTGGTCGGAACGACGCAGGCGATGGCCGGGCATGCGTGCGGCACCGAGCCGCAATTCTGGTCGTCCCAGGCGGTCTGGATCGTGCTCAGCGTCGTCGTGTCGTTCACGTACTCCTTGCAGCCGGCGCAGGAGAGCGATCTGTTCACCAGTTGCTGGCATTGGCCGCTGGCGCCGAGCGTGCATTTCATCGCGGCCGTCAGCGCGGTGCCGTAGTCGGTCTCGAGCGCGTCGCAGCTCTCGCCGCCGCCCTGTCCACCCCCGCCACCAGCGTCGCTTCCACCGGCGCCGTGACCTCCGCTCGCGCTGCCGCCGGTCCCGACCTGCCCGCCGGTGGCCGACGCACCGCCGGTCCCGACCTGCCCGCCGGTGGCCGACGCACCGCCGGTCCCGACCTGCCCGCCGGTGGCCGACGCACCGCCGGTCCCGACCTGTCCGCCGGTGGCCGACGCACCGCCGGTGCCGACCTGTCCGCCCGTGGCTGACCCGCCGCCGGTGCCGATCCGACCGCCGGTCGCCGTTGCCCCGCCGGTGCCGACGCAGCGCGGGCACCCGCCCGCGCCACCCGACCCGCCGCCCGTTCCCCCAGCGTCGGGGTTCAGGTTGTCATTGTTGACGGTGCACGAGAGCACCAGGAGACATCCGGCCAGCCAGACGATGTGTCGCATGTGACTCCAGAGCAGCAAGGCTCATGCCCATTATCGTCCCAGGTCGGGGCACCACAAGGGCCCCACCGCCTGGGCCTGGCGATGTTGCGGCGCGATATCCCCCTCGAATTTCCGTGGCCTGCCGGATCAGCGCGGTGTGCCCAGGGCCGCTTTCACGCCTGCCGCGTCGACGAAGGCCAGCGCCAGCGACAACCCTTCTTCGAGCAGCGGCTCGGCCGCGATGAAGCGACGCGCGATCGAGCCCGTGGTCTCGAGACGCGGGTAGAGGGTGAGCGCAGCGACTGAGCCGGCCGCGCCGCCCGCACGCCCTGTGTTCGGATAGACGTCCCAGCCGAGGCGCGCGCCGCGCGTCGCGCCCGCCGTCGCGACCCAGCGCGCGGTCGCGCCTGGCTGGGCAGTCCAGCTGGCGTCGAAGTCGACCAGCGGCAGATTGTCTTTCACCTCGGCGCCCGGCCCGTTCGGACCGGGGCGGTCCTGGATCGTCTCCCAGCCGGGAAACGCGCGCCACGACGCCGGGACGCGAAGGGTCGCCGCCACCGCGGGCGCGGGCGCGTCGAGCGTGACGGCCGCGGCGACGCCGGCTAGATGCTCGGCCGGTGCGCGCGCGACCAGGGCGACCACGCCCCGGGCGCGCAGCGGCGCCAGCAGATCGCCCGCCAGCGGACGTGGATCGGGCAGCCAGCTCGGCGGCGGCGCCGCCGGGCAGCGCGGGCGCCAGGCGTCGCCGTCCCTCGGATGCTCGGCCCGCAGCGCGACGGCGCGGAGGGCCACGTACGTCGCGGCGGCCAGGACCGCCGGCTCCCCCACGGGGCTGCGCTTGATGATGCGGCGGAGCAACCAGCTCGAGCGCTTCACGTCGAGGACCGCATCGAGGACCAGCGTCGCGCCGCCGCGCCGGTCGGGCGCAACCGTGAACGAGAGCCGCCCTGGCGCGAAGTCCCCCTCGAAGAGCTCGATGGTGACGCCGTCGGGCCGGTTGTGCAGCGCCATCCGCCCCGACAGGTTGAAGAGCGGGATCTCCAGCTCCCAGTCGACGATCGGGGCGCTTCGGTTCGACCGTTCGAGCTCCGATTTGATCAACGCCGGGATCAGCGCGCGGTAGTGCGCGGGGTCGAGCAGGACGTCCTTGATCGCGGCGGGCGAGGCGGCGACGCGGGTGGCGCTCCAGGTGCGCGGGGCGTCCGGCGCGCTCGGCTGCGCGATCACCACCAGGTCGGTGACCCCGTCCTCAGGCAGCGCGGCGACGAGCGCGGCGTTGACGCGCTCGTCATCGTCGGCGGCCGCTTGCGCGGCGGGCGAGACGACAGCCGCGAGCACGACGGCGGACGTCCAGGCGCCGCGCGCGCGCCACCGGCTCACGTCGTCTTCTTGATGAGGACGCCGGGCGGAATGCTCTTGGTCCGCTCGCGGACCTTCGGCGTGCGGCCGGCCGCCAGCTCCTCGACGTAATTCTGGATTTGCAGCTGGGTGTACGGGGCCAGCTCGTCGAAGCGGACGCCCACGTCGCCGCTCTCGCCGGTGCCGAGGTAGGCCACCTTGCCCGGCAGGTGCAGTCGCTCCCCGTCGGGCAACGTCATGATGATGTCGACCGGGGCCCCCATTGCCGTGCGCGCGCCCAACGAAAGGCGCATTCCGCCCAGCGACAAGTTCACGGTATAAACCGCCTGGAGGGCGGTCCAGGTCGGGATGCGGACTTCGACGAGCGAGCGCGTGGTGAAGCGCTGGGAGCTTCGTCGTTCAGATCCGGGCTGTGCAGGTTCTTCTTCCATGGCGGCTGGAACGTGAATGATTATCTCACAGCCAACGACAGTCCAAAGGAGACACGATGAAAACGATTCGGTTTGTTGCTGTTGCGTTGCTTTTGGTGGGCGGTTCCGCCGCCCAGGCCGCGAAATCGGTCAAAGTGACCATGAACACCGTCACGACCGACGGCGTCGGAAAGTCGATCGGGACGATCACCGTCAAGCAAGGCAAGGATGGCGTCACCCTCGAGCCGAAGCTGAAGGGGCTCGCGCCGGGTGAGCACGGGTTTCACATCCACGAGAAGCCGAGCTGTGACCCGGCCGACAAGGACGGCAAGAAGACTGCCGCCCAGGCGGCGGGCGGGCACTTCGACCCGGACGCCACCAAGGCGCACAAGGGGCCGGGCGGCGGCGGGCACAGGGGTGACCTGCCGAAGCTGGTCGTCTCCGACAAGGGCGAGGCCAAGGACAAGCTGGAGGTCAAAGGGCTCACCCTGGCCGACTTTCAAGGAAAGTCGCTGATGATTCACGAGGGCGGCGACAACTACAGCGACACCCCGAAGCCGCTCGGCGGCGGCGGCGCGCGCATTGCCTGCGGCGTCGTGAAGTAAGGTCTCCGCCGTGCGGCGGCTCGTCGCGTTCGTGAGGCTGGGCCGGCCGCAGTTTCTCGTCGGTGGATTCGTGCTCTACGGGTTGGGCGGCGCGCTGGCGGTGGCCGGCGGCGCCGCCTTCGACCCGTGGCGCTATGTGTGGGGGCAGCTGGTCGTGACGGCCACGCAGCTCATGACCCACTACGCCAACGACTACTTCGATCTGGAGGCCGACCGCGCGAACCGGACGCCGACGCGCTGGTCCGGGGGCAGCCGGATCCTGCCCGAGGGCGCACTTTCGCCCGTGGTGGCGCTGCGCGCGTCGCGGGTGTTGTTGGTCGTCGCCGCGGGCGCGGCGGTCAGCCTGGCGGTCGTGCCGGAGCGCCGGGTGGGCGCGGGGCCGCTGCTGCTCTCGGCGGCGATGATCGGGCTCGCCTGGGGCTACAGCGCGCCGCCCTTGCGGCTCTGCGCGCGAGGGCTGGGCGAGCTGACGACGGCGCTGGTGGTGACGCTGCTGGTCCCCCTCCTCGGCTACGACCTCCAGGCGGGCGCGCTGGCCGCGCCGATCTTCTTTGCAGCGGCGCTGCCTTGCGCGCTCCAGTTCGCGATGTTGCTGGCGATCGAGTTTCCCGACGCCGCGGGTGACGCCGCGGTCGGCAAGCGGACGCTGGTCGTGCGGCTGGGCGCGCTGCCGGCGGCGCGGCTCTATGCGGCGACGACGCTGGCGGCCTTCGGAGCGCTGCCGCTCCTGGCGCGCGCGGGGCTTCCGGCGCGCGTGGCCGCGGCGCCTGTTCTGCTGGCACCCGTCGCAATCTGGCAGTCGGTGCGCGTTGCGCGCGGCGCCTACGGAGACTCGGCGCGCTGGGGCAGCGTCGCGTTCTGGGCGGTGGCGCTGCTCGTCGCCAGCGCCGGGGTCGAGCTGGCGGCGGTCGCCACGCTTTGATCGATGGCGCGCGTGGGCGCAGCCGAGACCGCGGGGGCAGGGGCAGCGGCAATGGGATGAAGGCCGGCGGCCCCCGCCACCTTCATCAGCCGCCGCATCACGGGCGGCAGCGCGCGCATCGAAAGAAGCGTGGCGTGTGCCAGCAGCGGCCGGTGAACCACCTGCACGAGCGCGCGCGTCAGCCAGTCGTGCGGCCGCAGCAGGCGGTGTCGCGCGCGCTCGAAGCGGGCGAGCGCGCGGTCCCCCTCCGCCAGATAGCGCGGCACGAAGGCCGCCAGCAGCTCGGCGGTGGCGAGCGCGTGGGAGATCCCGCCGGCGGTCAGCGGGTCGCTGGCGCGGGCGGCGTCGCCGAGCAGCACCGCGCCCGGCGCGAACCCGGCGCGTGCGCGGCGGGCCACCCGCGCGCGCCCGGCTGGCGCCGTGAGCGGCTCGGCGCCCTCGAGAACGTCACGAAGGAACGGCTCGGCGGCGATCCAGCGCGCGAGCGCGGCGCGCGCGCTGCCACCGAGCGCCCGCTCGTCGCCGAGCCCCGCCAGCAACAGCTCGCCGTCGGGCAGCGGGGCGGCGTAGAGCTCGTGGCCGCGGCCGACGAAGATCTCCAGGTTGTCGGCGAGCGTGCGTCCGGGCGCCAGGCGAAAGTGCATTCGCACGCCGGAGCGTCCCGCGGCGCGCGCGGCGACCTCGAGCCCCAGCGAGCGCCGGACCGGAGACTCGAGCCCGTCGGCGCCGACGACCAGGGCGGCGCGCCGGATCTCGCCTCCCACGCGCAGGCCGACGGCCCGCCCGTTCTCGAGCTCCACCCCCTCGACGGGGGCGTCCTCGTGCAGGCAGACGCCGGGCGTCGCCCGGGCCGCGCCGATGAGCGCGTCGTCCAACCGGAGCCGTCGCTGCGCCAGCGCGGTCCTGTCCGGATGACCGGACGAGGCAAACGGGGCCGCGGCGGTGAGGCCGAACCCGTGATAGCGAACGGCGGAGAGCGCGCGCCCGCCCACGGCCTCGCGCAACCCGAGGCGCCCGAGCACCGCCACGCCGCCCGGCATGATTCCTTCGCCGCAGGGCTTCTCGCGGGGAAACCGCCGGGCGTCGTAGACGTCGACGCGCAGGCCGGCGCGGCCCAGCAGGATGGCCAGCGTCGCCCCGGCCGGTCCCCCGCCTGCGACGACGACGTCTACAGCCATGGCCGTGGCCAGGGGACGAAGCGCGGTTTGTCGGCGAAGGCGCGCCGGTAGCCTTCGTCGGCCATCAGCACCGACTCTTCCAGCGACACGCGGCGCTGCAGGATCGCCAGATGCAGCAGCGCGCCGGCAACCGCCGTCAGGTAGGCGCCATGCACGAGCGGCAGCGCCAGGAGCTCGACGAAGACGGCCACGTAGTTCGGATGACGGACGAAGCGGTAAGGACCCGCGGTCACCACGCCGAGCGGCATCGAGGCCACCACGCGAATGTTCCAGTGCACGCCCAGCGTGGCGATCACCCAGAAGCGCAGCAGGTTCGCCAGCACCACCAGCGCCAGGGCGGGAATGCCGACGGCGGCGATGAAAGGACGGTGCAGCGCCACCACCTCGATCGCCGCGCCGGCGATGACGCCGGTGTGGAGCGCCACCATCGCCCCGAAGATCGGCTCCGGCAGCGGCGCCGCGCCCCGGGCGGCCAGCGCGCGCTGGTGGCGGCGCGAGATCGTCATCTCGATCAGGCGGCAGGCCCCGACGGCGGCGCACAGGCAGAGAAAGAAGGCCGTCGAGCTCACGCGTTCAGCTCCACTGCAAGAGCAGCATCTCGGTCGAGAGGCCGGGGCCGAAGGCGGCCAGGATCCCGTAGGCGTCTGCCGGCGGATTCCGCCTGGTGAGCCACGCATGCAGCACGAACAGCACCGAGGCGCTCGACTGGTTGCCGAAGTCGCGCAGGATCTCCCACGACGCCTCGGTGTCGTCGCGCCGAAGCCCCAGCTCCTCTTCGATGAAGGCCAGGATTTCCGCCCGCCCGGGTGGAGCACGAAGCAGGAGAGCTTCTCGCGCGTGAGCTCTCGCCGCGCCGCCAGCGTCCGCACCAGGCGCGCGATCTCGCTCTTGATGAGCCCGGGGACGTCCTTGGAGAGGACGGAGTGGAATCCGTCGTCCTGCAGATCGAACCCCAGCGCGTACTCGGAGCGCGGGAACAGATGCGCCAGGGTCTCGAGGACGCGCACCCCGGTTCCCGCGGGCCGGGCGTCCCCCCGCAGCCCGCCCTCGAGGACGGCTGCCGCTGCGCCGTCGCCGAACAGCGCGGTCGACACCAGGTTGGCCAGCGACAGGTCGGTCCGCTGGATGCTCAGGCTGGGCAGCTCGACGGCCACCACCAGCGCGCGGGCCTCGGGAAACCCGACCAGAAAGTCATGCGCGCGCGCCAGCGCGGCGGCCCCGCCCGAGCAGCCGAGCGCGGTGATCGGCAGCCGGCGCACGTCGGCGCGAAACCCGAGCTCGTTGCAGAGGTGCGCGTCGAGCGAGGGGATCATGATCCCCGTGCAGGACGTGGTGACGATGAGGTCGATGTCACGCGCTTCGACGCCGGCGCCGGCCAGCGCCTCCGCGGCCACCTTTTTCCCGAGCGCGATGGCGTTCTCGCGATAGAGGCGCTGCACCTCGCCGAGCCCGCGCGGATCTCCCAGCGCCGACAGCGGCTCCACGCTGAAGCGGCGTTCGACGGCGGTGTGATCGAACAGCTCCATCACCGCGTCGAGCTTGCGGGCCGGCAGCGGGAGCAGCGCGCGCAGCCGCTCCTTCACCTCGTCCTGGGTGGCGCTGTGCCCCGGAACGGCGGTGGCCGTCCTGACGATGATCGGCGCCGGCTTCATGGTTGCCCCAACGTAAGCGTTGCTGACCATGGCACAAGCGCCGCTTTTTGACACGGACGGGGGTTCGCCTGCCCCCCCGGCCGGGTTTAGCTGGTCGCTCTTGCTCGCGGGCGCACGCCGGGTAGAGTCGGGCGATGTCGCAGCAAGACGATCTCGTCGAGAGGGGGCGCCGCCTGCTCCTCAACAACTACCGCCAGGCGCCCGTGATCATGGCACGCGGAGAAGGGTGCGCGCTGTTCGACGTCGAGGGGCGCCGCTACCTCGATATGACGGCCGGCATCGCGGTGTCGATGCTGGGGCACGGCCACGCCGGCCTGGCGGAGGCCATCGCCTCCCAGGCCCGGCGCCTGATTCACGTCTCCAACCTCTACTACATCGAGGCGCAGTTGGAGTTCGTCGAGGCCCTGGCGCGCCGGGCCTTTCACGGCCGGGCGTTCCTCTGCAACTCGGGCACGGAGGCCAACGAGGCGGCGCTGAAGCTGGCGCGCCGCTATCAGGTGGTGACCAAGAAGCAACCGGAGCGCGTCGAGCTGGTGGCGTTCGAGCAGAGCTTTCACGGCCGGACCTTCGGCGCGCTCAGCGTCACCGGGCAGGCCAAGTACCGCGAAGGCTTCGGCCCGCTGGTCGGCCCGGTGCGCTTCCTGCCGTTCGGCGACGTGGCCGCCGCGCGCGCCGGGATCACCGACAAGACCTGCGCGGTGATCGTCGAACCGATCCAGGCCGAGGGGGGGATCAACCTGCCGCCGCCCGGCTACCTGCAGGAGCTGCGGCGCACCTGCAGCGACACGGGAACGGTGCTGATCTTCGACGAGATCCAGACCGGCAGCGGCCGCACCGGCACCTTCTATGCGTTCGAGGGCGAGGGGGTGGTCCCCGACGTGGTGACGCTGGCCAAAGGGCTGGCGGGCGGGATCCCGATCGGGGCCATGCTGGCAAACGAGGAGGTCGGCCGCGGCTTCGAGCCGGGGACGCACGCCTCGACATTCGGCGGCAACCCCTTCGCCACCGCCGCCGCGCTCTACGTGCAGCGGGCGATCGACGAGCTTGGCCTCCTCGATCATTGCCGCGAGGTCGGCGCCTATCTGGGATCGTCGTTGTTGCGGCTGGCCGAGCGGCGGCGTCCGAAGACGCGCGGCGCCCGTGGCCGAGGACTCCTCCAGGGTCTGATCATCGACGGCGATCCGAGCGACATCGTGGTGCGTGCGCGCGCGCACGGTCTTTTGCTCTCCGTCGCCGGCGGGAACGTCGTGCGGCTGGTGCCGCCCCTGGTGGTCAACCGCGCGGAGATCGACGAGGCGATCGAGATCCTGGATGCGGTGCTCGAGGAGTCGCGATGAGCGAGGGGCAAGTGAAGCGCTTCCTGGCCTTCGACGATCTGCCGGCCGGCGGGATCGAGGCGCTCATTCGCCGCGCCGAGGAGCTGCGCGCGCTGCGGGCGGCGCGCACGCCGCACACCACGCGGCCCGGCCGGGTGCTGGGGATGGTGTTCGAGAAGGCCTCGACCCGCACGCGCGCCAGCTTCGAGATCGCCATGTACGATCTCGGCGGACACGCGCTCTACCTCGGCCTGCAGGGGTCGCAGCTCGAACGGGGTGAGCCGCTCAAGGACACGGCGCGCGTCCTCTCCGGCTACTGCCACGGCATCATGGTCCGCACCTTCGGCCACGACCGCGCCGAGGAGATGTCCCGCTTCGCGAAGGTGCCGGTCATCAACGGGCTCACCGATCTCATGCACCCCTGTCAGGTGCTGGCCGACCTGCAGACTGTCGTGCAGCGGTTTGGCGCCAGCGGTGGCGCCGCCGGCGGCGCGATCGGTGATCCCGGCCGGACCCTCCGCTCGGTCAGCTACGCCTGGATCGGCGACGGCAACAACATGGCCAACTCCTGGATTGAGGCGGCCGGCATTCTCGGCCTCGATCTGGCGCTCGCCTGTCCGGCCGGGTATGACCCCGATCCTGGCGTCCTGGCGCGGGCGCGCGCCGGCAAGCGCGGGCGCATCACCGTGGTCCGCGATCCGGCCGAGGCAGCCGCCGGGCGCCAGGTCATTTCCACCGACGTCTTCGCCTCCATGGGCCAGGAGGCCGAGGCCGAGGCGCGCCGGGCGGCCTTCGCCGGCTACGCCATCGACACGGCCCTCATGCGGAGCGCCCACCCCGACGCCATTGTCCTGCACTGCCTCCCCGCCCACCGCGGCGAGGAGATCACCGACGAGGTGATCGAAGGGCCGGCCAGCGCCGTCTGGCAGCAGGCTGAAAATCGCCTGCACGCGCAAAAGGCGCTGCTCGAGCTCCTGATCCCGTAGGCGCACGGAGCTCGGGCCCTCCGCCAACCTACTGCTTCTGATACGACGCGCCGGTCTCCGACATGGTGCAGGTCGTGCTGGTCCCGACCGTGTCGTCGGTCTCGAGCAGCGTTCCCGAGAAGTTCTCCGTGGCGGTTTTTCCGTCCGAGCCGAGCACGAAGGTGTAGGCGGTGAAGGAGAAGGACTCGGTGATCGCGTCGCCGTAGTCGTTGGTGGTCGAGACCACGCAGGTCTGCGTTCCGGTCTCCGTGGCGGTGTTGGCCGCGATGTCGGCGTGCATGACGCAGGACGAGCCTGGAACGGTCTGGATCAGATCAGAGGACGTGCCCTCTGCCCAGGTCATCGCAGTGCTCGGGGAGGTGACCGATTGGCCGGCACAGGTGTACGTGATGTTGCCCGACGTCGGGGTCCAGACGCCGACGAATGCTGCCAGATCCTTCCCGTCCGATCCGCCGCCGCAGGCTCCAGCGGTCAAGAGCGTGGCCACCAGCAAAGTCTTGAATGAATTCCGCATGATCTTGTCTCCTGTTTTGTGGGTGTGATGCGAATGCGCTCGTATCGGGCCGGGCGGCGATCCGGTTGCTTGGGCTCGGCGCGGCGGGCGCTCAAGACCGCGGCGCCGGCTGCCGAAACAGGGAAGGAATGAAACCCCGAGAGGGATCTGCTCCCGATTCTCGTGG
The DNA here is from genome assembly GCA_963847705.1 of uncultured Pseudomonadota bacterium. GTDB lineage: Bacteria > Myxococcota_A > Polyangia > Fen-1088 > Fen-1088 > JADGRB01. The sequence continues at coordinate 10,163 of CAWKBC010000002.1, read as the reverse complement.
GGGCGACCCAGGACGCGCGCCGACCGGGCCGCCCCCGGACCGAGGAGCTCGGGCCCGACGACGAGTCTCAGCTCGCCGAGGACATCGACGTGGCCCCCTTCGACGCCGAGGACACCGGCGGCAAGCCGCACGAGATCGGCGGGGCGCTCGACACGGCGCAGGTCGACCTGTCGCGCGATCGCCGGATTACTTTGACGTCGGGAATTCCGGCCCAGATCGCCGAGGACATGCTCTCCGGCAAGCAAGGCAATGATCTCACGCCGGTGCATGGGACGATGTCGGGGGCCGTTCGCGCCGCTCGCGATCCGGCGGCGCCCGACCAGCGCACCCGCCGGCTGGGCGAGGCAGAGGACGACGCCGAGCAGCACACCCGGCGGGTGGGCGACTCGGACAAGCAGCCGCTCGGCTCGGGGTCGGGGCGCGTGACCTCCGCCGAGGCAGGGATCGCCCCCTGGCGGCAGCGCGCGGCGGCGCTCATCGATATCGCGCGTGCGGCGCTCGACGAGGGGGATCTGACCGCGGCGGTGAACGCGGCGGAGGGGGCGTTGCACGAGGCGGACGAGGCGCCGCCGCCCGGCATCGTCGAGGTGATCGAGCCGGCGCGGCCGCTCTTGGCCCGGGTCTTCGCCGCCTACGTGGGCCCGCTGGTCGGCGTTCCGGTCCTGGCCCCGCGGGCCGCGGAGATCGCCCGGGTCCGCCTGGGCGCACGCGAACGGGCGCTCATTGCGCGCATCGACGGCGCGCGCACCCTGGAAGAGCTGTTCGACGGCTCGGGCGTCGGTTCCACCGACGCGCTCCGGATCGCCGCGCGCCTGATCCGCGCCGGCGCCGTTCGCATCATCTGATTTGGACTCTCAAGCCGCGACCTCCCGCTGCCGATTACCTGGGGGATGCAGGGCAAAGTGACCGTGGCCGAGATGAACGGCCACGGGGCCGCCGCAAACGCAAACCCTGTCCCTGCGGAGGTGCTGGTCGTCGACGACGAGCCGGTCACCGCCCGGGGCTACGCCCGCGCGCTGGTCGCGGCTGGCTACAAGGTCAGCGTCGCGCACGACGGGCGTGAGGCGGCGGTGCTGGCCAAGGGGCACCGCTTCGACGCCATCATCAGCGACATCGCCATGCCCGACATGGACGGGCTGGCGCTCCTGCGCGCCGTCCGGGAGACCGACCTCGACGTCCCGATGATCTTCATGACCGGCAGCCCGGCGCTGGAGAGCGCGCTGGCCGCCATCGAGTACGGCGCCTTTCGCTACCTGGTCAAACCGGTCGGGCACGACGCGATGATGGAGGCGGTGGCGCGGGCGGTGGGCGTTCACAAGCTGGCCCGCGTCCGGCGCGAGGCGGCCTTGATGCATGAGCTCGACGGGAAACAGATCGGCGATCGGGCGGGTCTCGAAGCGCGCTTCGCCTCCGGCGTCGAGAAGCTCTGGGTGGCCGCCCAGCCGATCGTCTCCTGGGCGGGGCGCCGCACGGTCGCCTACGAGACGCTGCTCCGCACCGACGAGCCGACGCTGCGCAGCCCGCTCGACTTCTTCGACGCGGCCGAGCGGCTGGGCAAGGCCGCCGAGCTCGGGCGGATCATCCGCCAGCACGTGGCGCGGCACCTGCACCAGACGCCGGCTCCGGCCAACCTGTTCGTCAACCTGCACCCGGCCGATCTGGAGGACGAGGAGCTCTACGCCGACGACGGGGCGCTGACGCCCTTCGCCAGCAACGTGGTCCTGGAGATCACCGAGCGGGCCGCGCTCGATCGGATCCACGAGCTGCAGTCGCGGGTGAAGCGCCTGCGCGCGCTCGGCTACCGGATCGCCATCGACGATCTCGGCGCCGGCTACGCCGGCCTCACCAGCTTCGCCCAGCTCGAACCAGAGGTGGTCAAGGTCGACATGTCGCTCATCCGCGGGATCGACAGCTCGCCCGTCAAGCAGAAGCTGGTCCGGTCGATCGTCGCGCTCTGCACCGAGCTCCGCATCGAGCTGGTGGCGGAGGGGATCGAGACGCCGGCCGAGCGGGACTCGCTGATCTCGCTCGGTGGCGATCTCTGCCAGGGCTACCTGTTCGCCCGGCCAGGGCGCGGCTATCCGGTCCCCGACCTATCTTCGTAGCCTGGCCAGCAGCGCCTCGACCTGCGCTTCGGTCGCGGTGCGGGCCCCGTCGTTGTCGATGACGTGGGAGGCGACGCGGACCTTCTCCTCGGTCGGCAGCTGCGCGCGCACCCGCGCCTCGGCCTGCGCACGGCTGAGCCCGTCCCGCGCCATCGCCCGGGCGATCTGCGTCTCGGTCGAGGCGGTCACCACGATGAGGCCGTCGAACTCGCGCCAGCGGCCGCTCTCCACCAGCAGCGTCGCCTCGTAGAGCGCCAGCCGATGCCCCTCGCTGGCCAGCGCCGCCAGCCGCGCGTCGGCGGCGGCGGCAATCCGGGGGTGCGTGATCGCCTCCAGCCGTGCCCGCGCCGCCGGATCGCCGAAGACGATGGCACCCAGCCGCTTGCGGTCGACCGCGCCATCGGCGGCGATCACCTCGGGCCAGGCCGCCGCGACGTCGCCGTGAGCCGGGCCGCCCGGGGCCACCACCTCGCGGGCCAGCGCGTCGGCGTCGACCACCGCCACGCCGCGCGCCGCCATCAGCTGAGCCACGGTCGACTTTCCCGACCCGATCCCGCCGGTGAGGCCGAAGACCCTGAGACCGCCCGGCTGAGCGCGCGCCACGACGGCCAATGCTACCCTAGGAGGGAGTGCCATTCACGATTCCCGAGGTGACCGAGGCCGTCTTCATCGCCGAGGCGCGCGATCTCGGCGGTCTGCCGGCCGACGCCGCGCCCGAGATCGCCATCGCCGGCCGGTCGAACGTCGGCAAGTCGACGCTGCTCAACCGGCTGGCCGGACGCAAAGGGCTGGCGCGCACCTCGAAGACGCCGGGGCGGACGCGGGGGCTGGTGATGTTCTCGCTGCGGCTCGGCAAGGGCGCGCCGCTCGCCGATCTCCGCCTCATCGATCTGCCGGGCTACGGCTACGCCAAGGTCGCCCGCACCGAGCGCAACTCCTGGCAGCCGCTCATCGAGGGGTACACGCGCCGCCGCAAGTCGCTGGCGCTGTTCGTGATCCTGGTCGACGCCCGTCGCGGCCTCGAGGGCGAGGAGCGGCAGCTCTACGAGTGGCTGGGAACGGAGCACGTTCCGGCGCAGGTGGTCTACACCAAGGTCGACAAGCTCTCGGCGACCGAGCGGGGGCTTCTCAAGGAACAGAGCCGCAAATCGTTCGGGCGCCGCGCGCCGATCCTGGTCTCCGCCGAGAGCGGCGAAGGGGTGGCCGCCCTCTGGGGCGCCATCTTCGAGGCCGTCTCTGTCGTGAACGAAGCCAGCCCGGCCGGCGTCGAGGTCCCCTGATGGCGGTCAGCAAGGCCCCACAGGCGTTCCTGATCGAGCGGATGCGCCCTGGCGACATCGACGCGGTCATGGAGATCGAGCGGGTCTCTTTCAGGGCCCCCTGGTCGGCGCAGGTCTTCTCGGAAGAGATGGTCCGCGACTGGGCGCACGTCGACGTGGTGCGCGACGCCGCCGAGGGGTTCCTGGTCGCATTCGGCAACTACTGGCTGGTGGCCGACGAGATCCACCTGCTCAACCTGGCCACGCACCCGCTGGCCCGGCGCGCCGGGCACGCCTCGCGGCTGCTGGCCCACATCCTCGAGTTCGGGCGCCAGCACGGCTGCCGGATCGTCACGCTCGAGGTGCGGCGCTCGAACGCCGCCGCGCTGCGGCTCTATCGCCGGTTCGCCTTCAGGCCGGTGGGCGTTCGCCCGAACTACTACGCCGAGGACCAAGAAGACGCCATCGTCATGCTGCTGGACCTGACCTGATGCTGACGCCGTCCTCACTCTTTCTTCTCTGGCTGGCGCTTCGGGGCCCGGGACTGCCCGCGGCGCCGCTGCCGCCTCCGGGGGCGCCGCCCCCGCTGTCGCGGCCGATCTCCGCGGGTGACCACGCAGGAGCCGGCGGTGGCCATCACCTTCGACGCCTGTGCCACCAAGAAGGGCTGGTACGGGTTCGATCGCGACGTGTTCGACATCCTCAAGCGCGAGCAGGTGCCGGCGACCATCTTCGTCTCCGGCCGCTGGGTCGACACCCACCCCGAGGCGATGGGCGACCTGACCGGCGATCCCCTGATCGAGTTCGGCGACCACTCGTACGACCACCCCCACATGACCCAGCTTCCGGCCGGGCGCGTGGGCGAGGAGATTGACCAGACCGAGGCGGCGCTCGGGCGGTACGGCCGGCGCTCGGTCGCCTTTCGCCCGCCGTTCGGCGAGTGGAACCGCCGGGTCATCGAGATCGTCCACGGAAGGAACCTGCCCACGGTCACCTGGGACGTGGTGTCGGGCGATCCGAGCGCCAAGACCACCACCGCCAACATGATTCGCGCGGTGGTGGGCCACGCCCGCACCGGATCGATCATCATCTTCCACATCAACGGACGCGGCTGGAAGACGCACGAGGCGCTGCCGGCGATCCTGAGCGGCCTGCGCGAGCGCGGCTTCCGCTTCGTCTCTCTCTCGGAGCTGATGCGGGGGGCCCCGCCCGGAGGCGTCCTCGCCGGAGCGCCCCCAGGCACCACGGCGGGCACGGCCGTCGAGGCGCAGCGGAGCGGCCTGCCGGCGCCCACCCGCGCGGTGCCCTAGGGCATGGCGGCAGGTCTGCGCCTCACCCGTCCCGTGCCCGCCGTCGCCCGCGCTCAGGGGGCCTGGATCGCCGCGCTCGAGCCCTGGCGCGGGCTCGGCTACCGCGCCGACGCGCTCGGACGTTACCTGGCCCGCAAGGCCCGGACCGGCGGTGTATGGGTCGCTCGCCTGACGGCGAAGGGTCCCCCGCTCGGAATCGTGGTGGTCGACGACGGGGTCCTGCTGGGCGGGTTCATTGCGCTCCTGGCCGTCCGGCCCGAATCGAGTGGGCAGGGCCTGGGGCGCGCCCTGGTCGAGCGGGTCGCGGCGCGCACCTTCGCGACGCGCCGGTGGCTCTATGTCTCGTGCGACGGGAACAACGCCGCGGCGCTGCGTTTCTATCGCAAGTTGGGATTTTCACGCGTGGGTCGCCTGCCCGATCTGGTTCGCGAGGGCCGGACGGAGATTCTCCTGCGCAAACCGGCCCCCTCGACAGGCAACAAAACGGGCGCCAAGCCCGTCACAAAAACTCCGACTGCCACTGCCAGGGTCGGTTACCATCAGGGGGGCTCATGATCGGCCAGCAATTCGGGAACTACCGCGCGATTTCGCTGCTGGGGGAGGGCGGAATGGGGGCGGTCTACCTGGCGGAGCACCCCGCCATCGGCCGCCGCGTCGCGGTCAAGGTTCTGCACAAGAACTACATCCGCGACGAGAACCTGCTGACCCGGTTCCTCAACGAAGCGCGCGCCGCCAACGCCATCCGCCACCCCAACATCATCGAGATCCTCGACTCGGGGACCATCGCCGACGGCACGCCGTTCCTGGTCATGGAGCTGCTGGAGGGGGAGAGCCTGGGGACCCGCATCCGCCGCGACGGGGCGCTGCCGATCCAGACCGCGGTCGAGTTCTGCTACCAGACCGCCTCGGCGCTGGGGGCGGCGCACAAGAAGGGGATCGTTCACCGCGACCTGAAGCCGGACAACCTCTTCGTCGTGCCGGATCCCCACGAGCCCGAGCGCGAGCGGATCAAGGTGCTCGACTTCGGGATCGCCAAGCTCCAGCAGAGCGCCAACGACTCGGTCAAGACGCGGACCGGCACCCTGATGGGGACGCCGATCTACATGTCGCCCGAGCAGTGCCGCGGGACGAAGACAGTGGATCACCGCAGCGACATCTATTCGCTGGGGATCATCTTCTTCGAGATGCTGTGCGGGCAGCCGCCGTTCGTCTCGGAGGGGTTCGGTGAGCTGGTCAACATGCACCTCAACGTCGCCCCGCCGGCGCCGTCGACCCAGAACGCCAAGGTCTCGCCGACGATCGACGCCATCGTTCTGAAGATGTTGTCGAAGAATCCGGACGATCGCTTCCCCGACATGGGCACGCTGATGACGGCGCTCAAGTCCTCGGGCGGGTCGATGTTCGTGGTGCGCAGCGCGCAGTCTTCGTCCCCCGAGATCGCCAGCAAGACAGGCTCGTCGAGCAACCCCGGCCAGGTCGGCAGTGTCGGAAATGTCGGCCAGAGCGGGAATGTCGGCCAGGTGGGGAATGTCGGCTCGCCCAGCAAGGTGGGCGCCGGCTCCGTCAGCAATCCGAAGCTGCACGACACGACGTTCTCGACCGGCGTGGGCGAGCGGGTCGGCGGCTCCCAATCCGGCAGTCCGCAGAGCCCCAAGAAGGGGAAGGCCGCGCTCGTGTTCGTCGTCGCGGCCGCAGCCGCGGTTGGCGTGGGCGTTTTCATTTTCCGGGATGGCGAGAAGGTCGCTGTGGAGCGCGAGATTGCCTCCACGCCCAGTGTGCCCGCGACGCCTGCCACGACGACCGCGCCCAAGGTCGAGACGACCGCGCCCAAGGTCGAGACGCCCACGCCGCCTCCGGCTCCGATTCCCGCGCCGCCCGCCGTCCCAAAGACGGTCACCGTGCGGGTCGAGTCCGATCCGGCAGGGGCCAATGTGCTCGACGACGCGAGCGGCGGCGTTCTCGGCGTGACGCCGCTGGTCTTGACCCGGCCGCACGGGGGCGCGTTCAAGGTGCGCCTCGAGAAGGAGGGCTACACGCCCAACGCGCACGCGATCTCGCTCGACGACGATCAGACGATCGAGCTGACGCTGGAGCACAAACAGGTCAAGCCGGCGCACGTGCACAAGCCGCACGCCCCGTCGGGCGGCGACTCCGAGCCCGCGAAGCTCTGAGGAGAGTGCGATGGCCGAATCCGACCAGCTCGTCGAGGTCCTGAAGGAGATTCGAGACGAGCTGCGCGCCGTTCGGATCGAGCTCGGCGCCCGGGGTTCGCGGATGACCACCAGCGGCGTCCGGACCGAGCGGGTGGCGCGCCAGCGCCACCACGACCGCTGGCGGAACGCGGCGCTGGCCGGCGGCGGGGTGGCCGGCCTGGCGCTGCTGCTCCTGCTCGTCACGCGCGACCGCCCGGCCCCCGCGCCGGTGCCAGCGACGGCCGCGGTCGCCTCCCAATCCGCGCCGCCGCCGGCAGCCAGCCCGGCCAGGGTGCCTTCGGGACCCGGGTCTGCCGCGATCCTGGCGCCAGCGCCGGTTGTCCAGGCGTCACCGGTGGTGGCGCGCGGGGCCGGCCCCGCCGCCAAGCCTCCTGCCGTGGCGCCGACTCCCGCCACGAGGCAAGCAGCGCGCTTGCCGTCGGGTGCGGCCGCGCCGGCGACGACGCTCGCTGCGATCCCCGCTTCCGGCAAGAAGCGGGTCAAGCCGGAGGCCGCCAAGTCCCCGGCCGAGCTCGGGTCCGACGAGGACGAGGCGCTGGCCTTCCCGCCGCCGCCGCCAAGGCGGGTGCGGGTGCACCGGCTGTCGTACGGTCCGGTCGAGTCGGAACCCGCAAAGCTCTAGCATTCACCGGGGCCGCGCCAGCGACTCAGTCCGCGCTGACCGCCGCCGCGCCTCAGCCGCCGCCGCGCCTCAGCCGCCGCCGCGCCTCAGCCGCCGCCGCGCCTCAGCCGCCGATGCGCCTCAGCCGCCGCCGCGCCTCAGCCGCCGACGATGGGCAGCGCGCGCACCAGCAGATCGCCGTGCCCGACGCCGAAGATCGTCGCCGCGGCGAGGAGCGCCAGCGATCCGGCCAGCGCCAGGCGGGCCCCCCAGGGGCGCGCGGGCGCCGCGCGCAACGGCGCGAGCAAGCGATTGACGCGCAGGACGAGCGCCTGCGCGCCGTCGACGAGCGCGGCGGCCGGGGAGACCAGGGGCCGCTGCGCCAGGCGAACGGCGCCGAGCAGCGCCGCCGCCAGATCCCCGCCGTCGATCCCGCCGTCGCGGGCCTCTTCGTCGCGGGCCAGCTCCAGCGCCTGCCGCCAGCGCTCGAAGCGGCCGGCGGCGCGGGGGCTCGGCCACTGGAGATCGGAGGCGATCTGGGCCAGCCAGATCCGCAACGGATCGCGGTGCCGGCAGTGCGCGCGTTCGTGCGCCAGCACGGCCGCGCGCGCGGTGGCATCGAGATCGCGCGACAGCCGTTCGTCGATGGCGATGCGCGGTCGCCAGAGGCCGAGCGTGGCCGCCAGGGGCCGGACGCGCGGGCGGGCCAGGGCGCGGCCGGCGCGCCAGGCGGCGCGGAGCCAGAGCGCCGCGATCGGCGCGACGAAGAGCGGCGTGAGCGGACGCAGGATCTCGTCGGTGAGGCGGGGCTCCTGCAGCGCCCAGCCCGCCAGCGCCGCCAGCGCCACCGCCGCCGGCACGAGCGGCAGCCAGAGCGCGAGCCAGCTGCGGCGCTCGGCCGCGCGCCCGCTCTCCTCGGTGGGGCCGCCCGCGCGCGCCGGCAACCAGCCCGCCAACCAGATCGCCGAGCCGCACAGCGCGACGATCAGCGTGGCCAGGACCAGATCGCGGTTCATCGCGAGCGCCTCCGCGCCTCGACCGCGCGCGCCAGCTCGTCGATCAGCTGGGGATCAATCGCCTCGATGGCGTCGACCAGCGCGGCCAGCGCCGGCCGCGGCTCCTGCGCCAGGAACCCCGACAAGGCCCGCGACATCCGGACGTTGTCGATCTCGCGCCGGGCCACCAGGGCGCGGTAGGCGAACGACTTGCCGACCTTGTCGCGCGAGACGAGCCCCTTGACCTGCAGGCGATCGAGCACGCGGGCGGTGGTGGTGTAGACCAGCCCCAGCGGGAGCCCGACGCGATCGTAGACCTGGCGCGCCGTGGCGACGCCCAGGTCCCAGACGGCGGCGAGCACTGCGTACTCCAGCTTGCCTCCCGGGATTGATTGATCGCCGGATTGATCGCCGTCCACGCTCGGAGGCTATCATCCTCCGTCGAGATCATGGTCTCAGTCTTGGTCTTGGTCCTGGCGCCGCAGGCGCTCGACGGGTTGGCCGCCGCTCATGTGACGCTCGACGATCTCCGGCACGTCCGCCGCGGTGACGCCGACATACCAGACCGCCTCGGGATAGACGACGATGGTCGGTCCCTCGAAGCAGGGGCCGAGGCAGCCGGTCGAGGTGACCGCCACCCGCCCCCACAGCTCGGGATGACGCCCCAGCCCTTCCTGAAGAGCGGTGGCGATCTCGCCCGAGCCTCGAGCACCGCAGGAGGGTTTGGCGCCGGCCGGGCGGGCGTTCTCGCAGACGAAAAAGTGGCGCTCGATTTGGGCCATGGGGCTGGTTTCCGTGCAATCCTTAGCCATCCGCGATGTCCGGGCAAGGCGCACGCATCTCGCTGGCTCCGGTGATCCTCGCCGTGGTCTTCCCGGCCATCGTGGGGGCGGCCATCGCGCTGGCCTACTACGGCTACCGTTACGCGGTGGCGGCCTCGGTGCGGAGCAAGGCGTCGCTGATGGAGGGGAACCAGCAGCTCGCCAACCTGCTCACGGAGCAGGTGCAGGACCGCATCGACAAGGCCGACGGCGAGCTGTTCGAGGCGACCGAGTGGCCCGACACCTCGGGCGATCCGCCGGCCCACGTCGATCTGCCCGAGGGGGTCGCGTCGGTGGCGCTGCTCGACGAGGGGCTGAAGATCCGGTCGCTCTACCCGACGCCGGACGTGGCGCACCGCCGGCGCGAGATGGACCGCTGGCAGAGCTACGTCAAGGGGCTGGAGTGGAAGTCGCTGCAGCCCTGGACGCCCGACCAGCCGGGAAACTTCCGCCACCTGCACCAGCTGTTCGAGGGCAAATCGGTGCTCATCGCCTACGCCTCCAAGAAGACGGCGGACGGTCACGACTACTACGTCGCCGCCAAGCTGGACCTGACCCTCATCGCCAAGGACTGGATCCCCGACGAGATGGACGTGGTGACCGGCAAGCGGCGGGTGGTCATCCTCGACGAGGTGGCGCGCGCGATCTACGGCGACCCCCAGCCCCGGACGCCCTTCCAGTACGAAGCGTCGTTCGGCAAGACGCTCTACGCCTGGCGCATCCAGATCACGCCCCGCAACGTGGCCGAGCTGCGGGCGCAGGCCGAGACGGAGCGAATCCTGGGGATGCTGCTGGTCCCGGTCTCGACGGTGATCATCGCGCTCGGGCTGGGGGTGGTCTGGCTGTCGGTGCGGGCGGA
>CAWKBC010000001.1:0-230264 GCA_963847705.1 uncultured Pseudomonadota bacterium | reverse complement strand
GATGTCCTTCGGGAAGCCCGCGGTGTAGATGGCGCCGAAGTACGAGCTCTTCGACGGCCAGCCGTAAGGGGTCGGCTCGCCGATGTAGTCCCAGCCGGTCCAGATGAACTCGCCGGCGATGAAGGCCCGCGTGTTGACGCTGGACCAGGAGCCCTCCGCGCTGGTGCCCCAGGAGACCACGCTGTTGTCGTACGACGAGCACTGGTTGTCGCTCCCCGACAGGATGTTCGTCGTCACCGGCGTCTTGTAGACGCCGCGGCTCCGGACGGCGGACGACGACTCGCTGGCGAAGAATTTCCAGCTGGGGTTGCTCGAGTGCGTGCCGTCATAGCTGTACGGCGCGTAGTTGAGCCCCACGACGTCTTCCATGGCCGCGACCTGGGCGCCGGGGCGGCCTCCGCGTACGCCTGGCCGATCGCGCGCGTGCTGTCCTTGGCCTTGACGGCCGAGATGAGCGAGGCCGCGATGGTGGTGTTGTTGTTGTCCTGGATCTCGTTGCCGATGCTCCAGATGATGATCCCGGGGTGGTTGCGGTCGCGGGCCACCATGTCGCCGATGTCCGTCTTCGACCACTGGCTGAAGAACCGCGCGTAGTCGTACGGGTTCTTGGCCTGGTCCCAGCAGTCGAACGCCTCGTCCATCACCAGGAAGCCCATGCCGGTCGGCCATGTCGAGCAGCTCCGGCGCGGGCGGGTTGTGGGACGTTCGTAGCGCGTTCACGCCCATGCTCTTGAGCATCTCCAGGTGCTTCTGGATCCCACGGTTGTTGACCGCGGCGCCCAGCGAGCCCATATCGTGGTGGTCGCACGTGCCGTTGAGCTTCACGGCGGCGCCGTTCAGCGTGAAGCCGCTGGTGGCGCTGAACGCGAAGGTCCGGATCCCGAACGGCGTCGTGTAGGTGTCGACGACGTTGCCGCCGGCGGACACGGTGGTGATCACCGAGTACAGGTTCGGCGACGAGACCGACCACAGCTTGGGATTGGAGACGGTCACGGTTTGCGTCACGGTGGCGGTCTTCCCCGCGGCGACCGAGGTGGCCGGCGACGACGCCGCGCCGACCTCGGTCCCGGTGGGGTCGCCGACCGAGCTGGCCACCGTGACCGATTGGGCGCTGGAACTGTCGTTCTGGACCGTCACGGCGATGTCCACGGTGGCGCTCGTGCTCGAGACCTGCGGCGTCGTCACCGCCGTGCCGGTGTAGGCCACGCGCACCGGGTTCACCGTCTTGAGCCAGGTGTGCCGGTAGATGCCGCTCCCCGAATACCAGCGGCTGCTCGGCTGCTGGTTGTTGACCCGGACAGCGAGGACGTTCGAGCCGCCGAACTTGGCGGCGGCCGTCAGGTCACACTCGAAGGAGGAGAACCCGTAAGGACGGGCGCCGACCTGCGTGCCGTTGAGGTAGACGGTGCTGTCCATGTAGACGCCGTCGAACTGAATGAAGACCTTCTGCCCCGAGCTCGAGGCGGGCAACGTGAAGGTCTTCCGATACCAGCCCTGACCGCCGTTGAGGTATCCGCCGCCACTACCGGCCGGCGAGCTCTGGGTGAACGGCAATGAGATGCTCCAGTCGTGGGGCACGTCCAGGCCCGTCCACGACGAATCGTCGAACGTGGTGGCCTGCGCGCCGGTCACGTCGCCCAGGTGGAACTTCCAGGCGGCGTCGAAGCTGACCGTGGTCGATCGCGCACCGTCGTAGGTGTTCACCAGACCGGCCGCCGTGGACGTGGAACCGCCCCCGCCCCCGGTGCCACCAGTCCCGGAGCCGGACCCGGCCGCTCCGCCGGTCCCCTTGCCCGCCTGGCCACCGGTGCCGATGCCTCCAGAGCCCGTCACGCCACCGCTTCCGTTGCCACCGCCGGTGGCGCCGAGCTGACCGCCAAATCCGGCGGCGCCGGAGGTTCCCCCGACCCGCGGCCACCGGTCCCCGACACACCGCCCGAGGCAGCGCCCCCTGTCCCCGGTTCACCACCGCCAGTCCCCGACCGACCGCCGGAGGCGCTGCCTCCCGTGCCGGTGCCTCCGCTTCCGGTGGTCTGTCCGCCCCCAGTCCCGTCAGCGCAGGCGTTCAGAAGGGCCGCGGACAAGATGAGCGCCGCCCCGTGTCGGATGAGGATGCGCCGGCGCGTCGAGGTCGTCCCGCGCGCGTGTGATGCGCAGCTCAAAGATTCGTCGGTTGTATTCACACCCTCAACTGCTTCGGGGCCAGTCAATGTTGAGAAGAAAACGAGTTGGATTTCTCGCGCACGCCGCCGACCGCTTCGGCGATGTGGGATGCGTTACCGGGCGCGCCTGCGGCGCCGGAAGCGCAAACCCGCCAGGAGGCCGACGGCGATGACGAGGTTCAGCGTGGTCGCCCACGGGGGCGCCTCACCCACGGCGCACGAGCAACCCGACGCGCTGTCGCCGCTCGACGTTGACGAGGTCCCGCCCTCCCCGGTCGTGCCGCCCGTCTCTGCACCGACGCCCCCTTCTCCGCCGACCTGACCGCCGGTGCCGCTTCCGCCCGACCCCGGCATCGCACCGCCGCCTCCGGCGCCCGAAAGCGAGCCGCCGGTCCCCGATTCTCCGCCGGTGCCGCTCATCCCCGCGGTCCCACCGCTGCCGCCGGTCCCCGTTCCGGAGCGGCCGCCCGTCCCCACGCCACCCCCCGAGCCCGAGAGGCCGCCTGTCCCGTTGCGGCCCGCCCCGCCACCCGAGCCACCTGAGCCGGTCGATTGTGCCAAGCCACCGGCGCCCCCTTTTCCACCCGCACCGGCGGCGCCCGCGGCCCCACTGCTGCCGCCCGCACCACCCCCCACCGGCGTCAGGGTGATTCGATAGCCGTCGCTGTTGTTGGTGCTGGCGACCGACACCGTGATCTGGTCGTTGGCGACGGCGACGTTCGCCGTCGACACCGTGTCGGTCGCCTTGACGACCGTCGTGCGATTCGCGAACGGCGTGTGCTCGACGACCACGTGCACGGTCGAGCCGAAGATGGCGCTCGCGCTGAAACCCTTGATGACCACCTGGACCGAGCCGTCGTTGACGCCGCCGAACAGGACGCTGGCGCTCTTGCCGGTGCCGTCCAGGTTGGCGAAGCCGTCCAGGTCCGCGCTGTTCGAGGGGGTGGCTGGCGTCGTCGACACCATGTTCCCGGCCATGTCGCCGTACCACTTGTAGAACCACCATCCGCCGTTGGTGTCGGTGTTGGTGGCGAGCAAGCTCCCGAGCCGTCCGGGATGGCTCACGTCCCAGAACGAGATGCAGGCGCTGTCGACGCCCAGCCGCTCGAACTTGGCGATCAGCGACGCCGACGCGCCCGGCTGCCCCTCGACGGTGAGATCGGCGGCGCCGCTGTATTCGTTGATGGTGATGGGCAGCGGACCGATTCCGAGCTGCTTCTCGAGGCTCCGGTAGGCCTGGATGTTCCCGGTCACGTTGCCGCCGCTCAGCTCGTGCCAGCCGACGATGTCCGGCAGGCAGTTGTTGGTCTTGCAGTACGACAGCAAGCTCTGGATGAACGACTGGTTGTAGTACGACGTGGAGGGACCGGTGATCTTGATGGTGGGATCGAGCTGGCGCAGCTGGGCGTAGGTCTGCTGCCAGAAGTCGTTGAACGCCAGGCTGGTGCTCTTCCAGGTCCCGTCGGGCTCGTTCCAGATCTCGTAGGCGTAGATGTTGGTCAGGTTGGCCGACTTCCGCCGCGACACCGTCTGACCGAGCTTGTTGAACCAGTCGGTCATGCTGGTGAAGGCGTACGGCCAGCTCGGGAACCAGTCGGCCAGACGAATGCTGACCCGCGCGCCGAGCGGGGCGACCCGGCCCGCCACCACGATGGCGTCGCCGATCGGTTGCTGGACGTCGGCGGCGGGGTTGTTGAAGACGTTCGGGTGCAGCGGGGCGATGAGTCCGTTGACGTCCGCCGGCTGGGTCTCCAGCGCGCCGTAGAGCGAGCCGCTGGCCACGTGAGTCACCGGCCTGACGGTGGTCGAGAGGTCCACGTTCAGCAGGGTGGCCGAATGCGCCGCGGCCGGCGTCAGCCCGAGAGCGAGAACGACCCCCCGGGCCATCGATCGCCACCTCTTGCGAAGGCCGGCCCGCAACCGGGCGGCAGAGCGGACAGTTCGGCCGAGGGCGGGCGACGAGGAGCTGGAGGTCACGGCAGTTATTGACGGACTCCGGGCGATCTTGTCACGCATCCCGGCAGTCCTCGAAAACGAGGCCGGCGCGCAGCGTCGGTTCAAAACGACGTCAACCAGGACCAGACGTCGTCCGGGGTCCAGGTGCAAGGACAGGACGCCGAGCAGCTCTTGGGCGGCGTCGCGCACGAGTTGTAGAGGTCCGAGGTTCCGTCCACCGGACCGGGCGCGTGACCCGACTGATGAACGCACCAGCGAACCGGGTGCCCGCTCGAACAACCGGAGTAGTTGGTGCAGACATGCCCGCCCGGATTCAAATAGGGGGGAGGTTCGGGCGGCTGGGGCGGATTCTCCTGCGTGCAGCCGTTGTTCTTCACGAACCGGTCGCGGATGGGCGTGGCCAGGCTCATCGACACGGTGGTGTCCGTGAGGCCTTCGGTCTGCCAGAGCGCGATCGGGTCGTTGCCCCCGTCGCATCCGCTCAGCTGCCCGCCTTCGTAGATGACGGCCGCATGGAAGACCTTAGCGCGGGCGCAGGCCAGCTCATAGCTCATGCCGCCGCCGTAGCTGAAACCCGAGGTGATGATGTGCGCGGTGTCGACGCAGTAGTTGTCTTCGATCAGCTTGACCATGTCGTCGGCGAAGGCCAGGTCTCGTCCGCCGGTGTTGGCCCAGCCGGCGCTCAGCCCGTCGGGCGCCACGAAGATCGCATTGCTGTTCGACTCTCGCTGGAGCCCGTAATAGGACCACCAGGTGCCATTGCCGCCACCGTTGTCGACCTGGGCGGAGTTGCCGCCGTTCCAGTGGAACCCGAAGATCAACCAGTAGGGTTTGTTCTTGTCGTAGTTGTCGGGCAGCCTCATGGCGAAGCCCCGCGTCCCCCCGGCGTTCGAGTCCGTGAGCGTCACGTAGCCGCCGTCGCCATGGCCGACGCCGTTCCCCGACCCAGCAGCCGCGTTCGCGCTCTCGCCCGGAACCATCCCGAACGTCAGCGTCGAGGTCTTGCCGCAGCCCGCGCTCGACATCACGGAACCAGCGCCCGCGGCCCCGCCGCTGCCCGTCGTACCGCCAGGGCCGGAGCCGCCGGTTGCGGCGCCTCCTTTGCCCCCGCTGCCGCCCGAGCCGGTCACCCCGCCAGAACCCGTCACGCCGCCCGTGCCGATTGCACCACCCGTCCCGATTGTCCCACCCATGCTCGTCGCGCCGCCGGTGCTGGTGGCCCCACCCGTGGCCGTTGCTCCGCCCGTGCTCGTCGTTCCCCCGCGTCCGGTGATACCGCCGGAACCAGTCAGACCGCCGGTGCCGGTCGCACCTCCAGTTTGCGTCGTGCCTCCCGTGCCAGGCGCACCGCCTGTTGCGCCGGCTCCGCCGGTCGCGGTCTCCCCTCCGCTCCCCGGACCGCCTCCCGCGCCGGAGCCGCCGGAGCTCGCGCTGCAGGCGACCGCCCCCAGGAGAAGCAAGGAGAGGAAACAGACCGGCGCTCGAAAGCGCCAGCCACCAGCAACGCGTCGATTCGTCTGGATCACTTGTCGTTCTCCGTCTTCGAAAAATTCAGGGATTGGTCTTGAGATCGGCGTAGGCCGCCTCGAGACCGGCCGCGTTGACGATCGTCTGGGCGTCCGAGGGGAAAGTGTCCCCGTTGATTTGCACGTTGCCCGACACGGTGTTGCCCGGACCGTTGAGCCCCGGGCTGGCCGAGCTTCCCCAGTTGTTGGTGAACGTGATGTGGCCCGTGTTGTTGGCGGCGTTGGCGTTCGCGGTCACGTAGGCACCGAAGTTCGCGTACACGTTCTTGGTCTCCGTGATGTAGGCGGAGCCTTCGTCGTTGTACTCGCCCCAGTAGGTCCCCGACAGGCCGGAGCCCTTGCCTTCGCAGTAGTTCGCGGTGACGACCGTCCCTGGCTGAAATCCCAGGTTGTAGTGACACCCGCCATCGTTCATCTGGAGCATGGCCTGGTGCACGTAGTTGGCGCTGACCGTGTTGTTCTTGGCGGTGGTCGGGTTCGCGTAGAGCGGCTGGTAGAGATAGAGATCTCCGGTGGACCGCGTCTTGTAGTCGTTGTTGCCGCCGGCGTCGTTGGTGCCCCAGCCCAATCCGGTGGCGATCCCCGAATACGGCACGTTGTAGATCTCGTTGTGCGAGACGACGGCGCTGGTCGTGTAGGTGAACATGATCCCCGCGAAGTCTCGGTAGTCGATCCCGACGTCGTGGACGAGATTGTCCGTGATGGTCAGGTTCTGGTTGATGAGGTTCGACCCCGGATCGCTGGAGGCGCAGACCTTGTCGCCGCACGGATGGTGCGCCCAGGCCTGGATGCCGCCGGCGACGATTCCACCGCCGGCGATCTGAGAGAACACGCAGCCGGTCACCGTGACGCCGTTGGCCCCCAGACCCACGCCCGACGCGTGCGCGCTGACGTCGTTGCCGATCCCCAGCGCCGCCTGGCCCAGGTCGACGAACCGGTCCCGCAGGAAGGAGATGTTCTTGGCGGCGGAGACCTGGACGGCGGCCGGCATCTGCAGCCAGTGTGGCCGGGCGGCCTCGAACGTGGGGGTCTGGCCGCCGCCGGGGAAGTTCGACCTCGGACCGACGAGAAATCCGCCCGTCTGCTGGTCGGCAAATCCGTCGGTGTTCGGCTCCAGCCAGCTGGTGTGCGAGAAGGTCAGGCCGCTGAAGACGAGATCGTGCGCGGGCTGGGCGTAAGGATCGCCTCCTGCCGGCGCCGCGTAGGCGACGGCCTGGGTGGGGTTGCCCGCCGCCGGCGAGACGCAGGCCACGCCGTTCGTCGCGCCCGACGGGCAGGCGCCCCCGACGACGAGGAGCAGCTGCAGCTGCGGGAGCTCGACATCGACCTTGGTGAGGTCCTGCCCCGACGTCGGGATGTAGTAGAGGACGCCGGCGGTCGTGTCCTGGTACCACTCGCCCGGCTGATCGAGCAGGGTGTAGTCGTTCTCCGCGTAGATGGGCCCCTGGCGGTAGGGGCTCTGAACGGTGTCGTAGCCCCAGGTGTTCTGGTCCCAGGCGGGCTGCGCCATCGTCACGGCGTTGCTCTTGACGCTCTGAATGGGCGAGTACCGGTTGGTCCACGATCCGATGACGTTCAGCTCCGCCCGGGCCGGATTGGCCAGGTTGTTCAAGTAGCTGAGGCTGCTGTTGGAGAACGTCCAGCCGTTGCTGGTGAGCGTCATGTTCGAGCGGCTGATCGAGGCGGACCGCGCGCGCGTGGCGATCTTGCCGTCGACGTACAGCTGCCGGGTGGCGAAGGTCGCCGGCGCCGAGGCCTTCCAGATGTTCTTGCTGGAATCGCTGACGGTCCACCCCGTGATCGACTTGCCACCGGAGAGCACGGGATGGGCGCCCGCCGCCGCTTGCCAGGTGATGGTGTGGCCGTTCCGCCCCGAGTCGGCCGCCGTGAAGACCAGAGGCGCGGTGAGCCGATAGATGCCGTCGGCCAGGTTGACGACGATGGGCGCGTCCATCACGGCGGCTGCGCTCCGCACGACGCTCTGGGCCTCGGTGATCGCGCACGGCGCGTCGCTGGTGCAACTGCTGCCGGTGCCGCTCGGGGATACATAGAACGTCCCGTTGCTCGTCCCGCCACCGCTCCCCGACAGCCCGCCCGTCCCGCTGCCGCCGGTGGCGGACGTCATTCCGCCCACCCCACCGCTTCCGATCCCCGCGGCGCCGCCTCGCCCTGAAGCGCCGCCCGCTCCCGCCCCGGCGCCTCCCGTGGCCGTCGCGCCACCGGTGCCCGTCGCGCCTCCAGTGCCCGCGCCACCTCCGGTGCCTGTCGCTCCTCCCGTCGATTCGCCGCCGCCCGAGCCGCCTTTTCCGCCGGCGCCCTGGCCCCCCGTCGAGGTGCCGCCGGTGCCGCCGGTCCCCGTTCCGCCGCTGGTCCCTCCTGACGCGGACGAGCTACCTCCGCCACCGCACCCGACGAGCAAGGCCGCCAGCATGACGCCGGAGGCCAGCGTTCTGGGGCCGTTCATCGTGGCGAGCCCCACGGGAGAGAAGCACTTTCGATCTTTCACATCCCCTACTGCGCCGCGGCCGACGATTGTTGCCTGGAGAGTGAGCGAGCCGCACCGTCCGGCGCGGGTCTTCGAGATTCCGCGTCTTGGGCCCCGGCCCGATCGTCTTTCGCTGCACATCGGGCGGACCCGCGACAGTAACGGGATGGGTGAAGCGTTAGCCCCCACGAAAGGGTCCCCGCATGACTTGTCTACGCCCGATCACTCGCTTGCTCTTGCGCCCCATGGCTGGCCTCGCCTTGGCGACGTCGCTCTTCGCGGCTTGCGCGAGCAGCGGGACCGCGGATGACGGAACGGGCGGGAGCGGCAGCGGCGGATCGAGCACCGGCGGGGAGAACGGGAGCGGCGGCTCGGCGAGCGGAGGGAGCGGAAGCGGCGGCGCCCTCGGCAGCGGCGGCCGCGGCACGGGCGGCTCAAGCGCTTCGGGAGGCGCCAACGGAACGGGCGGAGTCCCTGGCAGCGGCGGAAGGATCGCCACCGGGGGCACACCGGGCACCGGCGGCGTGACGGCGACCGGAGGGGCAGCGGGCACAGGGGCCGCCCCCGCCACCGGAGGCGCGACGGGCGCCGCCGGAAGAGCCACGGGCGGTGCTGTGGGGAGCGGCGGAGCGGCCGGCGCGGCAGCGACGGGCGGAGTGACCGGCAGCGGGACGTGCGGGGGCGGAGCCGCCCAATCATCCGACGTCACGATCAACGAAGGCAGCCTGCAACAGAAGATCACCGGTTTCGGTGTCTCTTCGGCCTGGGCCGGGAGCTACGCCAACGCCTCGGACCCGGACTATCTCTGGTCCACCACCACGGGTGCCGGCCTCAGCTTGCTCCGCATCCGGTACGGTGACGGGCTGGCGATCGCCCAGGCGGCGGTCAAGGCGGGGGTCACGGTCTGGTTGACCCCTTGGGGAACCGGAACCAACGGGGCGCAGGGGGGCAGCGACACCACGACGCAAGCCAACGCCAACGGCTGCAAGACGAGCGTTCCCGTCCTCACCAACCCGCAAGATTGGGCGAACACGCTGGCCAGTTACGTCCAAAAGGCGATGTCCCAGGGAGTGCCACTTTACGCCGTGTCCGCCGAGAACGAGCCGGACAGCTGCGGGATCAACTCGACGACGTCGTACTCGGCGACCCAGTTGGCCACCTGGATTGGCGGCTACCTCGGTCCTGCCATGGCCCCGCTCGGCGTGAAGGTCATGGGGCCGGAGACGCAAAATGCCTGCGGCTTCACCAGCTACTTTTCCGCGATTCAAAGCGACACGGCCGCCTGGAGCTCCATCGGGATCCTGGCGAGTCACGAATATGGCTGCGGCACGCTGCCTTCCGAGCCCTCCATCGCCGCCGCAAACAAGGAGTACTGGGAGACCGAGGTCGATACGGGAGCGGCGAGCGGCGACTCGCCCGGCGACGGGATCGCCAGCGCGCTTCTGACCGCGACCACGATGCACAATGACCTCACCAAGGCCAACCTCAACGCCTGGCACTACTGGTGGATGTACTGCAGCAACAACAGTGGCTGCCTCTACGACACGGGGACGAAGGTGTGGACCAAGCGTCTTTGGGCCATGGGCAACTTCTCGCGCTTCGTGCGGCCCGGATGGAAGCGGGTGGCCACCTCGGGAACCGCGCCCTCGGGCGTGCTGGTGAGCGCCTACATCAACCCGGCGAACAACGCGCTGTCGATCGTGGCGATCAACAGCAACACCTCTTCGAAGGACGTCTCGTTTTACGTCTCCGGCGACGCGCCGTGCTCGCTCACGCCCTACGAGACGTCTGCCAGCAAGAACCTGGGCCAGGGATCTGCCATCAACGTCTCGCAGTCACGCGTGACGGTGACCCTCTCCGCACAGAGCGTGACGACCTTCGTCGGAACGCCATAGAAGTCGGCACCGGCTCCGTCTCCGAATCTTTCCGTTAAAGAACCGGAGCAGGCCGACAGATCGGTATATGGCGAGAAACCACGTCGTCCTCCTGGCGCTCGCGGCCGTGGGGCCCGCACTGACCTCCTGGGGCTGCAACTCTGGAGGGAGCGCCCTCTCTGGCACGGGCGGGACACCAGGAACCGGAGGAGCGGTCAGCTCCGGCGGGATCTCTGGAACCGGAGGCAGCGGAGCCTCCTGCCCGAACGTGACCGCCTGCGGAGGCGACCTGGTCGGGAGCTGGACGGTGACGTCGTCCTGCCTGAACGTGACCGGCAACCTCGACCTCTCGCTGGTCGGCGCGGGCTGCCCCTCGGCGCCGGTCACGGGGTCTCTGCAGGTGACCGGAACCTGGACCGCCAACGCCGACGGGACCTACTCGGATGACACGCTCACGACGGGTTCGGAGCAGTTCACCTTGGGGCCCTCGTGCCTGATCATATCGTCGACGCCCGTGACCTGCGACGGGGCGGCCAGCATCATCAAGAATCTCGGTTACGCCTCGCTCACCTGCACCAGCGCGGCGGGCGGAGGGTGCTCTTGCTCGGCGACCGTCCAACAGACCGGCGGGCTGGGTCTGCTCTCGGTGGCCCCGACGACGACCGGCAACGACACGCCCTTGGGCAGCCAGGTCACGCTCACCGGCGACGTGGGCGACACGCAATATGCCTACTGCGCCTCGGCGAACACGCTGACGATGACCCCCCAGAGCACCAGCCCGACCATGACCGGCACGATCTCTCTCCAGAAGAGCAGCGCGACGGGAACGGGTGGCGCCGCGGGCACAGGCGGCGCGACGGGAGCCGGTGGTTCGACAGCGACCGGCGGTGCGACAGGAACGGGCGGCGTGACAGGAACCGGCGGCGCGACAGGAACGGGGGGCCACGTTGGCTCCGGGGGCACGACGGGCACCGCCGGTCACGGAGGCGGCGGGGGCACGCCGGCCACCGGCGGCGCGACGGGCGCCGCCGGCTCGAGCGGCGCTGCCGGCTCCGGTGCCGCGGCGGGGCCGTGCGACATCTATGCGAAGGCGGGCAACCCCTGCGTCGCCGCGCACAGCACCGTGAGAGCGCTCCTCGGAGCCTACAGCGGAAAGCTGTACCAGGTTCGCAACACGGCCGGGGCGACCAAGGACATCCTCACGCTGACGCCAGGCGGTTTCGCCGACGGCGGCTCGCAAGACGCGTTCTGCTCGGGAACGACGTGCGTCATCACCGTCGTCTACGATCAATCGGGCAAGGGAAACGACCTCTGGTACCAGGGGTCGACGATGGTGCCCGGCTCGACGTCGAGCACCCCCTCGAAGGCGACCAGCGAGTCGCTGACGCTCAGCGGTCACAAGGTCTACTCGCTCTACATCAACCCGAACAACAGCTACTGGGTCGACGCCTCGAAGTCCGGCATCGCGCTCGGCAGTGAGCCAGAAGGCATGTACATGGTGACCAGCGGCAAGCACTACAACAGTGGCTGCTGCTTCGACTACGGGAACAGCGAGACCGATCGAAAGGCGGACGGATCGGGCGCGATGGATGCCCTCAACTTCAGCGCGATCTCCGCCTGGGGAACAGGGGCGGGATCGGGTCCCTGGGTGATGGCCGACCTCGAGTACGGGGTCTTCGCCGAGAACAACACGAACAAGAACCAGAATGATCCGACGCAGACGAGCACCTACGTCACCGCCGTGCTGAAGAACAACGGGACGACGGAGTTCGCGCTGCGGGGCGGGGACGCGACCTCCGGCGCCCTCGGGACGTACTACAAGGGCGGGCTCCCCGGCGGCTGGAGCCCGATGAAGAAACAGGGCGCCATCGTGCTGGGAAGCGGCGGCGACTGCTGCAAGCCCGGCGGCGGCGCGAACCTCAGTGACGGCACGTTTTACGAAGGGTGCATCGTGACGGGCTATCCCTCGGACGCCACGGAGGACGCAGTCCAGGCGAACGTCGTGGCCGCTGGATACGGCAAGTAAGTCTGTCGCCGCGGGCGGGCTCAGCTCTTGTTGTCAGAAGAGATCAGTTCGCAGAGGATGGTGAGCGTGAGTGTCGCGCCGGCTCCCCGGTTCGTCTGTGCGGCAGTCCTGGCGTTGGCGATCGTGTGCCCGGCCCGCGAAGGCCGCGCCCGGACGGTGGTCGTGGCGGCGCAGCTGGACTACGCCGCGGCTCCTGGCTGCGCGGACGTCGACGCTTTCGAAGCGGTGGTGAACGGACGCCTGGGTTACCGCGCGTTCCGCTCGGATGCGCCGGACCGGGTCATCGTGCGCATCGAGTCCGCCGGGCGAGCGCTCGAGGGCCGGCTCGAATGGCGGGACGCGACGGGCGCGGCGATCGGAGAGCAGGTATTTCCTTCCCGCACCGGCGACTGCGCCGAGCTCATCCGCGCCATGGGGTTCGCGCTGGCCCTGCAAATTCAGCTGATGGCGGCCACCGTCGGGGAGAGTCGAGCGGCGGCGCCGCCCGCGCCGGCCGCGGACACGGCGGTCGCGAGGTTGCCGGCATCGCCGCCGTCGGTGGCGGCTCCGCCAGCGGCCCAGATCGAGAACGCGGGCGGCGCAGCGCCGGCGACGACGGGGCAGCGAGCCGGCCCTTTTGTGTTGGTGGGCGCGGGCGCGGCGGCCGGGCTTGGCGTGACCTCGGAGCCAGTCGCCATCGGCCGTCTGTTCGCGACTGCGGCGTGGTCGCACGTCGCGGTCGAGCTCGCCGGCGAGGTCAGCACACCGTCGACGACGCACCGGGCGGATGGGGCAGGCTTTTCTCAGGAGCAGATTCTGGCGAGCCTCGCGGGGTGCGGCGTGCGCGGCGCCTGGAGCGTGTGTGCCGTCGGCAAGGCGGGCGAGCTCCGGGTGGTCGGTCAGGGCGTCGATGTCCCGCTGACCGCCTCGGGCCTGATGCTCCAGGCGGGTCTGCGGCTGGCAGCGTCGCACACCTTTGGACACCGCACCTACATCGTCGCCCACGTCGAAGGCCTCGGACGGCTGACCCAGGGCGACGTCACCCTCGATTCGATGCCCGTCTGGACGACCCCAACCTTTGCCGCGCTGCTCGGAATCGACCTGGCCTTGCGAATTAAGTAAACAAACGATCCTGCCCGGGACAATTCCTTCCATGGGCTATCTCCGGCAGGTCCATTCCGCCCGTCCGGCTCCCCCGCCCGCCGCCGAGCTCGAGACCAGTTGCCTCGCGGTTTACGAAAGGGAGCTCGACTACCTCTTCGAGACCTTGCAACGGATGGGCGCGAGCCCCCGTGAGATCGAAGATCTCGCGCAGGAGGTCTTCCTCGTCTTGCACCGGAACTGGCCCGACCTGGACGTCAGCCGCCCGTTCCGCCCGTACCTGTTCGCCGTCGCCTTCCGGGTCGTCTGCGCGCACCGCCGCCGCCGGGGTCGCGAAATCCCCTTCGCCTATCTGGAAGCGGAGGACCCTGCCGTCGGCCCCGAGGAATCGCTGCAGTCCAAGCAGTCGGCCCACCTCCTGATGGCCGCGCTCGACACCATCCCCCTGCAGCGAAGAGCGGTCGTCGTCATGCACGACCTGGATGGCTTCCCCATCGTGGAGGTGGCGGCCCGGCTGTCACTGACGCGGTTCGGTGCCTACGCCAGGCTGCGAAAGGCGCGCAAGGAGCTGGCATCGGCGTTGCGGCGTTTGTTGAAGGAGGGCGTGAGGCGATGAGCCTGCGCGCGCAGGTGGCGGAGCAAGAGGTCCAGGCGGTCATCGAACGGGGACGCCACATTCGGCGCGCGCCCGACGTGGTGCGCGCCCGGCTGCTCGCCCGCGCGCGTGTGGCCGTCGCGGCGTCGGCCCAGGCCAGGCGCCTGGGGATCCCGGAAACGGCACCCGCCTGGCGCGGGCGGCGACTCGCCTTCGCCGCCGCCGCGCTCCTGCTGTTCAGCGCGGCCGGTGCAACCGCCGCGCTCTACACCCACGCCAGGCGCCCGGCCGAGATTGGTTCGTCACTGCGCGCGAGGTCGGAGGCGCCGTCGGTCCGCGCAGCAGCACCCAAGCCCTCGGTCTCAGCAGCACCCAAGCCCTCGGTCGCAGAGGTGGAGCCCGCGCCGCAGGTGCTTGCCAGCCCCAGAATCCTGCATTCCCATCGGGCGCTGTCTCCCCAGGAGTCTTACGCGGCCGAGCTCTATCTCCTGCAACGGGCTCAATCCAAATACGCCAGCCAGGACTTCCCCGACGCGCTGGTGCTCGTCGCGGAGCACGCGCGCAGGTTCCCGAACGGACGTCTGGCGGAGGAGCGTGAAGCGTTGCGGGTGCGATCGCTCGCCGGGGCGGATCGCGGTGACCAGGCGCGCCGCGCGCTCGCGGCCTTCGCCAGGCGCTTCCCGCGCAGCGTGCTCTTGCCTCGGTTGCGCGAGCAGGCCCGCGCCGCGGAGTGACAGAAGAGGCGGATCTTGCGACGCAGTCGTCCTTTCGGCCGTGGGGGACTCTCCGCGGCTGTGGCCGCCGTGTTGCTGTTCGCCGCTTGCAGCGAGACGCTCGACGCAGGATTCAACCGCCCGCCCGGCCCGCTGCCCGTCGACCAGACGAACCCGGTCATCGTTTACGAGGACGACTGGTCCGGCGACTGGCTGGGCGAGTACGCCGTCTTGCTCGCGAGCAGCGGCGGCCCTCCCCTGGCCGGCATCGTCGTCAACGCGAGCAAGATCTGGGGCGACCTCAGCATCAACACGTCGGGGTGGAACGATCTGGTCAACGCCGCGCGCTCGAGCGGCCTGCCGAACATTCCGGACGTCACCTCGAGCGCGGGCGCCGCCTTGACGATGCCGGCCGACGGCCAGATCGATTCGACCACCCCCAACAACTCCGCCGGCGCCCAGCTGATTCGCGATCTGTCGAACAAGCTGAGCCAGCCGAACCTCCCCGTCGTCGTCGTATCAGGGACGTCGCTGACAGATCTGGCAGACGCCTACCTCATCGATCATACGGTCGTCGACCGCGTGGTCGTCGTCGCGGCGCTCGGCGGCTACAGCGCGCCGGACGCCACGATGAACGCGCCCAACGGCGACATGGATCCCTGGGCGGACTGGATCGTCGCGCAGCGGTTTCGCTACATCCAGGTCAGCGCCTACTACGACCAGACCGGAGACGTCACGACGGCGGATCTCCCCAGCCTGCCTTCAAACGCGCTGGGCAACCGGATCGCGACCAAGCAGCCCAACATCATCGCGGTGCCGCAAGCCTCCGATCAGGTCGCCCTCCTCGCGATGGGTCTGCCAGGTTTCACGGTCTCGGCCGAGCGGGTGTCGCCCGACACGTCAGGCGGATTCGACGCGACACAGGGACCGCCGCTGGTGCCCGATCCGAACGGCAACGACTGGGTCGTCACGCAAATCGCGGCGCCGCTGGCTCAGTCGCGCCTCTGGCAGCTCCTCCTCGATCCGCACACGTTCGGACCCTGACGGCTCTCAGCGCGCCGCCCCGCCGTCTCGCTGGCTCACCGGAGACCGACTCTCCCGGCGGCGCAGGCAGATCGCCGCCGCGAGCAACGCCAGGATCCCGAAGGCGCCGTCGCCCCGTCCGGGACTGCTCTGGCAGCTGCACCCGCTGGTGCCGCCGTCATTGACGCCGCTGCCGCCGGAGCTTCCCGTCATTCCCGTGCCGCCCGAGCCGTCCGAGCCGCCCGTGCCGGAGACACCGCCGCTGGCCACCGCGCCACCGCTTCCAGTCGTCCCGCCGCTGGCTGCGGAGCCACCGCTGCCGATGACTCCGCCGCTCCCCTTGGCTCCGCCGCTGCCCCCCGAGGTGGAACCAGCCGCGCCGCCGGTTCCGCTCACGATCGTGCCGCCGCTGCCGCCTGCCGAGCCGCCGCGACCACCCGTGCCGGAGACCCCGCCGCTGGCCGAACCGCCCGTGCCCGTCGCCGTGGCGCCGCCGCCGCCCCCTTTGCCACCCGAGCCGGTGGTGCCGCCCGACGCCGACGTTCCGCCTGCCCCGGTGCCGCCCGTGGCGCCGCCGTCGCTGGATGCCGCGCCCGGCCCTTCGAACCTCCACCAGTTGAAGTTGAAGAGGTTGCTGCCGGAACCGGTGAACTTCAGGAACAGATCATGGACCCCCGTCGTGCTGGTGACGGAGCACGACTTCGTGCTCCAGGTCTGGGCGCCGCCGGTCCCCGAGACGGCGCAGGTCCCGATCACCGTGCCGGTGAGGCTGTCGAGGTGCAGCTCGATGCTCCCGCCGCTGCCGTTCGAGGCCACCCGCGCGTCGAAGGAGGTCGCCCCGGCGCCGAAATCGACGCTCCGGACCTTGATGTAGTCGCCGCTGTCGATGGCGGTGACGTCCATCCCGCCTCCCGTATCGCTGGTCGCCTCCGTCTGGACGCCGGATTCCCAGGCGATGGTCTCCGCCTCGGTCTGCAGGAACGGGTTCAGGTTGGCGATGGCCTGCGGGCCGGCGCTCGTCGGTGCGATGGTCGGGATCGACCCGTCGGAGTTGTACTTGAACTCCTCGAGACAGACCGAGCGGTGATAGCCATCGCCGTTCGAGGGGACCGAGCCGCCTTTTTGCAAGGCGCCATCGTGATAGAAAAAATACGAGTGGCCATTGAAGTCAATGATGCCGGTGTGATTGGTGAAGCTCGCACCCATCGCCTTCATGATGGTCCCGCCGTAGGTGAAGGGCCCGGTGGCTGAGGTGGCCCTGGAGTAGGAGATGTCTTCCGGAATGTTGTTGGCCGCGTACGCGAGGTAGTAGGTCGTGCCGTGCTTCATGATCCAGGGACCCTCTTCGTACTGAGAGGGGAAGCCGCCTGCGGAGGGAGCAGGCCCGAAGGCCTGGCTGCTGTCCGAAGGGCATTGGACGCCCCCCGCGTACGAGATCATGTCCGTGTTCAGCTTGACGTAGCCGGGAACGCTTCTTCCGAAATACAGGTACGCTTGCCCGTCATCGTCGATGAAGACGGTGGGATCGATGTCGCCCGTCTCGTTGGGGCAACCTCCCGTGACCAGCGGCTGGCCGATGGCGTCCGTGTAGGGGCCGATGGGGCTGTTGGAGACGCCCACCCCGATGACCGTCGCGCCAGATTTGTTGCTCAGGGGGACGTAGAGATAAAACTTGCCGTTGCGGGGGATGGCCTGGGGAGCCCAGGCAGCGGTCGACGCCCAGCTGAACGTGCTCCAGGTCGCGATCGTCCCGTGATCGGTCCAGTTCACCATGTCCGCCGACGAGTAGGCGAACCACTTGCACAGGGTGTAACCGGCCACCGCGCTGCACGGTTGTCCGGCCACGTTCTCATCGTGCGTCGTGATGAGGTAGACCTGCCCGTTGGAGACCATGGGCGCGGGATCGGACGTGTAGTTGGTCTGGACGATGGGGTTGTCGGCGAAGGATCGGGAGGCTGACAGGAGCACCAGGCCGAGAGCCACCAGAGCCGGCCACAAGCGCCCGAACAGAAAGGGTTTTGTTCGGCGCGCGCAGGGGTCGGACGCTGGGGGATTTGCAGGGCTCATCTCCAGTAGCTGTCGCTGCCCCCCGGTTTGTGGAGAGAAATCGTCAGGGCTGGAGCGAGCCCCTCAGGGTACGATGGAGGTTCAGGCGTCAGGCTGTACTCGACGATGCTGATTCTTCGGCAAATCGCCCTCCGGGCGACCACGGGCTGCCTGCTGGCGCTCGCCACCGCCGTCGTCGCTGGTGGTTGCAAGGAGACGCTCGACGCCGGTTACGACCGTCCGGCCGGGCTCCTGCCCGTCGATGAGCGCAATCCGATCATTCTGTTGAACGACGGCGCCTACGACAACTGGTCAGGAGAGTATGCCGTCTTGTTGGCGAACGGCGGGGGCTCGCCACTCGCCG
Source organism: uncultured Pseudomonadota bacterium (assembly GCA_963847705.1). GTDB lineage: Bacteria > Myxococcota_A > Polyangia > Fen-1088 > Fen-1088 > JADGRB01. Next base: position 212,414 of record CAWKBC010000001.1, on the reverse strand, counting down.
CGATCATCGTGGACGAGACCTCCGACTGGCCGGACATCGAGACGAACGTGGGTGGTTACACCGATCTGGTCGCCGCCGCCCGAGCCAGCGGGCTCACGAACCTGCCCGATCCGATCCCCAGCATCGGAGCGCCGCTGGTCGCGCCGGCGAGCGGCAACATCGATGATACGCAGCCCAACCGGTCGGCGGGCGCGCTGCTCATCGTCGACACCTCCAAGAGCCTGGGACTGCCCTATCGGCCGCTGGTGATCGCCACGGGTGGCGCCCTGACCGACGTCGCCGACGCCTATCTCGTCGATCCGACGGTCACCGAACGGGTGGTAATCGTCTCCTCGCTGGGGAGCACGACCAGCACGGGAGGCGGCATGGGCTCGCCCAATGGCGACGGCGATCCCTGGGCTGACTTCATCGTCGCCTCCCGGTTTCGCTACGTTCAGATCAGCGCCTGGTACGACCAGCTGACCGACGTCCCCACCTCCAGCCTCTCCCAGCTCCCCAACAACGCCCTCGGCGCCTGGATCGCGTCCAAGCAGCCCAACCTCTGGCAGTGGTCGCCCGCCTCGGACCAGGTCTCCGTCCTGGCGGTCGGTCTTGCGAGCTTCGCGACGGCGATCGAGCGGGTCTCTCCGGCCGGGGGCGTCGACGGGGGCGCCACGGCCGGACCCAACCTGGCGACGAAACAAAGCGGCCCAGGCTGGCTCGTGACCGGGTGCGACGGAGCGGCGGCGACGAGCCTGTTCTGGAAGGTCTTGCTCGGCACGAACTGATCTCCCCGTCCGGTTTTGCGCTCGAGAGAGAAGAATGCAGTGAACGGAGGGCCCGTTCGGCGCAGTTACCCAGTGCTGGGATGGGCACTCTGCATTTTCTCCGAGCCACCACGCCGCAACCGGAGGCGGTGACATCCTGCTTCCAGGCGTTCGCTCGAGAGCTCGACTATCTCTACTGGACGCTGCAGCGCCTGGGCGCCCGCCCGGCCGACACCGAAGATCTCCTGCAGGACACCTTCGCGGTGCTTCACAACAAATGGCCGACCCTGGACACGACCCGTCCCCTCCGCCCCTGGCTGTTCGGGGTGGCGTTTCGCATGGTCCGGACCTACCGCCGGCGCCAGCTGCGCGAGACGCCGCGCGAGGGCCTGGATCCGCCGGACGTCGCTCCCGATCCCGAGGACAACATCCAAGAGCAGCAGTCTCTGGCGCTGCTCTCGGCGGCCCTCGAGCGCGTTCCTGACGCGCGCCGTTCGGTTCTCATGCTCCACGACCTCGACGGGGTAGAGGTCATCGAGATCGCTCGCCGGCTTTCGATCACGCGGTTCGGCGTCTATGCGAGGCTCCGCAAAGGACGGAAGGAGCTCGCTTCGGCGGTGCGCGCGCTCCAGAGGGGGAAGGTGCGGGGATGAAGCGCGAGGGCCCGGAGCTCGATCCGGAACTGGAGAGCCTGCTCCGTTTCCGCACGGCGGCGCGCCAGCTCCCCGACGACGTTCGCGCGCGGGTGCTCGCCCGCAGCCGGGCCTTCGTTTTCACGCTCAAATCGGGCAGACGCCTGATCACCCGAACGGCCCCCTTTGGCGGTCCGAGGCCGTCGGCCGCCCCGATCTCGCAACGCGGCGGTCTGCGCCGGTGGGCCGTCGCTGCGGCGCTCGCCATTCTTGCCGGCGCGGCCGGCGCGGTGGCCGCGCTCCGCGGGCGGACAGCGTCTGCTCCCCCGGGGGGCTCCCCCGAGAGCTCCATCTCGTTCCCCGCCGACGTTCGAGAGGATCCCGAGCCGGCGCCAGCGACAGTGGGCTCGACGCCCGCCATTCGTCACAAGAAGACAAACAGGCACCTGAGGCCCATTGCACGCGGCGCAGATCCGTTTGCCGAGGTCGCGCTGCTCCAGCACGCACACCTTGCCTACGCACGCGGCGACTTTCGGAGCGCCCTGGCGCTGGTGGCGGAGCATGCGCGGCGCTTCCCCGATGGCCCCCTCGCCGAAGAGTGCGAGGCGTTGCGGGTCGAGTCGCTGCTGGCCGCCGGGCACGAGGTGGAAGCCAAGCGCGCCGGCGCCGCTTTTGCCGCGCGGTTCCCCCGCAGCGTCCTCCTGCCGGGCATCGAGCACAAATCGCGCGAAGAATCGGCTCCCTGAGGCCGGCGGCCCGTGAGCATCGGACGCGCCAGCCCGCTCGTTTGCGCCTGCGCGGTGTACGTCGCGACGTTGGGTCTGTGCGCCGGCCGAGCACAAGCCGCCCTGTTCATCGTGAGCCTCGACTACGACGGGGGCCCCGGGTGTCCCGCCGTGCAGGACTTCGAAGGCATGGTCAGGGCCCGGCTGGGCTACGACCCCTTCTCCGAGGCCTCCGCCGACCATGTCTTCGTCCGGATCACGCCGGGAATCGACGCCATCGACGGTCACATCGAATGGCGCGATGCAACCGGCAGGTGGGCCGGCGATCAGACCTTGCCTGTCGTCACCAAGGACTGTCGGCATCTCGTGCGCACTCTCGCGGCGGCGCTCGCCGTGCAGATCCAGCTGCTGGCGATGACCAGGGATCCCGGCGCCGGCACGGCCGCGCCCGCGATCGCTTCAACGAGCACAGGTCCTCCACCTGAAGTGACCGCGACGCAACCCGCGACGCAGTCGCCGGCCGCCCTGCCCGTCTCCATCGCCCCGCCCGTCTCCAATGAGCGGACGGCGCCTCCCGCCGCGGTTCTCGAAACGGAATCATCAACACCCAGAACGGCGCGTGGCCCCCGCCCAGCGTGGGCGATGGGCGCAGGGACCGCGGTCGGGTTCGGGATGTCGTCGACACCCGTGCTGCTCGGAGGCGTGAGCGGCGGTGTCGCCTGGCGGCACGTCTCCCTCGAGCTCGCCGCCGAGGCCAGCTCGCCGAGCACGACCCGGCGCTCGGACGGCGCAGGCTTCTCGCAGCAACACCTGCTGGCGAGCGCCGCCGCCTGCGCGCTGCTCACGCGCTGGAGAGCCTGCCTCCTGGCCAACGCCGGTGAAGTCAGAATGACCGGCGAGGACATCGACCTGCCGACGTCGGCCGTCGTGCCGTTGGTTCAAGCGGGAGCTCGGATCGGCATCGTCCAGGCTCTCGGCCACCACTTCTTCGTGGACGCCCACGCCGACGGCCTGGCGAACGTGATTCGCTGGACGGGCACCCTCGATCAGGTTCCAGTCTGGACCGCGCCGCGTCTGGCCGCGGTGGTTGGGATCGACCTCGGTGCTCATGTTCATTAGCTGGGCGCAGCTACTTCGCGCTGACGACGACCTGCGCGCCGTCGTACTTGACCACCTGATCCGGGGCGGAGGTGACGGCCACGCCCGCTCCGTGATTGGCCCCCATCCAGACGACGTTGAAGGTCCGGCTGCTGAGCATGCCGGTGTAGCTGCCGGTCCGGGCGCCGATCGTCAGCTGCTGGGCGCCGTCGTCCCAGGAGAGCTGAATCTGGGCATGCTGACCGGTCTCGTAGTCGTACGTATCGCCTTCGTCTTCGTACAGCGTGAACGTTCCGCTCTGCCCCTTGTAGACGCGGATCTCCAGCGGGTCGGCGCTCTGCGTGGCGTACTGGATCATCGGCCCCATCGGAACGATCGATCCGGCTCGAACGTAAACGGGGATCTGGCTCAGCGGCGCGCTGGCCGTGCTGGTGGCGCCGCCTGTCGTCGTCGATCCCGACCAGAAGTCGTACCAGGTCCCGGCCGGCAGATAGACCGATCGGCTGGTGGCCCCGGTCGCGGTCACCGGATTGACCAGCAAGGCCGGGCCGAACATGTACTGGTCGGTGATGCCGTAGACCTTGGTGTCGTTCTGGAAGTCGAAGACCAGCGGGCGCATGATCGTGTACCCCTGGTTCGTCACCATCCAGGCCAGCGAATAGATGTAGGGCATCAGGCGGTAGCGCAGGTTGTCGACGGCCAGCATGTTGGCCTTGCCCTGCGTGCTCCACTGCGCGCCGTAGAGCTCCTTCGGGGCCTGGCCGTGAATGCGGAACGTCGGGCAGAAGGCGCCGAACTGAAACCAGCGGGTGAAGAGCTCTTCGCTGGGGGTTCCGAAGTAGCCACCGATGTCGGTGGTCCAGTAGGGCATCCCCGAGATCGCGTAGCTGAGGCCGCCCGGGATCTGCGCGGCATAGACGCTGGCCGTGGCGTTGATGTCGCCGGACCAGACCCCCGCCGCGTACCGCTGCTGGCCGGCGAACGCGCTGCGGGTGAGGACGTAGACGCGCTTGTTGTTGGGCCCGATGCCCCGCCAGCCCTCGTAGAGGCCGCGGTTGTGCTCGAGAGGATAGGCGTTGATGTAGAACGCGCCCTTGCCGAGGGCGGTGGTGGCGGCGTGGACGTTCACCCCGTCCGGGTAGCCCTGCGGCTCGGTGTTGTCCGCCCAGATGGCGTCCCAGCCGTACTTCGCCAGCAGACGATCGTGGTCGTACTGGTAGCTGAGCGTCCGGGCCATGGCATTGAAGGTGTCGTAGAAATGATAAAGACCACCGCTCGTCGTGTCGGGATAGAGCGCGTTGATGGCGTTGAGCGCGTTGTAGGGATCGAGCTCCCCGGTGACCATCGGCGTGGCGGGGCTGCGGGTCTGATAAAGCGGCCAGATGGAGATCATCGTGTGGACGTTGGCCGCGTGCAGCTGGTTCACCAGCCCGGCGGGATCCGGATAGCGGCTCGGGTCCATCAGCTGCGAGCCCCAGACGTACGGGCTCCAGTACTGCCAGTCCTGCACGATGACGTCGACGGGGATGTTGTTGCTCCGGTAGCCCTGCTCGACGGAGAGCAGCTCGGACGAGCTCTGGTAGTGGTCCTTCGACTGGAAGAGGCCGTACGCCCACTTGGGGAAGAGCGGCGCTGCGCCGGTGGTCGCCCGGTAGTTGGCGATGACCTGGTCGATCGTCGGGCCGTAGAAAAAGTAGTAGTCGACCAGATCGCCCGTCTCGGAGCTGAAGCTGTACTGCGTGTTGCCGGAGACGTTTCCCGCGAAGTCGGTCGTCGAATAGTTGTCCCAGAAGAGCCCGTATCCTCTGTTGGAGACCAGCACGGGGATCTGGATCTGCGTGTTGGCGTTGAGCATGTGCAGCGTCGAGCCCTTGCGGTTCATGACGCCGTCCTGGTGCTGGCCGAGACCGAACAGCGCCTCGTTGGTCGGCGAGTTGAACGCGGCGCTGACGGTGTTGGTGCTGACGCCCTCGACGGTCGCGGCCTTGAGGCTCTTGCTGTTCTCCGAGACCAGGAGGTTGTCGGCGAGGTCGGTGTAGGTGACCAGGCCGCTGCTCTCGGTGACCTTCGCCTTCAGGCGCGACGTCGCGATCGTCAGCACGCCGGCCGCCTCGGTCACGCAAAAGCTGGGCGTCCCCCATGTCGCGCTGACCGACAGCGACGTCTTGGCCGGGATCGAGGAGGCCGACGTGTAGGCGATCCGGATGACGTCTTCCTTGCACACCTGCACCCTCAACCGACCGGGGTTCAAGCTGAACGTCACCCCCGTGGCATCGACGGCGTAGGTGCTTCCGGTCGGTGTCGGCGCGCTGCAGGACAACCCGCCGGCGCCGCCCGCTCCCGGCTGGCCGCCACCTCCTGCGGTGCCGCCCTTTCCGGCCATGCCCGCGCCGCCGCTGCCCGTCGAGCCTCCCGTGGCCGTCCCCCCGCTGCCGCTTCCGCCGCTACCGATCGCTCCGCCACTGCCGCCGCTCGCGCCGCCGCTCTCACCCGCTCGACCACCCGTGGCGGCCGATCCTCCGCCGCCCGGCACGCTCCCGCCTGTGCCCGACGCGCCGCCCGAGCCGCTTCCGCCGGTGCTGCTCGAACCGCCGTCGGCTCCGGCCGCCGCGCTGCCGCCTGCACCGCTCGCGCCGGCTCCGGACTGACAGCCCGCAGCGACCAGCACAGCCGCGACGAACACCCAAACCCCGGTCGAGTCCCTGGTTGCCATGGACCCCTACTGCGTCTGGGCGGCGCGTTTGTATCGAAAAGTGAGCTGCTCCCATGAAAGCTCGCTTGTCGGTGAGGCGATCTGCCGGAGCCAGGTTGGCCCTGGCCGCCCTGGCGCTGGGCTGCTCCGAGAGCCGGAACCTCGGCTCGAGTGTTCCGCACGGCCTCCTGCCCGTCGACGAGCGCAACCCGATCCTTCTCACCAACGACGGTGCCACCGACAACTGGCAAGGTGAGTACGCCATGCTGCTGGCGAATGGCGGCGGCCCGAAGCTGGCCGGCATCATCATCAACACGAGCGGCCCCTGGCCCGATCTCGACACCAACATGGCGGGCTGGCGGGGGATGGTGGCGGCGGCCCGCGCCAGCGGCCTGCGCAACATCCCCGATCCGCAAGCCAGCACCGGACCTCCTCTCACCCGGCCGGCGAGCGGGCAGATCGAGGACACCACCGCGAACCGCTCGGAGGGCGCGCACACGATTGTCGACCTGTCCTCGAGCCTGAGCCTCCCCTACCGGCCGCTGGTCGTGGTGACGGGTGGCCGGCTGACGGATGTGGCGGACGCTTACCTCATCGACCCGACGGTCATCGAACGGATCGTCGTGGTTTCGTCCCTGGGGACCACGACGAGCACCGGGGGCGGGATGGGTCCGCCCAACGGCGAGATGGATCCCTGGGCCGACGCCATCGTCACGGCGAACTTTCGCTTCGTACAGGTCAGCGCCTACTACGACCAGACCACGGACGTGCCGAACGCGCGCCTCGCGGACCTTCCCGGCAACGCCTTCGGCAGCTGGATCGCCGCGAAGCAACCGAGCATCTTCGATCTCGACCAAGCGGCCGATCAGGTCGGCGTCGTGGCGGTGGGCATTCCGAGTTTCGTAACCGCCGTGGAGAGCGTCTCGGCGGCGGCGCACCTCGGCGCTGGCGCGAGCGCCGGACCGGACCTCGCCGCCGATCCTGCCGGACCCCTTCTGCTCGTCACCCAAAACAACAGCGCCGCTGCGCAGGCGCGCTTCTGGCAGCTGCTCCTCGATCCAAACACCTACGGCCCATGAGCGGACCGGCCGGCGATCAGCGTCCGTAGCCGGCGGCGACGATGTTGGCCTCGACCGCGTCGTCGACGGAATCCGACGGTACGCCAGCGGTCATACACCCTTCGAAGAACGTACCCTCGCCGGTGTGGCTGTTGTCTCCGCCGATTCCCAAGATGATCGCGCCCTGTTTCTTCTGGGGACTGTAGCCGGCCGGACGCGCCCCATCGTACTTGGTCGCGAGGGCGCCAGACTGCGCGTCACCACCCTTGAGAACGAACTGATTCCCGGAGGGACCTTTGAGCATCGCCGTGACGTAGCTGGCGACGAGGGAGGTGTTCGTCGCCGGCGCTGCCGTCGAACCGCCCGCGTAAACCCCGTCCTCCAGATCAGCCATCACCCACGGGCCGGAGCCGCTTCCCATCCCCCACTGCGTGCTGTTCCCAAAGTAGACGGCCTCCATGGTGGCCTTGCCGTCGTCCGTGTTGTTTGTCTCCGCGTTGCCGTAATCGAAGCAGCACCACTGGTTGTAATGCTTGCCGCTCACGACCATGTACATCGCTTCGGGCTCGTCCCCCGTCGCGACACCCTTCGTGCTGTTGTTGCGGTAGCCGACCGCGCCGACGGTGTTGTCGAAGTTTGAGGTCGTGTAGACGCCATAGGCCGTGTGCCCGTTCGCGGTGATCTTGGCAGCCGTGGCGTTCGCCTCCAGGCCCCCGTTCGTCAACCATCCGCCCGGTGGTGACTTGGTCAGGTGATTGGCGTTGGCAGACTGATCGTAAAGGACGGAGATGGTGCAGGTGGTTCCCGCGCAGAAGGAATCCTGCACGGACGCGTTCGCGTAGCCTCCCGCGCTCAGGACGGGGATGTCCTCGGTGCCCTTGTCCGAGGCGCGCCTGACCTGATACAGCGGCCCGCCATAGCTTCCGTAAAGCGCGCGAACCGTGCTGTGGGCCGCGACGCATGGCGTGTCGCCGGCAGCGAAGATGTCGCACGGCCCCGTGGCGGTGGCGGTCGTGCCGCCCGCGCCACCTGTCGCTGTCCCGCCGGTGCCGCCCGCACCGCCGGCACCGCCTCTCCCGCCGCTGCCCCCAACACCGCCACTTCCCCCGGCACCGCCGGCATGTGAGCCGCCCGTGGCGATGGCGCCTCCCGTCCCCGTCTTCCCCGCCGCGCCCAGGCCGGCCGCGCCTCCCATTCCCGAGCCACCCGGTCCGCCACCCGTGCCGGTTGGACCGGTCCCGCCAGTCCCGCTGGTGCCACCCGAGCCGCTCTGTCCTGAACCTGATCCACCCGTCGCACCGCCCGATCCGTTCACCCCGCCGGCGGCGCCGCCGGTCCCCCCGGTCCCGCCCGATCTAGTGTCCTCTCCCGACCCGCCGTCCGTCACGGTCCCGGGCGTCGAACAGCCGAGGAGCATCAGCCCCAGCGAAACAGCGAGCGTGAGAATGAGCCGTGGCCGAGCGACCCGTTTCGTGCTTCGCAAGAGAACCTCCGTAGGCGGCGGTATCGCCGGTAGGAGTTACTGTCGCGGGCCGACCTATTTGTGCAAGGTTCCTCGCCTGCGGCTACTTCCCATACCCAGCGGCAAGAATATTGGCTTGAATCATGTCCATGACGGCGGCCGACGCAGCGCCGGCGGTCATCGCGCCTTCGAAGAAATATCCCTGGCCGTGGTCACTGTTGTCGCCGCCCGTGCCCAAAACGATGGCGCCTTGCTTCTTCATCGTGGTGTAGCCGCTGGGCCGCGCCCCGTCATACATGATCGTGAGATTACCGGTCTGCGCATTCCCGGCCATGAGCGAGTACGTTCCTCCCGCTCTGCCAATCAGAACCGCGGTCGCATAGGAATAGGGCACCGACGTGTTCCCGGTGTAGGCGTTGGTTGAGCCGGAGAATATGCCGTTCTCCATGTCGGCCATGACCCACGGCCCACTTCCCCCGCCGTGGCCCCAGCCGGCTCCGCCGCCGAAGTAGATCGCCTCCATCGTGCCGGCGCCGTCATCTTTGTCGTCTGTCTCCACGTTGCCATAGTCGAAGCAGCAACCACTGTTGCCGTAGGCCTGCGTGGCACCGCTCGTGACCATGTATTCGGTCTCGGCAGTGTCACCCTTGGCGACGCCCGTCGTCTGGTCGAGGCGGTAGCCGGTCCCCTCGCCTCCTGCAGCTGGCGTGCAGGGACCGCTGTTGTCGGACACGACCTTGATGCCGTAAACCTTTTGACCACCGATCTTCATCGGCAACGCGTCGGCGACAGCCTCCAGGTCTTGGTGTCGGCACACCTCGGCGCCGCCCGACGATCTCCTGAGGTGATTGTTCTTCCCCGATTGATCGTAGATGACCGAAATGGTGCAGGTGGTGCCGGTACAAAACATTTCCTGCGCGGCAGAGTCGGCCGCACCGGATTGCGCCAGAAACGCGATGTCTTGGGTCTTGCTGTCGGAGGCGCGCCGAACCTGATAGAGCGGCCCGCTGTACGTGCTCGCCAACAGTCGCACCGTGCTGTGCGCGGCGACGCAAGGGGTGTTGCCAGTCCCGAAGATGTCGCACGGTCCGGCGAGAGCCGACCTGCCCGCGTCGAGGCCCCCATCCGCGGCCCACGAGCCACCGGTGGCGGCGATTCCACCCGCGCCCCCTGACGAGCCGCCGGTCGCGCTCCTTCCGGCGCTGCCTCCCTGGCCATTTGCGCCCGTTCCGCCTTTGCCGCTCGCACCGCCCGCGCCAGCCCGCCCACCCGAGCCCGTTGCACCGCCCGAGCCCGTTGCACCGCCCGAGCCCGTTGCACCGCCCGAGCCCGTTGCACCGCCCGAGCCCGTTGCACCGCCCGAGCCCGTCGCACCGCCCGAGCCCGTCGCACCGCCCGAGTCTTCGGAGGCACCTCCGGCGGCACTGGATCCTCCCTGACCAGTCGCTCCTCCCGTTCCCGGCGAACACCCTGAGACAGCAAGGAAGAGCGATATCGAAAGCGAGAGAACGCCAACACACGACCTGCTCTCGATCACAGAAGGCCCCCAGGGCAGAGCGCTGCCCTCACATCTGCGCTCGTGGTCCTCGCGTGTCGCCGTTGGTGTCCGAAGACTCGACATGGCCGATACTGTCGAATCGATCGGTTTTGTGTCGGCTGAACCGCATCGGACCTCGCGGCCACCAGCCGCAATGGGCGGCGCGAGCGCGATGGACGGCTCGACCGGAACGGGTGGCGCGGACGGTCCGAACACTTTTCAGTACACAACCAACTCGCCCACGGCAGGTATATGGGGTGTCTCGCCGTCCTTACGCCTTTGATGCGCTGTCCGCCGACTCGGAGAATTCATGAAGAAAGCCCTTATCCTGACCGTCGTCGCACTGTGGGCCTGCACGAGCTGCGGGAGCTCTAACAGCGGAGGCGGACCGTCGGGGACGGGCGGGACAGGTGGCCTGGCGAGTGGCACCGGCGGAGCCAGCGGAGGCAATAGCGGCAAGGGCGGTAACGGCAACGGCACCGGCGGAGCCAGCGGGGGTTCGGTCGGAACCGGTGGAAACGCCAGCGGCGGAACGGGTGGCACCAGCACGGGTGGTAACGCGGGCAAAGGCGGCGGCAGCGGAGGATCGACCGGGGGCGCTGGCGGAAGAGCCGGTGCGGGCGGCAACACGACTTCGTCCGGCGGCGCGGGCGGGAAAGCCGGTTCAAATGGCTCAGGCGGGAACACGTCGTCGGGCGGGTCGACGGGCACGGGCGGCACCGTGGTGGCATGCACGCCCAACTGCAGCGGCAAGACGTGCGGCGACGACGGCTGCGGGCACACCTGCGGCGGGTGCCCCCCATCGCAGCTCTGCGGATCCTCCCAGACCTGCGTCGCCTCCTCGAGCACCACCAGCGTCGTCGTCGATGCCAAGTCCCAGCTGACCCCGATCTCCCCGGGGATCTACGGCGTGGCGTTCTCCAGCGACGACTCGATGCAGGTCGCGGCGCTCAACCGCTGGGGCGGCGACGCCGTCAGCTCGTACAACTGGAAGATCGACGTCTCCAATTCGGGCAACGACTGGAACTGCGCGAACTACAAGGGGCGGTTCACCTCGCCGACGCCCGACTCGTCGCTCTCGACCAGCTCGGATCAGTTCGTCCACTACAACATCACGAAGCACGCGGACACGCTGATGACGATCCCCATCAGCGGGTGGGTCTCCAGCATGACCACCCCGAACCCGGGCACGCCCAACTGCGCCGGCGGCAGCGCCATCTCCACCTGCTGCCAGACGCTCGGCACGTCGGAAGAGGAGGTCGTCGACAAAGGATCCAGCGTGCTCGACACGTCGTTCATGGGCGACTGGGTCACCCACCTGGTCTCGACGTTCGGCCCGGCGGCCAGCGGCGGCGTGAAGTACTACCAGCTCGACAACGAGCCCGACAACTGGCAGGCCCTGCGCACGGACATCTACCCGGCGCTCTACCCGCCCGGCACCTGGTGCGAGCCGTTCTACACGACCAACAGCAGCATCGGGACCAGCCTCAACCAGGACTTCATCAACCGGACACTGGCCTACGCGAAGGCCGTCAAGACGTCCGACCCGACTTCATCGGTGCTCTTCATGTGCACGGAGAACGCCGACGACCTGGTCGCGCTCTCCAACGTCGAGTGCGGCAGCCCCGCCGGCCCCTACAGCGTCACCAATTCGCTCACCATGGCGATCTTGAAGCTGGCGGCCACGCAAGAAGCATCGACGCACGTGCGCCTGCTCGACTGCGTCGACATGCACTATCCCTTCCTCTATCCACGCAAGGGTCTCGGCGACACGTCGTCCTTCTGGGACACCACCACCACCTCGGTCGTCCCCCGCGTCCAGGGCTGGATCAACTCGGCCTATCCGGGGACAGGCATCTGCGTCAGCGAGTACAACGTCCCGAACGACGGCGGCGACGGCAACACGCCCGACGCCACCTCGGGCGCGCAGCTGGCCGACCTGCTCGGGATGTACGGGCGCCTCGGATACCAGGTCGCCTCGTACTTCGTGACGCTGGTGCACGGCTCGACCCATCTGCCGGTCTACAACGCGATGGCCATGTACCGGAACTACGACGGCAACGGCGGCGGCTTCGGCGCCTACTCCATCGGCGCCGCGAGCCCCAACAAGGGAGTCAACGTCTACGCGGCAGCTGATTCGCCTACGAACCCCACGAAGGTCTCGGTAATGCTGGTGAACGTCAGCGGTGCGAACCAGACGGGACTGTCCATCACTCTGAAGAACTTCACACCGGCGGGCTCCGCACAGGTCTACCGGATGACGGGAGGCGGCACTCCTGCGGCGGACACCTCCATCGCAGTCACGAACGGAGCCATCTCCGGGGTCTCGCTGGCGGCCAACTCCGTGGCCCTCCTCGTCATGTCCAAGTAGGGGTGCGCGGGAGAAATCCCGTTGCCGTGCACATCGCCGCCGGGCGCGACAGTACCAAGTCGTGGACGATGATGAGCAGCGCGGGAGAGTGACCTCCGATGCGCTGACACCGGAGATCCCCGAGACGGACGAGTCCTCGTTCGCCTCCGAACTGGTGCGGCAGGCGATAGCGCGAAGGGCGCGTGAATCGATGTGTCCGCTCGGCTGGCTGGATCACCAGGGACTTGGACCGCATGAATCCTGAGCACAAGCGGGTTCTCCCTGGCAGTTAGGGGCATGCGATCAATTGGATCTGTACTGACGCTCTGTGCTTGCATAATCACAGCGACCGTTCTCGACGGTTGCGCCGCCGGGCCGACGAACAGTTCAACGACGGAGTCGGGCAGCGGCGGGCACACGTCGGCATCAGGAGGAAGCGCTCAGACTGGGGGCGCGGTCGGCAGCGGCGGGTCGACGGCGTCGGGCGGCTCGCCGGGGACCGGCGGCATGACCGGGACGGGTGACACGACCGCCAGCGGCGGCGTCACCGGCGCGGGCGGCAGCGCCGGACGTGGCGGCACGATCGGCTCCGGCGGAACGACGAGCACCGGTGGCGCAACGGGTCTCGGCGGAATGATCAGCCCGGGCGGCACGACTGGCGCGGGCGGGGCGAGCGGCTCGCGTGGAGGTTCCGCCGGGACCGCCGGGTCGGGCGGCAGCTCGCCGACGGGTGGGACCGCGGGTTCGGGCGCGACCGGACCTTGCGACATCTATCAAGCGGGCAACACCCCCTGCGGGGCGGCCCACAGCACGGTTCGCGCATTGTACGGCGCGTACACGGGTCCCCTCTATCAGGTCCAGCGCGCGTCCGACAAGTCCACCAAGGACATCCTGGTCGGCACCGGAGGCTACGCCGACAGTTCCGTGCAGGACTCCTTCTGCTCCGGCACCAGCTGCACGATCCCGATCATCTATGACCAGTCGCCCAACGGTAACCACCTTCGCGTGACCTGGTTCGCGTACTGGTTGCAGAGTGGCGGCAATCCGGCGACGGCGAACGCAGCCAAGATCAGCGTCGGCGGGCATTCCGTCTACGGGATCAAGTCCGGTACGAACGTCGCCTATCGAACAGGCGTCGCTCTGTCGGGAACAGCCGCCATCAACAAGGGCTCGTCGACCGTCACGTTCTCGAGCCCGCAGACGCTCTCCGCGAACACGGCGCTCCTCTTTGCCGCGAACAGCAAGGATTGCCCGGCCAACTCCTGGCCCAACAACTGCAACTTCAAGATCTACCTCACCGCTTCCGCGATGAGCGCCGCGACGACAGTGACGCTCACGACCAGCTACACGGGGACCAGCAGCTCGTCGACCGTCGTCTGGAACCAAACCACCAAAAACATCGCGACGGGCGACCAGGCCGAGGCCATGTACTCGGTGCTCGACGGAAAGACGTACGGCGATTGGTGCTGCTTCGACTACGGAAACTCGGAGCTGCCCGGAATCGACGACGGCAATGCCACGATGGAGGCCATCTACTGGGGCGCCGACACGCAGTTCGGGCAGTCCGGGGGTGGCAGTGGCCCCTGGGTGGCGGCAGACCTGGAGAACGGAATGTATGAAGGCTACGAAAACGGCTCGTCGAAGGTGGCCAGCAACACCTCGGTGACCGGGTTCGGCTACGTCACCGCCATGCTGAAGGGCCTCTCGGCCAAGGACTGCCCGACGGGCCTCACGTCGTCGGGCTGCTTCGCGCTCAAGGCGGCGAACGCCGCGTCGGGCAAGCTGGCCTTCAAGTTCAACGCGGACACCATGAACTACGGCGCGCGTCCCCCCGGATATAGCCCCCAAAAGAAGGAAGGCGCCATCATCCTGGGCACGGGTGGCGACGGATTGAACACAGGCACCGGGATCTGGTTCGAGGGAGCGATGACGATGGGCGCGCCGTCCGACGGGACCGACGACGCCGTACAAGCGAACATCGTTGCCGCGGGATATGGGCACTGATCCGCGAGGACGCGAATCCCGGGGCGGTTCTTAGTGGACGGCCACGGCGTCCACCGCCACCGAGCCGGGACCACGATTGACGATACTGAGCGTGTGACTGCCCGCAGTCAGCCCGGCCACCACGAACACCGGCTGCTGGGGCTGGCGTGCGCCCGTGGTGGAGAGATCCGCCGTCCCTTTTGACTGGCCATCGATCTGAACCTCGAGCTTTCCGGCCCCCGACTGTTTCGGAGCGTAGACAGTCAGGGAGCTGCCGGTGAACGTCGACGTCCAGACCGCGCCGACGGTGCTGCTGGTGGTCAGGTCGTTGTTGTAGTCGCCGGTGCCGAGGTTGCAGGTGCGAAGCCATCCCGGCGACGCCGATCCCGGATCGTCGTCGTTGATCCAGCCCTTGTCATGCGTGATCCGGAGGACGCGCATCTTCGAGGCCAGTTGCTGATTCGAGATCCCCGACAGAGCCGCCACCGATCCACCGGGCGTCACGGTCAGCCCTTGAGCAGTTTGAGAGAACGTCATCGCCACGCTGGAGCCGAGCATTTCGACCCTGGACACGGTTCCCACCGTCGCCCCGCCCGACTTCAGAGCCGGGAGCGAGATCGCGCCGCCGCTCCAGCCGAACAGCGTCGCATACACGTTTCCGTCATCGCGGGTGTAGGCCACCGTCTGGTTGCTGCCGGAGGAGACTTCGCCCGATACTTCAAAAGGACGGGACGCATACACGGCCTCGCCGTTGACCTTCAGCCAGGCGCCGATGTCCTGGGCGATTTGAATGCACTGCGCGTCGAGGTTCCCCCGGCCGTGCTGGGTGAGGTTCAGCAACAGGCTTCCGTTTCGGGAGACGTTCTGCATCAGCGTGGTGACAAGAGTCGCGGCGTCGGTGTATCCCGCCCCGGTCAGGTAGTGCCAGTTCCCGCTCTGGATATCGAGCTCGGTCTGGAACGGATAAGCGCTGATCTGCGGTTCCGTGCTGGCCTCGGTGCTCCTGACCAGCGCGCGTTGAACGTAAGGCACCAGGGCTTCGTTGTCCTGGAAGCTGTCGTATTGTCCGCCCACCCCTTTCATGTTCATGACGACGTCCATCTTCCCCTGATTCCAGGTCAGCGACTTGTTGTAGTAGTTCGCCAGGATCGTGGTGGCGATGGAGCCCAATCCCATGTGGACGCCCAGATCGACCTGAGAATCGCCCGCGTGATCGTCGAAGTAGACGACGTCGGGATGATACTTGTCGATCGCTTCATCGACGCGATACATGAACTGCGTTCCATAGGGCGAGTCGTTGCACTGCTGGTTGGAACAGTCGGTGGTGTGCTGGTAGCCATAGAGATCCACCGGATCCATTCCCGCCCACCACTTCCCCTTTCCATCTAGAATCGTTTGCAACGCGTCGTAAGGCCCTTTCGTATCGCTGGTGTAACGGATCGGCATCCACTGGCCCCAGGTGCGGGCCGGCGTGTTGTGAAAACCGATGCCGAACCGCAAGCCCGCCTTGCGCGCGAGTGGTTCCCACACGGCGACGATGTCCTGCTTGACGCCGATCGCCGCCGCGTTCCAGGGTTGGTAGATCGTTCCGTAGTTCGCGAAGTTGTCATGGTGGGAGCCCATCGCCATGAAGAACCTTGCCCCCATCTGGACGTACAGATCCATCAAGCTGGTGGGATCCCACTGGTCGATCACCCAGTTCTCGCAGATGTCCTTGTAGCCGTAGGGAGTGGCCCCGCCCGGATCGCCGAAATGACTGACCTGATAATTGAAGTCGGCCGACCCCTGTTGATACATACGATAGGCGTACCAGTCGCCCTGCTCGGGCATGGATTGCGGATCCCAGTGCGCCCACGCGCCGAGCTTGGCGTCACGCCACCACTCGGGCGTGACGTAGGTCAGGCCGAGCGCCGTCCAATCGGTCGTGTAGGGGCCCGAGGCCGGCTTGAACGTCGGCAGATTCCAGATGTCCGGAGGCAAGCCCAGATCGCAATCACCCACGATGACCTTGTCGATGTTCACGGCGACGTCGCCCGAAGCCCGGCTGACGGTCACCGTCGCATCGGCCGGAATCGCGATGCTGATGATGGCGTTGAGGAACGAACCCGTGAGGGCTCCCGAGGAGTGAACGTTGACCTTGACGCCCGTCTGTCCATTGACCGACACGCTGATCGTGCCCACCGAGGTCGACGCGTAGTGAATCGCCAGCATGCTGGCGGCCGGGGTGCCCGTGACCTGGGCACCTTGTCCGGTGTTGGCCAGGCCGACCAACGAGGCACCGTTGGCCGAGGAGTCGTTCACGGTGGATGCCCCGTTGACGCCACTCGGCTTGAGAGACGTTGTGGACCCACAGCCCGCGCCACCCGCGCCCGCGGCTCCCGTGGCGCCCGCCGTTCCCGTAAGGCCTCCTGTTCCTGGAGCACCGGCCGTGCCCACGGCGCCTCCGGTCGCGGGACCGAGCGACCCGCCGTGGCCCCCGCTCGAGTTGCTTCCACCGACCCCTTGCAGGCCGCCACTTCCCTGAGAACCGCCCGCCGCCGAGCCGCCTGTTCCGCCGGCGCCGCCGCCCGTCCCAGGGCTTCCGCCCGAAGCAGCGCCGCCCGTTCCACCGGATCCGTCACGGCCAGCACCGCTCGGCGGCCCTGACGTGGTGCTCTTCCCGGAGCACCCGCTGACGCAGGCCAACAGGGCGCACAGAACGGATTGAACGGTTACGGATCGAGAGCGAGCCATAACCGTTACTGTCGCCAGCCCCGGCGAGGGGTAGCGCTTTTTCAGTCTGGACGGCTGCCGACCCAGAGGCGCGCCCGCGGGAGCGCCCTTAGGGGAAGCTCAGGGCCGGATAGAACGCCACGGCGTTGGTCTTCAGCGCCGTCACCGTGCTCGCGCTCATGACGGCGTTGGTGAAGAACGCCTCGCGCATCAGGACCGCGTCGGGTTGACTGAGGTCGCCACCGCCGCCCAGGTGGATGGCCGTCCCGGCGTTCAGCTGGGCCTTGGGAGGCGAGTGCGAGAATTTCTGGGTGCCGTTCAAGAACGTGCTGACGGCGTTCGAGGTTGGATCGAACTGCGTCACCACCAGCGCGTTGGCGACGGGCGACGTGCCGTAATCGGCCAGGTCGTTGTCCTCCTCCTCTTCCGCGCCGACACAGTACGAGGTGGACGAGCCGCAGTTGACGGCGATGCAGCAGCCGCCCGAATCCCTCCACCCGTACGCCAGGGCGAGCATGAAGTCCGTCCCGTGGGTGTCGGTGGCGTTGTACTTGTGCGTGAGGCCGATGACGCCGCAGCAATAGACGCTGTTCGCGACCGGTTTGCCGTTGTACATGATGCCCATCGCCTTGGTCCCGCCGTTGATGCCGGTGGCGAAGTTGTCGCCGGACAGCGCGTACTCTTGCGGCGAGACGGTGGTCAGGATGGGGAGCCCGGTCGCGGACTCGATCGTGAACTTCGAGGCGCAGGTGTATCCACCCGCGCTGCAGTCGGGCTTCCACGGCGTGTTCCACACGCCCGGCGTGAGATCGTTATTTCCGCTGTGAACCTGCGCGTAGATCTTCGCGACGACGCAGTTCGACTGGCTCCCGTTGCAGAAGGCGCTCCAGGTCGTCATGTCGGCGGTGTGCGCGGACGTCTGGCCGATGTTCAGGGTGGTCTTGTCCGAGGTCCGCCCGAGCTCGAGGAGCGGGCCCGTGTAGCTGGCCACCATCGCCCGGGTGACGCTGAACGCCTCGGCGCACCCGCCCGGGACCACGTCGCACGGGCCCTGGTAAGCAACTCCGCCCGTGCCGGGCGAGCCGCCCGTGCCGGGCGAGCCGCCCGTGGCGCCGCCGGTCGTCCCGCCGGTGGCCACGCCACCGGTTCCGGAGCCGCCGGTGCCCGTGGTTCCCCCGCTGGCGGTCGCGCCGCCCCGGCCGCCGGTGCTGGTGGTTCCTCCAGTGCCGACGGCGCCACCCGTGCTGGTGCTTCCGCCGGTGCCAGGGACGCCGCCCGTGCTGGTGGTTCCTCCAGTCCCGACGGCGCCCCCCGTGTTGGTGCTCCCGCCGGTGCCCGTGAGGCCGCCCGTGTTGGTGCTCCCGCCGGTGCCCAGGCCACCCGTTCCGGGGCTGCCACCCTCCGATGACGAGGAGCCGCCCGTGCCCGAGGTTCCGGTGCCACTTGAAGAACAGGCCAGACCACCAAGCAACAGGGTGACGAGCAACGCACGATGGAGAGTGGAGGGGGGCATGGGGCTCCTTTTTTTGATTGCGGCCCGCGGAGAGCAGACGCCGCAATTGGTTACTGTCGGAGGCCCGGTAAAATTGTGACGAAAAGATCTGCGTGACTGAGAGCGTCGGAAAGAGCGCGCGAAGAACGGGACGGCGCTCCTGTGCTGCGTGGCTATCGGCAATAGGCCGATCTGCCTATTGCGAGATCTTCATTCTGGGCGCCAGAGTCCTGTGGCCCCCCACTCCCACGACGGAGGACGCACGATGAGAGTTGCCATCAATGCCACCGTCCGCGCCACAGCCCTGGCCGGCGCGGTCATTCTGAGTGCTTGCGCCGCCGCTACAAGCATCCCCGACGGTACGGGAGGATCGAGCCCCGGAACCGGCGGAGCGAACACCGGAAGCGGCGGAACGACCTCCGAAACCGGCGGCACCGGTGAGAAAGGGACGGGAGGGGCCACCGGCAGTGGTGGTTCCATCACGGGCACCGGCGGTTCGAGCACGGGCGGCGAGACAGGCAGCGGCGGGTCACACGGGACGGGAGGGGTGAGCGCGACGGGGGGCACTCTCGGGACCGGTGGTGCGACCGCGACGGGCGGATCATTCGGGACCGGCGGACTATTCGGCACCGGCGGACTATTCGGCACCGGCGGTGCCAAGGGTGGCTCGAACGGCTCGGGCGGCGCGCCGGGGACCGGTGGAATGTTCGGCACCGGCGGTGCCAAAGGCGGCTCGACTGGTACAGGCGGCGCGATGGCAACCGGCGGTGCGACCGGCAGCGGTGGCCAGACGGGAAGCGGCGGTTCGTCCGTGAACTGCAGCGGCAGCCTTCCCAGCGGCGGCACCTCACACTCGGGCAACTCGCAAGGGACCGCCGCCGGCCTGACCTGGCAGCTCTGGTCGAACAGCGGCGGCGGCTCGATGACCACCTACAGCACGCCGGCCTTCAGCGCGAGCTGGAACAACTCGGGCGACTTCCTGGCCCGCATCGGCCTCTCGTGGGGCAACGGCAAGGCGGTCAGCTCGCTCGGAACGATCTCGGCAGACTTCGCGGAGACGAAGTCGGGGAGCGCCGGCGGCTACTCGTACATCGGGATCTACGGCTGGTCGGTGAACCCGTGTGTCGAGTGGTACATCGTCGACGACTCGTACGGCAACCTGCCCTTCAACCCGGGCGGCTCCATGGTCGGCACCGCGACGATCGACGGCGGCACGTACAACATCATTGCGCGGAGCACGACCGGCACCGGCGGCAACCGCTGCGGCAACGTCAGCAGCTGGAACCAGATCTACAGCATGCGCACCTCGAAGCGCTCCTGCGGCACCATCTCCATCACCGACCACTGGAACGCCTGGGCCAAGGCGAACCAGCAGCTGGGCTCCATGCTCGAGGCGAGCATCCTCATCGAGGCCGGCGGCGGCAGCGGAAGCATCTCCTTCCCGACGGCCAACGTGACCGCGCAATAAGAGCCGGGGCGCCCGCGCGCGAGCCGCCCCGGCCATCAGGTCGCGGGCGGCTCAGTCGCGGGCGGCTCAGTCGCAGGCGGCTCAGTTCGCGGGTTGGTAGGCGCGGACCCAATCGACCTTCATCGTCTGAGGGAAGGTCGTGGTGGAGTCGGGTGAGCCTGGCCAGGTGCCGCCGACGGCGACGTTCAAGAGGATGAAGAACGGCTTGTTGAACTCCCAGGTCCGTCCGGTGGCGCCCTGCTGGGTCTGGGTCTCATAGAGCATGTCGTCGACGTAGAAGCTGATCGTGCTGCTCGTCCACTCCACGGCGTAGGTGTGGAAGGCGTCCCCCAGCTTGGCGCCTCCCGACAACGTGTACATCCCGGTCAATTGATCGTCCGTGGTGCCGCCCGTCGCCGGCATGTGAAGGCTGCCGTGGTTGATTGACGGCTCCTTGCCGATGTTCTCCATGACGTCGATCTCGCCGCAAGACGGCCAGTTGACGGTGTTGATGTCGGCACCCATCATCCAGAACGCGGGCCACAATCCCTGCCCCTCCGGGATCTGGATCCGCGCCTCGAAGCGGCCGTACTGCTGGCTGAATTTCCCTAGCGTCTTGAGGCGCGCGCTGGTGTAGCTCGACCCGCCCGTGCTGGCCGCCGTGATCACCAGGTTCCCGCCTTGAATGACGGCGTTGGCCGTGCCGCTGGTGTAGGTCTCGAGCTCGTTGTTTCCCCACCCGCCACCGCCCGTGTCGTAGACCCACTTCGTCGAATCGACGGCCGAGCCATCCGGTCCGTTGAACTCGTCGGACCAGGTGAGGACCCAACCCGGCAAGGCGCCACCGTCGGTGGCCCCGGTCGAACCCGACGCGCCGCCGGTCGCGCTCGTCCCGCCGGTGCCGCTCGAGGCCCCGCCGTGACCCCCGCCGCCAGCCGCGCCGCCGTGCCCGCCCGATCCAGCGCCGCCGGTGCCGCTGCCACCAGCCGCGCCTTTGCCCGCTGCGCCGCCCGCTCCGACCGAGCCGCCCGTCGCGCTCGCTCCGCCGGTCGCGTGCGCGCCACCGGTGCCGCTCGCGCCGCCCGTGGCGCTCGCGCCACCGGTCCCGAGCGAGCCCCCCGTCGCGCTCACCCCTCCCGTTCCGTTCGCTCCGCCGGTGCCGTGGGATCCGCCGGTTGCGCTCGCTCCGCCGCTTCCCGTCGCCCCGCCGGTCGCTTGGGATCCACCCGTTCCGCCGCCTCCAGATCCGCTGCTCCCGCAACCCAGGACGAACATCAGAGCCAAGACCAATGAACGGCTTCGGACCTGTCCGAATGAACCCATGGCAGAGCCTCCTTCAAATAACCAAGTCATTTAACGACCAAGTGGGGCCGGCGGAACGAGATCCCTTCGCCTGCGGCCGAGCGCGCAGTGTACCGCGGCTGCGGGTGGTTGTGGTCGCAGCATTCCGGGTGAATCGACGGATCCGCCTGGATGGCTGGACCAGCAGAGCCTCGACAGGGTGCTCGCCAAGCTCGCGCGCCGGCGGAAAAAGGTCCAGATCGCCGGACGGGGCCGGGCTTCGATTCTCTACTGGTCCATCATCTTCTGCATGACCTGCCAGCCCGCGTCGGTGCACAGCTTGCACGACGCGCCGTAGAACCAGGAGCGCAGCGCGCTGTCGCCCATCAGTTGCACGCGCATCCAGGCGGTCACGGCCGCTTCGACGGGTCCAGGGGTCGTGCCCCGGAAGGTGATCCAGCTGGCGTGATCGACGGAGAGGTAGTCGGCCAGCATGATGGGGACGTTGGTGATGGCGGTGAAGGAGCTCTGCACGGTGCTGCAGGGGACGGTGGTGTCCATGCCCCCGCAGAACAGCCAGGCGGGACCGTGCAGGTTCCGTTGGGCGGAGGCGCCGCAGAGAGGGGCGATGGTGGTGATGCGGCTGTCCGCGCCGGCGGTCGTCGTCGCGAACGCGCCCTGCGAGTGGCCGGTCGCGCCGACGTGGGTGGTGTCGATCTTCTGATAGAGCTCGCTGGTCGGATCGTCATTCTCTTGCAGCACCCAGGTCACCCCGGCCAGCATCGGAGCCGGGCTCCCTTGCGAGACGTTCGGGCTGTCCGAGGCGATGACGACGAACCCGTGCGAGGCGAGCTGATTCAGCAGCACCTTGTAGAGGCTGGGGTTCGCGCCCGTTCCGTTGCCCCAGGTCACGACCGGGTGGCACAGACCACCTTGGCCGAGATCCTTTGGACGGAACATCGTGAAGGCGACGGGTGGGCCGCCGTCGGCTCCCACGCCCGCCGCGGGGCCGACGTTGTCCTCGGTGACCGTCGCGAATGGACCGGCGACGGTGGGATTGGCCGCGGGCCAGCTGCCCATCGTGCAGGGCGCGCCGGCGTCGGCGACGGAGACCGCCCCGCCGCTGCCACCGCCGTTCCCGCCCCGCGCGCCGTTGCCACCGCTGGCGCTCCCGCCGGAGCCGACCGACCCGCCCGTGGGAGCAGCGCCTCCGGTCGAAACGGCCGTGCCACCGGTCCCGCCGCTGGTGGCGCTGCTTCCGCTGCAGGCGACGAGCCCGGTCGCGGCGATTCCCAGGAACAGAGCTTGCGCGCGCGTCGTCCTCATTTGACCTCCAGGTGAGAGCGGACCACGTTGTCAGTGGCCGGCTCTCGCACTTTCGTTACAAAAAAAGAGGCGCGGCGCCGAGGAGCGTCAGCGACGCCCGGGATCGGCGGGGCTACTGGATGTTCTGGGACTTCACTTCCCAGGCGCTGTCGCTGCAGTAAGGGCAGCTCGGGCCGATCAGCAGGCCCTTGCCGGTGGCGGTGGTGTCGCCCTTGAGCTGCCAGTTGAGCCAGGCCAGATCGATCTTGGTGAAATCGCCACCATGGGCGCTGAAGAGGTCACCACCGTGCCCCAGCGCCTTGCTGAACAGCATGATCGGAATCCCGTTGCCGGCGATGGTCGAGTAGTCGCGCTCGCCGTTCGTGTAGGCGATGTCGCCGGAACCGCCCAGCACGACCAGGACCGGGGTATGGACTGTCTTGAGATAGGTCGGGTCCGCGCTCAGGAGCCCGCTGCTGTTGAGTCCCCAGGTCGTGATGCGCGAATCGCCGGCGGTCCCCTCGGACATCAATCCTCCGCACGAGAATCCGTTGGCCGCCACCTTGGTGGTGTCCAGGGCCTGGTAGTAGGCGCTGCAGGGCTTGTCGTTCTCGGCGATCGCCCAGGTGACGTACGCCAGCAGCGGGACCCCCATCGTCGAGGGGTCGCCCGAGGTCATCGTGCGGGAGGCGCTGCCGTTGGGGACGCCGTCGGCGATGACGAAGTATCCGTACGACGCGATCTCGCCCATCGCGGCCGAGTTCGAGAGCCCATTCTCCGAACAGCCGCCCTCGCCCCAGACGAAGATGGGGTACTTCTCCGTGCCGCCCAGATCGGACGGCCGGAAGATGGTTCCCTGGTTGATTCCGGAGTCGGCGTTCGTCTCGACGGTCACCTTGTGCGGTCCCGTGCCCGACGCGCTCGCGCCGGCGGATTTCGAGGCCGTGCAGGTTCCGCTGCCCGTGCCGCCCGCGCTGCCACCGGTACCGTTCTCACCGCCGGTGGCGCCGTGACCAGCACCGCCTCCGCTGGCAGAGGTCCCGCCCCCGCCCCCCGCGCCGCCGGTGGCGACACCGCCGGTCCCGGTCGTGCCGCCCGTGGCGACACCGCCGGTCCCGGTCGCGCCGCCGGTGGCGACACCGCCGGTCCCGGTCGCGCCGCCGGTGGCGATGGCGCCGCCCGTCCCAGTCGCGCCGCCGGTGGCCCGCGAACCGGCAGCGCCTCCAGTTTGCGAGCCGCCCGTGCCGAAGCCGCCCGTGCCCGAGCCGCCCGTGCCGGCGCGCGTGCCGCCAGTCCCGATCGTCCCGCCGGTGTTCGAAGAGCCGCCGGTGCCCGAGCCGCCGGTTCCGCCCGCGTCCGAGCCGCCGCACCCAGAGATGCTTGCGATGCCACCGGCCAGAATCAGGATCGACAGACGTGCTGCCTTCATGGTTTCGCTCCTCGATTTGAACGGAGAATGTCCGTTTGGCCCGCAGTGGCCGTCCGCGGTGCCGAATGGTTCAAAAAAAACAGGGCCCCGACGCCCTGTCAGAGCGCGTGCCGCCTGAGAACTGGCCAGGCAATCGTTGGATCCCCGGGATCATCCATCCCCCCTTGCTTGCTGCAGAGGATGACCTCCACCCCGTCCTCACAGCCGGAGTAGTGAGCGCACCCGTTCGCGTCGGCAGAAGAGGCCGCCCCGGCACAGTGATCGATCTGCGCCCAGGCCTGAAACGACCCCACCGCGCCCAGGAAGGTGACCGGCATCCCCGGCACCAGCGACGAGGCGCCGCCCGCGTACGGGACGCGTGGGTCGGCAGTCCCCCGGAAGGAGACGACGCTGATGGCCCGCGACGGGAGACACGTGCCCACGTTCTCGGCCAGCATGTCGAACGCGGCGGGCGCCGCGGCCGCGAAGAGATCGGCGGCCTGGCAGGCGAGATAGTAGGCCATCCCGCCGCCCGTCAGCACGCCCACGGCGTAGACGCGATTCGCGTCGATGCAGGCCGCCTGTCCGACGTCGGCCACCACCGCGCGGGCGAACGCCACGTCGTCCACGCCCGCCACGCAGCAGGGACCGACGTTCCAGGCGGTGCCGGCGGGCCCCTTCAACCCGTCGGGAAACGCCATGACCACTCCGGTGGGATCGAGCAGCGGCGGATAGGGTGAGCTCGCCAGCTCGCTCGCGCCGGTGCCGCCGATACCGTGGAAATCGAGGACCAGCGGCGCGGCCTTCGTGCCGTCGTACGCCGCCGGCAGGTGGAGGACGTAGCTGCGCGACACCGTCCCCACCTGCAGCGTCCGCGTCATATCGCCGGCCGGGAGCCCAGGCGACGCGCATCCGGCCGAGAGGAGCGCATCGGCCGCGGCGTCGGCGGGAGCGCCGGTCACGGCGTCCAGGGTGGCGCGCGAACAGGCCACCTGCGCGAGGGCCACCGCCAGCGCAACCAGGGCAGACCAGCGCGCGCCGCCCGTCACAACCACTCACCGACGGCGAAGGTCACGAGGACGTTGGGGCGACCGCTGGTGGCGGATCCTGCGTTCACCACGCGGACGTCGACGTAGGGCTCGGCGACCTGAACGTGCACGGCGGCCGTGAGGTGGGCGCGCCTGGCGAGCCGCAAGCGCGCACCGACACTCGCCTCGAGCACGAAGGACCACTGCGCGACCGAGTGCCCCTGCAACGGCGCCGCTGCCTCGCCGTCGGCCGCCGTCCGCAGGGCGCCGGCCGAAAGGCCCGCGACCAGCCGCAGGCGCGCCATCGAAGGCGCGCAGATGCACGCTCCGGCCAGCGCATACTGCTGGGCGACCCGCGCGCTGGCCCCCGGCGCTCCCACCGTGGGGCGCGTTCCGAATCCCGCTGCCTCGGCTTGTAGCCCCAGCCATGGACTCACCGCCGCGTCGATGCGAAGGAGCGGCAAGATCGCGGGGCCGACGCCGTCCAGGCTGGCCAGCGCTGCCGCGCCCAGCTCGAACCCGATCTGCACGCCGGCGTGGACCGGTGAAGCGTCGGTGGCGACCACCACCGCGGGCGTCGCCGGCGACGGCACCGTCGGTGCGACCGCCAGCTCTCTTTCGATGAGCAACGAGCGAAGAACATCGATGGCGCGAATGGCCAGGCGCGCCGGCGCGTTCTCGACGTCCGGCTCGACCATCACGCGGGTGACCTGCGGCGGCCGCGGCGCAGGATGGAACACCCAGATGTCGGCCGCTTGCACCCGCCCACCGCCGATCACGTCGATCGCCGCGTCGATCCCGCGGTCGAGCGCCACGCCCTCCAACCAGGCGGGCGCGCTCGAGGCGTCCGTTCGAGGGCGCTCGTCGATCGTGACGGCCAACCCCACCGACAACATCTCGCCGTGTAGCCGCGAGACCGTCTCGGTCAGCTCGGCCGAAGGAGAGGCCGGGCGCACGATCAGGACGGTGGCCGCCTCGAGACGAGCCCCCCACAGACAGGCGAGTGACGTCAGCAAGACCGTGGGCGCCAGGGCCACCACGATGCCCTACGGTACGCGGCCGAGCGCCCGCGCCGACCCCGCGTAGCTGCCGCTGGGAAAGCGACGCAGATACTCGTCGGCGAGCGGCCGCGCCTTGCCCGGACCGCCGAGGTCGTTGGTGAGGATCATCTTGCGCCCCAGCGCCTCCGCCGCATATCCGCCCCGGGGCGCACGCTCGAGATAGTCGTCATAAAACGCGATCGCACGCGCGGCACCGTCTGAGCTCAGCTCCTCGACCCGACCGAGCAGGAACAGCGCGTCCAGCGCCCGGACCGAGCCAGGGTAGCGGCGTCGCTGGGCGAGGAGCGCCGCGCGCGCCAGACCCGCGCGGCGCCGATAGCGAGCGGCATCGGCGAGCGCCAGCAAGTCCTCGCTGGAGGCAGACTCCAGCGCGGCGTCGATCCCCTGGCGATCGACGTCGGCCAGGATCTGGTCCCAGTGTCCAGCGGCCATCAGCTCGGCCCAGCGTCGCCCCGCGCTGGTGCTGGAGACGAGAGGTGCCGCGCCACCGGCCATGTTCGTCCGCGCGGCCGGATGCTTCGCGGAGGGCGCCGCCGCAGCCGCGGGCATCTCAGTCGGCGGGCCCTCCCGGGCCTGCTCCTCTGGCGGCTCCTGTGACCGTTCTTCAGTGATGACCATCTCTGCTCGGGGCAGGACGATGACGAGGTGCTGTCCAGCGCGAAGGGGAATGGCCCCGCCCGCGACCGGCCCGCTGACCACCACGCGACCTCGACGCAGAGACAGCTCGAAGCGCTCGCTGACCGGATCCCACGCGGCGTTGAAGACGGTCCCCTTGACGGTCACCAGGAAAGGTCCGGCCTCGACCGACCACCGGCGGGCCCCGTTCGGCGTGATCTGGAACGACGCCCCGCCGTCCTCGAGCGCAAAGCGGGCGCCGTCCTTGGAGACCTCGCGCAAGCGACCCCGGGTTCCCGGCGCAAGCAGGAATGAGCTTCCTTCATTGAAGAACACACCGACGCCCCCATGTCCCGATTCGGAAAGATAACCTCCGTCCAGCAACTCCCCGCCTTCGATCCGATCAACCGTCACCGGCCGATCGACGGCCAGCGGGCCCAAAATCGCACCACTCCGAAACACCGACACTCCCCAGATCCCGGTCGCAAGCAGGACCGCCGCCGCCGCTCCGGCGACCGCAGCCCGCCGCCAGACGCGGCCGCGCGAACGAACCTCGGCCAGGCGCTCCCGCACCTCGATCAATCCTCGTTCCAGCTGCGCCTCGCTGGGTGGTTTCACCGCGTCGCGGCTCAGCTCGACCAGCGACGACAGGGCCGGATGATCGCCCGGGTCGCCCGCGAATGGGCCGTCGGCCCCCGCCGTTACTTTTCCCATCGTTTCCCCCCCGCCAGGGCGGCAAGGCCCGAGTCGGCCGCGACCCAGCGGGACAGCCGCTCGGAGGCGTGTGCCATCGCGCGCTTCACCGTCGACGTCGACAGATCCATCGTCCCGGCGATCTCCTCGATCGTCATGTCGTCCATGCGCCTGAGGACGAACACCAGCCTGTCGCGGGCCGAAAGCCGATCGAGCAACCGGTCGAACCGCCGCAACACGTCCCGGGACTCCAGATCCGCGGATCGGAGATCTGGCGCGTCCGGCTGGGCGGCACCGAAGAGCGACAGCCAGTGACGTCGCTTGCGGCGGCGCAGCTCCTCCCGCAGCCGCCGGACGGCGAAGGAATAGACGAAGCTCCGAAAGCTTCCGAACTGCCGGAGCGTTCTCACGCGCTGAAAGACCAGGCAAAACACGTCCTGGGCGACGTCCTCGGCCTCGGAGCTCGAACCAAGGATACGCTCGGCGGCCATGAGAACCATGGGCGCGAACCGGCGCCAGGTTTCAGAGACGGCCCACTCCTCTCCCGCGACGAGACCGGCTGCCAGGTCGCGATCGCTGGCGTCGCGGGGAGCTCCGCCGACGACCAGTGAGAGAGGTGGCTTGGAACGGGGGATCGGCATCGCGCGTGGCTGTCTTCCGAGTACCCCGCAGTGGCCCGATTCGCGAGAACTAGCTCACTTTTCTCGACGACGGGACCTCAGCGCCCATAGCCCGCCGCCACGATGTTGGCCTGGATGGCGGCGTCGGTCGCGTCCGACGGATTGCCGCTGGTCATGGCTCCTTCGAAGAAGGTTCCCGTGCCGCCATTGCTTCCGTCCCCGCCCGTTCCCAAGATGATCGCCCCCTCCAACTTCTTGGGACTGTAGCCGGGAGATGGACGCACGCTGTCCCACATCGTGGTCAGGGCGCCAGACTGCGCGTCCGCAGCCTTGAGCGTGAAATGATTCCCGGACGGACCTTTCAACATCGCGGTCGCGAAGGCCGCGACCACCGACTTGTCGTTCGGCGACGTCGAGGTGGTTTGCCATCCGCCCTGGTTGCTCTTGAACATCCCATTCTCGAGGTCGGCGGCCACCCACGGGCCGTTGCCTTCGCCCTTCCCCCCCAGGTGGTGTCGGACCCCCAGTACACGGCCTCCATCGTGCCGTTGCCGTCGTCGACCCCGGTGGTCTCGGCGTTTCCGTAGTCGAAGCAGCACTGGTCGCTGGTGCGCTTGCCGTCCACCACCATGTACATCGCCTCCGCCTGATCTCCCTTCGCCACCCCCGTCGTGGCGTTGTTTCTGTAAGCGACGTTCGTGGAGTCGCCGGTGACGTAGATTCCGTGAACCGTGTGACCGCTGACCGTGATCTGTCCGGCCGCGGCATCGGCTTCGGTTCCTCCGTTCGGCAACCAATGCGCGACGCCCGACTTGACGAGGTTGTTGTGGTTCGTCGACTGGTCGTAGAGGATCGAGATGGTGCACTTCGTGCCGGAGCAGAAAGTATTTTGAACGGAGACGTCAGCGAACCCTCCGGCGTTGAGCACCGGGACGTCCTTCGTAGAATTGTCTGAAGCTCGCCGGACCTGGTAGAGGGCGCCCTTGTAGGCGGCATAGAGCGCACGGACGGTGCTGTGGGCCGCCACGCAGGGAGTGCCCGCCGATTGGTAGATGTCGCACGGCCCGAGGGCCCCCGACGCTCCCCCCGCGCCGGCCGAGCCGGCGGTGCCGCCCGAGCCGGGTGTCCCGCCGCCGCCTTTGCCGCCGCTGCCGCTCGTCCCCCCGCCGCTCGTCCCGCCCGTCCCAGCAGCCCCGCCGCTTCCCGTGCCGCCACCGCTGCTCCCTCCACCTGCGCCGCCGTTTCCCGCTCCCCCGGAGCCGAGATGCCCGCCGGTCGCCGTGGCGCCGCCCGACCCCGCCGGTCCGCTGCCAGCCGCGCCACCTCCCCCGACGCTTCCGCCTGTCGCGGTGCCGATCCCGCCAGAGCCGAACGTCCCCCCGGCCGCCGTTCTCGTCCCGCCGTTCCCTCCGGACGCCGTCTCCCCTCCCCCGCCAACCATTCCTCCGGTCCCCAGGCGGCCACCAGAGCCACTCTCACCGCCGTCGGTGTCCGCTGCTCCACACCCGGCGATGAGGGCCGCCAGAACTGGCGCAGCGATCCGGAACGTCTTCTTGAAACGGGACGCAGTCTGTTGCACGAAGCTCTCCTTGGCCGCAGGTCTGGGGGGGCCTGTCCGCAGAGCGCGGACGGCGACCACACTGGAACTGCTGGCGGCCGTCGTTTTGTTGAGGGAAAACTGCGCCGGCTTCCGTCGCGACCGTCGTCGGGCGGTCAGCCGCCGAAGAGGGTGCGATCGAGCAGCATCTGCCAGAGAGTGGCGCCGGCGAGCGGCGCGGCGATCTGCGTGACGATCCAGACGTTGCCGTTCGCGGCCGGAATCAATGGCGGGCCCTGGGTGGAATCGAAGGCGGCCGTGGTGTCGGGGACCGCTCGTTGCACCGCGCCAACGAAGGCGGGTAAGGCGACGGCCAGGACGCTCACCTGATCGGCCGCGGTGGTGATGGTGAAGATGTTGGGTTGCTTCGCGGCCATCTCGGCACCCAGTGCATTGGACGGCAGATCGGGGAGCTCAGCCGTCGTCACATCCACCGTCTGATCGTAAAAGGCGCTGACCTGCACGTACTGGAACCGCTGGGCCACGATCCAGTCGGCCCACGGGTCGAGCTCGCCGTTGGGTGCAGCCATGACACCGTTCGGCGCGGCGTAGGTTCCGAGCGCCGCCACCACGACCACCCGCTCGGCGACGCTGTGATCGATCAGATAGGCGTCGGCGACGTCGGTCATTTGCGTGCCCGCCAAGACGACGACCGGACGCCACGGCAGGCTCAGCTCGCGCGACAGATTCACGATCAACGAAGCGCCGGCCGAGTTGTTGGGCGCAGTGTCGTCGATCTGTCCGTCCATGGGTCGCGTGAGCGGAGGATTGTTCGTGCTCGTGATGACCGTCGCCGGAATGTTCTTCAACCCGCTCGACTGCGCGGCGGTCAACACGTTGCTCCAACCGCTGGCGTTGTCGTTGACGTTGTGCCAGTAGCCGCTGGCCGTCGCGACAAGTCCGGCCACCGGAGGTCCTCCGCTGTTCGCCAGCAGGAATGCGTACTCTCCCATCCAGTTGTCGATCGAGGAGTCGTTGTAGATGATCACCGGGTTCCGCTCGTCGACCGGGAGCATCCCGTGGGGAATGTCCTTGCCAGCGTCGAGCGTGCCGGAGCAGCTCGCCGCCACCAGAACGAGAACCAAGCGAAGCGCGACTGGCAGCCGTCCG
Organism: uncultured Pseudomonadota bacterium; assembly: GCA_963847705.1. GTDB lineage: Bacteria > Myxococcota_A > Polyangia > Fen-1088 > Fen-1088 > JADGRB01. The sequence continues at coordinate 181,762 of CAWKBC010000001.1, read as the reverse complement.
CCGGGCGGACGAAGCCCAGCCCCGATCACGGTCGCGAAACCGGCATCTGACCGACTGCCGGCAAGAGAACGCTGCGCGGGAAACGTGCGCGGAAAGCGGCCGCCGCGCGACGCGCCTCTTCGGAGCGGCCGAGGCCCATGAGCGCCTTCACGCGCAGCGCCTCCCGTTCCTCGACGAGCCGACCGTTCTTGCAGAGGCGCGCGTGCTCGGCGAGAGGCGCGAGCGCCGCTGCGAAGTCACCGCGCGCGACCGCCGCGCGCGCCTGCCGCATGAGATGCAGCTCCTCGCGCGCCGCATCCGCCGGCGACTGGACCGGTGCCGCGACGGTGGGTGCCGGCGCAGGGGGCAGTTCGGGGAGCGCCCCCGCAGGCGGCGACGGAGAGGGGGCGTTCGCCACGACCTTGGGCACCGAGGCTACCGCTGCCGGACCAGTCGTCGGTCCGGGCGCGAACCGGGTGTGGATCTCGTATGCGGCGGCGGCGACCGCCGCGCTGACCACCAGGACAGCCGCCGCCGCTGTGGCCCACCGGAGACGCGGCGGCGCGCCGAACGGTGCAGCGGTGGCCTTGGCTGGCGTGGCCAGGGCTGCCCGCGCCCGGGCCATGGCGCGCGCCCGTTGCGAGGACGGAAGAGGCGGGATGACCCGCTCCTGGTCGAGCAGCGTGCGGAGCTCGGGGGGCATGTCGGAACGCATGGTCATCGGGTCCTCGGCTTCGTCAGTCGCCGCACGGCGGTCTCCATCTCGCGGCGGGCCTTTCGCAGGCGCGAGTAGACGGTGAACTTCGGGATTCCGAGCGCCGCGGCGACCTCCTCGGCGGGGACCTCGTCGAGATCGTGCATGAGCAGCACGGCACGTCGTCGCAGAGGAATGTGCTCGAGAGCCGCCAACACCAGCGCACGGGCCTGCTTGCTCTGGAGCACATCATCGGGTCCAGGACCGGTGTCGCTGACCTCGACGACCTCGAATGCCACCTCGCGGTTTCTCTTGCGGTGGTGCGCCAGCGCGATCCGGAAGGCGATCCCGAACAGATACGGGCGCAACGGCCGCTCGGGATCGTACTTGCTCCAGCAATTGCGCAGAGCGAGGAACACCTCCTGCGCCAGATCGTCCGTCTCCGACGGGGAGGTGCCGAGGCGGCGCAACGTTCGGTGCACGTAGTCGAGCTCGCGCAGAAAGGCCTCCAGGCAGGCCTCGTCAGGGGTCACCGCTGGAGAGGGTGACGGCACTAGGCGCAATTGACGCACGGACTGCATCGGATTGTAGGTGCTCGCAGACAAAAGGTCTTCTCAGAAAAAGCGCACGCCGAGGTCGAAGCCGACGACGAGGCCGACGCGGGGTGTCGTCCAGACGGCGGTGTCATTGAGCCTCACCGACCACGAGGAGAGCATGACGAGCGCGTCCGTTCTGGCGGCGACGAAGTAGCGACCGAGATTTTCCGCCACCCCAATCCGGGCCCCCAGCTGGGAGAAGAGGCCGGAGGACGAAGCAGGAGCGTCCACCTCGAGCCCACGGGCCCGCAGCAGACCCACCGTCGTCGTGAGGCAGGCGGCCAAGGCCGATGCGTGACCACACACGGCCGCACCAGCCGCGAACCGGTCGAGTGAAAAGCCGCTTCCGTCGGCCTCTCTTTGGGTTGCCGGCAACGCGGCGTCCAGGGCGATCTCGACCGAGATCCAGGAGACCCGTCCGCTGGCGAAGATCCGGCCGAGTCCCGTGGGATGAGGCGCCGACCACAGAGTCAGCGAGGGACCAACGCCGAGGAATAGCTTCAGACGCCGCGCATGTTCCGCCGAGCGCGGTTCCGGGGTTGGCGGCGCGGCGACTTTGCCCGCCGGCGGGAGAGGTTGCGCAGGAGAGATCGGAGGTTGCTCCGACACCATCGCCGGGGCGGGAGGAGCGACGGGGGTCTGCACCGGAGCGGGCGGCTCCGGCGTGGACGGCGCAAGCGCCGCGATGAGCTGTATCTGCACCGCCACCGAGAAAGCCAGGCTGGCCGCGAGATCGGCGCACCCCGGGCGTCGCGAAGCCAGTTGGCGATCGCCCACCCATCGTCCATGGTCGTCGCTCCATTTGATCCGTCCGTCGAAGCTGGCGCCCCTGCGCCCTATCTGGACGGCGACCCGCCGTTCAGCGACAGCCCGAAACGGATCGTAGCCAAGCTGGCGCTCCACGGTGCTCCGAAACTCCGCCGCCGCCGGACATCCAGTCACCTCTGGATCGACCTGGTAATCGAGCGTGACGGTCGTCGGCGAAGCGGCCCAGGCGGTCGTTCCGAGGAGCGTCGACGCGGGAGCCATCAAGGACAAGCTGAACAGGAGCCACCTCACGAGATATTTTTCCGACAGCCTCGCGATTGAGACGGCGACACCCTCGCATGCTGGCATGTCGCGCCAGGCCTAGCGAACCTGGCGACAGCCAGTCCCGTTGGATCTTGCCTGGCCCGGCGCCGGCCGCGAAAACGGAATGTGGTGGCTAGCCCCGAGGAGTTGCCGCCCGCGGCCGTGACTCAATTTCGTTCATTCTCTGCGGACGAATCGAGCATGTCGCTGACGCTGGGCAGAAGGGGGCTGCGCGGAAAGTTGGCTTCGAAATCGGCCGCTGCACGGCGGGCGGCCCCGCGGCGCCCAAGACCCGCCAGGGACTTGACGCGCAGAGCTTCCCTCTCTTCCACCAACCGCCCCGTTCTGAAGCGGTGCGCGTGTTCGCCCAGCAGCTGGAGCGCCAGCATGAAATCCTCTCGCGCCACGGCCGCCCGCGCCTGCTGGAGGAGACGCAGCTCCGCCCGGCCAGCGCCAGCCGAGGGGCGGGTCGGCTTCGCGGCGAGCGCCGGCGCAGGGCGCAGGTCGACGATCGGCCCGTCTCCCGCGTCCGAGCGGGCGGTGGGGGATTGCGCGGGCGGCGTCGGGAGGCCGGGCGCGACCGGCCGGGCGTGGACGCCGACGCTGTAAGCGGCCGCGCCCGACGCCACGGCTGCCACGCAGGCCAGCCCCGCCGCCGCCGCCCATCGAACTGCTGAGGGTGCCCTCGGCGGGATTGGCTGCCTGGCCACCCCCGCGGCCAGCGCAGCGCGCGCACGAGAGAGCATCCTGGCACGGGCGGCGGCGGGCAGGTCCGAAATCTGACGCTCTCGATCCAGCAGCGCCCGCACCGCTGGGGGAAGTCTTCCCTTCGATTCGATCACTCGCCGCCCGCTTCCCTCAGCAGGCGCCGAATTCCCGTCTGGAGCTCTCGACGGGCCTTCCGCAACCGCGAGTAGACGGTGAAGAGGGGGATCGAGAGGGTGGAGGCCACCTCGGCCACCGGAACGTCATCGAGCTCGTGCATGACGAGAACGGCACGCCTGGGAAGCGGAATCCGGTTGAGCGCCGCCAGCACCAGCCGGCGCGTCTGATGGGATTGGAGCTCCTCCTCTGCCCCCGGCCCGGTGTCGTCCAGCTGGACCAGGCCGGACGCCACCTCGCGTGTCCGCTTACGCTCGTGGGCAGCCGCGATCCGGAAGGCGAACCCAAACAGGTAGGGGCGCAGGGGACGGGTGGAGTCGTACTTGCTCCAGGCTCTTCGGAGCGCCACGAACAGATCCTGAGTCAGGTCCTCCACCTCCGAGGGAGGGGTGCCGAGTCGCCGGAACGATCGGTAGATGTAACCGAGCTCCTGCTGGAAGGCACCGAGGCAGGCATCGTCGGGCGACATCTGCGGAGCTGCTCGGGGAATGAGGCGCAGATGACTCACAATAACCCACCCGACCATTGTCGCGATCTGCCCTGCCTTGTCAGACAACCTGTCAGGGTTCGGGATGGGTGGTGCGATTGCGTACCCCCGGTTCCATGACAATGCGGAGGTGGACGAGACAAATACACAGAGCGGGATGGCGATCAGAAAGCCCGGAAAGAAACATAGATTTCGGAATGTTAGGGCCCACCTGGAGGTTGTCCCTCGGCTCGTGGCTTCCTGATCACCGTCGGACCGGTCACGCTGCCGCTCGATCGAGAGGCGGCCGAGGAGCTGACCTGCCAGGTCGTTGACGCGCGCCAGCCCAGAGATTATCGACCGCGCCTCACCGGGACCGGTTCGAACCAGCCTTTTGAGCCCACCTGACATGCCCGGTGCACAGAGCTGCTCGGTTTGCCGCCAGCCGATCGCCTCGTTCTGGGTTTGCACGATCTGCGAGAAAGCCCGGATCGTCGTCTTTGCCTGTTCTGCTCGGTGCAAGCGCGTCCACGTCCGCGATGGGCGCCATCGCCGAATACTAAAAGCTCTGCGCGACTGAGATTTTTCGTGCCGCATCGCGGCGCCAGCGACGCCTCCCCTGCGTCACGCGTCCTCGCCAAGCGTTGCCTCGGCGACATCCATTCTGTTGTTTTGGCAACAACGGATGGTGTCCAAACTCCCCATTGAGCCGCTATTTCACTAAAAAAATGGTTGGCCTGATTACTGCTTTTGTATCCCTGTGTCCATCAGCAGCACCTGTGACCAAACCGCAAACCCCGAGCGATCGGGGGACGCAAAACCATCGGGACTCACGCAGTCAGCCGGGTTGCCTCAGGGGGAAACCATCATGCGAGAACTCGGTAAAAGAACCATCCAGATCAGCATCGCGCTCGGCGCCATCGTGGGCCTCATCGGCTGCGGCGGTGACCAGGCTGGCGACGTCGAGACCACCAGTCACGATTTCGCGCTGTCGTCGATCAACGGCCTGTCGTCGATCAACGGTCTGTCGTCGATCAACGGCCTGTCGTCGATCAACGGCCTGTCGTCGATCAATGGCCTGTCGTCGATCAACGGCCTGTCGTCGATCAACGGCCTGTCGTCGATCAATGGCCTCATGACCACCTCGGGCGGCCGCAAGACGATCTCCTACCTGGTCAAGTGCGCCCTCAACGCCAACGACACGCTGGTCAAGCAGGATCAGAATGGCGTCAACTACACCTACGCAGGCGGGCTTGGTCTCTGCCCCGCCTGGAAGAACGGTGGCGTTTCGACCAACTCGACCTGCATGGAGGGCCTCTCCGCCTGCATGATCGCCCACGTCAACACCGCGGGGGTTCACGTCCCCCTCTGGCTCGACTCCAATGACCCGAGCATCGGCTGGGGCGTCGATCGGGTGAACTACCCGATGCAGGAGGGGACCTTCTTTGGCGACATCCTGGACACCGGATCGCTCACCAACCTCTCCAAGCCCACCGTGGTCGCGCCGGTCGCCTACTACTGCGAGGGTGCGGGCTTCCCCGGCGGCGCCAGCGGCGTCGTCGCCGGTCGCCTCGGCGCCAATCAGGTCGGCGCTCCCTACGTCAACCCGTTCGGCAGCGGCGCGCTCTGCCAGAATGCGCCTGGATCGGTGGGGCAATTCAGCGCTGGGGTCGGGGGAAGCTGCCCTCCCGGCTCGAACACGAATCCCGCGGCTGGCTGCCCCGATGGCTACAAGGCCCTGACCAGCCCCTCGAATGGCGGCGTCTGGCAGCACGGCATCACCGTCTGGCGCAACAACAACTACACGCCGGTCTTCGACTCGGGCTACATCTACCGTCTGGCTCCGCTGACCGGTGGCGGCAACGTCTCGCTCGACATCGCCAACGGCTCGACCACTGACGGGACCACTGTCCAGCAGTACACGACCTGGAACGGAACGCCCCAGATGTTCAACCTGCTCCCCGACGGACCGAACTGGCACATCGTGATGAACGCCAACAACACCAAGTGCATCGACCTGGCAGGCAGCGGCAGCTCGCTGGGCAACTCGACCCAGCTCCGGATCAACGACTGTCAGGCCGGAAAGCCGAGCGAGGCCTGGAACATCACCGCGGACGCCCAGACCGGCGCCTTCATCTTCAAGAACGTCCAGGCCAATCGCTGCATGGACGAAAATGCCGGAAGCACCTCGCCCGGCCTGCCGATGCAAATCTGGGATTGCAGCGGCGGGAGCAATCAGAAGCTCTACATCCAGGCCTTCCCGATGAACTAGCCCCGCTCGAGGCATCGTCACGATTCGGCCGGTTCCGCTGCGCGGGACCGGCCGAATTCATTTGTGCGCTCCGGTTCGGTCAGCGCGACAGCACGGTGGCCCAGCCGTCGGCGGGCATGGCGAATTGAAGCTTCTTGCCGGCGAGGGCGACGGTCATCATCTTGGCCGACCCGGAGTTGTAGAGCACGGCGACGAGGCTGCCGTCTGGGTTCTTGAATGCCAAGGCGTCGCCGCCGGTCGTCGCCAGGACCTTGGCTCCCGGTGCCACGAATTGCGAGAGGTGCCGGAAGACATAATAGGCCGGCGTGACGATCAGCGTCTTGGCGGATGTGTCCACCACCAGAAGGGCGTCCTGTGGCCACACGCGCGTCGAGTCGATTCCGACGCCCACCGTGTCCAGCACCATGTTCCAGGCGCTGTACGCGGTGACGCCCGCCCTGATCCAGTCGCGGATGAGGCCCCAGCTCTCGACCGCGTACGCCTGATCGTTGGGCGCCATGGCCGCGTCGAACGGCGTCTCCCAGGGATAGTTGCCGCACTTGTGCTCCGTTTGCCAAACGGGAAGGTCATAATGTTTGGCGCCGGCGACGTCACTCTGCATCCCCCACTGATACCCCAGCACCTTGACGTAGCCGCGCGCCGTGGCGTCGCCCATCACGCTGCTGACGATCGATCTGTCAGACCCGCCGCCGTTGAAGGTGCCGAGCATGATCTTGGTCGTCAGCCCGGCGCCGGCGACGGCCGGGCCGAGATACTGGCCGATGAACGTCGTGTAGGGCGCCGGCGACCAGCCGCAGGTCGGGTATGTTCCAGTGTAGTTCGGCTCATTCTGGGCGGAGATCGCCTCGATGCTGATTCCCTGCAGCGCGTACGCCTGCACGAAGGCGATCAGGTACTGCGCGAACGCCTCCATCGTGGCGGCGTCGGTCTTCATGGTCCCACCGTCGAAGGGGCTCGGCATGTTGCCCGCTGAAAACGGGCCCTGCTTCATCCAGGTCGGTGGCGTCCAGGGGCTGGCCCAGAATCGGATGCTCGGTTTGACCGCCTGCGCGGCCTTGACGTAGGGGATGAGCCTCTCCATGTCGCGGGCGATCGAGAAGCCGGTGAGCTGGTCGTCCGAACCGCTGCTGGTTTCGTCGTCGGTGTAGCGATCCATTGCATAGTCGCTGGCCCCGATCGGGATCCTCCCGAAGACGAAGCGCGCCCCGTCTGCGCCGTAAAGCAGCTCGAGCGCCGTGTCACGGTCGGTCTGGCTGAGCATGGAGAGATCGTTCCAGCCCATCTCGTTGAACGCGCCGCCGAACCCTTCCCAGGTCTGCGCCGTCGATGCCTCGTCGACCGTCACGTCGGCGCCGCCGGCCGTCACCGCGGTCAACACGCCGTCCGTCTTCCAGTAAGCGCCGGGCCCGGAGGTCACCAGCATCGGGGGGCTGCCGGTCGCGCCGGCGGAACCGCAGACGCCGGCATCGGGCGCAACGCAGGAACCGTTGCACAATGTCCCGGACGCGCACTGGCAGGCGCCTGCCTGACAGAGCTGTCCCGCCGAGCAAGGAATGCCGCAACCACCGCAGTTCAGCGGATCGGCGGAGACGTCGAGGCAGGTCGCCCCACAGGCCGTCTGACCGGCGGGGCAGATCGTGCCGGGGTCAGCCGCTCCGCTCGTGCAGGCGACGGCCAGAAGAGCGACGACGGGGGCAAAGCGGCGTGCCGGGGCGACCGCCGGCAGCGTGGTGCGGCGTGAGCTCACGACGTTCTCAAGTGAAACGGGGCGCCGGGATCCGTCAGCGACGTGCGCCGCGCCGTCGGCGAACGCCGGCCACCACCATCACCAGCCCGAGCAGAAGGCCCGTTCCTGGCGCTCCCGTCGAACCGCCCACGTCGCAAGCGCAGCCGCTGCCGCCGCTGGCTGGAGACGCTCCACCGGAGCCCGTGCCTCCGCCAAATCCGGAGCCGCCGGTCCCTGAGCTCGTACCCGAGCCCCCGGTGCCAGTGCCGCCGGTCCCTGACCCACCCGCGCCGGGAGTTCCAGTGCCGCCCGTGCCGCTGACGATCGCGCCACCTGTGCCGGTCGTTCCCGTGCCGCCCGTGCCAGTGGTTCCCGTGCCGCCGGTCCCGGTGGTTCCCGTGCCACCGGTGCCGGTCGTTCCCGTACCACCGGCGCCGGTGGTTCCCGTGCCGCCGGTCCCGCCGCTCTTGCCCCCGACTCCGCCGGTGCCGCTCGAGCCGCCCGTGCCGGCGCCGCTCCCACCGGTCCCGGTCGTGCTGGTCGAGGCCGGTTGGAACAGAAGCCAGTTGAGGTGTGCGGCGCCGTCGAAGACCACGTAGAGCGTGTGAACGCCGCTGATCGGGGTCAGGGTGCAAGACTGCGTGGCCCACGCGCCGCTGGTGGCGCTGACGGCGCACTTGCCGAGCAGCGTGCCGGTGGCGGAGTCGGCGTGGAGCTCGAGGTTGGTCGCGGCCGAGGCGTTGACGCGCATCTGCACGGAGCCGACGCCCGCGTCGCTGAAGTCGACCACGTCGTAGAAGATCGATCCGCCGCTGGTCACGGAGATCGACTGGCCCAGGTCGGTGTCGTTGCTGTCTTCCTTGGTCGCGCCCGATTGGCCGTCGTAGTCCTCGCCTTCCATCGTTCCAAGACCGTCGCGTCCGGTCACCGGGCGCTTCAGGCTGAGGATGAGAAGCGTCCCCGCCTGCCGGTTCATGGTGAAGGTGGTCGTGTACGAGGTGGTGAGGGTCGCCATGCTGACCGGCTGGAGGAGCGCCAGGTGCTGCGCCGCCTTCATGGCTTGCAGCTGGGCCTCGGTCGGCGCGGTCGGCTTGCTCTGGCTGGTCCAGACGCTGTACGGGTTGCTGTGGGTGGCGTCGACGATGAACTGCGTGACGAAGACCTGATTGCCGGCCAGCGCGGAGGGCAAGTTGCTCACGTTGATGGTCACGCTGTCGGTGCCGGTGGTGTTGAGCGTCGCGTACTGGTCGTACGCCAGGATCTGGATCGAGTCGCCGCTGCTCGACGTGGTGGCCATGGCGTCGACGCCGTCGCTGCTGGTGCCGCCGCTCGACTGCAGGCGCGTGGGGCCGAGGTAGTTCAGCATCTTGAAGGCGTTGAAGGACGCCTTGCGAATCCCCTGGAAGGTCATGAGACCGAACACCTGACCGAAGGGGAGCGTTCCATTTGCCGTCTGGCCGAGAATGTAGGAGCCGGAGGGGCCGCTCGATTCGTCGAAGACGTCCGACAGCACCCAGTACGAGAACACGCTGAGCGGCGGCGTGTTGCCCGAGTTCTTGTCGGAGAGCAGCTTCGTCCCCTTGAGAATGAAGCCGACGTTCCAGTTGTTGTCCATGCTGGTGACGACGTCACCGGCGAGGCCGCCCTGGCCGGAGTACGACGAGTTCCACTCGGTGTTGAACGACATCACCGAGGAGGTGGTGTAACCGCCGCTGGTGATCTGGCTGATTCGACTGTTGTTGTCGCTCACCAGCCCATTGGCGTCCGCCGAGGAGCCAGTGTTCGCACCGCCCGGATAGACGTGCGACGAGGCGAAGGTCACGCGAGTCCCCGCGCTCTTGCAGTGCTTCAAGAAGTCACCGATGGGACCGTAGGTGGTCGTGGTCGGCCCGCCGACGAAGGCGCTGGGCAAGACGGCGGTGATGGCGGCGACCGCCGCGTCGTAGAGGCTGTAGTACTCGGTCATCTTGGCGCTGGTCGCCTCGCTGGAGTTCGAACCGTTCCAGAAACCCGGATAGTCGGGCTCGTTCCAGATCTCCCAGTACCACTGCGAGACGTCCGACATGCCGTACTTGTCCACGCAGTGCTGGACCACCGCCTGGATGAAGTTCTTGTAGTCGGTCACGCTCTTGTAGATGTCCTTGTCGTTGCCGTTCAGCGCGAGGGCCGTCGGCATGAAGTCCATCTCCATGATCGGGCGCATCCCCGCCGAGACGATGGCGGCCAGGTACTTGTCGAAGTTCGTCCAGCTGTAAGAGCCGGGACCCTTGTAGATGCCCATGGCGTCACTGAGGACGCCGTGACCACGCACGCGCTTGAAGCCGGCCTCGCGGGCGCCGATCTTGTAGTGCGTCTCGAGATCGGACCGCAGCGTGAGGCTGGCCGTGCCCGTCCCGACGCTGGCCGCCCAGAAAGGCGGGTTGCCCGCGGTCTGCTTCGATGCATCTACCGTGATGGTGTAGTTGGTGGCGTTCGCCGCGCGCGGCCCCGTCAGCAGCGCCAGCGCGAGGGCGCCGATCGCAGCGGCCGGATTCAGAATGGTCCTCATGTAAGTATCTGTCTGGCGGCCACCGTTTGTGTCACCATTTGGCAGCCAGACGTGCTTTTTTTGGCTACCGTCCGACGAACTGCATGAGCCAACTCATCGCCGAACGTTCTGTGCCGCCGCTGCTCAGGAGCCAGGTGTTCGTCTCCCAGGTCTCGCCCTGGATGTACCCCCAGTAGGTGACGCCCTTCACGTTGGTGTCGTTCCAGAACATGGTGAACAGGCTCTGCATCTGATTCTTTTGCTGCGTGTCGTCGGCGATGTTGAGGTCGAACTCGCTGATCAGCACCGGCAGGCCCGTCGACGAGGACAGCTTGTCGATGTACATCTGCGTGGTGCTGGCCGAGGCGTTGGTCAGACCGTGCGACTGAGCCCCGATGGCGTCGATCGGCGCGCCCCCCTTCATCGCGCTGGTGACGAGCTTGATCATGTTGTTGTTGTCGCCCGACTGCTCGATGATGTTGTAATCGTTCACGATCAGGATCGAGGTGGGGCAGTACTGACGTGCCCACTTGAAGATGGTGATGACCCAGTCGTAACCGCTGGCACCGGCACCGCCCAGCGCGGCCAGGTAGGACGGCGTCGTGTGAGGCGGTGGCTCGTTGAGCACGTCGATCATCTGCGTGTCCGGATAACGGGTGCAGAACTGCTTGATCCAGTCCTCGACCGCCGCCTTCTGGTTGGCTTGCGACAGGCCACCGATCCAGCCCGGCTGCTGGCTCCCCCAGACGAAATTGTGTTCCTTGAAGGGGATATTGTGCTGCTTGGCGAAGCTGTGAATGTTGTCGAGCGCGGTCCAGTTGTACTGGCCTTGCGTCCCTTCGACCGAGCCCCACTTCCCCTCGTTCTCCGGGACGATCTGATCCCAGTAGGTCGTGAAGTTCGAGGGGATCTGGCCGCGCTGGGTGATGTTCCCCAAGAATTTCTTCGGCCACTGGATGGTTCCGCCACCTCCAGTCCCGGTGGTGCCGCCCGTGCCCGAGGTCCCGGCAGCACCGACGGTGCCGGCACCGGCCGCGCCGCCGCGCCCCGGGGCGCCGGCCTCACCGCCTCGTCCGCCGGCACCCGCGCCGCCGCTGCCCGCCCGTCCCGACGTGCCTCCGCCCGCGGACCCGGACGCACCGCCGCCTGCGATGCCCCCTGTCTCCGTTCCGCCGGTCCCCGTCACGCCGCCTGCTCCGTTGCCGCCGCTCCCCAAGATCCCGCCCGACCCGAATGCGCCGCCGCTCGCCGAGCTGGCGCCGCCGGTCGCCGCGCTGGCGCCACCGCTGCCGGGGCTACCGCCAGCTCCAGAGGTGACATCCTCGCTGCCGGCGCATGACAGGCCGAGCATGGCCATCATTGCGACACCGGTCCCGATCCGTCGCATGAACAGTCCATCAGATCGACGCATGTATCCGTCCCATCGAAGTTGGGGGCTCGGGTGAACCGCCGCGCGCACGCGACCGTCGACCTGGCACGTGGTTTTGAATGTTTGTCGTTCTCGCCGTTCTGTTGTCATGAAACGAGACGGGCTCAGGACGGCGGGCTTTGTGCGGGTCGCGTCTGCTCGACGTTCCGGCCCGATCCTTCGTTCCTGTGACAACTTCGCCGTCCTCACGGCAATCGACAGGGGAGGCCGTCCAATAACCGCCACGGCGATCGCACCTGGTTTCTTTTCATGCGTATCCGTGCGCGTTGTTCTGCTGGCGAGTCTGCTGGCTTTGACCGTCGAGGGGTGTGCAAATCGGGGCATGCAGGCGCCGGTCGACGAAGAGACAGGCGCAGGGGGCGGCACCGGAGCGGGCGGAAGCGGTGAGACCTCAGGGAGCGGCGGCACCACGACGGTAGGAGCGGGCGGTGTCGCCGGCGCTGCCGGACGCGGCGGAAGCAGCGGAACCGCTGGCGGCGGAGGCAGCGTCGCCGCCACCGGCGGCGCGACCGGCAGCGGCGGCAGCGGCGGCAGCGGCGGCTCGACAGGCACCGGCGGCACGACGGCTACCGGCGGCGCGACTGGCGCGGGCGGAACGACCGGCACCGGCGGGACGACTGCCACCGGCGGTTCGGTTGGCAGTGGCGGCACGACCGGCACTGGCGGTTCCGCTGGCGCCGCCGGCACGACGGGCGGCACTGGCGGCACCACGGGCGCGGCCGGGAGCGGGGGAGCCACGGGAGCGGGAGGCTCCGCGGGGGTTGGCGGCTTCGCAGGAATGGGCGGCGCCGCCGGAGCAGGCGCCAAGGCCGGCGCCGGCGGGAACGTCTGTCCGCTCGGCGGTGCGCTCGACTGCTCGACCTCGGGCGCGCTCAAGCTCCCCGACGGTCACGTGGCCGACTTCTCGTCACCCGAGTGGAACAGCTCGACAGCCGCGTGGTGCGACGCAGACGGACTGCGCGGGACCGTGTTTTCCTATTCGGGAGCCTCGCCGTCGGCCGCCAGCGCCACCGTCGACACGACCGCGCAGAACCTCAAGTTGAACCTCACGGTCGGGGCCACCGGCTACGCCGGCGGTGGCCTGTATTTCGAGTCCTGCGTGAATGCCTCCAGCTTCACCTCGGTGCAGTTCACCGCCGCGATCACCGCCGGCAGCCTGACGGGTTGCACCTGGCAGGTGGCGCTCCAGACGCAAGATCAGCGACCGACCACCGACACCAACCCGAGCGGAGGCACCTGCGCCTCGAACTGCTACCGCTACCCGGCGGTCGCCGGCCTGACCTTCCCGACGGCCACCGCCAGCACTTACCGGGAGGCGTACACGCTGTTCAACAATCCGGCGAGCTCGACGATCTCCACGCCGACACAGGTCACCGGAATTCAGTGGCAGGTGAACTCGGGCTCGAGCGGCACGGGGACCTGCACGGTGGAGCTCCGGATCGACAACATCGTCTTTCGCTGAACGGGTCGAGCCGTCGCCGACAGACGACCCTCCCTGTCCAGGAGATCGTCAAACACTCGGGAGGCGAGCCACGGGGAATGGAACATTTTCTGACAAGCCGGCTGCTCGCCGACAACAGATAACATGAGCGTCTATTCGCGATCGGACCTTCGCCTCGTGCTTTGCTGCGCCGTTCTGCTGACGTCGTGGGCCGCCTGCGGCACACCGATGACGGAGTCGGACGCCGGACCAGGGGGAAGCAGCGCCTCGGGAGGATCGAACGGCTCCGGGGGGGAGTCGCCGAGCTCAGGCGGATCGACCGGCTCGGGAGGGATCAGGGGCTCGGGAGGAGCACCGGGCTCGGGCGGTACGCCCGCTTCCGGGGGGACGTTGGGCTCGGGCGGCGCTGGTGGGAGCGCGGGGTCGGCCGGAACGGCCGGCACCACGGGCGGAAGCGGCGCGGGTGGCAAAGGCGGCACCAACGGGCAGGGCGGCACAGGCGCCACCGGTGGATCGGGCGGTCACGGGGCGTCGACGGGTTCCGGAGGCGTCGCCGGTGCAGGCGGTCGAGGAGGAGCGACTGGCTCGGGGGGAACCGCAGGCGGCGGCGGAGCCGGCACCGGCGGCGCCGCGGGAGCGAGTGGGATTCTCGGCGCTCTGCCTCCCATGGGCTGGAACTCGTGGAACACCTTCCAGTGCAGCCTGAACGAGACGCTCATCAAGCAGATGGCCGACACCTTCGTCTCGAGCGGCATGGCGGCGGTCGGTTACCAATACGTCAGCCTGGACGACTGCTGGATGAACGGCCGCGATTCGAGCGGAAAGATCCAGTGGGACACCACCAAGTTCCCCTCGGGAATTCCTGCGCTGGCAAGCTACGTCCACGGCAAGGGCCTCAAGATCGGGATCTACGAAACGCCCAACACGAAGACCTGCGCCAGCCTTTACGGCAGTCTCGGCGCGGCGGGCGTCGGCAGCCAGGGGCACGAGACGAGCGACGCGCAGACGTTCGCCTCGTGGGGGATCGACTATCTCAAGTACGACAAGTGCACGGGTCCGCTGAGTGGATTTTCCGTCATGCGGGACGCCCTCCGCGCGACCGGGCGCTCCATCTTCTACAGCATCAATCCAGGAGACGGCTCCGGCTGCCCGCCGAACACCTGCTCGATCAACCTGGTCTCGATCGCCAACATGTGGCGCATCGGCTTCGACATCAACGGGAGCTGGTCATCCATGATCGGCCTCGTCGATCAGGACGCCAACCTCTATTCGTACGCGGCGCCCGGACACTGGAACGATCCCGACATGATGGAGGTCGGCAACGGGTTGACCGACACCGAGGGGCAGACCCACTTCAGCATGTGGGCGATTCTCGCGGCCCCGCTCATCGCGGGAAATGATCTGCGCAGCATGAGCGCGGCCACCAAGGCGACGCTCACGAACAGCGAGGTCATCGCGGTGGACCAGGATCCGATGGGCGTGCAGGGACGCCTCGTCGCTTCGCCGGGCACGAACCTGCAGGTCTGGTCGAAGACGCTGTCGGGCACGAACACGCGCGCGGTGGCGCTGCTCAACCGCGGCACCTCGACCGCGTCGATCACCGTTCAATGGAGCGCGCTCGGCATCCCCACCGGCTCTGCGACGGTGCGCGACCTCTGGAGCCACACGGACCTGGGGACGTTCACCGGATCATTCACGGCCACCTCCGTTCCGAGCCACGGCGTCACGATGCTGAAGGTGACGAGCGCCCAGTAGAGATGGATCGAGACCTGGAAGAAATGGGAAACCTCGGTTCAGAGGACCAGGAGCTCATCGAGCGGAGCAAGGTCAGTCGCATCCTGGGCCTGGAGATTCCGGCGACTGGACTCGACTCGAAAGCGGGGTTCGAAAGGTTGATGCGTGCGCTGGACGACCGGCGCACTCGTCGACGCCGCCTGCGGCTGGTTCTCCTCTGGTCCCTCTCGGCGGCGGCACTCTTCATCGGGTTGACGGCGATGCTCCGACTCCTGCATCGCTGACGCCTTCGTCGCGCTGCGATGAGGTCTTCTGACAAACGGGGACGCGAGACGACAAGTCTTGAAGTGACCAGCGCTGCGCCTCAGCTGTCCTTGGTCGGCGCCCGGCTTTCGTCTCGGACGGACTGCGCGAAGAGAAAAGAGCGATCGCGAATGTGGAAGATATTCTCGGCAACCATGGCCGTCGGGATCCTGGCGGGGGGAGCCACAGGCTGCCGTCAGAGCGGCAACGACCTCGCCGGGTCCGTATGTCAGAGGGCCGGTGACTGCGACTCTCTTTCGGGGATCACCGCGGCCCAGTGCAAGAACGTGGTCAACAACTCCCTGCAGTCCATGTCCAGCGCCGGACGATCCGACTCCGAGAACGCGCTCAACGGCTGCTTGGCCATGACCGACTGCACCAGCTTCGGCACCTGTATCAACACGGTGCTCGCGGGAGGGTCGGCAACCGGTGGCGGCACCGGCTCGGGCGGCATGATGAACGGGGCCGGCGGCAACGCGTCCGGCGGCAGCGCGTCTGGCGGCAGCGCCGGCGGCAGCGCGTCCGGCGGCAGCGGGCTCGGCGGCAGCGCGTCCGGCGGCAGCGGGCCCGGCGGCAGCGCTGGCGGCGGGCTGGGCGGCAGCGCATCGGGCGGCAGCGGCGCGGTCGGCGGCAGCGGTGCCCCGGCGTCGGGTGGGTCTCCCGGCAGCGGCGGCCAACCAGGCACCGGAGGCGGTTCGGGCGGCGCTTCCCCTGCCCCCGAGCTGATGACCTCCGGTCCGGGCGCCTACTGGATCTCGGGGCAGGTCACCAAGGTGACCACCGGAACGGCCGGCCTGGTCGTCGACCAGAACACCAAGTACCAGCGCTGGGACGGTTTCGGCGGAGCCTTCAACGAGGCCGGCTGGGACGCGCTCTCGGTCCTCAGCTCGGATCAGGTGACGAACGCGATCAAGCTCCTCTTCGACGACCAGGCCGGCGCGAAGTTCGTCTACGGCCGGGTGCCCATCGGCGCGAGCGACTACGCGCTCAGCTGGTACACGCTCGACGACACGGCCGGCGACTACGCGATGTCCAAGTTCTCGATCTCCCGCGATCAACAGAAGCTGATCCCGTTCATCAACGCCGCACTACAGGTCCGGCCCGACCTTCGCCTCTGGGCCAGCCCCTGGATTCCGCCGAGCTGGATGGAGGACAGCAGCTCGAACATGAAGAGCGACGCCCAGACGCAACAGGCGTACGCGCTCTATCTCGCCAAGTTCGTGCAGGAGTACGGCAAGGTCGGCATCACGATCTCCGCCATCCACCCCCAGAACGAGCCCGGCTATGCCCGCGTCCACTGGGCCCAGTCCCTCTTGATCAACTTCTTCAAGACGTACCTCGGGCCGACGTTCTCGCAACAGAACGTCGCCGCCGAGATCTGGTGCGGGACGATGTCGGCCCCCGCCGACGCCAACATCGCGACGGCGGTGGCGAGCGACGCCGCGTCGCTGGCCTACGTCAAGGGCTTCGGGCTGCAGTGGAACCTTCAGAGCACGGCGGCGACGCTGGCGCCCAAGGGTCCGGTGATGCAGACCGAGCACGAGTGCGGCAACTACAACTTCGACACGCCGTACTGGAAGATGAGCCAGTACAACCCGAACAAGCCGCCGAACGACCACGCCTATGGAGAGGAGAGCTGGCAGCTGATCCGCGATTGGGTCACCGCCGGCGTGAACTCGTACAACGCCTGGAACATGGTGCTCGACACCGTCGGCAAGAGCCTGGACGGCTGGCCCCAGGACGCGCTGCTGGTGGTCGATCGCTCCGCGAAGACGCTGACGGCGACGGCCGCCTACTACGCCTTTCGGCACTTCTCGGCTTACGTCGTTCCCGGCGCGACCCGCATCGGGACGCAGGGCACCAACGACGCGCTCGCCTTCAAGAACCCCGACGGCAGCGTCATCGTGGAGGTCTACAACAAGACCTCCTCGGCTGCGGCGACGACGGTGGGGGTGGGCAGCGCGCTCTCGCAGACGCTCTACCAGTTCACGGTCCCTGCCCACGGCTGGGCGACCCTCCGGGTCACGCCCTGACCTCGCGGAACCCAACAGCGAACGCGACGCGGTGGCCGGACGACGGCCAAATTCACCGCCCCACGCGTTAGCAAGGACTACACCTAACTACATCTCCCACTTCCGGGCCGCATTCGTGCAACGGTCTTTGCACCGCGGTCTTCGATTGTTGGGACGATTTTTTCCTTTTCGGTGACAACTGCATCGGCCGACGAGCAATGAACTAGGAGACCACCCCACCGTCTCGTCCGGCGAAGCAGAAGTGCTGGTGCTGTGACGAAATCCGGTGCCCCCTGAAACGAGGAGCCCCCGATGCAATACGACACCGTGCGCCGTCTTCTTCTCGCCACGATGCTGACAGGCGGATTGGCGTGCGCCAATGGTTCCATGAGCACGGAGGGCACTGGCGGCTCCTCCGCCGAAGGGGGGGAGACCGGCAGCGGCGGCAACACTGCCACGGGCGGCAACTTCAGCACGGGTGGGTCGACCGGAACGGGGGGCATCCTCGGCACCGGCGGCATCGTCAGCACGGGCGGTAACTCCGGCGGGAGTGCCGGGCGTGGTTCCGGCGGTAACGGCGGTCCCATCGGCACCGGCGGCACCCCCACCGCCACGGGCGGGACCGGAGGCTCGGCAGGCCGGCCGGGCACCGGTGGTTCGGGCACCGGCGGCATCGGCACGGGCGGCACCGGCACCGGCACCGGCGGCACCCCCACCGCCACGGGCGGGGCCGGCGGGATGTACGTGGGGACGAAGACGCCAGGAACGGCCCAGTCGGGTGACATCACCGTCACTCCGTCGAAGACCTATCAGATCGTCGACGGCTTCGGCGAAGCCGACGTCTGGCAGAACTCGTCGTCGACGGCCATGCAGACGCTGCTGTGGGACCCGGTCAACGGGATCGGGCTCAACCTGCTCCGCGTCGGCATCGACGGCACGAGCGGCTCGCCCAACATCATGGGCTCCGCGGGATACGCCGACGGCACGGCCTGCGTGAAGTTCAACGGCAGCGATTGCAAGGTGTGGGCGGCGCCCTGGTCACCGCCCGCGGGAGACAAGGACAACAACAACGTCAACAACGGCGGCCACCTGAACTCGAGCGATTACGCCTCGTGGTCCAAGGTGCTCGCGGCGTTTCCTGCCTTCTACAAGAAGAACGGTGGCGTGGACCTCTACGCGATCTCGGCCCAGAACGAGCCCGATTTCACGGCCAGCTACCAGTCGTGCCTGTTCAACGCCTCGCAGATGGTGGCCTGGATCGACGTCTTGGGCCCGGCGCTGGCGGCGCTCAGCCCGCCGGTCAAGGTGCTGGCGGCCGAGCCTGACAACTGGGGCAACATCTGGGGCGGCGACGGCTATGGCCCCGCCATCATCGCCGACTCGATGGCCAATTCCCTCGTCGGACCGATCGCCACGCACGACTACGGCAACACCAGCGCGGGGACGTATGGGCGTCCAGCGCCCCCGTCGAACAACACGCACCACGTCTGGGAGACCGAGTGCACGCCGGGCGACACGGGACCGATCACCATCGCCACCATGATCTACGCGGCGTTCTCGACCGGCGGCGTGAGCGGGTGGCATTACTGGTGGACCGAGGCGCTGGTGCCGAACGCGAGCAGCCCGCCCCCGCAGGTCTACGCGCTGGGGAACTTCAGCAAGTACGTGCGCCCCGGCTACTACCGCGTCGACGTCAGCGGCGCCCCCAAAGCGTCCGGAACCACGCCACTCGTTGTGGCGTTCACGAACCTGTCGGACGGGACGGTCTCCATCGTGGTGGTGAACGGTGGCGGAGCCGCGAACGTCTCGTTCTTCGTCGCGGGCAACGCCTGGCCGGCGTCCGTCACCCCGTACGTGACGACGTCCAGCTCCAAGCTGGCGGCCGGCACGCCCATCTCCGTTTCCGGGGGGCGGTTCTCAGCGTCGCTCGCCGGGCAGTCCGTGACGACCTTCGTCGGAAAGCCGTAACCTCGTGTTCGGTCGCCCGCGGGCGCGTTCCTTCATGGGACGTCGACCACTCCTGGCGCTGGCCGTCGCCGTCGGTTGCATGGGTTGCGGTGGCGGCGAGGGCGGCCAGGGCAGCGGCGGAACCGGCGGCGATCAAACGACGGGCACGGGCGGGACGATTGGAACCGGCGGCGAGACGGGCACCGGGGGGAACGTCTCGACCGGCGGCAGCGGACCTGCCACCGGCGGGCAGAGCGGAACCGGTGGCACGAGCAGCGGAACCGGAGGAACAGCCGGAACGGGCGGAACCACCGGCGAAGGCGCGGGTGGCTCCGGTGGAACGAGCTCCGGCGGCCGTGGAGGAGCGGGCACCGGCGGGCTGACGGGCACCGGCGGCACGGGTGGGACGTCGGGCGCGAGCGGAGCCGCTGGCAAGGGCGGCGTCGGGGGCTCGGAGGCAGGGTCCGGGGGCGCCGGTGGGCGCGGCAGCGCGCTGGGCTCTGGCGGTGCCTCCGGGGGTGGCACCTCAGGGACCGCCGGGACCTCTGGCACCGAATACATGCCCTGCCCCACGACAGCGGGGACCGCTTGCGCGATCCTGCCCCTCGGTGACTCGATCACCGAGGGATGGCTACCGACGGGCGGCGTGGGCGGATACCGCGTCGAGCTCTTCAGCAAGGCGGTGCTGGCCGGCAAGAACATCACGTTCGTCGGGTCGCAGACCTCATCGAACGCTCCCAACACCGTCGAGAACCAGACCTTTCCCAAGAAGCACGAAGGGCACGACGGCTACACCATCGACACCGGCGGCGGCAACAATGGAATCTCCGGTTCGATCACCGACCAGGCCATGTCCAACTACCACCCGAACATCGTGCTCCTGATGATCGGGACCAACGACGTCAACGGCAACGTCGACGTCGCCAACGCGCCCACGCGGCTCGGCAACCTGATCGACGAGATCACCACCGATTCACCGACCGCGCTGGTGGTCGTCGCGTCGATCATTCCAATCAACGGCACCAACAACAAGAACGCGATGGCCTACAACGCGGCGATCCCCGGGCTGGTCAGCACCCGCGCGGCCGCCGGAAAGCACGTCATCTTCGTCGACAACTACGCCGCCTTCATCAAGGACGCGAACTACACGACGACGGAGATGTCGAACTACCTGCACCCGAACACGGCAGGCTATGCGGTTCTGGGCGATTCGTTCTACGGCGCGATCAGCCCCCATCTTCTCTGAGCTCCGCGCAGCGCCTGAGCTCTGCTAGGGCCGATCGGCCTATTGCCGTATTGGCGGGCCACTGGCGATATTCGCACGCAGATCAACCCCCGGAGGAGAGCCTATGCGACCTTCAATGAAAGCCTGTCTTAGAGCGACGTTCCTCGTCGGTGTTCTTCTTCCACCGGCGTGCGGGACCGACCAGGGTAACTCGACGGGTCCTGGAGGGAGCGGCGGCTCTGTCTCGAGCACGGGCGGCTCCAGCTCGGAGACCGGAGGTCACGGAACCGGAGGGACGAACACGGGAACCGGGGGCATCGGCTCGGGCACCGGCGGCAGCGTGGCCACCGGCGGCGCAGCCGGCAGGTCGTCCGGCGGCACGACCGGCACCGGCGGCACGACCGGCACCGGCGGCACGACCGGCACCGGCGGCAGCGCCACCGGCGGCAGCACCGGCGGATTGTCGGGCCTCGGTGGGGGCAGCGGCGGCACGGGAACCGGAGGAGGCCCGGCGGGAACCGGCGGCCATGGAGGCAGCAGCGGCGCGACTGGCTCGGGCGGAACAGCTGGAGGTACGGGCGCCGGTGGAACCGGAGGGGGATCGGTGACCTGTCCTTCGACCGCTTTGAAAGCCGGGGACACCACCACCAAGATCACCGTCGGCACGCTCAGCCGCGAATACATCCTGCACGTGCCGAGCGGGTACACCGGTACCACGGCCGTCCCACTGGTGGTCGATTTTCATCCCATCGGCGGCTCCGACACCGAGTGGAGGTCCGGCTCGCCGTACCCCGCGGTGATCGACAAGGAAGGCGTCGTCTCGGCGTTCCCCAACGGAGAGCCAAGCCCGAATCTGGGAAACGCCTGGGATATCGAGGGCTGTTGCACCTCGCCGATCAACGGCGTCGCCGTCGACGACGTGGCCTTTGCGAGGGCGCTGGTGGCCGCGGTGGAGAAGGTCGCCTGCATCGACGTCAAGCGCGTGTATGCGGTGGGCTTCTCGATGGGCGGAGGCATGTCGAACTATCTCGGATGTCATGCGGCGGATCTCTTTGCTGCCGCGGGGCCGGCCTCTTTCGACCTGACACAACAGAACGAGGGGGATTGCGCGCCTGCGCGTCCCCTCACCATGATCGAGTGGCGCGGCAAGAATGACACCACCGTGCCTTATGCCGGGGGGCACTCGGCGCTGGTCACGGGCATGGCGATCGATTTTCTGGGAGCTGTCGGCACCTTTCAGAAATGGGCCAGCCTCGACGGATGCACCGGAAATCCCAGCGCGGCAGATTCAAACAACTGTCAGACGTACTCTCAGTGCGGCGGGGGTGTTCAGGTCACGCTGTGCACGGACAACAACGGCGGACACGAAGCGGCGAATGCCAACATCGTCTGGCCGATGCTGAAGAAGTACACGCTGCCCTGAGCTCGGTGCGCGGCTCTAGTTCTTGCCGACCAGACCGCGCTGGGCGAGCCACATGGCGGCGCCGACGCGGCCGGTGACGTCGATCTTCCGGTAGGCACGCGCGACGTGGTGCTGGACGGTCTTGCCGGAGATCCCCAGCACCAGACCGATCTCCTCATTGGTCTTCCCCTCGGCCACCAGGAGCAGGACCTCGAGCTCCCGGTTCGAGGGGTGCGGCGACGCTCCGCGCACGGGCAAACTCCGCCCCGAGGCGCTGCCGCCGTGGTCGGGCGAGAGCTCCAGCGCCGTGGGCGCCGTATGGAGCAGGTAGTGATAACCCGCCCCGCCGCCGCCGCGCAGTCGGGTGGCGCCAATCGGGTTCGCGCAGAACATCTCCAGCGCCTCCGTCATGTACCCCATGACGAAATGCTCGAAGTAAGGATGCCAGCGCGGCAGATCGAACGCCTTGAACTCGACCGAGTCACCGTTCAGCGAAGCCTGCGAGCGGCTCGTCGTCTCCCAGAAATAGGTCTCCCAGAACTTCGGGAACGACCTGACGAACCCACGCAGGTCTTTCTGCTCCAGGAACGACTTGCACGGCCCGTCGACCAGCGCCCAGCGCGCTGATTCCCTGCCGAGCGCGAAATGCGAGCTGTCGTCGTCCTTGTAGAAACGACGAACGAGCTCGTCGTGAAAGGTGAGGTAGTCGGAGAGCGGGATCAGCGTCTCGGAGGTGATCAGCGAGCGGAAGGAGCGATGCGCCCCGGCGACGTCGCGATAGAGCAGCAGCCAGGCGTCGGCACCAAACCGGCGCGTGACGATCACCTTGCGCGTCAGGATCGTCAGTCCGCGGACCATCATGTTAGCCATAAGAGCATGCCACCTTACATTCCCATCAATCGGGAGATCGACTCTCGAGCGAAACCGGTAGCCTTGCGGCGCGTCACCCGGTGTCTGAGCCGGGGCCGGGGCCAGGGCCAGAGACGGCCCCGCTCGTGCGGTCGAGGCACTTTACCGTAACAAAGATTCCTGCTCCCCGACAAACCCCCCTATCCATGAGAAAAACAGGATTCGGGACCAAGCTGTCGTTGGTGGCGATCGTGGGCGTCTCGTGCTTGGGCTGCAAGGTCACCGCGGACCGGCCGGATGGAGAGGTCTCCTCGACGGGTGGCACCGTCGGTTCGGGCGGCACCACCGGCACCCCCGGCACCGGCGGTACGGGCACCAGGGCCTGTACAGGCGTACCGACGACCACCAGCGGCCCGACCGGCGGCCCTTGCGACATCTACGCCGCCGACGGTGGCGCGTGTGTAGCGGCCCACAGCACGGTTCGGGCTCTCTACGCCGCGTACAGCGGACCGCTCTACCAGGTCAAGAAGACGGACGGCACGACGATGGACATCGGCGTCCTCGCGCCGGGGGGCTTCGCCAGCTCGGCCGACCAGGACACTTTCTGCGGCACCGCCGCCTGCACCATCTCGATCATCTATGACCAGTCGGGCAACGGGAACAACCTCACCTCGGCGCCCGCGGGCGGCGCCAAGACGACTCCCGACAACGAAGCGAACGCGAAGTCCGTCTCGGCCACCTTCGGTGGCCACGCCGTCTACGGCGTCCACATCGTTCCCGGCGTGGGCTATCGCAACAACACGGCCTGTGGCACCGCGACCGGCGACAACCCCGAGACCGAGTACATGGTCGTCGCCGGGTCGCCCTACAACAGCGGGTGCTGCTTCGACTACGGGAACATGGAAACCACGAGCCGGGACGACGGCGAGGGGACGATGGAAGCCGTCTACTTCGGAAACTGCACCATCTGGGGCAAAGGCGCTGACAACGGTCCCTGGGTGATGGGAGATCTCGAAAACGGACTCTGGGCTGGCAACGTGAGCCCCTACGACAACAACATGCCGCTGACCTTCAGCTACGTCACCGGGATGGTGAAGGGCGACGCCGCCGGCAAGAACCACTGGACCATCAAGAGCGGCAACGCGCAGTCCGGCGGACTGACCACACCGTTCGACGGCCAGCGCCCCAGCACGCGGTACACGCCGATGAGGAAGGAAGGCGCCATCGGCCTGGGCACCGGCGGCGACAACAGCAACGCCGCCACCGGGAACTGGTTCGAAGGCGTGATGACCACCGCCTACTCCTCGGACTCGGCCGACGACGCCGTGCAGGCCAACATCGTCTCCGTCTACGGAGCCCAGTAGACGGCGTCGCGCCCGAGATCGAGAGCCGGATCCTCCTCGACGCTCACAGCCTGAGGCCCAAGCCGGCCGGTGGAGGGAGGGCCGTCGAGCGCCGAGGCGCCCCGGGTCGATTTGAAAACGGCCGGTGGCCAGCCTGGTCAGGAGCGGGTCATTTGCTGGTCGTCGTGACGTTTGCCACCGGAAATTGAATGCTCCCGGAGCCGCCGCCCACTTCGACGTTGATGTGGACCGACGAGAGGGTGCCCAAGCTCCAGCCCTGGTTCGCCCACGCCGCGAAGTGATCGCTGACGGTGATGTTGCCGCAGGTGCGAGCCGTTTTCCGGGTGCTGATCATTTGAGTCCAACCACCGGTATGGCCAGATTCGCAGGCGTTGGCGCCACCGGTTCCGGTGGTGGTCGTCGTGGTCAGGTAGTACGTGGCTCCGTCGATGACGGCGGTGACGCTGCCGCGCGGGGCGAGACCGTTGAACGAGTCTTCGTTGATGTACCACTCGACACACGGGCTGTGCATCCATCCGTACATTCCGATGGATGAGAAGCCGCCGGCGCTTCCTGATTTCACCTCGGAGAACTGCGCCTCGATGGTCCCGTAGGCCGTGTAAGCCTTCGAGGAGTTGAAATCGAGGCCGAGGTGGGCCAGGAAGTCCTGGCTGTTGTTCCAGGAGGTCGAGAACGCGTGGGCGTTGGGGAAGACGGTGATGCTCCCGCCGCTTCCGTTCGTCCAGATCCCATAGCCGAGCCCGTCGGCGCTGCCGTTGATGTTGGTTCCGGTGTAGGTCGTTCCGCCGGTGGGCAGCGTGGCCGAGCAATCGACCGTCACGCCGCCGTCGGTGCCGGAGCCTCCAGAATCCGGTGGTGCCGCCCGACCCCGTGGTGCCGCCCCGCCCGGCTGCCCCGCCAGAACCGGTCACGCCGCCGCGCCCGGCCGCGCCACCCGAGCCGGTCATGCCGCCGCGGCCAGCCACACCGGTGACGCCTCCCGTGCCAATCGTCCCACCGGAACCGGTGGTCCCTCCCGTGCTGGTCACCCCGCCCGAGCCGGTCGTCCCGCCCGAGCCGGTCACCCCACCGGAGCCGGTCGTCCCTCCCGAGCCGGTCTTACCGCCGGAGCCGGTGGTTCCGCCGGAGGCAGGGCCCCCACCGGAGCCGGTGGCCCCACCAGTACTGGCCGCGCCGCCGGAGCCCGCTGTCATACCCGAATCAGTGCCGCCCGAGCCGCATCCCCCGAGCGCCAGGCACGTCGCCAGACCGGAGAACAGGACCTTGGATCTCATGAGGCTCACTCCTTCTAGGGGGGTTGAAGGTCGCAACCAATCCGTACCGCCGCAGCGGCGGGAATCCAGCTTTCAAGCCCCGCTGGACGTTGCGACGGCCAGCGGGGACGGCTTTGTTGCGCGACGAGTCTTATTTGCCGTAGCCCGCCGCCTGAACGTTCTTCAGGACGGCGAGATCGGTCGCGTCGGCCGGTCGGCCGGCGGTGATGGCGCCCTCGTAGAAGGTCCCCCACGAGTTGTTGCTGTTGTCGCTGCCGATCCCAAGGAGGATCCCGCCCGTGTTGGCCCAGGTCTTGGGTGAGGCGCCGTCGTAGGCGGTCGTCAGAATCGGTGGCCGTCTGCACATTGGCGGCCCTGATGGCGTATTGCCCGGAGCTGGTCTTGACGATGCCAAAGGCGTAGGGAACCTTCATTGACGGGTCGTTGGGGTTGTTCACGGTGGACGCGCCCGACCCCCCCGCCCAGACTCCCCCCTCGAAGTCGCCCAGAAACCAGGGGCCGCTGCCGGCCCCGGTGCCCCAGAATCCGGTCCCGAAGAAGATGGTGTTCATGACGCCGTAGACCGTGGGATCGGTCGAGACATTCCCGAAGTCCCAGCAGCAGGCGGTGCCCGTGTGCGTGCCGTCCGCGAGCTCGTAAATCCCCTGCGGCGTATTGCCGATCGGCATGTTCTTGCCCTTGACGCCCACGGCGGTCCGATACCCCTCTCGCGCATTCGTGTAGAGCGCGTAGACCTTGTGCCCGCCGACGGTCAGCGCACCCTTCGTCGCGCTCGACTCGAAGTCGTGCATCGCTGCGTAGGTTCCCCCGCCGGAGAGGCCGGGGGGCGCCGCCCTGAGATCGTTGCCGTTCCCGGACTGGTCATAAAGGATGGAGACGGTGCAGGTCGAGCCGCTGCAGAAGGTGTCCTGGGTGGCTGTGTCGGCGAAGCCACCGATGCTCATGATGTCCTTGGTCGTTCCGCCCGAGCCCGTGTTCATGCTCGAGCTCCCGCTCCTGACCTGGTAGAGCGGGCCGGTGTACGCCATCGAGAGCACCCGAATCATGCTGTAGGCGGCCGCGCAGGGCTGGCCCGCGGCAGCGTAGATGTCACAGGGGCCCGCGGCAGTCGTCGTCGATCCCCCGGTCCCCGTCGCGCCACCGGTCGCGGCGGTGCCGCCGGTGCCCGTCGCGCCACCAGTCGCCGGCGCGCCGCCGGTCCCCTTGGCGCCGGCCATGCCGCCGGTACCGGTCGTACCGCCCTTGCCGCCGGAGCCACCCGTCGCGCTCGCGCCGCCGGTGCCGGTCGTGCCGCCCGTGCCGGTCGTGCCGCCGGTGCCGGTCGTGCCGCCCGTGCTGGTCGTGCCGCCCGTACCAATCGCGCCGCCGGTGCCGGTCGTTCCAGCCTTCTGGAGCACGATCGTCCCGGTCCCGGACGGGTTCGTCGGCTGCGGGGTCAGCGTCAGCTGGTTTCCCGCGACGCAGTACGAGTACGGCGACACCGTATCGTCGGTGAGCGTGCTGCCCGAGGTGGCGTAGTTGCCGTTGGTCTGCGGATCGGAGGTCAGAAACCCGAGCCCACCCGTCTGTTGCACCGTCGCCGTGCAGGAGCACCCGCCCCCGGTGGCATCGGTGCAAGTGGCAGAAGCGAAGCCCAGACCTGCGAGAGGACCACCGATCCGCTGGCACGTGGTGGTGGTCCCCGAAATCTGCAAGCAGCCGGCCGGCAGCTGAAGCTGTGCGGTGCCCGAAGTGGTCGTGCCATCGGTGTACGTTCCGTCCGACTTGGCGGACCACATGCCGGTCACGGTGAGCGAGCCCGACAGCGTCACGTTCGTGCAAGAGCGAGGGTCGAGACCCGCCAGCGAAATGTCGAGGTTGCTGTCACTCAACGTCAGACACGACGAGCTCACCGTCCAAGAACCGACCACGCTGCCGCCGCAGGCGGTCCCGTTGGGACAGGACGATCCTCCCCCGGTCCCGCTGGAGCTGCCGCCGGTGCCGGTGGTTCCGCCGGTGCCGGTGGTTCCACCCGTGCCCGATGAACCAATCGAGCTAGAGCTGCAAGCGCCTAACATCATTGCGATTGCGAGCGGCATCGCCGGAAAAGCAGATTGAACCTTCATCGAAGGGGCTCCTTCCAAGGGGGAACTAAGGGGGGGTCTTGTGGTGTTTGTCCCCGGGAGCCCGCTGTTGTCACGAAAACTGCGCCGCTTCGCACCCGCCCGACCGGCGTCCGCCTTCAGCACCCCCCAGCCGGAAGTCAGGGAGCGAACGACAGACTCGGTCAGCGGCCGGGCAGGCGCCGCCGCGGCTGTCCGGCGGTCGTCTTGCGGCCGTGGAAGAAGCCGGGAATGAGTCGTCGACCGAGCCGCATCGCACCGAAGGCAGGGAGCGCTCGCCACGGATAGATCAGCTTTCTCCCGCGGGTCGGCGCAAAGCGTGCAACCGCGCGGACCGTGTCGTCGAGCGATGCGGAACAAAGGCTCTTGATCCGGACCATCCACCGGGGAAGCCTGTCGCCCATCGTGTAGATCGCCGTCTGAACGGGCCCCAGCATGACCTGCTTGAACACCAGATCGGTCCCCGCGTACATCTCGGCCCACACGTCGAAGCAAGCCGTCAGGGCCTTCTTGCTCGCGTAATACCCGAGGCAGTAAGGGTTCCCGGCGTAATTGACCATGGAGCTGATCGCCACGATGTGTCGCTGGCCGCCGGCCGCTGGAACGCGGGTCAGGGGCGCGATGAAGTTCAGGGCGCCGTACAGGTTGGTGTCGACGACCTCCCGGCAGAGGGGCAAGTCGAACGCAGCGTCGTTGTCCAGGCGGTTGATCCCGGCGTTCAAGATGAGGACGTCGGGCAGGTCACCCGACGCCGCCAGATCGCGGACCAGGCTCTCGACACGCTCGGCCGAACGGACATCCACGCACTCGAAGCGGACGGACGGATACTGGGACTCGAGCGCCTCGACGCGGCGCCGGTTGACGGAGATCACCTTCACCGCCTGCTCGGCGTAATGCTGGAGGAGGCCCCGGCCGAGACCGGAGGTCGTGCCCGTGATGAGGACGCTCCTAACGTTCACAGGTCTCCGGCCCATCGGCCTCCGGCGCACCCGCCCCGGTCGATCGCAGCGCGGCCTTCCTTCGCCCCACGAAACTCTCCACCTCCGCCGCGCTCTGCAACCCGCGTCCGCCGTGCCACAAGGCCTTCCGGATGAACCTCGGTCTCCGTTTGACCTCCTCGAAGACCCTGATGAGGTACTCGCCCAGCACGGCGATGGCCAGAAGAGTGAGACTGCCGAAGAACACGACCAGAACGATGAGGGTGGAGATGCCGTGACTGAGGTCGGGACGACGAAGGCCGTCGACGACCTGATAGATGACGGCCGCAAACGACAGCGCGGTCATCACGGCGGCGGCGTAGCCCAGCACCTCGATGGGCAGGAAGCTGAACGAGAAGAGGGCCTTCTTCGCCCACCAGAGGTTCTTCAACCGGCTGTTGGTCGAGCGTCCGAAGGCGCGCGCGGGGCGGACGTAGTCGACGCCCGTCTGCTTGAAGCCGACCCAGGCCCGAAGCCCGCGCAAGAACTGATCGGTCTCGGGAAGCGCCAGCAGCTCGTCGACGACCCTTCGGTCCATCAGCGAAAAATCGCCGGCGTCGAGCGGCACGGGGACGTAAGAGACGCCCCGGAAGACTCGGTAGAAGGCCCTGTAGGCGAGCGCCATGAGTGCGGGCGCCTGGCGTTTGGATCGACGGCCGTAGACCACGTCGTTTCCCTGCCGCCATTTCTCGTAGAGGGCGGGGATGACCTCGGGCGGATCCTGGAGATCGCCATCGAGAAGAACCACGGCGTCGCCGGTGGCGAGCTCCATTCCACTCAGAAACCCGTTCTGCGAGCCGAAGTTTCTGGAGTGCTCTATGGCCAGCACGTGGTCGTCGCTCTCCGTCAGGGCCTTCAACACCGAGTGGGTGTCGTCGGGGCTGCCGTCGTTGACGAAGATGATCTCGTAGTCCACGGCCAAGGCGGAGAACACCTCGGACAGCCGCCGGTACATCAGAGGGATCGCCTGCGCGTCCAGATAGCAAACGATCACGGCGGAGAGGCGCCGGGGCCTGGCGTCAGCCACGAGCGACCCGCTCCAGCTGCGCGCGCAACGCCTGACCCGCCAGACCGCTCTCCTCCTGGTGCCAGCGCTGGCTGCCGTAACGTCCGCTCGGATATCCCTTGGCGTGGAGGCTGGTGAAGGACCGCGGATGAACACCCTGGCTCAAGAGCCGGTAGCTCAGCGCCTCGGCCAGGCCGCAAGACAGATAGTGCTCCTCCATGGTCACGACCCGCCGCTTCTCTTCGATGCTCGCGACGAGTTCGGCCGGAAGGTCCGCGAGCGGGAGAGTCCCGACGCTCCAGATCTCGAGCTCGTCGAGCAGGTCTTGGTCGCCCACCTGGTAGAGATTGCCCACCACTGGCCCCAGCCCGACGACCACGGTCGTCCGGCCTCGCTTGATCCTCCGCCACGGCGCGAACGGCGGAACCTCCGCCGGAATTGGCGCGGCGGTGTTGAGCCGCAGGTAGTTGGGCAGGGGATCCTGCGCCATCATGCCGACGACCTGCCCCACGTCCGTCGCGGTCAGCGGGAGGTAGAGCCGCATGTTGGGCAGGACACGGATGGCGCCGACGTCCTCGAGGGCGTGATGGGTCGCCCCCATGATGCCGTAGCCGTAGCCGCCGCCGTTGCCGACCAGCTTGACCGGGAGTCTGTGCAGACACACGTCGGTGCGAATCTGTTCGTAGGGGCGAAGCGCGACGAAGGGGGCCATGCTGTAAACCCAGGCCAGCTGCCCTTCGCGGGCCAGCCCTGCGGCGAGGGACACCATGTTCTGCTCCGCGACGCCGGCGTTGATGAAGCGCTCGCCGTACGTCTGGGCGATCCCCTCGAGCGCCATGAAGCCGACGTCGCCGGTGAGGAAGACCAGATCGCTCCGCTCGCGAAAGAGCGCGATCATCGCCTGGGCGAATTCATCCCGCATGGCGAGCCCCCGCCAGCGCGGACGCATGCGCGGCCGCCAGGTCGTCGAGAGCTTGCGCGTACTGCGCATCGTCCATCGGCAGGTAGTGGGACGCCACCGTGTCTTGCATGTGACGAATGCCGTGCCCCTTGATGGTGTTGCAAATGACGGCCAGCGGTCTTCCCTGGCTTGCCGGAGCGTGGGCGCAGGCGTCGCGCAGCGCCAGCAGAGAGGCGCAGTCATGCCCGTCGACGGCGATCACGTGAAAGCCGAAGGCCTCGAGCTTCGCGTCGAGCGGCTCCAGGGCCAGCACCTCTTCGGTCCCGCCGATGCCCTGAATGCGGTTGCGATCGATCAGCCACGCGACGTTGGTCAGCCTGCGGTGGGCGATGAAGAGGGCGGCCTCCCAGGTGCTCCCCTCGTCGAGCTCCCCGTCGGAGGTGAGGCAGAAGAAGCGCCGCTCGCTTCGGTTGAGTCGCGCCCCGACGGCCATGCCGGCACAGAGCGAGAGCCCATGACCCAGGCTCCCCGTGGCGAACGGGATCTCCTTGATCGCGTTGACCGGCGGCAGGGCAGGTAAGCGCGTCCCGTCTTTATAGAAGGTGTCGAGCTCGCGCGGGTCGAGGGCGTTCGCCTCGGCGAGCAGCGCGTAGAGCGCCGCCACTGCGTGGCCCTTGGAGAGGATGAACGTGTCCTCGTCGCGCATCCAGGCGTGCTTTAGAAAGACCAGAATCTCGGCGCACGACAGCGAGCTGCCGATGTGTCCCGCGTGCGCCATCTTGTACATGGCCAGAAAGCGCTTCTTCACCGAGAAGACCCGCTCTTCGAGCTGCGCCTGTTCGGCCGAACGGTCCGCGCGGCTCGATTCGCGGCTGGGAGAGCTATCGGTCACTGGCTCCTCACTATCATACGGGTTCGCCGTGGAAGGGCGGCGCCGGCCAAAAAATCTTCACCAGAAAAACCGTTGAACAAAGTCCTCCGAACCGACAGATGACGCGACGGATTTGTTCGGAACGCATCCCATCGGGCTTTCCCGGGGACTCGAGAGGAATTGTGAACAAAGTCCCGCCGAACGGACAAACAGGACTGAGGACTCATGCGAAACAGACTCTTTGGACTTCTTGGCGCGGTGGCTCTCGCCTCGGCGATGGCCAGCGGCGGTTGTGGCAGCAACAACGTCCAAGGAGGTGCCACAGGAGGGAACACGGGCACTGGCGGGTCGACGGCCACGGGAGGAGCAGGGACCGGCGGAAGCTCCAGCGGGACCGGGGGAGCGACGTCCTGTCCCAACGGGACGGCCTGCGGCGGCAGCCTGATCGGCACCTGGACCGTGTCGTCGTCATGTCTGGCCCTGTCGGGTGACATGGATGTCTCGCTGGCCAGCTTGGGGTGCAAGACCGTTCCCGTGACCGGATCCCTGCAGGTGACCGGAACATGGATCGCCAACAGCAACGGGACCTACACCGACAACACGGTCACCTCCGGCTCCGTCACCTTCCCGTTGGCCGCCGCGTGCCTCTCGGTTTCGTCCGTCAACGTCGCGTGCGACAAGGCATCGGGGGCCATCACGGCGCTCGGCTGGGCCACGGCCACCTGCTCGAACGATTCCAGCGGCCATTGCGCCTGCACGGCCACCGCCAACCAGAGCGGCGGCCTCGGCGTGGTTTCTCCCTGGGCGATGACCAGCGGCAACTACACGACCTCCAGCTCCGGCCTCAACACCGACGCCACCGTCGATTACTCCTACTGCGTCTCGGGAAACACGCTGACCGTGACCCCGAAGCCGACGATCCTCCCCCTCTCCGGCACGGTCGTGCTTCAGAAGAGCGGCACCTCGTCGGGCTCGGGCGGGTCGAGCGCGACCGGTGGCGCCACGGGCTCCGGTGGTGCCATCAGCACGGGCGGCACCGTCGGGACGGGCGGTGCTCCAGGCACGGGAGGCGCCGGAGGTTCGGGGGGTGCCACCGGCTCGGGCGGAAGGGGCGGCGCGGGCGGGACGGCCGGCGCGCCCGGGACCGGCGGTGCCGCCGGCAAGGGCGGCAGCGGCGGAACCAGCGCGAATGGAGGCACGTCCGGCGCCTCTGGGATGGCGCCGTGTGATATCTACGCGGCCGCCAACACCGCGTGCGTCGCCGCGCACAGCACGGTGCGCGCGCTGCTCGGCGCCTACAGCGGCAGTCTCTACCAGGTCACGCGCGCGTCGGACGGCGCGACCAAGGACATCGGCGTCGTCAGCCCTGGCGGTCTCGCCGACACTGCGACGCAAGATGCGTTCTGCTCCGGCACGACGTGCACGATCACGATCGTTTATGACCAGTCCGGGCACGGCAACTTCGTCGAGGCCGAGACCCCCAACAGCACCGTCGGCGGCCACGCCGGCATGACTGCCTCCAACGCCACCCAGGAGTCGCTGACCCTCAACGGCCACAAGGTCTACTCGCTCTACATGAAGACCAGCCAGGCCTACTGGAGGGACGGCTCCAAGTCGGGGATGCCGCTCGGCAGCTCTCCGCAAGGGATCTACATGGTCACCAGCGGCAAGCACTACGGCAGCGGATGTTGCTTCGACTACGGCAACGGCGAAACCGGCCGCATGTACGTCGCCGGCCCCTCGATGGACGCCGTCAATTTTAGCAACTGCACGATCTGGGGAACGGGCACCGGCGCCGGTCCCTGGGTCATGGCCGATCTCGAGGGGGGGCTCTATGCCAAGGGCGGCTCCGGACAGAGCACGGCCGATCCGACCATGAGCTACAGCTATGTCACGGCCATGGAGAAAAACACCGGCACCGGGACCTTCGCCCTCAAGGGGGCCGACGCGACGACCGGCAGCCTGAGCACGTTCTACAGCGGGGCGGTTCCCCCCGGATACAACCCGGCCAAGAAGCAGGGGTCGATCGTTCTCGGCAGCGGCGGCGACTGCTGCTACAGCAACAACACGGCCAGCCAGGGGACCTTCTACGAAGGCGCCATCGTCGCCGGCTATCCGTCCGACGCCACCGACGCGGCCATTCAAGCGAACATCGTGAGCGCCGGCTACGGCAAGTAGGTCCAGAGGCGAAAGTGCAACGTGGCCGTCTGCGCGGCCAGCCTCGACGGGCCTGTCAGTGGCTGAGACGCGAGATGCGGATCAACACGTCGGCGTCGTTCTGGTATTCGAGCATCGTCTCCAGCTTACGCGTGGACGGAAGGTCGTATCCGGGCAGCGGGCTGTTCGTGGACAGCTTGATCTGCTGGACGACGTAGATGTCATAGAAGAGGTGGCGGGCGAAGGCCTCGAAGAGGAAGGGGTCCTGCCTCGCCGCCTCGAAGCTCATGGCGCCGTAGTCCATGATGGTGAAGAGATCGGGACGGTCCGTCACGATCAGGATGCGCTTCTCGTGCAGGCTCTCGAAGAAGCGCCAGGCGGTGGCCGTCTCTCGCGTCTGGGTCAAACGGTTCAGCATCCGCTGCTGCCCGGCGATGGGCAGGTGGATCGCCAGAACCCCGACGGCGAGCAGCACGGGGACGAAGGGTCTCCAGCGTCTGAGCGCCAGGGTCAGCGCCCAGGCGGCGACGAACGAGAAGAAGGTGTCGATCGCGATGACCAGGCGCGCGGCCGAAGGGGCCTGGGCGCGTCCCCACACGTAGCTGAAGACGACGATCACCTGGAGCAGCATCCAGACGGCGACGAAGACCGCGAACCTCTCCCGGGGTGCCTTCCAGTCGGGCGAGACCAATTCGCGGCGGTGCGACGCCAGCCAGACGACGCAGCCAGCCAGACCGAGCGCGATGACCATCCCCGCGTGCGCGGGATAGCCGTTCAAGGGTGACAGAACGGGCCTGAAGTACTCGCGCGCGTTGTTGAAGAAGTTCTCGGCGCTCAGCGCGGTCGCCCCGGGTTCCTGGTCCGGCACGCTCCCGCGCAGCACCGCCTGCCAGATGCGGGGCGCGAGGTAGGCCGGCGTGAGCGCGTAGATGAAGGCGTAGGGGCGCAGGAGGGTCGCGGTGCTCATCCTGAAGAGACAGAGCAGCGCCACCACCGGCACGATGAACAGCGCGCTCTCGTAGCGGATCTCGGCGAACATGCAGAGGTTCATCCAGAGAATCGCCAGCCTGGCGGCCGATGGCTCGCGCAGGTGGTCGAACACACTCTTGAGGACCAGCAGCGCGAAGAACAGGGCAAGGAAGTCGAAGCCGCCCGAACGGACGGAGATGAGGGTGATGGGATGGGCCACCACCAGCAGCGAGGTCACGACGGCGAACGTCTCGCCCCCCAGGGACTTCGCCAGCCGGTACGACACCAGGACGAACGCCGGCAGCAACAGCAAGTTGAACAGGAAGACGTTCTTGTACGAGTAGCCGCACACGACGTGGACCAGGCTGACCAGGAAGGGGAACAGCGCCGGCCGGCGGTCGATGGCCACGTCGACGTCCCAGTAGCTGTCGTAGTAGTTCTTGCCGGAGACGGTGAAGGTGGCGGTCCTCGAAGAGAAGAGATTCTTCGACGTCCCCACCAAGTCCGCCTCGTCGGAGAGGATCCGCAGGGCGGGATGAACCGCGAGCCAGGCGATGACGGTCAACGCCAGCGCGATGACGAGGCCGGGCCAGTTTTCCTTCAACCAGGCCGCGATCGTCTCCCGGCGCACGTCGCGGGCGGCCCGGAGGTAGGTGCCGGCCCAGCAGAGCACCGTGGCCAGGAGGAAGTAGTACGTCGTGTGAACGAACAGCGTCTGGGCGTAGCTGATCTCCGCCGCGCCGATCACCAGCAAGGCGAGGAGCGCCAGCGGCACGAGGACGAGAGCGACCGCCCCGGTGGTCACGAATGGTCTGTTCATGGTTGAGCGCGCCGCGCCTCAGAAGCGATAGAGCCGGTACCCGCCGAGCTCGAACACCGGGTGTTGGACCACCTCGGCCGGCCAGGCGACCTGGTCGCCAGGATCGAGCAGGAACCAGCGAAGACCGAGCTGGCGCGCGGTCGCCACGACCGCGGCGACGTCGCGAAGGTCCATGAAGCGCTCGACCAAAGCGATCCGCTGCTGCAAGAGGTCGATGTTGTAGCTGATGATCGTCAGCGACCGGGAGGCGTACGTCCTCCGCTCGGCCAGGGCGGCGAGGGCGTAGGTCCGATCGAACTGCGAATCCTGGACCAGGTCCTGGCCGTCCCCGTGGTCGCGGATGTACGCGGCGGCCCGCACCAGGCCGAGCGGGACGCGAACGGGGGAAAACATGCGCATGGCCGCGATTCGCTGGACGCCCGCCCCCAGAAACGCCGGGACGGCCAGCAGCAAGACCGCCGCCAAGAGCAGGGCCGGGCGGGCCAGGCGACCCAGACGTGGGGAGTCGACCAGCGACAGGCCGGCGGCCCCGCCCACCCAGGCCACCACGAAAAAGTAGACGATCATGATCGGGCGATGCGAGAGCTCGTCGGGGGTGCTGCTGCGAAGGTCGAGCGCCAGCCCCAGGAACATCGCCAGGAAATTGGCGACGAGCAGCAACGGAAAGATCACCAGCACGGGTGAGGTGCGCCGGCGCAGGCGAATGGCCAGAATCACCAGCAGGGGCGCGAAGAGACCGAGGGCGGAGAGCAGGACATAGGGTGCGCCGAAGGTCAGGTTCGAGAGCCGCGAATGCTCCGGCCCGAGCCGGCTGTCGAGGAGGTCGCGGAGCCCCCCGCGCTGAGCGAACCCTTTGATGAGGGAGAAGATCTCGCGGACGCTCGAGCCATCGAGCCGAATGAGAGGAACGCCAGGGATCTTCTGCACGCCGATGACGGTCAGGACAAACACGGCGGCGGCAGAGACGGTCCACAGGACTCGCTTGCGAACCCCGAGCGGCCGACGAAAAAACAGCGGAGGCAGCAGCAACAGCAGCAGAGCGCTCGCGATGAAGAAGTGCAGCTTGTAGAACGTGAGAATCCCCGCGATCAGCCAGCCCGCGATCAACTGCACCCGGCTGCCCTGCCGGCACCCCAGGAGGACGAACATCCAGGCCAGCGCCAGCAGAGCCAACCCGTAGCTCGCGCTGGGCGAGATCTGCGTCAGCCAGTGATACGACATGAAGCTGTTCTGCATCCCCTGCTGCGCGCCGTCCGGCAGCAGGAGCAGCGCCGAAGCGGCGGCCAATCCGGGCCAACTGCCCCAGAACGATCCGACGAGAGCGTACGCCCCGAGCCCGGTGAAGAAGACACCCATCGGCGCCAGAATGCCGGCGAAGGCTGCATACGCACGGATTCCCGACGCCTGCTTGATGAAGGCTGGCGTCATGTACGCCCCATAGTGGTAGAGGCGCGCAGGCACGCCTGCCATCCGGAAGTCCTCGATGGTGGACGCCCCGTGGGCGGCGCCGAAGATTCGAAGATGAACCGCGTGATAGAAGCCGTCGATCCACGGCTTGAAGGTGACGGTGTTCTCTTCGACCGCGATCGGGCGGAGCGAGTCCTGGCACCAGAGGGTGGCGGCGACCAGAGACAGTCCGACGACCAGGAGACCGACGGAGTCGTCCTTGGGCCGCTGTCGGATCGGTCTTCCGGCGACGAACAGCGCGGCGGCGGCGGCGAACAGGAGGCCGAAGTTGGCGACGATGCCGAGCGGTGAAAGCCAGGCCAGGACGAGCAACGCCGTGTTGATGGCGGCGTACCCCATGAGCAGGCGAAGCGGCAGATCGAAGAGGGCGCCCGCCGCCAGGGCGCCCCAGGCCGCAAAGAGCGAGCCCACCAGATAGAACGCCAGGAAGGCGAGCTCGCAGGCGCCGAGCGCCAGCGGCGAGAAGGCGCCCCCGGCCACCGCCGCCCACCCGGCGACCACGGCCGCCGCCAGCGCCGCAACGGCCAGGTCCAACCCGCCGTAGGTGACCGTCACGTTCGGTCGGCGCCTGAGAGAGCTGACCATCTTCTTCTCCGACACCGCTTCTCGGCAGAAACCTCGCCGGCGCTCCGACGGCGCGCGAGCATGACGATGACCATGGCGGCCAGACCGGAGAGCGCCGCCGCCGAATTGGCCGCGCCGACGTCGCGACCGCCGATGCGACACCCGCACCCACTGCTGCCATTGCCGCCGCCGTCACCGCCGACGCCTGCTGAGCCGTCGGCGACGGTGCCGCCGTCGATCGCACCATCCGCCGGTTGAATCGTGACCAGCGAAACGCCGAACCGAGGCAGATCGAAGTCGACGCCGACCGTGCCGTCCGCCGCCACCGCGACGGTCTGGTCCGGAACCAGCAACGCGGGATCCATCGCCTGCTGCAGGGCCGCAATCTGCGCTGCCGATGGGCTGGCCGGCATGCCCTGCGAGACCCAGACGGTGTACGCGTCGCCGTGCGAGTCGTCGAGGCGCAGGTGCGAGACGCGCGCCGTGGCTCCGAAGCTGGAAGGAACCTCGACCGCCAGGTGCACCGGCGTCGCGGAGACCGTCACGATGTCGTCGTGGTAGTTCCAGAGCAGCACCTGGACCGCGGGGCCGTTCAATGTGGCCATCCCGTCGACGTCCGGCTCGCCGAGCACGCCGTTCGCAAGAATGTCGTCCAGCGTGCGCGCCCCGCTGCTGGTCAGGGGCAAGCGGGTCCCGGCCAGGCGGCCCAGCAGCTCGAACGCGCCCATGACCGGGAGGTTGATGCCGTTCGTGGCGAGGGTGCGATACCCGGCGAAATACGGCGTGCCCGGAAACGTGAACGCCCAGGTGAGCAGCCCGCCCAGCTTCACGCCCATCTCGGCCTCGAGCTCGAGGGTGTGCTTCATCATCGCGATCACGTAAGCGCCGTACGCTGGCGAATACCGGTACGCATCGGCGGGCGTGCCGCTCACCGGACAGGCGGCGCATCCGTCGGGATCCGCCTCGGTGACGTAGATGGGCGTCTGGCTGAACTGGGGGACAGCGGCAACCGCGTCGAACCCGGCTCTGTGCAACCGAAGCTGGTTGCCGAGGTCCATCTCGATGTGGTCCCCCACCACGCCGACGCCGCCCTTCGCGTGGAAGGTCACCAGGTCGAGCCGGGTCCCGATCTCGCCCGTGACGGCATTGACCCCGGTCGCGCAGTGTTTGAGAAATTGGGGCAGGAAGCTGCCGCCGGGGCCGGCCACCGCCGGACCGCCGAGCGCCGCGTCCGGGAGCACCGCGTGCAGCGCCGACTCCGTGTAGTCATAGAGCTCCGCGTACTCGTCCGGCGTCCCCTCCCAGTAATTGAAGTCGGGTTCGTTCCACAGCTCCCACAGCCAGCTGGCCGCGACGTTCGGGTAGCGTGCGCTGGCGTGCATCGCCCACGTGCTGATGAGATCCGCCCACTTCGTGTAGTCGGTCGGCGGGTAGAAGCAGCCGCCGTCGAGCGTGGTGGTGCTGGAGTTGCGGTAGGGGGTCGGGTGGGTCGAGAGCGCCTCGGGCATGAAGCCGAGCTCGACCAGCGGGAACGCTCCGACCGAGGTGATGGCGTCCATGATCCCGTCGGTCAGGTCCCAGCTGTAGACCGGGTTCCCCGCGGCGTCCTCAGTGTAGACGTTCGTCGATCCCCACTTCATGGCCGGGGTGCCGTCGCCGGTGTTGAGAAGGAAGTGGCTGCGCACGTGGGCCGGTGCGCTGTCCGCGGCGGCGATGACCCCGAGCAACGCCTCGCCCTCCGGCGTGGTCGTGTAGTTGATCTCGTCGTAGCCGTGAAACGCCCACACGCGCTCGAGCGGCGTCCCGACCACGGTCGCGTCGACCGAGACATCCACGGTCGCCGGCGTCTGCGCCCTGACGGAGGAAGTCATCGCCATCACCCCGGCCGTCACCGTCCAGATCCAGCACGCTCCCCCCGTCCATGAGAGGGACATTCCGGCCGTCCTGTCAGGGGGAACGCTGGGGATCATCCACGCCAACCTAAACAGCCGGTCGACGCAACTGAGCGTGACCGCGCGAGGTCATGATGAAGACGCCAATCGGGTGACGGCCGGCAAAAGGGGGCTGAGTGGAAACCGCGCTTCGAAGTCCGCGGCGGCGCGCCGGACCTCGTCGCGCAGGCCGAGCCCAGACAGCGCCCGCACCCGCAGAGCCTCTCGTTCCTCTGCCAGCTGTCCGTTCTGGAACCGCCGCGCATGCTCGACGAGGGGAATCATGGCCGCAGCAAAATCCGCCCGATCCAAGGCCACCCGTGCTTGCTCCAGGAGATGCACCTCCCCGTCGGCTGGACTCCGGACATGCGGAGCAAGGGGAGACACACCTGTCACCTCCACCCGCGGGACAGTCATCGCGATGGCCTTCGTTTCCCGCTCAGGCATCAACTGGGGCATTTGTCCCGCTGCCACCGCCACCGCCACCGCCGGGACGGCTTTTGCGTAGGTGCCGGCGCTGTAGATAGCCAATCCGCCGGCGGCGCTCGCCAGACCGAGCACCGGTACGAACACCGCCCAAGGGAACCTCCGCCGCGGTCTCGGTTCGAGCGGTGATGCGGCGATCGTGGTCATCGCCTCCAACGCGCGCGCAAGAGCCCGATCCCGGGTAGCGGCCGGCACCGCAGGTATCCGCCGCTCCTGGGCAAGCATCTCTCGCACACCGCTCGACCATGCGCCCGGCACCCGAGTCACCCGCCAACCCCTTTTCCCGGAATTCGCCACACAGATACCTAGTTCGCAACGCTCTGTCGGCAATCGGGGAGTGGCACCAAGCATCGCTCCGACAACGCGAAACACAATCGATTCGCCATCACCCTCATGTCGTCTTGTCTGGCCCGGGCTGGCGTTGTCAGGAAATGCTTCCAGCACGCGTCATTTCCCCGGGTCGACCACCTTCACCTTCCCCGTCGACGAAACGCGCACACCCGCCGCTTCAGACCGACTCCTGCTCCCGCGTCACGCTCGGACTTCATCCGGCGGTCGCGTCAGCGGCGGCGGCGCTAGTACCAGGTCTCCGCTTGGATGCCGAAGGTGGAGCCGCTCAAGAGGTTGGTGGCCCGGTAGATCATGCCCGAGTCGACGTTGGCCTCCGCCGCCGCCTCGCTCCAGACCGCGTAGGTGTAAAAGAGGCGCAGCTCGGGGCGGGTCATGAGCCCTGGCCCGGTGGTCAGCGTGGGGGCGATGGTGTACTTGGTCAGCTGTTGCACATCTGGACTGATACTTTTGGTCACACGATCGTAGCCGATCTCGCCGACCATCTTGAAGTGGTCGAGAACCGCCCAGCTCAAGCGCCCGCCCGCGGAGTACCAGGTCGTGCTCTGCCCGGCGACGCCGAGAAAGTTCTGGTCACGCTGGTAGATGACGTCGAACTGTCCCCCCAGCCAGGCGACGGGCTGTATGGTCAGGACGTCGACGAACCGGAACCGGTACTCACTCGGGTCGAAGTAGAGAGAGAAGTCCGGGTAGTAGAAGCGCGAGAGCGTTCCAAAGCCTGTCCCCGCCCCCTTGCCATATTGCAAGGCGAGCTTGTTGTCGCCGCCGAGCAGCTTCTGCACGTACTGGAACGTGACTCCCCAGCCGCCGTGCGTGACCGACAGGCCGGTGTTCGGATCGGGGTGGTTGCTGTAATCCCAGATGTACTGCAGCCCGAGCTGAAGCTCACCACTCTCCCACGGCTTGATCCCGCGAAGCTGTCCGTCGAGGCGAACGCCGAAGTCGAGCTGCGACGGCAGCAACGGCGCGGTGGGGTCGGCCGGCGGCGCTGGCTCTCCGTCGACGGCGAAGGCCGCCAGGCTGAGACGCGGGTCCTTGCCGAGCTTGATGTCCTCGACGCCGGCGCCCACGCCGGAGGGGTTCCAGTAGAAGAAGTCGTTGATGTAGACCGACTCGCGCTTGTAGTAGCGGGTTCCAGCCCAGGCGGTGCCTCCGTGGAGCCAAGGGATCCCCTTGAGGTCGACGTAGAGATTGGGAAAGGAGATCGTGGCCCCGGTGGCGGTCGTATAAATCGACGGTGAAGTGACCGTTCCGTTCGGGGTGTAGCCGATGTTCGTGTTGGGGATGTAGACGGTCGGCATGAAGTGCATGGTCGACACCACCCCGTCGT
This sequence comes from uncultured Pseudomonadota bacterium, assembly GCA_963847705.1. Lineage (GTDB taxonomy): Bacteria > Myxococcota_A > Polyangia > Fen-1088 > Fen-1088 > JADGRB01. The sequence goes on along the minus strand of CAWKBC010000001.1, from coordinate 140,640 downwards.
CCCCCACGTAGGTCACCATCGTGAAGTGCGTCTCGGACCAGACCTCGCACTCGTTGCCGAGCCGGTACTTGGCGACCAGCCCCGCTGGGTTGGAGAGCGAGAAGCAGGTCTGGCGGCCGCCGACCGTCATGCCCGGTCCGGACGACTCCTGCTGGACCGCGCCGAAACCGCCGCGGAAATATCCGGTGATCGAGAGATCGCCGACCTTCGGCCTGGCGGGCGGCGGGAGCGTGGCGGAAGGTGGCGCGATGGCCGCCTCCGTTGGCGTGCCCGTCGCGGCCCCCGGCTCGATGACCGGGACCGGCTGCTCGGCCTCTTTGGGTTCTTCGGTGTTGTGATGGGCATCCGCCCGCGTGTCGTGTGCGGTGTCGTCTTCGGTCGGTTCCTGGGCAAGAGCGCGCGTCGACGCGGCGCCCAGCACCAACAGCCCCGACAGTCCCCAAATTTGCAGTGCTCGTCTCATGGTTGACCCGTCCTCCCGGGTTTTTCCGGCTGTTCAACCGGCCGGTTTGCGAAGCGTGACGACCGATTGCCCGTAGTAGGCGCTCTTCCCGTGCTTGCGCTCGAAGTGCTTGCGAACGAGGTGCTCCGGCAGGCGACGCGCGCCGGGATCGAGGCTGCGCGTGATGGAGGCGATCTTGGCGAGCTCTTCGAGGACGACGGCGTGGTACACCGCCTTGTCCGCCGTCTTGCCCCAGGCGAACGCTCCATGCCCGGCCACCAGCACCATCGGCGTCTGGAGTGGATCACGCGTGCGAAAGCAGTCGATGATCTGCTTGCCCGTCTCCGCCTCGTAGTCTCTCTCGACCGCCTCGGGGCTCATGACCGCGGTGCAAGGGACGTCCTCGGTCAGGTGGTCTGCGTGGGTCGTGCCGTAGATCGGGATCGACAGGCCCGCCTGGGCCCAGGCGGTGGCATAGGTCGAGTGGGTGTGGACGATCCCGCCCACGCCCGGAAAGGCGCGGTAGAGCGCGGCGTGCGTCCTGGTGTCGGATGATGGCCGGAGGTGTCCTTCCACCAGGTTGGCCTCGACGTCGACCACGGCCATGTCGGCGACGGTGAGGTTCTCGTAAGCGACTCCGCTCGGCTTGATGGAGAACACCGCGCGCCCGGCGTCGAACGCCGAGACGTTGCCAAAGGTGTAGATGGCCAGCCCCCGGCGCGGGATCTCCATGTTCGCCCGCCAGGCCTCTTCTTTCAGATCGGCGTAGATCGATTTCATGGGCAGCCTAGAGGCCCAACCGATAGGCCGCGTCGTTCCAGCGGAGCTCGTTCTTGAGCGCGCCGAGCTCGGTGTCGTTTCCGATGCGCACGCACTCGATGCCCAACATGCCGGCCAGGTCGGAGAGCTGCTCGCCGGTGACCGCCTGGCTGAACGAGGTGTGGTGCGCGCCGCCCGCCAGCAGCCAGGCCTGGCACCCGCGGCGAAAGTCCGGCCGCGGCACGTAGAGGGCGCGCGCCACGGGGAGCTTCGGCATCGCGTGCTCGGCTTTGACCGCGTCCATCTCCTGCACGACCATTCGCAGCCGCCCGCCCATGTCGATGATCGAAGCGGCGACCGAAGGCCCCGGCGCCGCGTTGAAGACCAGCCGGCAGGGATCACCCTTGCCGCCGATGGAGAGCGGATGGATCTCCAGCGAGGGCTTTCCTTCCGCGAGATCGGCGATCGACGGGCAGATCTCGAGCATGTGCGCGCCGAGGATCGTCTCCTGACCCTTCACCAGGTGGTAGGTGTAGTCCTCCATGAAGGACACGCCGCCCTTGCGGCCGGCGGCGATGATCTTCATGAGGCGGACCAGCCCGGCCGCCTTCCAGTCGCCCTCGGCGCCAAAGCCGTAGCCGTCCGCCATCAGACGCTGGACGGCCAGCCCAGGAAGCTGGCTCAGCCCGTGCAAGTCCTCAAACGTCGTGGTGAAGGCACCGTAGCCGCCCTCCGTGAGGAACGCGCGAATCCCGATCTCCTGCCGGGCGGCGTAGCGCAGGCTCTCACGCTTGGCCCCGCCCCGGCGCAGCTCGGGAACCACGGTGTATTGCGCCTCGTACTGCTCCACGAGCTGGTCAATCTCGGCGTCTCGCACCTCGGCGATGTGCGCCACCAGATCGCCCACGCCGTAGCCGTTCGTCGACCACCCCAGCTGAATCTGGGCCTCCAGGCGGTCGCCGCCCGTCACTGCGACCTCGCGCATGTTCATGCCTCCGAAGCGCACGATCTTCAGCTTGCGCGACTCGGCGACGGCGCAGGCGACGCGCGACCAGGCGTCGAGCTCGGCCATGACAGCGCTGTCCTGCCAGTGACCGACCACGATCTTTCGGTCGAGCCGGAGTCGGGCCAGGATGAACCCGTACTCGCGGTCGCCGTGGGCCGACTGGTTCAGATTCATGAACCCCATGTCGATCTCCGACCAGGGGAGCTCGCGGTTGTACTGCGTGTGCAGGTGCGCCAGCGGCTTCGTCAGTTGATTCAGGCCGTTCACCCACATCTTCGCGGGCGAAAAGGTGTGCATCCAGGTGATCAGGCCAACGCACTGGGGAGCGGCGTTGGCCTCCAGGCACATCTGCGAGATCGCCTCTGGCCCAGTGAGCGTGGGCTTGCAGACAACCCTCACCGGCAGCTGATCGCTGAGATACGCGGCAATTTCGCGGGAGTGCTCCGCGACCTTGTCCAACGTTTCCTGACCGTACAACTCTTGACTGCCTGTCACGTACCAGACTTCCTGGGTGCTTACTGCGCTCATTGCTCCAATGTCCTCATTTCGTTCAGACCATTCCTGGCCGCCGCGGGAAGCCAAGCGAAGACGTCTTTCGTAGCTCACGAGTTGTCCTTCAGCCCGGTCTCCACAAACGCGCCCAGCGCCAAATACTCTTTGTAGAGACTGTCGTAACGCTTCACGCGGATAGGCTCGGGGCGATAGACCGTCTCGGTGCCGGCCGACATCGCCTGTTGAGCCTCTTCGACCTGGCCATAGAGACCGGCCGCCGTGGCGGCAAACATCGCGGCACCCAGCGCGACAGGCTGATCACCGGCCGCCACCGCAACCTCGAGGCCCATGACGTCCGCGATCGTCTGCATCACGAAGCGGCTCTTCTTGGCCACGCCGCCGATGGCGATGACGCGGTCGATCCGGATCCCCTGGGCGCGAAAGCGCTCCACGATGGCCCGAGAGCCGAACGCCGTGGCTTCGACCAGGCTCCGAAAGATGCGAGGGGCATCGGTGCCCAACCGGAGGCCGGTGATGGCGCCCGTGAGTCGTTGATTGGCGTCCGGGGTCCGCCGACCGTTCAACCAATCGAGCGCGACGGGAACCGTCTCCTCGACGTTCAAAGCCGTCGCACCCTGTTCCAGCGCCGGGATGATCTTTTCAGCGATGCCGTCGGCCACCTGACGCTTCACCAGGTCCGAGATGCCGGTCAGCGTCGGCAAGATGGCTTCGAGAGGCCAGGAGAGGAGCGCCTTGAACCAGGCGTACACATCTCCAAACGCGGACTGGCCGGCCTCATAGCCGATCATGCCTCGAATGACCGACCCATCGACCTGCCCGCAGATCCCGGCGACCAGCTTCTCGGGCTCATTGGCAGGAGCCGCGACGACGATGTCGCAGGTGCTCGTTCCCATCACCTTGAGCAGTCGGTTCCGGCCGATGCCTCCGCCCACGGCGCCCATGTGAGCGTCGAACGCGCCCACCGCCACCACCGTCTCGCGCGACAGGCCGAGCTTGGCCGCCCACTCGGCCGAGAGCGCGCCGAAGGGCACGTCGGCGGTGAAGGTCTCCGTCCCCAGTGTTTTCTTGAGCGCCGGAAGCTTGGGGTGGAGCTTCGCGAGAAACGCGTCCGACGGGTAGCCACCGAACTCCGCGTGCCAGAGGGCCTTGTGTCCGGCGGCGCAGCGACTTCGTTTGAACCGCGCGAGGTCGGTCGTGCCGGTGAGCACGGCGGGAATCCAGTCGCAATGCTCGAGGACGGTGACCGCCGCCTCGGCCACCGCCGGGTCGGTCTCGAGGACGTGAATCGCCTTGGCCCAGAACCATTCCGACGAATAGATCCCGCCGACGTATTTGGTGTAGTCCACCCCGCCACACGTCCGCGCGAGACGATTCAGCCGCTCGGCCTCGGCGACGGCGGTGTGGTCCTTCCAGAGGACGAACATGGCGTTGGGGTTCTCGGCAAACGGGGCGCTGAGCGCCAAGGGCGCGCCCGATCGGTCGGCCAGCACCGGCGTGGAACCGGTCGTGTCCACCGCGATGCCACGCACCAGGGCGGACGCCGCCGGCCCCGCCTCCCGGAGCGCCTCCCGCACCGCCGCTTCCATACTTTCGAGGTAGTCGAGCGGGTGTTGCCGGAACCTGTTGTCGACCGGAGCGCAATAGAGCCGGTCGGCCCACCGGGAGTAGTTCCTTACCGAAGTGCCGAGGACGCTTCCCGTGGTCGCATCAGCGACGATGCTGCGCACCGAGTCGGTGCCGAAGTCGATCCCCACCACACAGGCGTTGCCACTCATGATGCTGTCTAGTGGTTGTTGTCCCTCGGGCCGCCCTCTTGTCACGCAAATGTGGGGGCATCCTCCTTTTCACGCATCGGATGGGAGTCCCTGGCGATTCGGCGTCGTGCTCGGGCGCAAATCGCGCCCGGCGTGACAATTTTTCGCGGGTCGGACAATCCCTCGACATGTCCCCCAGGGTTACCGTTGCGCGTGTTCTCCTCCTCACCACGTTGCTCGGCTGGCTGGTGGCCAGGCCGGCTGAGGCGGCGTCGCTGCAGCCGGTCAGCAACTGGGGAGCGAGCGGCGTCCCCAGCTACATCAGCATGTACATCTACGTGCCGGACAAGCTGGCGACGGACCCGCCGATCCTGGTCGTCTCGCACTTCTGCGGAGGCAGTGCCTCCGCCGTTTTTGGGCAGGCGCAAGGGGGCGGGGTCGTGGCGGCCGCCGACCAGTACGGCTTCATCATGATCTTCCCGCAGACGACCAACCCCGCGACCTCCGCGAAATGCTGGGACGTCGGCTCGAAGGCCTCGCTCACGCACGACGGCGGCGGCGACACCCAGGCCATCGCAGAGATGGTGAAGTACACGATCACCAAGTACGGCGCCAACGCCGATCGCGTGTACGCGACGGGAGACTCGTCGGGCGCGATGATGACGCAGGCGCTGATGGCCGTCTACCCCGACGTGTTCAAGGGGGGCGCCTCGTTCGCCGGGGTGCCGGCCGGATGTTGGTCCGACGGTTGGAGCGCCGCCAGCAACTGGGGTGGGACCTGCGCGGGCGGCAACGACATCATGACCGCGCAGCAATGGGGGGATCTCGCGCGGGGAATGGACCCGGGATACACGGGACCTCGCCCCCGCGTGCAGCTCTTCCACGGCGACTCCGATCCCACCATCAGCTACAAAAATTTCGGCGAAGCCATCAAGCAGTGGACCAACGTTCTGGGGTTGAGCACCAGCCCGACGTCGACGACGACCGGGCTGACCCTGGGGACTCACCAGGCGACGCGGCAGCAGTGGAAGAATTCGTGCGGCTACGTCGTCCTCGATGCTTTCACGTCGATCGGCGGCGATCACGGCCCCTCGGACGCTCTCTTCGACGCGACCTACGTCGTCCCCTTCTTGGGTCTCGACAAGACCGGTCCGGTGGATCCCGAGATCGCCGCCTGCTCGACGGGAGGAGCTGGTGGCGCAGGTGGAGGCGCAGGCGCCGTCGGCAGCGGCGGCGCTGGCGGCAAGGGCGGGAGCACCGGCGGAACCAGCGGAAGCGGGGGATCGGCGGGGCGCGGCGGCTCTGTCGGAGGCGGCGGGGGCGGCGGCGTCGGCGGGCACGCAGGGAACGGAGCGACCGGTGGAGCGTCGGGGGAGGGAGGGACGCCGGGCAGCGGCGGCAATGGGACCGGCGGCACACCGGGCTCGGGCGGCGCGACTGGCACCGGCGGAGCGTTCGGCGCCGGCGGCAGCGCGACGGGCGGTCAGGCGGCGACCGGAGGCAGCGGCTCGGGCGGAACCTCGAGCGCCGGCACCGGCGGAGAGGTGGGAAGCGGCGGCTCGTCCGGCGGGACCGAGTCCGACTCCAGTGGCGGCTGCAGCTGTGCGCTTGGCGGAGCGACGGGGAAGGCACACGCCGACCTGGAAGCCGCCCTTGCCCTTGGACTTGCCCTGCTCGCCCTTGCCCGCCGTCGACGGCGGGTCTGACTCGACGGCCAACGGCCCCGTGGCTGCTCGACCCGCAGGCCCGCAGGGGCCTGCCGCCTCCGCCTAGAGTCGTTTGTAGATGGTGGGAACGCCGCTGGCGAGGAGCCGCTCCGCTTGCTCCGCGGGCAGTGGCTTCGAAAACCGGAATCCTTGCCCGAGCCGGCAGCCGAACGCGCGGAGGGTCTCCACCTGCGCCCGCGTCTCGAGCCCCTCGGCGATCACCTCCATCCCGAGATCCTGTGCCAGTGAAACGATCGCCTTGACGATCGCCAGCTGCTGCGGCGCCTGGTCCATGCGGCTGACGAAGGAACGATCGATCTTCAGTCCTTGCGCGGGGAGGCTTTGCAGGTACCCGAGCGAGGAGTAGCCCGTCCCGAAGTCGTCCAGGTGCAGGCCGACGGACATGGCGTGCAGGCGCTCGACCGTTACCGCTCCGGCGGTCAGGTTGTGCATGAGCGCGCTCTCCGTGATCTCGAGGGTCAAACTGGTGGGTTCCAGGCCGGTCGCGGCCAGCACGCGTTCGACCTCGGCGGCGAGGCCGCCCTGGGAGAGCTGTCGGCCGGAGACGTTGACGCTCATCCCGAGCGCCGACCAGCGCGGATGCGCGCGCTGCCATTCGCGCGCCTGCCGGCAGGCCTCCTCCAGCATCCGGGCACCGAGCTCCACGACCAGCCCGGTCTCTTCCGCGACGGGAATGAAGAGATCGGGCAGAAGGATTCCCCTGGTCGGATGCCGCCAACGCGCGAGCGCCTCGAACCCGACCAACGTGCCCGTGTCGAGCTCCACGATCGGTTGGTAGTAGGGGACGACTTCCTGACGCTCGAGCGCGCGTCGAAGATCCGTTTCGAGCCGCAGGGAGGAGACCGCCCGTCGGTGCATGTCCCCGTCGAACACCCGATGGCCGGCGCGCCCGCCTTCCTTCGCTCGGTACATCGCCGTGTCCGCATCCCGCAGCATGTCCTCGGGGGACTCGTAGCCCGCGCTCGACAGCGCGATGCCGACGCTGACGCTGGTGAACACCTCCGCGCCCCGCACCTCGAGTGAGGCGGCCATCTCCTGATGGATCCGCTGGGCCACGCCCGTGGCGTCCGCCTCGGAGCGCACATCGTCGAGCAGGACCGTGAACTCGTCGCCGCCGAGGCGCGCCAGCGTGTCGCCTGGACGCAAGCAGCGTTCGAGCCGGCGCGCAGTGGCGATCAGGAGCTCATCACCGACCTGGTGTCCGAGGCTGTCGTTGACCGACTTGAAGCGATCGAGATCGAGGTACAGCACCGCGAACTGCGGACTGCCCAACGAGCGCCGGGCCCGGTGAAACAGGTGCTGTAACCGGTCGAGGAACAGCGCGCGGTTGGGGAGATCGGTGAGTGGATCGTAGAACACCTGCCGCTGGAGCTGCTCCTCGGCCTTCTTGCGGTCGCTGATGTCTCGCGAGATCCCGAAGGTCCCCACGATCTCCCCCTTCCGATCGCGCAAGGGGAGCTTGGTCGTCGAGACCCAGCGGATCTCGCCGTTCGCCAGCGTCTCCTTCTCCTCCACGTTCACCAACGGCTGTCCGGTGCGGATGATCTCTTGCTCGTCCCTCAGCGCCTGCTGGGCATGCTCGCCGGTGAAGAAGTCGAAGTCGGTTCGACCGACAGCGTGCGCCGGGCCAGCGACGCCAAACCGCGCGGCCGCGTATCGGTTGACGCGTGTGAAGCGGCTGTCGAGATCCTTGAAGTAGATGGCGTCAGGGACGTTGTCCATCAACGTCTCGAGCAAGAAGATGGCGTCTTCGAGTTGCAAGATCTCCTCGCTGGTCTCGCCGGTGAGCGCGGCGTCAGCGGTGGGGGAGCCGGCTCTCACGCGCAGGGCCCGGCTCACCTGGACGCCGCCTCGTCCAACATCTGATAAGCTATAACGCGTAAGCTCACATACGCGATATTAACAGATTAATATTTAGATCGAGCAAAATCCCGCAGAAATCTTCACCCCGGGGACCTCGAAGATGCGACCGCCGGGTCGGCCTCGGAATTGCCCGAGAAAGGTCCAGACATTTTGATATTCCCAGCTCTTCGACTGGCCCGGATCGGTCGGGTCCGACTCCCGAACCGCCCACCCCGCCGGTCCCCTGTCGTTGTTCCCGCCGGATCTGAAGTTGTCACGCAAATCACTTCGAGAAGCGGCGGCCACGGCCGTCGTGGCGGCCCTGCTCGACGCTGTCGGACAGCCTTGAGGCGCGACGCCCGCTGTTCAACCGGCGAAGGTGCTCGCTGGGGGTCACGCGCCGTTGCTCCAAAAACACGCGGTGGAAGTGAGAATAACTGCCGAACCCGGCCTCCAACGCCGCATCGAGAAGGTTGGTCTCACCGCGCTCGAGGAGCGCAATGAACTTTTCCACGCGCAACCGATTCCGGTAATCAACGAGCGACATTCCTTTGACGGCTCTGAACGCGCGACCGAGATGCGACTGACTGATGTTCAACGACCTGGCGATCTCCCCTCCACTCATTCCCGGCTCTGCGTCCAGCATCGCGACCGTCGAGGAGACGATCGACTGGCTGGGCGATTCGAAGAGGGGACCGACCCGATGCCCATGGAGCCCGCGCAGGGGGTCCAGCACTGACCCGAGCATCATGCAGAGGATGGCAGCTTGTGCCTGCTTCGCGTCGTCGAAAGGAGCGCCGGTCAATCCCGCGTCGTTGAACATCATCCCGATTGCCATGTCCCGCGATCGGATCGGCGTCTTTGCCACCCAGCCGCGTCCAGCAATCCGAGTCTCGCCTCGGTGGTGCTCGATGATCGGGCAGTTCTCGAAGACTGTGAAATGCATTCTCTCGTCCGCGGCGCGGCGCAGCGCCTCCTCGTCGGTCCCGCAGAGCTCGTAGATGACTTGATGTTCATCGACGACGGTGCAGGAGAGATCCATCCCCCACGTCCCCAGCATCACCCTCCGGGAGGTATCGAGCACGAAGATCCCCGCGCGCTTCAAACCTATTCGATCGCGGGCGAGCTCGATCGCGCGGCGCAGGATGAGGTCGGTATCATCGAGGGAGCGAATCTCGTCGAGTGCCCTCAGCAGGGATGCCATTCCACCGCGCGCCGCTCGCGCCATCACCGTGGGCGCAGGCGCGTCAGGTTGCAAGACGCTTGGCCAGTTCGCGCGGCGTCCGGTCGCCCTCTCATCCATGCCTGTTATGTACTTGTCGGCAGGCCTCGGCCGTTGTCAGGGAGACTGACACCAGAGGTCGTCGTCTGGGGGTTGGTTGCATTTTCTGACAAGTTCGCCTCCGTCGCAGCAAATGCAGGGGCGTGAAGACTCCAGGCGATTCGCGAACAGAGGCCGGTCATCCTTCGGACGCCATCCTCGCTGCCTATCACGACGCGGGCCACACGATCGCCGCGCGGGTCATTGCGAACGGCTCCCTCGATGACTGGCTCACCCTCACCGCCGCCGGACAGGCGGCGGAGAGGGAACTGGTGAGGCGTCTGGGCCTGCGCTGGCGGGACGTGACCTCGCATGCGGGATATGACCTCGACTCCTGTTACCAGCGTATCCGCCAAGAGATGGGGGAGGATCCCGGCGATTGGATCTTGCTGCATTGGATTCGGGCCGTGAGACGTGCGACCAGGCTCCTGACGGGGAGGTGGAGCGACGTCCAAAGCCTCGCCGAGTCGAACGCGCGCAGGAAGGCGGGCTTGGCTTCCGCTTCCGTCTGGCACGCTCTGCCGGCAGGCAAGCCTCGCTTCGGCAAGGCTCTCTCGACCGGCGCGCGGCGCTCATCAGCCGTGGCGGTCATTGGCGCTGGTAGAACGTGATGCTGACGCCGCCGCTGCCGGACCCCGGGTCGGAGCTCACGAAGTCGTTGGCGTTCAGAAAGGCGTAGGGACCGTCGGCCCGGGCCTCGAACCAGGGGACCAGCGAGCCCAGCGGACCGCAGTTCCGAACGATGACGTAGTTTCCGTTGGCCGAGATGACGTAGCGGGCGTCCAGCTTGGTCGGGCTGCCGAGCAGCTGATAGTCGCCGCCGCCGTAAAGGACGGTCCCCGCCACCTGGCCGCTCACCGAGCCTCCGGTGATCGGGATGATGTTCCGTGTTCCTCGCTTGCTGGCGCCGATCGACAGCGAAGACCCGAGGGTCACGTTCTCGGTGAACACGCTGGCGCCCTTGGCTCCCGTGGCGGTCGAGCAGTCCCAGGGCTGCGGTGTCGCGCCGGCCGGGACCGAAAGCTGGATCGAAGGGCTGCCGGTCGGAACGCTGGAGATGTCGTAGACGTCCAGCTCCATCGTCGTGCCCGTGCTGTCGACCGTCAGCGTCCCGGCGAAGACGCCGGTGTTGAGCCAGGCCAGCGAGCTGGATGTGGCCACCTCGAAGTCGGGGACGATCCGGATCTCCGAGTCGCCCGCGGGCGCAACGCCGCAGGTCCGGAGGTAAATGAGCGTGCCGTCGCTGGCCTCGAGCACGTCGATCTGTTCCTGCTCGACGACACCGTTCGAGAGCGTGAGCTCGAAGTCGAAGCCCCCCTTGAGGAACGTGGCCTGCAACCGCGAGCCCGTCGCGGTCCCGCCGCCGATGTCGAAGATTCGCCGATGGCCGTACTGCGTGGTTCCCACGTCCTGGGTTGCCGTCAGCTGCAGCGTCGCACGGAACACCAGCGTGCCGCGGGCCGGCGCCGCGATGCCCTTCGCCATCCCGCAGGCCCAGGAAGGGTCCGGGACGAGCGTGGCGTTCGAGGACCCGGCGCCCGCATCCGACGTCGACGAGCCCGCCGCGCCGCCACCGGCGGAGCTCCCGGCGGCACCGCCCATTGCCCCGCCACCGCCCGCCCCACCCTTCGCGGCCCCGCCGCCCGAGCCGCCCCGCGCGGTTGCACCACCGAGGCCGCCTTTCCCGCCCGAGCCGCCCGGGCCGACCGCGCCGCCTGAGCCGACCGCGCCGACCGCGCCGCCCGAGCCGACCGCGCCGACCGCGCCGCCCGAGCCGCCGCTCCCCACCGACGTTCCGCCGGATCCGCCTCCCCGGCCTGCCGCGCCGCCGGAGCCGACCGAGCCCCCGGTTGCGAAGGCTCCCCCGGCTCCATTGTGCCCTCCGGTCTCTTCGCCACCCGGGCCGCCGCCGGCCCCTCCACTCCCGGTTGAGCCGCCGCAGCCGGCCAGCGAAAGCGCGACGAGACCAGACACGAGACCGACGGCGACTGATCCTGGACTCTGGATGCGCATGATCACCCGCGGGTCATTCAAGCCGCAAGATCGCCAGGCGCCAATAGGCCGATCGGCCCTCCCCGGCCCGAGCAGACCGAACCGGCACCCTGTAGAGTGGGTGCTCCACGATGTTGCTCGGTCACAAGATTGTCGTGGTTCTGCCGGCCCACAACGCCGCAAGAACGCTGGAACAGACCTATCGCGAGATTCCGACCGACATCGTCGACGAGGTCGTGTTGGTCGACGACCGAAGCGCCGATGACACGCTGGCGCTGGCCAAAGCGCTGGGGATCAAGCATGCCATCCTCCACGACGCGAATCGCGGCTACGGCGCCAATCAGAAGACCTGCTACGACACGGCCCTCGGCCTCGGTGCGGACATCGTCGTCATGCTCCATCCCGACTACCAGTACACGCCGAAGCTCGTGCGGGCCATGGTCAGCGTCCTTGTCGAGGACGTCTACGACATCGTGCTCGGCTCGCGCATCCTGGGAAACGGCGCGCTCGAGGGCGGCATGCCTCTTTACAAGTACGTGGCCAACCGGGCGCTCACGCTGTTCGAAAACATCGTCACCGGGCAGAAGCTCTCCGAGTACCACACCGGCTTTCGCGCCTACCGGCGCCGCGTGTTGGAGGGCATTCCGTATCACCGCAACTCGGACGATTACATCTTCGACAATCAGGCCCTCGTGCAAGCCCACGCGCTCGGCTTCCGAATCGCCGAGTTGACCTGCCCGACCAAATACTTCGCCGAAGCCTCGAGCATCAATTTCCGCCACAGCCTGCGCTACGGAATCCTTTGTTGCGCCACCGCCGTGCAGTACCGGCTCGATCGCATGGGCCTGGTGCGGTCTCCGCTGTTCCAGCGCCGCGTGCTTCGGTAAACCCGCGCGCGGTTGCGACGGACGGCTGCCGCCCGGGGCGCCAACGCCTCCCCCCGCACCCTTTCCGCTGCGGCCTACGTCTGCCCGACTCCTATTATCCAGCCAGGACAATGAGACCCGACGTCAGGGGATGGGAGCATCCCCGGCATCGTAGCAGTCCTTGTCGAAGTGGTTGTAGGCGCCCTGCCAGTTGCTCGGGAACATGTACCAGTTGCCGTCCGACGGACGCCACACCATCAGGTCGTCCTCTCATTGCCGCGCGCGGTGAGGGGGGGCATTCGCACAGCGGCGGGCTAACTCCTCTGAGCGTCTGCTTCTAGGGGTTCTGTGAGCTCTTCGACGATGGCAATCAAGCGATCCGGGTCGACCGGTTTGACCAGGTGGGCGACGAATCCCGATTGATGGGCTCTCTTCTGGTCTGCCTCTTGACCGTAGCCGGACACCGCGACCAGCGACATGTTCTGGAGCCCGTTCCGTTCCAGAATTTGGCGGGCCAGCTCATAGCCGTCCATGACCGGCAGGCCAATATCGAGCAGGGCCAGATCGGGAACAAACGAGTCCAGGATTCGCAAGGCGGCCGGACCGTCCTGGGCAATCCGGACGACGTGGCCTGTGTCTTCGAGCAGGTCGGCGAGCGTTTCGGCCACGTCCTGGTTGTCGTCCACCACCAGGATCTTCCGCCCGTTCCGCGATGCTCTGGCTCCCTGAGGTGCGCTCGCTCGTTCGTCGACGCTGTCCCCGACGACTGCAGCCGGAAGGCGCACCACGAACTCGGAGCCATGCCCCAGGCCGAAGCTGTGTGCCTCCACGGTTCCGCCATGGAGGTTGACCAGGCTGCGCACGATGCTCAGCCCCAGGCCGAGGCCGCCGTGCGAGCGATCGGAGGCCTGCCACTCCTGCGCGAAGAGATCGAACACCCGGGGGAGCATCGACGGGGTGATGCCGATGCCGGTGTCGCGAACCTTGAGGACGACGTGCTCACCCTCCCGGCCACCCGACACGGCGATCGTCCCCTTGGCGTCGGTGTATTTGGCCGCGTTGGTGAGCAGGTTGGCCACCACCTGGGCCAGCCGCACCGGATCCGCGTGCACGATCAGCCCGCGCTGCGGAAGGTCCAGCTCCAGGTAGTGTCCGCGCTGCTCGACGATGGGATTGGCGAGCTCGATGGCCCGCGCCACCGCCTCGGACAGCTCGATGGCGCGTCGCTTGAGCTCGACCTTCCCGCGGGTGATTCGCGAGACATCCAGCAGGTCGTCGACCAGCCGGGTGAGGTGCTTGACCTGCCGCTCGATGATGGCGCGCTGCTTTTCGGTGCGGTCGCTGCCGCGCAGCCGCATGAGGTGCAGCGCGGTCACGATCGGCGCCAGCGGATTTCGCAGCTCGTGACCGAGCATGGCCAGGAATTCGTCCTTGGCCCGGTTCCCCTCTTCGGCGGCCCGTCGCAGCTCGCGCTCCGTGGCCCGTGCCTGCTCGACCTGGCGTCGAGCCGCCGCCTGCTCGGTGACCTCGACGGCAAAGACCATCACTCCGTCGATCTGCCCCTGCTCGTCTCGCGTGGGTTGGGCCACCCAGTTGAAGACCTTCGCCTCGCCCGGACGGCCATTGTCCCCGGCGAACCGCGCCGCGAATTCGGTCGCGAAGAAGGGCTCTCCGGTCGAGAAGACCCGATCCAGAAGGTCCCAGACACCTTGCTCGGCCAGCTCCGGCAGCGCCTCCCGTCCCGGCATGCCGACAACCGCGCGCTTGCCGAAGATCTCGGAACAGCGGTCGTTGGCCAGCTCGAAGACCAGCTTGGGGCCCCGCAAGATGGCGATCGCCGCGGGCGCCTCCATCAGAAAGGAGTGCAGGCGGCGGCGCTCCGCTTCGGCGTTCTTCTTGATGATCTCCTGCGCCCGCGCCCGTTCGAGCTGCGCGGCCACCCGGGCCACGAGCTCCCGCGAAGAAAACGGCTTCACCAGATAGTCGTTGGCTCCCTGGCCGAGCCCCTCCGCGGTGGCGTCTTCGCCGGCCCGCGCGGAGAGCAGGATGATCGGCAGGTCGGTCGTCGCCGGATCTTCGCGCAGCGCCTTCACCAGCCCGAATCCATCCAGCTTCGGCATCATCACGTCACTGAGGATCAGATCCGGGCGGCGAATCTGGACGGCGCGAAGGGCCGCCTCGCCATCGGCGACGGCCTCCACCGCCCATTTTTCCCCGAGAATGCGAGAGACGTAGCGCCGCACGTCTGCGTTGTCATCGGCCAGCAGGATGAGGGGGGCATTCCTGCCCGACCCGGACCCCTGTCCAGGATCGTTCTCCCCACTCTGCGCGTCGATTCCCGGGCCGGTGAGCTGATTTCCCGTATCGGCGGGGAGCCACCTCAGGGCCTCCTCGACGAAGGGCCTGGTCCCGAGCGCGGTCGAGACCGGCATGGTCCCCGCGGTCGAGCGCCGCCCGGACAGCTCCGCGCTGCCGTTCGGAATCGTGACGGTGAAGGTCGTTCCCTGCCCGACGACGCTGGCCGCCGCCACCGTCCCTCCATGCAGCCGCGCCAGCTCCTGAACGAGCGCCAACCCGATGCCGGTCCCCTCGTGGGTCCGGGACTCCGCCCCACGGACGCGATAGAACCGATCGAAGAGGTGGGGCAGCTCTTCCGGCGCGACGCCCACACCGGTGTCCGCGACGGTGAGGTGGAGGTGCTCACCCTCGCCGCGCAGCGAGACCGAGATCTCCCCCTCGAAGGTGAACTTGAGCGCGTTCGAGAGCAGGTTGAGCACGATCTTTTCCCACATGTCCCGATCGACGTAGGCGGCCGCCGCCAGCGGAGGGGCATCGACCGTCAGCCGCAACCCGGCGCGCTCGATCGCCGATCGAAACGCGCTGGCCAGATCGCGGGTCAGAGCCGACAGATCGGTCGCCTCGTAGGCCGCCTCGAGCCGGCCGGCTTCGATCCGGGCGAAGTCGAGCAACGTGTTGACCAGCTTGGAGAGCCGCAGACCGTTGCGGTGAAGCAGCTCCCACCGCTCGGCGTCTTCGACAGAGAACCGTTCCCGCTCGGCCAGCGCGTCCTCGATCGGTCCCAACATCAACGTCAGCGGCGTCCGAAATTCGTGGCTGACATTGCTGAAGAAGGTGGTCTTGGCGCGGTCGATCTCGGCCAGCGCTTCCGACCGCCGGCGCTCGGCCTCGTAGGCGCGCGCGTTCGCCAGGCCCGCCGTGAGTTGTCCCACGAAGAGCCGGATGAACGCGCGGTAGGCATCGTCGAGCGGTCGATGGACGTTGAGCCCAGCGATGAACACACCGGCCGGTCGGGTCTGCCCCTGCGCGGGGATCGGAACGAGGAGCGCACGGTCCGGAGATCGCGGCCAGTTCCCCCGCGGCCAGGGAACCGCCGCATCCAGCTCGACGACGACGGGGACCGTCGACTGGGCGACGACATCGGCGAAGGGCCAGCGGAATGGCACGCCACTCATCTCGACGACGGCTGCCGCGGCCGGATGCTCCGCCGAAATCTCGGTGCGCGAAACCAACCTGGCTCGCCGCGCGTCGTCCTCGAACAGATAGGTGAGCGAAAAAGGAAGATCGGGCGAGTTGCGGCCGAGGCAGTGTTCGACGGCGGCGAAGACCTCTTCCGTCGCCTTGATCGCCGCCAGCCGGGAGGCCAGGTCACGCAGAAGCGCCAGTCGGCGTTCGCCCAGGATGCGGTCGGTCTCTTCGGTGACCACGCAGAGCATTCCGCCCACCCCGCCGTCGTCGCGGGGAAGCGGACTGTAAGAAAACGTGTGGTAGGTCTCCTCGGGATAGCCGTTGCGCTCGAGAAAGAGCAGCAGCCCTGAATCCCAGGTCGCTTCGCCATGCTGCAAGACCGTGTCGATCCGGGGCCCGATCGCCTCCCAGATCTCCGCCCACACCTGTCGCGCGGGCTGCCCCAGGGCCCAGGGGTGCTTCGCGCCCAGCGTCGGGGCATAGGCGTCGTTGTAGAAGAAGGTCAGGTCGGGCCCCCAGCCCATCCACATCGCGTACCGCGAGGTGAGCATGATCCGAACCACCGTGCGCAAGCTTCGGTCCCAGTCGGCTGGCGGTCCGAGCGGCGTGGTCGACCAGTCCCGGGCGCGCATGAGCGCCGCAATCTCCCCCGCTCCCGAGAACAGGGGATCCACGCTGGACTCTCCGACCATGCTTTTCGGAGTGCTCATGCCGTCCCTGAGCGGTTCTTGTCGGTTGACATCAAGCGACTATTTCTCCGCCGATCTCGAGGGCCGGGAACTCCGGGGCGTTCGCCGACCGCGGACCCTCAACATCAAGGATCCAGGCTTGGGTTCGTACAACATCAATGAGGTAGGAATGCGACCCCGGGACGTCAAGGCCACCCCCAAATAATCTCGACACGCGCGGTCAAAAGCATTCCCCGACGAGCGCGGTCCCGTCTGTCCCTGAGCTGTCATCTCTCTTCGGTGCTGCGTCGTGCCTGGGCGGTGGGCGAACAGGTGTCGAAAAGGATGTTAATTTTGTGGCCGTGGCCTTGGCGAACCCTTCGGAGGATCGGGTCCATCGAGTCATCTCGGGCGACGCGAATCCCGCCTATGTCGCATTTCATCGCCCGCGATTTCAGTTTCTCGTCGACACGGTTCGCCTGTACGCCACGCGCCCAGGGTGCCGACTGCTGGATATTGGCGCCTCTCGGCTGACCTCATTGCTCGCGACCGAGCTGAACGTGGAGGTCGACTGTCTCGGGCTCGACGCCGACGGTCAGATTCACGACACCCGTCATCATCGATTCGACCTGAATGATGCCCAGGATCGCTCGCGATGGCGCACCGACATCGGTCCGTACGACATCATCGTCTTCGCCGAGGTGATCGAACATCTCTACACCGCTCCCGAGCTGGTCCTCGCGTATTTGAAAGACCTCCTCGTTCCCGGGGGCGTGCTCCTGGTCCAGACACCAAACGCGGTCGCCTTGCGCAAGCGCGCCAAGCTGTTGCTCGGTCGAAACCCGTTCGAGCGGATCCGCACCGATCGAAGCAATCCCGGTCATTTCCGCGAATACACGCTCTCGGAGTTGCGGGAGATCCTCCTGGGCGCCGGATTCGCGATCGATCGCGTGTGGATGAAATATTATTTCGATGCTCGCTACGCCCGCCACGATGCGGGCGATGAGCCGGCAAGTCACCTCTCGGGTTCGATCAAGAACACTCTCTACCGGTTCCTTCCAGGATCGCTTCAGGAAGGCATCACCATTGCGGCCCGCAGAGGCGCCACCTGGGACGGCGTTGCCGTAAGGCAACGGTGAGCGAAGCGAACCATGCCCGACGACGTAGCCGCCGAAGGCGGCCCGGGAGATCGGCTCGCCACCCACCTGCTGGGCGCGGTTCAGTTGAACGTGGTGGCGGTGATGGTCACGCCGCCGTTGCCGACCTTGTCCGTGGCCTCGACGTAGATGCTCGGGTGCGCGCTCGACTGGACGCTCCCCGTGTTGCTGTTGCCGGTGAAGGTCGACTGGTCGATGACCAGCGCCCCCTTGAGATCGTCGACCACCTGAAAGATCGCACCGGAGCCCAGTCGCGCCGCGGCGTTGTTCTCGAATTCCGAGCCGCAGATGGTGAGCGTGTAGCTGTTCCCGTCGTTGTAGATGGCGCCGCCCGACTGGCCACCGGTGGTGAGCGTGTGGTTGTTGGCAAAGACGCTGTTGTAGATCGACCACGCGGTCCCGATGCTGCCGAGCGCCCCGCCGCTGCAGGCGACGTTGCCGTCGAACGTGCTGTTGACGACGAAGACTGGCTGGCTCTGTTCAAACGTGTAGATCGCGCCGCCCGCCCAGTCGTCGTGCGCGGTCGATTGGGTGCTGTTCGTGACCCGGATGTTGAAGGCCTTGAACGTGCCGCCGCTGACGTAGAGCGCGCCGCCGCCGAACGCCGTCGCGTCGCCAGGGACGCTCCCGTCGGCGAAGGCGATGTTCTGGACCACCAGGTGAGGCGTGGTCTGAAGATCGCAACGCGACGAGGTGAAGTGGAGGCTCTGATCGCAGGTGTTCTGATAGAGGATCCGGTTCGCCCCGCCCCCGCTCAGCGTGATGAGCCCGCCGCCGTCGATGGTGACGCTCCCGTCGCCGAGGCCGCCGTCATTGAAGATCTCGATCTCGGGGACCGTGATGGTGACCGGATCGGGCCCGCAGTTGAAGGTCACGACGCCGCCCCCCGCGACGGCCGCCACGACGGCGTTGGCGGTGCAACTGGCCGCGCTTCCCGTTCCCACCACCGTGGTCGGTGACGAGACGTCCGCCGCCAGCCCGGCGCTCGGCACGGCGCAGTGGCCATCCGGGTTGCCGTTGGGGCCGGGTGGAATCTGGGCCGCGTCCATCCCCCCGCCTGTCCCGGGGCCGCCGCCCGATCCCATGGATCCGCCCGTCGAGCCCGTCGACGCGGAGCCGCCCCCACATCCTCCCGCCAAAGCCGGGAGCCAGACCACCAGACCGACGATGAACCAGGGCTTTTTCTGCATTGTGCAGCCTCTCCGGGCGACGCGACCTTCCGCCAATCGTCTCACGCAACCCGGCGCGAGACAAAGACCCGGCCAACGCATCGGCCGCTTCAGGCGGATCATTGAATCGAAGGCCGTCGGACCTCAGCTGCAGTGGTACTGGCTCATGGCGTGGCAGGCGTCTTCGCCAAACACCTGCCGACACGTATCCTCGAAGAGGCACTGCCAGGCCGTGGGCGAGATCGCCGACTGGACCTCGCCGTCGGTGCAGGTCGAGCTGCAGCTCGAGGCCAGCAAGGACTGAGTGCCGGCGTAGCGCGTCGAGCTGGTGTCCTCATCGCACAGGTCGGCCACGCAGTCGGCCAGACGCTGACAGAGGTCGACGCACGTTTCGGCGGCCGGGATCGGCTGATTGGCCCCGTACCCGGTGTCGGGGTGCCCGTCCGATCCGCCGCACCCCACCATTGCACCAACCGCAACCAGCGCAACCCCGAACGAAAGCCAACGTCCCATCGGCCACCTCCTCACCGGCATCGTACGCCGTTTCGGGTTTCGACGTGACGTTCGCAATCAATGACGCCTACTGCGTCATCGAAGGCCCGTGGACTCGGCAGCCGTCCGGAACGGGTTGATGCGCGGGAGAGTGAAGAAAAGGGTGGTCCCGGCACCCACTCGACTCTCGACCCAGATGCGGCCACCCTGCGCTTCGACGAGGTGCTTCGCGATGTAGAGACCGAGGCCCTCTCCCTTTTGGGCGCCCGCATCCGCCTGCCAGTAGCGCTCGAACAGATGCTCGAGCAGAGCAGGAGCGATGCCCGGCCCGGTGTCATGCACCGCGAACTGAAGCTGCCCCCCGACACTCGACGCCGAGATGGTGATCGACCCGCCCCTGGGCGTGAACTTCACCGCGTTTCCCACGATGTTGCCGAAGATCTGCATCACCCGCGCAGCGTCGCAGCACACCGTCCCCAGCGCGGCTGTGGCGTCGACGGTCAAGGCCACGCCTCCGGCGGACGCGGTGGCGGTGAGCGCCTCGGCGGCCTGCGACAGCAAGTCCGTCGCCTGCCACTCCGAGAGCTTCAGTGAGAGCCGCCCCGCGTCGAGGCTGGAGACATCGAGCAGATCCTCGATCATGCGCGCCATCTGGGAATTCAATCTCTGGACGCGATCGAGCTCTTGCCACCCCTGACGTCGCTCGACCTGCCGGACCGACCGGAGCAGGATGTCGATGGCCAGCCGGGATCCGAACAGAAACTGACGGAGATCGTGCGCGACGAACGAGAGAACGTCCTCCCGCCCCCGCACGGCGTCTCTCGCCTCGCGATAGAGGCGCGCGTTATCGACGGCGGTGGCCACGCGAGCGGCGACGTCCGTCGCGAAGAGCAGGTCTGCCCCCAAGAAGATTCGATCCTCGTCGAGAGAGATCAGTGTCAGGACGCCCAACGTCATTCCGCGGGAGGAGAGCGGGACGTAGAGCAGCGATCTGGCCCCGCTGGTCCGGATGGACGGTTCGTGATCGAGGCCGTCGTCACCCGCGAGCGAGCTGGCATCGCAACGCGACAGCAGAATCGGGTTGCCAGATTCGAGAACACGGGTCTGCGGGCTGTCCGGCCGGAGTGAGGGCGCGGGACGCAACGATCTGGCCGTCTCTATGCCGGCGGGCGCGGTCGATTCGCGGCGCGCTTCGAGGCGGCGCACCTCGCCGCGGTTGAACAGATCGATCATTCCGATGTCGGCGCACGACGGAAGGATGGCACGAAGCACCTCCAGGATGGAGCTCTCCACGTCGAGAGAGGTCGCCAACATCTTGCTCGCCGACGCCAGGAGCAGCAGCCGGGCCTCCGTGCGCTTGAGCGCCGAGATATCGGTCAGGGTCGTTCGGCAGCCAACGATTCGACCGGCCTCATCGAGCACGGAGACACTGGTCGCACTGACCGGCTGGGTTGGCCTTCCGTCTCCTGACAGATCGAGCTCCACGCTGAGCGCGCCTCGCTGACGGAAGCAGCGCTGGAGGTGCCCGCGCAGGTGAGCCCGATGGCCCACGGCGACCAACGAGATCAGCGGCTTTCCGAGCAGCTGTCCCCGCTCCGTCCCGAAAAACGTCGCCGCCCTCAGATTCGCCTGGTGGATACGGCCCTCGACGTCGAGCGTGAGATAGGCAACCGGCGCGAAGTCGTAGAGCTCCATGTACCGGTGCGTCGACCCTTGCAGCTGCGCTTCGGTCTCGCGCAGCTGCCGATTTTGCATCTCGAGCTCGATCTGATGGACCTCGAGATCGTGGATGACGGAGGCATTCTCCCACAGAGCGTCCTCGACGCGAGGAGACCCCTCCAGGGTTCGGAGCGCCGCGATCAGCTCGTCCTTCGACATCTCCTCGAACGTGGGACTCTTTGAGGGCATCCGTGACGGCGGCGGTCGCGGGTCAAGACCCCCGTCGATCCTCCTTGGTCCTCTCCGCCAGCCTGCGGCTGTCGTCGACGTCCAGCAGAACGATGACCGCGCCCTTGATCGCGTGATCGAGCGTCTTGTATGGCGAGATGTGCAGCTGATACCAGCGCTGGTTCGCGCAGGCGATCCGCTTGTCGACGGGGACCAGCTTTTCGATGGCTTGCGCGGCCAGCGCCTCGATTCGTTCGCCCACGATGAATGCGTTGAGCAGACTCACCGTTCGCCCGACGTCGCCGGGCACCAAGTTCATCAGGGTCTCGGCAACCTGCGTGAACCGCCTGATCCGGAGATCCAGCCCGACGATGATCATCGCGCTGCCCATGCTCGACAGGATGTTGTGGAGGTCGTCGTTGATGAGCTGAAGCTCCCCCATCCGGCTGTGGAGCTCGTCGTTGACGGTCGTGAGCTCTTCGTTCGACGACTGCAGTTCCTCCTTCGACGTTTCAAGCTCTTCGTTCGTGCTCTGCAGCTCTTCGTTTGATGATTGCAGCTCCTCGTTCGACGATTTCAGCTCCTCGTTCGAGCTCTCCAGCTCTTCGATCGCGCTCTGCAAGTACTCCTTGGTCATGACGAGCTCGCGTTCCAGCTCCTGCGTCTTGGCGTCTTCCGTCTCGGCGGGTGTCAGCGACGGCGCGGCATCGCTGGCCTCGCGCGCCGACTGCATGTTTCTCTCTTCATGGAACAGCACCATGAAGCAGCGCACCTTGGTCTCCGGGTCCACCACCGGAATGACCTCGATGGTGATCGGCCGGACGGTCCCCTCCTCGGCGATTCGACAGTCGACGCTGGCCCGCCCATTCCCGGAACGCGCCTCCTGAAGCACGCGCCGCAACTCGACGTGCAGGTCGGGGCGCGCGAGGCGCAGGATGTTGAAGCTGGGAGCACCGGGCATCGGCTCGAGGTAGCCGCGCGTCCGGCCGCGGATGTGGACGACGTCGAAGTCGTCGTTGACCAGGACCCCCGGCGGTCCATAGAGCTCCAGGATCTTCCGCTCCGCCGCGCTGGCCAGCGTGGCGCTGCTCCGGCGCGTCGTGGTGGAGGGAAACGGTTGCGTCGGCTCCAGGAGCTTCACGCCGAGCCCCACCTCGAGGGCGGCGGTCTCGGCCATGTGTCTCCGGGAATAGATCTTGTTCTTGCGATCCACGAGCGCAAAGTAATCGGTGAGGTCTCCCACCGTCTCGGACGTCCCGAGCATCAGATAGCCCGTGGGCAGCAGGGAGTAGTGAAGGATCCGCAGGACCCTCTTCTGCATCGTCGGACGGAGATAAATGAGCAGGTTGCGGCAGCTCACCAGGTCGAGGCGGGAGAACGGGGCGTCCCGGGTGACGTTATGAGCAGAGAACACGACCACGTCGCGGATGCGGCGCGCGATCTGATACCCGCTCTCCTTCTTGATGAAGAAACGCTGAAGTCTTTCGGGGGAGACGTCGAGTGTGATGTTGTTCGGGAAGAGCCCGCGCCGCGCGTGCTGAACCGACGAGTCGTCGACGTCGGTGCCGAAGATTTGCAACCGAAACTCCGCGGCGCGCTCGCCCAGCAACTCGAACAGCACGATCGCCAGCGAGTAGGCCTCTTCGCCGGTCGAGCAGGCCGGCACCCAGAGCCGGATCTGCCCGCCGGTCTGCTTGCTCTCCAGGATGCGGGGCAGGATGACGGTCTTGAGCGCCTCGAACGAGTCCCCGTCGCGGAAGAAGCTCGTCACGCTGATGAGCATGTCCTTGTACAAGAGCCGCAGCTCAGCGGCGTTGCTCTGAACGAACTTGACGTAATCGGACAGCGTCTCGATCTTCTGCAGAGCCATCCGGCGCTCGATGCGGCGGTCCATCGTGGTCGGCTTGTAGTAGGTGAGATCGTTGCCAAACTCCGTTCGCATGAGAACGATCAGCTTGCCGACGCTCTCCTCGGCCTGAGGCGAGCTCGCGCGCTTGCGGGTGAGATAGGGGTGATTCCGGATCCGGAGCAGCTCGTTGGCGATGCCCTCGGGCGGCAGAGTGAAATCGGCCCAGCCGCTGTCAATCGCGCTCCGGGGCATTCCGTCGTATTTGGCCGAGGCCGGCTCTTGAGCGAACGTGATGCCACCCGCCTCCTTGATGGCCTGGAGACCGAACGTCCCGTCCGAGCCAGTCCCCGAAAGGACGACTCCAATCGAGCGAGATCCCTGGTCCTCGGCGAGCGAGCGAAAGAAATAGTCGATCGGGAGGTGCGGGCCGTGCGTCGCGCCGATGGGCCGCATGAGATGCAGGACGCCCTGCAAAATGGCGAGATCCGCATTCGGAGGAATGACGTAGATACGCCCTGGCTCGACCCGCATCCCGTCCTCGACGGCCGAGACCTTCGCCTCGCTCCCGCGTGAGAGCAGCGTCGGCAGCAGGCTCTCGTGCTTGGGTGCGAGGTGCTGGACGATGACAATCGCCATCGAATCCAGAGAGAGGCCCTTCAGAAAGGCTGTCAGCGCCTCGAGACCGCCGGCCGAGGCGCCCACGCCCACGATGAAAAACTTGGAGGGCTAGCTGCGCTGCTCCGGCTCGTCATTCACGGATGGCAGGTCATTCCCCACTGCGTCCCGCTTTCGCTACGCACCGCCGACCGAAGCACCACTTCACGGCAGATGGCATGAAAGCCTATCCATTTACCAGATCTCGAGCGACGTGGTCACTCTCATCGCGCTCCCGGCGGAGCGGATGTGACGGCGATCGCCCCGGGGGAAGCTAGTTGAAGTGAGACGACCAGGTGCTGGCCAGACCGGGAGCAACGTAGGTTCCGCCGCCTGCCACGGCGTCAATCGCGGCGAGAAGGTCCTTCGTCGACTGTTCCTTGAGGACATAGCCCGCGACACCGGCGGAAAACGCCTCGGCGGCCACGACTCGGCTCCGCACGCCGGTGACCACCAACACGCGAGCCTCCACCCCGAGGCCGCGGAGAGCCCGCACGAGATGAATCCCACTTCCGTCCTCGAGCGACAGGTCAATCAACATCAGATCGGGGCCGCACCGCTCGACGGCCGCCAAGGTTCCGCGGATGCTGGAGGCCACGCCGACGACCTCGAACGCCGGGTTTCCCTTGAACATCGCGGCCAAAACGTCACACACGATGGGGTGATCGTCGACAATGAAGATTTTCGTCGTCATGGGACTTTGACGCGAGGGATGTGTCCATCGGCACGAATGTTGTCAAGGGCGGCCAACGACGCGTTCGGGCAGCTGGGATCAGTGCAACTCCTGTTGTTCGTACGTCAGCTTACCGCGCCTTGGGCCTCGACCCCTGGTCCGGAGGGCGATTGTGTGCTCGGCCGCAAAACGACGAGACCGGTGATGGGTGCGTTCATCCTGGCAGATCGGCAGCCCCCTCTCGGGTCACCAGTGTCCGAGCAAATCGTTGAGCATCTCCCCGACCCGGACACCGGTGACCCCGTCCGCCTGCGCTTCCACGGACCTCGAATGCGAGCGAGGGCCCAGGCGTGATCAGTTCACCCTGCGCGGCGCGATCGTCAGATCGTTCTCGACGCGGCTGACGCCGTCGGCGCTGCCCGCGACACGGACGACCTGTGTCAGCGCCTCTTGATCGGGGACCGAGCCGGTCAGCGTGACGACGCCGTTGTTGGTCGTGACCGACACGTCGCTGAACCGGGTCATTTCATCCTCCGTCAGCTTCCCCTTGATCTTGGCCGTCAGGCCCGCGTCGGAGACAGCCTGCCGGACGCCCTGGCTGCCCACGTCGAGACGGTTGTCGACGCCCACGATTCCGGCCACCAATGCCAGCCGCGCGGCGTCGGACCTCTCGGCCTGCGTATCGACGGTGCCGGTCAGCGTGGCCACGCCGTTGTTGACCGAGACATTGATGGCGTTGTTTCTCAGATCGGGATTCTTTTGCAACCGCGTCTGGATCTGCGCCACCTGCTGCTGCGCCCGTTCCGGACCCGCCAGCGCCGCTCCGGCCGTCCCTGCGGACAGGATCCAGATCGTCATCGCCCCTAGACTCTTTGTCTTCATCTCTCCACCTCCCTCGACTTTCCGTTTGAGGACCCCTTCCCTGCCCAGTTCCACCGCTGTGAGTAACCTGACTACGTTGCGGCGACAGCCAAGCTCTGCCGTGGCGGCGACGGCGGCGGCCGCCGCCACCGTCGATCGCCGAGTCGACCTCTTCCCTGTTCCACGAACAGTGCCCACCATGGCGCTGGCATGCGCCCCTCCCGCCTGCGTCACGTTCGCCCCGGCAACGTTCGGCTCTGAACGACGCGCCCATGTGTTTTTCGGCCACCGGCAGCTTCGGCGTCGCCACCGTGATCGCGGGAATCGGCGCGGTCGCGATGACCCAGGACAAGCCGCCGTCACACCGGATGTTGGCCGTGGTCCCACTGCTCTTCGCGGCCCAGCAAGTGGCCGAGGGTGTCGTCTGGATGACCATCCACGACCCAGCGGAGGTCCGGCTGCAGCAGCTCGCCGTGGCTTTCTTCCTCAGTTTCGCCCTGGTCGCCTGGCCGATCTGGGTTCCGCTCTCGCTCTTCGTTGCCGAAAGGAATCCCCGCCGCAGACGAGCCCTCGCGGTCCTGTCCTGGACCGGCGTGGTCGTGGGTGTCTATGCCACCGTCCTTCTGATTCGCGGGCAACCGACCGCGCACGTCGCGGGACACAGCATCGCCTACAGCTACAAGGACCGAGCGCCCGCGCTGGTGCTGGCGCTCTACCTGCCCGGCTACGTCCTACCGACCGTCGTGCCATTTTTCGTCTCCACGATCAGCAGGGCCAAACTCATGGGGACCGTCCTGGTCCTGTCTCTGCTGGCCACGTTCGTGATCGAGCGCCAGGCGCTCACCTCGGTGTGGTGCTTCTTTGCCGCCATCCTGAGCGTGCTGATCGTCCTGAGCATCAGCCGGGACCATCGCTTGATCATCAAGCCCGCCTAGCTTCGACCCATCAGCGGTGAAGACCCTGCACGCATATTCAGGTACCGAACCGAAAAGCGGCGCTTACCATGTCTTGCCGGCGTCCCTCGGCGCCTCCCCGCTCCTGACCCTTGGGCCATCGCACAGATGAAGTACCGCCTCACACAGAAGATCGGTAGCGGCGGGATGGCGGAGGTCTTCCGGGCCACCGGCGAAGGCCCGGAGGGGTTCGAGCGGACCTTCGTGGTCAAGCGGATCCTCCCGGGGCTGTCGGACGCGCCCGAGTTTGTCCGCATGTTCGTCGACGAAGCGAAGATCTCTGCGCGCCTCCTGCACCCGAACATCGTCCAGGTGTTCGAGTTCGCCTACCAGGACGGCGGCTACTACATCGTGATGGAGCCGGTCGACGGCGTGGACATGGGCTGCCTCCTGAAGAAGCTGGAGCGGCGGGGGGCGGTGGCGCCGGCGGCGTTCGCGGCGGAGGTCGGGCGGCAAGCCTGCCGCGGGCTCGGCTTCGCGCACGGCCTCTCCAGCCCGGAGGGAAAACCCTACGGGATCGTCCACCGCGACGTGACCCCGCCCAACATCATGGTGGCCTGGAACGGGGCGGTGAAGATCCTGGACTTCGGCATCGCGCGCGCGGTGCAGGAGCTGCGCACCAGCCAGACCGACGCCGGCATCGTGAAGGGAAAGATGTCGTACATCGCGCCCGAGTTGCAGCAGGGGCAGCCCGCCGACGCGCGCTCGGACCTGTTCTCGCTGGGCGCGGTGTTGCACGAGCTGCTCTGCGGGCGGCGGCTGTTCGTGGGCGAGACCGATCTCGAGACCCTGAAGCTGGTGAGCGAGATGCCGGTGCCGCGGCCCTCCTCGCGCAACCCGGAGGTCAAGCCGGCGTTCGACGAGGTGATCCTGCGCGCGCTGGCGCGCGACCCGGCCAAGCGGTACCAGAGCGCCGACGAGATGGGCCAGGATCTGGAACGTCTGGTGCTGCGCAAGCGCTATGCGGGCAGCTCGTTCGTCAAGCAGGTGCGCGCGCTGGTCCCGCCCACCGAGTCGGGGGTGGAGGCGGGCGTGCCGGTCGAGATCGCCTTCGGGCAGCGCGATTCCTCGGCGATCGTGGCCGGAGCGGAGCCGCGGCTGGCGCCGCCCCCCCCGAAACCGCCCGCCGCGCCGCCCGCGCCCGCGCCGGCCCTGCTGGGCGCACTGCGCGGCGCGCGCGCGAGCTGGCTGCCCGCGCTGCTCCCCACCGCCGCGACCTTGGTCCTGATGGTGATCGTGCTCCGGCACGGCGGGACCGCGCCACGGACGCCGGCCGCGCCGCCGGTGCCGGCGCGCGCACCAATACCCGTCGCCGCTGCCTGCGCGACGCCGGGCGTCCCGTCGGGCGTGGAGCTGTCGATCGACTCGCGACCTCAGGGTGCGCTGGTCACCGCCGCCGCCACGCCCGGCGAGCGCGCCCGGCCGCTGGGCGAGACGCCCTGCGCGTTCCGGGTGCCGCGCGGCGAGACCCCGATGACGCTGGTCGTGAGCAAGCGAGGGTTCGCGCCGGTCTCTTTCAAGGTGGTGCCCAACCGCGACAGGGACGTGGAGACGCGTCTCGAACGCGGAAGCGGTGGCTCGAAGCTGGTGGCGTCCACCCAGCGACGCATGCTGAGCGCGAACCTGCCAGTCGGTTCATCGCCGTCGGATCGGGCACGGCGCCTGCCCCGCTGAGCGCGGCGCCTGCCTCGGCTGAGTCCTGCCCAGGTTGGAGCGATCTTTCACCGCGGCGGGGGGCCGTAGAGGGTCGCCCGCCAATCTGCGTATCCGTAGCTTCCGGTGAGCGTCTGGACCGTGGCCCAGGAGGGGTCGACTTCGAGAATCACGCCGTCGGTGGAGTAGGTGATGAGCGTGTTGCCGTTGGGGAGCCTCTGCACGTCACCGAGGACATTGCTGGTCAAGCTGCCGGATTCGAAGTCCTTGACCGGCGTGGCAGCCAGCGTGCCCGTCGTGCTCAGCTTGAACTCCAGCGCATCGGAGGGGCTGCCGTTGGTATTGTTGTTGAAGACCAGCATCGTGCCGTCGTCCAGCAGGTGATGACCGTGATTCACCTGCCAGCTCTCCGCGACACAGTGTGATGCGCCGGCCGGGGCGTTGGCGCAACTGCCGCCGAACTGCCACTGGAGAACACCTGCCTGGGAGACCTTCACGTAGAGGTTGGGGTAACGGTCACCGATCGTGAAGCTGTCGTCGGCGGGGTGATAGAGGATGGAATTGCAGTGATACGCCAGGGGCGCCGCGCTCTGCCCCGTGCTCGGGGCACCGAGGTACAGGTTCGAGCCGATCTCGAAGACGGTCGTCGCCGCACCCGAGCCGTCAGAATTCATTTCAACCAGGTTGCTCTCGGCATCGATGTCGGTGGTGGCCCAGACCATCGCCGCAATTTTCCCGGGCAGCACGGCAAAGTCGTGGTGCGCGTCGGCCAGGCCGCTGATGTCGGTCATGCGGGTCTGTCCGTCCATGGAGACGAACCGCATCTCGCCCGTCGAGTTGTCCTCGTTGGCCGCCACCATCCACATGTTCGCGCCCTCGTAGTCCATGCGGGCGCGCGTACATTGAGTCGGGCCGTCGGCGTACCAGACCACCTCGCCGTCGGCGTCGATGATGATGGCGTAGTTGCCGTAGGTGACGCCGCTGCTGGTGACGATGAAGCCCAGGGCCTGGGCGGCCGCCTGGGAGACCGTCCGCGAGATGAGGGGCGCCTCCGGCAGCAGGCCCGTCGTCGGCAACCCGTAGTCCGGGCTCTTGCACACGGCGCCCTTCGCGTCCGTGGCTTCGATGTGGAAGCTGTAGTCGCTCGCCTGTTTCAGCCCGAGCAGCAGCGTGCGGTTGTTCGATTTCGTCAGGTCGACCGGCGCCGTCCCCCCCCTGTTGAGCACGCCGGGAGCCGCGCCGTTCAGGGTGTAGACGACGCTGGCGCTCGCCAGGTTCGACAGGGTGGTTGACCATTCGACGATCCCGACGGTGGCCATCTTCGGGCTGAGGGTGTTGCCGAGGATCGAAAACGAGCAGCTCGCCCCGTCGCCGCCTCCCCCGCCGCAGTTGCTGCCGCACGCCAAGGCCACCAGGGCCACACCGAGCTGGGTCAACGCGAATCGAGCTGCGCGCATCGCTCCACCGTCACCATACCCCGCCGGACGGCGGGGGCGGCGCCCGGAAGACAAACTTCGCGGCGACCAAAGATAGTTGCCTCGGAGCCCTATCCCGGGGTGGGGGCATACATATTGTCGGGCCTCACCAAAAAACGACGGGAGAGTGGAATGCGCCGAAGATCGTGGGTTGCAGGAGAGGCTTTTGGTCTGGTGGTGTTGGTCGTGGTGGGTATTCTGGCGCTTCCAAGGGCTGCGAATGCCGTGCACGTCAGCCTCAAGCTGGAGCCGGGAATCGCCATTCCCTTGTCGGCGCCCCAGTCGCAGATTTACGACGTCGGGGGCGGCGAATCGTTGAAGGCCCTCTTCCGCATCAACCGATACCTCGACTTCGGCCCGGCCGCCTTCTTCATGTTTCTCCCCGCCGAGCAGAAGCTGAACGCAGCAGGGAGCGTCTGGGGAGTCGGCGGCGGCCTGCGGCTCAAGCGGCCTCAAGATGAGGTGAGCGCGGGCGGTCTCTCGCCCTGGCTCGACGCCGACTTCTTCTACATTCAGACCGGTGAGATCAGCCGCCCCGGCTTCGACGCCGCGCTCGGCCTCGAGGCGCCCGTTGGAAGGTCCCGCGCGGTGTGGATGGGACCATTCGTTCGCTACACCCAGGTCATTCAGCCCCAAAACGCCGGCTTCGACGATCGCGACGCCAAGATTCTGACGATCGGCCTCAGCTTCGAGCTCGGCGCCCGCCAGGTGTGGCCGCCGCCGCCACCGGAGGAGACCGTGGTGTGCGCACCGACCGAGGTCCGCACCGAGACCCAACAGGTCGTCTCCTGTCCAGACAGAGACGGCGACGGCATCCCCGACAGCATCGACCGCTGCCCCGACGTGCGCGGCGAGATGGAGAGCTACGGCTGCCCTCACTACGAGCGGATCGTCGTCAAACCGGACAAGCTGGAGCTGAAAGAGAAGCTCTACTTCGGCTGGGATCAAGCCACGCTCGAAGAGGCCTCGTTCCCCGTGCTCGACGAGGTCGTCAAGGCCCTCAACGACAACAAGAGCTTTCAGGTCCAGGTCGAGGGCCACACCGACTCCTCCGGCGCGGAGGAGCACAACCAGACCCTGTCCGAAAATCGCGCCCAGGCCGTGCTCGACTATCTGGTCGCCCACGGCGTGGCCAAGGAGCGCCTGGGCTCCAAGGGTATGAGCTCGTCCAAACCTCTCGATACCAATGCCACCGCCGCCGGCCGTGAAAACAATCGACGCGTCGAGTTCGTGGTCCGTTTCGTCATCGTGAATCCGGGGAGTGCCAAATGAACTATTCGAATCGCGCGATCGTGTTGTTGTTGCTGGCCTGCTCGCCCGCCTGTGGGCGCCAAGTGGTTCATTTCCTCGACGACGCCGGTTCCGACGCGGAGGCCAACTCCGGCGGTGGCGGCGCCGGTCACGGCGGAGGTGGTGGCAGCGCCGGGCACGCCGGCGGCGCCGGTGGCGCTGGGCACGGCGGTGGCGGCATTGGTGGCGTTGCCGGCATTGGTGGCGTCGGGGGTGTGGGCGGCGTTCGCGGCACCGGTGGCGCCGGTGGCGCTGCCGGCGTCGGGGGTGTGGGCGGCGTTCGCGGCACCGGCGGCATTGGTGGCGCCGGTGGCGGTGCCGGCATTGGCGGCCTGGGTGGAGTTGGCGGCCTCGGTGGCCTGGGCGGCGTCGGTCCGCTGGTGCTCTCGACCTTACCGGTCGACCACGGGATCAACGTGCCGCTGAATCCCTTCCTCTCGGCCACTTTCAACGAGGCCATGGATTCAACCACGTTCAGCAAGACGACCTTCACGCTGAATCAAGGGGCGACCAACATCGACGGCGCGGTGACCTATGACCCGGTCACGATGACCGTCACCTTTGCGCCCACCGTCGCGCTCAGCGCGAACCTGGTCTACACCGCGTCGCTCAGCACGGCGATCAAGGACGCGCTCGGCCGACCTCTGGCGGCCATCTACACCTGGACCTTCACCGCCGCCCCCGACGTCCTTCCGCCGCAGGTCATGGCGACCAGCCCGACGAATCTCGCCATCAACGTGTCGAGCAACGTGAAACCTGCCGCCACCTTCAGCGAGGCGATGGATCCCGCGACCCTCAACGGGCTCACGGTCACCGTTGCGCAAGGTCTGACCCCGGTGCTCGGCACCTTGCTCCTCGATGGGCTGACCAACACGTTGACCTTCACGCCGGGCGCCCCGCTCGCCCTCGGGCTCGTCTACACCGTCACCATCTCCACCGGGGCCATGGACCTGGGGGGCCGTGCGTTGGGCGCGCCGTACAGTTGGAGCTTCACCACCGGGGCCTGCGGCCAGATGACGGTCGATCTCCAGTCGGCGGGCGCTTTCGCGGTGCTGGCAGGCTCCACCGTCACCAACGGGGGTCCCACCATGATCGCGGGAGATCTGGGGGTGAGCCCGGGCTCTGCCGTCACCGGCTTCCCGCCTGGAATCGTCGTCGGCCTTCAGCACGTCACCGATACGACCGCCGCCCAGGGGATCGCCGATCTGCTCACCGCGTACAACGACGCCAAAGGGCGGACGTTGTGCCCGGTCCTGGTGGCCGGCAATCTGGGCAGCCTCACGCTCACCCCGGGTCTCTACATGTCGACCTCATCGCTGGAAATCTCCTCGGGTGATCTGACCCTCGATGCCCAGGGAGACAGCACCGCCGTGTTCATCTTCCAGATGGCGTCGACGCTGACCACCACGGTGGGCCGTCAGGTGATCCTCAGCAACGGGGCCCTGGCCGCCAATGTCTTCTGGCAGGTCGGCACCTCGGCCACCCTCGGAGCGACCAGCATCTTCGACGGCACCATCATGGCGGATCAGACGATCACGCTGAACAGCGGGGCGACCCTGAACGGGCGGGCGCTGGCCCGCATCGGGGCGGTCAACCTGGCCAGCGACACCGTCGTTCTACCCTAGAGACGGTCGGGCCGAGTCATCGACCGCTACGGCACCGCGGCGACCGGGACCATGTGCTTGACGGACTTGGCGTTGCCTTTGACGTCGCCGTCCAGCACCTTCACCGGCACGGGCGGGGTCAGCTTGAAGCGGTACCCCTTGCTGTCACTCAGCAGCTCGACCTCCTGGCCCTTGTACTGGAGCTTCCGCACGTAGTCCTCGGGCACCAGGCCGTCGCGCGTGTTCGCGTGGTGCTTGATGAGGAAGGCCGCCAGGCGGAGCGCCTCGTAGTTGTGCAGCCGGTGGCAGCCGTTGCTCTCGCCGCGCTTGACCGTTCGGTAGCCGGGCGTGCCGTGCGTCCGGATGCGGAGGTCCATGAGGTCCGGTTCGCCCTTGTCGTTCACGCTGAGGATCTGCTTGTGCACCATCGCCACCAGGCCATAGGCCGCGTGGTAGCCGGGGCCGATGATCTCGGTCTTGGGCACGAACGTATCCCCCACCTTGATGAGCAGGTGGCTGGTGGGCATGCCCGGCGCCGGGTGCCAGGTCGGCGTGGCCAGGACCTCGGTCCAAAGGGCGTCGCCCGTGACCGACTCCTTGTACTTGAGCGCCATGGTGCCGTCGGACTTCTGGAACATCTTCCAGCCGCCGATGGTGGTCGGCCAGCGGCACAGGGCCACGTCGTGATCGCCCACGTGCGCAAACAGCGTGATGGTCGGGCGATCGGCGACCGGCGGCTTCCACTTCTTGTGTCCGTCCTTGTCGAGCTGTGGGCGCGCCAGGACCACCTCGCCGCGGTCGATCTCCGCGCGCAGCTCCATGTTGGGGCTGTGGTACGGCGGCAGCGGCGGCAGACGAATCGCCACGGCGGCCGGCAGCGGCGCCGGCCCCTTGAGCTTGGCCGCCTTTCGCCCGGGCCGTTTGGAGGCGGGCGGCGGCGCGACCAGCGTGCTGGCGAGGACCGCGTCCGGGGAGGTCCAGCCCAGCGCCTGGCTGGCCGCCTGGGTGGCCGCCGCGATCAGATCCGGCGCCGCGACGATCTTGGCCGACGCCTCGGCGGCGGCCGCGGGCGGGGCACTCCCCGTCGCCGCAGCGGCAGTGTTTGGTCCCGCGGCGGCCGAGGGCGGGCTGGCGTTTGATCCCGCGGCAGCCGACGGCGGGGTTGGCTTGGCGGCGCCTGGTGGCGCGGAGAGCGGCTGGAACTCATTGGTGTCGATCACGCGGCCCTGCACTTGACCTTGCGCGCCCAGCGCCGAACCGTCCTCGATGAGGCCGGTCACGTCGACGACGCGCGCCCGCAGCGCGCGCAGCAGCGCTCGAAAGTCCTGCTCGCGGCT
The DNA here is from genome assembly GCA_963847705.1 of uncultured Pseudomonadota bacterium. GTDB lineage: Bacteria > Myxococcota_A > Polyangia > Fen-1088 > Fen-1088 > JADGRB01. The sequence goes on along the minus strand of CAWKBC010000001.1, from coordinate 107,210 downwards.
GTCGCCCAGCAGCGCGGTGCGGGTCTCGAAATCGAGGTTCGCGTTGTCCGCCAGCATCTGCAGATGCTGGTAGGTCTTCAGTCCCTCCGACGTCCGGCGATCCATCCGCCCGGCGGTCGCCTTGCCGGGGAGAAGATCCTCGCAGCGCAGGTGGGCCTGCATGGCAATCACGGCCCGCTTCTCCTGGGCGGTCAAGGGTCGCGGCGAGATTGTTCGCCCGGTCGTGACCATCGGCGTCTCCTTGGCCGTCGCCGGGTCGGGGTTGGGAACCTTCTCCGCCTCTTCCGCCGGGATCACGTTCCTGGCCGACAGCTCCTCGAGCACGCCGTCCTTCACCCGCGCGTGGCAGGCGTGCCGCTTCTTGTCCGCCAGCCTTCGCCGCATCAGGTTTAGGCTGGGGAAGATCCCGAACGCCTCGAAGAAACGGTCGGCGCGGGCGCGCGCGTACTGGCTGCCCGAACGGAACCGCCCGTTGGCCAGATCGATCAGATAGGGGCGGAGCGGCTGCGGCTTCCCTGGCTCCTCCGAAAAGACGTACGGCAGCCAGTCATCCGAGAGATCGACGACGGTCAGGCCGTCCCGCCGCGCGTTCTCGGCCGTCGTCTGCCCCGCGGCGTGACCTCCCTCGACGATCATGATCGCGCCACCGTCCGCCGACGGGGCCGCCGGAGGCGTTTGGGCCGGCGCGGCCGCCGCCGACTGCTTGGCCTGCGTCGTCTGCCCGCCGCCGGCCAGCAGGCCGGCGAGCACCAGGGCTGTCCCGCTGCGTCCGGGCGCGCCGCCAGCGCGGGACCGTCTCGTGGCCGGGAACCGTGGGGATCTCGCCAGCACGGACGAAGCCTAGGATCTCAACCTCGGCGATTCAAGCAGGGCGTTTCATCGCCGCCCATGGGCTCGGTCACGTGAGGCCGCGTCCCCCGGAGGCCTCGGAGCGCGCCGCCATCGCACGTGATCTCGCTGCCGGCGAACGGCGGGCGGGCCCCTGGTGCAGCTCGCACGCGCCGGCCCCGCACCGGCCGGTCAGCCGGAGGCGGTTCCTGGCAAAGAGGCGATACGCGAGCTCGAGCAACTGCGAGACGCCGGGCGCGCGCGAGAGGGTCACCAACACTCGGAACCCCACGGCCGCGTAAAGACGGCGAAAGACCTCCACCCCCTCGATGAGCGTGCCGTCAGGCAGGCGGCCGTGAATCCGCTCCATGAGCGCCTCCCAGGTCAGGCCGACGGCGGCGGAATCAAAGCCCTCGGCCGCGATGTCCGTGAAGCGAATGCGCGCGCGGTGGTCGCGGCGGCGCAACATCCGGATCTCGCGCATGCAAAGGGGACACGCACCGTCGTAGAACACCTCAACGTCGAAGTCTGTCATGTGTCGCCTCCACCGGATCGAACGCGCCAGACCCCTCGCGGGTTACCGACCACCTCGACCGCGCTGGCGCGCAGATTCCGGATGACCAAACAGTCTCGTCTGTAACCGCGCAGCCGGCTGCCGCGTTCCTCAACTGTGTTCACGAACCTGCCTGCAAACGACGCCGAGCGGGCCGGGGAGCTGGCGCCCATCGCCGACTTGCCGACGCGGCACGGACTCTTCCGGATCCACGTCTTCACCGACGGCGCCACTGGCCGGGAGCATGTCGCGCTGGTCTCGGGAGACGTGTTCGGGCAGGAGCGGGTGGCCACCCGGATTCATTCGGAGTGTCTGACCGGCGATGCGTTCGGCTCCCTGCGCTGCGACTGCCGCGACCAGCTCGACCGCGGCCTCGAGCGTCTGGCTGCCCGCCCCTGCGGCGTGTTGCTGTATCTCCGCCAGGAAGGGCGGGGCATCGGGCTGGCAAACAAGATTCGCGCTTATCGGTTGCAACAGGAGAAAGGGCTCGACACCGTCGACGCCAACCTGGCGCTCGGTCTGCCGGACGACTGCCGCGACTATGGGTTCGCCGCCAGCATGCTGCGCCGGCTCGGTGTGCGCTCGGTGTCGCTCATGACGAACAACCGGGACAAGATTGCTCAGCTCAGCAAAGCCGGGATTCCGGTCGTGGCGCGCATTCCGCACGTCATGGAGCCCGGCCCTCTGAATCACGCTTACCTTGAAGCCAAGGCGCGGCGCTCCGGGCACCTGCTCTACCCCAACGGTATGCCGGGCGCTTGAGCGGAGAGACGAGGAGAACCATTCGCGCTTCGGGCATCGCGGGAAACACCATGAAAGGTCTTGTCGGCTTGATTGGGACGCTCTGGACGGCAGGTTGCGCCAGCACGACGACCGAGCGGTTGCACCTGCCTGCGCTCCAGACGGTGGCGCACGTCGAACTCGGGCGCTACCTGGGGACCTGGTACGAGATCGCCGCCTTCCCGCAGAGCTTCGAGCGCGGCTGCACCGGCACGACCGCGACCTACACCTTGCGCGCCGACGGCGAGCTCGACGTCATGAACCGCTGCCGTCTGGGCTCCCTGGACGGGAAAGAGAAGGCGGCTCTCGGCCGCGCCCGGCTGGTCGACCGGGCCACGAACGCCAAGCTGAAGGTGAGCTTCTTCCGCCCGTTCTGGGCGCCCTACTGGATCATCGACCTCGCACCGGACTACTCGTACGCCGTCATCGGTCACCCCGGACGCGACTACCTCTGGATTCTGAGTCGCGCCCCGGCGATGAGCGAGGCGACCTACCAGGCGATCGTGACGCGCTTGCGAGCCCAAGGCTACGAGACCTCGCGCCTGGTGCGAACCCTGCAGGGCCCATCGACACCATGACGGCTGTCCACCCCACACTCCTCCTGACCGGCGCGACGGGCTTCGTCGGCAACGCCGTCCGGCCTGCGCTGGCCGCCAAGGGATGGCGCGTCCGCTGCTTGACCCGCGATGTGGCCCGGGCGCGCCGGCGGCAGCCCGCGCTCGACTGGGTGGAGGGTGACGTGGGGGATGCGGCCTCTTGTGCCCGGGCGCTCGACGGCTGCCAGGCGGCGGTCTACCTGGTGCACGGGATCGGCGAGGGCGCCCACTACCACCAGCACGAGGTCGCAGCCGCAACGACCTTCTCCCGGGCGGCCGCCGCGGCGGGCGTCGAACGGATCGTGTACCTCGGCGGCGTCGCCCCGGCGGGCGCGGGCTCCGAGCACCTGCGGAGCAGGCTGGAGGTCGGCGAGGCGCTCCGCTCCGGCACGGTCAAGACCATCGAGCTGCGCGCCAGCATGATCGTCGGGCAGGGCAGCCTGAGCTGGCTCATCGTGCGCGATCTGGCCGCCCGGTTGCCGTTCATGGTCTTGCCGCAGTGGCTGAAGTCGCGCACGCAGCCGGTGGCGATCGCCGACGTCGTGATCGCTCTCGTGCGGGCGCTCGACCTGGAGCTGCCGGCCAGCGCCTGCTTCGACATCCCCGGGCCGCTCACGCTCTCCGGAAAGGAGATCCTCGAAGAGACCGCGCGGGTCTTGGGACTTCCGCACCCACGAATGCTCGAGGTGCCCCTGCTCTCGCCGCGGCTGTCGTCCCTGTGGGTCCGCTTCGTCACGCGCGCGAAGTGGTCGGTGGCACGCGAGGTGGTGGTCGGCCTGACCGAAGATCTCCTGGCCCGCGATGACCGGTTCTGGCGGCTCATCGACCATCCGAACCGGCTGGCGTTCGCCGAGGGGGCCAGGCTGGCGCTCGAGGGCGAGCGGAGCCAGCAACCGGTGGGCGGCACCTGGGCCGCCATCGAACATGCCCGGGGACTCCGGGAGCGTCCGGTTTGAGCGATGCCCGCGACGAGATCGCGGCGCGGCCCACGACGAAGCTCGCGCTCGCCTGCGTGATCGTGTGGCTCGTTGCCTCCGTCTGCGCGCGAGCGCTGGGGATCTGGCTCGCCCTCGGCGGTGCCTCGGTTGCGCTTGGCATCGCCGTCTGCGTGCGCGATCGCGCGGCGGCGCGCAGCCTCCTTCGCCCGACCGCGCGACTGGCTCTCGTCGGTGCCGCCGCAGGTTGCTTGATGGCCGCCGCCAGCTACCTCCTCTATCCGATGCTTGCCAGGCTCTTGCCGTTCATCCCCATCGACACGGCGCGTCTGTACGCCTCGTTTCGCGGGCCACCGCCGGTCATCGCCGCGCTGGCGCTCTTACCCGTGATTCTCGGTGAGGAGCTGGTCTGGCGGGGCGTCGTCCAGACGGCGCTCATGCGGCGCCTGGGTCCGTGGAGAGGCGTCACGTTGGCGGCCATCGCCTACGCGCTCGCCCATGCGCCCCTCGGCTCGCCTCTCCTCGTCGTGGCGGCGCTCTCCTGCGGGATGGCCTGGGGTGCGCTGCGCGCCGCCAGCGCCAGTCTGGTACCGAGTCTGTTGGCTCACCTTCTGTGGGACACCCTGGTGTTGCTCTGGCTGCCGCTGGACGCGAGATGAACGAGGAGGACGACCGATGCCGCACGTGGTGATTGAAGAGGCGCTCGATCTCGGCCTGGCCTGTCAGGGCATCAAGATCGCGGCGGTGAGAAACGGCAGCGAGATCCTCAAGATCGTGGATGTCTACTCGAGCCGGTCCGGCCACACCGCGCTGGTCGACTCTGTGGTGGTGGAAGAGGGGCGCTCGCAGTCGTTCTTCGTGCAGCTCTCCCAGAAGGACCGGCAGATCACCGTGCGGCTGCTTCCGGCGACCGATCCGGACAAGACCGACGGCGTCAAGCGGGTCCTGGCGCTCATCGCCGGTCAGCTGCGTGAGGCGGCAGCGGGGAGCCGTTTCGGCAAGACGAACCTGCAGGAGTTCTTACCGTGAGCGAGCACCCCGGCGACGAGGCGTCCTTCATCACCGGCGAGGAGCTCGTCATCGACGGCGGTATGACCCGCGTCTGCGCGAGGTGCGCGCACGCGCTTCCCCCGGGAACGCAGACGAGAAGACATTGTCTATTATAATAGACATGCCCACGGCGGCCTCCGCTAGAAGAGCTGATCGAAGAGGCCGCCGTCGGCGAAGTGCTTCTTCTGAACGGCCGCCCAGCCGCCCAGATCGGAAACCGGGACCAGCCGGAGCTGGGGGAAGCGATCGGCGTGCTTCGCCAGGATCTTCGGATCGACCGGGCGGAAGAAGTGCCGCGCCCCCAGCTCCTGCGCCTCGGGCTCGAAGAGGAAACGGAGGTAGGCGCTCGCCACCGCCGTGGTTCCGTGCCCGGCGGCGTTCTTGTCGACCACCGCCACCGGGCTCTCCGCCAGGATGCTCACCGACGGAACCACCACCGCCAGACCGCTCCCCGGAAAGTCAGCGAGCACCAGCTGGGCCTCGTTCTCGAAGGTGAGCAAGACATCCCCGATCCCACGCTGTCCGAAGGTGCTGGTGGCGGCGCGCCCGCCCGAGTCGAGCACCGGCACCGCCTTGAAGAGCTTGCCCACGAACGCCCGCGCCGCCGTCTCGTCCCCTTTCGCCTGGCCGAGCGCGTAGACCCACGCCGCCAGATAGCTGTAGCGCCCGTTCCCCGAGGTCTTGGGATTGGGGATGATCGGGACGACGCCCGGCTTGATCAGATCGCCCCAGTCACGAATCTGCTTGGGATTGCCCTTCCTGACCACGAACAGGATCGTCGACGTGAAGGGGACCGCGTGGTTGGGGAGACGCTTCGCCCAGTCGGCAGCGACCAGGCCGCTCTTCTCGGCGATGAGGTCGATGTCCAGCGCCTGGTTCATGGTCACCACGTCGGCCGGCAGACCTTCGATGACCGCGCGCGCCTGCTTGCTCGATCCGCCGTGCGACTGATTGACGGTCAGGGTCTCGCCCGTGCGCGCCTTCCAGGCGGCGCAGAACGCGGCGTTGACCTCCTTGTAGAGCTCGCGCGTGACGTCATACGACGCGTTGAGCAGCGTCACGTCGCGCGCCTCCGCCACGCCCGCGGCGGCGATCCCCAGCGAGAGAAGCACGAGCGGTAGACGTTTCGGACGTTTCGACATCGAGGCCCCTGGCAACGGACGGTTGGCTGGCGAGGCGGTTGCCTTCCCGCGTATAGTATAATAGTCAGTTGTCCATGATAGGAGAATCGACGCGGCGGGTCCCGCGCTGGGCCACCGACGCCTTGGCGCTGCTGGCCATCGCCGCCACGGCGACGGCCGTCGTGACCAAGAACCTCGCCGGGCAGGACCCCTCACGGCATTTCCTGAACGTCTCCTACGATCCCACCCGTGAGCTCTATCGGGACGTCGACCGGGCGTTCTCGGCCGCCTACGCGCGGACCACCGGCCAGACGTTGACGGTCGCCCAGTCACACGGCGGCTCCTCGCGACAGGCGCGCGCGGTGATCGGCGGCCTTCCAGCCGATGTCGTGACGCTGGCGATGCACTCGGACGTCGTGGCGTTGCAGCGCCACGGCCTCGTCGCCGACGGCTGGGAGGCCCGCCTGCCCAACGGCTCGCGCCCCTACACCTCGACGATCGTCTTCGTGGTGCGGCGGGGAAATCCCAAGCAGCTCCACGACTGGCCCGACCTGACCAAGCCGGGCGTCGCCATCGTCACGCCCGATCCGCGCACCTCCGGCAACGGCAAGCTGAGCTTCCTGGCGGCCTGGGGCTCGGTGATCCACGCCGGCGGCGACGAGACGGAGGCGCGGGCCTTCGTCGCCGACCTCTATCGCCACGCCGGCACGCTGGCCGAGGGAGCGCGCGGCGCCGCCACGACCTTCGCCGACGAGAAAATCGGCGACGTCCATCTCACCTGGGAGAACGAGGCGCTGCGCGAGGTCGAGGACGCCAAGGGCGATCTGGAGATCGTCTACCCGCGCTCCAGCATCCTGGCCGAGCCGTATGTCGCCTGGGTCGACGCCAACGTCGCCCGCAAGGGGACGGCCGCGGTGGCCAAGGCGTACCTCGAGTTCCTGTTCACGCCGGCGGCACAAGAGCTCATCGCGGCGCACGGCTACCGCCCGATCGATCCCCGCGCGCTGGCGGCGCACGCCGGACGTTTCCCGCGCTGGATCTCTTCCCCGTGACGCTGCTGGCGAAGGACTGGGAGGAGGCCCAGCAGAAGTTCTTCGGCGACGGCGGCGTCTTCGACCGGCTCGATCGCCCAGGCCCGGCGCTGGCCGTGGCGCGAGGCGCCCGATGACCGCCTCGGCGCTGCCGCAGGTCGTCGCCCGCCCGCGCGCCCATGGCCGCGAGGCGCTGCGCAAGGATCTCATCGCCGGCCTGACCGTCGCGGCGGTCTCCCTCCCCCAGGCGATGGCCTACGCGCTGATCGCCGGCGTCGATCCCCGCTTCGGGCTCTACTCGGCCATCGTGGTGACCGCCATCGCCTCGATCTTCGGCTCCTCCTCGCACCTCATCAACGGGCCGACCAACGCCATCTCGCTGGTCGTCTTCAGCGCGCTGGCGATCTTCGATCCGGAGGCGCGGTACGACGCCTATCAGGCGACCTTCCTGCTGGGGATCATGGTCGGCTCGCTGCAGATCCTGATCGCCGTCTTTCGCCTGGGCGATCTGACCCGCTACATCTCCGAATCGGTGGTGCTGGGGTTCATGGCCGGCGCCGGGCTGCTGGTCGGGCTCGGCCAGGTCGGCAACCTGCTCGGAATCCCCGACAAGGGGAGCGGCCATCAGCTGCTGGTGCACCGGCTGTGGCTCACGCTGACCAGCCACACCCCGGTCAACCCCCGTGCGCTGGCGCTCGGCGCTCGGCACCATCGTCGCTGGTCGTCGGCGTCCGTCGGCTCGCCGTGCGTTACCGCCTGCCGCGCATCGACATGCTGCTCGCGCTCGTCGTCGCCGCGCTGGTCGCCGGGCGGCTCGGCTGGTCGAGCCCCGGCGCCCACGGCACGCCTCTGGTGGCCACGATCGGCCGCGTGCCTGCCAGCCTGCCTGGCTTTCACATCCCGGAGATCAAGTTCGCCTGGATCAAGGACCTCTCGGGCAGCGCGCTGGCGATCGCGCTCCTGGGGTTGCTGGAGGCGCTGGCGATCTCCAAGTCGATCGCCCACGAGACCCGCCAGCCGCTCGACTACAACCGGCAGTGCCTGGCCGAGGGCCTGGCCAACCTGGGCGGCGGCTTCTTCCAGTGCCTGCCCGGCTCCGGCTCGCTGACCCGTTCGGCGATCAATTACCAGGCCGGCGCCGTCAGCCGGACCTCCGGGCTCATCACCGCCGGCGCCGTCGCGCTGGTCGTGGTGCTCTGGGCGCCGCTGGCCCGGTACGTGCCGAAGAGCGCCCTGGCCGGGCTCCTGCTGGTGACCGCCGCGCGGCTCATCGATTGGCGGCGTCTCGGCTACGCCGTCCGCGCCTCCCGCTTCGACGCCGGGCTGGTGCTGGTCACGGCGTTCTCGGCGATCTTCGTCGGCGTCGAGTTCTCCATCCTGATCGGCGTCGGCCTCTCGATCCTGCTGTTCGTCCCGCGGGCGGCGCGCCTCAAGGGGACCGAGCTGGTCGTCGACGCGAACGGCGTCATCCGCGCGCCCGATGCCGAGCACGGCCCTCTGCCGGGCGGCCGTCATCTACGATCTGGAAGGGGAGTTCTTCTTTGGCGCCGCCCCGGAGCTGGACATCCACCTCGACAAGGTCCGGGCGCGGGTCGCCGCCGGAGCGCAGCTGGTGGTCCTGCGCGTCCGGCGCGCCCGGAACCCCGACCTGGTCTGCATGGAGCACCTCGAGCGATTCCTGCGCGACCTGTCCGCCCAGGCGATCCCCGTGTGGCTCTGCGGCGTCCGGACGGACTTCGCGCGCGTCATGCAGAATCTGCGCTTCGACAGCTGGCTCTCCGGCGAGCAGGTCGTCCCGGGCGACCCGGCATTCCCAGGCCTGTCGACGGTCACCGCCGTACGCCGCGCCTACCAGCGGCTCGACGGTCCCGGCGCCCCCCCAATGGCTGCCCGCACTGCATGGCGCGTCGGTCCAAGAACGCCCAACAGCTCTATTACATGATCTGACGGTCGCCGCCGACGGCTTCCACCGCCGGAAGAGCGCCGGCGTGCGGGGCCTGGCGCAACGACGCCAGCCACCGGGAGAACAGCGTCTCGCAGTGCGAGAGCCAGACCGCTTTCGGTGAGGCGGGATCGAAGTTCCGCGGAGCCTCGACGTCGGCTCGCCCGAGTGATCGGTCGCGCGTCCATTCGAACGCCAGGCGGTGCGCGTCGTACTCGGGGTGTCCGAGGTGCATGAGGTAACGGCGGTCGCTGCTCCGGAAGATCGAATAGCCGGTCTCGGACGCGTGGCTGAGGAGCTCGACGCGCCCGTCGGCGGCGGCGCTTTCCAGGACGTCGTCGCGGATGCCCGAGTGCCGGCTGTGGGCGCACCAGAAGAGCTGGTCGCTGTCGCCGAGGACGCCGGCCTGAGGGTTGAGGTTCCGGTTCCGGTAGACGCCGAACAGCTTCTTGGGGAAGACCTCCTTGTCGATCTCCAGCTGCTTGGCCAGTGCCAGGCCTCCCCAGCAGAGACCCAGGGTGCTGGGAATCGTCCGCCTGGCCTCCTGCAGGATCGCCACCAGCTCGGGCCAGTAGTGCACCTCCTCGAACGCCAGCTCCTCGACGGGCGCACCGGTCAGGATGAGGCCATCGAGCGGCAAGCTGCCGGTGGCCTGTTCGAACGTCAGGTATCGCCGCGCGATGTGGCGCACGTTGCTGCTGCTGTAGACGTGCGAGCCCAGGCGGATCCAGACCGGCTCGACCGCCAAGGGGGCCCGGGCGAGCGGACGGGTGAGGTTCGCCTCGTAGGTCTCGGCGCGCGGCATGATGTTGATGATGCCGACGCGAAGCCGGCGGCCCACCGGCTTCGTCCCCTCGCGTACCAGCGCCATGGGGCGACCTTGGCGGCGCCTCACACCGCCGCGAGCGAGCGGTCGATGTCGGCGAGGATGTCGTCGATGTGCTCGAGACCGACGGAGAGCCGGACATAGTCTGGCGTGACGCCGGTCGCCGCCTGCTCTTCCGGCGAGAGCTGCGAGTGCGTGGTGGTCGCCGGGTGAATGGCCAGCGTCTTGGCGTCGCCGACGTTCGCCAGATGCGAGATCAACTTCAATCCGTCGATGAACCGACGCCCCGCCTCCGCCCCGCCCTGGATCCCGAAGCCGAGGATGGCGCCGGCGCCGCGCGGCAGGTACTTCTTGGCGCGGGCCAGCTCCTTGCTCGACTCGAGCCCCGGGTAGTTCACCCAGGTCACCTTCTTGTGGTGTTCCAGGTGGCGGGCGACGGCGAGCGCGTTCTCCGAGTGGCGAACCAGCCGCAGGGGGAGCGTCTCCAGGCCTTGCAAGAAGAGGAACGAGTTGAAGGGGGAGAGGGCCGGCCCCAGATCGCGCAGCAGCGTCACGCGGGCCTTGATGATGTAGGCCAGGTTCCCCAGCGGCTTGAGCGCCGCGATGAAGTCGACGCCGTGGTAGCTGGGATCCGGATCGGAGATGAGCGGAAACTTCCCGCTGCTCCAGTCGAACTTTCCGCTGTCGACGATGGCGCCCCCGATCGAGGTGCCGTGACCGCCGATGAACTTGGTCGCTGAATAGACCGCGACGTCCACGCCGTGGTCGAACGGACGGAGCAGGTAGGGGGAGACCGTGTTGTCGAGGATCAGCGGCAGGCCGTTCCGGTGGGCGACGGAGGAGAGCGCCTCGAGATCGGCGACGTCCAGCTTCGGATTGCCGATCGACTCGGCGTAGACCGCCTTGGTGCGGGGCGTGATGGCCTTCTCGAGCGCGCCGAGATCGCCCGACGGGACGAAGTGCACCTTGATGCCCAGCCGCGGAAACGTATGGTGGAAGAGGTTGTAAGTCCCGCCATAGAGGTTGTCGAGCGAGACGATCTCGTCGCCCGCCCGGGCGATGTTCAAGAGCGCGAGCGAGATGGCCGCCTGCCCGCTGGCGACGCCGAGCGCGCCGACGCCGCCGTCGAGCTGCGCGAGGCGCTGCTCGAAGACGTCGGTGGTCGGATTCATCAACCGCGTGTAGATGTTCCCGAACTCCTTCAGCCCGAAGAGGTTCGCGGCGTGCTCCGTGCTCTTGAACTGATACGAGGTGGTCTGGAAGATGGGCACGGCGCGGGCGCCGGTCGTGGGGTCGGGAGCTTGCCCCCCGTGAAGCGCGACGGTCTCGGGGCGGAGTTTCTGGTCTGACATGACGGGCTCCTTTCGGTTCTTCGGGGTGCGCGCGGTTCAGGCGGCGCGGCCGACGGCGATGGCCTGGGGGACCTCGACGAGGCGACCCGTCTCGACGTGATAGACGTATCCGTAGATCGGGATGTCGCGCGGGACGAGCGGGTGGTTGCGGATCCGCTCGATGTCGGTGGTGACGCTCTCCGCCTGATCGCGAATGGTCAGCCAGTCGATGAAGTCGGCCTGGCCCGAGCCCGGCCCTTTCCCGCTGTCCTTCCAGACCTTGCCGTCGAAGGTCGAGGTCGTGAGGCTCGAACGGAGCAGACCGCGGATGATCTCGTCGGTGAAGAGCTCCATCCCGCAGTTGGAGTGGTGAATGACGAACCACTCTCGCGTCCCCAGCAGCTTGTACGAGATGACCAGGGAGCGAATGGCGTCGTCGCTGGCGCGACCGCCGGCGTTCCGGATCACGTGCGCGTCGCCTTCCCTCAGCCCCGCCAGCTTGGCCGGGTCGATGCGGGCATCCATGCACGTCAGGATGGCGAAGCGCCGCGCGGGTGGAAGGGCCAGCTTGCCCTTGTCCCCGAAGCCGGCCGCATACGCCCCGTTGGCCTCCAGGACCTCTTTCAGAATCTGGCTCATCGGCTCTCCCCTTTCGTCTCGAGACGGAGGCAACGCTAGCTCGCCCAAAGACGCATGTCTATCATATTAGACAATACATCAGGCCGGACCCGACGTTTCCAGTTGCGGCCACCAAGATCGGGGAAACCGGGACTGGCAGGCGACGGCGGCCGCGTCTTGTCTTGTATAATAGACGCCGCTGGCGTATACGAGACAGCAGAAAGCGAGCACAGCGACGATGCGAATCGGAATCGTAGGAGGCTTGGACAGAGTGGCCCGCGACCTGGAAGCGGTGGCACGGGCGGGCGGGCACGAGCTCGACACCCACACCGGTGTGATCGCCGGTAAGGCGACCTCCACCAGCCTGCGCGCGCTGGTCGTCCGGTCGGACCTGGTCTTCGTCTTGACCGACGTCAACAGCCACAACGCCGTACGGCTGGCGCGACAGGTCGCACGCGCGCACCACCGCCCGCTGCGCATCGTCCGTCGGCTGGGTCCCAGCCACCTGGCGGCGTACCTGCAAACGATGGTCGCTGAGGCGCCTCCGTTGCGGGCCGCCGCCTAGACCGCGCCCCTCCGACCCTCGATCATCGCTGGACCGCGGCGGTCGGGAGTATGATGCCGCCGGCTGATGATGGACCTGGCCTCCATCCTTGACGACCTGCCCGTGGCGGTGTGGGTTGGCAAGGTTCCCGACGGGGCGACGGTTTACACGAACCGGGCGTTCGAGCGGATCCTCGGGGCGCCGTTGGCCTCGAGCCGCCTCGGCGACGCGCCCCAGACCTATGGTCTCTTCGGTCGCGACGGCCGCCCCTACCCGTTCGAGAGCTTGCCGTTTGCGCGCGTCCTGGCCACCGGTCAACCGGTGACGGTCGACGATCTGGTGGCGCGGCGGCCCGAAGGCGACATCAACGTTCGGTTCTTCGGCTCCCCGGTCTTCGATGAAGGGGGAGCGGTCTCGCACGTCATCGTCGCCTTCCTCGACATCACCCGGGAGGTCGCGGCCCAGACGGAACGGAACCGCGTGGAGGCACACCTCCGGTTTGCCTGCGACCACGCGCCGATCGCCATCTGGACGACCGACGCGGACAGCGTGGTGACGATGTCCGAGGGGGCCGGCCTGACCGCCCTCGGCGTCAAGTCGGGCCAGCTCGTCGGGCAGAAGGTGCTGGATATCTTCGGCGCTCATCCCACCATCCCGGGTTACATCCGGCGTGGCCTGGCGGGCGAGTCCTTTTGGTACACCGCCCAGGCGGGCGAGGCGGTCTATCACACCTGGCTGACGCCGCTGCGCGGAGCGGCCGGCGAGATCGTGGGGCTCACGGGTCTGTCACACGACATCAGCGAGCTCCACCGGCTGCAGCAGACGACCATCCGGAATGATCGGGTGATGGCCCTGGGGACGCTGGCGGCCAGCGTCGCGCACGAGATCAACAACCCGCTCGCTTACGTTCTCGCGCAGGCCGAAGCGATGGAGACCGAGGTCGGCGTGCTCGAGGGGCTGCTGGCCAAAATGGACGGCCCCGAGGTGCCGGCCGCGCAGGCGGCGCTCGGGCGCCTCAAGGAGGGGCTGGCCCCGGTCCGCTCGGGGACCGCGCGGATCGCCGGCATCACCCGCGACCTCCGGACGTTCAGCCGTCCCGAGGACATCAGCCTCTGCCCGGTGGATCTCCGGGGCGTGGTGCTGTCGGTGCTCAAGCTGGTGGGCAAGGAGGTCGAGGCCCGCGCGCGTCTGGTCCTCGATCTCCAGCCGACGCGCCCGGTGATGGGCAACGAAGCGCGCCTCGTGCAGGTCGTCCTGAACCTGGTGGTCAACGCGCTCCAGGCGCTGCCTGCTGATTCAACCGGGACCAACGAGGTCACCCTGCGCACCCGAGATGAGGGGGCGCGGGTTCTGCTCGACGTGGCCGACTCCGGACCGGGGGTCCCGGCCGCGGATCGGGACCGAATCTTCGAGCCGTTCTTCTCGACGAAGGAGATCGGCAAGGGGACCGGGCTCGGCCTGTTCGTCTGCCGCAACATCGTGCAGGGGCTGGCCGGCGACGTCGAGGTCCTCGACCGGCCGGCGGGGGGGGCGCTCTTTCGCGTGACGCTGCCCGCGGCCCCCAGCGGGCCCGCCGCCAGGCCGGAGCCCTCGCCCGCGGCGAAGGCGGTGATGGCCGCGGGACGCCACATCGTTCTGATCGAGGACGACGCCATGGTCGCGCGGGCGCTGACCCTGCAGCTGCGCTCGGCCGGATATCGCGTCACCGCGCTGTCCGACGGCAAGGAGGGGTTGGAGCTGCTGCGCACGCAACCTGACGTCGACCTCGTGTTCTGCGATCTCATGATGACGGGGATGACCGGGATGGACGTCGCCGAGGCGCTGGCCCTGGAGGCGCCCGAGGCCGCCGCGAAGATGGTCTTCATGACCGGCGGGGCGTTCTTGCCGCGCGCGCGCGCGTTCGTGGCCCGCCATCTCGACCGCACCGTGGACAAGCCGTTCGACATCGTCCGGGAGACGCAGCGCCGGCTCGGGTGAGCGCCTGCGTTCGAGGGTGGCCTGGCCGACGGGCCTGCATAAAAGCGCGAAATCTGGTAGAAGGCCGCCGTGGGCGACAATTTCTTCGAGAGTCCGGTGCTGGCGAAACGAGCCATGAAGGACAACCTCTTCACCGAGGTCTATCTCTCGACGGCGGTGACGACGCCGATCCAGCTCAAGGGCTGGGTGACCCAGCCGAACCCCTACGAGCGCCACGGCAAGCGCTGGCACCTGTACCTTCCGCGCGTCGAGCTCTTGCGGCGGTTGGCCGCCCGCAACCGGAAGAACGTCTCGTCCCCCGCCACGGATCGTCCCGCCTGACGCAAGAAAACCGACCGGGGCCCTCAGCGGCGACGAATGTCCCAGTTTGACGGCCTCTCCCACCTCGTCGAAGAGGGGATCATCGACGCCGTTCACGCGCGCCTGATGAGCGGGAAGGAGGCGACGGTCTACGTCGTCGAGCGCGAAGGGCACCTCGGCGCGGCCAAGGTCTACAAGGCGCGCGACGAGCGGACCTTCAAGAAGACGGCCAGCTACGTCGAGGGGCGGAATCAAACCCGCAACTCGCGCGACCGCCGCGCGATGCAGAAGAAGAGCGCCTACGGGCGCGGGCTCATCGAGGACAACTGGCAGGAGATGGAGTTCCACGCGCTCCGGGCCGCCTTCGAGGCCGGCGTCCGGGTGCCGGAGCCGTACTTCCTGTACGAGAACGTCCTCTTCATGGAGCTGCTCGTCGACGGCGCCGGCACGCCCGCCTCGCGGCTGGCCGATTTCACCTTCACCGCCGAGGAGGCCACCGCGCTTCACCAGGAGGTCTTCCTGCAGGTGAAGGCGCTGCTCGGCACCGGGCGCATTCACGGCGATCTGTCGGCCTACAACGTTCTCATGGCGGCGGGCGGTCCGACCATCATCGACCTGCCCCAGGTGGTCGAGGTGGCGGGCAACAACAACGCCCGTCAGATCCTGCGGCGCGACCTGCGCAACCTGACCGAGCACCTGGCCCGCTACGACGCGCGGCTCCTGCGCCTGGCCGACTGCGGCGACGCGCTCTTTCAGCACCTCCAGCGCGGGACGCTGGACGGCGTCACCGTGCCCGAGGTGGGGACGCCCGAGCACCGCAGCGGGGGCGGCGGCGGCCGTCGGGGGCGGGACGCCGAGCGGGGGCGCGCCGGCCGCGACAAGGGGCAGCGCCCGGGCGGCGGCCTGGCGACGGCGAGACCGGGTGGACCACCGCTGCTAGCGAGGCCGGACGGACCGCCGCTGCAGGCAAGACCGGGCGGCCCGTCACACCAGGCGAGACCGGGCGGACCGTCGCTGCAAGCAAGGCCGGGCGGACCGTCGCCCCAGGTTGGAGCCCACCGGGTCGATCAACCGCGCGGCGACGCGCGCGGTGCCGATCCGCCCCGCGTCGAAGCACGCACGGGAGCGCCGGCCTACGCCGGCCCCCATCACCGCCGGCGTCGTCGCGGCGGACGCTGAGCCCATCTGCCCGAGGATCGCAGGGCCAACCGGACCGCGGACTTCTGATATGGTCCAGGATCTTCTTAGCCGGGGGATTCTAGGAGACATGAAGCAGCTCGTCGTCGTCTGTCTGGTGCTGGGTTCGGTGGGCCTGCTGTCGGGCTGCGGAGGCGGGGCGATTAAGCCCGCGCCCGGCATGGGCTGCGCGCTGAACAGCCAGTGCGCCGCGGGGCTGACCTGCACCTTCGGGTTCTGTCACACCGCCTGCGCCGTGAACGGCGACTGCCCGGCCGGTGAACTGTGCGTGAAGGCGGGCGCGGCGGGCGACGCCGGCGCAACCGACGCCGGCGCGACCGACGCCAGCACGAGCGGCGGCAGCACGAGCGGCGGCAGCACGATCAACGTCTGCCAGCTCCCGACGGAGGTGACGTGCGTCTACAACAGCAATTGCAACTCGCCGCTCGTCTGCGCCCGCGACGAGCAGTGCCGCAACCAGTGCCAGGCGAACGTCGACTGTGTTTCGCCGCAGGTCTGCACCGACTCGAAGGTCTGCGCGCTACCGTCGCAGCTGGTGCCGGGGACCAATGACGTCCAGGTGGTGACCACGGGTCAGACCGACGGCGGCGCCGGTTCAACTGGCTCGGGTGGCACGGGTGGCACCGGCCACGTGGGCGCCGGTGGAACCGCAGGCGGTGGCAAGAGCGGCGGCGGTTCCGGGGGAAGCAGCTGCGTGGGCCCTCAGCTCGAGTTCGCCAACGTCTCGCAGGGGGACGCCAACCCCGGCTTCACCTCGGCGGTGGCAGTTCGCAACGCCGACACTCTCTTCATCTTCAGCGCTTACGAGGGTCCGGCCCCCGTCGACGGCGGCGCGGACGGCGGCGCGCTGGCAGGCAGCGCCATCTTCGTTCAGATGTTCGACCCCGTCACCGGAATCAAGCGGGGACCCAGTCAGTTTCTCCTCTCCATCCCCTATCGTCCGGCGGTCGGTATCGATGACGTCGCGGTCGCCCCGACGGGCGAGATCGCGCTGCTCTACGCAGCCGGCACGGGCAATACCTACGCCGACCAGCTCTACATGACGACCCTCGCCACGGCGCCGGGCGACGGCGGCACCGCATCGCTTTCGGTTGAAAAGACCGTTCAGCTGGAGAGCGTCTACACCGGGAGCGCGCGCGTCATCTGGCAGCCGTCGACGCAGCTGTTCGTCTTCTCCTGGAAGTACCAGGGGAGCAACGGCTGGTACGCGCGCGTGCGCAAGTACCACCCGAACGGGACCGCCTCGGGCGCGGCCATCAACGCCATCCCCACGATCGGCAATCTCTACGAGCCCAACAGCGAGGATGACGCTTACGTCGGGGTGTCGGGGACGTACCTCGGCCTCGCCTACCAATCGACCAACGATTGGCCCTACCTCACGATCGTGGACGGGGACGGTTTCCAGGTCGGTCACTTCATCACCCTGCAGGCGGGCGGCGTCGACAATTGGGTCTCCTGCGCCGGGACGACCGCCGGCTTCGTGGCGATGTACACCGGCGGCGGAAGCGTCAGCGGCGCCTTCGTTCCCCTGACCGGCATGAGCTCGGTGATCTCCGACGCGGGGGCCCCGGACGCCGGCCTTCCCCCGCTGAAGACGTTCTCGTTCACCTCGACCGCGGCGACCGGCAAGATGATCAACGACGATCCGAGCGGCGGCGGGGCGGCGGCGGTGCTGCTCCAGAACGACGGGGCAGCCTTCATCTACGTGAGCGCCGACGGCTCCAAGGCGCAGGATCAAGGGACCGTGATCAGCGCGGCCGGCGGCATCCAGGCCGGCATCAGCAATTTCCAGGGCAGCTTCGTGGTGTCGCTCTACAACGGCACCACCCACGCGGCACAGGCCACCGTCTCGACCTGCTCCCAGTAACGTCGCCGCGCGTGCGCGATGATGCCAGGTCCGGGCTTCGCTACGCGCTGCTCTTGGTGGCGGCGGCCGTTCCTGCCCTCGAGATCGGCGCGCTCAAGCCCGCGCCGCGTGTGTTCGTGGCAGCGCTGTTCGTCGCGCACGCGCTGCTGAGCGCCGGAACGCGCGGGTCAGACCGGTCCTGGCCGCGCGACGGCCTCACGGTGTTGCTCTGGAGCGGCTGCTTCGTGGCGTCGGGGATCTCTCTCTGCACCTGGCTCGCGCTCTGCGCCTGGCCGCCCGTGACTCCCGACGGACACCGGGTGATGCCGCTCGGCCAGGCGTTCGTCGGGATCGTCGCCGGCAGCATCGCCGGGCTCGTCCTGGCGCTCCGCGGGTCGCTGCGACACCAGCGGCGCGACCGTGGCCGCGAACGGCTCGTCCTCCACGCCGTGGGCGCGCTGTTGATTGTCGCGGCCGTGACCAGCCGGTGAGCTCGGGTGACGCGCACCTGGGACAGCCTGCGGCGGCCCTGTGCGGAGGCCGCCGCGCCGGCGGGCCCGTCCTCCGCGACCACGACAGCCCGCGGTCGGGCGGTGTCTCGACCTCGAGGAGCAGATTCTCGTCGCCATCGACAGCAGGGAGACCGCCGACCCACGCGGTCGCCGCGAGCTATCGGAGCCGCGCCGGCCGCCCAGCGGAGATTT
Organism: uncultured Pseudomonadota bacterium; assembly: GCA_963847705.1. Classification (GTDB taxonomy): domain Bacteria; phylum Myxococcota_A; class Polyangia; order Fen-1088; family Fen-1088; genus JADGRB01. Next base: position 89,031 of record CAWKBC010000001.1, on the reverse strand, counting down.
ACGTCTTCGAGCCCAGCTCCGGCGTCCGCATCCTGTAGGCGTCAGCCATCACTTTCATCATCACCCGCCACCCGGCGCGAGTCGCAACACGACAACTTGCTGACCCCGCGCTTCACATCTCGGCGACGACCGGGTTGGTGAGCAGACCGATCCCCTCGATCTCGACCGACACCGTGTCGCCGGGCTTGAGCCAGAGGGGCGGCTTTCGGGCCATGCCGACGCCGTGGGGCGTGCCGGTCAAGATGACGGTGCCGGGCACCAGCGTGGTGCTGCCGCTCAGGAACTCGATGAGGCGCGGGACGTCGAAGATCATGTCGGAGGTGGTCCAGTCCTGGACGCGTTCGCCGTTGAGGATGGTGGCGATCTTGAGCGCGTTGGGCTCGGGGAGCTCGTCGCGCGTCACCAGGCGTGGGCCGAGCGGCGCGAAGGTGTCGAAGGTCTTCCCCCGGCACCACTGGCCGCCGCCGTACTGCTTCTGCCAGTCGCGGGCGGAGACGTCGTTGGCGCAGGTGTAGCCGAGGACGTAATCGAGGGCCTGCGCGCGCGACACGTTCTTGCAGGTCCGTCCGATCACCACCGCCAGCTCGCACTCATAATCGACCTCGGCGCTCGGCAGGTGGCCCGGAATCACGATCGGCCCACCGGGACCCTGAACGGCGTTGACCCCCTTCATGAACAGGATCGGGTACTCGGGGATCTTGGCGTTGGTCTCCTCGGCGTGGCGCCGGTAATTGAGCCCGATCCCGAGGATCTGTTTGACCTCGATCGGCGCCAGCAAGCGTTGAACCTCGGCGGCGTTTTTGGTGACCGTGTGGTCGCCAAAGATGTCGCCTTCGATCTCGAGGACGCGATCGCCCTCCTCGGTGCCGTAGTGCGCGCCTCCCGCGCCGTCGAGATAACGAACGAGCTTCATGTCGAGAGAATCTCCTTCCAGATCGACCCGCCGAGATAGCTGTCCGCCTCCAGCGAGCCGCGTTTCATGGTGATACTGGCCCCCGCCGCCGTGGGAACCTGATAGCACCCGCCGCGGAGCACGCAAGGGTCGATGAAGTGCTCGTGCAGGTGATCGACGTATTCGATCGACGGTCTCTCCAGCCCGCCGCTGACCGCGACATAGTCGAAGATCGACGCGTGCTGCAGCAAAGCCGCCCGCGTTGCGACGCCGATGCTCGGCCGGAGCCGTCCGCGTGCCGGAGCTTTCATCATCTCGCCCCGGCGCACCACGCCCCGCGCCCCGGCTGTCTCAGCCGGCTTCCACCGCGTACCGCAGGTGCACCACCCCGTGCGCGAGCGCTTCGTTCGCCACGAACCGCAGCCGCACCTTGCCCGCGAGCCCAGTCGCCGCAGGCACCTCGAAGACGCCGGTGATGCCGAGGGCGCCGTCGATGGCGGGGGCGATCATGAGGCTGATCTCGTCGACAACGCCGGCCGCCAGCAACGAACCGTTCACGTTGCCGCCGCCTTCGACCAGCAGCCGTTTGATGCCGAGCTCGCGTCCCAGGAGCTCGAACAGGGGCCGCGGGTCCATCGCTTCGTCGGGCGCGACGACGTAGGAGATGCCGTCGCCCGCCAGCTCCGCGAGGTGGGCGTCCGGCACGCCCGGGCCGAGCAGCACCACGACGTGGTCGCCGCCGATGTCGGCCTTGGCGAAGTGCAGTTTGCCCGAGCGGTCGAAGGCGATGGCGTACGACCCGGCGTCGCGCTTCGCGAAATGGCGCGGCCGCGCCACCTTCTCGGCACGCGACGGCGGGTGCGGCGTCCCTTTGCTCATCTCGGCCATCGTCACGCGACCGACCAGCCAGGCGTCACCCGCCAGCGTGCCGTGCAAGTCTTCGTACACCTTCGCCCAGTCCTGGCGGTTGCCGTCCGGGCTCGCCGTCCAGCGGCTCGGATGAATGCGGCCGTCGAGGGAGACCATCATGTGGCAGATGACGTGCGGCTTCATCTTCCCTCGATGTTACTTGAGAGGTTCGGGCGCGCCAAACGAGCAGACGCCGCCAACTCGATCGACGGGCGGTGCGACAATCGTGTCAGGCCTCCGTCCTCGCCGCGGTGCCTTTTCGTTTCATCGCCGCGCGGATCCGGCCGTCGCCTGAGGGACGGGCCTTGCTGGAAATGAACCGCATGAACATCGAACCAACGCCCGTCAGGCGCCCACCCCGACGGGTCCCGTCACGTTGGCGCCCATCGCGTTCAGCGACGTCACGTGCGCTTCCGTCCCGGGACTGGCGGCGCTGGGCCGCTTTTAGCGCAAGCGACGACGGCGAGACAGGTCGCCATCAGCTGGACGCGCGGCGCCTTCATGGTCGCCACCCTGACGAGCCTCGACCTCCGCGAGCAAGCCCGCCAGGAACGCGGACATCTCGGCCGTGGACCGCAGGTGATGAACCCGCTTGTGTGCCCGAACCTGGGACACGAGCTCTCTATACCTGGGTGTCAGATGCCGATGGCATAGCCAGATCGTGTGGTAGCAGCTGAGCGTGCTGCTGAGGATGGGACTGCCCTCGGGCCACCCCTCGGGAGTGACGAAGAGGCCTTGGAACAGCCGCTTCGTGCACCACCGATAGTGGGTGACGAGCGGCAGATCGATGTAGACCAGCGTGTCCGCGCGGGCGAAGCGCTCCCAGGTAGATTTGCGGCAGCCGTAGCCGTCGATGATCCACGCCTCACGCTGCAGCAGCTCCGCGTGCGCCTTCAGATATTCGTCGTGCGGAACCTTGGCGCCGCCGACCCGGTACTGGATCAGGTCCAAGGGATGGAGCGGGATGCCGGTCAGCTCCGCCAGCCTCCTGGCCAGGGTCGACTTGCCCCCCGCGGCGTTCCCGAAGACGGCAACCCTCTTCACGTCGCCCGCGGGGTTCCGCCGGTGCCACCCGCCTCAGCGGAGGCTTTTCAAGCGGCGCACCCGAAACTTTGCGTTCAGGCCGTCCAGGATCTGAACCAGGTCGTCGCCGTACATTTCGCCGAGCACGCCGCGCAGGACCCCATAAAGGGAGTTGGTGCCGGAGTTGGCGCATGAGTAGCGATCGAAGTCCGGGCTGAGGCCCAGGTGTCCGTCGTCGAGGCTCAACGGATAGAGGCGGCAGACGGAGGGCTTGATCTCCGCCGGGTCGAAGCCGTGCTTGAGGGCGGCGGCGTGCAGCCCGCATCCCCGGTCACCCTCGTGATTCAGAAAGATGCAGCCCGAGGTGTCGACGTCCAGGTCGGTCGTCCCGGTCCGAACCACGTCGACGAAGGGCTCCTCGGAGATGACCTCGGGATCGCGCTCGTCGAACCAGCTCTCGGGCTTCTTCCATTCCGGCTTCAGAACGGAGGCGATCTCGGAGGCGCGGGCCAAGATGGCGCTCTTCTCGCTGCGCAAGACGTCCGCTCCGTGCTGGCAGCAGGCGTCGGTGCGCGCCAGATCCTTCTCGTCCCGGCAGAGGCACTCGTGCTGCATGCAGTCGCTGACGAATCGCAGCGTGAAGATCTCTCGGTCGACCAGGCGGACCCGCGGGTGGTCAATGGTCAGTGCGTTGTCATCGATGGTCTTCGTGTCGGTGTTCGTGTTCGGCATCGGTGAGTGTCGCTAAAGTATCGCGACCTCTTCAATCACGCGAGTAACTTCCTTATCAAGGGTGCCGGTCAGCCGCTTGACGGTTGACGCGATCCGCGGATCGGGAGCCTGCTCGTGATCCCTTCAGAGGACCGAGGGAGCGGTCGAAGCCCGACGCCGCCAGCCGCTCCTACCAGGCGTCTCGCCCTTCCTGGCCCTCGAAGTCGACCGGGCACCAGGCGCAAGAACGGCGGGATGCCGAGGCCCCAGGTCGACGAGACGCTGGCGCTTCCAGGCCTGAGGGCCGGGTTGATCGATCTCGAACACCAGCAGCCGGGAGGCCAGGTCCAGCAGCCGCTGGGCGAAGGTGTCGAGGCCCGCGCCGAGGATGACGTACTGCCCGACCCCACGGGTGGCTCGTTCGGCCACGAGATCTTCGACGAAGCGGGCCCGGGCCAGGATGGAGGTCCGGAAGGGGCGCGTGAACGGGCTCATGTCGGGACGGCTGCGCCACCCTGCGTCTGGAGCCACCAGCTTGAGGCCGGCGTCGTCTTCGAACACGTGCGGCGGGTCATCGACCTCGAGGTGCAGCGCCCGCCACAAGGCGACCCGCACCGCCGTGTTCTCCGGTCCCACCACTTGATTGCCAGGCGTGACGTTGTCTCCATTCCTCGGCACGCGTGATGTGAACTTCCTAACCCCACATGGCCAGGCGACGATCACGTGTGTTCCGACGAACGGGTTGGCAGCGCGCCGGGCAGCAGGTCGATCACCCTTTTCAGTTCGCGCGCATCAGCGCTGAGCTGCACCCTCCGCCGATCGGGCTCGGTCAAGCAGCGAGCGCAGAACGCCTTCCCCGCCACGACCTGACGAACGCACGCCGCCGTCGCGCATGAAGTCGTCCCGGAGCCTTCGAGCGCCGTTCGTTGAAGGGCGGCGGCCTCCAACATCGCCTGGCAAGCACGGGTCGCGTTCGCCCGCGCCTCTTCGAGCAAGGCCTCGACGGCGCCGATGCGGTAAGAGCGCGCCCACGCGATCCAATAGGAATGGTCCACGGCCGACCTTGGCGACGGTTGCCTCCCGGATGCCCCGGCGAGCCGAGACGGGTCGGCGACGTCGCGGAGAAACTCCGCAGGCAACGCGACCCGATGGTGACGTATGTAGTGCGCCAGGCCCTGCGGCCACACCCACCTTCCATCGGTGAGCTCTGCACTGCCATTGGGTTCAGAACAGCCGAACCGGCACCACGAGAACCCGCGATGTCGCTGGAAGACTTCGCCCGACTCGAGATAGGCGAGGAGCTTGTCGCGAAGGTCAGGGGTGTACCCCGCGCTGACCTCCTGCGGAAAAGGGTACTCGTCCCCAAGACTGCCCTTCCAGTATCCGATGAGTCGAAGCATCTTGGCCGTCCGGGTCAGCCAGCGTCAGGGCGTTGGCGACCCGCGGGTCGCAGGACCGTCGGGCGTAACGCGGGTTTGGGCCGCAGCGCCTGTCTTGGAGCTCGGTTTCTGTTCGCGCTGCCGGATCAATTCCACGATCGCGTCGTGGTGTTGGTGCGCATAGGGACTCAACTCGTCCTTTGGAGACCCTTCGAAAACCTCCTTGAAGAGGACTGCGGCGGCTTCCAGGTGGTTGCAGCGCTCGAGCTGGTCGGCTTTTCTGTAGCGCACCTGCGCCGCGTACTCGGTCTGGGGGAAGAGCGAGAGGTACTCATCGTACGAATCGAGAAGGAGCTTCAGCACCCCTGCAATTGGGCGCTCTCGCAGGTCGTCTTGGTGAAGCCAGCACCCGATGTCATTGTAGCTGGAGCGCACGTCGATTGCCGAGCGCGCGAGCCATTCTGCCTGTCGGCTCGTGGGGCGAAGATGCAAGGCTTGCTGAAAGGCGTCGCCAGCCTTCTTCCAGGCTCCGGCCGCACGAAACATCTCGCCCTGCGCCACGGCCGCTTCGAACAGGAGGTTCTTCTCTGAATCCCGGTCTTGCGGATCGGATGATGCCAGCTCACACAGGTCATTCTGCCGGGCGACGAAGCGGACGCGCGCCGCGCCTGTACTGACTGCGAAGGTCAGCAGGGGCGCCGCTTCGATAATGGTGATCTCCAATGGTTCGTCCGGCAGTCGACAGACGAGTCGAGCCTGGGCGTGGTCACGCGAAACCAGAAACTGGGACGCCGGCGTCGCGCTCGCGCCAGAATTCGGAGGTGTGCTGACGTGAACCAGGAAGAGGTCCTTGGCCCGGCCGTCGACCGGCGTCGCCGTCACCAGGAGAGCTGCGGGGTCGCCCCCTATTCCGCGATCTCCGACGGATCCGACGTCAATGGTGGTCCATGCGACTTTCCCGGCGACCGACCCCTGGACGAGCGCGGACTCCAGCGATCGTTCCTTGGCGCTCTGGAAAATGCCGAAGCGGAACGGCCCCGCAGTCAGCTCCCGCAGGAGTCGCCAAGGCTCGCCAGGAATGACGTCCGGAACCTTCTGCCGCCCCGAGACGGGTGCGGCCAGCGTGGTCACGACTGCAAATATGACGACTTGCGTCCGCAGGATGACTCCTGTCTGGTCAACGATCGTGCCGTCAAGCTGCGCGCCGCGCAAGCGGGCGTCAGGCTCAATCGCTGGTCATCCGGCCCGCACCCTCGGCCCGGGCCAGGCTCACGGGGTTGGGCAGCTTGCCGCTTCCTCTCGAGCCCGGCCCGGCTATCTCCGCTTCGCATCTCGTTCAGCGATCCAGAGAAGGATCGCGGTGTCCGCACCACCGATCTCTACGACGCGCGTACCGTGTAGAAGGGCTCCGAGGCCATGCTCGACGTCCCAGGAGCAGCCGAGCTCGAGACCGACGTACGGAAGGCCTCCTTTCTCGATGTGAGAGGTGCGTCGTCACGTCCTTCGGGCGCGAACACGAGCGGCACTTTGCCACCGGCCGGCTTGTCACCGTCGCGGCTGCCATACGCTCCGCGCCGGTTCTGAAGTCCGGCCCACGACGGAAGATAAACGCTCGTGCTCCAGAAGAAGCCGTCCCAGGTGAAGTCTCCGATGGTGAGCATGTTCGCCCGTGTTTGCACGAAGATATCGCGTTCATCGACCGCGAGCAGCCCGGTCCGTTGCCCGCCGAACGTCGCCGTCCCGCTGGTTCACGGCAGCCGGCGAACCTCGATCGTGACGTGGTCCGTCCGCTGTCCCTCGCGATGGATGGGCAGCCACGGGCGAATGGTGTCGATGGCCTGGTCGAGGGTGGGCACCTGCACGACCAGGTAGCCACCGACGAGCTCCTTGGATTCGGCGAACGGACCGTCGAGCACGAACCGCTGCGCCGCCGATCGACGAATGCGCGTGCCCTTCGTGCTCGGCTTGAGCCCTTCGCCGCCGATCATCGTGTTGGCTTCGACGAGCGGTGCGCAGTACGCGTCCATGCGCGCGATCGATGAGAGTGCCGGTGCTTCGCCCGACTCGTGGCCGGCGCGGACCATCGCGATGTACCGATGCGTTCCGGGCTTTCGCACCGGCAGCGGTAGCGCCGCCGGCGGACTCGGATCCGGCGGCGCGCCGAAGTCTTGAGGCGTATACGACTCGCGAACCTCGAGCGTGCCCTCGCCGCCGGGCGCATTCTTCGCCAGCTCCACCGCCGCCGCGCGCGAGGGCATGTCGACGACCCAGAGCGCACGCAGCGCGGAGACATCGCGCGCGACGACCGCCGGCGACTCGCCGCGCTGGGAGATCGTGGCGCCCTCATCGAGGAGTTGCTCCGACCCGAGCACGTTCACGTGGTGCTGCGCGAGGTACGCCGAGATCACGTCGACGTCCGCCTCCTGCAGCGAGTCCGCGAGCAGCGTCATCATGAGCCTCATGTCGTACCTCCGGCGGCGAGCACGCGCGTCAGCGCTTCGTTACGTAGTGTGCCGCGATGACGCCGGTGCCGAACGTCTTCGAGGAGCGAAGCTCGAGCCGCGCGCGGGTCTCGCGCTTCCCGAACAGCGGCAGCCCGTCACCGAGGATCACCGGCTGCAGGGTGAGCCGCCACTCGTCGACGAGATCCGCCGCCGCCAGCGCGCGCGTGAGGGTCGGGCTGCCGAAGATCATGATGTCGCCACCGGCCTTCTGCTTCTCGGCGCGGAGCGCGCCGAAGAGGTCATCGCCGACCACGCGCACGTTCGGCTTCTTCGACGCCGTCAGCGTGCGAGACGCGACCAGCTTCTTCACGCCCGCGTACCAACGCGCGTGACTCTTCGCGTGCGCGTCGGCATCGGGCGCGTCCCCCGCGGTGGGCCAGTAGCCCTCCATCATGTCGTACGTGACGCGTCCGTAGACGGCGAGGTCGACCTTCTCGAACAGCGGATAGGTGTGATCGGCGAGCTCCTTGTTGAAGACGACGAAGTCCATGTCCCCGCGGGGACCCGCCATGAAGCCATCCAGAGAAATGTGAGCGAGCGAGATGATGTTGCGCATGTTCAGTCCGTCCTTTCACATTGGCGACGAATGGACTTCCGAGCGATCGACTAACCATCGCGAAAAAAAGCTCACGCCCGTAACCACATAAAATCACTATGGTTTCTTGGTCACTGACTCTAACACGCACGCACCACCGTCACCCGGCCTGCCGTTTTTTTGATGGACCCGTTGGCCTACCCCGCGAGACGCGCGCTCAACCGCCGATAGAGCTCAACGGAGGCGTCGATCTCCGACTTTCGGATGGAGACGCTCTCGACGTTGATGCCGATTGGCAGACGCTTTTCGCGGGCGTAGTCCTGCACGTCGGCGAACACGCTCTCACACAGGTCGACGGAGCGCTCCAGCGTGTCGGCAGAATGGCGCAGCTCGTTCTCCAGCCATCGCGGAAACGAGATGCCGAGCCACTTCATGAACTCGAGCGTGCGCACCGAGCCGCAGGGCGAGAACGTCAGCACGAGAGGGGCGGGCGAGCGCCCGGACGCCTGCAGGGACAGTGCGTAATCGGACAGCAACGACTTGGTGGAAGCGGCATCGTAGACCGATTGCGTGATGAAGAAGCGGCACCCCTGGTCCTGCTTGGCGAGCATCCGCTGGTGTTCATCTCCTTTGGCGCCGTGTCGCTCGGCGATGGCGATTGCACCAAGGACCAGGTTCGGACAATCGCGCGCCAGCACATATGCCTCGGTCAGCGACAGACCCGGGCTGGGCGACCGGCCACGGGGTGCGCCGACAAAGACGCTCAGGCGCCGGTCGGTCGCTGCCCGCACCGTGTCGATCCAGCTGGAGAACCCTTGGCGCGAATGCGCTCCCACGGATCGATACACGATCTTCGGAATCGCGAGCTCGGCAAGCGCGTCATGCGCGTAAACCTCGGGGTCGACGGTGGGCAAGAACGGGAAGGGGCGTACCTGACCAGCAGGCCCCGGCTCGTCCTGGATGTCATAGACGACCAGGCCTTCCGGTGCGAGGAGACGAAGCCGGGCAACCTGCTGAGCCGCGATCTCACGCAGCTGCTCGGGGTCCGAGGCCAACTTCGGCGGCGCGATTCCGTAGAGCCGAATTCCGGTCAGTCCGCCGTCCAGTTTTTCGAAGAGTGCGCTGGGTTGAGCGAGTGGCATCAGTGATCTTGCGGGACGTGGCGAGGGTGGTTCGAACGCCCGCTTGATTTTGTCCGACCGACGATACTGCCGTTCAGCGGTGGGTGCGAGAGGGAGCGTCGCCCTCATGAGAGGCGTCTCCTCATCCGATCGGCTCCATCAGCTCCAGGCTCGCTGCCTGAAGCCGCTCAGCGGGCGACGACGCGGACGCCGTCGGAGTGGAGACGGACCTCCGGAGCGGGGCGAGACTTGGTGTAGAAGAAGCGGAGGTGGGTGCCGCCGCCCGCGAGGTCGCGCACCCAGACGGCGCGCAGGCCTCTGACGGCGGGACGGTAGGTCCCCACCTTCATGGTGGCCTGCGCGTGGGGAAGGTTGAAGGCGACGCCGTCGGGCGCATGCAGCGCGTACTTGTGCGCCCCCTTCAGCGAGCCGGTGAGCCCAACCGCGAATTCATTCGAGCCGTCGGGAGGCTCGTCGCCCGGGACCGGCTCGTCGCCGGCGGTCGGCTCCGCCGTCGGTTCCGCGGCCTGCGCGAGGATCGGTTTGACGATCGGGGCGACCGTGGGGGCGACCGTGGGAGGCGGATCCGCGATCGGCGGCGTTGCCGCCGCGACGGGCGCGACGGGCGCCGCCGGCGGCATCATGACGATCACCGGCGCCGTCACCGGACGGACGGCGGCACGCGGAGGCCTGAAGCGAATGGCGACTCCGACGGCAATCGCGGCCACGGCCACCGCGGAGGCCGTCAGCGCCATCGATCGGACCCTGGCGGCTGCGCGCGGGCGGCCCGGACGCTCGAGATCGCTGAACCGGATGATCTCCGTCTTGTCCGGGTCGTCGCGCACCGGCGTCGTGACGTCGTCCGCATTCTCCGGCGCGTCGGTCTGGACCGCCTCGTTGTCCGGGTTGAAATCCCAGGGCTCCCAGACCCGCTCGGGCACGGCTCCCACCACCGACGACGCGACAGCCGACTCCACTTCGCCGGAGACAGCCGCGTCGGGCGCAAGGCGTGGCGCGGCGCTCTCACCCGCGCGAATGTCGATCACCAGGCGCGGGATGCCGTCCTCCTGCGCGGGACCGAGCACGACCGACGAGACCCACCCTTTGGTGGCGAGGCCCGCCTCCGGGGAGAGGGAGATTCGACCTCCGTGTCCGCGCGCAGGAAGGGCAAGGCCGACGTGAACTGAAAGCCCTCGGCCGTCGGCAAGGCGCGCGTGCAGATCAACTGACTCTTGCCGGCGAAGCGCAGCTTGACGAGCTGGGCCTTCTCGTCGCTCTCGTCCACCACGTCGCGCAGCTCGGCCACCATGTGCGGTGACAGGTCGATGAAGGCGATCCCCATCCCGACCTTCGCGGGCGACAAGACCCGATGGTGCGCGACGCGGCCGCGAAGCCGGAGCGACCCGCGCGGCAGCGCGACGTCGCACACGATGGGGGATTCCGACCGGGCAGGGCTCGGGCGTGGGGGCGTCGACGAGAATCCCCGTCGGCGACAGGTTGACGGCGCGCGCGACCACGCTCTGCAGCTGGCCTGGCCAGATCACGCGGACCTCGCGTCGAAAGCCAACCCGCGGCTCAGTCCTTCTTCCCAGCCAACCGACCATGATCTTGCCCACCCACTCTAGAAGCACCGTCGGTGAAGGCAAGCGCGCCGTTCTGAAACTCGGGCGTCGTTTCGCAAACGTCAAGGCTTTCGGCGTTCGAAGCGCTGAAGACTGTCGGCCTCGTTACAACGATGGATACCGTCCTCCAGCGCGCTGGAATTCCGCCGATCTCCACGACGCGCGGACCAGCTTCGACCAGCGCCGGCGCCTCGCCTAGAGACCGGATCAATTTAGGGCCGCCTAATTGGGCGGCTCTCTAGCTGGTCTGCTGGCAGGTGAGGGTCGTCAGATCGCAGGAGAAGCCGGCGTTCGCGCCCTGGATGCCGAGGGTGGTGCCGACGGTGACGATCGCATCGCCGCCGCTGGCGACCGGGACTCTGAACCTGACCTGAGACATCTGGATCTCGAAGTCGAACGAGGCCGAGCCGACCTGAGCGCCGACGCCGATCGATCCGCTGAAGACGACCAGAAGTTGCGCCTCGGAGGTGTCTTTGGGCAGCGGGCCCAGGGAGTAGAGGATCAGGGTGCCGTCGAGGGTGGCGTTCACGACGGTGGAGGTGGCCGAGGCGACGGCGCCCGTGCTGCCGGCGGGCGGGAAGCGCGTCAGACAGGAGGTCGCCGTTCCCCAGATCTCCGGGTTGAGCTTGCCGGTGTCGGCGATGGCGGTCACCTCGACGGAGCCATTCGCGGCCTGATCGGGCGGACCAGCCGGATCGCTCCACCCGGCGCAGATGCGGGTGATGGTGGCGACGGCCGTGAGCTGCCCCCGGCGTGAATCGGGCGTGGTGGTCGGATCGTCGGGGAGACCGGCGGCGTCGAGGCGGGACCGAAGCTGGACCAGCGCCTGGGAGAGCAGATCGGGCAGCCAGTCGAGGTTCAGCTGGGCGAGGCGGGTCTGCGCGTCGGCGCGCACTTGATCGATGTTGCCGGTGTCGAGGTTTGCAGTCGGCATCTGGTACGTCATCACCAGCGCCGCCGTCTCTGCCTCCATCGGAGGGGTCGGCAGGGTGATGGTCCCCGGCCCGCAGCCGAGCGCGACCGCCCCCAGCGCGATCGCTGCGCCGCGCGCAACGAGGTCCCGGCGTGGAGACTTCACAGCACCACCGCGATGCTGGCGTCAGGCACGAACGTCTTTTTCGGGTTGGCGATGTCGAGCCCCGGAACGAAGTAGTTCCCGTACCCCGCCCCCAGGATCAGGTGGAAGTAGTGCCACAGGAAGGCGACTCCCCCGATCGCCTCCCAGGGGTGCTGCACGGCCGGGACGTACTGTCCGCTCAAGCTTCCCGTCGTGAAGGCGTCGATCGTCGTGGTGCCGCTCAGCGGCACGTCGGCGAGGTAGAACTGGTAGCGCCCGGTGGCGGTGAGAGAAAAGATCCGCGTCACCCGGTACTGAACCATCAGGCCCACCTGGCCCGCCCGCCCCACGCCCGCGCCGTCCAGGCTCGCCTGGGTGACGTCGCCGGTCCCGAAGACGCGCGCGTAGACGTAGGCCCCCTCCGCGTGCAGCGTGATCCGCGGGTGGACCTTCACCGAGACGAACACCGAGAGAGGGATGTTCAGCAGGTTGCCGCTGAAGTTCGATTTGCTGATGGTCGCGTAGTAGCCCGCGGCCAGGACCGCGACCGCCACCGGACCGCGATCCAGGAGCTGACATTTCAGGTGGAGGTTGGGGACCAGGATGCTGGTGATCGCCCGCAGCGCCCAGGAAGGGGGGTCGGTGCCGATCGAGAGCTGCTGCAGGATCCCGTACTCGAAGGCCAAGATGCCGAGCTTCAGCGTGTGCTTCCCGACCATGTAGGCCGTGCGCTCGTCGAGCTCGGGGATCGGCTTGGAGGGCGGCGGCTCGACGGGGGGCGGCGCCTCCACCGTGGTCGTCTCGACGGGCGCGATCGGCGAGACCGGCTCGTCCCCGAGCGCCCGCGACGCAGCCGAGAGGAGCAGACCAGCGGCCACCAGGGTCCCCACCAGAGTTCGCGCACGCATGAGGATGAGCCTTAGACCGATCCGCGCGCGCGACCAGGACCCGGCGCGCATTTGCGGGACTGTCCTTACGGTATGCTCGGTCGGTGTCGGCGTACGGGGTGAGCGACTGGGGGCCTGCAGCTCAGGCATTGAGCAAGCACGGCTACGTCGTGTTGCCGGGAGCGCTGCCCGAAAGCGGCCGAGACGGAAGCGCCGGCTGGCTGGCGCTGCGGAGCGAGGCCGAGCAGCTGTTCGCCGGCGATGCGTTCTCCGCGGCGCGCGTCGGTCGTGGCGAGGACTGCGTCGACGGAGCGCTGCGGGAGAGCCCCATCCGCGGCAGCTCCGTCTGCTGGCTCGACACGAGCATGCCGGGAGGCGGAAGCTTCATGCGCTGGATGGAAGAGCTGCGGGTCTCGCTCAACCGCGACCTCTTTCTGGGGCTCGATTCGTTCGAGGCCCAGTACGCCCGCTATCCGATCGGCGCGGGCTACGGGACCCACGTCGATCGCCATCGTCACTCCAACGCCAGGGTCGTCTCGGCGGTGATCTACCTCAACGCCGACTGGCCCGCCGACGCGGGCGGGGAGCTGATCATCTATGACGCGCACAACGTCCCCCGGCTGACGCTGGCCCCGGACGGGGGGACCCTGGTGCTGTTCATGAGCGACGAGACGCCGCACGAAGCGAAACAGGCCACCCGGGAGCGCTGGAGCATCGCGGGATGGTTCCGGACGCGATGACGCCGGCGGCGCCCCCGACGACAGACCCCCGGACGCTCGGTCGCACGGGCGCGCCGGTGCTGGCGGTGTCGCTCGGCGGCGAAGGGATCCTGCGCACCACCGGTCGGGCCAAGGAGGCGGTCCCCGTGATCCTGGAAGCGCTTCGGCTGGGCGTGCGCTACTGCGACACGGCGCCCGCCTACCAGCAGAGCCAGGACTACTACGGCCAGGCGTTCCGCGAGGCCGGGCCCGGCGCGCGCGACCGGGTGTTCCTGGCGTCGAAGACCCACGAGCGCACGCGCGAAGGGGCGCTGCGCCTGCTCGACGACTCGCTGCGACGGCTCGGCACCGATCGGCTCGACCTGTGGCAGATGCACGATCTCCGGCACGCGAGAGAGCTGGAGGTCCTCTTCGGCCGGAACGGCGCCATCGAGGCCGCGCGCCAGGCGCAGGCCGACGGCCGGGTCCGGTTCATCGGCCTCACCGGCCACCACGATCCCGACATCCTCCTCCAGGCGATGCGGCGGTTTTCCTTCGACAGCGTGCTGTTGCCGGTGAACCCCGCAGATCCGCACCGCCGACCGTTCGCGCCGACGGTGCTGGCCGAGGCGCGCCGCCAGGGGATCGGCGTGGTGGGGATGAAGGTGATGGCGGCCGGTCCGCTGCTGGACGAGGCGCGCGCGGACGAGCTCATCCGGTACGCGGCCTCGCTCGCGGACACGGTCATCATCGGCTGTTCGACGATCGCCGAGGTCCAGGAGAACCTGGCGGTCGCGCACGCCTTCGTGCCGATGGCCGAGAGCGAGCGGCGCGCGCTGGAGCAGCGGATCGCGCCCCACGCCCGCGACTACGACACGTTCAAACGGTAGCTGCGCGCAAACGGTGGCTGCGCGCAAACGGTAACTGTGTGCAAACGGTAGCTGCGCGCAAACGGTCGCTGCGCGCAAACGGTCGCTGCGCGCAAACGGTCGCTGCGCGTTCACGGCGAAGGGGCCCGGCCCGCGGTCTACTGGTGCGCCATCGTGGCGCGCAGCTTGGCGTCGTGGTCCTCGATGAGATCGCCGGAGATGTCGACGACCACCTTTTCCAGCGCTCCGTTGAAGGCGAACGGCGCCTGGTAGTCGGTCGTCACCGTCGAGCCGTCGTCGCGCCCGCAGGTGAGGCCGTCGGTGATCCCGATGTCGAGCGGGATGGTGACGGGAAGGTCCGTCTGCCCCGCCAGCTTCCCGTCGACGTAAAGCTGGGCGCGCGCCGGCGTCCCCTTGCCGTGGGCGAAGTCCGGTTTCCCGGTCGGCTCGAACTCGAAGCGGAGCTCGTGGCGCCCGTCGGTGAGCGTGGCGTCGCTGGTCAGGTGGTACTGCTGGATGCCCAGGAAGTTGTAGGCGTAGTGCAGCTTGTGGTCCTTGACGTAGAGCGAGTAGCCGCCGGAATTCCCCCCCTGGGCCACCAGCACCCCCTCGGCGCCGTTGGCCAGCTCCACCGTCGCGGTGATGCTGTGCGGCCGGTTGAGCACCCGCGCCGCGATCTTGTTGGCCACCGACGAGGTGCCGGGGTAGTAGACGTAGAGATCGCGCGGCCGCGCCAGCTGCGGACGCTCTTCGATGAGACGGGTCACCCCCCGGCTGTCGATCGGCAGCACGTTGTACTTGCCCGCCTCGGCGTACCAGGTGGCGATCATCTCGATCAGCTTGTCGCGGTTCTGCCCGGCGACGTTGCGCGTCTCCGCGTAGTCCTCGGCCACGTGGTAAAGCTCCCACCCTTTTTCGTCGAGCTGGCGCAGCTTCTCTTCGGTGAGCTCCATTTCGCCAAAGTCCATCCCGGCCTCGGTGAACGACGGTCCCGGGACCGGACAGACCGCGCGCCAGCCATCGTGATAGATGGACCGGTGCCCCATCATCTCGAAGTACTGGGTGTGGTGGCGCGAGGGGACCTTGGGGTCATCGAAGGCCTGCGCGAACGAGACGCCCTGGATCGGTGACTGCGTCACGCCGCGAATCTGCGTCGGCGCCTCCAGGCCCAGCGCCCCCAGCACCGTCGGCAGCATGTCGATGATGTGCGCGTACTGGGTGCGGATCTCCCCCTGCGCCTTGATCCCCTTCGGCCAGTGGACGATGAACGGATCGCTGGAGCCGCCGCGGTAGGTCTCGCGCTTCCAGCGGCGAAACGGAGTGTTCCCCGCCCAGGCCCAGCCCCACGGGTAGTGGTTGAAGCAGTTCGGTCCGCCGAGGTCGTCGATCGCCTCGAGGCCGTCGGCGGCCGTCTCCGGGACGTTGTTGAAGAACAGGTTCTCGTTGACCGAGCCGTGCGGGCCCCCTTCGGCGCTGGCGCCGTTGTCGCTCACCAGCATGATGAGCGTGTCGTCGAGCTGTCCGGTCTTGCCCAGGAAGTCGAGCAGCCGTCCGATGTGATGATCGGTGTGCTCGAGGAAGCCGGCGAACACCTCCATCATCCGGGCGTAGAGGCGCTTCTCGTCGGCGGGGAGCCCCTTCCATTCGACCACGTCGGGATCGCGCGCCGAGAGCTTGGTTCCCGCCGGGACGACGCCGAGCTCGAGCTGACGCTGGAACACCTTCTCGCGGTAGGAGTCCCAGCCGTCGTCGAACTGCCCCTTGTACCTGTCGGCCCAGGCGCGCGGCACATGGTGGGGGGCGTGCATGGCGCCGGGACAGAAGTAGAGGAAGAACGGCTTGTCGGGGGCGACCTGCCGGCTGTCGGCGATGAACTCGATCGCCCGATCGACGAGATCCTCGGTGAGGTGGTAGCCCTCCTCGGGCGTCTTGGGGGCCGGCACCTGGTGGTTGTCGTAGACCAGGTCCGGGTAATACTGATGCGTGTCGCCGCCCATGAAGCCGTAGAAGCGCTCGAATCCGCGGCCGAGCGGCCAGCGGTCGTAGGGGCCGGCGGCGCTGGACTGCTCGATCGGCGTGAGGTGCCACTTGCCGACCGCGAAGGTGTTGTAGCCGCTCCCCAGCAAGATCTCCGAGAGGAACCCGTTCTCGAAGGGGATGAGGCCGTTGCCGCCCGGGTAGCCGGTCGCCCCCTCGGTGATGCAGGACATGGCGTTCGAGTGGTGGTTGCGTCCGGTCAGCATGCAGGAGCGGCTGGGCGAGCAGAGCGCCGTGGTGTTCATGTTGGTGAAGCGCAGCCCATTGGCCGCCAGACGGTCGAGGTTGGGCGTGCGGATCGGCGAGCCGTAACAGCCGAGATGCCCGTACCCGGTGTCGTCGAGAACGATGAAGAGGACGTTCGAGGCCCCCGCCTTCGCCCGGACCGGCTCGGGCCAGGCCGGCTCCGACTCACCGATGGTGCGCCCGATGACGCCCGAAAATGCCGCGCCCCGTGGGTATTCCTTGATCGCCATGGATCCTCCGTATCCCAACCTGGCGTTGCGGAAGCGCGCCGTGAGTGCGGTTTTGCCGCAAAGAATTTTGAGCCTCGGATCGCGCGCAACGCGAGCGTCGGATCGCCCGCAACGCGAGCGTCGGATCGCCCGCAACCGCGAGCGTCAGATCGCGCGCAACCGCGAGCGTCGGATCGCGCGCAACCGCGAGCGTCAGATCGCGCGGACGTACGGCGGCTGCGGCGCGCCGGCCGGCGTGGCGACGATCTGGTAGAGGTTGTGCTGGCGCGTGCGGAAGTAGGCGGCGCTGATCATCAGGTAAAACTTCCACATCCGGTAGAACGCGTCGCCGTACTTCGCGCGCAGGCGCGGCCAGGCGGCGTCGAAGTTGTCCCACCAGGCCATCAGCGTCCGGTCGTAGTGGGGGCCGATGTTCTGGACGTCCTCGGGGACCAGGATCTCCTCCATCGCGGTCGCCAGCTGGCCGAGCGTGGGGATGGCGGCGTTGGGAAAGATGTATTTGTCGAACCAGGGATCGATGTGCGTGCGCGGGGTGGCGCCGCCGATGGTGTGGATGAAGGCCCGCCCGCCGGGGAGGAGGCGGCGGGCTGCCAGCTCCATGTAGCCGCGGTGGTTCTTGGGCCCCACGTGCTCCATCAGGCCGATCGAGACCACGGCGTCGTAGCTGCCGGTCGCGTGGCGGTAGTCCTCCAACCGGATCTCGATCGGCAGCGCGGCGTAGTGCTCCTTGGCCCAGGCGGCCTGCTCGCGCGAGACGGTGTAGCCGACCACGCTGGCGCCGTAGCGCTCGGCGGCGAAGGAGGCGAAGCCGGCCCAGCCGCAGCCGAGATCGAGCACGCGCATCCCCGGCTGAAGGCCGATCTTCCGGCAGACCAGATCCAGCTTGGCCTCCTGCGCGACGTCGAGCGAGTCGGTGCCCTTGAAGTAGGCGCAGGTGTACATCATCCGCGGCCCCAGCATCTCGCGGTAGAGATCGTTTCCCACGTCGTAGTGCCGGACGCCGACCTCGAAGGGGCGCGTCGCCTGCAGGTTCAAGAGGCGGGAGCGCACCACCTGCGCCCGCATGGTCCAGCTCTTCCCGAGCACGCCGTAGAGGTTGCCGCGCACGGCGCGATCGATCATCTGGTCGAGCCGCTCGCAGTCCCACCAGCCTTCGGTGAAGGACTCGCCCACGCCGACGGTCCCGTCGCGCATGATGCGCTCATAGGTCCGGGTGTCGTGGACCTGGATGTCCCAGGGCGCATCACCACCGACGGTGATTCCTGCGCCGGCGAGCGCTTCGCGAATGACATCCGCGGCGTTGCGGTCGAGGGTGGAGGCCAGCTTGCGGGCGAAGTCGATCATGCGCGTCGATTGTTGGTCCAGCGCTCGGCAATAGCCAGTCCCGCGTCGATCAGACGCGGGGCCGGGAAGCGCGCGCCGGAGAACATCCAGGCGAACCCGCTGGCCACGGCGCGTCCGGCGAGGCGCGAGCCCGGTTTGCCGTGGCCGTTGCTGGCCCCGTCCCCGTTCGCCTTGCCCGGGCCCTTGTGATCGCCCGAGCGCCCGGCGAGCGCCGCGGCCGCCTCCCGCAGCCGGAAGACGCGGCGGTAGTCCTCGAGCACCGGGTGCGCGGCCAAGCGTGCCGGGTAGCTCTCCGGTGCGCCGGCCAGGATCGCCTCGGCGGCGAGCCGGCCCGAGAGCACCGCGGGCAGGATCCCCTCGGCGGTGAGCGGCTGCGCGAGCCCCAGGCTGTCGCCACAGAGAAGCACCGCCCCGGCGCCCTCTTGGTTGGTGGGGCCCGGTCGAACGGCGCCCTCGAGGTGGGTCGGATCGAAGAGGTAGTAGGTGTGCCCCTTCATCGCCTCCAGCTCGGGGGCCGACTCGGGCGGCACGTGCCCCGCGGCAGTAAAGTGCGCCCGCGCCTTCTGCCAGGCGGCGCGCACCTCGTGGGGCTCGACCGTTCCGGAGCCGACGTTCAGCCAGTCGGTCTTGGGGACGTTCCACGAATAGCCGCGCAGGTCGTCGTGCAGGAGCAGCTCCGGCTCGCCGTCGCGCCCGGCGCGGGTGCGCGCGATCTCCGCGCGATCGGCCTGGAACTCGTGCTCCTGGACGCCGACCGGCCCGCTCGGCCGCGGCGGCGGAAACAGGCGCGCGACCGGACAGTTGGTCCCCCCCGCGCCGACCAGATGCCGCGCGCGCAGGCCGGCGACCGCCCAGAGACCGTCGCCGTCGCGCTCGATCTCGTGTACGGCGACGCCCAGGTGCAGGTCAGCGCCGCTCCGGCGCAGCAGGAAGTCATCGAGCTCGAAGCGGCGGATGAACCAGCCGTGGCAGGGGATGGTCCGCTCCTCGCCGCGGTAGCTGACGTGGCAGCTGTTCCACTCCCAGAGGCCGGCCGGGTATTCGCGCGGCGCCAGCGCCAGGGCGTCCCAGATCGGCGCCGAGATCCACCCTCCGCACAGCTTGACCCGGGGGAACTCGGCGCGATCGACGATCGCCACGCGCGCCCCCCCGCGAACCAGGAAGCGGGCACAGGTGCTGCCGGCCGGGCCTCCCCCGACGATGAGCACATCGTGGATCACGCGATCGGTAACCTGCTCCGCCTCAGCCGGAAGTCAACGCGATTCTCTGCACGGGCGACGACCCGTGGGTACAATGTCGACCGGGGACCCGATACGGATGGCCATTCGGACGACGGCGCAAGACGAGGAATCCGAGGAAGAACCCTGGTGCGACCACCAGGACCTCCCGGCCCAGACGGTCTGCCGCAAGCCGGGAATCCCGGTCGGCGTGGAAGGGCCCGACGGTCGAACCCCCTACGTCTGCACGGGAGGCCACCACTTCCTGTGGCCCGCCCTGACCCGTCACAGCGACGAGAGCCCGTAGCCGCGCGCCGTTCTATCCCCCTCCGCTGTCGTTCGTGAGCGCGTCGAGATCGGCGGTGAGCAGGTACCGCTCTTCGCTGTCGAGGTCGACGAGGAGGGCGTCCGCCAGCTCGCGGATCCGCTCGATCATTCGACCGGCCGACAGACTGTCGGGCTCCAGCGCCAACATGGTGGCGGCGAGAGAGGCGCGGCACCTCTCGTGATCCGCCTCCATCCGCGCCCGCAATTCGGGGCCCCAACCGATGACGTCGCACAACGCCGTCGGCAAGATGCGCTCCTCGAACTCCATGTGTTCCGTGAAGGCCGCGAAGAGATCCTTCGCATGCATGCGCAGGGGCTCGAAGTCGACCTCCAGTTCCGCCGTCTCTTCCGTCGCCCCTTGCGTCGTCTCCTGCGCGACGTGAATCGTCTCCTGGAGCAGCCCGCGAAGCTCCTCGTTGCTCGAAAGAATGGCGGCCCGTGCGTCGCTCGAAGACATTGGTTCCCGTATCAGCGTCCTCATGTCCACACCTCCCGAGTTTTTTGCCTCCCCTATCCTGGCCACACTCGGAGCGACTCGTCAGCGCGGATCACCAACGTTTACGCAAGTTCTATCGCTGCGAAACCGTCGCTTGACCCGGACGAGACGGCTACTTGCCGTAGACGGTGGTGAGGTTCGTCTGGATGGCGTTGTCGGTGGCGTCGGTGGTCTCGGCCGCGATGACCACACCCTCGGAGAAGGCGCCGGTGCCCATGTTCGAGCCGTCGCCCCCCTCGCCCAGAGAGAGGCCGCCTTGCTGTTGCAGCGGGATGTACTTGGTCGGGTTGGGCATCGTGGGCAACCCACCGTTCCAGGCCGTACCGAGCGGGCCGGTGGCCGCGTTGCCGTACTTCAAGGTGAAGTTCGCCGTCCCGTCCGTCTTCCCGAAGATGACGGCGATGTTGTTGCCGGGGTACTTGAGGCTGGGATCCTGCGCGTTGACGCTGGCGGAGCCTTGATTGAGGTTCGCGATCCCGGCGCCGCCGGCGAAGAGGCCGTTTTCGAAATCCATCATGCCCCAGGGACCGCTGCCGGCGCCCCGCGTCCAGTCGGTGGCGGATCCAAAGTAGAGGGCGCTCATCGTGCCGGGGCCGTCGTCGGTGATCTGCGTTTCCATGTTGCCGTAGTCGTAGCAGCAGCCGTTGGTGCCGGCGATCGCGCCGGCGAAGGCCGCGTGGATGACCATGTACTCGGTCTGGGGCTTGGAGCCGGTCGGGATCTTCTTGGTCTGCAGCCGGTTCCGCAGCCATTGCCGGTTCGTGCTCACCGCCATCGGCAGCTTGGTGGTGCCGTCGGCCGTCGTCCAGAACTGAACGGCGGGCTGATTGGCGGCCGTGGCCTGCGACAGATCGTTGCCGTTCCCGGACTGGTCATAGAGCTTGGAGACCGAGCAGGCCGTCCCGGTGCAAAAGGTGTTCAGCGTGGTGAGGTCGACCTGGCCGCCCATGCTCGCCACGCCGATGTTCTGCGTCGTGGCGTCGGAGGCGCGCCGGACCTGGAACAGGTTGCCGGTGTAAGCCGCGAAGAGCGCGCGGGTCATGCTGTGCGCCGCCACGAGCGGCGTCCCCGCTGCAGCGGTCACGTCGCCGGGAAGACCGGTGGCGGTCGCGCCGCCGGTGCCGCCGGTGCCGGTCGAGCCGGCGGTGCCGCTCGCGCCCGCGCCACCCGTCCCGGCGTGCCCGGCGGCTCCGCTGATTCCGCTCGCGCCCGCGTGGCCGGCCGTCCCCCCAGCTCCGCTCGCGCCCGCCTGGCCGCCTGCGCCGCCGGTGCCGGTGACACCGCCCGTTGCGGTCGCGCCGCCAGTCCCCGTCACGCCGCCGGTGGCGGTCGTACCGCCGGTCCCCGGCAGGCCGCCGGTGGCGGTCGCTCCGCCGGTGCCCGTCAGGCTTCCGGTCCCGTTCAGGCCGCCCGTTCCGGTCAAGCCCCCGGTGCCGTTCGTGCCGCCCGTCGCTCTCGCGCCGCCCGTGCCGGTCGTACCGCCGGGTTGACCCACGCCACCCGTTTCGCCCGAGCCGCCCGTTCCCTCACCGGTTCCGTCACCGCCGCCACAGCCGGCCACGAGCGCCCCGAGGCAGAGAGAAAACGCGAAACTCTTCCAGCCCTGTTTCGAGGCGCGAATCATGGAGGCTCCTGTCGGGTTCGGGGACGACCGTCGGTGGAGTGACGCTCCCGGGACCGTGCGGCTCATCAAAATTCGTGGCGCCGCGGACCGACGCGGAAAGTCACTGCGCCGCTGAGCCTCCGTTTTCGCTATTCTTGTGGTGATGCTGGGCGCCAGCGCTCCGCTCCGACTCGTTGCGCTGGCGTTCCTCGCCGGTGGCGGATTGGGGCGCGCGCCTTCGGCGGACGAGGCCTGGCGGGCGGACTGCGATCGGGTGAAGGAGACCGCCCTCCCCCCGGGCGACCAGCCCGACGCCGACACCAGGCGAGCGCTCGCGGGGTGCCAGTCGGAGGATCTCTACTACGGCATCGGCCAGCCGGCCGATCCGTCGAGGGCACGCCTGTGCGCCTACCTCGAACGGTCGACCGGCGACGCCCCGGTCTTCGGCGGCTCGGCCATCCTGATGACGATCTATGCGACCGGAATCGGTGCCCGACGGAACCCCGATCTGGCGATTCGTTTTGCCTGCGCGCTCGAGGGGGCGCCGGCCGAGATGGAGGGGCGCATCGCCCACCTGGAGAAGCTGAGGGCGTCGGAGCGGAAGAAGATGGCGTTCGATTCTGTGCGACGACATCACCAGCGGCTACATGATGGGGGCCTGCGCCGCGCACGCTCAGAAGATCGAAGAGACGAAACGCACCGCGCGCTACCGCGCGAAGCTGGCGAGCTGGACTGCGGCTGAGCGCGCGGCGTTCGAAAAGCTGCGGCATGCTGCCCGCGCCTTCTTCGAGGCACGGTCGTCGAACGAAGTGGATCTGAGCGGAACGGCGCGCGCCGAGCTCGAGATTCGAAGAAGACGAGCGGCTCGAGGAATCGTTCGCCACATTCCTGGACAAGCTGGAGCGCGGCGCTGTCCCGCCCGCGCCGGAGGCCGAGCTGACCAGGACCGACCAGCGACTGAATGCGGTTTACCAGCGGGTCATGCGGGGACCCAAGAGCCCCGAATTCGGGACGGTCACGACGCCGGACATCCGCAAGACTGAACGAACCTGGCCCGCTTACCGCGACGCCTGGAGCGAGTTCGCCAGCTTGAAGTTTCCCGGGAGCGATTCCCGGGGCGTCAAGACCTGGCTCACGCGCGAGCGGGCGGAGATGCTGGAGGAGTTTGTCCCCCGCGACGCCTCCCGGGGCCCGAGGTAGAACGCGCCGGGCCGAGGCTGGTGCTGGCCCGGCGCGGGGCGTAGCCTGACGGGCATGTCGTGTCCCCTTGCCCTCATCACCGGTGCCTCCGCCGGCATCGGACAGTCTTTCGCCGAACAGCTCGCCGCCAGCGGGCATGACCTGATCGTCGTCGCCCGCCGGCGCGATCGACTGGAGGCGCTGGCGCAGCGGCTCGGCGAGGCGCACCAATCCAGGGTCGAGGTGCTGGTCGCCGATCTGACCAGCGAGGCAGGCATCGAGGCGGTCGGCGCGCGCGCCGCCGCCGCGCCGCTGGCTCTGCTGGTGAACAACGCAGGAATCGGCGGGTATCGCCGCTTCGTCGAGCTCGATCCGAAGGTGGCCGACGCGCTCATCGCCATCCACATCCGCGCGGTCGTTCAGGTGACCCGCGCCGCGCTGCCCGGGATGGTCGAGCGCAAACAGGGCGGCGTCATCAACGTCGCCTCGCTGCTGGCGTTCTCCGGCAGCGCGACGGCACCCTTCTTTCCCCAGCGCGCGGTCTATGCGGGTGCCAAGGCCTTCATGGTGACCTTCACGCAGGTGCTCGCCAACGAGCTCACCGGCACCGGCGTGCGCATCCAGGTCTGCCTCCCCGGCGTCATCAAGACCGAGTTCCACGACGTGCAGGGGATGGATCTCTCGCAGATGCCGCGCATGAGCCCAGACGATCTGGCGCGCGCCTCGCTGGCCGGCCTGCGGCTCGGGGAGGTCGTCTGCGTGCCGCCGCTGGAGGACGCGACCGCCTTGCAACGCATCGACGAGGCGAACCTGGCGGCGCTCCAGGTCTCGCGCTCGACCACCATCGCCACACGCTACCGTTAGGCGCGCGGGCGCGACCGCGCTACATCCAGCCGCGCCGCTTGAACCACCAGAGCGGCAGGAGGCCGGTCACGACGATGAGGGCGAGCGCCATCGGGTAGCCGAGCGCCCAGTGGAGCTCCGGCATGACGCGAAAATTCATCCCGTAGATGCCGGCCACCAGCACCGGGGGGATCCCCACGACGGAGGCGATGGTCAGCGTCTTGACGATCTCGTTCTGCTCGATGTTGATGAAGCCGAGGGTGGCGTCGAGCAGGAACTGCAGCTTGCCCGAGAGGTGGGACTCGTAGTCGGTCAGCGAGGCGACGTCGGCCCGGATCCCCTTGAGGCGCGTGGCGTTCACCTTGGGCGCCCCCGCGATCCCGCTCTCCTCGAGGTAGGCGCCGATGCGCCCCAGGCCGAGCAGCTCGTCCCGCAGGCGCGAGATCTGCTCGGCGGTGGCGCCGATGCGGCGCAGCGCCGCGCTCAGCTTGGTGGCGACCTGGGCGGTGCCCTTGGGGGGCAGCGGGCCGGCGCCCTTGCCGCGCTGGCGGCCGCCGCGGAAGGCGGCGCGCGACAGCTCGTCGCAGGCAGCGCCCGCGCGCTCCAGGTTGTCGGCCGCCCGATCGACGATCAGCTCGAAGATGCGGAGCAGCGCCTCCTCGGCGTTCTGGGGTGGCTGCGCGGCCGACTCCTCCCGGTAGGCGTCGAAGGCGGCCAGCGGCACGAAGTGGATGGTGAGCAGGACCCGGGCCGACAGCACGAACCCGACCGGCGTCAGCTGGTGCTCGCCGTCGTCGTCGATCGCCACCAGCGGCGCCGAGAGATAGAAGGCGCCGCGCTCGAAGGCGAGCCGGCTGCTCGACTCGATCTCGCTGACCTCACCCTCCGTGGGGACCCGCAGCCCTGTCGCCGCCCCGACCCGGGCGATCTCGGTGGCGGTCGGCTGGAGCAGATCGATCCAGAGGGCTGTTGCGACGGCAGCTTCGCCGTCACCGGGCGGGTGGGTCGCGAGCATGGGCTGGCGCCACTCTACCGCGCCGGGCCCCGCCGGTGACCGGCGTCAGAGATCGTCGCGCCGGTCGTGCTCGAGCTGCTCTTCCTCGATCGGCTCGCCCGGCGCCAGCGCCCCCGAGTCGGGCTGGAACTCCGGGCCGGTCCGGACCGCCTCGTGGGTCTTGACGACCTCCGCCGGGGTGCTCGGCGGAGCTGGCTTGCGCTCTCGTGTTGGAAACGGGCTCATTTCGAGGAAGGTAGAATCGAACGACCCGTGGGCAAGCTCGACCGAACGCTCGCCTCCAAGGTTCCCCAGGCCACCCTGGGCTTCTGGATCATCAAGTTGCTCGCCACGACCGTGGGGGAGACCGGCGGTGACGCCGTCTCGATGACGCTGGACCTCGGCTACGCCGTCGCCAGCCTGATCTACGTCGCCTTCTTCGCGGTGGTGCTGGCGATCCAGGTCGGGTCCCGGCGCTATCGGCCGTTCGCCTACTGGGCGGTGGTGGTCGCCACCACCACCGTCGGCACGACGCTCTCGCACGCTGGTGTTCGGCGGCCTGCTGGGCCTGGTCGCGGCCGGACACCGGTGGCTCCGCACCATCCCCGCCAGCGCCTACTTCTGGTCGGCCTACGTGCTCTCGCGCCCCTTTGGAGCGACGCTCGGCGATCTTCTGACCAAACCGCGCGACGAAGGGGGCCTCGCCTGGGGGCGAATCACCGCCTCGCTGGTCATCCTCGCCGCGATGCTGCTGGGGATCCTCCTCGTCACACGCCGGGATCGAAGGAACGCCGCCACGCGATAACACGCTGCCTGGCGGCGCGCGCCGCCTCCGGCGGTCGGTCGGGGTTGCACCCGGGACGCGGGTGACCGTTCAACTCGCGCTGCGCGCGCCCTGACGCTAATCTCCTCGTTCCAGAGGAGATGCAGGCTCAGGAGCGGAACGAAGACGAGCCAGCGACGACCGGCGGAGCGCGCGGGATCGAACGCGAGCTCCGCCTCGACGGCATCGACTCCTGGCGGCGCGACGTGCTGCGCGGAATGCTCGCCGTCGCGGCGGTCATCTCGCCCATCGTGGTGGCGATCGCGCTGTCGTCGCCGTCGACGCGGAGCTCCTGGGCGAAGGTCGTGATGTTCATCGTCGCGGGGCTGGCCTTCCCCGCGCTTCGTCTGCTGCCCCGGCCCTCGGTCGTTGCCCGCGCCTCGGCGGCGATCGTCCTCGCCTTCGGGACCGGCGTGCTCTCCCTCGCCACCTTCGGATTCAGCTCCGGGTCGGGCGTCGTCCTCCTGGGGACCAGCGTCATGGCGGTCATCTTTCTGGGCCGGGCGCAGGGGCTGCTGTTCATTGCCCTGTCGGTGGCGGCGTTCCTGGTGGTCGGCACGCTGGTCACCCGGGGGGCGCTTCCCGTGCTGGGGATGGCGACCGATCTCGACCCCCACCGGATGCGCAACTGGATACGCGTCGGTGTCAGCTTCGCTTTTCTCGCCCTCCTGGTGACCAGCGCGATCGATCTGGTGATCCACCACGTCGAGGCGAGCTCACGCGCCACCTCCCAGGCCCTGCGCCGGTTGGGGCTGGCGCACGAACAGCTGGGGCAGCTCCACCGGCGGCTCGACGCGACCGAGGAGGAGGAGCGGCGCTCGCTCTCGCGCGAGCTGCACGACGAGCTCGGCCAGACGCTGGCGGCGCTCAGGATGCGCCTTCAGCTCGGCGAGCACGCCTTTCGGCTGAGCAGCGCGGCGGGTGCCCGCGCGGCCGCCGTCGATTCCCTGGCGCTGGTCGACGCCCTCATCGCGCGGGTGCGAAGGATCGCGGTGGACCTGCGCCCCCCTCTCCTCGACGAGGTCGGCCTGGTCTCCGCCCTTCGCGTCTACCTCGACGGTCAGGCCGCGCTCTCCGGACTGGCGATCGAGCTTCACGCGGACGAGCCTCTTGCCGGCAGAGATCGCCGCCTCCCGCCCGACTTCGAGATCACCTGCTTCCGCGTGGTGCAGGAGTCGGTCATCAACGCCATCCGCCACGCCGCGGCCCACCGGATCGAGATCCGGATCGGCCAGCGCGGCGATCGGGTGTTGCTGTCGATCAGAGACGACGGCTGCGGCTTCTCCCCGGCGATCCTCGACGCGGCCCCGGCGCGCGGCCACCTGGGCATCGTCGGGATGCGCGAGCGGGTCCGTGCGCGCGGCGGGCGGTTCGAATTGACCTCGCGACCCGCCGCCGGAACGACCATCGCGGTCGAGCTGACGGCCCCGCCGATGGGCCGCCCGAACGAGCCTCATGGCGACGACAACCCTCGATCAGCTCTCCAACCTGCCGAGGGTCCTGAGCTTGACCAGAACTAGACCTCGCGGCGCAGCTCGGCGAGCCAGGCGCGACGGACCACCTCGTGCGGAATTCCGCCGCCGAGCCTGCGCAAGATTGCCCCGCGCCGTCTGAGCTCGCCTGCGCCGGGCCTGGCGACGGCGGCGCCGGTGGCGCCAGCGACGAGCGCGCACAGGATCTGAACGCGCGGCCGCACAGCCGCCGGTCGGGGCGAAGGAGAGGACGACGGAGAGCACGACGGCGCGGACAGAGGCTCGACGACGCGGTAGAGCAGCCGGTGATCGCCTGGCGTCCGCCCTTCCTGAACCGCGCCAGCCGGTTTTCGGTCACCGAGGGCCAGGTTGGCCGCGGCCTCCAGGACGGGCCGACGCTCCGACGCTGGGAGCGTGCGGAGCTCCGCCCAGGCCTCGGAGCTCCACTCCACATCGAAACGCACGGTCGATTTCCGGGGCGGCATCGTCGATATCTCCAGGTCCGTGTTGTCGGACCTGCGCGCCGCCGGTTGCCTGAGCCTGATTGGTCTGAGCCTGGGCGAACTGTCTCGCGATGATAGAGTTCGCAGGGTGAAGCTCCCTGAGGTGGTGATCCTTGGTGCCCTCAGCCTCACGATCGGTTGCGCCTCGGCGCCTCCCCATCCGAAAGCGACGCCTCCGGCCGTGGCCGCCGCGCCCGGCAGTGCCGCGACCGCGCCTTCTCCGTCCCTGCCGCCCGGCGCGCCGCTCGTCCCCGACGGACCGCCGGTCGAGCGGATCGCGGTCCCGCTCGGCGGGGCCCAGCGCGGTCCGTCGACCGCGAAGGTGACCATCGTCGAGTTCTCCGACTTCCAGTGCCCGTTCTGCGCGCGCGTGAACCCCACGCTCGAGCAGCTCCTCCGCGACTATCCCCACGACGTCCGGATCCTGTTTCGGCACAATCCCCTCCCCTTTCATGACCACGCCGCGCTGGCCGCCGAGGCCGCGGTGGCCGCCGAGAGGCAGGGGAAGTTCTGGGAGATGCACGACAAGCTGTTCGCGGAGCAGAGCGACCTCGACCGCCCCGCGCTGGAGCGCCACGCCCTCCAGCTGGGCCTCGATCTGACGACCTTCCGCGCCGCGCTCGACACCCACGCCGGCCAGGCGCGCGTCGACGACGACCTGGCGGTCGGCCGCCAGCTCGGCGTGCGCGGGACCCCGACCTTCTTCATCGACGGCCGGCCCGTGCTGGGCGCCCAGCCGCTCGCCGCCTTCAAGCAGATCATCGACGACGAGCTCGCCCGCGCCGACAGCCTGCTTCGGCGCGGGCTCCCGCGCGACATGCTCTACGCCACGCTGCTCGCCGGGGCCAAGCCGGCGATGGACAACGGGGCCGGCCCGACCGCCTTCCGCGACAAGAGGCCCGACCCAACCCCCGCCAGGCCCGATCCCGAGGCCGACGTCAACGTGCGCATCCGCGTCGACCTCGCCGGCGCGCCCGCGCGGGGCCCGGCCGACGCGCCGATCACCATCGTCGAGTGGTCCGACTTCCAGTGTCCGTTCTGCGCGCGCGTGGAGGAGACGCTGACGCGGCTGCGGCAGGAGTACCCGGACAAGCTTCGGTTCGTCTGGCGCGACATGCCGCTTCCGTTTCACGACCAGGCGCGGCCGGCGGCGATCGCAGCCCGCGCCGCCGGGGCGCAGGGGAAGTTCTGGGCCATGCACGATCGGCTCTACGCCGACCACCTCGCGCCGCTGGGGCGGAAGCGGTTCGAGCAGGAGGCCGCCGAGCTGGGCCTCGACGGCAAGCGCTTCGGAGCCGCGCTCGACGCGGAAGCGGGCAAGAGCGCGATCGACGCCGACATCCTGGCCGGGACCAAGGCCGGCGCCAGGGGGACGCCCACCTTCTTCATCAACGGCAAGATGCTGGTCGGCGCGCAACCGTACGAGACCTTCAAGGCACGCATCGACGACGAGCTGAAGGTCACCGACGCGATGCTCGCCCAGGGGACGCCGCGCGCCCGGATCTACGCCGCCCTGATGAAGGACGCCCTGGCCGTCCGCCCGCCCGCCGAAGCAGCCAAGGCGGCACAGAACGACGGCGACGACGATCCCGGCCCCGAGGCCGACCTCAAGGTCTATCCCGTCAAGCCGGGCGACGCGCCGTCGAAGGGGCCGGCCAACGCGCCGCTGGTGCTGGTGGTCTTCTCCGACTTCCAGTGCCCCTTCTGCAAGCGGGTCGAACCGACGCTGGCGGAGGTGGAGAAGCACTACGCCGGCAAGGTGCGGGTGGTCTGGAAGAATTTTCCACTCCCCTTCCACGACAACGCCGAGCCGGCCGCCGAGGCGGCGATGGCCGCCGACGCGCAGGGGAAGTTCTGGCCGATGCACGATCGGCTGTTCGAGAACAACAGCGCGCTCGATCGGGAGAGCCTGGAGAATGACGCCGCCGCGATCGGGCTCGATCTGCCGCGCTTTCGGGCCGACCTCGACGCCGGGCGCTACAAGGCGCGGATCGAGGCCGACAAGCAGGAGGGGAGCGAGCTCGGCGTGCTGGGGACGCCCGCGGTGTTCATCAACGGCCGCAAGATCGCCGGTGCCTATCCGTTCGAGACCTTCCAGAAGATCGCCGACGCGGAGCTCGGCAAGCTGACGGCCAAGCTCCCCGAGAAGACCGCGGCCAAGACGAAAAAAGCCGCCCGTTAGTCAAAACGGGCGGCTTCGAATCGACCGGGCGCCGGTGGCGCCCGGGTGCGAACCGGGCGCTGGTGGCGCCCGGGTGCGAACGGGCGCCGGTGGCGCCCGGTGGGTTCGCGCTACTTGATGAAGAGGATCTCCTGGAAGGTCGGCAGCGGCCAGAGGGCGTCGTCGACCACCCCCTCGAGGCTGTCGGCCGCCTCGCGGACCTTCAGCATCGCCGGCAGCACGGTGCCGCCGAAGTGCTTGGCCTCGGCCAGCGCGTCGCTGGCGCCGTGGTGACCGACGGCGGTCTCCAGCCCGGCCAGGCCGGCCTGCAGCTTGCCGATGAGGTCGGTCACCTGTTTGAGCACGGTCGTGTCGGGGGTGAGACCCGCCGCCTTCACGGCGATGGCGTTCTCGGCCAGCTTGCTCTGGTAGTGCACCGCCGCCGGGAGGATCGTGGTCTTGGCGATCTTGGC
Organism: uncultured Pseudomonadota bacterium; assembly: GCA_963847705.1. Classification (GTDB taxonomy): domain Bacteria; phylum Myxococcota_A; class Polyangia; order Fen-1088; family Fen-1088; genus JADGRB01. Next base: position 58,876 of record CAWKBC010000001.1, on the reverse strand, counting down.
GGTCAGGTTGGCCTCCACGTTGACGCTCTTGTTGTATTGCTCGAGGTAGGTCTCGTAGCGGCCGTGGAGCTCGCGGGGCGACAGCACCTTGTACTTGTCGAAGAGAGCGATGACGTCCTTCTGGTTGAGGACCGGCAGCGCGTCGACCGCGGTCTTGTAGTTCGGCAGACCGCGCTTCTCGGCCTCGGCGTGCCACTCGGCCGAGTAGCCGTTGCCGTCGAAGGTGACCGCGCCGTGCTGGGTGATGATCTCCCCCAGCACCTCTTGAATGGCGGCGTTCAGCTTCTTGCCGCCGGCGAGCGCGGCCTCCAGCTTGGTCGCCACCGCGTCGAGGGACTCGGCGATGATCGTGTTGAGCGCCACCAGCGGATCCCCGATCGACTGGCTGGAACCGACCGCGCGGAACTCGAACCGGTTGCCGGTGAAGGCGAACGGGCTGGTTCGGTTGCGATCGCCGGCGTCGCGCGGCAGCTTGGGGAGCGAGTCGACGCCGATCTCCAGCGAGCTCTTCATCTTGGACGACTTGGCGCCGCCCGACTTGATCTGCTCGAAGACGTCCGTCAGCTGCTCGCCGAGGAAGATCGAGATGATGGCCGGCGGCGCCTCGTTGGCGCCCAGGCGGTGATCGTTGCTGGCGGTGGCAATGACCGCGCGCAGGATGCCGGCGTACTTGTGGACGGCGCGGATGACGGCGCCGCAGAACACCAGGAACTGCGCGTTCTCGTGGGGGGTCTCGCCGGGATCGAGCAGGTTCCCCTGGGTGGAGTTGCCGAACGAGAAGTTGACGTGCTTGCCCGAGCCGTTGACGCCCGCGAAGGGCTTCTCGTGCAAGAGGCAGGTGAGGTCGTGCTTCTCGGCCACGCGCTTCAGCGTGACCATGATGGTCTGCTGGTGATCGGAGGCGAGATTCGCGCTCTCGAACACCGGCGCCACCTCGAACTGCCCCGGGGCGACCTCGTTGTGGCGGGTCTTGACCGGGATCCCCAGCTTGAAGAGCTCACGCTCGACCTCCATCATGAAGCCGATCACGCGCTCGGGGATCGAGCCGAAGTAGTGGTCCTCGAACTCCTGTCCCTTGGGCGGCTTGGCGCCGAAGAGCGCGCGGCCGGCGTTCAGGAGGTCGGGGCGCGAGTAAAAGAAGTGCTTGTCGATCAGGAAGTACTCCTGCTCGGCGCCGGCGTAGGAGACGACCGTGGCCGGCTTCTCGTGGCCGAACAGCTTCAAGATGCGCTGGGCGTGCGTGTTGAGCGCCTGGCCCGAGCGCAGGAGCGGCGTCTTCTTGTCCAGCGCCTCGCCGGTCCACGACACGAACGCGGTCGGGATGCAGAGCGTGGAGCCGTTGGCCGACTCGAGGATGTAGGCCGGGCTGGTGACGTCCCAGGCAGTATAGCCGCGGGCCTCACTGGTGGCGCGGATGCCGCCGTTGGGGAAGCTCGACGCGTCGGGCTCGCCCTGGGTCAGCGTCTTGCCGGAGAACTCGGTGATCGCGCCACCCTCGCCGTCAGGCGAGAGGAAGCTGTCGTGCTTCTCGGCGCTGAGCCCGGTCAGCGGGTAGAAGACGTGCGCGTAGTGCGTCGCGCCCTTGGAGAGCGCCCAGGCCTTGAGCGCAGCGGCCACCACGTCGGCCACCTTCGGATCGAGCGGCGTGCCGCTGTCGATGGTCTTCTTGACCGACTTGAAGATCTCCTTCGGCAGCTGCGACTTCATCGTGCTGAGGCCGAAGACGTTGGTCCCGTACAGGGAGGCCGCGTCGCTCTCCTTGTAATCGAGAGGCGCTCCCTCGTGTTTGTAGTTGGTAGCCGCCGTGATCGCTGCTCGCCGCGCCGTATTTCCGCTCATGGTTCGTCGTCTCCTCTTCACCGTCGAATGTTTGCTGAGCAGTCGTTTTAGTCTTTTGGGGGCCGACTCAGAAAGGCTTTTCGCTCGGCCGAGGCCACTTTTCTCGCCCCGAAAACGGGCCGTTAATGTTGTGTATCCGCAATGTTTCGTAGGCGTTTCCCGCGTCTTTCCAAGGCGACGACACAGTGAGATGCGTCGCAATTCGCACGGTCAGACCCGCGCTCAGACTTCGGCGCGGGTCTCGATGGCCCGCTGGAATCGCTCCGGCGATCGGAACAACGCGCCGAGCTGATTCCACGAGCGCTCTCCGAGCTGGCTCTCCTGCCGGCCCAGCGCGCACTGCAGATAGACGGCCTCCCGCAGGAGCGGCTCCAGATCTTTTTTGCAGCGTGACTCCCAGGCGGCGCTCTCCAGCGTCTCCTTTTGCGCCGCCGCCTCGAAATCGATCAGGATCGGTTCGAGCGGCGCCGGGCAGACGATGATGTTGTGCAGCTCGGCGTCCCCGTGGGAGAGGCCGCCCGCTTGAAGCAGGAGCAGCTGCGCCAGCGACTCCTCGGCCAGCCGCCACAATCCCGCCGCGGTCGCCAGCGGCAGCTGCTGCGCCTTGACGATGTTGTTCTCGGGAGGCTCGCCCCCGAACGGCGTGAGCCGCGTGTACGCCTGTCCCGGCACCAGGCAGCTGCGAAACGTGTCGGCGGTGTGGCCGATCGGCGGCGGGGTGCTCGAGAGCTGGGACGCCAGCAGATGCTGCTCATACTCCACCTGCGGATCGCCGTGCAGCCGTCCGGGAAAATATGTCTTTCGAAAGTGCAGCGGATAGGTGGCGGCCAGCGGGTGATTCTTGCGGGTCTCCGCGCCGGCGATGACCAGCTCCGCCGCCATGAGCGGCATTCCGTTGGCCTCGCGCCGCGCGCGCGTCCGCACCACGAAGTCCTGCCACACCGGCTTCGTCACCAGCGGATAGAGCTCCATCGCCAGCAGCACCGAGTGCCGCGGCGAGACCGCAATCGTGCGCGCTTCGTCCACCTCGCGGCTGAGTCTACGCTACCAGTTCCAGGTCGTGCTGGTCCCGAGCACCGCGCCGGTGCGCGCATCCCCGACCTGGAGCCTGGTCTCGTACGACTTGTTGACCCCGATGCTGAAGCCTGACCGCAACGCGGAGTCGATGCGATCGACGCCGGAATCCGGCGGCAGCGCCCCCGTCACGGCCTGCACCAGCCGGACCTGCGCCGTGGTCCAGTCCGGCTCTAGTAGTCGATCTCATTGCCGTCCTTGAACAGCTTGCCGGTGGTCTCGAACGGCTCGCGCAGCAGCGCCAGGGCCGCGCGGGCGGAGTCCTCGGGGACGCCCGGCGCGCGCGGGCCGCCGAGGTCGGTCTTCACCCAGCCGGGATCGAGGCCGTTGACGGCGATCGCGCCGCGCAGGTGCTGGGCCTGCAGGCGCACCAGACCATTGAGCGCCCACTTGCTGAGGCGGTAGCTGGCGATCCCCGACTCATCCAGCGCGGCCAGGGTCCCCGCGCCCGACGTGACGTGCACGATGCGCGGCTCGCGCCCGGCGCGCAGCAGCGGGATGAGCGCCCGCGTGAGGCGAAACGGCGCCAGCAGGTTCACCTCCAGCGTCTGCTCCAGCGTGCCGTCGGGCTCGTCGTCGAAGGTCGCCGGGCCCTCGGTCATGATCGCGGCATTGTTCACCAGCACGTCGAGCGCCCCCCACCGCTCGGCGATCTGCTCGGCCGCGCGCGCGGGGGCGTCGGCCTCGGCGAGATCGAGCGGGAAGGCGTCGAAGTGGTCGGGCGTCAGCGCCGCCGAGGCCAGCGCGGCGCGCGCGCCGGTGAGGCGAGCCTCGTCGCGCGCGATCCCGAAGACCGACGCCCCCTCGGTGAGGAACAGACGCGCGGTCGCAAAACCGATCCCGCGCGAAATCCCGGTGATGAAGATGCGACGTCCGCCCAGCTCGGAATGCATGGCCCGGCATCATGACAGAAACCTGCCGCAGAGCCTCGGTGACGCGCGCCCTGGGCGATCGCCCGACAACCCGCGCCTTTCTGCCAGATCGAGCCATTTCCGTGACGTAACCCCGCGTGGAAAGTCAAAAAATCGGGGGACCCCACCCCCTCAAATGTAACGAAACGTCATCGGAGTCGATACGCGATCCCGACGGTCAACGGGGTACAGTCTTGCCAACAAAAAGGAGACTGCAGACGTGATCAATTCGCTGGGTGGGGAGCAGGACAACGTGGTGTTCATGGGGCGCAGGTCGTTTCGAATGGAGATCGCCGCCGGGGCGCGCCACAACCAGCTGGCGATCCCGATGCGCGCTTCGGGGGTTCCGACGGAGAAGATCTTCGAGGCCGATCGGGGACGCGAGGAGTGGACCGCGAAGGCGGCGGCCGCCTTGCAGCCGGCAAAACTGAGGGCCAACGGCACGTCAGTCGTCGCCCTCTGTGTCACGACGTTCGTGTTGGGGATCGCGCTGACCTTGACGCTCACCGGCCGCGCCGCGCCCCGCCGGGCACCCGCGCCCGCAGAGCCGGCCCAGGTCGTCGCACCGGCCGCGCAGGCACCGGCGCCGACACCGACCATGGTCGTCCAGCAGCTGCCCATCGCGGCGCCCACCGACGCCGAGATCCTGGCGGGGTTCGCGTTCGCGCCGTCGCGCCGGCCGCTCGCCAAGCCGGCGCGCGCCGCTCGCCCGCGTCCGGTTCGCGCCGCTCACTCCGCGCCCAGCGCGGAGGCCGAGGCTTCGGCCAAGGCTTCGAATGATGCGATGTCCGCCGACCCGTTCGCCGATCCGGCTCCCGCTGCCAAGCCAGCGGGCAAGCCGGCCGCCGCCAAGGCCTGGGTCAATCCATTCGCCGAGTAGCCGGGGCTACTTCGATTCGAGCTTGTCGACGCGGCTCTCGAGCGCGCTGAGGCGCGGCTCGAGGCCGGCGTGTTGCCTGCCGAGAATCCGAAGGTAGCGAGAGGTCGACCGGCTCTCCCGGACGACATCGAGCAGCGTCGTTTCGACGAGATCGAGCCGATCGGACATGACGTCCAGGCGATCGGTCACCACGGTCAGGCGATCGGTCACCACCTCCAGTCGCTCGCCCATGACGTCGAACCGGCGGTTGAAAGTCTCCTCCAGCGAATCAAGGCGACCGTTCGTCCCCTCGAGCCGCGAGCTCGTCGCTCGCACGGCCTCGCGAATCTCCTTCAGGATCTCGAGCGTGACATCGGAGCTGGCCATCGACATCGCCTCCCAGGTTAGCAGGGGCCCTGTGCGATTTTCGGGCCAACCGCACCCTGGAGATCTCGGCGATCTCGGCGCGCCAGCGACGACCGGCGTTCGGTCCCTCGTCCGAAATTCGGACGGCGCGCGCCCGCGCTCGCCGCGGAGCTCCAGCGCCGTCGGCTTTGCTGACATACTGGAACGATGAAGCGCGCACTCGGGTGGGCGGCGATCCTCTTGCTCTGCGGGCGCTCCGGGGCGCGCGCGGCCACCACGGTCAACTCGCACACGCTCTACTTCAACAACTGCCAGCCGAACGGATGCACGATCCATCTCGGGCCCACCCTGACGCTTTTTGGCGCTCTCCTCGGCCTGTCGCGTCCCTGCCGGCAGCACCGGACCTCGACGAATGCCCAATGACGCTCGCATCAGGACGATTCACCGCAGGACGCCGGAATCAGCGGCCATGTTGGCCAACGTCAAGCGGGCGATGGCGATCACCGCCAGGCTCAACCGGTTGACGTTCAGCGATGCGGACGAAGTTCGGGCTCTCTTCAGCGAGCTCATCGGCAAGAAGGTCGACGACAGCTTCCTGCTGATCCCTCCCTTTTACACGGCCGGCGGGGACGAGATCCGCGTCGGGCGGAACGTCTTCGTCAATCAGAACTGCACCTTCTACGACCTTGGCGGCCTCGACATCGGGGACGACGTGATGATCGCGCCGAACGTCAGTCTCATCACGGCGGGCCATCCGCTCGAACCGTCGCAGCGTCGCGCCGCCACGATCGGAAAGCCCATCACGATCGGGAAGAACGTCTGGATCGCCGCCGGCGCCACCGTCATCGGTGGCGTCACCTTGGGCGACAATTCGGTCGTCGCGGCAGGCTCGGTGGTCACCAAGGACGTTCCCCCGAACACTCTCGTCGGGGGAAACCCGGCGCGGGTCATCCGTCCGATCGGCGACTGAGCGAACCACCCGCGCCGCGCTTCGTGTTCAGATCTAACTGCCGGTCGACGATTCGGATTCTACGAGCTCGCGGCGAAGCTGATGCGCTCGCGTAGAAATACGATTCGCAATTCAGTATCGTGTTCGAGGCGATTCGCCAGCTCATGACTCCTCCCGACGTGCCGATGAATCCGATCGGGTTCTCACGCTGAGACGTCGCAAGTCCTGGGGGTGCCATTTCCTTGTCGTCGTTCCGTCGTTGTTCCATCGTTTGCGCCGTCGGAGCGCTTCTCAACCGACCCCTTTTTCGTCATGCTCGCAGAATGTTCATACCACCGGGCGGGTCGCGTCGAGCAATCCCCCTCGCCCTGATCGTCACGTTTGTGGCGGCTTGCGTGGCGCCCTCCCCGCCGCCGGCTGTCGGTCCCGAAACGGTCAGCAGGGGGCGTTCCTATTCGCGGATGTTTCCCGTCCCTCCCAGCCATCCGGGGATCTCGTATCTCGTGCTGCCGAGCGGCCTCATGATCGTTCTCGAGCAGGACCTGCACGCGACCGCGGTTGGCGTGGTGGCGGTCGTGCGCGGAGGGGCGTCCGCCGATCCCCCGGGGAAGGAGGGGGTGGCCCACCTGGTCGAGCACCTCACCTACCGCGCCGTCGACGGAGCGGCGGAGGCGCCGCTGCCGCTGGCGTCGGCGCCGCCCAAGCCGAGCCGCGAGACCCGCTGGGAGAAGTTGATCCGCTACGCCGCCACCGGAACGAATGCGTTCACCTCGCCCGATTCGATCTCGTTCTTCGCGTTCGGTCCCCCGACGCGGTTGCGCTGGTTGCTGGACGTCGAGGCGGCGCGGCTGGCCGCTCCGCTGGCCGGCGTCGACGAGGGGGCCGTCGCGCTCGAGCGGCAGGTGATCGCCAGCGAGAACGAGCTGCGCGACGATCCGCGCCTGGGGGCCTGGGCGAGCCGCCAGCTCTACCCGCTGCTGTTCCCCGCCGGCCATCCGTACGCCCGGCCCATCTCCGGCACCGCCGAGAGCCGCGCCGGCCTGACGCTGGCCGATGCGCGCGCCTACGCCGCCAAGAACTTCCACCCCGAGCGGATCACGCTGCTGGTGACGGCGCCGTCGGCGACGATCACGCTCGAGGGGATCGCCGCGCATCTGCCGCCGGCCTTGGTCGGGGACGCCCAGCACCGGGTGAAGCGGCCGGCGGCGGAGGACCCCGACGGCGTGCGTGCGGAGGGCGCGGGCGACGCGCCCCAGGCAGCGGTGGTCCGGCGCGCCTCGATCTTGCCCAGCCCGCAGCTCTGGATCGGATGGACGCTCCCCGGCGACTACGGCAAGTACGCCGCCACCCTGGCGCTCTTGAGCCGCTGGATTCACGAGGATCTCAACCTCGATCAGCTCCGGCAGGAAGAGACCCACATCCGCAGCCTCGACTCGATGTTGCTGCCGGGCGCCAAGGCGAGCGTCATCCTGGTGCGCGCGCTCTTGGAGGACGGCGCCGATCCCGAGCGCGTCGCGCAGGTGATCGGGGCGCGCGTCTCCAGCCTCTGGACGCGTGCGCCGGCCCAGCACGCGGAGCTCGAGCGGCTGAAGGCGACGATCGCCACCGAGCTGGAGCTGGATGAGCCCAATCAGGGGGTGCGCGCCTACGACCAGGCGGTGATCGCGGCGCTCGGCCCCGCGCCGACGCTGCGTGGAAACCTGATCGGCAAGGCGGTGGTGATCCCGGACGCCGATCTGGCGCAGTTCGCCTACCAGCATCTCAAGGAGACCGGCGCGCATGCCGTGATGTTCACGCCGGCGCCGACCGCCAAGGGCGAGCCGGCGCACCGGACGCCGCCACCGCCCGCCGCCAGCGCGCTGGACGACACCTTCACCGCGGCCGCCGGATGGGATCCGATGGAGCTGCCGGGGACGCCGGTGCCGATCCGCGACATCGTGACCCGGAAGCTCTCCACCGGCCTCACCGTGATCGTGGCCAGGCTCCGCACCACGGCCACCACCGCGCTGCTGGCCTTCCGGGGTGGCTACGCCGACGCCAGTCCGCCGCTCCTGGTCGAGATGGCCTTGCGCACCCGCCCGGACGCGGTGAACGGGCCGAAGGCCCACTTCCTGAGCGGGCGCGGCGCGACCCACGACGCCTCGATCGAATCGCTCGAGTTCCAGCCGGTGCAGCTGGGGCCGGCGCTGCGCCTGTTGTTCCTGAAGGCGACCGCGCCGGTGCAGAGGTGGCCGGCGCAGGACGGGCTCGAGCGCATGCTGGCGCCGCTGGCCGCCGACCAGGATCCGGCCTCGCTCAAGGCCCACGCCGCCTTCGCGCGCGCGCTGTTCGGCGACCACCCCTACGGCCGGAGCGTGAGCAAGGACGATCTCTCCAAGGTCACGCGTTCCGACGTGGAGGCCTGGGTCGGCCGCGTGTACAACCTGCGCAACGCCGCGCTGGTGGTGGTCGGCGACGTCGCTCCCGACACCGTCGCCAGCTACGCCATGGAGCTCTCCAGCCACATGAAGACCCCGGACTGGGTCGAGCCCCTGCCGGAGATGCCCGCGCCGAGCTTGCGGCCGGCGGGCGGGGAAAACGCGACGGCGATCGTCACCGGCCGCGCGGGCGCGCTGGTGGACGTCTCCGTCGGCTGCCTGCTCCCCCGCGCGGTCGCCGCCGATCGCCCCTATTACCGCCTGTTGCGGCTGGCCGTTCAGGAACGCCTCAACAATGCGTTGCGCGTTCAACGGGGCGAGGGATATGGCGTCGACGTCGGGGTCGACGATCTGCGCGGCGGGACGACTTACCTCTACGCCTCGACCTTCCTCGACGCCGACGATCTGGTCACCCCGTTGACGACCATTCACACGAACTGGCAACGGTGGGGGCGCGAGGGCTTCGACGCGGGCGAGGTGAACGTGGCCCGCTGGCGCTACGCCGGCGAGCTCCCGCTCGACTACGCCAGCAGTGGCGCCGTCGCCTACCGCCTGTTCAGCAACTGGAAGAGCGATCCGGCGACCGTCAACCTGCCAGGCCTGCACGTCGATCTCGTCGGGCTCGGAAGCGCGCGGTTGAATGAGCTGTTCGCCACTTGCAAGGCGAACACCGTCGTCGGGTTGACCGGCGACGAGGCGGCGATCCGGCGCGCCCTCGCGAAGGCCTGGCCAGGGGCGAAGCGCGAAGCGGCGACGGCCAGCGCGCCCTGACGGATCTCCGTCCGCACTCGGGCCAACCTAATTGGCCGCCCCGCAGGTGGTTTGCAACCAGCGGCCGTTGGGGCGCGCGAGCGTGATTTGTGGCTCGGTGGCGCCCGAGGCGTCGACGGTGACCGAGGCGGTCATCAGGTGGCCGCTCATGCCGTCGCGCGCGCAGGCGACGAGGTGGGTCGGGGGCGGCGGCGGCCCGCCGAAGCAGCACGACTTATGCTCGGTGACCGGCCAGAACTGAAATCTCCCTTCAAAATCGGTCGACGCCTCGGCACGGTAGGAGCAGGCGTCGGGCGACTTGGGGCGGGCGGAGGTGCAGACGACCACCGTCGCCCCAGGGATTGCGCGGCCGCCGGGGTCGACGACCTTTCCGGAAAAAGCTCCCCGGTAGACCTGGGTGTAGGCGCACCCCGCGAGCGCGCCCAGCAACGCCAGGGCGAGCGGGGCAGGACGAAGGCCTGGCAGCATTCGCATCGTCCTCTTTTGCTGCGGCGGCAGCTCGATTGTTAAACAAACGGTCGAAGGCCAGATTGCCCACGGCGCAGCGCATTCATCGAGACCTCCGTCGGCTCTCCCTCGAGATATCCCCCTCCATGGTCACGGCCCTCTCGTACGACGACAGCTGCCAGCTCGCCGGCGACTGAGTCGCTTCACCGAATCGTCTCGCCCGAGCCGCCGAAGCTCAGCGTGAGTTGTTTGCGGCGTGGGCGCCCGTCGTCGGCCACGGTCCGCCCGCCGAGCGACGCCTTGGCCGCCCATTCGCGGGCCACGCCGCGCTCGAGCTCCGCCTCGGTCACGGCGGCGGCGCCTTCGATGGCGCGCGCCTGCTCGTCGAGCCGCCGCACCGCCGCCAGCCGCTCGTCGTCGCCCAGCTTGGCGCGCGCGAGCGCCCGGCGCAGGACGCCGATCGTCTCGTCGTAGACCTTCAACGGCACCGGGAACGGGTGTCCGTCCTTTCCGCCGTGCGCCAGCGAGAACCGCGCCGGATCGGCGAAGCGGCTGGGGGCGCCGTGGATGACCTCGGCGACCAGCGCCAGCGCGAACAGCGTCCGCGCGCCGACGCCGGGGACCAGCATCAGCGCGGCGAAGTCCTGGGGCCCCCGATCGGCGACCGCCGCCAGCGTCTTGCCGAGGCGCCGGAGATCGATGTCCTCCGCGCGTACGTCGTGGTGGGCGGGCATCCGCAACCGCGCCAGCCCGTCGACCGCGGTGTCGGGGCCCCCGCGCCCGAGCGACACGATTTCACTGCGCGCTCCCGCCGCGCGGCGGTCGGTGAGGTTCACGATCTCCCCGCCGGGGCGCCCTTCGATCGCGGCGTGCGGCTCCTCGACGAAGGCGCCGGCGCGATCCCACAGCCAGTGGTAACGACGGGCCTGCCGGCGCGCGCCGTTCATTCCCTGCTGCACCACCACCCAGGCGCCGTCGTCGGCGACGATGAAGCCGTGCAGGTAGAGGTCGAAGCCGTCCTGCAGGGCGGCGCTGTCGACCTTGGCCACGAGGCGGCTGGCCCGCACCAGCGCGGGCGCGTCCAGCCCCACCCGCTCGCCCAGCGCGGTCAGCTCGTCGGGCGTGCGGCGCGCGTGGCGCCCGCGGCCGCCGCAGACGTGCAGCCCCAGCTCGTCCTCGATCGGCCCGAGGCCGCGCTTGAGCGCGCCGATCACGCTGGTGGTGATCCCCGAGGAGTGCCAGTCCATCCCCATCACCGCGCCGAACGACTGAAACCAGAACGGATTCGAGAGACGCCGCAACACTTCCGTGCGGCCGTACTCGTGGGTGATCGCCTCGACGATCACCCGCCCGAGCCGCGCCATCCGCGCCGCCAGCCAGGCCGGCACGCGTCCGCCATGAAGCGGCAGATCGGCCGTACCACTGCGACCCGCGGGCATCCGTGAAGCTTGGCACGCGGGACGGCTTCAGGTCACGCATGTTAGCCTGGCGGCATGGTTCCACTTATTCCCTTTGGCTTGCGATTGAGCGTTCGACTTGGATTGGGTTTGATCGTTGCGTTCAGCGCGCTCGTTGGGGCCGCCGGCTGCAACACGCAATCGCTGGTGCCCACGGACGGCGGCGCCCGCACCGGCAGCGGCGGCAGCACCGGCATCGGCAACCGCAACGGCGGCACGGCCCTCATGCCGGGCACCGACGGCGGTGCCGGCGGCTTCGTCGGGGTGACCAGCGTCGGCGGTTTCATCGGCTCCGGCGGCTCCCTCGGCTCCGGTGGCTCCCTCGGCTCCGGTGGGTTCATCGGTGCTGCCGGGCGCCCCTTTGGAGGTGCCGCTGGGCACGGCCCCAGCGCCGGCGGCGCCGCTGGCAGCGCACGGCCGCCCGTTGACGCGTCGACGACCGCCCCGCCCGTCGACGGGGGAGACTGTCAGTGCATGCTCGGCACCGACGGCGTGTTGCGGGTGTCGTGGGACTGCTTCACCGCCAACTTCGGCGGCGGCGCCGCGATGTCGGGATGGTGCGCCGGCGGCGGCGCCGGAGGGTGGATCTCTTCGTGTGGGCTCGATGTCTTCAAGCTCAACAGAGACAATTCCGCCATCCCCGACGACGAATGGGTCTACGACGCCAGTGGCAACCTCGTCGGCCAGCAGATATCGGCGACCAGCCCCGTCTTCGTCTGTCCGACGGCGCCCACCCTGTGGCCGGCGGCCACGGCGGTGGCCGGGGGTCAGTTCCCGGCGGGCGGCTGTGCGGTCACCGACTGCAGCTGCGGCGACGCCGGCGCGGTGAGCTGCCCGGTGCCCGACGCCGGGGCCACCAGCATCAACCCTTTCTGAGCAGCACCTCGTCGATGAGGCCGTAGTCCTTGGCGTCGACGGCCGACCTGAAGTTGGCCCGCTCGTTCGACGCGTACCTCGACCGTGCCGGACGCGGCGACGCCCTGACGCGCGCCGCCTCGCCTTTTCGGCGGAGCGCGCGCCGAGATTTGCGCGATTGGCAGCGATCGCGGCGCGCATCACGGTCGATCGCCGTTCGAGTCCGCCGTCGGCGCGCCGATGCGTTCGGACGTCGCTGGCATCCACGATGCAATTTGGCGAGTCGACCTATAAAGGAGGTCGAAGTGAACCAAGCACTCGCTCGTGAAATTCTGCTCTTCGAACAGGAAACCTCGCTGCGGCTCCTCGTCGCCGAAGACGACGCGGATCTGCGGCGGCTGCTGGCGGTCGCCCTGCGCCGCGACGGACATCAGGTCATCGAGGCGCGCGACGGCGCCGAGATCCTGGAGGCGCTGGCCTCGACCTTGATCGAACCGGTGGCGTCGCCGTTCGACGTCGTGATCTGCGAACAGTCCCTGCCCGGAATCCCTGGGCTGACGGTGCTGGCGGGGCTGCGGTCGCGCCAGCGCGCCACGCCGTTCATCCTGGTCACGGACCAGGCGGCGGTCCGCGAGCGCGCGGGACGGCTGGGGGCCGCCGTCGTCGATCACCTCGACGTGCAGGCGATCCGCGCCGCCGTTCGACGGGCGGCGGAGGTCCGCCCGGCCAACGATTGACGCACGACGGACGGCGGCGTCAGGGGGTCCGGCCGCGGATCCGCCAGGAGAGCGTCAGCTCGTCCTTCACCTTCACCACGCCCGCCTTGGAGATCGGGGTGATCCCGAAGTCGGTCTGCTTCAAGGTCGTCGTTCCGGTCGCCTCCAGCGTCTGGCCGCTGACCTCGAGGTGGACGCGGAGGGTGAGGGGGCGGGTGATGCCGTGCAGGGTGAGCTCGCCGCGCAACGCCAGGTCGCCGCCGTTCGGGCCGGCGGCGCCCGCGGCGGCCACCGACGTCGAGACGAAGCGGATCGTCGGGAAGCGTCCGGCGTCGAGGCAGGTCGCGCCGACCATCGCCGCCTGAACCTGGGGGACATCCGCGGGAGGCTCGCCCTGGCCCGTGACACGCAACGTGCCCGCGTCGAACGTCAGGTCGACGGACGCCTGCGACGATTGCGCCGGCCGCTCGGGATCGAACGTCGCGGTGCCGCGAAAGGCTCCGGCGACGACCTCGTGCTCGTGGCCGGCGAAGCCGAAGAGGCCGGCCTTCCCGACGTGAATCGTCAATCGGCTGTGCGCCGGATCCAGCGTGTAGACGCGGGGCGCCGCCTGCGCCGGCCCAGCGATCACCAAGACCAGCAGGAAGGGGAGCGCAAGCAGCAACTCGACCAGCGATTTGGGGCGACGGATCGTCATCTCATCAAGCTAAGGCCACCCGACGCGCCTGGCTAAGATGGGCACAATCAACGTCGACGGCGGCACCTACAACGTTTACCGGCACACGCAAACCGACCAGCCCGCCGTGACGGGCGGAAACGCCACCTTCGATCAGTTCTTCAGCATCCTCCCAGTGGGCAACAATGGGGCATGCAGCTGGGGAACCTGGAGGAGGCCAGGATCCTGTCGGCGGTCGGCCCACCGGGTCACGCCCATTCGGTCAGCCCTTCGCGCCGGTACAGCTCCTGCCAGGAGGGGCGCGCCTTCATTCGCTGCGCGTAGGCGTGCAGCACCGGCCAGCGGTCCACCGGCCTGGGCATGTTGCGCGACCAGCGCATCAACATGGTGGTCATGAAGTCGACCACGGACAGCGTGTCTCCCAGCATGTACGGGCCGCCCGACGATTCCAGGTGCGCGGCGACCTGCCCCCAGGCCGTCTCGATTTTGGCGCGCGCCTCGCGCTTGCTCGCCTCGACGTTGGCCTCGCCCGCCGGCTCGGTCGGGTAGAACCAGGCGCGGTAGGCCGGCTGCAACGTGTTGGCCAGGAAGAACATCCACCGGTAGTACTGGGCGCGCGCCGGTGTGGCGGCTGCGGGGACGAGCTCGCGCGCCGGGACCAGGTCGCCGAGGTGCATGGCGATGGCCGCCGCCTCGCAGATCGGCGGGCCGTCGTCGATCACCAGCGTGGGGACGACGCCGGCCGGATTCAGCTTCAGATACTGCGGCGACTTCTGTTCGCGCTTGTCGAAGTCGAGCGGGTGGAGCCGGTGTGGCAGCTCCAGCTCGATCAGCAGCCAGTGCACGACCATCGCCGCCGTCGCCGGTGAGTGATAGAGCGTCATCGTCATCGCCCGACGATATCAGCTACTGCAAGGGCGGCGCGGGCGCGAGGGTCGGCTTGGGGAGGGGATGTTCTTCCCCGACGCCAGGCTGGGGCACAGCCGGCGGCGGCGCGAGTGGAGGTGGAGGCGGGGTGAAAACCTCGCCCCCGGTGCCCAGGGCCGGCGCGCGATATCCGTGCTGGTAGCTGGCGACTGCCTCCCCGCACGCGCTGGTCTCGGTGTACCCGTAGATCGCCGACAGCAGCCAGACCGTCGCCGCCGTGGCGCCCAGCGAGACCCGGAGCGCCTTCTGGCTCACGTCGTCTTGAGCGGCCGTGTAGATCGTCGTCCCCACGTTCAGCAGGGAGATGGCGCTGTCGATCAGCGGCGGCGCCGGGTTGGTCGAACAGACGGGATAATCGGACGGCCGCCGATCGTCCCGCAGAGGTTGCGTGAAGACCCAGGAGCAGCCAGCCGTCGCGGAGAGCGCGACCACCGCCAGCGCACACGTCAGATCGTTTCGTCGGTTGCCTGCTGGTCGCATGCCTGGCTACTCGCTGTCGGGCGTGAGAACCAAGGCCATCTGGACCTTCTCAGGCAAGCGCTTGCGGATCCTGGCGCTCGCCGGATCCATCCAGCCGTCGGCCGCGCGCATCAGGTAGCGGCCGCTCGCGAGCGAGACGATCGTTCCGGTCTCCAGTGAATTCGGATCGCCGATGAACGGCCCGTCGAGCTCGTAGACGAGACCGGTGTTCTTGAAGCCGTCATTGAGGATGCCACGGAGCAGCTCGGCCGATGGCCCCCCGCCAGGCGCCGGCCTCCGAGTCGGCTTGCGGCTCCACTTCTGCCCCAGTTTGGCCACGATCTGGGCGTAGCTGGTGCCCAGGACCGAGGCGACGCACGCCACGCCGCTGCCCCAGTCGTCCTCCTGCGCAACCGCGCGGTACCGTCTCACGCCCGGAGACTATACCGCCTGAGCCAGGTCGGGCTCTCGTCGCGCCTGGCTGACCGCCGTCGCGCCTGGCTGACCGGCGCCGGCGGGCGGCGGCTGGCGGCGAGTGTGATCCTTGCCGTTTGACTGGCGGCGGTTCGACGGTGAACATCCCCCTCATGAAACCGCGACTCGGTTGGCGCGCCAGCTTGCTGACGGCCTGGACGTTGTGTGGGACGGGGCTGGTGATTGCGCCGAGCGGGTGTAGCAGCAGCAGCTCGGGCACGAGCATCGCGACCGCCTGCGCCGAGGTCGCCGAGACCCGCTGCAACGAGGCGTCCGAGTGCAGCCTCGGCGACAATGACCCTGGAGTCGGGTTCGGCATCCTCGCGAGCTACGGCGACAGGGCGACCTGCGTGGCCCGCCAGACGCTCAACTGCACCAACGCGCTCAACGCGCCCGACAACGGCAACACCCCGACCCAGATCGGGCAGTGTGTCGCCGCCCTCGTGGGATACTCCTGCGCGAGCTACTTCGACAACCAGCCGCCGGCCGCCTGCACGCCCACCGGTCCGCGCCCGAGCGGCGCCGCCTGCACCTTCAACGGGCAGTGCATGTCCGGCACCTGCAACGGCACCAAGACCAGCGTCTGCGGCACCTGCGGCGCGGCGCCGGCCGCCGACGACGACTGCTCGGACTCGACCTGTGTGAACGGCGCTCGCTGTGTGGCCGCGACGACCGAATGCCAGATCCCCCTCGCCTCGGGCGGCGTCTGCGACAGCGGCCACCCCTGCGACCGGGGCCTCTCCTGCATCGGCCAGAACGACAAGACGGGGACCACCGGGACCTGCCAGATCGCCTCCACGCAAGTCGGCGCCGCCTGCGGCGGAACCACCCTCCCCGGCTGCGACGCCACGCGCGGGCTCTACTGCGGCGGCCCGACCGGCGCCAAGAACTGCATGCGAATCATCTACCCCGGGTATAACGGCACCGTCGGCACCGACGCCGGGGCGACCGCGAGCGACGCCGGCACGCCCGACGGCGGCGTGGCGTCGCCCACCCCGGCGGGCACCCTGTGCGGCCTCTTCGCCGACGGCACGCGCTCTGGCTGCGTGGCCGGGGAGTGCTACACCGCGACCGGCGTCGCCACCGGCAGCGATTTCGGCGCTTGCAAGCCGTTCTCGCCCGACAACGGCGTCTGCGACACGTCGGTCGGGCCCGGCTGCATGTTCCCGGCGCGCTGCGTGGTCGCCGGCGACGGCGGCACGGCCGGCAGTTGCGTGGTTCCGGTCGCCACCATGTGCCCTTCTTCTTAACAACACGGGCGCCGAGACTCGGGCGCCGAGACGCGGGACGCCGGAGACGGGGCCGCAGGGTTCCGGCCCAGCTCGCCCGTCGTTCGACCGTGACCACCTTCAAGGAGAGAGGGGGCCGTCATGGTGCGGACGAGCTGTTTCATCCTGGGGATCGCCCTCGGTATCTTCTGGTGGGTCGGCCTCAGCACGAACCCCGCGGCGACGCTGCTCTGGGTCGACGCCATCGCGGCGGTGGCGTCGTTCGGCGTGGCGGCCCTGCTCTCCGACCCCGAGCGGAATCCCAGCCGCGCCTTCGGCCCGGCCCTGCTCGGGTTGGGGCTGGGTGTCGCCTGGGTGGTCGGGCTCGCGGGCGGCCAGCCCGGCTGGGCCACCTGGCTGAATTTCTTCTTCGCCGTGGCGTTCTTGGGGGTGGCGGTCTCGGCGCTGATGGAGCCGCGCCTGGTCCATGCCCGGCAGCGGAGCCGGCACCGACGGGCGAGCAGGACCGGGGCGCGGTAGAATCAACGCATGGCTCGCCCGTCGCTCGGGATCCAGCGGATCGAGGCCCTGCACTACTACGTCCACGACCTGGAACGGACGCGGCGGTTCTTCGTCGACAAGCTCGACTTCGTCGAGATCGGGTCGAGCGGCCCTGAGCTCGAACGCGAAGGGCGGCAGCGCTCGGCCGCCTTCCGCGCGGGCGAGGCGCTCTACGTCATCCACCAGCCGCTGGGCGAGGGGGGGCGCGCCTGGCGCTACCTGCGCAAGCACCCGGAAGGGGTCGGCACGGTGGTGCTCGACGTCGAGGAGATCGACCGGACCTTCCGGCTGCTCGACGAACGGGGCGGCACCCTCATCACCGACGTGCAGCGCTTCTCCGACGAGGGGGGCACGCTGGCGATGTTCTCCGTCACCACGCCGTTCGGCGACACCACCTTCCGCTTCGTCGAACGGCGCGGCTATTCGACGCTGTTCCCGGGCTTCGTGCCCAGGGCGATCGGGGCCGCCACCGCGGGCGCGACCGGCAACCGGTTCGGCTTCGAGCGCATCGACCACCTGACCGCCAACTTTCAGACCATGAAGCCGGCGTTGCTCTGGATGGAGCACGTGCTCGGCTTCGAGCAGCTCTGGGAGATCGCCTTCCACACCCGGGACGTGGCCAGCGCCCACAAGCGAGAGCATGGCTCCGGTTTGAAATCGATCGTCATGTGGGATCCCGCCTCGGGCGTGAAGTTCGCCAACAACGAGCCGTTCCGCCCGTTCTTCAAGGAATCGCAGATCAACCTCTTCGCCGAAGACAACCGGGGCGACGGGATCCAGCACTCCGCCCTCTCGGTGCGCGACATCGTGGGGGCCGTGCGCGGGCTGCGCGACGCCGGCGTGGAGTTCATGTCGACGCCGGGCAGCTACTTCGACGTGCTGCCGGAGCGGCTCCGCCAGATCGGCGTCGGCACCATCGACGAGAGCGTCGACCTCCTGCGTGAGCTGGAGATCCTGGTCGACGGCGACAAGCCGCACAAATATCTGCTGCAGATCTTCTTGAAGGAGGCGGCCGGCCGCTACCACGATCCCGAGGCGGGACCGTTCTTCTTCGAGATCATCCAGCGCAAAGGGGACAACGGATTCGGCGCCGGGAACTTCCGGGCCCTGTTCGAGGCGATCGAACGGGACCAGTCGCGCGGCAGATCAGCGTAAAGCCAGAAGGAGGCTCGATGTTGGATCGCATGGTGGCCGGCGTGGTTCCCGACAAGGCGCACACGGCCTTGCGCGACGAAGGCGGCCGCCTCCGCCACGAGGAGTGCCTCACGCGCGGCGGGTTCGACGGGCCCTTCACCATCCTCTACCACCAGGGGCGCCCCCACCCGAGCACGCCCGTCACCGCCGCGCACGGCTGGGAGATCCCCGCCGACACCGACGACGAACAGCGCCCGCTGGCGCGCCGGCACTATCTGTCGCAGGAGCTGGCGCGGCGGGGAGGCGCCGCCATCGACGCGCGCGTGCCGCTGCTGTTCAACGACGACGTGGTCCTCTCCATCCTCCACCCCGACGAGCCCGACCCGGTCTACTTCTCGAACGGCGACGGCGACGATCTCTACTTCATCCTCTCGGGCGGCGGCCTCCTGCGCTCGGCGCTGGGCGATCTCCCCTTCGGGCCGCGCGACTACGTTCTCGTTCCCAAGGGGCTCCCGCACCGCTTCATCCCCGACGAAGGGCCGCAGTACTGGCTGTCGATCGAATGCGCGGCGAGCTTCGGGTTGCTCAAGCAGTGGCGCAACGAGGTGGGCCAGCTCCGCATGGACGCCCCCTACAGCCACCGCGATTTTCGCCGTCCGCTCTTCACCGGCCCGCGCGACGAAGGGTTGCGCGATCTGGTGGTGAAGCGTGGCGGCGGATTTCACGGCTTCCGCCTCCCGCACGCGCCGCTCGACGTGGTCGGCTGGGACGGCGCCGTCTACCCCTGGGTCTTTCCCATCCTCAACTTCCGCCCGCGGGTCGGCCTGACGCACCTGCCACCCACGGTGCACGGCACCTTCGCCACGCGCGGCGCCCTCATCTGCAGCTTCGTGCCGCGCCCGCTCGACTTCCACCCGCAGGCGATCCCCTGCCCCTACCCGCATTCATCGGTCGACTGCGACGAGA
Source organism: uncultured Pseudomonadota bacterium (assembly GCA_963847705.1). Classification (GTDB taxonomy): domain Bacteria; phylum Myxococcota_A; class Polyangia; order Fen-1088; family Fen-1088; genus JADGRB01. The sequence continues at coordinate 39,810 of CAWKBC010000001.1, read as the reverse complement.
CCATCTTCTACGCGGGGGGCAACTTCACCTCGCGCAAGGGGGTGGGCGTCGGCAGCTTCTCGCACCACCCTGCCGGCGTCACCCACGGCCCGCACCCGGGCGCCTACGAGGAGAGCATCGGCGCCCGCGCCACCGACGAGCTGGCCGTCATGCTCGACACCTACGCCCCGCTGCGCGCCACCAAGGCCGCCCTCTCGGTCGAGGACGCGGGCTATCACGCCAGCTTCGGCTGAGCGCCGACCATTCTCCGAGCCGCGCCAGCCGCCTCGAGCAGGCGCAGGATCTCCTCCTCTTGGGCGTTGGCCTCCGGGCCGGGCTCCATTCGGGAGGTCGACATGAAGTCGGGGCCGGGACCTGTCAGGGCCTCACGAACCGATAGGCGAAGCGATCGGTCTCGCCCTTGATCGAGGGATCGAACACCTTGATCGCGTGCAGATCGTCCGCGTTCGCGAGCATGGTGCTTTCCGCGTCGAGTACGAAGCCGGCCGCCTCCACCTCCTGGCGAGCGGATGCAGGCTCAATCCGATGCAGCGACTGGGCGTCTCTCGCGCCCGCCCCGACGGCGGCGGCGTGGTCTACGATGACGTAGGCCCCACCGGGCTTCAGCCGCTCGTAGACGGCTCGATTGAAGCGGGCCGCGGTCGCGCCCCTGGCCTGGATCAGCGCGGTGTGGAGATCGTGGTAAAAGAGGTGCAGCCACAGGACATCCGCTGGTTGCGTGGCCTCCAGCATCGCCACGAGGTCCGCCGAGACGGCTTCGACGTTCTGTCGGCCTGGCTCGCTGGCCAGTGTCCGCATGCGGCCGACCGGATCGTTCTTGAAGTGGGCGACGTCGGCCGGCACGAAGCTGTAGACCCGTCCTTCGGGTCCCACGATGTCGGAGAAGAGACGGGTCCAGTCGCCATCGCCCGGGTAAACGTCGATGACGGTGGAGCCCGCCTCGACTCGTGCGAACCGGATCAACTCGGATAGCTTGGATTGGTCGTACATCGGGATCTCCTTACCTTGCAATTTCGAACGGTGAGGTCGAAGACCCAATCATCGAACTATCAGCGGTAGCGTCGCCCCAAGCGCTGTCTTCGTAGGACGCGTTGCACCTGCCGCACCGAACCGCGTCGGGCACCAAAGCAGTCGTGTCCATCGCGTGCTCAGGACCCAACCTTCAGCGCGCCGTCATTCCGCCGTCGACGTTGATGATCCCGCCCGTCATCCACTTCCCTCGGTCCGACGCGAGCAACGCGACGACCTCCGCCAGGTCCTCCGGGGACCCATAGCGACCGAGCGGAATTTCCTTGGCGAAGAGGTCGGGCGGAGCGCCCATCGCATCGCTGAACTCCCTGCTCCCGGGCGTCGTCACCGGGCCCGGTGACACGACGTTCACACGGATGTTGCTCGGCGCGAGATCGATCGCGAGCGAACGTGAATAGCTGTTGAGCGCCGCCTTCGCGGCGCCGTAGTGGGCAACCGCCCCGACAGCCATCGTCGCCGCGCCCGACGAGATGTTCACGATGGCGCCGGCCTTCGATTCGCGAAGCGCCGGCAAAAGCACATTCGTCAACCGGATTGCAGCGAACAGGTTGAGAGCAAAGCCGGCCTGCCACGCCTCGTCCGGGATGGACGCGGTGCCTTGCGGGAACCCGCTGGCGCCGCCCGCGTTGTTCACGAGGATGTCGAGACCGCCGAGGGCTTCGAGCGCCGCGGCGGCTATGACTTTCACCCCAGCGGCGGAGGCGACATCGCCCGCGACGAACGCGGCGCCGGCGGGCAACGTCTCACCACGAGAGCGCGCCGTCACCACGACCTTCGCGCCGGCGTCGAGCAGGCGCTGCGCGATCGCCGCGCCGATGCCGCGGGTGCCTCCGGTGACGAGCGCACGACGGCCGATGAGCTCCTTGGAGAAGTCGAGCTTGTTGGACATGAGATTCATTCCTTTCGTTGATGGCGCTCATATGCGCCCGTTGCCCGCAGATCCGCAGTGCGCGCGGCTCACTGCGAGCGTCGAGATCTGCGATCGCGATTCATCAGTCGAACTTGACCAGGTCCTTGAAGATCAGCTGACCCCAGCTGTTTCCGCGGGCTTGAACGAGCAGCCCGCCTTCCGAAAGCCCGCCAAGTTTGATGGGCGAGAAACCGAGAGTCTCCGCAAGCGCACCAATCTCCGATGCAGCTGCGTCGTCGTCGCTCGCAAGGAACACGACTCTCCTGCCACCATGTACGGCCGGATCTTGGGCCAGGACGGCAGCGCCCAAATGGTTGAAGCCCTTGACCAGTCTTCCACCAGCGAAGGCCTGCGCGACGGCCCTGGAAGAAGGTTGTCCCCCCAGTTCCTCAGGGGGCACGCCGTAGGCATTGGTCACATCGATGATGGTCTTTCCCTTCCAGGTCGGCAGCGCCTTCGCGACATCCCGGTGTGACTGGAAACGGACCGCCAAAAAGACGATGTCCGCCTTGACGGCTTCCGCCAGCGTCTGGGGGATGATCGTGGGTCCGATCGCGGCCGCATCGGCTGCAAAGCCCTCCGGGTCGCGCGTGGTTGCCACGGACAGTTCGAGGCCCTTGCGGGCAAACGCCTTGGCAAGAGCCTGGCCGATCTTACCGAAGCCGATGATTGCGTAGCTCATGGTGTCTCCTGGGTTTAGCCCGCGCCCTACGGGCTCCGAAGATCGAATGGGGCGCCGGGCCTGTCGAACGCGTCAGATTTGCGCCAGGCCGCCGTCGACGGCGAGCTCGCTGCCGGTCATGAAGCTGCTGTCCGACGACGCGAGAAAGGCAGCCGCCGCTCCGATCTCCGCCGGATCGGCCATGCGCTGGAGCGGAGTCATCGCGGCGAAGACCTTCTGGCCCTCCTCGCCCAGCGCTGCCTTCGCGAGCTCGGTCGCCGTCGCACCGGGCGACAGCACATTTACTCGGATGCCGGTGCCCTTCAGGTCCTCCGCCCAGCTCCGCGCGAGGTTGCGCACGGCCGCCTTGCTCGCGCCGTAGGCGCTCATTGCCGGGGCGCCCGTGGTGCCGGCGCTCGATCCGGTCAGAATGATCGAACCGCCCCGGCCCATCAGCGGCAGCGCCTTCTGGACCGTGAAGATCGTACCCTTCACATTGGTGTCGAAGGTTTCGTCAATGTGCTCGGCGGTGATCTTGCCGAGGGGAAGCGGGCTTCCCGCCCCGGCATTGGCCAAGACGATGTCGAGGGTTCCGCGCTCGGCCTTCACCGCCGCGTAGAGTCGGTCGAGGTCGGCCTCATCCGAGACCGAGCCCTTCACCGCGCGGGCATTGGGCCCGAGATAGCCCAGAGCGGCGTCGAGCGCTTCCTGCCGGCGGCCGAAGATGAAGACCACGGCGCCCTCCTCGATGAAGCGCTTCGCTGCCGCGCGGCCGATGCCGGTGGCGCCACCGGTGATCACGGCGGTCTTTCCTTTCAGTGTGGGCATCTCGTACACCTCCTTGGGTTGTACGAAAGATGAGGGTACCGCGGCCCCCAAACACCTAATTAAGTTTAGACCTTCTTGGTCCACAAATTAGATGATGTGCGCGATCGGCGTGGGCGTGTACCGGTACCGCAAGATCCCTGGTCGCGGGGTGGATCACCTTCGCAGCGGCGACTGGATCACTTTCGGCGCGGCGGGATCAGACGTCGATACGCTGGCGCGGGCCGCGCTCGTTACGGAGGTCAAGTGAGCCAGCATCCACCGACCAGCAGGTCCGAGGCTGTGCTCCGAAATGTAGGCAGCGCCAAGCACCAGCGGTGTGAGCGCGTCGAAGCCGGCCGGCTGAATGACGGTCAACCTCCCGTCTTTGATTTCGTCCTCTACCAAGTGGGCCGGCATATTTCCCCAGCCGAGCCCCGCGAGCAGCATCGCTTTTTTGGCACCGAGATCGGCCAGGCGCCAGGTTCGACTGGAGAGCACGCCCCAATCCTTGGCAGCCGTCAACGTTGACGCGTCCGTCAAGACAAGTTGAACATGTTGGCGGAGCACGTGGAGCTCGATGATGCCCTGTATGGACGCGAGGGGATGGGACGGAGAGACCACCGGGCAAAGATGAAAGGTGGTGGTCGGAGTGAGTTTGAGCGCGGCGAGCTCAGCGATGTTGCTCGGCAGCAGTCCGATCGCGCATGTCCCGTCGGTCACCAGGTTCGCGGCGGCGCCCAGTGACGCGACATACAGGCGCGGCGGGACCGTCGGGAACTGTTCGGTGAAAGCCCGAAGCGCTTCAAATATCTGAGGCATCGGATAAAGCGCGTCCAGCACGATGCTCAACTCGGCTTCCAGACCGCTGGCGAGGCCGCGTGCCTGTTCGCGGAACGCTCCCGCTTCTTCAGCAATGCGACGCGCTCGGGTCAGCAGCGCGCGGCCGGCCGGCGTGAGCACCGAGCGGTAGGCCGAACGATCGAACAGCGGGACGCCGACTTCAGCCTCCAGTTTTCGGATGGCGTAGGTAACTGCCGACTGAGCCCGTCGCAGCGATCTTGCCGCTTTCGGGAAGCTGCCCTCGTCAACGATCGACACAAAAACCCTGATCTGATCGAGGGTAAGAGCATCCATGGTCTAATCCATATATCAAGGCGACACAGACTTGGCCGCCTTTTCGAGCGGGGCTGACCTGCCTGTCATTCCTCGGCCTGTCTGGCGCCGAGGCGGCTGTCCCATTCAGATGTTCAAGCCGGGGACACGGAGGCCGGTGGTCTCATCGGGTGACTTGAGCGGAAGGTGGACGGAGAAGGTCGACCCGCGCCCGAGCTCGCTCTCCACCTCGACCCGCCCGCCGTGCAGCTCGACCAGCCGGCGGGAGAGCGCCAGGCCCAGGCCGGTCCCCTCCGGGCGGGTGCCGTTCGGCTGCGCCAGCTGCTCGAACTCTCGAAACAGCCGCGGCAGATCGCCACGCGCGATCCCGATCCCCGTGTCCGAGACGGAGACCACCAGGCTGCGGGCGTCGGCCCGCGCCACCAGGCGCACCGCCCCGCCGCGCGGCGTGAACTTGATGGCGTTCGAGATCAGGTTGTAGAGCACCTGCTTGATGCGCCCGGGATCGATGTAGACGTCCGGCAAGCCGGGGGGCAGCGCCACCTCCAGGTTGATTCCGCGCTTGCTGGCCACGGCGCCGATCACGCCGCGCACGACGTCGAAGATGCTGGCGATCGGCGTCCGCTCGTAGGCCAGATCCATCCGCCCCGCCTCGACCTTCGAGATGTCGAGGATGTCGTTCACCAGCTGCAGGAGGTGGCGCCCCGAGACCAGCACGTTGCCGACGTAATTGCGCTGCTTGTCGTTGAGCGCGCCGAAGATCTGCTGCTCCAGCAGCTCGGAGAACCCAATCACCGCGTTGAGCGGCGTGCGCAGCTCGTGGCTCATGTTGGCCAAAAACGCGCTCTTGGCTTTGTTGGCGGTGTCGGCCGCCTCCTTGGCCTCGCGCATCTCCCGCTGCGCGCGCTCGCGCTCGCTGACCTCGTCCTTGAGGCGCCCGTTGGCCTCCACCAGCTGGATGGTGCGCTTCTCGACCCGCACCTCCAGCTCCGACATGATCGCCCGCAGCGAGGCCTCGGCCGCCTTGCGCGCCGTGATGTCGGTGAACGAGGCCATCGCCGCGTAAGCGACCCCCTCGCCGAACCGCACCAGCGGCTGCGAGTTCATCGAGATCCAGACCTTGCCGCCGTCGCCGCGGGTCACGCCCAGCACCACGTTCTGCCGCGCCTCGCCGGTCTGCAGGGTGATGAGAAAAGGGAGCTCGCCACCGGGCACCGGCTGCTCCGCCTCGTCGGTCGCCGAGGCGAAGGTCTCCGCCGAGGGGCGCCAGGCCATCTCCGCCGACGGGCGGGCCAGGATCCGTTCGCAGCTGGCGTTGGTGGCCATCACGTTCCCGGCGGCGTCGACCAGGATGATCCCTTCGTCGAGCGCGGCGATCACCGAGCGGTAGCGCTCCTCGCTGTCGCGCAGCCCCTGCTCGACCCGCTTGCGCTCCATGAACTGGCCGATCTGGCCGCCCAGCGCGCTCAGCATCGAGAGGTGATCGTCGTTGGCCTGCCGGATGTCGACGCTGTAAAAAGCCAGCACGCCGATCACCTCGGGACCGTTGCGCAGCGGGATGGCGAAGGCCCCGTGCAGGCCCGATTCGGCCGAAAAACCGGCCATCGGCAGCGTCGGCTCGTCCGCCAGGTCGGGGATCCAGAGCGGGAGGTGCCGCTGCCAGACCCGCCCCGGCAACCCTTCGTCGGACTTCACCCGCACCGCGCGCCGCCGCTCCACGAACTCCGTTCGCTCGAAGCGGTCGGCGTGCCACACGTCGACGGAGCGCAGGAACTGCCGTCCCTCCTCCACCTCCCACAGCTCGCCGACCTGCCAGCCTTGATTCTCCCCCATGATGCGCAGGATGAGCGGCGCCGCCTCGATGAGGCTGCCCGAGCCGGCCAGCACCCGGGTGATGAGGTACTGCAGCGAGAGCAGCCGCTCGGTGCGCTGGCGCTCGGCCACCTCGCGCTCGAGCGCCGCGCGGCTCGAATCGATGGTCGCCTGCTTGCGCGCCGCCCCCAGCAGATCGGACTGGCTCTTCCCGATCGCCAGGATCAGCAGCAGGTCCTCGATCCCCACGAACAGCGTCTCGGTGAACCAGACCCCGCGCCCGAGGTGCGCGACACCGTAGGTCGAAAAGCCGATCGCCGTGACCAGGCTGGCCAGGAGCAGCACGGTGGGATCGCGGTACATGGCCAGGAAGGCCAGCGAGACGAAGGGAACGGCCCGCATCTCGATCTGACTGCCCGACAGATAGATGAGGAGCGCGGTGAGCAGCCCCTGCCCGACGGCGATCTCCCGCCGCGTGAGCGCCGAGCCCGGATGGCGGACCGCCATGTAGAGCGGCAGCGCCGCGAACGTCCCGCCCAAGAAGAAGGCCTTCCAGGCGAGCGGCAGGTGCGGCAGCGCGGCGGTGCCGGGTGGCGGCGAGGTCCAGATCGCGGTGGCGATCCCCCCCAGCCACTGGGCGACCAGCAGCCAGAGGAACATCCGATCGGTGTGCTCCCAGATCTCCTGCTGGTACTCGGCGTAGAGCCGCCGTGTCCCCGGGGTCTCGTCCTCGAGCTTGACGCTCACCGGGAGGCGAGCCCGCTTCGTTCGGCGAGCGCCGGGGGCGCGGCCGAGGCGCTGAGCGGCAGCCGCGCGACCGGAAGGCGAACGCAGAAGCAGCTGCCCTGCGTGGCCTGCGCGTCGATCCAGATGGCGCCGCCGTGCACATTCACCGCCCGCCGGCAGAACACCAACCCGAGGCCGTGGCTGGAGCGCCCCTCGTGCAGCCCGGAGCCGCCGGCCCGCCCGTACTTCTCGAACACGATCTGGCGGTAGGCCTCGGGGATCCCCGCCCCCTCGTCGCGCACCCTGATCTCGACCGCCGGCTCGGCGCCGGCGTCCATCGTCGCCAGCAGCACCTCGACGGAGATCGTTGCCCGTTTGGGGCCGTATTTGTAGGCGTTGTCGATCAGGTTTTCCACGATCCGCCGCACCAGATCGCGATCACCGCGCAGGAGGCCCACCCCCGGCCCGAGCGAGAGCTCCAGGCGTTGCCCCTTGTCCTCGATCCGGCGCCCCATCTCGGAGCAGATCTCCCCCAGCAGCTCCGGCAGCTGGAACGCGGAGATCTGCGGGATGAGCGCGCCGTCGTCGCTCCGGCTCACGTCGAGCAGGTTCATCACCAGCCGGACCATCGACTGCGACGCCCGCAACACATCCTCCAGCGACTCGCGCTCGTCGACCGGCAGCGCCGCCCGGCTCTGCACGTACTGAACGTTGGAGAGGATGCTCGACAGTGGGTTCTTGAGATCGTGGACGATCAGCGCCGTCAGCTCGTCCTTCTGCCGCTGCGCCGCCAGGAGCGCGTCTCGCTGCGTCCGGATCACCTGAACGTTGCCGCGCAGCTCGTCGGAGAGGCGCTTGATCCGGAGCAGGGACCGCACGCGGATGAGGAGCTCGGTGCGGTTGAGGGGCTTCGTCAGAAAATCGTCGGCGCCCGATTCGAGCGCCGCCTTGTGGGTCTCGAGATCGCCGAGCGCGGTCAGAAAGAGCACCGGCACGTCGCCCCCCTGGGGAAGCGCGCGGATCCGCCGGCAGGTCTCGTAGCCGTCCATCCCGGGCATGAGCACGTCGAGCAGAACCAGGTCGGGCCGCCGCTCGGCGAGCAGCGCCAGCCCTTCGGCCCCCCCTTCGGCCTGAATGACCGCGTACCCGGCGCCGATCAGATTCCCCTCGGCGACCTCGCGGTTCTGCAGGTTGTCGTCGACCACCAGGATGGTGGGCGCTCTCCCCTCAACCAACGTGACGGACACGCCTGGCTCCCTCCGGTTTGAAAAGGAATGACTCGACGGTGGCGCCGAAGGTGCGCGTGTCGATCGGCTTCGAGAGGTAGCCCTGGAACCCGCTCCCCAAGAGCCGCTCCCGATCGCCGGGCATCGCCAGTGACGTCACGGCGACGATGGGGACCTCGGCGAACTCGGCGCGCGCCCGGGCGTGTCGAATCACGGCCTCGGCGCCGCCGCCCGGAATCTGAACGTCCAACAACAGGAGATCGAGCTGGCCGGCGTCGAGGGCGCGCCGGGCCTCGTCGACCGTCGCCGCCTCCACCACCTCGTGACCGCGCAGCTCGAGGAGATCGTGCAACAGCAGCCGGTTGAGCGCGTTGTCCTCCACGATGAGGACGCGCGCCTGCGCTGACGCGTGCAGGCCAGTCGAATTTCCGTCGGTCGGCATCATCCTCGGAGGAGCGCAGGCGCACACCCGCGGATCCCCTTCTGCCTCTCGGCAGTTCGTCCGGCCGCCTTGACGCTCTCGGCGTGGAGACGCGCCACCGAGGATCCAGGATGGCCGTTTTGCCGCGAGATGCCGCGGGTTTACGGTCGAGCTTCCGTTTCCCGATATCACTGAACCTCAATTCTACGATGTCAAAGTTGTGTTACTTTGCGCACCGCCCCCAGGACGGGCTGGTGGCGTCACTTATTTGGGAGAACAGAAAATGAAAATCTTTGGATCTCGGTTCCTGATGGCGGCGGGCCTCGCCGGTGTGGCGGGCCTCATGTTGAACGTCAACTGCGGCGGCAGCGACGGCGGCAGCGGCACGGGCGGCACCACCGGCACAGGCGGCGCCCACACGGGCGGCACCACCGGCACCGGCGGCACCCACACGGGCGGCACCACCGGCACAGGCGGGACCCACACGGGCGGCACAACTGGTACCGGCGGCACGGCTGGCGCGGCTGGCTCCAGCCCGACCGGCGGCACGGCCGGCAGCAGCGCGGGCGGCGTCGGCGGCAACGCGACCGGCGGCGCTGGTGGCGCGGCGGGCGCTCCGGCAGCGGGCGGCGCGGCGGGCGGTGGCGCCGGCACGGCTGGCGGCGCTGGCAATGGCGGCGTCGGCGGCGCGATCGTGGGAACTGCGCTCGCGACGTTCGATCCGACGGACGCCGGCAGCACGGCCGCTCTCGAGGGATTCGTCCTCGACAAGACCAACAACGCCGGCAACCTGGCCCTCGCCACGGACGCCACTCCGGCTGCAACCCTCGCCTGGGACGGCACGACTGGCGACCCGACGGCCGGCTCTCTCGTGGTCGATGCGCCCTTCAATGCCTACAACGAGTACTTCAACCTTCAGAAGGGATACGCCAACACGAACCTGCAGGACTGGACCGGCAAGACCACCCTGCACGTCCGCGTGAAGATCGACTCGGGCCTCAATCCCAGCGCCAGCTTTCCGCCGGGAATTCAGCCGTACGTCACCAGCTACGGCGCACCGACGACCGATGGCGGCACCGCGGCGTACAACTACTGCGGGACCTACCAGAACGCCGTCGCGGGCAACGGCTGGGCCGAGTACACGGTGAGCCTCGTCCCGTCGAGCAGCCACTGCACGACCCTGGACGTGTCGAAGATCCTCAACTTCGGCGTCATGATTCAGACCGGCGGCGGTGCCACGGGCGACGCGGGTCAGCCGGCGGCGCCGACCACAGCGGTTGTTCACATCGACAGCTTCTCCGTCTCGTAAGCGCATAGAGCTGGCGTCTGGCCGGCGGCTGTTCATCAACCGGCGTCTCGCCTCGCGCGAGACGCCGGTTTTTTTTTTGCGTGCCGCAGGGGCGTTACACTTGGCCGCCATGCGCGTTCGAAGCGCCCTCCTCGGACTCCCGAGCCTGCTGGGCGTCCTGGCGTTCAGCTCGGCTCCGGAAGCCGCGACGGATCTCAAATGGAAGGCGCTCGAGCCAGGGATCGCGTACGCGACCACCGAGGCGCCCGGTCCCCGGCCGCTGCCGTTGGCGATCGACGACCACATTCACCTGGTCCGCGTCGATCCCAAGCTCCGGTCGTTGGAGGCCGTCATGACGGCCTCCGGAGACGGCCGGCCCCGCACGGCCGCGCAATGGTGCCGTGAAGGGCGCCTGGCGGTCGCCATCAACATGGGGATGTTCCAGACAGATCGGCGAACGAACACCGGTTACGCGCGCAGCCCCCGCTACGTGAACAATCGGCACTGGGCAGCCAAGTACAAGGCGGCGCTCGGCTTCGGCCCGCTCAAGAAAGGCCTGCCGGCGCTGGTGATGGCCGATCTCGACGCTCCGGACGCCAAGTCACGCCTCGCGGACTACGGCACCGTCATCCAGAACCTCCGCCTGATCAAGGCGGGTCAGAGCGTCTGGGAGCAGCAAGAGCGCCGCTGGAGCGAGGCCGCCGTCGCCGTCGACCGGCAGGGGCGCCTGCTCTTCATCTTCAGCCGATACCCCTACACGATGAAGGAGCTCAACGACCTCTTGCTCGCTCTGCCGCTGGGGATCGACGCGGCGATGCACATGGACGGCGGTCCCCCGGCCAGCCTGTCGATTCACGCCGGCGGCGTCGACCTCGATCTGAACGGCAGCTTCGAGACCGGGGCCCTGGAAACTGACGGGCTGCGGGCGCAGGTGCCTATCCCCAACGTCTTGGGCGTCCGACGCCGCTGACGTCCGACCGGGAAGCGGCGACTCCCCGACACTTGCGATAAGTAGTATATTTGCTACATTCGTTGCATGGCGGCGCCCTTCGGCGAAACCGTGTTGGCCTGGCGACTGGCGCGTGGCATGACGCAGGCCCAGTTGGCGCACACCGCCGGCGTACCGCGGCCGAATCTCTCCGCCATCGAACGCGGGGATCGTGAGGTGACGCTGCGGACCCTCCGGGCTTTGGCTCTGGCCCTCGACGTCCGCCCTGGTGCGCTCGTCGACGGCGAGATGCCCGAAGGTGGTGCCCCTCCACTGACCCGCGCCGAGATGGAACGGATCGCACAAGCGGCGGTGAACGGGGAAGGCCTAGCCAATCCCCGTGAGTCGATCCTGTCGCGGCGGCTCTCGACGGCTCTGTCGGCACAGATTGCCGCCTCGGGAGCCCGCGGCCAATCCCGTGAGCGACGTTCCGAACGTGAGCGGGGCCGGAGCTACTTTCTGTTGCGGACCTCCGAGGACCCGGCGGCGCTGGCGAGCCTGGTCAGTCGCGTCGTCGAGAAGGCCGATCGAAGGTGACCCCCGGACAGATCGATCGGTTCTTGAAAGTCCTCGCCGCCGAAGTCGGGATACCCGCTCGCGCCTATCTCACTGGCGCGGCGGCGGCGGCGCTGTGGGGACGCGTCCGTCCCAGCCTCGACGTCGATCTCGGGCTGGAATTGAAACGGGGCGCGAAGGCGGACTGGGAATTGATCGAACGGGCTGTCGAGAGAACCACGCGGCTCACCGGAATTCCCGTGAACATCGCCGAGGATATCGACCGCTGGGGGATGATCACGCTGCTCGATTACAAGCGCAGCTCTCGTCTGTACCGCCAGTTTGGCCTGCTGGAAGTCCGGCTGCTCCATCCTGCCAACTGGTCGATCGGCAAGCTGACGCGCAACCTCGACGCGGACATACGCGACGTCGCCGAGGTGTTTCGGCGCCAATCGGTGCCGGTGACCAAGGTGGCTTCAATCTGGGGACGCGCGCTTCGCGCCAGCCCGGCCTCGACCACCCAGTTCCAATTCCGCCACAACGTCGAGCACTTCTTCCACCATCAGGGACGCGCCATCTGGGGCGCCTCGTTTGCTCCGGAGGCGGCTGTAGCGTCCTTTCGACGCGCCTCTCAAATGGCGGGAGGAGCGTCGGCTCGTCGAACTACTTGAGGCCGAGCGAGCCGGCCCAGTCGACGAAGCTGCTCGGGAAGATGCCCAGCAGGAGGACCGCCAGCGCAGCCACGAGGAGGCCGGCACGCATCGAGACGCCGTCGGTGGGGGAGAACGGGCGGGCGGCGTCGCGGAAGTACATCGCCACGACGATGCGCAGGTAGTAGTAGACGCTCACCAGGCTGTTGAGGACGCCCACCACGACCAGCCAGTAGAGCTGGGGCGCCTGCATCGCCGCGCGGAAGAGATAGAACTTGGCGAAGAAGCCGCCGGCCGGCGGGATGCCGCCGAAGGACAGCATGAAGAGGGTCATCGCCAGCGCCACGGCCGGGCGCGCGGCACCGATCCCCGCCCAGTCGTCGACGTAGAGACGCTCGTCGTTGCGGTTGCCGATCCAGGCCACCACGCCGAACGCGCCCAGCGTCGTGAAGGTGTAGGCCAAAAGGTAGAAGAGCACGGCCGGCTTGGCGTCGGCGACGCCCAGCCCGGAGGCGACCACGCCAATGAGCAGGTAGCCGGCGTGCGCGATCGACGAGTAGGCCAGCATCCGCTTGATGTTGTCCTGCCGGATGGCCGCCAGGTTCCCCAGCGTCATGGTCAGCGCCGCCAGCACCGACAGCGCCGAGGCCCAGCCGGTGAAGTCGAAGACCATCAGCGGGCTCGAGAAGGCGGTGCCGAGGAGGCGGATGAGCGCGCCGAAGGCGGCCGCCTTCACGCCGGCCGCCATGAAGCCGGTGACCGGCGTCGGCGCCCCTTCGTAGGCGTCCGGCGCCCACATGTGGAAGGGGACGGCGGCGACCTTGAACACCAGGGCGATCAGGATGAAGTACTCGCCGAGGTAGAAGATCGGCGTCTTGCTGGCCTCGGTCGTCTTGGCGGCGATGGCGGAGTAGGTGAACTCGCCGCCGGTGGCGCCGTAGACCAGCGCGATGCCGTAGACCAGGAAGCCGGTGGCGAAGGCGCCCATGAGGAAGTACTTCATCGCCCCCTCGGCGCTGCGCAGGCTGCGGCGCGCGCAGCCGGTCAGGACGTAGGCGGCCAGCGACATCGTCTCGATGCCGATGAGCAGCGACACCAGGCTGGTCGCGTGCACGACCATCACCATGCCGGCGGTGGCGAACAGCACCAGCGCGTAGAACTCGCCGAACTCGAACCCCTGCTCGCGCAGGTAAGGGGGAGCGAACAGCAGTGTCAGCAACGCCGCAATGACGAAGGCGGCGTCGAGGTAGAGCGCCATCCGGTCGACGGTCAGCATCCCGTCGAAGTGCGAGGTCGGCGTGGCGGCGTCGGCCCAGGCGGCGACGATCGCCACCAGCGCGGCCACGCAGCCGGCAACGCCCAGCCAGGCCAGCCCCGAGCGCGCCTTGCCCTGGATGAAGGTCTCGGCCAGGAGGATCACGCACCCCATGCCGATCAGGATCAGCATCGGCGAATAGGCGAACAGCTGGGCGACGTCGAAGGTCATGGCGCCACCCCCTCGGGTGCGGGTGCAGGAGCGGCGGCAGGCGCCGCGGCGGCGAGCGCCGGGTAGACGTGCGCAGGCGCGTCTGGACTGCGCCGCGAGTCGGTCAGCCGATCGCGGTAGTTGGCCACGAAGGCGTCGACCGACTTCGCCGACCGCGTCAGGATCGGCTGGGGGGCCAGGCCCATCACCAGCGCGGCGGCGACCACGATGGCGAAGACCCAGGTCTCGCGGCCGTGGACGTCCTTGACGGCCTTGTTCTCCGGCTTGTCGAGCGGACCGAACATCAGCTTCTGGTACATGGTGAGCAGGTACATCGCCGAGAGGATGACGGCGGTGGCGGAGATGGCGCCCATCAGCTTGGGCGCCGGGAAGTATCCGAACAGCACCGACCCCGCCCAGGACTTCCCGGCGGTGAAGGTGCCGATCAGCACCAGGAACTCACCGACGAAGCCGCAGAGGCCGGGGAGCCCGACCGACGCCAGGATGATCGCCAGGAACAGCGCCGCGAACACCGGCGTCTTGGCCCAGAGGCCCCCGAAGTCGGCGAGACGGCGGGTGTGGCGGCGGTCGTAGAGGAGGCCGACCGCGAAGAAGAGGCCGCCCGTGGAGATCCCGTGCGCCAGCATCTGGTAGATGGCGCCCTGGATGCCGGTGGGGTTCAGCGTGAGGATCCCCAGCACCACGAAGCCGAGGTGCGACACCGAGGAGTAGGCGACCAGCTTCTTGGCGTCGTCCTGCACGTAGGCCATCAGCGCGCCGTAGACGATCCCGATGACCGCCAGGATGGCGATCAGCGGCGCCGCATCGGCGGCGGCCAGCGGGAACAGGGGGAGCGCGAAGCGCAGGAAGCCGTAGGCCCCGAACTTCAGCAGCACGGCGGCCAGGATCACCGAGCCGCCCGTCGGCGCCTCGACGTGCGCGTCGGGCAACCAGGTGTGGAGCGGGAAGATCGGCACCTTGATGGCGAAGGCCAGCGCGAAGGCGGCGAAGCAGAGGAGCTGCGGCCCCTCCGGCAGCGTCAGGTGCGACAGCTGCGTGTAGTCGAAGCTGCCGACGCCGGTCGTCGCGTGCCACTGGGCGTAGAGGTAGAGGATCGCCACCAGCATGAGGAGCGACCCGACCAGCGTGTAGATGACGAACTTGATCGAGGCGTAGAGCCGTCGCTCCCCGCCCCAGATCCCGATGATGAAGTACATCGGGATCAGCATCAGCTCCCAGAAGACGTAGAAGACGAAGAGGTCGAGGGCGACGAAGGCCCCGATCATGCCGGTCTCCAGGATCAGCATGGCGGCGGTGAACTCGCGGACGCGAATGTTCCGGATGCCGATGGCCTGCGGTGACAGCAGGGTCAGCGGCACCATGAAGGTCGTCAGCATCACCAGCCAGAGAGAGATCCCGTCGACGCCGAGGTGGAAGTGAATCCCCAGCGGCGCGATCCACACCCGATCGACCTCCATCTGGAACCCGGCCTGGCCGGAGTCGAAGCCGGTGAGGATCGTCAGCGAGACCGCGAAGGTGACCAGCGTGGTCAGAAGGCCGAGGCCGCGATGGATCGATTCCTCTTCGCGCGGCACCAGCATGACCAGGATGGCGCCGAAGAGCGGGAGCAGCGTGACCCAGCCGAGGACGCCCATCAGCGCACCGTAACTTTCTGTTTGACCGACGAGCTGGTGTTCCAGTGCGTGTCCGTGACGTCGACGCGGATGGTGTAGCTCCCCGGGCGGGCGTAGTTGTGGTGGGCGGTCGGCCCGGCGCTGGGCGCCTCGGGCTTGCCGCCGTCGTCGAAGTCGTAGCTGTACTCGAGCGACTCCGAGCTCGCCTTGCTGCCGCGCCGCGCGTCGACGTCGACGGCCATCCCGCTCACGGTCACCTTGAGGGCCTCAGGCGCCATCGGGCGGGTGCTGAGGTAGACCAGCCCGGCGACGCCCAGCGCGAACACCGCCATGTAGCGCTGCCCGTCTCCGCTCCCCTGCACGCTGCGCGCGAGGCGCCCGAAGAAGTCGACCGCCGCGACCGGCACGCCGACCAGGATCTTGTCGATCAAGATTCGGTCGACCACGAAGTAGATCGCCTGCGAGATCTTCCTGATCGGGCGGACGAAGAGGAACTGGTAGAGCTCGTCGATCCGGAACTTGTCCTGCACGAGCTTGACGAGCTTCGGTGCAGCGGCCGCGAACTTGCGCGACGGCTCGCGGTACCCGCCGCCGTAGAAGAGCCAGGCCAGGCCGATCCCCAGCAGCGCCAGCACCGTGGCGCCGACCATGACGCCGATCTCCGTCAGGTGCGAGACTTCCACCTCCGCGCCCAGCACCGGCGAGAGCTCGCGGTCGAGGAGGTTCCAGTCGGCGTGCTCGAACAGGCCGCCGGGGAGCCCGATGAGGCCGCCCAGCGCCGCGCCGATGGCCAGCACCACCAGCGGGCCGACCATGCTCCCCGGCGACTCGTGGATGTGGTGCTGGACCTCCGCGGAGGCGCGCGACTCGCCGGAGAAGACCAGGAAGTAGAGCCGCGACATGTAGAAGGCGGTCCCCAGCGCGGCGACGCTGAGCACGATCCCGGCCACCCGCCCGACCCAGGCGAAGTCCTTCATCGCGTCCTCGGCCGTCATCGCGCCGGCGATGATCGAGTCCTTGGAGAAGAACCCGGAGAAGACGACGCCGCAGATCGCCAGCCAGCAGACCACGAATACACCGTGCGTCCAGGGGAGCTTCTTGCGCAGGCCCCCCATGATGGTGATGTCGCCCGACCCGCTCATGGCGTGCATGACCGAGCCGGCGCAGAGGAACAGCCCCGCCTTGAAGAAGGCGTGGGTGAAGAGGTGGAAGATCCCCCCTTCGAAGTTGCCGGTGCCGACGCCGACGAACATGAAGCCGAGCTGGCTGACCGTCGAATAGGCCAGCACCTTCTTGAAGTCGTTCTGGGCGAAGCCGATCACCGCCGCGAACAGCGCCGTCGCCGCCCCGATCGCCGTCACGATCGCCAGCGCGCCGGGCGCCAGCAGGTAGACGGCGTGCGTGCGCGCGACCATGTAGACGCCGGCGGTCACCATGGTGGCGGCGTGAATCAGCGCCGAGACCGGCGTGGGGCCGGCCATGGCGTCGGGCAGCCAGACGTAGAGGGGAATCTGCGCCGACTTGCCGGTGGCGCCCACGAAGAGGAACACCGCCGCCCAGAAGGCCACCGGCGCGGCAAAGATGGTCCCCGGGAAGAGCACGGTCAGGAGACCCGCGTCGGGAACCGCTGCATTCGCGGAGGCCGTGATCTCCTGGAAGTTGAGCGTCCCCGTGTACTGGAACAGCAGGAACATCCCGATCAGGAACCCGAAGTCGCCGATCCGGTTGACGATGAACGCCTTCTTGCCGGCGTTGGCGTTGGCCGTCTCCTTGTACCAGAAGCCGATCAAGAGGTAGCTGCAGAGGCCGACCCCCTCCCAGCCGATGAACATCACCGGGAGGCTGTCCCCCAGGACCAGCACCAGCATCGAGCCGCAGAAGAGGTTCAGGTAGGCGAAGAAGCGCGGGTAGTCGGGGTCATGCTCCATGTACCCCGACGAGTAGATGTGAATCAGGAACCCGATGAAGGTGATGACCAGGCAGAGCAGCCCCGAGAGGCCGTCCATCCGGAACGCCAGATCGATCTTGAGCGAGCCCGCGGAGATCCAGGTGCCCACCGTGTCGTGAAGGCCGCCGCTGGGAGCGGCCAGCGGGAGCGCGGTGAAAAACGCGTCGAGCGCCACCAGGCAGGAGCCGGCGATGGCGCCCGCGGCGACCGCCACGACCGTGTCGCGCGACCACTTGCGGCCGAACAACATGAGGATCGCGGCACCCAGGAAGGGCAGCAGCGGAATCAGGCGAAGGTTGAAGGTCACGGTCGTGTCTCCCTCAGCGCTTCATCAGGGTGATTTCGTCGAGGTTGACGGTCTGCCGCCCGCGGAAGAGTCCGACCAGGATCGCCAGGCCCACCGCCGCTTCCGCCGCCGCCAGCGCGATGATCAGGAAGGCGAACACGTGCCCCTTGAGATCGCCGAGCTGACGCGAGAAGGCGATCAATGCCAGGTTGCCGCCGTTGAGCTGCAGCTCGATCGCCATGAGGACGATGAGCGCGTTCCGGCGCAAGAGCACGCCGGTGGTTCCGATCAGAAACAGCAGGAACGAGAGGATCAGATAGTAAATCGTGGGCATGGCGGACCTAGTGGTGCCCTTCCGGCGCCGGTTCGTCAGGAGCGCCCGGGTAGTCGTGGCTCGACAGCTCGTGGACCTGCTTGCGGTAGGCGGCGGCGACGTTGGCGGCGACCTCTTTCTGGTGCGACCGCGAGATCACCACGCCGCCCACGATGGCCACCAGCAGCAGGATCGAGATCGCCTCGAACGGATAGAGGAAGTCGCGGAACAGCAGATCGCCCACCGCGGCCACCGTCCCGAAGCTGTCCGAGGGGGTAGCCGGCACCAGGGTCGGCATTCCGACCGTGGCCACGCCGGCGAACTTCCAGAACAGATACAAGCCTGCCGCCACGCCCAGCAGGCGCAGCGGGCGGTACGACAGCGGCGCGACCTCCTCGCGGTTCAAGATCATGACCACGAAGATGAAGAGCACCGTGATGGCGCCGGCGTAGACCAGCACCTGCAAAACCGCCAGGAAGTGCGCCGACAGCGTGGCGTACATCGCGGCCAGCCCGAAGAAGGTGGCCACCAGCGACATGACCGCCGTGACCGGGTTCTTGCGGGTGATGGTGAAGACCGCAAAGAACGCCACCATCGCGGCCAGGATCCAGAAGACCACCACGTCGCCGGCGGAAGCACCTTCCGGGAAGAGAACGCTCACGCCGCGTGCCCCTTCGCCGCCGCGGGAATTCCGCTCGGCAATCCGATGGTCTTCGGCTTGATGCGCGCCTCGAAGTCGGCGCGGAACTTGGTCAAGAAGCCCAGCATCGGCCAGGCGGCCGCGTCGCCGAGCGCGCAGATGGTGTTACCGCCGATCCCGTTGGCGATGTTGGCCAGGAGCTCGACGTCGCCCGCCTCGCCCTCGCCGCGCGCCAGCCGCTTGCAGACGCGCGACAGCCAGCCCGAGCCCTCGCGGCAGGGGGTGCACTGGCCGCACGACTCGTGGGCGTAGAACTGCATGATGCGCGCGCAGAACGCCACCACGTCGGTGCTGTCGTCGAACACCACGATGCCGCCCGAACCGGCCATCGACTTCAGCTTGCGG
This sequence comes from uncultured Pseudomonadota bacterium, assembly GCA_963847705.1. GTDB lineage: Bacteria > Myxococcota_A > Polyangia > Fen-1088 > Fen-1088 > JADGRB01. Next base: position 20,993 of record CAWKBC010000001.1, on the reverse strand, counting down.
CCGCCGCCCAGATCGAAGGGGACGCCGGGGCGCACCTCGACGTCCTTGATGCGCGGGTCGGTCATGAGCGCGTCGAACTCGCAGGGGACGTCCAGCTCGGAGGCGTCGAGCGGCGGCATGGAGCTGCCGCCCGGAATGACCCCCTTCAGCTGTCGTCCGTTGGGGATGCCCCCGCAGACGTCGTAGATGAGGTCGCGGAAGGTGATCCCCATCGGCAGCTCGAACACGCCCGGCTTCTGCACGTGCCCCGAGACGCAGACGATGCGCGTGCCGCCCGACTTGCCCATCCCCAGGCCGGCGAACCACTCGCCCCCCTTGGTGACGATCTCGGGGATGTTCATCAGCGTCTCGACGTTGTTCACCACCGTCGGCGCGTCGAAGAGGCCCTTGATGGCCGGGAACGGCGGCTTCAGCCGGGGCCAGCCGCGCTTGCCCTCCAGCGAATTGAGGAGGCCGGTCTCTTCGCCGCAGATGTAGGCGCCAGCGCCGCGATGAAGCGTGACGTCCAGCTTGAACGCGCCGCCGCCGCCGACCGCCGGGTGCTCCTTCCCCAGCCAGCCCGCCGCGTAGGCCTCGTCGATCGCCCCCTGGACGACCTTCGCCTCGCGCATCATCTCGCCACGGATGTAGATGTACGCGTGCTTGCAGCCGAGCGCGTAGGACGCGATCAGCATCCCCTCGAGCAGCAGGTGCGGATCGTAAGCGAGCAGCTCCCGGTCCTTGCAGGTCCCCGGCTCCGACTCGTCGGCGTTGACGACCAAGTAGACGACCTTGGCGTCCTTGGGGATGAACGACCACTTCATCCCGGTCGGAAAGCCCGCGCCCCCACGCCCGCGCAGGTTCGACTTCTTCACCTCGTCGACCAGGGCCGCCGGCTGCAGCGTCAGCGCCCGGCGCAGCGCCTCGTAGCCGCCGCGCTGCTGATAGACGCCGATCTTGTGGCTGTCGGGGACGCCGAAGTTCTTGGTGACGACCTTGACGTTCGCCCCCTTCAGTTCTTGCCAGGTCGCCGCCATGTCAGACCTTTTCTCCGCCGGGGCCCACGCCGAAGAGCGTGCGAGAGAGCGGCCCCGACTTCTCGGTTTTCAGGTCGTTCCTCGGGTCGTTCCTCGGATCTTCGCGAAACCGCCTGCGCAGCTCATCGAGCACCACGTCGACCTTTTCGGGCGTCAGATCGACGAAGTAGTTGTCGCCGCAGATCATCATCGGGGCGTTGGCGCAGGCCGCCAGGCACTCCTCCTCCACGATGGAGAAGGCGCCGTCGGGTGTGGTCTCGCCCGCCTTGATTCCGAGCCGCCCCTCGATGTGCTTGAGGATGCCGTAGCCCCCCTTCAGCATGCAGGAGATGTTGGTGCAGACCATCAGCTCGTGCCGCCCCTTCTTCTCGCGATGAAACATCGTGTAGAAGGTGACGACGCCGTAGATGTGGGCCGGCGCCAGGTCGAGGGTGCGCGACACCAGCTCGATCACGTCGTCGGGGAGGTGGCCGAATTCTTCCTGTGCCACGTGGAGCACGGGCAAAAGGGCGGCCTGCTTGGTCGGATACCGCGAAAGCAGCCTCTCGACCCGCTGCTTCGATTGCACTGAAAACTCGAGCGGCATGGGTGGCTAAGCCGCCGCGAAACTAAGAGAAACGAGCGAGCCTGTCAACAGCGCCGGCAAGGGGGCCGCCCGCAAACCGGTCAGCTTGGCGGGCGTCAGATTTTGTCGACGTAATATCTTGCAACGGCGGCCACCGTTGCGTCCGGGGGTCCGAGATCGATGATCGCCTTCTTCAGCAGCATCGCGGCCACCGCCTGGTCCCCCTCCTGGTAGGCCAGATAGCCGAGCCAGGCGAACGGCAGGGCATAGCGGGGGTGAAGGATGGTCGCGCGCTCCAGCGCCATCCGCGCAGCCGCCCGGTCGTCGAGGAGGGCGCGGGCCGCGCCGAGGCGGGTGTAGGCGAAGGCGGCCCGAAACGGGTCGCTGTCGTCGCTGCAGAGCCGGAGCGCCAGCTCTTCGCGCGCGGCCGAGGCGCGCAGCAGCGCGGGGTCCCCGGAGGCCATCCCGCGCGACAGCAGGCTGCCGCCCACCGCGCTCTGGGCGCCGCAGGAGCGGGGGTTGACGGCGACGGTGGCCAGCCAGAGCCGCTGGTCGTCGTGCCAGTCGCCGTGGCGGAGGTTGAGGAGCACGGCGAAGGCCACCGGCAGGCCCACGCCGAGAAGCGTGCCCCGGCGCCGGGCCGGCGCGGGATGGCTCTCGGTGAACCGGCCGAACAGGGGGGCGGCGGCCAGCGCGATCCCGCAGAGCGGCAGGTAGAGGAACCGCTCGGCGGCGGGGATGGGGATGGGGAGCAGGTTCGACACCGGGAGCAGTGCCAGCAGGAACCAGCCCAGCCCGAGCGCGACCACCCGCTCGCCACGGTGGACGGCGAAGACGATGAGCCCCAGGTAACCGAGCACCACCGCCCCCGCCAGCAGCACCGGCCCCCACGGCTGGGCGCCGAACTGGAAATAGCCGGTGTAGTCGGCGCAGAGCGGCCAGGGCCAGATCAAGAGGCGCAGATCGTGCGCCCAGATCGCCGGCAGCCCGATCAGCGTCGCGGCAAACGTGCCGCCCGGGTACTGGGCGTAGGCGACCGGGGTCTTCATCGGGCCGAACCTGATGCCGAGGTAGACGAGCGTGACGACGCCGAACGGAATCAGCTCGACGACCAGCCGGCGCACCGTCACCGTCCAGGGTGGGGGAGTCGCCGGCTCGGCAGGGCCCCAGGCCCGGGGGTTCTCGCGGTCGAACCGCCCCAGCCGGAGGATCGCCAGCAGCGCCGGCGCGATCACGGCCGACTCCTTTGACAGGAGGCCCAGGCCATAGCAAAGGACCGCCAGCCCGCGCCGGCGATCGAGCGACAGGATCAGCGTCGCCAGCGTGAAGGCGGTCACCAGCGAGTCCTCGCGAAAGGAGGCGTTGTCGACGGTCTCGGCGGTGATCGGGTGGACCACGAACAGCAGGCCGGCGACGATGGCCCAGCGCCGTCGCCCCTCCGGCAACAGGCGCCGGGTGAGCGCCATCAGCAGCCAGGCGGCGACGACGTGCTCGAGGAGGCTGTCGAGCTTGAACACTGCCGGGTGGAACGACACCATCGCGTCGAGCATGTAGGTGAGCGTGCAGAAGGGTCGCCAGGTCCCTTCCAGACTCGCGCCGAAGTAGTCCTTCGACAGCAGCGTCCCGAACGAGCCCGACTGCAGGAACCGCTGGGCGCCGACCAGCACCAGCCCCTCGTCGTAGGTGAACCCGTTTCCCAGCGACCGGGCGAAGGCGACGACCGCGACCAGCGCCACGACGATGGCCGCCCCCCGCGGCGTCGCCCACCAGGGGAGAGCCGGGGACGCCGGCGCCACGGATGGACGGCCGCGCATGGGTAGCTGCGATTGTAGCCGCGAAGTGGCCGCCAAAACAGCGATGACCGAAGTACAATCGCCGGATGTGTGAGCTCATGGGGATGGAGTGCAACGTCCCCACCGACATCACCTTCTCGTTCACGGGATTCGCGCTCCGCGGCGGAAAGACCGGTCCCCACGCCGACGGCTGGGGCGTCGCCCTCTACGAAGGCAAGTTCGCCAGCAGCTTCCTCGAACCGCGGCCAGCCTGCGAGAGCGCGATGGCCAACTTCATCCGCGACAACCCCATCAAGACGCTGCTGGCGGTGGCGCACGTCCGCAAGAAGACGCGCGGCAAGGCCAGCCTGGAAAACACCCACCCGTTCAAGCGCGTGCTGTGGGGGCGGCACTGGGTGTTCGCCCACAACGGAACGTTGCCGCACGTGAAACGGCACAAGCTGCGCGTCGAGGAGCCGCTCGGCGAGACCGACAGCGAGCACGCCTTCTGCTGGATGATCGAGCGCATCCGCGAGGCCTTCCCGGGCGGGTATCCCAGGGATCGGCGCCGCCTGTGGAAGCTGGTGGCCGAGCTTGGCGGCCAGCTCGGCGCCGAAGGGAAGTTCAACTTCCTGCTCGCCGACGGGCGCCACCTCTACGCGCGGTGCGGCACCAAGCTCTGCTACATCATCCGCAAGGCGCCGTTCGGGCGCGCCACGCTCTGCGACGCCGAGATGGCGATCGATTTCTCGGCGGTCACCAGCGAGCGCGATCGCGTGGTGGTCGTCTCGACCGAGCCGCTCACCCGCGACGAGATCTGGCAGCGCGGGACCCCCGGCTCGCTCTGGGTGTTCGGCCGCGGCGCCCTGCGCGCGACCTTGCCCAGCGGAACGGCCGATCGCGATCCGGTGCGGCAGCGCGGCCGTTCGAAGTCGCTGGTCCCGCCGTCGACCCGCGCCGCCTGAGATCTGCGTCGGGAGAGCTCCGCCGCGGCTGACGCAGAGCGGCCCGAGGCTGCGATCTCCGGGCGCTTTCAGGGGAATTTTATTTTGTACGAAAGTTAACTTGCAGCGGCCGAGCTGTTTTGTTTTCGTCTCGGTCGAGGTTGTTGGGTTCAGCGGCAAATGCAACAGGAGAAGCTCATGAAGACTGTGCTGAGAGAGGTGGGGATTCGGACGAGGTTGACGCTGGTGGCGGCTGCGCTCTTGATGATCTCGGCCTCGGCGGCCCGCGCGCAGGACATGGCGGCGCCTCCGCCGACCTCGCCGCCGCCCACGGTCGCCAGCCCGGGGACCACCTACGCGCCCGCGGCGCCCGGTCTGAAGGGGCTGAGCCTCTGGGGCATCATCCCCTGGGGCGGCTACGGCGCGGGCGCGCGATTCATGATTCCGCTGCCGATCCCCTCGCTGCTCGCGCACACCGGCGCGTCGATCCGTGACAACTGGGATCTGGAGTTTGGCGCCGATCTGCTGCACTGGTCGTACGGTTTCAACGAGCCGGGCTACAACTTCAACTACAGCTGGACGGAGGTGCTTCCGGTCGTCGGCATGATGTGGAACCTCTGGTTCACCAAGAACTTCGCGCTCTACCCGAAGCTGGAGCTCGGCTATGCCTTCGGCTGGTTCTCCGGTTGGGACAACGGATTCGGCGGAAGCCAGCCGGCCTACGGCGGCTTCTTCATCGCGGGCGACGCCGGCGCGCTCTACAAGCTCGACAACGGCCTCACCCTGCGCGCCGAGGTCGGCTCCGACGGCCTCAAGCTCGGCGCCGGCTGGTTATTTTAGTCGGGAACCCTCAGAGGTCCCGCGCCCCCCGCGGTGAGGTCGCGCCGGCGAAGCCGCCGCGCCCTCGAGGCGATCCCGGTCCTCAGCTTTTGATGGTTGTGATTCCTGCAGCGGGGCTGGTGGTAGGCTCGGCGCGTGCCCGGTTCCGACACCCGCGCGGGCCTTGATCGCCGCCGATTTCTGAAGCGAGGCCTGTTCGGAGGGGCGCTGCTCGTTCTCGGAGGCTCGCTGCCGTTCGTCTTCCGGTCGACGCGGCGGCGAGAGGCGCCGCGCGGTCCGCTGCGGCTGCTCTCGGCCGACGAGTACGCCGTGCTGGCGGCGGTCGCCGCGCGGATCGTTCCCGGCGATGGCGCGGACGCGCGCTGGCCGCGGGCCGAGGCGCTCGACTGTGCCGGCAAGATCGACGCGCTGATGGCCACCGTGCATCCGGACGTCGGCACCGACTTCCGCCGGCTGCTGCGCCTCTTTGAGAGCAGCTTCGTCGGAACATTCGCCGCCGGATCGCCCCGGCCGTTCACACGCGCATCGGTCGCCCAGCAGGACGCGCGGCTCGAGGCCTGGCGGCGCTCGCGCCTGGCCATCCTGCGCAGCGGCTACCAGGCGCTCAAGCGTCTGGCCGATGCGGTCTACTATTCGTCGCCCGAGATCTATCCGCTCATCGGCTACCCCGGCCCCCCCTCGGTCCCGCAGCCTCCGGAGATCACCCGATGACGGGAGCGACCGGTCGCGCCGGCCGCATCGTCACCGGCGTCGAGCTCACCGACTCGTCGTCGATCGAGGCCGATTACGTCGTGGTCGGCAGCGGCGCCGGAGGGAGCACGGCCGCCGCAGTCCTGGCCGCCGCCGGCGCGCGGGTGGTGGTCATGGAAGAAGGGGGCCACTACACCCGGCGCGACTTCAACATGCAGGAGTCGTGGGCCTACCCGGCGCTCTATCAAGAGCACGGCAACCGGGCGACCGACGATTTGTCGATCCTGATCCTGCAGGGGCGCTCGGTGGGCGGAGGGACGACCGTCAACTGGACCTCGTCGTTCCGCACGCCCGAGCGGACGCTGGCCCTCTGGGCCGCCCGGCATGGCGTGCGCGATCTCGACGCGGCCACGCTGGCGCCGCACTTCGCGGAGGTCGAGCGGCGGCTCAACGTCGGCTCCGGCGATCCGGACGACGTCAACAACAACAACCGCAAGCTGCACGACGGGGCCGCCAAGCTGGGGTGGCAGCCCGAGCTCATCCACCGCAGCGTCAAGGGGTGCGCCCGGCTCGGCTACTGCGGCATGGGGTGCCCGCTCGACGCCAAGCTCACGGCGCGCACGACCTTCCTGGCCGACGCCATCGCCGCCGGCGCCGACCTCTACAGCGACTGCCGGGCCAAGCTGGTCGAGACCGACCGGGGCCGCGCCCGCGCCGTGGTCGCCGACGTGCTCGATCGCGCGACCGACCGCCCGCGCGGGCGCCTGGTCGTCTACGCCCGGCGCGGCGTGGTGCTGGCGGGCGGCGCCATCAACACGCCGGCGCTGCTCCTCCGCTCGAAGGCCGGCACCGACAGCGGGCAGGTCGGCCGCCGCACCTTCCTGCACCCGACGGTGCCGCTCATCGCCTTTTACGAGCAACCGATCGAGGCGTTCTATGGGCCGCCGCAGTCGGTGTCGGTCCACCACTTCGCCGATCGCGGTGAGCGCGTCGGCTACTTCTTCGAGACGGCGCCCATCCACCCGATGCTGGCGGCGCTGGCCTTCCCCGGCTTTGGCGACACCCACCGCAAGATCGTCGAGCGGCTCCCCTACGCGCAGGCGACGATCGCGCTCCTGGTCGACGGCCATCACGACGACGAAGGCGGGACGGTCGACGTGAACGGCGACGGGCGGATCAAGCTGCGCTACCCGCTCACCGCGTCGCTGCGTGAGGCGGCCGTCTCCGCGCTGGCCGACATGGCGCGCCTGCAGCTGGCGGCCGGCGCGCGCGAGGTGATGACGCTGCACGAGACCCCGCTGGTGATCCGGCAGGCGTCAGACCTGGCCGGGATCGCCGCGGCCCCCTTCGGCCCCAACCTTCACACGATGTTCTCGGCCCACCAGATGGGCGGCGCCGCGATGGGCGAGGACCCCGCCCGCTCCGTCGTCGATTCGCGCGGCCGCCACCACCAGCTCGAGAACCTCTGGATCGCCGACGGCTCGATCTTCCCCACCGGCCTCGGCGTCAACCCCCAGATCTCCGTCTACGCCCACGCCCACCTCTTCGCGACCGAGCTCGCCAAGGCGGGGTAGGCTGCAAAGGACCGTCGCGGTCGATCAGGCCGGGAACGACAGCCGATGGCTTCGCTGGATCTGGGTTCGCCAGGTCTCGCTCAGCTTCGCCTGGGCCGCGAACTCCGGCCAGCGCCGGGTCGCGGCGCTGACCTCTTCGAGGATGGTGGCCGCTCGGCCACGTTTCATCGACGCGGCCCGGGCGCAGCTGCGGAAGTCGTCCAGCGTAAACCCGTCTCGCTTGCCGTTCAGGGTCATCTGATGCGACGCGGTCCATGGCCCGCGCGGGTTGAAGCTGAAGGTCACGTCGAAGGCCGGGGAGAGCGACCAGCGCCCCTCTTTGTCCATGAGGAACGCGATGTTCTTGACGTGGTCGTCCTGGTTGCGGGCGACGATGTTGAACGCCATCCGTCGAAACTGCTCCTCCACCGCCTCCATCGGCAGATTGAGTCGGCGCATCGTGAGGAACGCCTGCTCGTAGGCGTAGGCGCCGGGTTCGTTGAAATCGAAGTGTGCGAGAGCGCCCAGCGATTGCGCGTGCAGCTTCTCACCGCCTGCCAGGCGGTCGAAGCGCCGGGTCATGAAGTGCCGGCGTCCGTTCTCCTCGAGCAGGCGGCATTCGGTCATCGAGATCCCCGCCGCCAGCGCCATGAGGTAGTAGGCGTACTCGATCGCACCGTAGCCCTTTGGATCTTCCATCTCCTTGTCCTTGTTGCCGGACACGCCATCGAACTTCAGGAGCCAGTACTCGAAGCCCTCCCCCGCCGGAAGCTGCCCCGATCGCACCTCGTTGGTCTGGCGATTCCAGGCGATCACGGCCTTGGCGCGGGCGCCGCCGGCGGAGGTTCCGACCAGGAGGATGTCCCTCAGGGTGTTCGTCCTCTTGGTCCGACCGAGGTGGCCCTTCAATTCCCTCCGATGCGTCAGGATCTCGGAGGCCAATTCGACGAGCGCGCTGATCTCGAGCCTCGTCGCCTTCTTCGGCCGCGGCCCCAGGCTCGGCGCGTATTCGAGCGCCCCCATCCCTCGGGTGCCCGTGTAGCAAAGGCGTTCGACGACGGTGAAGCTCTCTGGCGTTCGTCCCTGGCTGGCCAGCCAGGCATCGATCAGCGCGTTGCCGAAGCGGTCCGGCAGCGAGTCCGCCAGCAAGCCGGGAAGGCCGTGGAACGTCCGCCGCGCCAGCTCGGGAAATGTGAAGACGCGATCGCTGAGCGGCAGCATGAGCGGCGACAGCTCGATCCCGCTGGTCGCAAACTCCGGGTCGTACTGAAAGGCAGCGATCTGCTGACCTTCAGCTTGCGAGACGGCGCCGATGGTGCGCCCCCACAGCTGAACTCTGGCAATCACCGCTCGCCCCAGCTCCACTTCGTCGGTTTCTTCGGAGCGATCTTCGAACCCGAGGCGCGGCGTCGCGTTCGACCCTGCAGCTTCAGCTGGGCGACCGGGCTTGGCAGGGGCTCCGGAATGAGCTCTTCCAGCCTGTCGACCAGCCCGAGAGCGCGACAGACGCGCACGAACACCGACAGCTGGGTCGCCACTTCACCCGCCTCGAGGCGCTCGACGGTCCGCTTGGAAACGCCGGCCTGTTCGGCCAGCGCAGCCTGCGTCAAATTGCGCTCCAGCCTGGTGCGCGCCACCCGGGTCCCTAGCTCGCCAAGAATCGCCTCATCGGTCAGCAGAGACTCGATCTTCACAATACGTCATATAAGTCGACTTCAAGCCAAGAACAATTATTAATCGACCTATATGGCGATATACCAATATCTCGTCTTGTAAGACGATTTATCGCAATAAACCGGCTTATATAGACACGTCTGGCGAATTATACGCGCCCTTGAGGCGATTCGCCTCGCGGGTGTTCTCCGCCTGAGGTCCGGGCTAGAACTCGACGGCGACGCCGACATTGATGTCGACGTTGAACGTGAAGTTGGTGAAGCCGAGGAGCAGGTTCGTCTCGGCGGTCAGCGCGAAGTTGTCCGACAGGTTGTAGAGCAGCCCGCCACCGCCGCCCAGGAAGATCGGCCCGGCGTCGATCGTATCGACACAGGTGGTCTTCATGTCGCTGCCGCACCTGGGGTTGGAGTTGAACGTGGCGACGTGCCGAATCGAGCCGCCACCCACCGCGGCCGAGACGAACGGGTGGAGATCGTCGAAGTCGAACAGGAAGTGGGCGCGCGCGAACCCCGAGATGGCGAACGAGGGTGGCGCGCAGATCATGCTCGTTCCACAGGTGGTGGTGTCGCCCGCGGGCGCGTAGAAGGACGTCGCGCCGCTCACCTTCTGAAGGCGGAGCTGCAGCGACAGGATCAGATTGGGGCTGAGGAAATAGCCGACCTCCGGCGTGAGCTGGCCGAGCTTGGCGGCCGCGAACCCGCCTGGCTTGACGACGTCCTGGTTGTAGACCTCGCCGGTCCCGGTCGTCCAGCCGAAGCCACTGCCCACGCCGAGGCCGAGGTACCAGGTCGGCCCCTCGGCTTCCTTGGGCTTGGGCGGAGGTGGCGCCACCTTCTTCTTGGCCACCCCCAGCGGCGCCCCGCCCGGACCGAGGAGCGCCACCACCAGCGGCTCGGCGGCCGACCCCATCTTCGCCACCACCTGGTCGTCGTCGCCGTCGACCTCGATGTAGTACGAGACCTTGGCCCCCTCGGTGGCCGAAGCGGGGATCTCGCCCATCCAGTTGCCGGGCGAGGCCTCTTTCATCTCGCGCTCGCCGAAGTCCTCCGACCCGTCGGCGCTGAACGACAGCATGACCTTCTTCGCCTTCACCGACGAATCGAGGGTCATGTTGATGGGAATCGGTTTCCCCTGGGCGGCGCGGGTCACTGGCTCGTGGCTGATGGCGTCGGCGGCCGCGGGCGCCGTGTCGCCACCCGTCTTGTCGCCCTTGTCGCTCTTCTGGGCCTCGACCGCCTGATCGAAGACCTCCTGGATCTCCGGGGTGGCGAGCAGCTTGTCGAGCTTGACGTCGGGCGCGATCTCCAGCGCCTTCTTGAACTCCGCCAGCGCGTCGTCCTTCTCCTTGAAGCCGGCGAACAGGACCACCCCCAGATGGACGTGGGTGCGCGCCGCGATCTGACTGCCGTCGAGCCCGCTGCGGGAGCAGGCGTCGAGGGCGTCCTTGAGGATCTTACGCGCCTGGTCGAAGTTCAGGTTCTCGAACTCGTCGACCGCCTTCTTGTTGAGCTTGCTGATCTTCTCGACCGCGGCCGGGTTCGCGTCCTGCGCGCGCGTCGGCCCGGCTGCGGCCAGCAGGGCAAGGCCGGCGAGCAGGGTGGTGAGGCGAATCGTGAGGGATTTTCCCAAGGCGGTTTCGGAGGTTTTCGCGAGGCGGCGGACCGGGCAGCCACCGAGGCGGCTGCGGCGGCAGTTGCCCCGGGAAGATCGCGGCGTAAGGCAGCGGCCAATGTATCACGGCCGGCTCACTTTTAAATGATCCTGGGGGCCTGCGAAGTTCGCGGCCCGGCCGTATAATTCCAATATGCGGAAGTCGAGCCTGGTCTCTTTTGTGGCACCCTGGGTTGGTTTCGCTGCGGTGCTGGTGGGGGCTGGAGCGCTCTGGCACAGCGGTCCCCCGCCGGCGCAGAAACCAGCCGTGTCGAGCGAGGAGCTGGCCGAGGAGGCTGGCCTCGTGCCGAGGCGCCTCATCGTCGACTTCCGCGACGACATCTCGCAGGGGGCGCTGGCCGCGACCGGCTTCCACGAGGTCCCGGTGAGCGACTACTCGGCGGTCGACGGGCTCTATCAGATCGACTTCGCCGACGCCGACGCGGCCGCCGCGGCCGCCGCCACGCTGGCCCGCGATCCCGACGTCGAAAGCGTCGACTACGACGCGCTGGCGACGATCCCCGCCGACGAGGAGGCGCAGGAGGAGCTGGCCGACGCGCAGTCGACCGGCTCGATGGAGGCCGAGTGCAACGGCAAGGCCGGCGCCGGCGACGCGGACAGCTTCCCCAATGACGCCTGCTACAAGTACCAGTGGCACATGCGCCAGATCGGCATGCCGACCGCCTGGAAGCAGGGGAACGGCAAGGGCGCGGTGGTGGCCGTCATCGACACCGGCGTCACCAAGGTCGGCGATCTGGCCGACACCAAGTTCGTCGCCGGCTACAACTTCGTCGCCAACAACGCCAACGCCGCCGACGACCACGGCCACGGCACGCACGTCGCCGGCACGATCGCCGAGTCGACCAACAACAAGCTCGGCGTGGCCGGCGTCGCCTACGGCGCGACCATCATGCCGCTCAAGGTGCTCTCCGCGCAGGGGTCGGGCTCGATGGGCGGCATCTCGCAGTCGATCCGCTGGGCCGCCGACCACGGCGCCAACGTCATCAACATGAGCCTGGGCGGCGGGCGCTCGATGGCCCCCATGGCCAAGGCCATCAAGTACGCCCACGACAAGGGCGTGGTGGTGATCGCCGCCGCCGGGAACGACGGGCACGGCCGGGTGAGCTACCCGGCGCGCTACCCGGACGTCATCGCCGTCGCCGCGACCCAGCAGGACGAGGCGACCACCTTCTATTCGAACTGGGGCCCGGAGGTCGACATCGCCGCGCCGGGCGGGAACACGCGCGGCAACGCCCAGGGGGGCGTCCTGCAGCACACCATCGTGCCGGGCGACACCAAGCGCACCGACTACCTCTGGTTCATGGGGACGTCGATGGCGACGCCGCACGTCGCGGGCGTGGCCGCGCTGGTGGTGAGCGCCGGCGTGAAGAAGCCAGCCGCCGTCGAGGAGATCCTGCTCGCCACCGCGCGCAAGCCGGCGGGGCGCGACGCCGCCGCGGGCGCGCGGGTCGACGACCACTACGGCGCCGGCATCGTCGATGCGGCGGCGGCGCTGCACAAGACGCGCGACGCGCGCGGCGGCGAGGAGCTGGGCCTGGGCCTGGCGGCCGGCCTGCTCGGCCTGGTGCTGACGCGCCGGCGCGGGATCGCCGTCGCCAAGCTCGGCTTCGGCGCGCTGGCAGCCTTCGTGGTCGGCGCTTCGGGACTGGATCTGACCTGGGCCGTCCCGGTTTCCTGGTCCCACGCGCACGCCGTGGCCGGCGCGCTCTCGGGCGGCTTCACCGATCTTTCGGGCGGGCCGCTGAGCGCGACGCTGGTCTACAGCGCCGCCGTCCCGGTCCTGCTCACGCTGCTGCTCTACGGCGTGCGCCGCCTGCGGCCGGCGCTGGCCGGCTTCGGCTTCGGCGTGGCGGGCGCCCTGCTCTTCGCGGCCATCGCCCACACCGTCGACCTCCGCTTCATCCCCGACGCCGTGGAGCCGTACTGGCTCGGCCTCCAGGCGGCGATCGCCGGCCTGTTCGCGACGGCCTGCCTGCGCAAGGCCTAGCCAAGGCGGACCGATTCCGGAGATTGGCCCGCCACCGGGGGTTCTCCTTCTTGCGCGGCCACGGCGGGCCTCAGTGATGGGAATGTTCCGTCGGCCCGCCCAGCTCGCCTCCCACGCCCAGACCGCGGTGCTCGTCGAGGGTGGTGGCGCGCATCGAGCTCGCATCCATGCGCCGCAGGCCGCTGCCGCGCCGGGCGTACCACTCGCTCGTGACCCGCCCCGCCAGCTCGCGGTTGCCGAGCCCGAACGCCAGCGCCCCGGCCACCGCCATGGCCCCGATGGCGGCCGTGAAGGCGATGGTGACGATGGACGACGCGATCCCGAGCTGCTGCAGCGCCATGAACGCCGCCAGCGCGAAGATCCCGCCGCGTGCCAGCCGCGGCAGCAGCGTCGCCCCCGCTTCACGTCGCGCGAACTGCCCCGCGACAAAGTTGCCCGCCACGTACCCGCACAGCACGATCGCGCCCGCCGCGAGCACGTTCGGCAGGTAGCCGAGCACGCGCGCCACGCCGGCACTGAGCCAGGCCAGGTGAAGCGCGTCGACGGCCAGCCCGATCGTCACCAGGCCCAGCACCCAGTAGACGATGCGTCCGCCGGCGCTGGGCACCCGCTCGAGCGAGCGCCCCTCCCCCAATAGTTTCTGGGCCGATGACCGGCGATGAAGCCCGACAGCTTGCAACGACCGTTCAGTCAACCTCCCGAGGGCCTTCGCAATAAAGAGCCCGACGGCCAGAATGACGACTGCGGCGATGATGTTCGGCAGGAACGAAATCCCTCTGCCGAGCGCATCCCCCAGCATGGTTGTGATACGCATGAGTCCCTCCGTTTCCTGAAACGACCGATCCAGTTAGAAACCTGCGAGTCGGTCCTCGGAGAGCAAGTTGAGGCGCAGCGAACGCGGTCGCCCACGCCTCCGCTTCAGCCGGCCACACGGTTGGTGCGATCGCCAACCCGCGAGGCTACTGCCCGCGGCGCAGCTCGGTCAGGACGGACTTGGCGACGGCCTTCAGCGTGTCGAAGACGCCGGCGCCGCTGGTGGCGCAGGCCTCAAACTCGGGGGCCTTGGTCGGGTTCAGCACCTCGCGCAGCTGCTCGAGCGGCGCGGCGTTCGGCAGGTCGCGCTTGTTGTACTGGACGACGTACGGGAGCTTGTCGAGGTTGTAGCCCTGGTCGGTCAGGTTGAGGCGCAGGTTGTCGAGCGACTCGATGTTCGCCTCCATGCGCTCGATCTGCGAATCGGCCACGAAGACCACGCCGTCGACGCCCTTCAAGATCAGCTTGCGGCTGGCGTCGTAGAAAACCTGGCCGGGGACGGTGTACAGATGAAAACGGGTCTTGAAGCCGCGGATCTCACCCAGCGACAGCGGCAGGAAGTCGAAGAACAGCGTCCGCTCGGTCTCGGTCGCCAGCGAGATCATCTTCCCCTTCGCGTCGGGGCTGGTCTTCGCATAGATGTAGTGCAGGTTGGTGGTCTTCCCGCACAGACCGGGCCCGTAGTAGACCAGCTTGCAGTTGATCTCCCGTGACGAGTAGTTGATGAAGCTCAATCGACCACCCGTCTCGGCAGATGCCTGGTGATCACGGCGGCGATCGCGTGAGCGAAGGAGCCTTCGCCTCCGGAGCTCGTCGCGGGAGGTTTGGAACCCTCCCAGGGTTCCACGTCAGTCATTGAATAGGTTGTCGATGTCGCTGTCGGTGATCTCCGTCAGGATCGACGGCTGGCTCTTGGAAGCGGCCTTCTTCGCCACCTGATCGAACAGGCGCACCATCTCGTCCGAGGACTTCCGGACGCGCAGGCGGACCAGACCCAGCGACGACCGCTCGTCGAACAGCACGAGCAAGATCGCGCGTCCACCCACCAGCGTGATGTGGATGTTGGTCTTCTCCCCCTCGTGGAACTGACTCGAGAAATCCTTCTCGCGCAGGATCTTCGAGATGCCGCCGGTGGCGGCGACGTTGCCGGCCGTCAGCGACGACAGCGAGGTCACGTCCAGCTCCTCGACGTCGCCGGCGTCGGCGATCGGCTGGCCGTCGCGGCCGATGAGCAACACTGCTTTTGCGTTGGCGTCCCGAGCGAGCCGCGCGCAGACGAGTGACATCTGCTGCTGCTCTTCGGGAAACATCACATCGGGGCCACTCATCGCGCTCCTCGCCAATCCGGAATGCTCACGAATATCATTCGCGAAACCGGGTTTCAAGCATTGTACCCCAGCTGCGCCGTCGGTGGAACGCCGCCGACAACATCTGCCGACAACATTTAACGTCGGCCGCCGGCGTGGAATCCTGAAGGCTCGTCACCCGAAGGGCGCCACCTCGGAGGCTGGCGTCCAAGCTCGCGCGGCCCTACATCTCGCGCCGGCCGTCGATGGCACGGGCGAGCGTCGCCTGATCGGCATACTCGAGCTCGCCGCCCATCGGGACGCCGGTGGCGATCCGCGTGGTCCGCACCCCGAGCGGGCGGAGCAGCTTGGCCAGATAGACGGCCGTCGCCTCCCCCTCGACCCCGGTGCTGGTCGCCAGGATGGCCTCGAGGACGGTCCCGTCGCCACCACGCGTGAGCGGAGCCGGGCTCTGCCCGGCGGAGCTCGTCGCGGGAGGGTGCGGGGACCCTTCCAGGGTCCCTGCGCTGAACCGCCTGACCAGCTCGGCCACGCGCAGGTCATCGGGCCCGATCCCGTCCAGAGGGGAGAGGAGGCCATGCAGGACGTGGTAGCGGCCGCGGTAGCCCCCCGCCCGCTCGATGGCGATCAGATCTTGCGGCTGCGCCACCACGCAGACCAGCGCCCCGTCGCGCCGCTGATCGCGGCAGATCGCGCAGGGGTCGGCCTCGGTGAGATCGCAGCACACCGAGCAGAAGCGGATCTTCTGGCGAATCTCGCCGATGGCGGCCGCCAGGGCCGCGGCGTCCTCGGGCGCGGCGCGCAGGATGTGAAACGCCAACCGGGCGGCGGTCTTCTCCCCCACGCCCGGCAGCTTGGCCAGCTGCTGAATCAGCTTGGCGATCGGCGAGGCGAACATCCCCGCCCTAGCCCCCGAACATTCCGGGGGGGACCGGGAGGCCGCCGGTCACCTGGGCCAGGTCGGCGTCGGCCATCTCTCGCGCGCGCTGGAGCGCGATGTTCACCGCGCCGGCCGCCAGGTCCTCGATCATCTTCTTGTCGCCGACGATGGCGTCCTCGATGACAATCGAGAGGATCTCCCCTTTGCCGTTGGCGGTGCAGCGGCAGAGGCCGCCGCCCGTCTCGCCGACGACGGTCTTGCGCGCCAGTTCCTCGCGCACCCGCGCCACCTCGGTCTGAATCCGCTGGGCCGTCTCGAGCAGTCCTTTGAGGTCCGGGATCGACATCAGGTCTTGATCTCCTTGAGCGCGGCGCCGAACACATCCTGCGCGTTGCGGATGCGCGGATGCTGGCGGGCCTCGTTTTCGCGTGCCTTGCGATCGGCGGCGGCCGCGTCGCTCTGCTGGCCGACCTCCGAGCGGACTGTCGTTCCGTTTGGGCGGACGGCCGCTCCGTTCGCCGCGCCACCCACCGAGAAGGTCACGCGGGTCGCCTGGCCCAGGGCCTCCGAGATCGACGCCTCGACCTCGCCACGCGACTTCTCGGTCTGGTCGGAGGTGAACTTATCCGGAAAAATCAGCGTGACCGCCCCTGCGGTCATCGAGGCCACCTCCGCGTGCGCCAGCAGGCCCGCCAGCCGCGGCCGCCTGGCCTCGAAGTTGGTCAGGATACTCCGCCAGACCTCGGCCGGGCTGCCGACCGGCTTCTTCTCCGCGGGTGGCGAAGCCGTCGCCGAAGGGGCGACCGAAACGGCGACCGGCGGCGGCGCCGCGACAGCCGCCGATGTCGACGCCGGGGGCGCCACCTCCGCCGGCGGGCTCGCCGCGGCCGCCGAGACCGGGGCGCCCCAAGCGCGCGGTCCCGGGGTCGGCGGCTTCGCCTTGGGAGGCAGGCCCGGGGCCGGCGCCGAGCCACCACCGCCCGTGGCGGGCGCAGGCGTCGAACGCGCGCCCCGCAGGCGCCCCTCCAGCTCGTCGAGGCGCTGCAGCAGCTCGCCGAGCGGCACCATCGGCTCCGCCGCGCAGAGATCGATGGCCGCCATCTCGTAGAGGAGGCGCGGCGTCGGAAGGCGCGACGCCTCGTCGACGGCGCGCGCCCAGCGATCGAAGAGAACGGTGACCAGGCCCGGTCCGGCCCGCTCGGCCAGCGCCCGCACCTCCTCGATCTCCTCCGGCGTCGCGTCGAGGAGATCGGCCAGCTCGACGCCCGGCACCGGCTTCACCGAGGCGACCACCTCGAGATCGCGCAAGAAACCGAGGAATGACCGCCCGAGCTGTCCGAGGTCGACCCCGCGATCGGCCGCCCGGGCGATGAGGCGCAGCGCCGCCCCTGGATCGCGATCGAGCACCGCCACGGTCAGCGCCACCAGCAGCTGCCGGTCGGCGATCCCCAGCACGTCGGCCGTCACCTCGGCGGTCAGCTGTTCAGTCCCGACGTAGGCGATCGTCTGATCGAGCAGCGAGAGGCCGTCGCGCACGGAGCCGGCCGCCTGCCGGGCAACCAGACGGACCGCCTCGGGCGCGGCGTCGATCTTCTCGGCGCGCAGGATCTCGGTGAGATGCGTGGTCAGCCGCGCGGTCGAGATCAGCTTGAAGTCGAAGCGCTGGCAGCGCGACAGGATCGTCGCCGGGATCTTGTGCACCTCGGTGGTGGCGAACACGAAGACCACATGCGGCGGCGGCTCTTCCAGGGTCTTCAAGAGCGCGTTCCACGAGTGTGCCGACAGCATGTGCACCTCGTCGATGATGTAGACCTTGCGCCGCGCCCGCGCCGGCAGGTAGCGGACCCCCTCCAGGACCGACTTGGTCTCCTCGACCTTGGTGTTGGAGGCGGCGTCGATCTCGATGACGTCGACCGAGCGCCCGCCCGCGATCTCCTGACAGAGGTCGCAGACGCCGCAGGGCTCGGCCGTCGGACCCTTCTCGCAGGAGAGCGCCTTGGCCAGGATGCGGGCCGCGCTGGTCTTCCCGACCCCGCGCGCCCCCGTGAAGAGAAAGGCGTGGTGCACCCGGTTCTGGGCGATGGCGTTCGAGAGCGTCCGGGCGACGTGCTCCTGCCCGATCAGCTCCGAGAAGCGCTGCGGCCGGTACTTCCGGGCCAAAACCAGGTACGACACCCATCGGAATCTACTCGGAACCGTTCGCTTGTCGATAGGTCGAAGACGGGGACCAGGAGGCTCGCTCGAGGCGTCACCGTACCGCGGCTTGTCGGGCCCGTCGTGGTGCTTACCTCTTTAGCCGTCCCATGAGGCTCGACAAGCTGACCATCAAGGCCCGCGAGGCGATCCAGGCCGCTCATGAGCTGGCCGGGAGCCGCGGGCACCAGGAATTGACGCCGGAGCACCTGCTGCTGGCCCTGCTCGATCAACAGGACGGCGTGACCGGCGCGCTCTTGCGCAAGATCGGGGTCGACCCCGCCCAGGTCCGTCAGGCTGCGCAGAGCGCCCTCGAGGCCCAGCCTCAGGTCCGCGGCTCGACCGCCGACATCTATGCCGGCCGGCGGCTGGAGGCCCTCTTCGAGGATGCCGGCAAGCAGTCCAAGGAGTTCAAGGACGAGTACATCTCCAGCGAGCACCTCTTGCTGGCACTGCTGGCCAAGGACCACGGCGCCGCCAGCCGCGCGTTGAAGGACGCCGGCGTCCGCCGCGAGACGCTGATGAAGGCGCTGGCCGAGGTGAGGGGCACCCAGCGGGTGACCGATCCCGAGGCCGAGGGGAAGTACCAGTCGCTGGCCAAGTACACGCGCGACCTGACCGAGCTGGCCCGGAACGGCAAGCTCGACCCGGTCATCGGACGCGACGAGGAGATCCGTCGTGCCATGCAGGTCCTGTCGCGCCGCACCAAGAACAACCCGGTGCTGATCGGCGATCCGGGCGTCGGAAAGACGGCCATCGTGGAGGGGATCGCGCTGCGCATCGCCGCCGGTGACGTCCCCGAGTCACTGCGGGACAAGAAGATTCTGTCGCTGGATCTCGGCATGCTCATTGCCGGAACGAAGTTCCGCGGTGAGTTCGAGGAACGCCTCAAGGCGGTCCTCAAGGAGATCGAAGCGGCTTCCGGCGGCATCATCCTGTTCATCGACGAGCTGCACACGCTGGTCGGCGCGGGTGGGGCCGAGGGGGCGGTCGACGCCGCCAACATGCTCAAGCCGGCGCTGGCGCGCGGCGATCTGCGCTGCATCGGGGCCACCACGCTCGACGAGTACCGGAAGTACATCGAGAAGGACAAGGCGCTCGAGCGGCGCTTCCAGCCGGTCTACGTCGGCGAGCCGACGCTGGAAGACACGGTGGCGATCCTGCGCGGCCTCAAGGAACGCTACGAGGTCCACCACGGGATCCGGATTCGTGACGCGGCCCTGGTTTCAGCGGCGCGCCTGTCGCACCGATACATCCAGGGAAGGCAGCTCCCCGACAAGGCGATCGACCTGGTGGACGAGGCGGCCAGCCGGCTCAAGATGCAGATCGACTCGCGCCCCGACCCCATTGATCAGATCGAGCGGCGTCTGACCTCGCTGGCGATCGAAGAGCAGGCGCTCGGCAAGGAGAAGGACGAAGCCTCGGCCAAGCGGCTGGCGGCGGTCGCCACCGAGATCTCCGAGCTGCGCGAGCGCGCCGACCAGATGAAGACCGTCTGGCAGCACGAAAAGAGCCTCATCGGCTCTCTGCGCAAGCTCAAGGAAGAGGCCGAGGCCGCCAAGACCGAGGCGGAGCTGGCCCAGCGTCGGGGCGATCTGAACCGCGCCGCCGAGCTGCGCTTCGGCCGCATCCCGGAGATCGAGAAGCAGCTCCTGGCCAAGAGCGATGAGCTGAAAGAGGCGCAGAAGCACGGCTCTTTCTTGCGTGAGGAGGTCACCGAAGAGGACGTGGCCGCCGTGGTCTCCAAGTGGACCGGCATCCCGGTCGACAAGATGCTGGAGGGAGAGCAGGCGCGCCTGCTTCACCTCGAAGAGCGGCTGCACGCGCGGGTGATCGGCCAGGACGAGGCGGTGGCGGCGGTGTCCAACGCGGTCCGCCGCGCCCGCGCCGGGCTGCAGGACCCCAACCGTCCGATCGGGTCGTTCATCTTTCTGGGGCCGACCGGCGTGGGAAAGACCGAGCTGGCGCGCGCGCTGGCCGAGTTTCTCTTCGACGACGAGTCGCACATGGTGCGGATCGACATGTCGGAGTACATGGAGAAGCATGCGGTGTCGCGCCTCATCGGGGCGCCTCCCGGCTACGTCGGCTACGACCAGGGCGGGCAGCTCACCGAAGCGGTGCGCCGCCGCCCCTACTCGGTGATCCTGTTCGACGAGATCGAAAAGGCGCACCCCGACGTCTTCAACACGCTGCTGCAGCTGCTCGACGACGGGCGCCTCACCGACGGACAGGGACGCACGGTCGACTTCCGCAACACGGTGGTCATCATGACCTCCAACGTCGGCAGCCAGTACCTGCACGACTGGACCAACCTGGAGGCCAAGGACCGCGTCATGGAGGAGCTGCGCCGTTCCTTCCGCCCCGAGTTCCTCAACCGGATCGACGACATCGTCATCTTCCATCCGCTCGGGCGGAACGAGATCGACACCATCGTCGACGTCCAGCTGGGGCGGCTGCGCAAGCTGCTCCGCGATCGCGATCTCGACCTGGAGCTCTCGCCCGAGGCGCGCAGCTTCCTGGCCGAGGAGGGCTACGACCCGCAGTACGGGGCGCGGCCGCTCAAGCGGGCGCTGGTGCGCTTCGTCCAGGACCCGCTGGCACGCAAGCTCCTGGCCGGGGACCTGCATCCGGGTGACACGGTCCTGGTCGAGCGCGGCCAGGGAGACGAGGCCGGGGCGCTCACCTTCACCCGCAAACCGCAGCAACGCGTCGCGGTCATGTCATGATGGAGTGACCAAGCACGAATGAAAGATCTTTATAAGACGCTGGGGGTTGCGGAGAACGCGGACGAAGCGGCGATCAAGAAGGCGTATCGCAAGCTCGCCAAGGAGCTGCACCCCGACACCACCGGCAACGACAAGAAGAAGACCGAGCGCTTCAAGGAGATCGCCGAGGCCTATGAGGTCCTCGGCGATGCCAAGAAGCGCCAGGAGTACGACCGTCTCAAGCACGCGCCCGTCCGACCCGACGGAATGCCGGAGGGGTTCGACGCCGAGGCGTTCGCGCAGACGTTCGGGCGCTCGCGCGCCGGCGCGGGCGGCGGGATGTCGGGCGAGTTCGATATGAACGATCTCTTCTCCACGCTGTT